>JFHF01000004.1 GCA_000648925.1 Caballeronia jiangsuensis
CGTGCGCCATCGTGCGCACGCCGAGCCGGTAGCCGCCGATTTCCAGCACGTCGCCATCGGCGAGCGGCGCGGGTTGGCCGCCCGCGAGCGGCCGGCCGTTGACCCGGCTCGGATTGCTGCCGAGATCGGCGAGCCGCCAGCCGTCCTCGGTCCAGTCGATCCGAGCATGCACACGCGACACGGTCTTCGCCGCATCCGGCAACATCAGCACGTTGCCGGGGCCACGTCCGATGGTGCCGCCCGCCGCGCCGAAGCGGCACGCGAGCGGCGCATCGGGTGCGCTGCCCTGATAGCTCTCCACCGTGAGCGTGAGATACATGGAGTCTCCTTCGCGTTCGTTCATCTGGAACCGTCATCGGCCTGACGGGGCGCGGCGGGCGCATCGGGCGACGCGCTCGCCGCGCCCGCCCCACCGCCTCCACCGCCGCAGTTGATCTGCACGACCACGCCGTCGATCGACACCGGCCCGGCCGCGCTGATCGCGATGCCGGACGGCCCGAGCACGATGGTGTTGCCGCCCGCCTTGAGCGTGAGCGTCACGCCGGCCTCGATGGTGACGTTCGCCCCGCCCTTCACATCGACGTTAACACCCGCCCCCACCGAAATATTCGCCCCGCTCTTGTGATGCGTATCGCCGCCGATATCGAGGGAAAATTTGCCGCCGACCCGCGTGCGCTGGGCGCCCTGCACCTCGTCGCTGCGATTTCCGCCGCAGCGCGCGTAATCGTCCTGCTCGACGATTACATGGCGCTCGTGGCCGATGCGCGTGAGCGCGTCGTGCTTCACCCAGGTTTCCAGATCGCGCTCGGCGTGAAAGAACAGTTGCTCGGCATCCTTCGTATCGTCGAAACGCATTTCGTTGAAGCCGTTGCCGCCTTTCGTCGAATTGCTTTTGAGCGTGGTGCGGGCCATTTTCGCGGGCAGTTCGTAAGGTGTCGTCTGCGCGGCGTTGTAGACGCTGCCGATCACGAGCGGCTGATCCGGATCGCCTTCGATGAAATGCACCAACACTTCCTGACCGATGCGCGGCAGGAAGAACGCGCCGTAGCCCTTGCCGGCCCAGGGCTGCGCGACGCGCACCCAGCAGCGCTGCAGCGACTCGCGTGACGCCTCCGGTTCGAGTTGCTCCCAATGAAACTGCACCTTGATGCGGCCGTATTTATCGGTATGAATCTCTTCGCCCTTCGGCCCGACGACGACCGCCGTCTGCGGCCCCGCGACGCACGCACGCGGCGTGCTGCGCGCGGCGCGAAAACCGGCGTCGCGCGGCAACGCCGTGAAGGCGCAATCGAACACGGGCGGACGGTCGCGCGCATCGAAAGTGGAAATATAGTCATCCGAATTGATTTTATACTCGGCCGAAACAACGAGATACTCGCCGTTGTGCTGCGCGAGCGGATGATCGCTCAGATGCACGACGCCGCCAGGCCAGATGGCGCGCGCGGTGGTGCGCGCGTTCACGCAGACATTGCCCGCCTGATGCGCCTCGACGCGCGCGCGTGCGAGACGCTCGGCATCCTCGTGGCGCGTGTAGCCGGGCGCGTGCTCCTGCATCGCGTAGACGGGCTCATCGAAGCGCTTCACGCGATGCGCACGCGCGACGAGACCTTGCTGCGCCGATTGCGACGGCTTCTCGAAGTCGTAATCGTTGATCTCGACGATGCCCGTCGCCACTTCGCCGCCCGTGGACCATGCATAGACCCACTCGTGCTCGTGCGGCGCGGCGGTCTGCGCGCGAAAGGGCAGCGCGTTGCAATGCGGCGTCGCGCCATGCACCTGCGACGAATCCGTGAGAATCAGCCGATGCTTGCCGCCCCGATGCTCGACGTAGTAGTAAATGCCTTCGCGCTCGGCGAGCCGGCTCACGAAATCGAAATCCGTCTCGCGGTACTGCGCGCAATGTTCGAGGCTCGGATAGCTCGCCGAGCACTTGTTCTCGAAGTCGATGTGATAGTCGGCGAGCACGCGGCCGATGATCGCGGGCACGGTCATCCGGTGAAAGAAGCGGCAGTGCGATGCGCGCGTGAGCAGCCACAGGCGCGGGCGCACCGTCGCGCGATACAGCGCCGGACGATTCGGCTGCGTGCTCGCGGGCCGCGCCAGTTCGAACGCCGTGACGATGCCGTTGTACTCGCGCGTGCCGCCCGACGGAATCGCCAGCGACAGCGAGAAGTCGCTGCCGAGCATCTTCGCGATGTCGAGATTCGAGCGGTCGGCGAGCAGTTCGAGATCCCATTGCGCGAGGCGTCCCAGTTCCTCGCGTCCGCGCATGCGATAGAGCACGAGCGCGTTCGTGCCGAGCGCGCAGGTCACCTGCGCGATGCGATCGTTGTCGGTGAGCATCATCGGTGGCCTCGTCGTTCAGGGAATCTGCGTTTCGCACGTCGCCGGATCGACGATCGTCACCACGCCGCCCCAGTTGCAGAGGCATTTGGAGACGTTGTCGAGCGACGGCTGGTTGCCGAGCAGCACCGTGACCGCGCCGGGCACCCAGGGCGCGAGAGTCGCGGGCACGCAGGGCATCGGCGTCGGCGTGCCGAGCGCGGCGGCGGTGGCCGCGGCGACTTCGGGATTCGCCTGCGAGGTGCACATGCCGAACGGCATGATGTTCACGAGCGGCTCGTGATCCATGATGTTCGCGGCAATCGACCCTTCGCAGCGCACGCGATTGACGGGCAACACGACGAGCGCGGACGGCGTCACGCCGAACGAGCATTGCAGCGTCGCGCCCATGACGACTTGTTGTGGCATGACCGGCTCCTCAATCGAACGAATAGGTGAACTCGCCGTCGCATACGCCGACTTCGACTTTCGCCACGCTGCGGCCATCGACGAGACGGCTCAGAAATTCCGTGCTCACGCGCGGCAGCACGGTGTTGGTGAGAATCGCGTCGATCATGCGGCCGCCGCTCGCGAGTTCCGTGCAGCGCCGCGCGATCTGCCCGACCACCGCGTCGTCCCAGGCGAAGTGGACGCGCTGGCGCTCCCCGATGCGCCGCCCGATGCGCGCGAGCTGGAGGCGGATCACCGCATCGAGCATTGCTTCGTCGAGCGGGTAATACGGGATCACCGCGACGCGTCCAAGCAGCGCCGGGGGAAACGCTTCGAGCAGCGGCTCGCGCAGCGAACGCGCGATGTCTTCCGGCGACGGCGCTTCACGTCCGCCGCCGCACAGATGCGTGATGAGTTCGGTGCCGACATTGGTCGTGAGCAGAATCAGCGTGTTGCTGAAATCGATCTCGCGCCCTTCGCCGTCTTCCATGCGGCCCTTGTCGAAGACCTGGAAGAAGAGCTTGTGCACGTCCGGGTGCGCCTTCTCGAACTCGTCGAGCAGCACGACGCTATAGGGACGGCGCCGCACCGCTTCGGTGAGCACGCCGCCCTCGCCATAGCCGACGTATCCCGGCGGCGCGCCCTTCAAGAGCGACACGGTGTGCGCTTCCTGGTACTCGCTCATGTTCACGGTGACGACGTTGTCCTCGCCGCCATACAACGCCTCGGCGAGCGCGAGCGCGGTTTCGGTCTTGCCGACGCCCGATGTGCCCGCCAGCATGAACACGCCGACCGGCTTGCAGGGATCGTCGAGACCGGCGCGCGCGGTCTGCACGCGGCGCGCGATCATGTGCATCGCGTGATCCTGTCCGACGATGCGGCGATTCAGCGTCGCGGCCAGATCGAGCACGCTGGCGGCTTCGCCGCGCACCATGCGGCCCACCGGGATGCCGGTCCAGTCCTGCACCACCGATGCGACCGCGTGCGCATCGACGCCTGGCAGGATCAGCGGCGTTTCGCCCTGGCGTTGGGCGAGTTCATCGGTCAGCGCTTTAAGGTCCGCGAGCGCGACGGACTCGCCGCCCGTCTCGATCGCCCGCCGCGCCGCGAGAATGCGCCCGACGAGCGCGCGCTCCGCCTCCCAGCGCGCGGTGAGATCGGCGAGGCGCGCACGTTCGGTGTCGAGCCGGGCGGCGACATCGGCGGCGCGTTCGCGCGTATCGATGCCGAGCGCGGCTTCACGCGCGACGATCTCGCTTTCCGTCGTCCACGTCTCGATGCGCCGCTTCGCATCGTCGATGGCAGGCGGCAGCGCCTGCTGACTCACCGCGACGCGCGCGCAGGCGGTGTCGAGCAGGCTCACGGCCTTGTCGGGCAACTGGCGCGCCGGAATGAAGCGATGCGAGAGCTTCACCGCCGCCTCCAGCGCCTCGTCGAGCACCTGCACGCCGTGATGCCGCTCCATCTTCTGCACGAGGCCGCGCATCATCGCGATCGCGCCGGCTTCCGTCGGCTCCGGCACCTTGACCACCTGAAACCGCCGCGTGAGCGCCGGGTCCTTCTCGATATGCTTCTTGTATTCGACCCAGGTCGTCGCCGCGATCGTGCGCAGCGTGCCGCGTGCGAGCGCGGGCTTGAGCAGGTTGGCGGCGTCGCCGGTGCCCGCCGCGCCGCCCGCGCCGACGAGCGTGTGCGCCTCGTCGATGAAAAGAATCACCGGCTTGTCCGACGCCTGCACCGCGTCGATCACCTGCTTCAGCCGGCTCTCGAACTCGCCCTTCACGCTCGCGCCCGCCTGCAGCAGACCGACATCGAGCGTGCGCACGACGGCATCGCGCAACGCGGGCGGCACGTCCCCCGCGACGACGCGCTGCGCGAAGCCTTCCACCACCGCCGTCTTGCCGACGCCCGCCTCGCCCGTCAGGATCGGGTTGTTCTGCCGCCGCCGCATGAGAATGTCGATGACCTGGCGAATCTCCATGTCGCGTCCGACGATCGGATCGAGCTTGCCCTCGCGCGCCTCGGCGGTCAGATCGACGGTGTAGCGGGCGAGCGCGTCGTTCTGCGCGAGCGGCGCGGCCGGTTCCGTGGCGGGCGCAGCCTGCGCTTCCGGCGAGCCGTCGAGCAGCGCGTCGAAACGCGCGGACAGCGCATCGAAGCTGATCTTCTCGAACTGGCGCGACAGCGCGTAGAGCGCATTGCGCAGGTTCGGCGTGCGCAACATGCCGATCACGAGATGCCCGCTGCGCACCTTCGAGGCGTTGAACATCAGCGAGCCGAAGACCCAGCCGCGCTCGACGGCTTCATCGACTTGCGCGGAGATATCGGAAACCGATGTCGCGCCGCGCGGCAGACGATCGAGCGCGGCGGTCAGATCGCGTTCGAGCGCGGCTTCGTCCAGTTCGAAATGCCGCACGAGGCGGCGCAGATCCGAATCCGCCGCGAGCAGAATCTGTTGCACCCAGTGCGCCAGTTCGACATACGGATTGCCGCGCAGCTTGCAGAACGCCGCGCCGTTTTCGATCGCACGATAGGCAAGCGGATCGAGCTTGCCGAACAGGGCCATGCGGCTGATTTCAGTCATGAGAAGTCTCCTTGCGTGGGGCTTGCTTGTGGTTCGCTTGCGCCTGCCCGGCGATCACGACCCGATGGTTGTCATGGACCGGCGCGCCGCTCGTGAGCCAGGTGTTCCAGCCGAGGCGCGCGCCTTTCGTCGAATGGCCTTGCAGACGCAGCGGCGGCACTTCCTCTCGCTTCAGATGCAGCGCCACGTCCCAGTCGAGCGGATCGCGCACGTAGTTGCGGACCCAGTCGGCGAGCTTCGCGAGGCTCGCGCCGCCCGGCAGAAATCGCATGAAATCGACATAGCCGAGCGGTCCGATCACGATGCGAAACTTGTGCTGGCAATCCCAGACTCGCGTGCCGACGACCGTCGATACGCCGAGCCGCGCGCCGGACAGACGTGTGCGCGCATCTTCCGGCAGCGCGATCCAGTGGCCGCGCCACGGCTCGATCGATACGTTCACGCCGAAAAAGCGCGCGAGTATCAGCCGCAGCCCGTCGGCGTGGCGCGTCGGCGCGGCGAGCACGCCCGCGAAGTGACGCTTGGCGGAATCGGGCACGGCGTCGCGATCGGCGAGTGCGGGCGCGCCGAGGCCGAACAGGCTGCCGACGTAGCCTGCGAAGCGATCGTCGCGCGGACGGTCGGCGCTCACGACCGGCTGCGCATCCGCCCACGCGCGATAGAACAGCGACAGCATCCGGTGATGGAACACGTCGAGAAAGCGCGCGAGCGTCGGATCGTTCGCATTGCGGGCGCGCTCGCGCACGTAGGCGGTGAGGTGCGTCGGCAGCGGGCCGTTCGGGCCGAGCAGGCCGAGAAAATTCACCGCGAGCCGGCCGGGCTTGCCGTCCTCGCCCGGCACGAAGTCGCCGAGCGTCGTCGGATGAAAGATCAGCTCCGGGTCTTGCGAAAGCCGCACGGCGTCGTCGCGCACGGACAGCGAGCGGCCGAGGCGCGGACGCTCCCCGTGCGCCTGCTCGATCAGCCGCAGCGCCTGAAAGAAGTCGAAGCGGCGGGCGTCGCGGGCGAGCATGCCGTCGATGGTCAGAGCGTCGCGCATCGTCCGATCCTCGCGGGCCACTGCATGACCGGACCACGCGCGAGCGTCGCGACTTGGGTCTCGGTGAACGAATTGATCGACACGTATTGCGCGAAGAATTGCGCGAGCACCGCGCCGAGCAGAAACGCGCTCGCGCCCTCGAACGCGGCGTCGTCGAAGTGCAGCGTGATCGCGAGGCCGCGCCCGTAGACGATCGGACCCGGCGAAGGCAAACGGCGCACGACCGGCGCGCACGACACCGAACGCAGCCCTTCGACCTGCCGATGCGCGGCGGCATCGTCGGCGGGGCAGTAGAGCGCGAGCAGTTCACGCAGCGCGCGGGCGCCTTCCTGCTCGTTGGTATCGACGAGCGACGCGTAGTTGAGCGAAAGATGATCGAGCAGCCGCCACGCCGCCGGCCCTTCTGCGAACGAAGGCAGCGGCCGGCTCGGGCCGGCGACGCAGCGCACGGCGGTGACGGGCGCTTCGGCATCGAGCGTGAAGTCGGTCGAGCCCGCGCCGACCGGCATCGACAGCGGCAGATCGCGGTTCGTGCACCACGCGCCGATGCCGAGCTGGCGCACGTCGCCGCTGTCGGGCGCGCCCGCCGCATCGACCAGCGCGATGAAGGCTTCGCTGCCGAGGTAGCTGCTGCGCGCACCGTTCTGCTGCTGCCGCGCCGACGCGCGCCGTGGCTCGCGCCGCAGTTGATAGAACGCGCCGCCCTCGCCCGGCATGTCGAGATCGTTCGCGCAGTGGAACGGGCGATACTGCTTCTGCGCATCCGCGCCCGCGCCGTAGCCGGTGACTTCGTCGATCTGATGGATTTCGTAGTCCATCGGACGCGTGCGATCGACCACGACGTGATATTCGAACGCCGTGTCCGACAGCGCAACGCGGTCGGTGCGGCGGCGAAACAGGTTGATGGCGGGCGTGCAGTCGAGCGCGAAATTCGCAGCATCGACGCCTCGTTCGAGCGATGCATCCGCCTGATCGAGCAGGATCACGATCTCCGCTTCCCGCCCGCGGCAATGACGCAGCGCGTCGCGCAAGCCGGCCAGTTCGACGAACATGAAGCGCGGCGCGAAGGCGAAATATTCTTGAAGCAGACGATAGCCGTCGAACGATTGCCGGCCGACCGGCAAGAGCGCCTCGTCTTCGGCGAAACCGAGCGGTCGCAGCGCCGTCCTCGGCAGCACGGCGAGCGTGGTCGCGGCGCTCGCGCCATTGCCCGGCTGCATCACCGCAACGCCGACGCAATGCGCGAGCAGGCGCTCGTGCAGCTTCGCTGGCAGGCCATCCGGGCCGCGCAGATACAGCGCGAGACGGTCGAGCGAGAGACGCTCGAAGCCGAGCGAGCCGGTCGCGCGCAAGCGCAGGCGCAAGCCCGCCTTGACGCCCGCGGGCAGCGCTAGCGCCGACGCGTTCAGTGAGCCCGCATGTGTGAAGAACTTCGCCTGCGCGATCTCGACGGGCCACAGCGTGACCGCGTGCGCGGTGCGATATTCGCAGCGTGTCGACGCGGACTTGTCGAGCATGCCGCGCAGCGCCGTATGACGCGGCACGACGATGCCATCGGCGCTCGCCGCGAGTTGCGGGTTCGCGTGATCGGCCTGCAACTGGACGACCGTCATCGACGGCGTCGGCGCGAGATAGTGCGGATACGCCAGTTCCAGCAGATGCTGCGTGAAGCGCGGGAATTCGGCGTCGAGCTTCATCTGCACGCGGGCGGCGAGAAAGCTGAAGCCTTCCAGCAGCCGCTCGACATACGGGTCCGCGCATTCGACGCCATCGAGCGCGAGCCGTCCGGCGATCTTCGGAAACGCGGCGGCGAATTCGCCGCCCATCTCGCGGACGTGCTGAAGCTCCTGGCTGTAGTACCTGAGGAACGCAGGATTCATGTCTGCTGCTCTCCGGCCGATGCATCGCAAACGCGCACTTCGCCCGCTTCGAGATCCAGTTCCGTGCGCAGGAACAGCCGCTCGGGATACGGCTGCGACCACATGTCTGCTTCGATCTCGAAGCGGATCACGTGGCCGCCTCGCGCGCTTTTTGTTGCTGCTGCGCCCTTCACTTCGTCGATCGCCGTCACGCGCACCGAATCGCGCGCGAGCCGCGGTTCAAAAGCCCACAGCGCGTCGCGGATGATGCGCTCCAGCGCGCCGGCCGCGAGCGCGGCGACGTCGCGGCCCGCGAGATCCGGCAGGCCGTAGTTGAGCACCGACGTCGCGACATGCGGCAGATTCGCCGCGTCCCGTGCGAGCGAACGCTCGCCGAGACCGCTCGCGTTGAGAAGCCAGCCGATATCGCGCTGCACGCTGTCGCGCAGCGCACGCGCCGAGATCACGCGACGCTCGCGGGATTCGTGACGCGCGTGCGGTTCGAAATCGGTCAGGCGGTCGAGCAACGACGGCTGCAGCCGGTCGCGGGCGGAAGGTTCGGACATGGGCGGCTCCTTTTGCGGGCAATGGGCGGACGTGACGCGGCTCAGGCGGCCTTGGCCGTCGGCAGTTTCGACACGAGCCGCAACGACACTGTCAGACCTTCGAGCTGGTAGTGCGGGCGCAGGAAGAACTTCGACGTGTAGTAGCCCGGATTGCCCGCCACTTCCTCGACGATGACCTGCGCGTCCGCGAGCGGCTTGCGCGCCTTGGTGTCTTCGGAGGAATGCGCGGGATCGCCATCGACGTATTGAAGGATCCAGTTCTGCAGCCAGCGCTCCATGTCGTCGCGTTCCTTGAACGAGCCGAGCTTGTCGCGCACGATGCACTTCAGGTAGTGCGCGAAGCGGCAGCACGCGAACAGATACGGCAGGCGCGCGGCGAGATTCGCGTTGGCGGTGGCGTCCGGGTCTTCGTATTCGGCGGGCTTGTGCAGCGATTGCGCGCCGATGAATGCCGCGAAGTCCGAGTTCTTCTTGTGCACGAGCGGCATGAAGCCGTTTTTGGCGAGCTCGGCCTCGCGCCGGTCGCTGATCGCGATCTCGGTTGGGCACTTCATGTCGACACCGCCGTCGTCGGTCGGAAACGCATGTACCGGCAGACCTTCGACCGCCCCGCCCGACTCGACGCCGCGAATCCGCGAGCACCAGCCGGAGGTCTTGAACGAGCGCGTGATGTTCGCCGCCATCGCATACGATGCGTTCGCCCACGCGTACTTGCTGCTGTTCGCGCCCGCGGTGTCTTCCTCGAAGTCGAACGCCTCGACCGGATCGGACTTCGCGCCGTAGGGCGAGCGCGCGAGAAAGCGCGGCATCGCGAGGCCGATGTAGCGCGAGTCCTCGGAATCGCGCAGCGAGCGCCACGCGGCGTGCTCGGGCGTCTGGAAGATCTTGGTCAGATCGCGCGGATTGGCGAGCTCCTGCCACGACTCCATCAGAAGCGCCGCCGGGTCCGCGCCCGCGATGAACGGCGCATGCGCCGCCGCCGCGATCTTCGCGATCTGCGTGAGCAGGTCCACATCCGGGCCGCTATGGTCGAAGTAGTAGTCAGCGACCAGCGCGCCATAGGGCTCGCCGCCGAACTGGCCGTACTCTTCTTCGTAGAGCTTCTTGAAGAGCGGGCTTTGATCCCACGCGACGCCGCGATATTTCTTCAGCGTCTTGTGCAGCTCCGCCTTGGAGATGTTGAGCACGCGGATCTTGAGCGACTCGTCGGTCTCCGTGTTGTTCACGAGGTAATGCAGGCCGCGCCATGCGCTCTCGACCTTCTGGAACGGCTCGCTGTGCAGGATCAGGTTGATCTGCCCGGTGAGCGTCTGATCGATCTGCGCGATCAGCGCTTCGATGGTCGCGAGGACATCGCCGGAAATCACGCCGGTGTCGCGCAATGCCTGCTCGGCGAGCGTGCGCACCGCGTTCTCCACGGCGTCGCGGGCGCGCTCGGACTTCGGCTTGAACTCCTTTTGCAGCAGCGTGGAGAAGTCGTCGAGTTCGGGCGCCGCGTCCAATACGGCGGGGCTTGCCTGTTGCTGGATGCTGAGATCGTTCATCGCGTCATGCTCCGGTAGTGGGTTGGTCGGCGTCGTCGTTCTGACGAGGCTGGGTGGCGAGCGCCTTCATCAACGCGGGCTCTTCGAGCAGCCGGGCGATCAGCGCTTCGGCGCCGGTCTTGCCGTCCATGTAGGTCAGGAGGTTCGCCAGTTGCGTGCGCGCTTCCAGCAGTTGCCGCAGCGGCTCGACCTTGCGTGCGATCGCGGCGGGCGTGAAGTCGTCCATGCTCTCGAAGGTCAGATCGACCGCGACGTTGCCGTCGCCGGTCAGCGTGTTCGGCACCTGCACCGCGACGCGCGGCTTCATCGACTTGAGACGTTCGTCGAAGTTGTCCACGTCGATTTCGAGAAACTTCCGTTCGGCGGCCGGTGCGAGCGGCTCGGCGGGCTGTCCCGCGAGATCCGCGAGCACGCCCATCACGAAGGGCAGATTGACCTTCTTCTCCGAGCCGTAGATTTCGACGTCGTATTCGATCTGCACGCGCGGCGCGCGATTGCGCGCGATGAATTTCTGACTGCTTTCCTTTGCCACGATGTCTGCTCCTTTGCTTTGCCTGTTTTCCGGGACTGGTCAGACGACGCCGCCCAGATGCCTGAATTGATGTGCGCCGTCCGGCGCGACGTCCTCGATAATTTCGATGAAGCTCTTGCCGACGAGCCTGCGCGCGCGTTGCAACAGCACCGGCAACGGGCTCGACGGCTCGCACTGTGCGTAGTACGCGCAGATCGCGTCGAGCGCGTCGCTCACGTCTTTCGCGCTCGCGATGCGCCGGGGCGCTGCGGGCCCGGCCGCGACGGCGTAATGCGCCGCCGGACCGGAACCCGCGCCCTCTTCACTGCTGCTGGTCTCCATCGCCGTTCCCCCCGTATCCGGCTCCAGCACCTCGACCCGCGCCGCCACGAAATCCCCGATGCGTCCGAGCGGCCGCGAAAGCGGACCGAAATCGAGCGCGCGCGCCGGCCCCACGCGAGCGGTCAGCGTGCTCTCGATCTTTTCGAGCGACGCCCGCGCCGACGAGAGCGCCGCGCACATCGCCCGCGCCGCGTCGATGCCCGACTGCGCGAACGCCGCATCGATGGCCGCGAGCGTCGGCATCTCGTCGCCTTCGGAAAGCGGCGCTTCGCCTGCCATCACATCGAGCTCGCGCAGTGCGAAACCGCGCTGGCCGCGCGGCGCGACGAAGGGCACGTCGCGCAGCTCGCCCACGAGTCCCGCGTCGTCGACGAGCGCCGAGAGCGCGTTGACCCGCGCGGTCGGATCGTCGCCGTCGCTGGCATCGAGTTGCGGATGCACGCCGCCCCAGTGCCGATCGAGCAGCCCTTCGATCAGCGCGAGGCCGCGCGCCAGTCCGATGAAACCCTCGCGGACCGTGCCCGAACGCGTGTAATGCACCGCCACGCGCAGATCGCGCGTGCGTTCGAGCAAGGTCATCGAGAGCGAGTGGGCGAGCGTCCAGTCGGGCGGCGTGGCGGCGATCACGGTGCCGCCGTACTGGGCGTCGGGCTTGCCGGCGAGCGCCTCTTCCAGAGACCGAAAATCGGCGCTGTACTCTTCGTCCTCGCCGCACGGAACATCCGGCGAAAGGTCGGCGAGCCAGGCTGCGATATCTGCGCGATTCATGGTGAAGTCCGTAAGAGGCGTGGGTTAGTGTGTGAACCGGCGGTTCATTCCGACTTGTTCTTCGGGATGTTCCACTTGCCTGTCACCACGCCGCCCTTCTTCGCGCCGGTGTTGTCCTGCGGCTGATACTCCATGTTGAATTGCGCGAAATTGAGCGTGACGCTCTCTGCAATCTGATCGCCGCCGCCCGAGCCCACCGAATGGCTGCTGATGAGCACTTCCTTCAGCGTGATCTTCAGATACTCGACCGGCTCGTTGCCGCCCGCCTTGCGCAGCGTGAGCACGGCTTCGGGCATGTGCACGCCCTGGCAGCACGACTGCACGATCGTGGGCGAGCTTTTATCGACGTACTTGCTGATCGTGAGGTCCTGCACCGACGCGGTTCCGGTGCCGCCGCCCGTGCCGGTGTGCGTCGTGCCCATCTGCGAGCAGCCCCAGGACCAGCTCAGCACCTCGATCTCTTCGGTGTGACCCACCGCCAGAGATTCACCCTTGATATCGCCCAGCTTGAGAAACATATCCACAGCCATGTCAGTCTCCAGAGAAAAATGCGCCTTGCGGCACAGGCAAAATTCGCGTCGCCATTGGATCGCGAAGCTTGGTTTGCGGGCTATAAACGCACCGCATTGATTCGGATATCTAATTGATATCGATGTTTCGGCGCGTTTGAAACGCCGCACATCAACCCGAATTCAAATCAAAAATTCATTCACCGAGCGCGCGGCGGATCGCCGCCGCCACGGCTGTCGCGTCGCCGCGTTCGCACAGCGCAGCCCAGCTTTCAAGCGTGTTACGACTCACCGCCGGCGCTTCGCAAAGCTGCGCAAATCGTGCGAGGGTTGCCGTCGAACCGGCTATGCTATGAAAACGTTCGCGTCCGATGCACGCGTCCAGCATGACCGCCATGCCTGCCTGCCGGGCGCGGTCGAGGAGGGTCTCCATGATCTGTCTCCTAATCGGTGGTTCGAGTGCGCGCCGTTGCGCGATCCGTGACCCGAAAACAGCCGCCCCCGCCCGCTTATTCCGCAAAAAAAATCGAAAAATTTTCGGAATAGATCGGGTTCTGGAGTGTTGTCAATCATGAGCGCGCCCATCACAGGAGCTGCCCCGATGAACGACGACGACCTGCCGACCGTCCTGCCGACGCTGTTGCCTCGGTTATGGCGGTTTGCGCTGCGGCTCACGCAGAATCAGCACGACGCCGAGGATCTGGTGCAGCGCGCCTGCGTGCGGGCGCTGGAGCGGCGCAGCCAGTTGCAGCCGGGGACGTCGACGCTGAGCTGGCTGTTCTCGATCGTGCATTCGACGTGGATGAACGAATTGCGCGCACGTTCGATTCGCAGCCGCGGCAGCATGGACTGGCAGGACGAAGAGATCGAATCGTTCGCCGATCCTTCGGCGCGTAATCCGGAGCTCGATTTGCTGCATCGCCAGGTGATCGACGCGGTGGAGACGCTGCCCGAAGCGCAGCGGGTCGTGATGGTGCTGGTGGCGATCGAAGGCCTGAGCTATCGCGAGGCGGCCGAAGTGCTCGACGTGCCGATCGGCACGATCATGAGCCGGCTGTCGCGCGCGCGGCTTACGATCGGTCAGAAATTCAGCGTGCAGGCTCCGGCGGCAACCAGAAAAGGAGAATCCTTATGATGAATGTCGATGATTCGCTGCTGATGTCGTACGTCGACGGCGAGCTTTCGCCGGAACAGCGCGCGGAAATCGAAGCGGCGATTGCGCACTCCGACGAACTGGCGGCGCGCGCAGCGGCGCTGCAGGCGTCGGTCCTGCCGTATCGCGCCGCCTACGACCGGCAAACGGTGCCGCCCGTGCCGGAAAGCCTCACGCGCCGCATCGAGGAACTCGTGAGCGTCAGCACGCCGCAAGAGCGCAAGGCGCCGCGCGGCACGCGCCGCTTTTCGATGCAATGGGCGGCCGCGGCCTTCGTCGCGGGTGCGATCTGCTCGGGCGTGCTCACCGGTTATCTCGGCGGCTACAACCCGTTGAATCGCGGCGCCGATCCGTGGGTGCAGAGCGTAGCGGACTATCAGGTGCTCTACGGGCGCGACACGGTCTCCAATCTGCGGGAAGACAAGGCCAGCACGGAGCAGGTTCTGGCCGATATCCACCAGCGCGACGGCATGCCGGTCGATGTTCCGGATCTGCGCCAGGTCGGCCTCAAGTTCAAGCGCGTGCAGCGCCTGAATTACCATGACCGCCCGCTCATCCAGATGGTGTATCTGCCGGAGCGCGGCGATCCTGTCGCCTTGTGCGTGATCGAGGAAAACGAGAGCGATGCGCCGGTGCGCTCCGGTCAGGTCGGGGATATGAAGACGGTCACGTGGCGCACGAACCGGCTCGCTTACGTGCTGCTCGCGAAAGCGCCTTCGCTCGACCTTCAGGCTGTCGGCAACAGCATCGCCAGCGGGAAAACCGTTCCGCTATACAGCGACCGTGCGGAGGGCGCGCGCGACAGTTAGCCAAACGCGTGCGCCCAGAAGCGCCTTCTCCTGGCCCTACCCAGCCGCGTCACGACGTGGGCCGCCGTCTTCGACCGCCGATGCATCGACACGCTCGAAGATGGCGCCGCGTGGCGCGGAAGGATCGGTGATCGGCGCGTAGGCGAGTTTTCGGGCTTCCTTCGCTCCGATGCCAAAGGCGCGCATGAGCGCGTACATCGATTGCTCGGCGTAGTCCACGGGCGCGTCGCCGGATAAAAGCGTTTCGATGCCGTACATGATCGAGCCGAGCGCGATATCGCGTGCGACGACCACATCCGCGACGTCGAACCGGCCGGCATCCAGGGCCATCTGCAGGTCCCGCATGAGGTACTCGTCGAGCAGACGGCCTCGCGATCCCCGTTTCGTGCCCACGCGCGTGATGAACGCGCCCCACAACGGATAGCGCGCCGCCATGCTCATGTAAAGGCGCGAACCCACCACGACGCGCTGCGCCGGATCGTCGATCGCGCGCACGAGCGGATCGATGACGGCGAGCACTTCGTCGCTGCTTTCGCCCGCCACCGCCGACAGCAGTTCCGCCGTCGTGCGGAAGTAGTTGTAGAACGTCCCGCGCGCGACGCCCGCCGCAGCGATGAAATCGTCGATGGTCGGAGCGTCCGCGCCCTTCTCCGCAAAAACCGCCAGCGCGCTTTCGATCAAACGAATGCGCGTCTTTTCGCGTCGCAACGCACCCACGCGCGTCCGGTGATTTTCGCTCGATTCTGTCGCTTCCATTGGCTATCCCGTTGATCCGGTTTGATTTTAGCAGCGCACGCATTGTGCGGGTTTGTCCTGATCGGATTCATATTGACGAGTTTGTCATTTCGCATAAAATTGGAACTGACAAATTCGTCAATACGAGATTCAGCACACCCGGGGCGTTTCGTCTGCGGGTCTACAGGAGGCAGAAATGAGGTTCGTCAGTTTCGAAAAAAATGGCCGTGCAACCCTCGGCGTGCGCGAAGGCGATTACGTGCGCGTCATCGGCGACGAGCCGCTGGAATCGCTGCTCGCACGCGGCGTCCGGCTCGATGAATATGCAAAGAACAACGCGACGGAGGACAAGATCCCTGCAGCCGGGCTGAAGTACCTTCCGCCGCTGCAAAAGCCGCCGAAGATCGTTTGCGTGGGTCTGAACTACGCCGACCACACGAAGGAAAGCAAGTACGAGCAACCCGATTACCCGACGCTGTTTCTGCGCGTCAACACGAGTCTCATCGCGCACGAGCAGCCGATGATTCGTCCGTCCGTGACCGATTCCGAAGGGCTCGATTACGAAGGCGAAGTCGCCGTCGTGCTGGCCACGGGCGGCCGCCACATCTCGAAGGAAGCCGCGCTCTCGCACGTCGCGGGCTATGCGCTCTTCAACGACGGCTCGGTGCGCGAGTATCAGTTCAAGACGCCGCAATGGACCGTCGGCAAGAACTTCGACGGCACGGGCGCGTTCGGCCCCGATCTCGTCACCGCCGACGAGCTGCCCGAAGGCGCGAAGGGCCTGTTGCTGGAGACGCGCGTGAACGGCGAGGTGGTGCAATCGGCCAGCACCGACGACATGGTCTTCGATGTCGCGACGCTCATCAGCGTGATCAGCGAAGCCATCACGCTCGAACCCGGCGACGTGATCGTGACCGGCACGCCCTCGGGCATCGGCTGGGCGCGCACGCCGCGCCTCCTGATGAAAGCGGGCGACGTTTGCGAAGTGTCGGTGGAAAAGATCGGCACGCTGCGCAATGTCATTGCCGACGAAGCCGCGCGCTAATTCCTTATCCGCGAAGCCGGCCGCAGAGCCGGCGCTTATCGAACATGGAGACGCGGTCATGAGCGACCCAACCGTAGCATCCGCATGTGCGAGTGTTCACTCGATCGATCACTTTGCGCTCAACGTTCCTTCGCTTGCCGATGCCGAGCGTTTCTTCAGCGCGTTCGGTCTCGATGTCACATCGACCGCCGACGAACTGGAGTTGCGCGCAGTCGATGGACATCGCTGGGCGCGCATCATTCCCGCATCGAGAAAGTCGCTCGCGTATTTGAGTTTCAACTGCTTCGAAGCGGATTTCGCAGCGATCCTCGAGCAGGTGAAGGCGACAGGCGCCGACGTGCTTGCATCGCCCGAAGAAGGCTTCTGGTTCCGCGATCCCGACGGCAATCTGATCCAGGTGAAGATCGGCCCCAAGACGACGCCGTTCGACAAGGCACCATGCGTCGTCGCATCGAGCCATGCGGACGAGCGCGGCGCGCATATGCGCTCGGAGGCAAAGACCGTGCGTCCGCGACGCCTCTCTCATGTGCTGCTGTTTTCACCGGACGTCCTCGGCGCGCTCGATTTCTACGGCAAGGCGCTCGGCCTGCGCCTGTCGGACAAGTCACTCGACATCATCGCGTTCACCCATGCACCGCACGGCAGCGACCATCATCTCGTCGCGTTCGCCAAGAGCAGCGCGCGCGGCTGGCATCACGCGGCGTGGGATGTCGATGACGTGAACCTCGTCGGTCAGGGCGCGTCGCAAATGGCCGCTGCCGGCTTCACGAGAGGCTGGGGCACCGGCAGGCACGTTCTGGGCTCGAACTACTTCCATTACGTGCAGGACCCGTGGGGCTCCTTCTTCGAGTACTCCGCCGATATCGACTTCGTGTCCGCAGGCGAAGCGTGGCCCGCCAGCGATTTCGCGCCGGAAGACTCGCTCTATCTCTGGGGTCCGCCGGTCCCCGACGACTTCATCCACAACACCGAAGCCGGCGTCGTCTTAGAAGACTGATCGCTTCACACCCTTTGCATCGATTCGATGGCAGCCGGTTCATCCGGCGCCAGGGCACAACTCGCTCTATTTTCAGCAGGTGAACCGAAATGACAGATCAAACCATTCTCGACGTCGCTATCGTCGGATACGGACCCGTCGGGCAATCTCTTTCGATCTTGCTCGGAGAACGCGGCTATAACGTCGCGGTCTTCGATCGCTGGCCTTCGCTGTATCCGCTTCCGCGCGCCGTATTTCACGACCACGAGATTCGTCGTGTTTTCCATGCGATGGACATCGGAGAAGACGTCGAGCGCATCTCGCAACCGTCGTCTAAGTATCAGTGGTTCAACGCGGACTGGAAGACGCTCGTCGAGATCGACTGGTCGGCGGAATCGATCAGCGATGGACCGGTGGGCTATCTCTTCAATCAGCCGTCGCTCGAAGCGCTCCTCGACAAAAAGGCGAAGTCGCTTCCGAACGTCTCCGTGCAACAGGGCTGGGAAGCAACCGGTTTGCGTCAGTTGTCCGACTGTTGCGAACTGACTCTGCGTCGCGGCCTAATGAACGGCGCGACGTGGGAGCCGACCGGCGAGACGCAGACGGTGCGCGCACGCTATGTCGTCGGCGCGGACGGCGCGAACAGCTTCGTGCGCAAGTCGCAGAACATCGAGTTCGATGACCTCGGCTTCCAGGAAGACTGGCTCGTGATCGATCTCAAGCCGAACGACGGCGTGAAGCTCGACGTGCCCGATATCGGCCAGTGGTGCAATCCGGAGCGCCCGACGACGATGGTGCCGGGCGGCCCGGGCTTGCGTCGCTGGGAGTTCATGCGTCTGCCGCACGAATCGATCGAAGAGCTGCAAAAGCCGGAGAAAGTGTGGGAACTGCTGTCGCCCTGGGTCACACCGGAGAACGCGACGCTCGTGCGCCATGCCGTCTACAAGTTCCGCTCGCTGATCGCACGAAACTGGCGTGAGGGGCGCGTCGTGCTCGCGGGCGACGCTGCGCATCAGATGCCGCCGTTCATGGGACAGGGCATGTGCTCGGGCATTCGCGACGCATGGAATCTCGCCTGGCGCTTCGACCTGATCCTGAAGGGCATCGCATCGGACCGCGTGCTGGAGGACTACACGCCCGAGCGCCGCCCGCAAGTGCGCGCGGTGATCGATGCATCGATCGCGATGGGACAGGTCGTCTGCATCTCCGACAAAGAAGAAGCGGCTCGACGCGACGCGGCGTATCTCGCCGGCGACGTGCCTGCGCTGCCGCCCTTCCCCGGTCTCACCGATGGCCTGATCTGCAAGGACCCGGCGTTCGCTTGCGCAAGCGTGGCCGGACTGCTGAGCGTTCACGGCAAGGTCATGAACGTGGACGAAGCATCCCGTTACGACGACGCGATGCCGAACGGCTTTCACGTCATCGCGCTCGACGCGCACCCGAACCGGTATCTCGACGCGCAAGCCAAGGCCGCTCTCGCTGCCATCGGCGGGCGTTCGATCGGCATCACGAGCGACGCGGACAAAGCCGTCAAGGATCGCGTGCTCATCGACGTCAGCGGCAAGTACAGGCAGTTCTTCGATGAGCACGGTGTCGAAGCCATCATCGTGCGGCCCGACTACTACATCTTCGGCGGCGTGAAGACGCTCGAAGAACTGCCGATGTTGTTGAGCGATCTCGTGTCGCGCCTTTCGGTCGAAGAGCGCACGGAAGCGGTCGTCCTCTGACTCAAAACAAAAAGGAAAAGAACATGAGGAAGACACTATGCGCGCTGCTCGCTGCATGCGCGCTCACTCCGCACGCCAGAGCGCAAAGCAGTGTGACGCTGTTCGGTATTCTCGACGTCGGCGTGAGCTATGTGAGCAACGAAAACGGCAGCCATAACTTCAAGGCCGACGACTCGATCTGGACACCGAGCATCTGGGGCGTTCGTGGCATCGAGGATCTCGGCGGCGGCTACAAGACCCTCTTCGAGCTTGCGTCGCAGTTCTCGGTGAACAGCGGCGCGGGGATTCCGGGACCGGGCGCCGACTTCAACCGGCAGGCTTTCGTGGGTCTGTCGAAGGACGGCGTCGGGCGCATCACGTTCGGCCAGCAATACAACCTGATGGCCGACTTCCTCTTCTTTCCGCCTGCGAAACTCGACGGCGCCTTCACGTATGGCGGCCTCTACAACATGCGCCAGGGGCCGTTCGCCGCGCTCGGCATTCCCCAGAATCCGACCGGCTCGTTCGACTTCGACCAGACCGGCGGAACGTCGCGCGTATCGAACTCGGTCAAGATCGTCTCGGCCACCTTCGCAGGCCTGAGGCTCGGCGCGCTGTACGGCTTCGGCAACACGCCCGGCTCGTTTTCGGCGAACAACACGATCGGCTTCGGCGTGAACTATGCGATCGGCAACTTCGGTATTGCGGCCGCGTACAACGAAACCCGGTACGCGGCGCTCAACGACGGCCACGACGGCATCCGCAATTTCGGCGGCGGGCTCAGTCAGACCATCGGCGATGTGTATCTCAACGCGCTCTATACCAACACGCGCAATACGCTGACGGGCGGCGTCGTGCAGGCGGTTCAGGCTGGCGCCTTGTACACGTTCATGCCGGATATCCGCTTCGGCGCGAACTATCAGTACATGAAGGGCAACGCGCAGTTGAGCCACAACAGGGCGCAGCAAGTCACGAGCGTCGCTCAGTATCTTCTTTCCAAGCGCACCACGTTGTACGCCGAAGCGGTCGTTCAGTGGACCGGCGGCGATGTCGAAGGCGGACACAACGCCTGGATCAACGGTGCGGGTCAATCGAGCACCACGCATCAGGTCATCGGCCGCCTCGGCCTGCAGACTTCTTTCTGACATCAATCGCTCGTCGCGTGCGACGACATCGCTCTACGATCTGGAGATCGCAAACATGGAACACAACAGGGTTTCAGGGTGGGATATCGCCTACGAGTGGAAAGCCGTGGCCTTGCTGTCGCTGGGCTTCGGACTGGTCGGCATCGACCGGTTCATGATCATGCCGCTCTTTCCCGTCATGATGACGGATCTGCATCTCGACTATCAGGACCTCGGGCACATCACCGGCGCGCTCGCCGTCGCGTGGGGCATCTCGACGATGTTCATGGGCAATCTCTCCGATCGCGTCGGCCATCGCAAGGTCATCATTCCGGCGATCATCGTGTTTTCGTTGCTGGCGGGGTTGAGCGGTCTTGCAACGGGCGTTGGCTCGCTGATCCTGATTCGCGCCGTGATGGGCTTCGCCGAAGGCGCCTATACGCCTGCGAGCATCATCGCGACACTCGATGCATCGAAGCCGACGCGTCACGGCCGCAATATCGGCATTCAGCAGATGGCGCTGCCGCTCTTCGGTCTGGGCATCGCGCCGATCCTCGTCACGCAGTTGCTGAAAGTGCTGCCGTGGCACTGGATATTCGCGGTGGTGTCGATTCCGGGCTTGCTGGTGGCTTATCTGATGTTCAGGGTGCTGCGCAATACGAAGGCTTCGGTCGCTGCACAGCACACGGCGACGCACGATGCCGCCACCCACAGATGGACCGATGTCTTTCGCTACCGCAACATAGCGTTGAACATCGTCGGCATGTTGTGCTGGCTGACGTGTCTCGTCGTGCTGAGCGCACTCTTTCCCAGTTACCTGATCGACTACCTGCATCTGAGCATGCAGCAGATGGGTTACGTGCTATCCGCGATCGGTTTCGGCGGCACGCTCGGCACGCTCGTGATGCCGGCACTCTCGGACAAGCTCGGCAGAAAGCCGGTCATGATCTTCTCGGTGATCGGCGCGGCCGTCTTCCTGTTTCTCCTCATGCGGACCGGTGCGAATCCGAGCTTGCTGTTCACCTATCTCACGCTCACGCTTCTGTTCGTCTTCAGCATGATCACGCTGACCGTGGGACCGTTGAGCGCGGAATCGGTGCCGGCGAAGCTGATGTCGACAGCTTCGGGTCTGGTGGTCGGCATCGGCGAAGTGTTCGGTGGCGGATTCGCCCCGGCGATTGCGGGTTACATCGCAAAGCACTTCGGCATTCAGTACATCATGCATCTCGGACTGGCTGCGCTCGCGATCGGGTTTGTCGTGGCGCTCGGTCTGAAGGAAACGGCACCGTCGCGAGCGCGAGTGGAGGCGGGTGCAGTCGCACTGGATTGATTGATTTCCCGCGGCTATAGGGTGCCGGGCGAAGCCGATCTCAACACCTCCTGGCAACCCTGCAGATCGGCCATGAACGCCTTCAGAATGGAAGGCATGGAAACACCCCGCCGCGTAATCGCGCAGAACGGCCACTGTCCGCCCAGCCGCTCTGCGCAGATCCGGCGCATGTCGCCGGTCTCGACCCAGCGTGCCGCGTAGTGATTGGGCAGGAACCCCACGTACGCCCCCGACAGAATCAGAATGGCCTGCGCCTCGACATTGTCGACGGTCGCCGCTGCCTTGCTCGCGCTCAACATGCGCAGATCATGCTGCTGGAAATAGCCGCGCGCGACGATCCGGCTCTCCGCGATCGTTTCGGACGATACGTCCGCATCGAACGCGCGCGCATAAAGCGGATTCCCCTTCCCGCAATAGAGGCCATCCGGTTCCGCATAAAGCTCGGCGTAGCTCAGGCCCGGCACGTGAATCGGAAAGTGGCCGATGGCCACATGCAGCCGCCCGTCCAGCACGCGTTCTTCGAGTTCGGCAGGCGAGCCGACATAGACATCCACATGCACATCATGTCCGCGCGAGACGAACTTCTGCAGCACATGCGGCAGCGGCGATGTCTTGTCGGAAACCGTGTTGTCGATGGTCCCGAGATAGAGCCGTCCCGAGATGTGCTTTTTCAGCGCATCCGTATCCATGCAAAACGCTTCCACCGCAATCTGCAGCCGCTGCGCCGCCTCGTAGGTCGCGATGCCGTGCTCGGTCAAACGGAAACCGCCCCGGCCCCGTTCGCATAACTTCAGGCCGAGACGGGTTTCGAGCGTCGTCATCTGTTCGCTGATCGTCGACTGGCTGACGTTCAGGCTCGCCTGCGCCGCCGAAAAGCCGCCGCATCGCACCACGGCCATGAAAACCCGCAACAGCTTGAGATCTACGTCCTGCAACTGGGTCATCGGGTTCGCGCCTCCACGCGTCGTTGCTTCGGAAATTCCGATATGAATATCCGATAGTCATGATTCTCGTGCCCGCCATTCCTGTTCATAGTCTCTCAAAACAACGCGCAGGCTCAACCTGCGGCCCATCTTGACAGAACAGGAGATGAAGATGCACGAAAACAGCTACGAATCCGGACGGCTCAATCTGCCGTTCGTCGGTCATTGCACGTTCGCGAAATCGCCGGTGTGCCTCGACTGGAACCGCATCGACGCCGACGTGGCGATCCTCGGTGCGCCGAACGACATGGGCACGCAATGGCGCTCCGGCGCGCGCTTCGGGCCGCGCAGCATCCGCGAGGCGTCGACCCTGTTTTCGTTCGGTCACGCTGGCGCCTACGATCACGAAGACGATGTGCTGTATCTGAGCCGCGACCAGGTGCGCATGGTCGACGTCGGCGACGCCGATATCGTGCACACCGACATGGCGAGCAGCAACGCGAACATCGAGCTTGCGGTGCGCAAGATTCTGGCGTGCGGCGCGATGCCCGTCACGCTGGGCGGCGACCACTCGATCCACGCACCGGTCATCAAGGCGTTCGAAGGCAAGGGGCCGATTCACATCATTCACTTCGATGCGCATCTGGACTTCGTCGACGAGCGGCACGGCGTGCGCTACGGGCACGGCAATCCGCTGCGGCGCGCCTCCGAGATGGCGCATATCGTCGGCATGACGCAGCTCGGCATTCGCAACGTGTCGTCGTCGAACCGCGACGACTATGACGCGGCGCGCCGTGCCGGCTCGGAAATCCTGTCGGTGCGCGACGTGCGCAAGCTCGGCACGGAAGGCGTGCTCGCCCGGGTTCCCGAAGGCGCGGCCTACTATATAACCATCGACATCGACGGCTTCGATCCGTCCATCGCGCCCGGCACAGGCACGCCGAGCCACGGCGGTTTCCTGTACTACGAGGTGCTCGAAATCATCCAGGCGCTCGCCCGTCGCAGCCGCGGAAACATCGTAGGAATGGACCTCGTGGAAGTCGCGCCCGCCTACGACCCCGCCGGCGTCACGCCGATTCTCGCCGCTCAACTGCTGATGAACTCGATCGGCTTCATCTTTCACGAGCGCAGCAAAGCGAATCGTTGAAGGCGCGCCCGCAGGCGCACGGTTCACATCGACATTCACGGGACTCGACATCACGAAGTCCCGGAAAAACAGGAGACGAAGTTGGATACCATTGTCCGCAATTATCTGGAGCGTTTCGGCGTTCAGGAAGCCACCACGCGCTTTTTGAACAAGCCGCAGACGATGTTCATCGGTGGCGAGTGGGTGACGGGCGGCGCAGGAGAGACGCTCGATGTCATCGAGCCTTCGACCACGGGTTGCATCACGCAGATTCCGCTCGCAACCGTCGAGGATCTCGATCGCGCGGTTCAGGCGGCGCGCAAGCAGTTCGACGGCGGTCCGTGGCGCAAGCTCAAGCCGCTGGAACGCGAGCGCCTGCTGCATCGGCTCGCCGATCTGATCGAAGCCAACGCGACGGAACTCGCGGAAATCGAATCGATCGACATGGGCAAGTCCGCCGCGCAGGCCCGCGACGTCGACGTGCAGGGCACCATCGATACGTTCCGCTACTTCGCCGGCTGGGCCTCGAAGCTGCATGGGCGCACCGTCGAGCCGTCGCTGCCGGGTGACTATGTCGCCTATACGCGCAAGGAGCCGGTCGGCGTGGTCGGCATCATCGTGCCGTGGAATTTCCCGCTCCAGACGATGGCGTGGAAGCTCGCGGCCGCCCTCGCCGTGGGCTGCACGGCGGTCATCAAGCCGGCCGAGCTCACTTCGCTGTCGACGCTGCGCTTCGCGGAGCTCGTGCAGGAAGCCGGCATTCCGGCGGGCGTCGTCAACGTCGTGACGGGGCGCGGCAACGTGATCGGCGCGGCGCTCGCGCGTCATCCCGGCATCGACAAGCTCACGTTCACAGGCTCGACGGACGTCGGGCGCAACGTGGGCCAGGCAGCCGTGAGCGATATCCGCCGCGTGACGCTGGAGCTCGGCGGCAAGTCGCCGGTGCTCGTGCTCGACGATGCGGACGTCGACGCCGCCGCGCGCGCCGTTGCCAACGGCATGTTCTTCAACTCGGGCCAGGTCTGCGATGCGGGCACGCGCGTATATGTCCAGCGCAAGATCCACGAGCGCTTTCTGGCCGCGCTCGTCGACTACACGCGCACGTTGAAGATCGCGCCCGGCCTCGATCCCGATTGCTTCATCGGTCCGCTCGTGTCGGCGCTGCAGAAGGAACGCGTGAGCGCATATATCGACACGGGACGCCGCGAAGGGGCCGAGCTCGTCTACGGCGGACGCAAGCGCGATGAAGCCGGGTACTTCGTCGAGCCCGCGATCTTCGCGCATTGCCGCAACTCGATGAAGATCGTTCGCGAAGAGATTTTCGGGCCCGTGCTGGTGACATCGCCCTTCGATGATATCGACGAAGCCGTGCAGCTCGCGAACGACTCGCCGTATGGTCTCGCCGCAGCCATCTATTCGAACGACGTGAACCGTATTCACAACCTTGTGCCGCGGCTGCGCGCGGGCAGCGTCTACGTGAACGCGCACAGCACGATCGACCCGTCGATGCCGTTCGGAGGATTCAAGGAATCGGGCTTCGGCAAAGACCTCGGGATGGAGCAGCTCGACCATCTGACGGAGACGAAGGCCGTCTGGATCACGTTGCACTGAGCGTCTCTCCCCTCTTACGGCATCAGCTTACTGATCGAGGTACGCGATGAAATCATACGAAAGCGCGGCGAGCACGAGCGCGGCGGCGAGCGAGCACGGCGCGATCGAAGGTCATTCGATCGACTTCATTCCCGAGCACGAGCGAACCGACCGGCTCTCGCGACAGGGGCCTTTCTGGTTCCTCGGCAACTTCACCTTCTTCACGATGACGATCGGCTTCGTCGGGCCGAGCGTCGGTCTCACGTCGTGGTGGACGACGATCGCCGGCACGCTCGGCATCATGTTCGGCACGCTCTTCATGGCGTTTCATGGCTCGCAAGGTCCGCATCTCGGCTTGCCGCAGATGATCCAGTCGCGTGCGCAGTTCGGCTATCGCGGCGTGATTCTCGTGCTGTTCGCGACGCTGTTCGTCTTCGCGGGCTTCAACATCGTCAATCTCGTGTTGATGATGCAAGGCCTGAAGACGCTGTTCGGCTGGGACCCGTTCAGGATAGCGCTCGCGGTCACCGTGCCGGCTTCGATTCTCGCCGTGCTCGGCCACGACTGGATGCATCGCAGCTTCAAATGGGCGCTGTATCTGTCGCTTCCGCTGTATGGGCTCGTCACCGTCGCGGTGCTGATGCACTGGGTCCATGACGTCCCGCTGCCGGCAGCGGCGGCAGGCGCGACGCCACCGGCGCCGCTCGGCTTCAACTGGACGGGTTTCATCGCCCAGTTCGCGGCGGCCGCAAGCTACAACATCGCCTATGCGCCCTACGTGTCCGACTACTCGCGCTATCTGCCGAAGAACACGCCGGGCGGCAAGCTGATCGCGGCGGTTTTCGTGGGCGCGTCGCTGTCGGGTGCGTGGATGATCGCCGTCGGTGGCTGGCTCGCCGATCATCTTCATGCGAGCGATGTGCTCGTCGCGCTGAATCAGGTCGGCAGCGATCTCGCACCGGGGCTCGGCAGCGTGGTCGTCGCCGTCACGATACTCGCGTTCCTGCCCGTCATCGCGATGAACATCTACAGCGCGAAGCTCACGGCCATCACCGGCGTCGATTCGTTCAGGAAGATCCGCCCGACGGCCAGAACGCGCATCGTCGCGGTGCTGTTCGTCGTGTGCCTGCAACTTGGCGTGGCGTTGAGCATCTACACGTCGGGCAAGGGATTGTCGGTGCTGAACATCTATCTGGTCGTGATGCTGTACTTCCTCGTGCCGTGGACGGCGGTCAACCTCACCGACTATTTCTTCGTCCGCAAGGGCCGCTATGCGATCCCGCATTTCTTCATGCCGCACGGCAGCGTGTACGGCGCGTGGGGCGCGCGTGGACTGATCTCGTATGTCATCGGCTTCGCGGCGATGATCCCCTTCTTCTGCATCTTCGATGGCCAGGACGAAGTCTACGTCGGTCCGCTTGCACGAGCGATCGGCAGTGTCGATCTGGCATGGCTGGTCGGCCTCTTCGTGTCGGCGATCGCGTACTTCCTGCTCGCACGCTCGCTCGACATGAGAAAGGAAGAGGCGGTCATCGCGCACATCGAAAGCACACAGCCCCAGTACACGACCGGCGACAAGCGCTTCTAGGCCGAGCCGTCACTCAAGGAAAAGACATGTCAACCGATCAATACGATTACATCATCGTCGGGGCGGGTTCGGCCGGATGCGTGCTGGCCAACCGCCTCACCGAAAACCCGAATGTGCGCGTGCTGGTGCTGGAGTATGGCGGCAGCGATCGCAGCATCATCATTCAGATGCCGAGCGCGTTTTCGATGCCGATGAACACGAAGAAGTACAACTGGAAGTATCAGACCGCGCCGGAACCCCATCTCGAAGGACGCCAGTTGCATTGTCCGCGCGGCAAGGTGCTGGGCGGGTCGTCGTCGATCAATGGTCTCGTCTACATTCGCGGCCATGCGTACGATTTCGACGAATGGGAATCGCTCGGTGCGCGAGGCTGGGAATACGCGAACTGCCTGCCGTATTTCCGGCGCGCCGAGAGCTACAAGTTCGGAGGCGATCAGTATCGTGGCGAGAGCGGACCATTGTCGACGAACAACGGCAACAACATGCGCAATCCGCTGTACGGCGCATGGGTCGAGGCAGGCGCGCAGGCGGGCTATATCAAGACCGACGATTGCAACGGCTACATGCAGGAAGGCTTCGGCGCGATGCACATGACCGTCAAGGACGGCGTGCGCTGGTCCACCGCGAATGCCTATCTGCGCCCGGCTATGACGCGTCCCAACCTTCATGTCGTGACCCACGCGATGACACGCCGCGTGCTGATCGAAGGCAAGCGCGCGGTGGGCGTTGTCTACGATCAGGGCGGCGTGACGCATACCGCGCGCTGCCGCGCCGAGGTGCTGATTTCGTCTGGGCCGATCGGTTCGCCTCATCTGCTTCAGCGCTCGGGCATCGGGCCGGCGGAGGTGCTGCGGCGCGCGGGCGTGGAGGTCCGGCACGATCTGCCGGGCGTCGGAGAGAACCTGCAGGATCACGCCGAGATTTATATCCAGTACGCATGCAAGCAGCCGGTCACGCTCAACAGCAGGATGGACCCGTTCAGCAAGTTCATGATCGGGCTGCGCTGGCTGCTGTTCAAGGATGGGCTCGGGGCCAGCAATCACTTCGAAGCCGGCGGCTTCATCCGCTCGGAAGCGGGCCTGCGCTGGCCGGACATCCAGTTCCACTTCCTGCCCGCGGCGATGCGCTATGACGGCGACAAGCCGCTCAAGGGACACGGCTTCATGGTGCTCACCGGCCCCAACAAGCCGAAGAGCCGGGGTTATGTGCGACTGAACGAAGCCGATCCCTACGCGCATCCCGAGATCCGCTTCAACTATCTCGAACGCGAGGAGGATCGCGAAGGATTCCGGCGATGCGTGCGCCTCACGCGCGAGATCATCACGCAACCGGCGATGGACCCTTTTCGCGATGTCGAGCTTGCGCCCGGCCCCGGCGTCCAGACCGACGACGAGATCGACGCCTTTGTCCGCGCGAACCTGGAAAGCACGATGCATCCTTGCGGATCATGCCGCATGGGCGAAGACGCGATGGCCGTGGTGGATTCGGAACTGCGGGTGCGGGGAATGGAAGGGCTGCGCGTGATCGACTCGTCCGTTTTTCCGACCGAGCCGAACGGCAACCTGAACGCGCCCACGATCATGCTGGCCGAACGCGCCGCCGACCTGGTGAAAGGCGGTCCCATGCTCGAACCGTCGCACGCGGATGTGGGGCTCGCGGAAGGTTGGGAAACGCGGCAACGAACGCATCAGCCCAGGCGCAAGCTGCATCACGCCTGAACGAAGGACGCGTTGTGAATGCACGGGCGGCGAAACGGCCGTTCGGCCGGAAATGGCCGCCCGTGCACTTCGGCCGAGCGCCGCGAGGGAAAACCCTCATCATCGGATTTCAGCCCCACAGCCCCGCCCCGCGCGGCACACAGGATGTGCCCCGACCGATCGTTACCCTGACGATAACGAACGCATTCCGAAGCTGATTGAACGCGCCTCTCCCGCTCCCTAGACTCGCTTCAAGTCTTGAGCGAGAGTCCACATGTCCAGTCAAAGTCAGAGCCAGTCCCGCTGGGCCACGCGCCGCGCGGAGAAACATCGTCGGCTTGCGCGGGTTGCATCGATAGCGGACGGCATGGTGCTGCCCACCGAGCGCATCGTCGATGTCCTGCAAGCGCTCGTCGCGCCCGGCGACCGCGTGGTCGTCGAGGGGAACAACCAGAAGCAGGCGGATTTTCTGTCGCGTTCGCTTGCGAAGGTCGATCCGGAAGTCGTCCACGACCTGCATCTCATCATTCCGAGCGTGAGCCGCGCCGAACATCTCGATCTCTTCGAGCGTGGCATCGCAAGAAAGCTCGACTTCGCGTATGCCGGCGCGCAAAGCCTGCGCATCTCGCAGTTCCTTCAGGATGGCATCCTGGAGATCGGCGCGATTCATACCTACATCGAGCTGTATGCGCGGCTCTATGTGGACCTGACGCCGAACGTCGTGCTGTGCGCGGGCTACAAGGCGGATCGCGCGGGCAATCTCTATACCGGTCCGAGCACCGAGGACACGCCCTCGCTCGTCGAGGCTGCCGCGTTTCGCGACGGCATCGTGATCGCGCAAGTCAACGAGATCGTCGACGATCCGAAGGACCTGCCGCGCGTCGATATCCCCGGCTCGTGGATCGATTTCGTCGTGCAGGCCGACAAGCCCTTCTTCATCGAGCCGCTCTTCACGCGCGATCCACGCCTCATCACGCCGATCCAGGTGCTGATGGCGATGATGGCGATTCGCGGCATCTACGAGCGGCATCAGGTGCAGTCGCTCAATCACGGCATCGGCTTCAACACCGCCGCCATCGAACTGATCCTGCCGACCTACGGCGAAAGGCTCGGCCTCAAGGGCAAGATCTGCCGCCACTGGACGCTCAATCCGCATCCCACGCTGATCCCCGCGATCGAAACCGGCTGGGTCGAGAGCGTGCATTGCTTCGGCGGCGAGCTCGGCATGGAAGCGTATGTCGCGCAACGGCCCGACATCTTCTTCACCGGCCGCGACGGCTCCATGCGCTCCAATCGCACGATGTGCCAGCTCGCCGGGCAATACGCGGTGGACATGTTCATCGGCTCGACGTTGCAGATGGATGGCGCAGGCAATTCATCGACGGTCACGCACGGGCGGCTCACCGGCTTCGGCGGCGCGCCGAACATGGGTCACGATCCGCACGGCCGGCGCCACGCCACGCCTGCATGGCTCGATCTGCTGCAAACCGCCAGCCCGCTCGAACGCGGCCGCAAGCTCGTCGTGCAGATGGTCGAAACGTTCCAGGCGGGCGGCCAGCCGACCATCGTCGAATCGATCGATGCCGTCGAGGTCGGCCGCGAGTCCGGCATGCCGCTCGCGCCGGTCATGATCTATGGCGACGACGTCACGCACGTGCTGACCGAGGAAGGCATCGCGTATCTCTACAAGGCGCGCTCGCTCGAACATCGCAAGGAGATGATCGCGGCCGTCGCGGGCGTCACGCCGATCGGCCTCAAGAGCGACGCAGGCAAGCTCGCCGCGCTGCGCCGCGACGGCTTCGTCGCGCTGCCCGAGGACCTCGGCGTCCATCGCGGCGAGGCGAGCCGGTCGCTGCTCGCCGCGAAAAGCATGGCCGATATCGTCGACTGGTCGGACGGGCTGTACGAACCGCCCGCACGCTTTCGGAGCTGGTAATGCGCGCGAACCTCGCTATGCACGCGGCGCGGCCGCTGCGCCGCGCGCCGGATCTGGCCGAGCGTTTCGGCGCGCATGTGGTGCAAGCGCTGATCGATGAAGTCACGCTTGCGCCGAAACCCGGTCTCGTCGATGTCCGCAGCCGCGGCGCGCATCGCGATCTCGACTGGAGCCTGATGTGCGTATCGGCGCTCGCATTGCAGCCGACGTTCGTCGATCTGGCGCACGCCGGCATCGATATCGAACCGATGCGCGCGCTGCGTGAGCGTATCGGCGCAATCGGACGCGACGGCGAAGCGCGCATGTTCGACGCGACCGGCGGCGTGAACACGCATCGCGGCGCGATCTGGGCGCTCGGGCTGCTCGTGACCGCAGCGGCGCGCGAACCTTCGGAACTCGATGCGCGCGCCGTCGCGTCGCGTGCCGGCTCCATCGCTCGCGTGCAGGATCGCCACGCCCCGGCGATCACCGGCAACAAGGGCGAGCAGGCGTGCCTCGACTATAACGTCGGCGGCGCGCGCGGACAGGCGCAGGCAGGCTTTCCGCATGTCGTGGATATCGCACTGCCGGAACTCTTGCGCTCACGCGCACGTGGCGACAGCGAAACGGCTGCGCGCCTCAACGCATTGCTCGCCGTGATGGCGACGCTCGACGACACCTGCGTGCTCGCGCGCGGCGGACGTGACGCGCTCGCCGAGATGCAGCACGGCGCGCGCTGCGTGCTCGAACGAGGCGGCGCCGCCGCGCTCGCGGGCCGCCGCGAACTGAAGACGCTCGACCGGCGTCTCGTGGAACTGCACGTATCGCCCGGCGGCGCCGCCGATCTGCTCGCCTCAGCCCTCTTTCTCGACCGGCTTCAAGGCGAAGCCAACCAGCCGTCGAACGCATAGGAACACACATGGAAACCATCGTCCTCGAATTCCCAGCGGGGCAACCCGCGCAAGGCCGCGCGCTCGTGGGCGTCGTCGCTTCGGGCGACCTCGAAGTGCTGCTCGAAGCGAACGCGGCGAATCGCACGGTCGTGAACATCACGACGTCCGTCGACGGAAAAGGCCGCCTCTGGCAAGCCGTGCTCGAACGCATTTTCGGCGACGGCTCGCTGCCCGCCGCGAAACTCGAAATCAACGATTCGGGCGCGACGCCGGGCGTCGTGCAGATGCGCATCGGGCAAGTCTTCGAACAACTGCAATCAACCGGCGGAGCGTGAAGATCATGGATACACAGCAACTGCTCGAACGCCAGAGCTTCATCGAACTCGATGCACGCAGCCGCGCAAAAAGGCTCCTCGACCAAGGCACGTTCAGCGAACTGCTCGACCCGTTCCAGCGCGTCACGTCGCCGTGGCTCATGCGCCAGGGCATCGTCACGCAGGCCGACGACGGCATGGTGGTCGCGAAGGGCAGCATCGACGGGCAGCCCGCCGTCGTGCTCGGCATCGACGGCGGATTCCAGGGCGGCAGCATGGGCGAGGTGTCGGCGGCAAAGATCGCGGGCAGTCTCGAACTCGCGGCCGAGGACAACCGCAACGGCATTCCGACGCGCGCGGTCATCCTCTTCGAAACGGGAGGCGTGCGCCTGCAGGAAGCCAATCTCGGGCTCGCGGCGATCGCGGAGATTCACGCGGGCATCGTCGACTTGCGGCGCTACCAGCCGGTGATCGGCATCACGGCCGGACCGATCGGCTGCTATGGCGGCATGTCGATCGCGGCGGGCCTGTGCAGCTATCTGATCGGCACGCGCGAAGCGCGCCTCGGCCTCAACGGCCCGGCGGTCATCGAGCAGGAAGCGGGCATCGCCGAATTCGATTCGCGCGACCGTCCGATGATCTGGAGCTTCACCGGTTGCGAGCAACGGCATCGCACGGGCCTCGTCGATGACTACGTCGCCGACGACGCCGATGCGATTCGCGCGGCCGTCATCGACCTGTTTCGCGCGGGTCGGCCCGACGCATGCCGCAGCGAACGCGTCGCGGGTTTCCTCGCGCGCTTGTCCGAGGTCGATCCGGGCGTGCAGGCCACGCCCGAACAGGCAGCCGCCATCTACGGCAAGGGGTTTCAGTCATGAGCACACAAGAGCTTTCGAAGCGCGGCGCGGTCTGGCTCGACGCGCTCACATACAGCGCGCCGTTGCAGCCCGGCTATCCGCCGTCCGTGCGTGTCGCCGATGCGCGGCTGGGCGAGCATCGCGCGCGCTACATCGCCGTGGTGCCCGATCCGGACAATCCGTTCCCGCGTGCGCGCAGCGGCGAGGTCGGACTCGTCGAGGCGTGGGAACTCGCGCGGGCGGTGCGCGAAGTCATCGCGGCCGACGAGGGGGGCGACGAGAAGCGCGCGATCGTCGCGGTCATCGATGTCGCGAGTCAGGCGTATGGACGGCGCGAGGAAGCGTATGGCATCCACCAGGCGCTCGCCGGCGCCGCCGATGCCTACGCCAGCGCACGGCTCGCGGGTCATCCGGTGATCGGGCTGATCGTCGGGCGCGCGATGTCGGGGGCGTTTCTCGCGCATGGCTATCAGGCCAACCGGCTGATCGCGCTCGCCGATTCGCAGGTCATGGTTCATGCGATGGGCAAGGAATCGGCCGCGCGGGTCACGCTGCGCTCGGTCGCGGATCTCGAAGCGTTCACGGCGCGCGTGCCGCCGATGGCCTACGACATCGACAACTATGCGTCGCTCGGATTGCTGTGGAAGCTCCTGAGCGTAGGCAACGCCGATGCGCCGACCCGCGCCGATCAGACCGCCGTCGAGAAGTCGCTGCAAGCCGCCTTCGACGACATCCGCCGCGATCCTTCACGCGGTTTGGAAAGCAGGCTCGGCAGCGAGCATCGTGCTGCTTCCGCGACGGTGCGGCGCAAGTTGCGGGAGCAGTGGCGCTAGAACCCGCCTTGCGCAGCGGCTCGCTGGAAACCAATAAATTCATTAACGGAGACACGACATGATCATCTACGGAACCGCCCTTCTGGCGTTCTGCCACCTGGCAGGACTCTTTCTCGGCGATTTGCTCGGCGTCGCGATCGGCGTGAAGACGAACGTCGGCGGCGTCGGCATCGCCATGTTGCTGCTGATTTTCCTGCGCCTCTATCTGCACAAGAAGGGCTGGCTGCCGAAGGAGACCGAAGCGGGCGTGGGCTTCTGGGGCGCGATGTATATCCCCGTCGTCGTCGCGATGGCGGCGAACCAGAACGTCGTCGCCGCGCTCAAGGGCGGTCCCGTCGCGCTGTTGTCGGCGCTGGGCGCTGCCGCTGTCTGCGCGGGCTGCATCGCCGTTCTTTCCCGCACCGGTCACGACAGCACGTCGTTCGTGAGCGCCCCGCACCTCGAAGAAATCTGAAGCAGGAGACCGTCATGCTGCATATGCTCGACAAGATTTTGATCCAGAACGGCCTCGTCACCTCGTTCTTCCTCGTGGGCCTCATCGTGTGGGTGTCGTCGATGATTTCGCGCAAGCTGACCTTCGGGCGCGTGCACGGCTCGGCGATCGCGATCGTCATCGGCCTCGTGCTCGCCTACATCGGCGGCGCGTTCACCGGCGGGCAAAAAGGTCTCGCGGACCTGCCGCTATTCACTGGCGTAGGCCTGATGGGCGGTGCGATGCTGCGCGACTTCGCCATCGTCGCGACCGCGTTCGAAGTGCAGGCGACCGAAGCGCGCAAGGCGGGGCTGATCGGCGTGGTGTCGCTGCTGCTCGGGACGGTGCTGCCGTTCATCGTCGGCGCGAGCATCGCACATGCGTTCGGCTACACCGATGCGGTCAGCATGACGACCATCGGTGCGGGCGCGGTCACGTATATCGTGGGTCCGGTGACGGGCGCGGCGATCGGCGCGAGCTCGGATGTGATCGCGCTCAGCATCGCGACGGGTCTCATCAAGGCGATCATCGTGATGATCGGCACGCCGATCGCGGCGGGCTTCATGGGACTGAAGACGCCACGTTCCGCGATGATCTTCGGCGGGCTGGCCGGCACGGTGAGCGGCGTCAGCGCGGGACTGGCCGCAACCGACCGTCGGCTCGTTCCCTACGGCGCGCTGATCGCGACCTTCCACACGGGCGTTGGCTGCCTGCTCGGGCCCTCGCTCTTGTTTTTCGCGACCAAGGCGCTGATGGGCGCGTGATGCGTCCGAGAGAACCATCGTGTCCATCAACGAAGACGTCATCCGGGCGCACGACCTTTTGTGGATCGCAACGCCGATATCGGATGTGCCCGCATGGGCTTCGCCCGAGTGGCTGTCGATCGCGCCGGTGGTCGTACGGCGCGAGGCGGTCGCGGAACATGGCCTCGTGCCGGTCGGGATTCGAGGACGCACGCGCGGCGAGCGCTTCGCGGCTTTCGTGGCCCGCGAGCGCATCGTGCGGCGCGTGACACCCGAGGCGCTCGCCCGGGCGCGCGGCTGGCGGGCACACGTCGCGCTCGCGAACCTGCCCTGCATTCGCGCACTCGATCGCATCGCGCCCGAACTCGACCGGCTTCCGTTGATCTGGGGCATTACCGGCAGCGTCGGCTTTGCGCTGGCAAGCGGCGTGAGCACGCTCCGGGAGGACAGCGACCTCGACCTCCTGTTGCGTGCCGAAAAGCCGTTGCCGCGAGAAGAAGCGCGCGCGCTGCTGTCGCTGCTGCGAACCATGCCCGCGCGCATCGACATGCAAGTGGATAACGGCCACGGCGGCTTCGCTCTCGCGGAGTGGGCCGGCAACGCGGACCGCGTTCTGCTGAAGACCGGGCGCGGTCCCATGCTCGTCGCCGATCCCTGGTCGCCGGACGCATCATGAGCGTGCTATTCACGTTCCCCGGTCAGGGCTCTCAGCGCGCCGGCATGCTGCACGTGCTGCCGGCGCACACGGCAGCCGCCCGCACGCTCGAAGAAGCCAGCGACGTGCTCGGCTACGACGTGAAGTCCATCGACGACGCGGCAGCGCTTCGTTCGACCGTCGCCGTGCAGCTTTGTCTGCTGATCGCGGGCGTCGCTCAGGCGCGCGTCCTTCGGGCCAGCGACCACGAGCCCGACATGGTGTCGGGACTGTCGATCGGCGCGTATCCCGCCGCCGTGATCGCCGGCGCCCTCGCCTACTCCGACGCCATCAGGCTCGTCGCCTTGCGCGGCCAGTCGATGGAGCGCGCCTATCCGGGCGGCTACGGCATGACTGCGATCGTCGGCATGACGCAACGAGCGCTCGAACGGCTGATCGCGCAAGTGAACGGCGATGTCTTCCTCGCGAACATCAACACGGAAACGCAGATGGTCGTCGCGGGCAGCGATGCCGCGATGCAACGTCTGTCCACGCTTGCAATCGAACAGGGCGCGCAACGTTGCGAGCGTCTAGATGTCGCGGTGCCATCGCATTGCGCCCTGCTCGATGCGCCCGCCGCCGCCCTTGCCGATGCATTCGCTCACGTCGACGTGCGTGCGCCGCGTATCGTGTATCTGAGCAGCAGCGCCGCGCGGCCGCTTTTCGACGGTGCGCGTATCGCCGCTGATCTTGCCGGCAATATGGCGCGGCCCGTGCGCTGGCACGACACGATGAGACTCGCGTGGGAGCGCGGCGCGCGCCTCGCTGTCGAGATGCCGCCCGCAAACGTCCTGACGCGGATGGCCAGTCCGATTTTCGCGGAGGGCGTCGCCGTGAGTTGCAGCGAGACCTCGCTGACGGACCTCGGCGCGCTCGTCGAGCGCGAACGGACACGCGACGAACGCTGAAGCGTCAGCCGGCGCTTCTCGTGCGCAGACGGCAGACGGCCATCAGCGCGAGCAGGTTCGGGTCGCGCTCACGCGCGCGCAGGAAGCTCACGCCGATAGTCTGACGCATCAGGTACTGCGGCTTGAGCGGAATGAATTGCACCTTGTCGCCGAAGACGCCGCGCACGCGTCCGGGCAAAAGCGTGTAGCCGACGCCGCCGCTCACGAGATTCATCAGCGAGAAGATATCGCCGGTGCGCATCGTCACGTTCGGCGTGAAGTCGGCGACGCGAAATGCCTCCACGAAACCGTGATAGGTCGCAAAGCCCTCGCCGAGCGAAACGAATGCTTCGTCGCGGCAGTCCCGCAGATCGACGGCTTCCTGATTTGCGTAGGCGGAACCCGCCGGTGCGGCGAAGAAAATATCGTCCTCGAAAAGGGGGATGGATTCGATCTCGGGTTCGGCATCCGGCACCGCCATCAGAGCCGCATCGATCTCGCCCCGCTTCAGTTTGTCGACCAGTTCTACATTCGGACCGAGCACCAGTTCGACGTGGAGTGTCGGCCTGCGCACCTTGATATCGACGACGATGCCGGGCACGGTCTTGATGGTCAGCGAATAAAGCGAACCGATCCTGAGGCGGTCTGACGAATAACCCGCCGCCTCGCGTGTCGCGCGAATGCCGTCGGACATCAGCGTCATCACCTCTTGCGCCACGTCCGCGAGCATCTGCGCCGCTTCGGTCGACTTGAGATTGCGGCCCTCGTGACGGAACAGCGCGCATCGCACGCCTTGTTCGAGCGAGTGCAGCGCGCGATGCACGCTGACCGTGCTCACGTTCAGCGCTTCGGCCGCCTTCGCCAGATTGCCCGTCTCCATGAATGCGAGCAGGACTTCGAGCTTGCGGAAGGTGATCTCATCGTCGATTCGGTCGCGCATCTTGGGTCGTCGAGTAGTCGAATGTCCTGATTATCGCCTCGCAATCGCGTTGGACGAATAGCGTTTATCCCTCAAGGCGATGTTGTTGGCACTGTCGCCGCCCGCTTCCCATATCATTGCCTATCGTTCATCGAGTATCCGCCCATCCGCCGGGACTCGATAGCACACGGCATTTGCCTCGATTCTTCTTTCGGGTCGCGTCGAATATGGACAAACTTCAGGCTATGGCGACTTACGTGACGGTCGTCGAAACAGAAGGCTTCTCTTCGGCGGCACGCAAGCTCCAGGTCTCGACATCCGTTATCAGCCGTCTGGTCAACGATCTCGAGGCGCATCTCGGCGTGCGTCTTCTGAACCGCACGACGCGCATCGTCCGAACGACGGACGCCGGCGCCGCATTCTTCGATGAATGCCGCCGCGTTCTCGCGACCGTGGAGGCAGCGGAACTCGCCGCGGCCGGCGCGCGCACATCGCCGCGAGGCCAATTGACGGTCACCGCGCCCATCGTTCTCGGCAATACCCATGTGACGCCGATCGTCCAGGAATATCTCGCGCGATATCCGGATGTCATCGCGAGCTGCTGGTTTCTGGACCGGACCGTGAATCTGGTCGACGAGGGCGTCGACGTTGCGATCCGTATCGGCGATCTGCCCAATTCCTCCCTTCAGGCAATCTCGGTAGGCAAGGTGCGCAGCCTTCTATGCGCGTCGCCGGCCTATCTCCAGGCACGCGGCGAGCCGCAAAAGCCCGAGGACCTCGCGTCACACGTGACGATCCAGTCGCTTCCTTCGACGCCATCGCCCGAATGGCGCTTTCGCGTGGACGGCAAGCCCATCGTCGTGCCCATCCAGCCACGCCTGATTACGACGACAAACGACTCGGCGATGTCGGCTGCGATGTCCGGACTGGGCATCGTGTGCCTGCTGTCCTGTCAGATCGCACCCGCGCTGGCGGCAGGAAAGCTGCAAGTCGTGCTTCCCGAGCACGAGCTGGCCACGCTGCCCATCAACGTCGTGCATCGCGAGGGCAGACACGTCAATCAAAAGGTGCGCGTATTCGTCGATCTGGCGGTCGAAACATTGAGGGCCGACACCGCACTGTGGTACGCATAGCCGACGCGCGCAGCCTCAGCTTTCGCGTTTCGCGAAAGATCCTTTCGGGCTAGCCCTGTTTCTCACCTTCCGGCCACGGCACATACTGGGCGCCATCAATCGCACCAACCGTGTGATTCCCCGTATGAACAGTGAGAAATCCCATCATGAACACAGCAGCGAATGCAACCGCCGCCGATGTCGACTTCTATTACTGGCCGACTCCCAACGGTCAGAAGGTCGCCATTTTCCTCGAAGAAGCTCTGGTGAATTACCGGGTTCACCCCGTCGATATCGGCAAGGGTGTCCAGTTCACGCCTGAATTCGCGAAGCTTTCCCCAAACAATCGAATGCCTGCCATCGTCGACCGTGAACTCGATGTGTCGATCTTCGAGTCCGGCGCGATTCTTCTGCATCTGGCCGATGGCCGCTTTCCCGTGGGCTTTGCAGCACGCCGCGCAGCGGATTGCCCTGGATGAGTTTCCACATGTCGCCCGCTGGCTGGATCGCGTCGGCAATCGGCCAGCCGTGAAACGCGCATACGCGCTGGGTGAAGAGATCCGTCCTTCGCAATTGACGGATGAGCATCGCAAACAACTGTACGGTCAGCAAACGCAAAGAGCCTGAACACACGGTGCCGGAGTTCTATCTCCGGGCCGAAATTCTTCGCAGCAAACGATAGATTCGACAACATCTTAAAGGAATCCGAAATGTCTTTCTCAACCAAAGCCAAACGACTCGCAGCAGCAGCAGCATTTCTCGCGGCAATCCCCGTACTTGCAGCAGCGGCCAGCGACAAAGCCGATCTTTACGCCGATACATCGAAGGTCGTTCCAGTAACCGAGTTGAAGTTCTACCAGAACAAGGAAGGTCTGACCATCGCGAACGGCTGGGGCGACCCGGCTTCCAGTGCTCATAGCAACTACATCAAGATGGCTGGGGGCACCGCCAGCGGCGTGCACACGCACACCTACTCGTATTACGGCGTCGTCGTTGCTGGCGTCGTTGCCAATGAAGCTCCCGGCTCGAGGCAGGATCATCCGCTTGCTGCCGGCTCGTACTGGTATCAGAAAGGCGGCGAACAGCACGTGACGAAGTGCATCTCGCAGACCGAGTGCATCTTCTTCGTCACGTCCAAAGGTCCGTTCGATTATCTGCCTGCGAAGTAACGAGAACTCAGGTACTGTCGTGACTGACGAAATGCCCGGGCAAGCGCCCGCCTTCGCGGTCACGACGACCGTACCACTGAGCCATCTCCCCCACGATACCGCGCCGGAACAGCATCACGCAGGCGACGAACATGATCCCGGTCACGATGCTGACCGATTCGCCCAGTCCCTGAAACCACGCGATATGCGTAAGCTCCGCGAGCCACGTGCCGAACGCGGCCAGCTTCGTTTCGAGCCCGACGACGATCACCGCGCCGACCGCCGGACCGAACCGCGTGCCGAGGCCGCCCAGCAGGGTCATGAGAATCACGGTGCCCGACATCGTCCAGTGCACGTCGGACAGCGTGGCGAAGCCGAGCACGAGCGTCTTCATCGCGCCCGCGAGGCCCGCACATGCGGCCGATATGACGAACGCCAGCAGCTTGAAGCGATCGACATCGTAGCCGAGCGAAACCGTGCGCGCCTCGTTCTCCTTCAGCGCGCCGAGAATGCGGCCGAACGGCGAATCGATCACGCGGCCGATGAACGCGAACGTCATCGCACCGATGGCCAGCACGACGTAGTAGAGCGTCAGGTCGTCGTCGAGCGGGAGCACGCCGAACAGCCGACCGCGCGGCACGCCCTGCATGCCGTCCTCGCCGCCCGTGAACGGCGCCTGCACGCAGAAGAAATAGATCATCTGCGCGAGTGCGAGCGTGACCATCGCAAGGTAGATGCCCTTGCGGCGAATCGCGAGCAAGCCCATCACGAAGCCGAGCGCGGCCCCGGCGCCCGCGCCGAGCAGCAACGCCGCTTCGGGCGGCAAGCCGTGATCGCGCAACGCGCTGCCCGCGACATAGGCCGCGACGCCGAAGAACGCCGCATGACCGAACGACAGCAGGCCGACATAGCCGAGCAGCAGATTCAGCGACGTGGCGAACAACGCGAAGCACATGAGCTTCATCATGAAGACCGGATAGGCGCCGAGCCACGGCGCGGCGGCGAGCACGGCCAATGCGACGACGAATGCGAAGCGGTTATGCATGAGACACCTCATTTCGATTGACCGAACAGCCCGGCGGGACGCACGAGCAGAACCAGCGCCATGACGGCGAACACCACGGTCGCCGAGGCCTCCGGATAGAACAGCTTCGTCAGGCTTTCGAGGATGCCGAGCGCGAGACTCGTCAGCACCGATCCGGCGATCGAGCCCATCCCGCCGATCACGACGATCGCGAACACGGTGATGATCACGCTCTGTCCCATCAGCGGCGACACCTGCATGACCGGCGCGGCGAGCACGCCCGCGAACGCGGCGATCGCAACGCCGAAGCCGTAGCTCAGCGACACCATGCGCGGCACATCGACGCCGAACGCCGCGACGAGGCGCGGGTTCTCGGTCGCCGCGCGCAACAGCGCGCCGAGTTGCGTGCGCTCGATCGCCCACCACGCCGCCCCGCACACGGCGAGCGATGCGACGACAACCCATGCGCGATACGCGGGCAGCATCATGAAGCCGAGATCGACGGCGCGCGCGAGGCTATCGGGCGCGGCGTACGACATCCCCGAGACGCCGTAGACGGAACGCGACAGCCCCTCGAAGATCAGCGTGACGCCGAGCGTGAGCAACAGCCCGTACAGATGATCGAGCTTGTAGAGACGGCGCAGCATCGAACGCTCGACCAGCACGCCGACCGCGCCCACCGCCAGCGGCGCGATGACGAGCATCAGCCAGTAATCGAAGCCGAAGTAGTTCGTGCCCATCCACGCGAACAGCGCGCCGAGCATGAAGAACGCGCCGTGCGTGAAATTGATCACGTTCAACAGGCCGAAGATGAGCGACAGGCCGAGGCTCAGCACGGCATAGAAGCAACCGTTCATCAGACCGAGGACGAGTTGGCCCGATACCGCCTGTAGCGGCATACCAAAGAATTCCATGACGTTTCGCTCCGGTCAGATGTTGAGCAGCGCTTGCAGCGTGGCCGCTTTCTCGGGAAGACGAGCCGACTCGAAGGCATCGACGATGCGCCCGTGCTCCATCACATAGAAGCGATCGGCGAGCGGCGCGGCGAAGCGAAAGTTCTGCTCGACGAGCAGAATCGTGAAGCCCCGCGACTTCAGCAGCCTGATGACGCGCGCGAGCGTCTGCACGATCACCGGCGCGAGCCCTTCGGAGATTTCATCGAGCAGAAGAATGTCGGCGCCGGTGCGCAGAATGCGCGCGATCGCGAGCATCTGCTGCTCGCCGCCCGACAGACGGGTGCCCTGACTCGCGCGGCGCTCGGCCAGATTCGGGAACATCGCGTAGATTTCTTCGAGCGGCATCGGCGTGCCCTTCGCGTCCGGCAGACGCGGCGGCAGCAACAGATTCTCTTCGCACGACAGGCCCGCGAAGATGCCGCGCTCCTCCGGGCAATAGCCGACGCCGAGGCGCGCCACGCGCTGCGGCTCGTGGCCGATCGTCTCGCGTCCGTCGATGCGGATCGAGCCGCTGCGTCGATCGGTCAGGCCCATGATCGCCTTCAGCGTCGTGCTGCGGCCCGAGCCGTTGCGCCCGAGCAGCGTGACCACTTCGCCGCGCGCCGCGCGCAGGTCCACGCCATGCAGGATATGCGACTCGCCGTACCACGCTTCGAGGCCCGCGACACGCAGCGCGTCTTCGCATGTCGCCGTGTCGATGCCGGCATCATCCGGCGCTTCAATGTGCGAGCGATTCATTTTCCGTCCCCATGTACGCTTCCTTCACTTGCGGGTTCGCGGAGACGGAGGCGTAATCGCCTTCCGCCAGAATCTCGCCGCGCTGAAGCACCGTGATCGTGTCCGCGATGCTCGACACCATCTTCATGTTGTGCTCGACCATCAGGATCGTCCTTCCACTCGATACCTTCTTGATGAGCGCGGTCACGCGATCGACGTCCTCGTGTCCCATGCCCTGCGTCGGTTCGTCGAGCAGCATCAGCACAGGGTCCATCGCGAGCGTCGTGGCGATTTCGAGCGCGCGCTTGTGGCCGTATGACAACTCGACGGTCTTCACATCGGCGTATGCGGCGAGGCCGACCTCGCCGAGCAAATCGAGTGCGCGTTCCCGCAGGCGCGTCAGCATCGCGCTGCTTTTCCAGAAGCGAAACGACACGCCGAGCGGCCGCTGCAACGCGATGGTCACGTTCTCGACCGGCGTCAGATGCGGGAATACCGCCGATATCTGGAACGAGCGGATCACGCCTTTGCGCGCGATCGCGGCGGGCGCGGCCCGCGTGATCTCGCGGCCATCGAAAAAGATCTGTCCCGAAGTCGGCGTCAGGAACTTGGTCAGCAGGTTGAAGCATGTGGTCTTGCCCGCGCCGTTCGGTCCGATCAGCGCGTGGATCGTGCCTCGCCGCACGCGCAGATCGATGCCCTTGACGGCCGTGAAACCGTTGAACTGCCTGGTTAAACCCTTTGTCTCCAGAATCATGTCTGCATGCGTCATCGCGCTCTCCTCAGCCCATCACCGGCAGCGTCTCGATCTCATAAGCGTGGCGCAGTGCGCGGCCGAGCACCGGGTCTTCGAGCACGGTCTCGAAGCGCTGCGCCGGGCGAATTCCGCCGATGGCCGCCAGCGTGCCGCAGAGCATCGCGGTTCCATCGACGAACTCGCCGCCGCGTTGCGCGAACTGGTCGAGCAAGTCCTGCGGCGAGCGCATCGCCGTCACCTTGCCGTCCTGATAGAGCACGCGCTCGCCGTCGATCGTCGCGTACGAACGCAGCAGCAACGCATCCCAGTGATCCGCCACGTCGCTCAACCGCCACAGCGTGTTCGAGCACGGCTTGTCGCACATCTGCTTCGACACGGTGATGCCATAGGCCTCGACCTGCCGATCCGTGTGATCGGAAGCGACGCCGACAAACACTTCGCCGCGGTCCTTCACCAGCACGAATTCCGCTTCGCCGCTGCTCTCCTCGCCCGAGACCTGCATCGTCGATGCGGGCCCGAAACGATCGGCCGCCACGCGATAGAACACCGGCGTATAGGCAGGCCGTTTGATGCCAAGCTCTTCGAGCTCGCGGATGTGCTTCTCCATCGCTTCGGTGTCGCGTCCGGTCCAGCCCGCGATGACGAGCGTGTCGATTGCAATGGCGCGCTCGATACTGCCGTCGCGCGTTTCGATGTTGAATGTGATGGCTTTCATCGGTAGCTCCGTTTATTTCGATGCAGCGACTTTGCCGCCGACCAGCGGGCAACGGCTCGCGCCAAGCGGTGCGTACGCGTCCTGCGCTGAAATGGTCTGTTTGATCGCGTAGTAATCCCAGGGCTTCTTCGATTGCTCCGGGCTCTTGACCTCGGCGATGTACATGTCGTGCACCATCAGCCCATCCGCGCGGATCACGCCGTTGGTCGCGAAGAAGTCGTTCACGGGCGTCTTGCGCATCTGCGCGAGCACGGCGTCGGAGGCATCGGTGCCGCTCGCCTGCACGGCCTTCAGGTAGTGCAGCGTCGATGAATAGACGCCCGCCTGAATGAAGGTCGGCATGCGGCCTGTCTTAGCGTAGAAGCGCTGCGACCATGCGCGGCTCGCTTCGTCGCGGTCCCAGTAGAAAGGCGTCGTCAGCATCATCCCTTGCGCGGACTTGAGGCCGAGACTGTGAACATCGCTGATGAACATCTGCAAGCCCGCGATCTTCTGCTTGCCCGGCGCGTTGATGCCGAATTCGCGCGCGGTCTTGATCGCGTTGACGGTATCCGCGCCCGCGTTGGCGAGACCGATCACCTTCGCGTGCGAAGCCTGCGCCTGCAGCAGATTCGAGGAGAGGTCCGCGGCGTGCATCGGATGCTTCGATTCGCCGAGCACCTTGCCGCCCGTCGCGTTCAACGCCGCTGCCGAATCGCTTTTCAGCGACGCGCCGAGCGCATAGTCGACGGTCAGGAAGTACCACGAGTCGTCGCCGGCGCGCGCCATCGCCTTGACGAGGCTCGTCGTCAGCGCATAGGTGTCGTACGAGTACTGGATCGTGTACGGCGAACACGCTTCGTTGCTGAGCTTCGTCGTGCCCGCGCCGCTCGCGATCGCGATCTTGTGCTTCTCCTTCGCCACGTTCGACACGGCAAGCGCAACGGATGACGGCAACAGGTCCTGCACCATGTCGACCTGTTGATTGTCGAACCATTCCCGCGCAACGGTCGCGGCGACATCGGTCTTGTTCTGATGATCCGCGCTGATCACCTTGACCGGCGCGCCGAGCACCTTGCCGCCGAAATCGTCGACGGCCATCTGCGCCGCCACGACCGAGCCTTTCCCGCCGATATCGGAAAAGATCGACGACATGTCCGTGAGCACGCCGATCTTCACCACGCCGTCGCTGATGGCGGCTGCGTTCGCCGTCATCGCGACCGCGGCGCACACCGCGCCGCACGCGAATTGTCTGTACATGGAAGTCTCCTGATATGTATTTGTGAAGCACGCCGCGTCATTGCGGACGCACCACCGACTCGACGCCGATACCCATCGCGAGCAACTGGCGATCGCTCATGTGCCGGCCCATCAACATCAGTCCCACGGGCGCGTCGCCGTTCGCGTGACACGGAATCGACAGCGAACATAAATCGAGCATGTTGGCGATCGACGGATTGCGCAGCAGCAAGCGGTTCGTCGATGTGTACGCGGGCTCTTCGTCGAGGTCCGCGATGCGCGGCGCGACGATCGGCACCGTCGGGCAGACGATGGCGTCGAAGGGACGCAACTCTTCGTCGGCCTGACGGCATAGCTGCGCACGCAGCGCCCGATTGCGCAGGTACTCCGCGGTGCTGTGCTCGCTGCCGAGCCGGATGCGGGCGATCACGCGCGGGTCGTAATCGTCGGCATGACGCTTGATGAGTCCGACATGCCACGCCCACGCTTCAGCCGCGACGAGGCCGCCGTGCTGACCGATCGTCGCAAGGTGCTGCCAGCTCTCGAACGAGACTTCGCGCACAATCGCGCCCGCCGCCGTCAGACGTGCAATCGCACGCTCGAACGCAGCGGCGACGTGCGCGTCCATGTCGTCGAGCACGATGGTCTTCGGTATGGCGAGGCGCAGTCCGCTCAACGGCAGCGGCATCGTCGCAGCTGGCTCGGTATCGCCCGCCATGATCGAATCGAGCGCGGCGCAGCACGCGACGCTTTGCGCGATGGAACCAATCGAGTCATAGCTCGACGACAACGGCACCGCGCCTTCGAGCGGAATGCGCGCGGCTGTCGGCTTGAAGCCCGCGAGACCGCACAACGCTGCGGGAATCCGGCACGAGCCGCCGGTATCCGAGCCGATCGCGGCAGCGGCCATGCCATCGCTCACCGACACAGCCGCGCCCGACGACGATCCGCCGGGAATCCGCGCGCCATCCCGGTCGAACGGATTCGCGGGCGTGCCGTAGTGCGGATTGATGCCGAGGCCCGAGTATGCGAACTCGGTCATGTTGGTGCGCCCGACGAACACCGCGCCCGCCGCACGCAATCTGCCGATCGCGACGGCGTCGCGCGTGGCGGCCTGCTCCGGAAGGACCAAGCTGCCGGCGCGCGTGATTTCGCCCTGCACGTCGAACAGGTCCTTCACCGAGACCGGAATGCCCGAGAGCGGACCCGCGACGCCATGACGGCGCAGCGCATCGCTCGCCGTCGCCTGCGCTGTGGCTGCTGCACTCACGCCGTGCGGAAAGACGCGCTTTCCTTCGCCCGAGTCATCGCCGATACGTTCGATGCACGACGCGAGAAGCGACGCGGCATCGATACGGCCATCGGCGAGTTGGGCACGCAAAGAATCGAGAGCGGGCAGCATGATCAGGCCGGATCGTAGTAGTGCACTTCGAGCAACACGCAACCGCCGTTCGACTTGAACGGGCCATGCCACGCGCCCGGCGGACGCACCGCGTAGGTGTAGCCCTCGAAGGGCTTGCCGCCCTCGCCCTGCTCGTCATTGCCGACGGTCAGATCGCCTTCGACGAGAAACACTTCTTCCCAGTAGTCGTGGACAAACGGCTTCGTCGTGTACATGCCGGCGGGAAGGCGCAGCAATCGCGTGCGGCTGCCGCGCTTGTTGCCGGTGTCGAGCGCGCCGGAAAGGATCAGTTCCTGTGCGCCGGAACCGGGCGCATAACCTTCCGGCAACTGCCAGCCGTCGGCCATGTCGAGTCCGTGAAACTCGTCGTGAAGTTTGTTGATAGCCATGTGTTTCTCCTTTAGGGAAGCGTTGATTGCGTCGAGTCGGTGTCAGGCGGCCTGGCGCGTCTTCGCCAGTTCCGAATCGAGCGAATAGCTCGACAACATCGTGTCGACGAGACCCGTCGCGCGGCGCCAGTCGTAGCTGCGATACGCATGGCCCTTCGTCACGAAGGACGCGCCCGCATAGAACAGCTCATACTGGTTGTGACGCGAGGCGAACTCCGAGCCGACCGCGTCCCACGCGAGCTTGAAGAACTTCACACGTTCCTCCGCGCTGCAAATGGGCGACTTCTGCGTCTTCTCGATGATGCGTGCGAGGTCGGGGTTCTCGAAGTCGTGCACGCTCGAAGGCAGCATGATCATTCCGCCACCCGCGAGCTCGCGCAGCGTCGTGAGAATCTTCGAATAGAGCTGTTGCGTGAGCACCTGCGAGCTGTACAGCATGTTGCGGTCGGGCACGTAGTAACCGTTGACGACGCTGCCTTTCGCTTCCATGCCGTACACATAGGCTTCGACCATCGATGCTTCCGATGCGAGCTGCCCCAGCGTTTCGCGCACTTGCGGAAACGCATTCGTGCCGTTGATTTCCGAAATGCGCAGACCGAGGCCGACGAGAAAGCGCAGCTTCGTCATCAGGCGCACCTGACATTGATAGTTCTGGTAGACGTGCGCGGGCGTCACATGAAACTGCTTCGCGCACATCGCCACATCGCCGGCGACGAAGATGCGTTCCCACGGCACCTTGACGTCGTCGAAGTACAGCACCGCGTCGTTCTCGTCGTAGCGGCTCGACAGCGGGTTGTCGAACACGGATTGCGCGTGCTCCTCGTACGACTTGCGCGACATCACCTTCATGCCCTTCGCGTTCATCGGAATCGCGAACGACAGCGCGTACATCTCGTCGCCTTCGCGCAGCGGCTGAATGCAGCTACAGAAGACTTCGTTCGCCATGATGCCGCTCGTCGCGAGCATCTTTGCGCCACGCACGGTGATGCCTTCCGCATCCTGATCGACGATGCCGACCGCCAGATATTTGTCCTCCTGCTCATGCGCCGACTTCGACTGGTTCGCCTGCGGATTGACGATCACGTAGGTTAGGAAGAGATCGTTGTCGCGGGCGTACTTGTAGTAGTCGCGCAGCGCGCCGGCGCGTGCCGGATCGTATTGCTCGAACAGATCGATGCCCATGACCATCCCCGAGATGCACGACGCGACGTGATCCGGCGAGCGGCCCATGAAACCGAAGTGCAGTTCCGTCCACGCTTCGAGCGCGATGCGCCGCTCGACGAGTTGCTCGTAAGAGGTCGGCAGCTCCCAGATGCGGCTCACGCGATTGCCCGAATCGGGCGATACGAACGTCATCTTCTCGACGTTTTCCGGACGCGCCTGGTAGTCGTACAGATTCGCGTAACTGCGAATCGAGTTGCGGAACGCGGGATGCGTGGTGACGTCGCCGACCGCCTTGCCGTCGAGATAGACCTGACGTCCGTCGCGCAATGACGCAATATGTTGAGTGCCGTTTTTGATCATGATGTTCTCCAGAAATGAGTTCGTCCGCCGTTTCAGGCCGACGCTGCTTGAACGCCGTTGAGCGTGTGATAGCGGCCGCCGAAGAAAATGAGCGGACGTCCTTGCGAGCGTGTTCGATGACGAATCACGCGGCCGACGAAGATCACGTGATCGCCGCCGTCGTATTGCGCATAGGGCTCGCATTCGAAGGTCGCGAGCGTGTCGGGAAGCAGGACCGGCTCGCGGCACGGGTTCGTGGCGGCATCGCGCCAGCTCCACTTGTCGCCGTTGGCTTTCGCGAAGCGATTCGACATGTCCTGCTGCGATTCTTCGAGCACGTTGACCGCGTAGCTGTTCGCCACGCACAGATCGGCGAGGCTCAGACTGCGGCGGTCCACCGAAAACAGAATCAGCGGCGGGTCGAGCGACACCGAATTGAACGACGCGACCGTCATGCCGATCGGCGCGCCCTCATCTCTCGGCGCCGTGATGACCGCGACGCCCGTGGCGAACATGGACAATGCCGACCGGAACTGACGCTGCGTTTCCGGATCGCTGCCCGGCCTTACGATGCTGTCCTTCATCTCGTTCTCCTTCGCGCCGCTGCTCGCGACGCCTTCATCGAACCCAACAAAGCGTTTGTTTTTAGCTTTGTTTCATAGCTTTTATTACATGCCATCAGAACGAGCCGTTCAAGCTATCGTTTACCCTCGTCTAAAAAGCTTTGTATGAAAGACAACCCTACTCGATGAATGGGTGTTGGCCCGAAGAAGCGAGTGTCCGGGCTACACTGCGGCCAACTTCCATTACGAGGGAACACGATCAATGACTGCACGTCCCGTCTACATGGACTACAGCGCAACGACGCCGGTCGATCCGCGCGTGGTCGAGAAAATGATTCCGTACCTTTACGAGCGCTTCGGCAATCCCGCTTCGCGCAGCCACGCCTACGGCTGGGAAGCGGAAGAAGCAGTGGAGGATGCGCGCCGGCATGTCGCCGGTCTGCTGCGCGCGGACCCGCGGGAAATCGTCTGGACTTCGGGCGCGACCGAAGGAAACAATCTCGCGATCAAGGGGGCGGCACACTTTTACAAGGTACGCGGCCGTCACATCGTGACGGTGAAAACCGAGCACAAGGCCGTGCTCGATACGTGCCGCGAACTGGAGCGGCACGGGTTCGACGTCACGTATCTGGATGTCGGGCACGACGGACTGCTCGACATCGCCGCGTTACGCGCGGCATTGCGCGCCGATACGGTCCTCGTCTCGGTCATGATGGTCAACAACGAAACCGGCGTGATACAGCCGGTCGCTGAAATCGGCGCGATGTGCCGGGAGAAAGGCATCGTGTTTCATTGCGACGCGGTGCAGGCGGCGGGCAAGATCGACATCGACGTCGCTGCACTCAACGTCGATCTGTTGACGGTGACCGCACATAAGGTCTATGGCCCGAAAGGCATCGGCGCGCTGTATGTGCGGCGCAGGCCACGCGTGCGCATCGAGGCGCAGATGCACGGCGGCGGACACGAACGCGGCATGCGCTCGGGCACGCTGCCGACGCATCAGATCGTCGGCATGGGCGAGGCGTTCCGGCTCGCGAAGGAAGAGATGGAAGCGGAAAGCCGACGCGTCGGTGCGTTGCGCGACCGGCTGCTTGCGGGGCTTCTGGAACTGGATGAAGTCTATGTCAACGGCGATCTGACACAGCGTATCGCGCACAATCTGAACGTCAGCTTCGCGTTTGTCGAAGGCGAGTCGCTCATCATGGGCATCAAGGGTGTCGCGGTGTCGTCGGGGTCGGCGTGCACGTCGGCGTCGCTGGAACCGTCATACGTATTGCGCGCGCTCGGACGCAGCGATGAACTGGCGCACAGCTCGATTCGCTTCACGCTCGGACGTTTCACGACCGAAGCGGAAGTGGACCAGGTGATCCGGCAGGTTCAGGAGACCGTGATCAGGCTGCGCGCGCTGAGCCCGCTGTGGGACATGCATCTCGAAGGGGTCGATCCGAACTCGATTCAATGGGCCGCGCACTAGTCATGCCGTGCGCCGCGCGGTCACGACTTTTCCTGTCGCGCAATCAGATGCGACAGATCGAGCGTCGCGCGGTCGCCATTGGCGACGAGCCTGTCGACGACCGAGCACAGCGCCCTGAATTCGGTCTTCGTCACGCCTTCGAACAGCACGTTGTTGATGTGCTGCTGCGTCGCGGCCAGTTCGCGAAGCAGCTTCACGCCGTTCGATGTCACGGTAAGGCGCATCTTGCGCTTGTCGTGCGGGTCCGAGCGCTTGTCGATATAGCCGAGCTTCTTGAGCTTGCCCGTTTCGATGGTGACGAACGCCCCGCTCAGATGCAGATGGTCCGCGAGCCGGTTCACCGTGACCGACTCGCCGTGCGAGAGATGCGACACGGAGACGAGCAGCGAATACTGGATGCCGGTCAGGCCGATAAGCGTGCCGAAGCCGTCGCGCACGGACAAAAGCCGCGCCGCGAACGGCAGGAGACCATTGATCAGATGGCGGAATTCCGTGTCTGTCCCGTCGACGAGGCACGCTGGATTGGTAATCGTCAGAGCGGATTCGTCGATCTGTTTCGGCATGACACTCAAACTCCCGTATGCTAATTCAGTTACCTTTTAAAGGTAATTATACGGCAAAGCTTAACAAACGAGATTCAGCCATGCACCCTGCAATTTCGACATCTTCCGTGCGCGCGCTTCTGGAATGCTATATCCGTGCAAAGGACGAGAACCATCCCGCGTTGATCTTCGATTGCTTCGCCGGCGATGCCGAGCTGACGTTTTCGATCGCAACCGATGCAATCGACTTTCCCCGCAGCGTGAGCGGCGCATCCGCGATCGCGAAGACGCTCGTCGCCGATTTCGGCGAACGGTTCGACCGGTGCCGCACGTATTACGTCTGCACCGCGCCCGAACCGGATGGCGACGGCATCTGCACGATGCCGTGGCTCGTCGCGATGCGGCAGAAGGACAATGAAGCGCTGCGGCTCGGCAAGGGCACGTACACGTGGCGCATTGCGCGCATGGCCGATGGGTCCGCGCGAATCGCCGGGCTGCATATCGCCATCGAGCGGATGGACGTGATCGACGATCCGGGCGCGGTGAAACTTCAGGAGTTGCAGGACTCGCTGAATTATCCGTGGCTGGCGGAAGCCACGTTGGCGCAGCGCGCGGCATCGCTACTGGCAAGGTATCCCGATTCCGCGCTTGCGGCCGCCATGCAGCATCATGTCCTGCGATGAACGACAGGCGCCCTCAACGGTTCACCACATCCGCCGGAACCCAACGCAGAATCATCATCGACGCGATCAGCAGGCAGCCCGATACGACCATCAGCCCGACGGCGAGCGAATGCGTCGTTCCATGCAGCCAGCCGAGCAGCGCCGGCCCGACGAAGCTCGCGAGGTTGCCCGTCGAATTGATCAGCGCAATGCCCGCCGCCGCACCCGCGCCGCCGAGAAACGACGAAGGCAGCGCCCAGAACATCGGCAGCGATGTGATGATGCTCGCGGTCGCGATGGTGAGGCCGATCATCGCGATCAGCGGTTCGTGGCCGCCGAACGCGCACAGCAGGAAGCCGGGAACCGAGAGCAGCACGGGCACGACCGCATGCCAGCGGCGCTCGCGCATCCGGTCCGAACTGCGTCCCGCGTAGATCATGCCGATGAGCGCGGCAAGATAGGGAATCGTCGCGAGCAGGCCGATCATCAGCGGGTCCTTCACGCCTGAGTTACGGATAATCGTCGGCTGAAAGAAGCCGATCGTGCTCGTGCCCATCACGATGAAAAAGAGGATCGCGCACAGCAACCAGACGCGGCCGCCCGTGAGGCCATAGCGAATCGACGTATGCGTGCGTGAGGCCGCATCGGCTGCGATCTCGGCGCTCGCGACGGCGCGTTCGCCGGCATCGAGCCAGCGCGCATCGGCGACCTTGTCGGTCAGAAAAAAGTACACCACGAGCCCGAGCAACGCGGCGGGTGCGGCTTCCAGAAGAAACAGCCATTGCCACGCGGCCATGCCGTGCCAGCCGTTCATCGCGTGAAGAATGTAGCCGGAGACCGCGCCGCCGATGATGCCCGACACAGGGTTGCCTGCCATCAGAATCGCCACCATCCTGCCGCGCCGATGCGCCGGAAACCACTGGCTCAGATAGAGCAGAATGCCCGGCAGGAATCCGGCTTCGGCGACACCCAGCAGAAAGCGCAACACGTAGAACTGCGTGGTCGAGTGCGTCCACGCCATCGCCGCCGACATGATCGCCCACGTCACCATGATGCGTCCGATCCAGCGCCGCGCACCCACGCGATGCAGGATCAGATTGCTCGGCACCTCGGCCATAAAATAGCCGATGAAGAAGATGCCCGCGCCGATGCCGTACGCGGCATCGCTGAAACCGAGATCGTTCAGCATCGTCAGCTTGGCGAAGCCGACGTTCACGCGATCGAGATACGCCACCACGTAGCAGATGAACAGCAACGGCATGAAGCGCCACGCGATCTTGCGAAAGACGGCATCGCCCGAGCGCGCGTTTTCTGCGGGCAGCGTGCCCGCGTTCAGGTCCAGATCCATTTTCGTGTCTCCTTGGTTGGCTCTGTCGGCCATGATCGTGTCGGATGTTCGCGTTCAGGCGCCGGTGAATCGCGCCGGACGACGTTCGATGAAATGCGCCACGCCTTCCGTGAAATCCTCGCTCTGGATGCTGTAGAACATCTCGCGATTCGCTAGCTTGATGGCTTCGCCGAGCGTCTGAAACGGCGCCTCGCCAAGCTGCTGTTTCATGATTCGGATCGAGCGCGGCGAGACGTTCGTCGCGAGATCGTCGGCGTAGGCGATCGCTTCGGCAAGCAGATCGTCGTGCGGGACGATGCGCTCGACAAGACGCATCGCGAGCGCTTCGTCCGCGCTCACCTTGCGCGCGGAGTAAAGCATGTCGGCCGCATGGCCCGGCCCGACGACGCGCGGCAGCATCCACGCGATGCCATGCTCGGCGATCAATCCGCGCTTCGCGAACGCCGTCGAGAAAATGGCCTTGTCGCTGGCGAAACGGATATCGCTGTAGAGCGCGAACACGAGGCCGAGCCCGGCGGCCGCGCCGTTGATCGCACTGATGACCGGCTTCTTCACGCCCATGAAATACGAATAGCGGCTCTGAAAATCGGCGCGGCGGTTCATGTCGTAGGGACGCATCCATTCGGCCGCGCGAATGTCTTCGGGCGGCAGGACTTCGAGTTCGGCGATATCCATGCCCGCGCAGAACGCGCGCCCGTTGCCCGTCAACACAATGGCGCGCACGGCGTCGTTCCGGTCGAGCGTATCGAAGGCGTCGCGCAATTGCGCTTCCATAACTTTGGTCAATGCATTCATCTTGTCCGGACGATTGAACGGTACGACCGCGACCTGCTCACGCGCGCCCGCGCGGGTGATGTCGATTTGCTGATCCATCTTCGTATTCTCCTGAATCATGTCATTGCGCGAGCTGAATGGCGCGAAGCTCGACGAATTCCTCGATGCCGAACGCGCCGCCCTCGCGTCCGATGCCCGATGCCCCGAAGCCGCCGAATGGCGCGAGCGCGTTGAACGGCGCGCCGTTGATATCGATCTGGCCTGCCCTCATGCGTCGCGCGACGCGTTGCGCATGTTCCGCCGATGCGCTCCATACCGCGCCCGCGAGTCCGTACGCCGTGCCGTTGGCGAGCGCGACGGCTTCGTCTTCGGTCGAATACGTCTGCACCGCGAGCACCGGACCGAAGACTTCTTCCTGCGCGAGCTCCGCGCCGATCGGCACGCGGCCGAAGATCGCCGGCGCGACGAAATAGCCTTGCTGCGGAACATCCGGTTTCACGTCGATGGCGATATCGTCATGGCCTGCCTGTTCGGCGCGCGCGATATACGCCTGCACTCGCCGCCGATGTTCCGCCGAGACGAGCGGCCCGATGCGCGAATCGGCATCGCGCGGATCGCCGGCGCGCAGCTTCGCGACACCTTGCCGAAGCTGCTCGCGATACGCCGCATACTGCGCTTCGGGCACGATGAGCCGCGTGATCGCGCTGCATGTCTGCCCCGAGTTGAGCATGCACGAGGACAGCGCGTGCTTCACGACCATCGCCTGATCCGCGTCGGGCAGCGCGATGCTCGCCGACTTGCCGCCGAGTTCGAGCGCCACGCGCTTGAGTTCCGCGCCGGCGGTCGCCGCGATCTGTTTGCCGGCCACCGTCGATCCCGTGAACGAGACCATGTCGATGCCCGGATGCGCGACGAGCGCTGCTCCGGTCGCGCGATCGCCGTGGACGATATTCAGCACGCCGCGCGGCAGCCGCGCTTCGAGCACGGCCTCGCACAATGCGCCGACGACGCCCGGCGCCAGTTCCGACGGCTTCAGCACGACACAGCAACCAGCGGCGAGCGCGGCCGCCAGCTTCGCCGTGATCTGATGCAGCGGATAATTCCACGGCGTGATCGCGGCGACGACACCGACCGGTTCCTTCGTGATCACCGAATGCGCGACGCGCATTTGCGCGAGCGCATCCCCAGCCAGCGACGCCGCCGCGCGCCACGCCGCGATCGGCGCCTGCACCTGGATGCGTCGCGCGAGCTTGAGCGGCATGCCGACTTCGGCGACGACGGCATCGGCCATGCGATCGGAACGGGCTTCGAGCGCATCGGCGATGGCGCGCAGATAGCTCGCGCGTTCATCGACCGACGTGTTCGCCCAGTGCGGAAACGCCTTGCGCGCCGCAACGACCGCGGCATCGACTTCGGACGCGCTGCCATGCGCCACGCTCGCAATTGGCGCTTCCGTCGTGGAATCGTGGATGGTCGTCGTGGCCGCGCTCGTTGCAGTGCGCATGTCGCCGTCGATCAGATGCTGGTTGTAGTGGATCATGTCGTCGAACTCCTGAGAAACGCGCGCATGGCCGCTTGCGGCTCGCCCTGCGCATAGCATTCGGTTTGCGCTTCGATGCCCGCGGCGCAGGCGGCATCGAAGCCGGGCTGCGTCATCGCGCGCATACGTTGTTTGGAAAGCCTGATCGCGTGCGGCGGAAGTCTTGCGAGTTTCGTCGCGCGTTCGAGCGATACGCCGAGCACGCTCGATTGCTCCGCGAGTTCCGTCACGAGGCCGATTTCATACGCGCGCCGTGCATCGATCAAATCGCCGGACAGCGACATCTGCACGTTGTGCGTCATGCCGACATGCAGCGTCATCAGATACGATCCGACGATGCTCGCCAGCCCCGCCTTCACCTCGGGTTGCCCGATACGCGCGTTCATCGCCGCGATGCGCCAGTCCGCGCACAGCGCGATCTGGAAGCCCGCGCCGGCCGCGACGCCGTTCAACGCGGCGATGCACGGTTTGTCGAGATCGCGCACCGCCTGATACATCGCGCGCTGATTGTCGAGCCACGGAGGAATGCGCGCGATATCGACGCTGGCGGCTTCTTCGAGATCCTGACCCGCGCAGAACGCGCGCTCGCCCGCGCCGGTCAGCACGATCGCCCGCACGGCTGCGTCGCCGTTCAGACGCGCGAGCGTGTCGATCAGCGATGCGCGCAGCGCCTGATTCACCGCATTGAGTTTCGCAGGGCGATTCAGCGTGACGAGCGCAACGCCGTCGTGAATATCGCAAAGGACTTCGCTCATGCGCGCTCTCCGAATTGAACGACCGCATCCACGACGACGACACCTTCGCCGCGCGCCATCACCATGACGGGATTCATGTCGACGGAAACGAGCGAGGTGCGATAGGCGATCGCGAAGTTGCCGAGCGCGACGGCGGCGTGCGCGAGCGCGTCGGCATCGAGCGCGGGCTGGCCGCGATAGCCATCGATCAGCGGTGCGATACGCAGACGGCGCATGGCCGCGAGCGCGTCATCCGCGGTGAACGGCGCGAGCAGCGACACGACATCGCCGCGCACTTCCACGAGCGTGCCGCCCTCGCCGATCACGACAATCGGACCGAGCACCGGATCGACCGTCACGCCGAGCATGAATTCGTGCAGCCCGCGCGCCATGCGTGCAACGACGACGCGCGGCGCGCCGACATCGAGCGACTTAAGACGTGCGAGGCACGCAACGGCGGCCGCACGCGCATCGCCCGCGCCGACGCCGATGTGCACGAGGCCGTGCTCGCTCTTGTGCGGAATCTCGGCCGCGCAGCCTTTCACGACGACTTTTTCGCCGAACGTGTTCGCAAGCGCCGCGGCTTCGTCCGCGTCCGCGCACACCGCGTGATCGACGACCGGCACGCCGTAGCGTTGCAGCAGGCTCAGGCTCGCGGCTTCGTCGAGCAGGCCGTGCGGGACATCCGCTTCGGCGGGCCGCAGCGCAAACGCCGGCGGCGCGCCGCGCATGCGTTCGCTGCGCGCGTACTGCCAGAGCGCGTGGATCGCATCGGTTTCGCCGATGTAAGTCGGCACGCCGCACGCGTCGAACTCGGCGCGGACCGAGCGCTGCGGCGCGGTGACGACGATCGGCTTGCGATGCGTCGCCATGAAACGCGCCGCCGTGCGCGCGAGCTCGGGCACGTCGTAGCCGGGACCGGCGACCGGCACGCCGATCGCGAACATGTCGGCTTGCGGATCGTTGCCGAGCACGTCGAGCACTTGCGAGAACAGCGCGCCGTTACCGAGCAGCGAGGCGGTCAGATCGAGCGGATTGCCGGCCGTCGCGAAGCCGGGAAGGATTCGCGTGAGCGCCTCGATCGTCGCCGCCGACAAGCCCGCGAGCGGCAAGCCCACGCGCTCGGCCGCATCCGCGCACAGCACGCCGACAGCGCCGCTGTGGCTCATCACGACCGTACGGCCCTCGCGCACCGGAAAGCCGCGCACGAACAACGAGGCCGCGTTCACGAGTTCGTGGACATCGCGGGCGCGCACGATGCCGTGTCTGTCGAGAAACGCATCGAGCGCGGCGTCGAGACCCGCGAGCGCGCCCGTATGCGACGCCGCCGCGGCCGCGCCCAGCGTGCTGCTGCCGCCCTTGAGCAGCACGACGTGCGCGCCCCGCTGCCGTGCGATGCGCGCGGCTTCGGCGAGCATCGCGGGCTGCGACAGCGATTCGACGTACACGAGAATCAGCCGGATCGATTCATCCGATGCCACGCTCATCGCCAGATCGGATACGCCGAGATCGGCGTCGTTGCCCGTGGCCGCGAGATAGCGCACGCCGAGGCCGCGCTCGCGCAACAGCACGTAAGGCATCACGCTCGCCGCGCCGCTCTGGCTCACGATGGCGATCGGCCCGTCCTGCGGCTCGACTTCCATGAACATCGTGCTGAAGTTGAGCACCGCGCCGCTCGCGAAATTCGCGATGCCCTGCGCGTTCGGCCCGACGATGCGCATGCCGGCTGCACGGGCGTAGCGCACGAGCTCGTCCTGCAACGCCCGGCCGTCCTCGCCGGTTTCCGCGAATCCCGACGCCATGACGATCGCGACCCGCACGCCCATGTCCGCGCACGCACGGATCGCGGCGCTGGCGGCGTCGCCCGACACCGCGACGATCGCCGCCTCGGGCACTTCCGGCAGATCGGCGAGGCTCGCGAAGCACGGCAGACCCTGCACCTCGGCGCGCTGCGGATTGACGGGCAGGATGCGCCCGCCGAACCCGTAGCGGCGCATGTAATGGATCGGGCGTCCGCCGACCTTGTTCGGATTGTCCGACGCACCGATGACCGCCACCGATGCCGGATTCCACAACGCCGCCGCCGGCGCGTGAAGGATGTCGTTTCGTCTCGTGAGCATGTCGTTTTCATCGATCAGGATTGCATGATCGACAGGCTACGTGCGCCGGACGCCATCAGGAAGTGTTAGATTGGCTATATCAGATATCGATTTTTGTGAAACCATGAACCTCAAGCAGCTCGAGACTTTCCTGGTCGTGGCCGAACTCGGCTCAATCTCGCGGGCGGCGCAGGCGCTGGGCGTCGCGCAGTCGCTCGTCAGCCGCAATCTCACGCAACTGGAGGAAGAATGGGGCGACCGGCTGTTCGAGCGCACGGGCCGCGGCGTGATGCTCACGGAGTTCGGCCGGCGCGTGCAGCCGGAAGTCGCGCTGCTGCTGAATCAGGCGGAGCGTCTGGTGGTGGCGGTCAAGGAATCGGCGGGCGCGCTGGCGGGCACGGTGCATATCGGCCTGCTGCCGTCGCTCGCGCCGCAATTGCTGCCGCTCCTGTTCGCGGACATCAGCGAGAAAGCGCCCGCCGTGAAACTGCACGTCGCGGAAGGATTCAGCGGCACGCTCGACGAGCAGCTCGGCAATGGCCGGCTCGACATGATCGTCGTCAACCGGTATGGCCCGGCGCAAGGGCGGCACGAGGACGTGCTCGGCATCGTCGATACGTTTCTCGTCGGCGATCCGCGGCACGACGTCTTTCGAAGTCAGGCGATCGCCTTCCGGAAGCTCGCGGGTTTGCGGCTCGTGCTTCCTGCCGCGCCGAACGGTTTGCGCGCGATGCTCGATCACGTCGCGCGCGAGAGCGGGACGTCGCTGAACATCGTGATGGAAGTCGATACGCTCATCGCAATGAAAGAAGTCGCGGCGAGCGGCGGCGCATTCACCATTCTTCCCGAACTGGCGGTGCGTGAAGAGCAGAGAACCGGCCGGCTCGCTGCGGCGCGCATCGAGCGCCCGGCCATCAAGCGGACGATCGCGCTCGGCTTCACCCGGCAGCGCCCGCTTTCGAAAGCAGCGCGCTTCGTCGGCGCGCGCCTGCGCGAACTGGCGACCGGGCTACTGGCAGGGTGATGCGTTCAAGCCGGAGAACGCCGCGGCTCCTGCGCCGCCGCGCCATTCAGGCATCGAACGAATCGACCGGGCCGATGAAGTCCATCTTCACGAGATCGACGCCATTTGCACGCAGAATCGCGTAGGCCATTGAAACGTGGAAGTAGACGTTCGGAATCACGATTTGCAGCAGATAGTTTTCTCCGGTCAGCTTGCCGGGCACCCACGATACTTTCACGACCTGATTCGCCGCGTCCGCGTAACGCCCGATCGCCACGCTTTCCACGAACTCGATCGTCTTGCGGATTCGCGCACGCGCTTCTTCGAGCGTTCGCTCGTCATCTTCATGTCGCGGAGGCTGTTGTCCCGACAGCCACGCTGCTCCGCCCTTGAGATAGTCGCAGGCGCTTTGAATCTGATAGAGCAACGGCGCCATGTCGGGAGCGAGCCGCGTCGATAGAAGAATGGCGGCATCGAACTTCTTCGCGCTCGCGAAACGTTCGGCCTTGTCGAGATACGTTTCCATCGTTCTGACTGCTTCCACGCATTGCGCGATGGCCTGTGCGTACATTGTCGATCTCCAGAGAAACATGCTTTTGGCTTCGAGCCTTCGCAAGCGACTTCCCCTACAATACTGCGACCTTATTCCACGTGAGTGAATGCGGTGGACCGACTCGAAGCCATGGAAATGCTGGTGACCGCGGTGGACGGGGGAAGCCTGTCGGCGGCGGCTCGCGAACTAAAGATTCCTGTCAGCACGCTCACCCGCAAGGTCGCCGATCTCGAAGAGATGCTCGGAAGCCGGCTGCTCATCCGCACCACGCGCAAGCTCACATTGACCGATGCAGGCATGGCATACGTCGCAGCGGCACGGCGCATCCTCGAACTCGTGCGCGAACAGGAGCACGAAGCCACGGGCGAGTTTGCGACCGCAAGAGGCGAACTGGTCGTCACGGCGCCCGTGCAACTCGGCCGCCTGCATGTGCTGCCGGTCATCAACCAGTTCCTCGCGCAGTATCCGGACATCACCGTTCGACTCCTTCTCTCCGACCGGAACATCGATCTCATCGATTCTCACGCCGATCTCGCCGTGCGTATCGGCGAATTGCCGGACAGCAACATGATCGCCACGCGCGTCGGCGCATTGCGGCCGATCGTGTGCGCGAGTCCGGCCTTTCTCGCAAGGCACACGCCGCCGCGCGAGCCCGACGAACTCGTGAAATATTCGTGCGTCGTCTTCAATAGCCCGTATCTGTCGCCGTGGCGCTTCCGGCTGCCCGCAACGCATAAGGTCTACGTGCTGGAAGTGAAGCCCCGGCTCGAAGTCACGTCGCCCGATGCCGCTGTCAGCGCCGCAGCGGCCGACACGGGCATCACCTACGTGTTCGAACACGACGCCGATGAAGCGCTCCGCAGCGGACAGATCGAAGTACTGCTATCGCAGTTCGAAATCGATCCCGTACCCGTCCATTTGGTTCACGTGTCCAGAAACCTCATGGCCATCAAGCTGCGGCATTTCATCGACTTTGCCGTGCCCCGGCTCAGGGAATCGCTGTCGCGATTCGGCAAGCAGAAGCGGCGCTGACTCTCAAGCCACCGTCACGATTCCTCGCCCCGCTCGCCGAGCACCCGATCATTGCGATTCTCGATGACATCCCGCGTCTTCTCCGTCGCGCCGGGACCGGCGGCGAAGCGAACGTCCCGATAGCTCAGCGCCTGCTTGCCCGGTCCGCGAACCTCCACGGTCTCGACGCGCTTTCCGCTCGCATGTTCGACCAGTTCGATAGGCGGCTTGCCGTTCTGCCTGAGCCATTTATCGCCCCATTGCATCAGCGCGACCAGCACCGGATATAAGTCCGATCCTTTCGACGTCAGCCGGTAGCCGAACGTATTCGCGCGTTCCGCGATCGGGAAGCGTTCGAGAATCCCCAGCTCGATCAAGCGTTCGAGCCGCGCCGTCAGAACATTTCGCGCGATGCCGAGCCCGCTCTGGAACTCGTCGAAGCGGCTGCTGCCCTGCGTGCACTCGCGCACGATCAGCAGCGTCCACCACTCGCCGACCTCGTCGAGGGCGCGGGCGATCGAGCAATCCATTTCGTCGAAGCGTTTTCTATACATGATGGCGCCCATCCTAACCCAAGTTTCATGACGCAACTTAACCATTCCGCGGGGAACAGCTTCCCGGTTTCGGCCAGTACCGTGCCGCAACGGTCTTGCCTATAGTTGCGTCACGAAACTTATCCGGCAGTCATCGACGGGAAGTTGCCCGATGCCGCTGCCTCCTTCAGATCGCTATCGCTGTCGCTCTGGATACGCCTCGACATCGCCTAGCCATCAAACACACTTAGGATTGCCATGGATAATCAAATTGATCAGGCCGAGATGCGAGTCGATGCTCCGGACATCGCGGCGAACTCCGGTCCGGTTCGATGGATCGGTAAAGGCGTGGCCGGCCTGATGATCGTCGCCGTGGCCGCGACGGCGTTCCATCTGCACGGGTCCGGTGCCGCGCCGGCTGCCGCGCCCCCGCCGCCGTCGGTGACGATTAGCGCGCCGTTGCAGCGCGATATCGAAGGCCGGCTTGGGTTTCTCGGCCAGTTTTCAGCCGTGAATCGCGTGGAACTGCGTGCGCAGGTGGGCGGCACGCTGACGCAGATCTACTTCAAGGACGGCGACATCGTTCATCAGGGCGATCCGCTCTTCGAGATCGACCCGGAACCGTATCGGATCAAGCTGAGCGGAGCGACGGCCGAACTCGAATCCGCCAACGCGCGGCTCGCGCTCGCGACGCGTCAGCTCGCCCGCGCGCAGGAACTGCAACGCGCGGAAGCGGGAACCGTCGAGAACGTCGATCAGCGCGTGGCCGAACAGCGCGCGGCGCAGGCGGCAGTGGACAACGCGAACGCGCTGGTGCGCGACGCACGCTTCGATCTGGATCGGTGCAGGATCACGGCGCCGTTCACCGGGCGTATCGGCACGCATCTCGTGTCGAAGGGCAATCTGGTGTCCGGCAGCCGCGCCGGCAGCGGGCCGACGACACTGCTCGCCACCATCGTTTCACTCGATCCGATCTACCTGGATTTCGACATCAGCGAAAACGACTACGCCGCGTTCCAGCGTTCGCGCGGCAGCCGGCAAGGACCGCTGGCCGACGCCGTGAACATTTCGCCCACCGGCGACAGCGGATTCACGCGCGTCGGCACGCTCGATTTCATCGACAACACGCTCGACCGTTCGAGCGGGACGATCCATGCGCGCGCGACGATCTCGAATCGCGATCTGTCGCTGACGCCCGGCGGCTTCGCTCGCGTCCGCCTCGCCACGACCGCGCCGCAACCGGCGCTGCTCGTGCCCGATGCCGCCGTGCTCGACGATCAGACGGACCACATCGTGTATGTCGTCGATGCGGACGACGTTGCCAAGCCGAGAAAAGTACAGATCGGCGATCTTCGCGGCGGGCTGCGGGTGATCCGTTCCGGGCTTGCGCCGACCGACCGTGTCGTGATCGACGGCATTCCGTCCGTTCATCCCGGTTCGAAGATTTCGCCGCGCGCGGGAAGCATCGAGTTCTCGGCGGAGCAAGTGGCCGAAGGAGCCAAATCATGAAGCTGACTCACTTCTTCATCGAGCATCCGCGCTTTGCCGCGGTGCTCAACATATTCGTCTTGCTCATCGGTCTCGCGACCATGATCAAGCTGCCGGTGGCTCAGTATCCGAACATCGTCCCGACGACGATTCAAATCACGACGTCGTATCCCGGCGCATCGGCGGATACGATCGCGCGCACGGTCGCCACGCCGCTCGAGCAGTCCATCAACGGCGTCGAGAACATGGATTACATCTCGAGCCAGTCGACGAGCAATGGTCAATTGACGATCACGGTGATCTTCAAGGTCGGCACGAATCCGGACACGGCCCTTCTGCTGACGCGCAGCCGTGTTGAAGACACGCTCTCGCGCCTGCCCGCCGACGTGCAATTGCAGGGCGTGCAGGTGAAGAAAACGATTCAGGCGCTGCTGCTCGGCGTTCATGTGTATTCGCCCGATGGTTCGCGAAGTCCCGAGTATCTGTCGAACTATATGCTCAAGGTTCGCGACCAGATTGCGCGTTTGCCCGGCGTGTCGGACTTCCAGTTGTTCGGCGAGCGGCAGTACGCGATGCGCATCTGGATCGATCCCGACAAGGCCGCTTCATATCGCATCAGCGCGGGCGAGATCCTCGCCGCGCTTCGCGCGCAGAACGCGGCCGTATCGGCGGGCGTGCTCAATCAGCCGCCGGTATCGAACAGCGGCACGGGCGCGTATCAGATCAACATCGAGGCGCTGGGCCGTCTCAGCACCGCCGAGCAGTTCGGCGACGTAATCGTGAAGTCGGATGCGCAAGGACGCGTCACGCGGATTCGCGATATCGGCCGCGTCGAACTCGGCTCGGTGGACTACGGCTCGAAGGCGTATGCCGACCGCTATGCGGCCACGCCGTGGTTCGTGATCGCGACGCCGGACGCGAACGTCGTGCAGGTCGAGCACGACGTCTGGGCCAAGATGGCCGAGCTGAAAAAGAGCTTTCCTCCCGGCGTCGATTACATCAGGATCTACGATCCGACCACGTTCGTCTCGCAGTCGATCCACGAAGTCGCCAAGACGATCGGCATCGCGATTCTGCTGGTGGTCGGCGTGGTCTATCTGTTCCTGCAGAACTGGCGCGCGACGATCATTCCCGTGGTCGCGATCCCGGTGTCGCTGGTCGGGACGTTCGCCATCCTGTCGCTGTTCGGCGCGTCGATCAACAACCTCTCCTTGTTCGGACTGGTGCTGGCCGTCGGCATCGTCGTGGACGATGCGATCGTCGTGGTCGAGAACGTGGAGCGCAACATGGCGCTCGGCATGACGCCACGCGAAGCCGCGCATCGGACGATGAACGAAGTCTCGACCGCCATCATCGCCATCGCGCTGACCTTGTGCGCGGTGTTCGGGCCGACCGCGCTGATGTCCGGCATTTCCGGCCTGTTCTTCAAGCAGTTCGCGATCACCATCGCCGCTTCCACGGTCATCTCGTGCTTCGTGTCGCTTACGCTGAGCCCGGCTCTCTGTGCCGTGCTGCTCAAGCCGCACGAGATGGAGAAGTCGCACGGCGGTTCGACCGCGCTGGGCCGCCTGCATCATGCCGTATTCGGCCGCTTCAACGCGTCGTTCGAATGGCTGTCGTCCAGATACGGCAAGATCACGGGCCGCGCGGTGCGCGCAACGACCGTGATGCTGATCGTCTATGCCGGCCTCATCGCGGCGACCGGCCTGCAAATGTCGAGAATGCCTACGGGGTTCATTCCGGAACAGGACATCGGCTATCAGGCGGTGATCGCGTTCCTTCCGCCCGGCTCCAGTCTGGAGCGCACCGACAAGGTGATTCGCGAGATCAACGATATCGTGCTCGACGCACCCGGGCTCAAGGGCGTCACGCACACGTCGCCCGTGTCCGGCTTCGACGTTACGACCGGCACCATCGCGCCGAATGTGGGAACGCTCTTCTACGGTTTGCCTTCGCTGTACGGCAAGCATGTGCCCGGCGTCAGCGCGGCGTCGATGCTGGTCGAACTCCGCAAGCGCGTGGCCGGAGTCAAGGACGCGGTCGTCGTGGTGGTGAATCCGCCGCCGGTGCAGGGGCTGGGCGCGGCGGGCGGCTTCAAGCTGATGCTCGAAGATCGCGGCGGACTCGGCCCGCAAGCGCTCGCCGACGCGGCGCACGCGCTCGTGGCGGTGGCCAACAAGGACAAGACCTTCGGCGGCGTGTTCACGCTCTATAACGCCGGCGCGCCGTCGGTCTATGCGGACGTCGACCGCCTCAAGGCGGAAAAGATCGGGCTCACGCCAACGGACGTGTGCTCGACGATGGAGCTGTACCTCGGCTCGCAGTACGTGAACGACTTCAACTTCATGGGACGCACGTATCAGGTGCGCGTTCAGGGCGATGAAGCCTTCCGCCGCACGCCGGAAGACATTGGACGGCTCAAGGTTCGCAACGCGTCGGGCGACATGGTGCCGATCAGCAGCGTGGCGACGTTCCGCAACGACACGCAGCCGTATCGCGTGCCGCGCTACAACCTCTATCCCGCAGCGGAAATCATGGGCGCGGCAGGCCCTGGCTTCTCGTCGGGCGATGCGATCGAACGCATGGAGCAACTCGCCCAGCAGGTGCTGCCGAACGGCATCACATACGAATGGACCGACCTCGCTCATCAGCAGAAAGAGCAGACCATGTCGCCGCTCGTGATCTTCGCCGCTTCCGCGCTGTTCGTGTTCCTCGTGCTGGCCGCGCAGTACGAAAGCTGGAAGACGCCGCTCGCGATCGTGCTGATCGTGCCGATGTGTCTGCTCGCGGCATCGATCGGGCTGAATGTGCGCGGCATGCCGATCGACATTCTTGCGCAGATCGGTTTCGTGGTGCTCGTGGGACTGGCGGCCAAAAACGCGATTCTGATCGTGGAGTTCGCCAAGCAGCGTCAGGAAGAAGACGGCGTCGGCGCGGAGGACGCCGCCACGCACGCGGCTCACGTCCGGTTGCGCCCGATCCTGATGACGTCGTTCGCCTTTATCGCCGGCGTGGCGCCGCTTGCCATCGCCGATGGCGCGGGCTCGGAAATGCGGCAGTCGCTCGGAACGACGGTCTTCTTCGGCATGCTCGGCGTGACCCTCTTCGGTCTCGCCTTCACACCGGCGTTCTATGCGTTCGTGCGCAAGCTCGGCATTCGGAACACGCGTGCCTTGCCGCGCAAACTCAATAGCGGAGAAGTGAAATGAACTCGCTCCTGGCCAGGACTTCGAAAGCGATCGCGGGCAGTCTCTTCGTCAGCGCGTTTCTCGCGGCGTGCGCAGTCGGACCGAACTACGTCGAGCCCGAAACGCACATGACGCCGTTTCACAACGCGCAGGTCGTCGCCGAGCGGCCAACTACGCTGCCGGCGCCGAGTCTCGACAACTGGTGGACCGGCTTCGACGATCCGGAACTGGTCCAGGTCGTGCAACGCGCGCTCGCTCAGAACCTGAGCATTCAGGCCGCGATAGCGCGCGTCGCGCAGTCGCGTGCGGCGGCGCAGGCGGCGGGCGCGCAGTTGCTTCCGACCGTCGATGCCAACGCGTCGTTTTCGGCGCAGCACCAGAGCGTGCAGAGTCCGCTCGGCACGCTTGCAAGTGCGTTTCCGAACTACAGCCGCGATCAGAAAGAGTATGTCGCGGGCGCGACGGCAAGCTGGGAAATCGATCTGGCGGGCGGCCTGCGACGCGCCCACGCCGCAGCCACGGACGAAGAGCAAGCCGCCGAAGCCGCTCAACTCGGCACACGCGTGTCGGTCGCGGCCGACGCCGCCGACGCCTATCTGCAAATCCGCGGTCTGCAGGCGCGGCTCGCCGTCACGCAGGACCAGGTGGACACGGATGCGCGTCTGCTGGCGCTCGTGAGAGCGCGCAAGCAGGCCGGCGCGTCCGATGAACGCGAGGTGGCGCAGGCCGAAGCGTTGTTGCGTCAGGCGCGCGCGACCGTGCCGAGCTTGCGGATATCGCTCGAAGCGCAGTTGAATCGGCTCGATGTGCTGTTGGGCGCGCAGCCCGGCACGTATGCGGCGGAACTCGGCGCACACGCCGGCGCCATTCCCGACGCGCCGGCGATCGGCAACGCCGATACACCGCTCGATGTCCTGCGGCGCCGTCCCGACATCATCGCGGCGGAGCGGCATCTGGCGGCATCGAACGAAGGGATCGGCGTGGCGCTTGCCGAGTATTACCCGAAGATTTCGCTCGCCGGCGCGCTGGGATTCGACAGCACTTCGGCCAGCAATCTCCTGAGCGCGAAGGCGTTCCAGCCGATCGGCACGGGCGCGCTGCGCTGGCGTCTGTTCGACTTCGGCAAGGTGGACGCCGAAGTGAAAAGCGCGCGCGGTGCATACGCGGAGGCGTTGGCGCAGTATCGCGAGGCGGCGCTCAAGGCGACCGAGGATGTCGAGGACGCGTTCATGACGCTCTCGCAAACGGAGCTTCGCGCACAGGAGGTTCAGCAGGAAGTCGATGCCTTGACGCGAACGCGAGACTTATCGGAGAAAGCGTATCGCGCGGGTTCGATCACGCTCACCGACGTGCTCGACGCCGACCGGCAACTGCTCGCATCGCGCGACGATCTCGACGCGACGAAGGCGGACGTTGCACGCGCCGCGGTGAGAACGTTCCGCGCGCTCGGCGGCGGATGGGATGCGCCGCAGCAACAGATGGCCGCAAAGAACTAGCCCGGCTTATCGCGCGTTCGCACGTCGTCGGAAAACAACCGGGCACTTCGCCACTTTACGGTGAACAGCTTCCCACTTCCGATCGGTAGTGCGATCCCGCTGGCTTCCCTATAGTTTCGTCACGCAACGCAATTCGCAATCCTTCAGGAGAGGTTGACATGGATCGTCGCCTATTGACACTTTCGCTCGGCATGTTTGCGCTGGGCACCGACAGCTTCGTTTTCGCGGGCATCCTGCCCGAAATCGCCAGGTCGTTCGACGTGAGCATCGGTGCGGCGGGGCAGTTGATCAGCGTCTATGCAATCAGCTACGCGCTGCTGGGTCCGACCATCGCCGCGCTTGCCGCGAACGTCGGACGCAAGCGCCTGCTGCTCACCGGCATCGGCCTTTTCGTGCTGGCCAATCTCGGCACCATCGTGGCGCCGAACCTCGGCATCGCACTCGCTACGCGTGCTTTCGCGGGCCTCGGCGCGGCGATGTTCTCGCCGGCGGCCAGCGGAACCGGCGCGGCGCTCGTGCCGCCGGAGCGCCGCGGCTATGCGCTGTCGATCATCGTGGCGGGTCTGACCACGGCTACCGCGCTCGGCTCGCCTATCGGCGCGGTGATCGGCGGCTTCGCGGGCTGGCACTGGACGCTGGTTCTCGTCGCCGCGCTCGGTGCGGCGGCCTTCGCCGGCATCCTCGCGTTTCTGCCCGACGTACCGCTGCCGCCAGCCGTCTCGCTTCGCGCACGTCTGTCTCCGCTGACCGATTCGCGCGTAGGACTGACGCTCGCGACGACCGTGCTGGCCCAGATCGGCACCTTCATCATCTTCAGCTACTTCTCCGTCGTGTTCGACCGTGCGACCGGCCACAACGTCACGGTGCTCGGCGCACTGCTGGTGCTGTGGGGGCTGGCCGGGACGTTCTCGAATCTGCTGACGGGACGCATCCTCGACCGGATCGGTTCGCACAAGGTCGTGCGGATCAAGCTGGCCATCGTCGCACTCGTCATCTTCACGATGCCGATCACGAGCGCACATCTCTGGAGCGCGGCCATCGCGGTGACGATCTGGGGTGCATGTGCATGGGGCGTGCTGGTGCCGCAACAGTTCCGCCTCGCGAGCCTGAATCCGCCGATGACCGCCGTGCTGGTCGGTCTCAACACGTCGGCGACGTACGTGGGCGTATCCATCGCGGGCACGCTGGGCGCTGCCGCGATCCCGATCGTCGGCGGTCACAACCTGGGCTATCTGTCCGCCGTTCCCGTCGTGATCGCGATTCTCGTCTCCGAGCTTGCGACGCGCCGCATCGCATCGTTCGCGGGATCCAAAGCCGCGGTCGCAGCCTGAGTCCGGCGACCGCACTTCTTCCCATTCATTCGAGACTCGAGGAAACAACCATGTCCAACACAAGCACATTCCGCCGCTTACATGAGCATTCGACACCGCTCCTTCTGCCGAACGCGTGGGATGCGGGCAGCGCCCGTCTCATCGAGGCGCAGGGCGCGTCCGCCATCGCCACGACGAGCGCGGGCTTAGCGTGGTCGCTGGGTTATCCCGATGGACGCACGCTTCCGTTCGATGAAGTCGTCGCCTCGGTGCGGCGCATCGTGCGTGTTCTGAAGGTGCCCTTGTCGGTCGATGTCGAACACGGCTACGCCGACACGCCCCAAGCCGTCGCGGACCATGTCATGCGACTGGCCGATCTCGGAATTGCCGGCATCAACATCGAAGACGGCCCGGACGCTGCGCCGCTTCTGGCCGCGAAGATCGAGGCGATCAAGCGTGCCGTCGCGAAGGCGGGCGTGGACCTCTTCGTCAACGCGCGCAGCGACGTCTTTCTTGCCAGTCTCGTCGAGCAAGCGAAACAGCCGCAGGAGGCGATTGCTCGCGGCAATCTCTATGCGTCGGCTGGCGCGGATGGTCTCTTCCTTCCGGCGCTCGTGCGGCCGTCGGACATCGAGACGATCGTCGGCGCGATCCGGTTGCCTCTGAACGTGATGGCGCTTCCCGGCCTGCCCGATGCAGCGACGCTCGGAAAGCTCGGGGTGCGTCGGCTCAGCGCGGGCAGCGGTATCGCGCAAGTCGTGCTCGGCAAAACGAAGGCGATGGCCGCCGACTTTCTGGCGCACGGCCGCTCCGAAGCGCTCGCCGACAAACCCTTGCCGTACTCCGAGATTCAGCAGCTTTTCATCTGACTCACCAAACCGTTTGAATTCTCTACCCATCGACACGTAATGGAGGTTGTCATGATGCTTCAAGGAAAACGCGCTCTGGTCACCGGAGCAAGCCGCGGTATCGGCGCTTCGATCGCGAAGGCTCTGGCGCTTGCCGGCGCGGATGTCGCGATCACGTATGAAAAGTCGTCGGAGCAGGCCGCGCATGTCGTGAAGACGATCGAAGCGGAGGGTCGCCGCGGTATCGCGATCCAGGCCGATAGCGCCGATGCATCCGCGATCGAGGCGTCCGTGCGGAAGACGGTCGAAGCGCTCGGTGGCCTCGATATTCTGATCAACAACGCCGGCATACTTCGGATGGGCGATGTCAAAGACATTTCCATCGAAGACATCGACGCGACGCTCGACGTGAACGTGCGCGGACCGATCCTCGCCGCAAAAGCCGCGATTCCTCATCTCGGGGCCGGTGGACGCATCATCTCTATCGGCAGCTATTTTGCCGACCGTGTGCCGGCGTCGATGCTCGGCGTCTACTCCGCGTCCAAGTCCGCGCTCGTTGCGTTCACGCAGGGCCTCGCAAGAGAACTCGGCCCGCAAGGGATCACGGCGAACCTGGTGCAGCCCGGCTCCATCAATACGGACATGAATCCCGTCGATGGTCCTTTCGGGCCGACATTGAAATCGCTGACGGCCACCGGTGAGTACGGAAAAGGCGAGGACATCGCGCAAGCCGTGGTTTTCCTTGCAAGCGCCAATGCGAGCTACATCACTGGCGCAACATTGACCGTCGATGGCGGCGCCAACGCGTAGGCTCGATGTCCGGGCGTTCGAACGCGGCCCACCGTGCTATTTCATCCGAATCCGTCCCGCCGGGGAATAACCGGCGCGTGCGCACGATCTTGTAGATGAAGCCACACGGAAAGGGGAATCGAAATGGACATCATCGACATGGCGCGCGCATCGGGGCTGACGATCATTCTCGATGGCAGAATCGGCCACGAGGAATATCGGAGCGTATGCGGGTCGGTATCGGCGCTGGAGCGATTCGCCGAAACGCTGCAACAGTGCGCGGCGAATCAGTATTGCGGCGCTGCGCATCGAAGCTCCGGCGATGCGTCATTAATACGCGCGCGTTGATGCTTCAGATGCAAACCGTTCTGCGTCGCCTGCAGTTCGGGACGGGCATGGTGCTGCTGACCTATCTCTCGATGCACCTCGTCAATCACGCGCTCGGGCTCTGGTCAATGGAGCTCGCCGGACGGGGGCTCGAAATCGCGCTGCGGCTCTGGCGCAGCGCACCCGGAACGATCGCACTGTACGGTGCCGCCTTCGCGCATTTCGCGTTGGCATTGCACACGATATACGGTCGCCGCAACTGGGCGCTGCCCGTTGCGGAATGGATCCGGCTTCTGGCGGGCCTCAGCTTGCCGCTGTTGCTCATCCGTCATGCGGTAACCACGCGGCTCGCGTCGGCGCTCTATGGTTTCGAGCCGAACTACGAGCGGGTGGTCGTCATGCTGCTCACGAGCGGCACGCAGGGCTTGCAACTCGCGCTGCTCGCCCCCGGCTGGTTGCACGGATGCCTCGGATTGTGGTTTCGGTTGCGCCACCATCCGCTGGCATCGCGCATGAAGCTCGCGCTGTTTGCGTTCGCAGCGCTGTTGCCGATGCTATCGGCGGGAGGCTTTATCCGGATGACGCTCATCGCGGAAACGAAGAACGCGCTTCGCCCCGCCCCCGACCCGACGTTGCTCGTCCATCAACTTGCGCTCGACGCGTGGCGTCACGATCTCGTCGTCCTTTACCTGACGTTGACCACCAGCGCGTTCGTCGCGGGTCAGTTGCGCAACCGAATCGAGCGTCGGGGATTACAGAAGCAGCATTGAAGCGTCAACGCGTCATCGCGAACAGATCGCTCAGATCGATGCCGCTTTTGGCTTCGTTCAACTGTTCATCCGGCACCGGTCCTTGTCTGTCGAGATCGACGAGCGCCTGATTCAGCTTCACATACGGCCGCATGCGTTCTTCGTACGCGGCGAACGCCCGAGCAAAATCCGCGCGATTGCGCATCAGTTCATGCGCGAGCACGAACGCGCCGACGAGCGCGAGGCTCGTGCCCTGCCCCGAAAACGGCGATGCGCAATGCGCTGCATCGCCGATCAGCACGACACGCCCCTTCGACCACGACGGCATGTGGATCTGCGCGAGATCGTTGAAATAGAAATCGTCGGTGCCGCGCATCGCTTCGATGAAGCGCGGGAAATCGCCGCGCAGATGCGCGCATCGATCGGCGACGAGTTGCTTCTGCGCGCTTACGTCGTTGCGCGCGACCGGCGCTTCCGGCGCGCCGAATCCAACGCCGATGCGCAGTTGCGTCTGATCGAGGCTCGGGTAGATCACGTAGCCGAATTCGTCCACGCGATGCCCGATCTGCCAGTCGCGCAGATCGATGAGATTCGGGGTCGAGAAGAGCGCGAGAATCACGCCGAGCGGAAACACGACCGCTTCTTCGCAATCGAAATGCAGCTTGCGTATGTTCGAATAGATGCCGTCGGCGCCGACCAGCAGATCGAAGCGGCGCCGCTCGCCATCGGCGAACGACACCTCGACGCCGTCGCTCGTTTCGTCGATGGTCCGTACGCTGTCGCCGTACCGGAACTCGACGCGTTCGTTCAGCGAGCCCATGATCAGCTCGCACAAATCGTCCCGAAAGATTTCGATGTCGTCGCTGTCGAGCCGTCCCGCGCTGTAGGTGCGTTCTTCGGTGCGGTCGATTTCGTTGCCATCGGCGTCGAGCATCGACATGCCTTTCAGACGCGTTCGCAACGCCTGGGCACGATCGAGCAGATGCATCGCGCGGGTCACATCGAGCGCAACGCCGCGGATGTCGACCGCCTGACCACCGCGCCGGAACGCGGACGAGCGTTCGACGAGCGTGACTTCGAATCCGGCGGCATCGAGCCAGTGAGCAAGCGCAAGGCCGGCCACGCCTGCGCCGGAAATCAGGACCTTTTCGTTCATTGAATGCCTCGATGGGTTGCTATCCGATCAATGCGGTCGGCGATCTCGTCACAGTTCGTTTCCACCGCAAGGACTATGAGTGTTTTTTCCGGGTACTGTCAACATGGGCGGACGGGCGCGAAGGCGTAGGTATCCTGACGTTCGAGCGGGTGAAAGACTGGCGGCCGCAATGATCATTTCCTCATTGCCCGATCATGCCTTTCGATCCGACGACACTTCGCCGCGTCTGCGTTGCAGGAAACGGCGCACGGCCGGATCGCGCTCGAGTCCGATCGCAAGATCGTAAGCGGCGAGCGCTTCGGCCGACGCGCCGGCACGCGCGAGCAGATCGGCGCGTGCGGCCCAGTACGGCTGATAGTCGGCGAGTCGAGGATCGTCCGCATATGGCGCGAGCGCATCGAGCGCCGCCTGCGGACCGTCGCGTTCCGCCACCGCGAGCGCGCGGTTCACCGCGACCACCGGCGACGCCGCGATCGCGAACAGCGCATCGTAGAGTTGCACGATCTCATCCCAGTTCGGGCGATGCGTCCGGCAGCGATGCACGTGCGCCGATTGCAGCGCGGCTTCGAGCTGAAAGCGTCCGATTGCGTCGAATGTGTTCGCGCGCCGCAGCAGCGCGTCGGCGGTATCGATCATCGGCGCGTTCCATGCCGCCGTATCCTGCGCCGATAGCGGCACGTAGTCGCCGGCCTCATCGCGTCGCGCGTCGCAACGCGACTGCGCATACAGCATCAGCGCGAGCAGACCGAGCGTCTCCGGTTCATCGGGCAACAGTTCGACGAGCAGATGCGCAAGAAAAAGCGCCTCGCCGGTGAGATCGCGCCGCCCGCCATCGCAGCCGGCCGGGTCGGTCCAGCCTTCCGCATACGCCGCATAGACGGCCTCCAGCACCGCGGCGAGCCTATCGGGCAACTCCTCGCGCTCGGGCACGCTGAACGGAATGCCCGCCTCGCGGATCTTGTGCTTCGCGCGCACGAGGCGCTTGCTCATCGCGGCGGGCGACATCAGGAACGCCGAGGCGATCGTCTTCGCTTCGAGCCCCCGCACCACCTGAAGCATCAGCGGCGTGCGAATCGCGGCTTCGAGCGCCGGATGCGTGCACGCGAACAGCAGCGCAAGCCGCCGGTCGGGCAGCGCGCCTCTTTCGTGCTCGTCGATCTCGTCGGCGAGGATGGCGAGCTGGTTCGTCACTTCGTCGCCGACACGGCGATGGCGCGCCCCGTCGATCGCCCGCCGGCGCGCGACCGTCATCAGCCATGCTTCGGGATTCGCGGGGCAACCGCGCTCGGGCCAGTCGGCGAGCGCGGCCGCGAACGCGTCGGCGAGGGCGTCCTCGGCTGCGGCGACATCGCGTGTGCGCATCGCCAGCAGCGCGACGAGCTTGCCGTAACTGCGGCGCGCGACCGCCTCGGCAATCGCACGCGTGGAGGCGCCAGCGTCAGCGCCGCCCAACGGCTGGCTCATGCGGCGGATGGCGCATCGTAAGGGGCCGTCCACACCGGGCGCACTTCCATCAGGCCGTGCGCGGCGCCGGGACAGCGCGACGCCCAAGCAATCGCCGCATCGAGATTGGGCACGTCGATCAGGTAGTAGCCGGCGAGCTGTTCCTTGGAATCGGAATACGGTCCGTCGAGCACCTGCGGCTTGCCGTCGAGGAGCCGCACCGTCGTGGCCGTGCTCGTGTGCTGCAAGCGGTTCGCGCCCGCCAGCACTTCCGCCTTCTTCAACGATTCGGTGTACGCCTGATACGCGGCGACGCCCTGCTGCCGCTCGTCGTCGGTCATCTGGTTCCAGCGGTTTTCTTGCGAATAGATCATCAACAGGTATTGCATTTGAGCCTCCGTCACGGGGTTGCGGCGGGCGCATCGAATTTGCGCTGCCATCACGATGACGCGCGAACCGCGTATCGATGGACACGCGGCCGCAAAAAAGAGGAACTATTTCTCGCCCGCTTCCGTACCGGCCGTCGACGTCCGCGCGAACACCCGGAGTGCGTGGCGCGCGCTGAGCGCGAGCAATATGCACGACAGCGCGTTGAACAGGAACAGCCCTCTCGGCCCGATGAGCGTCATCAGCGCGGAAGCCAGCGTGGGCCCTGTCATGCCTCCGAGGGAAAAAAGCACCAGCAACATCGCGGACACGCCGACACGCAGGTGCGACTCCGTGCGGTCCTGCACGTGCGACACGATAAGCCCGTACTGCGTGAACGTCACAGCGACATAAGCCAGTGTCGCGCACCATGTGACGATGCGAAAATCGAAGCAGAACAGGACGACGCTGAGTATCGCCGAGACCGAGGACGTCCATAGAACGAGACGCCGCCGGTCGATGCGGTCCGAGAGCCGCCCCATCGGATACTGAGGCAGCAGTGCGCCTATGAGCGCGACGCCCATGAATGTCGCGAGCTCCTCGGTCGTGAAGCCGGAGCGCTGAAGATAGACGGGCATCAGCGCATAGAAGTTGCTGTAGATGAACCCGGCGAGAATGCAGCCCGGAACGCCGAGCGGTGCGAGCGCCATCATTTCGCGAAGGCTTTCGCCCCAGGTTCGCGCTGGCACACGGTCGAGATTCGCGTCGTCGACCTTTGCGGGCCACCCTTCCATCAGCGTGACCGGCAGCACCGCCGCGGCAAAAAGCGCCGCGCTGATCGAGAACTGCTGCGCTCCCGTCCCCGCTCCGACATTCAGCAGAAACTGGCCGCTGCCTACCGCGAGGTAGTTGATGCCCGCGTACAGGCCGAATACCTGGCCGCGCTTCTCGTTCTCGACCGTGCCGTTGAGCCAGCTTTCGACGGACGTATAAAGCCCCATGAACGCGACCCCCGTAAGCAGGCGCACGCCGCCCAGCATCCAGGGCGATTGCGCCGCGCCGAAAGCGAGCGCGAGAATGGACGCTGCCGCCGAGAACGCGACGAATGTCCGATGCTGACCGATGCGGTCGATAAGACGCCGATTGACCATGGCGCCCAGAATGAAGCCCGCGTAATAGCTCGACTGGATCAGACCGGTGACGAACGTCGAATAGCCCGACTGGAGAATACGCAAGGGAATCAGCGTCTGGAACAGGCCATTGCCCGCGACGAGCAACGCGAGGCCGAACAGAAGACCGGCCAGCGCGCGCACCGTGCCTTGCGCGCCGGCGCGCGCGTGGTGGCCGGGGTTGGCCGCCGCCGAATCCGGCCACGGCGGTGTTTTGCGTCCGAGCAGCGCCGCTTCGTTCAGCGGCCCGGTGCGGCCGACCGCCGATGCGTCGTACTCCTCGTCCGCCTCGCTTCCGTGCGGCCCGTCCGCGCCGGTTTCGGCCCCGCGCGCAAGATGGTTCGCACTGGCGTTCGCTTTCTCTTGTTCGAGATGTGACATGACACCCTTGGGTTCGCTGAAGCACCTACATGATGACAGAAGCGCCGGTCGGGCCGTCTTCGCGCTATGGCGTAGTGACTTTGCGGGCGCCGTCGGCTTCGGCGAAACAATACGCGGCGGCGGCCCCTGTCAGGGCGATGCCGCGCAATTCCTCCGGCGATGCCAGATGCGCGGCGACGATCTCGCGGTTATCGAGCCGCAACTCGGGCAAGGCGTCGAGTCTCAGTTCGAAGAAATGCACGGTATCCCTTCGCCCGTCCCAGATACCGCTGGCGCTGCCCGCAGGAATCAGAGCGTGCGGCGCGAGCCCGATCTCCTCGTCGATTTCGCGCAGCGCCGCCGCATAGGGCGTCTCGCCGGGATCGACACTGCCGCCCGGCAAATTCCACTCCGGGCGATACGACGGCTTCACGAGCAGGAGCGCCCGCCCGACGTAGATCGCGACGAGCGCGCCTTCGTGATGAGGCCGTCGAAGGCTCCACCACGCGCGCGCGAGGGGGAATGCGACCCGCAGCATCACGCGCCAGACAGAATCGACTAGCGTGGCCGGTCGTGCTTGCTCGACGCTAGGCATGAGCGCTCTCCTTCACTTTCATCGTGTTTCCGTGTGGATATCCCGATCACGAATCATACCGATGCAAAGTTCAGACAGGACTTCATGCCTCAGTTGCTCTTCGAGTCGTCGTGCAGCGAATGCAGGTTCCAGACCTTTCCGACGAGCCACTGGAATAACGAGTGGCCTTTCTCCTGCTCGGCGGGCATCGGCGTCGTGAGCTTGCCGAGCTTGTCCTGCCGATACGCCAGCAGCTCGCACATCTGCTTCGCGACCTCGCCGTGGTCCTTGAGAAAGGACGTCATGTCGTCCTTGCCGAGCTTGAAGAGCACCGACGGCGTAAGCGTCGTGATGGCGACCTGCATTGCAAGCCCGGCGAGCAGGCCTGCTTCGCCGAACGCCTCTCCCGGCCCGATGCGAGAGATTTCGCGACTGCTCGTCCCGTCCATGATCGAGACCGAGAGTACGCCCGAGTGCACGATCGACAGGCTGTCGGGCACGGTATCGGGCGCGAGGACTTGATGATTCGCCTGATATTCGTGGCGGGAGAGGCGTTTGGCCAACCGCGAAACATCGTCGCCGGACAAGCTGTCGAACAGGCTCACGCGCTTGAGCAGCGCCTCTCTTTCGTCGTAAGAAGCGGCGGTCGCCGCCGGCACGCCGAGAACGCGCAACACGACGCACGCGGCCGCGAGATGCCGATAGCAGAGATCGAAGAGTTCGTTGGATACGGCAAGCTTCTTGTTCATGTCGTCGACGAAGGCCACCACCTCGTACTGCACCGAGTTGGTCGTGGTGCGCTTCATCCGCGCGAACGGAGCCGGCGACGCGAGAATGACGTTGCAGCCCGTGAGTGCGCGCTCCAGCGCATCGAGCACGGTCTTCGGCCGCGCCTCGGGTTCGATCTCCAGGATGAGAGACAGCCCGTGGACGTCTCCCGGTTTGCTGTTATTGGTGATCTTCGCCTTCGCCGCGACCGCATTCGGCACGATGAGCGTGTTTCCCTGACCGGTCAGCAGATGCGTCGCGCGCCAGTTCATCTCGACGACCTTGCCCTCGACATCGTCGATCACCACCCAGTCGCCTACCGCGTACGGCTCCGTCGTGTTGATGACGATGCCCGCGAAGACATCGCTGAGCGTGCTCTGGATGGCGAGGCCCAGCACGATGGCGAGCGCCCCCGAGGTGGCGACGAGTCCGCGCACCGGCAGTTCCAGCACGAAGCCGAGAGCAGCGACGGCCGCGGCGAGGAAGACGACTGCGCCGAACACGTCCGAGAACAGGCGCTGCTTGCGCCATGCCCTGGGCAACAGCAGCGTATCGAGTGAAAGAGAGAGCAGACGCGCGCCCATCAGCCACCAGATGATTTCCAGAATCTGTCCCAGCCAGTGAAGCTCGACTGCGCCGTAGTCCGGAGCCTGAGTGAAAGGACTCAGGCCCGAGGTGAAAAGAATCCAGCTCAGCGCGAAGAAAAGCGCGAGCCTGATGAACAGCCGCGCGAGGTCATGCGCAGGCAGCCGGCCGCGCCAGACGACGAGGTCCACCGCGACGATAGCGAAGCCCAGAATCAGCGGGTATTTCACGGGCACCCCCAAATCCATGACCTCGAAAGAATACACATCCGCGAGCGGACTTGTGTAGTTGCGGCAGAGCGGCGGGTGCGGTCGCGCGTCGTCGCGATTGTGCGACGCACCATGACGATTCGATGACGGCGCGCGCAGCGTGGAGCATGCGTTAGATCAAGGAGCAGCGATGCGTTGAAGCGTAAGATGTTGCGGTGGCCACGTCGCGCAACCCGTGTCTTTCGAACGCAGTACGGATCACTAACGATGTGCCGAAACCACCAAACCGGAAGGAGGAATTCATGACCGCCGTGATGAAAGCCGCTGTCTTCATCGAGCCGGGCCGTATCGAACTCGCCGAAAAGCCCATCCCCGACGTGGGCGCCAACGACGCGCTCGTGCGCATCACCACCACCACGATCTGCGGCACCGACGTGCACATCCTGAAAGGCGAATACCCGGTCGCCAAGGGCTTGACCGTCGGCCACGAGCCGGTTGGCGTGATCGAGAAGCTCGGCAGCGCGGTGGTGGGCTACGAGGAAGGCCAGCGCGTCATCGCCGGCGCGATCTGCCCTAACTTCAACTCCTACGCCGCGCAGGACGGCGTCGCGTCGCAGGACGGCAGCTACCTGATCGCGCGCGGCCAGTGCGGCTGTCACGGCTACAAGGCGACGGCCGGCTGGCGTTTCGGCAACATGATCGACGGCACGCAGGCCGAATACGTGCTCGTGCCCGATGCGCAGGCGAACCTCGCGCCGATCCCCGACGGCCTGACCGACGAGCAGGTGCTCATGTGCCCCGACATCATGTCCACGGGCTTCAAGGGCGCGGAGAACGCCAACATCCGGATAGGCGACACCGTCGCCGTGTTCGCGCAAGGTCCGATCGGGCTGTGCGCGACGGCGGGGGCCCGCCTGCTCGGCGCCACGACGATCATCGCGGTGGACGGCAACGATCATCGGCTCGACATGGCGCGCAAGATGGGCGCCGATGTCACGCTCAACTTCAAGAATTGCGATGTCGTGGACGAAATCCTCAAGCTCACCGGCGGACGCGGCGTGGATTCGTCGATCGAGGCGCTCGGCACGCAGGGCACGTTCGAATCGGCGCTGCGCATACTCAAGCCGGGCGGCACGCTGTCGAGTCTCGGCGTGTACTCGTCCGATCTGACGATTCCGCTCGGCGCTTTCGCGGCCGGACTCGGGGACCACAAGATCAACACGGCACTGTGCCCTGGCGGCAAGGAGCGAATGAGACGTCTGATGAACGTGATCCAGTCCGGGCGCGTCGAACTTGGCGCGCTGGTAACGCATCACTACAAGCTGGACGATATCGTCGCCGCGTACGACCTCTTTGCGAATCAGCGGGATGGCGTGCTCAAGGTGGCGATCAAGCCGTTCTGAACGACGGCTCGCTATGGAACGCGCGCAGTATCGGCCGCTCGAAGGCGTTTTCGGCGATGCTCGCGCAAGAGATGACGCCGGGCGCTTCCGTGTCCGACGCGGACCTCGAATCCGTGATCCTCGGCAATCTCGACGCGTACACGCATCCGACATCCACCGCGCCGATGGGCGACGATGGCGTGGTCTATAGCAATGGCCGCGTTCACGGCATCGCAGGTCTGATGGTCGTCGATGCGTCCATCATGCCCGGCATCCCGAGCGCGCCGACCAATCTGACGACGATGATGATCGCCGAGCACATCGCGGTACGCGTGTTCGCCGCCGCGTGAGGAACCATGAGGACATCGCCGGATCGGTACAATTCGCGGATGAATTCCTCTTCGACAGCATCGACGCGAGACACGCTGACTTCTTTCTTCTGGAGCGGCGACGCCATCCGCAGCCGGCGCGTCAGCGACATCGTTTTATCGGACGTGCTCGACGTGCCCGTGCCCTCTGCAAGCCTGCTTGCGGATTGGCAAAGGGAGACATCGTCGCGACTCGTTCTGGAACTCGGGGATGTCGAGGAAATGCCGCTGGCGCGGGCTCGCGCGCGCTGGCCGGACTACAGGCAGTGCGTGAAGGCAGTGTCCGACTGGACATCCGCGCTCGGAATGCCCGGCGTGCTTGCCTCGAGTGACGTGGCGCTGATGGCCTGTCGCGGGGCGAGATATCACCATGACGGTGCGCAATATGGCGGTGCGGCCTTTTGCAATCTCTTTCTGACCGAGGACAAAGGTCTGGACGTGCATTTTCCTTCCACTGGCCGCCGGATTCCCCTCGTCCGCGGAACCGCCGTGATATTCGATACGGCCCAGCCTCACGGTGTCATTCAGCGCCACAGCGACAGTTTCAGTGCGTCCGACTTTGCGCCAGACCGGGATTTCGTTCAAATATTTCTGACCTGGGAGCTTCCCATCGAAGACCCCAACGTTGCGCGAGCACTCGAAGTGGCCTTCGACGTCGCCTCTTCGACCGCAACGAAACCGGATGACGAGCAAGTCTGGTTGAACGGCGCACCAGCCGCTGTGTCGCCGGAAACCGGCCGCTGGCACGCGGTCGACGCTAGCTGACATCGACGATAAGCCCATCACTTGCGTGTTTTTTCGTCGCGCGTGCACGCGGCTGTCATATCGCGGTGAGGTAATCGGACTCCATACGAAGGTTAAAAGAGCGATCGGCAGGCGGCTTCCGTTTGCGCATCGTTTTTACCGAAATTCATTCGACTCGTTAAAGGAGTGGTCAATGTTCCAGTATCCCGGTCAATTCGCTTATCAGATTCCGTCGATCGCGCGTGCCAATCTGCAAGTGCTTCTGAACGTCACCGGGCGCTTCGCGAGCGGTCTGCAGGCGCTCACGGAATTGAACGTGCAGACGGTTCGCAAAGTCGTCGAGGAAAGCAACGCGCTCTTGCGCGCGGGCGATGAAGCAGGCGCCGGCGACGTGCTCGGCTGGCAGTCGGTCATGTTTGCGCAGCTTCCCCAGAAGGCCGCTTCATACAGCCACCATGCGCTGTCGATCATCACGTCGACGCAAGACGACATGATCGGCGAGGTGCGCAATCAATACGAACGCAACGGCATCAAGCTCGGCGACATGGCGAAAGCCGCAACCGACGATGTCAGAACGGCCGCGGAATCGTCGGGCGAACTCATCGCGAATCTGGCCGACACCGCCAGCGACGCCGCACGCGACACGAGCGCGACCGTTCTGGATGCGAGCGGCGAAATCGCGAAGACTACGCGCGCGTCCGCCAAACGCTCGGTCTGATACGAGTTGACGCCTGAGGCCGCGCGCGTGGCCTCGGGCCGTCAATGCCTGGGCGCGACCGCCTTCGCGATCTCCATCAAAAGCTGACTCTGCTGATACGGCTTGCGCAGTCTCGGCAGATTCGCTTCCGCGCCTTCCGGCAGTTCGGCATAGCCTGTCGCCAGAATCACGGGCAGCATGGGCCTGAGCGTGCGCGCGGCGGTGGCCAGTTCGAGGCCGGTCATTCTCGGCATTGAAAAATCAGTGAGCAGGACATCGACTTCGCGGCCGCTTCGCAAAATCTCCAGCGCGGCTTCACCGGAGTTCGCTTCGATGACCTCTTGTCCGAGATCCTGCAAAAGATACGACGTGCTGGACGCGATGAGCGGGTCGTCATCGACCACCAGAATGGTCGCGCGTACCGGCGGCGTTTCGGTGGACATGTTGTCCGCTGGTCTGATCGGCATCTCCGCTTCGGTCACTGCGCTCTCGGAAACCGGAAGCCAAAGCGATGCACACGTGCCTTGTCCCACCATGCTTTCGAGACGCAGCGCCCCTTGTAACTGGCGCGCGAGACCGTGAATCATCGAGAGGCCCAGCCCCGTGCCCTTGCCCACTTCCTTGGTCGTGAAGAACGGTTCCGTGGCTTTCGCGAGCGTCGCGGCGTCCATGCCTGTGCCCGTGTCGCTCACCGTGACCCGGACATAATCGCCCTCGGTCAGTTCACCATCGCCCGATGAATGGGCGAGCGCCACGCTGATGACGATCACGCCGCCGTCGGGCATCGCGTCGCGCGCATTGACGACGAGGTTCAGGATCGCGAGTTCGACCTGATTTACATCGACCAGCGTGAACGGAATTTCGTCCGCGGTATTGATCGTCAATTCGATCATCGAACTGATCGAGCGTTCGAGCAGATCGGACATGCCGTGCACCAGCGCCGGCATCCTGACGGGTTCGACCTTGAGAACCTGCTGTCGTGCGAACGCGAGCAGTCGCTGGGTGAGCGCCGCGCCGCGTTGCGCGCCCTTGAGCGCACCTTCCACCAGACGTCCTGCCTTCTCGCCCGGCGGCACCTCTTTTCGCACGAGCTCCAGGTTCGCCATGATCGCCATCAGGAGATTGTTGAAGTCGTGAGCGATGCCGCCCGTCAACTGGCCGATCATTTCGAGCTTCTGAATTTGCCGAAGCAGATCTTCCGTGTGCTCGCGTTGCCGGATTTCATCGAGGACCGCCTGATGCGCATGTTCCAGTTGCGCCGTGCGCTCCAGCACCTTTCCTTCGAGTGACTCGTTCAAGCGCCGCAACTGATCCTCGGCGGACTTTCGCGGCGTGATATCCGACGATACTCCGACGAGTTGCGTGATCCGCCCGAGCTCGTCGCGCACGACGCGCGCCCGGATATCGACCCAATGCACGGTGCCGTTCGGCCAGACATTGCGATATTCGATGGCATAGTCGCAGCCCGTTTCGATGCTGCGCATGACGGCCGCCTGCATGCGCTCCCGATCTTCCGGATGAACGCTCGCGCGCAGTTCCTCGTACGTGAAACTGTCGTTCTCTCCGCGCCCGAAGATCGCCTTGCAGGTCGCGGATGCGGTCAGTGTCGGCGTCGCGAGGTCAAGAGTCCATGAGCCGAGTTGCCCGGCGGTCAGCGCGGTACGCAAACGTGCTTCGCCTTCGTGCAGTTCGCGAATCCGGGCCCGCGCATCGAACTGGCGATGCCGCCCGCGCACCGCTGTCTCGACCACGCTCACGAAGGTCGTCGGATGAAACGGCCGTTCGATGAAGGTGACATTGCCGAGCGCTTGCGTGAGCCGTTCGGCCATCGGCCTGCGGTCGGCTCCGCCGCTGCGCCGCGTCAGGACGACGAACGGAAAGTCCGACCAGGGCGGCTGGGACGACACCCATCTGGAGAGCGCGGCAAGATCGACGCCGTTCAGCGCTTCGTCCGCGACGATCGCACAACAGACTTCGTCCGCCAGCTTCGAACCCAGTTGCGGCACGTCCGCGCACGCCGCCGCGTCGATTCCGGCCGCCGCCAGCAGTGTCTGCGCGACGGCGAAGTCGCGCCCCGAAGGCGTGAGAAGGAGCACCGGACATCGATCGAATTCGAACATGCGCCCTTAGCCTGCCTTCGGATTAAGCAATGGCGCCGAGTTCCCGACGAACGTGGGCACACCGCGCAGCACCCCCTGAAAGTCTTCGAGAGGCGCGCCGAGGACCAGCCCTGTCTTGCCGATGCGAAACTCGCGTATCGATTCTTCGTGCGCGCCCGTGCGCTTCTTGATGACCGAAACGGCGCGCCGTACCCGGCCGAGCGCCTCGAAGTAGCGCAGCAGGATGACTGTATCGGCGAGATAGGTCACGTCGACCGGCGCTTTCATGTCGCCGACGAGACCGTGCTGCGCGACCGTCAGAAACGTGTTCGCGCCCTGCCGGTTCAGATACTGCAGCAACTCGTGGACATGGAGCACGAGCGCGTTCTCTTCGGGCATGGCGGCCTGATAGCCGTTGAGGCTATCGACGACGACCGTTTTCGCGTGCGCGGTATCGACGCTCGCTCGCACCCGATGCGCGAACTCGCCCGGCGACAACTCCGCGGCATCGACCTGTTCGATATGCAGACTGCCGGCGTCTCGCATCGCTTCGAGGTCGATGCCCATGACCCGGACCCGGTCGAACAGTAGTCCGAGTTCTTCATCGAACACGAAGAGCGCGGCCTTCTCGCCTCGCCTCACGGCAGCGGCAATGAACTGCAGCGCGAAGAGGCTCTTGCCGGTGCCTGCCGGTCCGAGAATCAGGGTGCTCGATCCTTGCTCGACGCCGCCGCCGAGCAAAGCATCCAGTTCGGTCACATCGCTCGTCATCTGGGTACGCGCGAAGCTCGTGCGATGCTCGCCCGCGACGAGCCGCGGAAATACCGACACGCCGCCCCGCCTGATCGCGAAGTCGTGATAGCCGCCGCGAAACTGCTGCCCGCGATACTTGAGCACCTTCAGACGACGCCGCTCCGCCCCGTACTGCGGCGACAGTTCCTCCAGCTTGATGACGCCATGCGCCACGCTATGAACCGTCTTGTCGGCTGCTTCCGAAGTCAGATCGTCGAGCAGCAGCACGGTAGCGTCGCGCCCCGCGAAGTAATGTTTGAACGCGAGAATCTGACGGCGATAACGCAAGGAGCTTTGCGCAAGCAAGCGGATTTCGGAGAGGCTGTCGATCACGACGCGCTTCGGCCTGACCCGCTCGAATTCGCCGAGTATCAGCCGCGTCGTCTCACCGAGTTCGAGATCCGAGGAATAGAGCAGCGTTTGCTGCTGATCCGGATCGAGCAGATTTTCAGAGGGACTCACTTCGAAGATGTTGACGTCGTCGCCGAGGCGCCAGCCGTGTGACAACGCGCCATTGCGCAGCTCCGATGCCGTTTCGGAGAGCGTGATGTAGAGACATGGCTCGCCCGCTTCCGCACCGTCCATCAGAAAGCTGAGCGCGATGGTTGTCTTGCCCGTGCCGGGACTGCCTTCCAGCAGGAACACGTTCCCTCTGCTCAGACCGCCGACAAGGATGTCGTCGAGTCCGGATACGCCCGTTCGGGCATATTGCGGCGGTGCGATATTAGCGTTCATCGGTTGCTCCGAGCTGCTTCATCGCCAGGCGAGAAAGCCGATATCTTGGAATGTGCGGCAGTGCGTCCGCCAGCGATGCGCGAGCGTCGCGCAGATCATGGGTGCATTGCAATTGAAGCCAGAACAAGGCCGAGATTCCGCAGAGCGCCTCCAGCCGCACGGCCATTTCGGGGGTGAGACTCGCGCTGGCGTCGAAGATCCGGTGCAGCGTCTGACGAGACACACCCAGATCCCGCGCCGCCTGGCTCACGGAGAGACCAAGACGCGGCAGCACGAAGTCCTTGAGAAGAACGCCAGGGTGGCGAATCTCGCGGGGTTGTTCAGCAATATGGGAAATCGCCGCAACGGTCATGTCGGGTGTAACCTCCTGCGTGACACCCTGCGGAGCATATCACGAGGCTCGGGGCCGACAGCGCGAGCGTGCTTTTCCGTGCGGTTCCGATTCGATGGAGCCGCTCCACGAAGAACTACGCGGTGTCGAGGGCACGCATTTTGCCTCAGAGACAGGATCACTGAAAATGCGGAGACACTGCCGTGACCATGGACGATACCCACCGCGCCGTGGAGCGCGAATCAGTAGCCGAAGCCAACTTCGCCACCTACGCCGATCCGCTGGTGCACGAGGCCATCGAGGAAGCGTCGGCGCTCAAAGAGACAGCCGACGCCGAGAAACTGCACAAGCTGCGCGTCGCCTTGCGCCGGCTGCGCACGCTGCTGTGGGCGTACCGCCCCATCCTCGACGAGCAGTTCGACAACGAGCAGCGCGCCGTTTTGAAATTTCTCGCGAGCGCAGCGGGGAACACGCGTGACTGGGACATCCTGATCAGTCTCGTCGGAAAAAAGAGTGACGAAGAACTAATGAGCGCGTTCAAACAAAACAGAGCGCAAACCGCGGACCAAAGTCGCGAGACGCTTCTGAACTCGGATTTGACGAAGCTGCTGCGCGCGGCGATCAGCGAAGCGAACCGTGAGTTGAACACTTCCCCGGCGCGTACGCCCTTGACCAAATTCGCGCGTAAGCGCGTATCCACGGCGCAAAAGCAGCTCAAGAAGCGGATGCGGCACGCGTCGAAAGCGGGCCGCTCGGATTACGACTCGTATCACGACGTCCGCAAGGCCGGGAAAAAGGTCCGCTATCTCATCGAATTCTTCGAACCGCTCTTGCAGAAAAGTCAGCGCAAGGGGCTTAAGGAGCTCAAGCGGATACAGAAGCGCTTCGGTGGATTGAACGACGTCGTGGCCAGTCGCGCGCTACTGACGGCGCATCGAGGCTCATTGCCTGAAGGAACGAGCGCCGATGCAGCGCTTCGGTTGCTCAAGAAGGAACAGAAGCGGCGTCTGAAGGCGGCGTCCAGGCTGCTGTAGAACGGATATCGCCCCGACAAGATCGACGGCAGGATTTCGATGACGCTTTTATGTCACACAGTCAAATTCAAATTGGTCGCTGGTTAATTTATCGTTGGCGAACAGGCCTGCTTTTGTAATAGCATTGGCGCACGCTGCGCGTGTCAAGGTTCAGGCGTCGGTTCTCTCGATCGACGCCGGGCTGCGCGCAGCCGGAGACTTCCAGCAATCGACATCAGAATAAAACGCGGAGTTCAAGTCTTGAAGAAACGCGCCACCGTCATCTGTCGAAAAGGCAAACGAATCCTGCTCGTCGCGAGAGAGTCCAAATGGGCTCTGCCGGGTGGCATGCTCAAACGAGGCGAGCATCTGTCCGACGCGGCGCTTCGGGAACTCAAGGAAGAAACACAGCTCTCCGGCAAGTCGGCGAAATATCTCTTCGACTTCAAGAGCAAGCAGAAACATCATCACGTCTTCTATTGCGATATCCCGAGCCGGGCGAAGCCGCGTCCGAACAATGAAATCTCCAAATGCCGCTGGGTGCAGCTCGAAGAACTTCGACGGCTCATGACCAGCGCGCCGACGGGCGATATCGTGAAGCTGGCCAGTCAAAAGAGAAAGAAGTAACCCTCCCTCCGCGAGAGGTGCGCGCCGGAACATCCCCGTTCTAAGATCAGCCCAGCGCACTTCCCAACACATCAGGCATCGATCAGCGATCGCTCGCGGCGCTCACGCCGATCTCGAGTCGTTTCCGCGCATCCGCCTCGACTCCTTCTGACCGTCGAATCGATGCCACCGGAGAAACACATTGAGCTATACCGCCCCATTGAAGGACATGTTGTTCGTGATCGACGAACTCGCCGACGTCGCGAGCGTTGCCGCGCTGCCGGGCTTCGAGGACGCCACGCTCGAAACCGCGCAGGCCGTGCTCGACGAAGCCGCGAAGTTCAACGGCGAAGTGCTTGCGCCGCTCAACGCCGAAGGCGACAAACATCCGAGCGAATGGCATGACGGCAAGGTCACGACGACGCCCGGCTTCAAGGAAGCATTCCGGCAATACGGGGAAGGCGGCTGGCAGGGCGTCGTGCATCCGGCCGATTTCGGTGGACAGGGGCTGCCGAAGCTCATCGCGACGCCGTGCATCGAAATGCTGAACGCCGCGAACATGTCGTTTGCGCTCTGCCCGCTCCTGACCGACGGCGCGATCGAAGCGCTGCTCACCGCAGGCTCCGACGAACTGAAGCAGCGCTATCTGCCGAAGCTCATCTCGGGCGAATGGACCGGCACGATGAACCTCACGGAGCCGCAGGCGGGCTCCGATCTGGCGCTGGTGCGCACACGCGCCGAGCCGCAGGGCGACGGCACCTACAAGGTCTTCGGCACCAAGATCTTCATCACGTACGGCGAGCACGACATGGCGGAGAACATCGTGCACCTCGTGCTTGCGCGCACGCCGGGTGCGCCTGAAGGCGTCAAGGGCATCTCGCTCTTTCTCGTGCCGAAATTCCTCGTCGACGAAGACGGCTCGCCCGGCGCGCGCAACGACGTGCATTGCGTGTCGATCGAACACAAGCTGGGCATCAAGGCGAGCCCGACGGCCGTGCTGCAATACGGCGATCATGGCGGCGCGACCGGCTATCTGATCGGCGAGGAAAATCGCGGCGTCGAATACATGTTCATCATGATGAACGCGGCGCGCTTCGCGGTGGGCGTGCAGGGCATCGCGGTGTCCGATCGCGCGTACCAGCAGGCCGCCGCGTATGCGAAGGATCGTGTGCAGAGCCGTCCCGTCGATGGTTCCGCGAAACAGTCCGTCGCCATCATCCAGCACCCCGACGTGCGCCGCATGCTCTCGACGATGCGCGCCCTGACCGAAGGCGCCCGCGCGCTGGCCTATGTCGCGGCGGCGCACTCCGACTTCGCGCATCACGCGACCGACGCCGACACGCGTGCGTTTCATTCCGCGATCTACGAATACCTCGTGCCGATCGTGAAGGGCTGGAGCACGGAGATGTCGATCGACGTCACGAGCCTCGGCGTGCAGGTGCATGGCGGCATGGGTTTCATCGAGGAGACCGGCGCGGCGCAGCATCTTCGCGATGCGCGCATTCTGACGATCTACGAAGGCACCACCGCGATTCAGGCCAACGACCTGATCGGTCGCAAGACGGTCCGCGACGGCGGCGCGGCGGCTCGCGCGATCCTCGCGCAGATCGACGAGACGCTCGCCGCGCTCGAACAGCACGACGGCGCTGCGTTCGACGCGATGCATCGGCGGCTCTCGGCCGGACGCGCCGCGCTTGCGAGCACCGTCGATTTCGTGCTGCGCAAAGCGAAAGACGATCCCAATGCCGTGTTTGCGGGCGGCGTGGCTTATCTGAAGCTCGCGGGCATCGTGCTGTCGGGCTGGCAGATGGCGCGCGCGCTGATCGTGGCGAATACCCGGCGCGCCGACGATCCCGCGTTCTACGGTGCAAAGATCGCGACGGCGCATTTCTTCGCCGATCACGTGCTGCCGCAGACCGTCGCGCTGGAAGCGTCGATCGTGAGCGCCAAGGGCGATCAGGGCATGTTCGCGCTCGCCGAAGACCAGTTCTGAGCGAGCGGCGGGGATCGGGCGGCGCGTTTTGCCGCCCGATCCCCGCCCTTGCTGACTACCCCGCCAGCAGAAAGTCGCGCACCAAAGGCCCCACCACACTCGTCTGCGTGATGAGAAAGAGATGGCCGTCCTCGATGACGTGCAGCGTCGCCTGACGAATGCGGCTGGCGATGATCTTCGCGTTGACGAGCGGGACGATCGGATCGTCGTCGCCATGCATGACGAGGGTCCGCTGGCGCAGGGAGCCGAGCCAGAGCAGGCTGCTCCATCCACATGTGGCGAGTAGCTGATACACGTACCCGCGTCCGCCCGGCGCCTGAATGTGGCGGCCGTGTTCCTCCAGAAGTTCGGGATCGCGCCGGTATGCGCCGCCGTAGATCTCGGCGCCGACTTCGCGCAGATAATCCGGGTCGCGATAACGCCGCGCGCCGATCAGCCTTGAGAGCACGGAAAGCCGTCCGGGCACCATGATGACGCCCGGCGACGTGGCGGCCAGCACCAGCCGCCGGCAGCGGTACGGATACAGATACGCGAACTGCTGCGCGAGCGCGCCGCCCCACGATACCCCGAGCACATCCACTTGCCCGTCATAGCCGAGGTGCGAGAGCAGCTTGTCGGTGAGCACAGCCAAGGTGGAAAAGCGGTACGGCACGAGCGGCGCGGGCGAACCTCCCACGCCCGGAATATCGAAAATCACGACTTCCACGTCGCCGAGTGCATCGACGAACGGCTGTACCAGTTCGAGATTGGCGCCGATGCCATTGAAGATCACAAGCGGCGGCGAAGCATCGCTGCCTCGCCAGATGCCGACGCGAAGCAGTTGACCGTCCATCGTGACGGTCTGAATGTCCATCGTGCGCACAGTTTTCATCGTTCTTTTCCATGTGGATATAAACGGAACGCCGCGCGGGCGCGCGGCGTTTTTTTTTCGATGCGCTTGTCGGCTGTCGACTGCGTGTCTGGAACCGCTGATCAAGCCTCCAGAACATAGGTTCCGGGTGCGTCGGCGAGCCGCTTGTGCCGTCTGTTGCCGAGCGACTTCGGCGCCGCGCGCAGTTCGCCGGAACGCCCGGCGAGCCACTCGCGCCAGTCGCTCCACCACGACCCCGCTTCGGGCTTCGCGCCGGCGAGCCATGCGTCGGCGTCTTCAGGCAATTCGTCGTTGCGGAAGAACTTCGCCTTCGGATTGCCCGGCGGATTGATCAGGCTCTGGATATGGCCGCTCGAACTCAGCACGTAGCGCGTTTTCCCGCCGAATGCGCGCGCGGTGTTGTAGACGCCTTTCCACGGCGTGATGTGATCGGTCATGCCCGCCATGACGTAGGTGTCGCAAGTGACCGCGGACAGATCGACCGGCGTGCCGAGGACCTTCAGCGCCCGGGGCGTGCTCAGCAGATTGCCCGTGAAGATGTCGAGCAACTGGCCGTGCAGCTTCGCGGGCAGACGCGTCGCGTCGTTGTTCCAATACAGAACGTCGAAGGCGGGCGGCGCTTCGCCGAGCAGATAGTTGTTGATCCAGAAGTTCCACACCAGATCGTTGGGTCGCATCCAGGCGAACACGCGGCCCATTTCCTCGCCGGCCAGCACGCCCTTGGCCTTGCTGTTGCGCTTGGCGATCTCGACGGTCTCGGGCGTGGTGAAAAGCCCGAGTTGCGACGGCGAGGTGCTGTCCAGCACCGCCACCATCAGCGTGGCCGCATTGACCGACTTGTCGCCGCGGCTGGCCAGATGGCCGAGCAGCGCCGAGATCGTCATCGCGCCGGAGCACGCGCCGTGCAGGTTCACGTCCGGGTTGCCAGTGATGTCGCGCACCGCCTGAATCGCTTCGATGAGCGCGGCGACATACGTGTCGATGTCCCAGTCGCGATGTTCCTCGCCCGGATTGCGCCAGCTCACGGCGAATACCTGAAACTCGCTCTTCACCAGATACTCGACGATGCTCTTGTTCGCCGACAGATCGAAGACGTAGTACTTGTTGATCTGCGGCGGCACGATCAGTTGCGCACGCGCGTAGACGTTCGGCGTCGCCGGCGTGTACTGAATGAGTTCGAGCACTTCGTTGCGAAACACGACCGCGCCCGGGGTCGTGGCGAGATTGCCGCCGACCCGAAACGCGCGCTTGTCGACCTGGGACGGCATGCCCTTGTTGCCGAGCGTATCGGCGAGCATGTTTCTCATGCCCGCGACGACGCTCGCGCCGCCCGACTCCACGGCCTTGCGAAGCGCCACGGGATTGCCCGCCAGCGTGTTGGTCGGCGCGAGCGCGTCCGTCACGAGCGACATCACGAACTGCGCGCGCTCCTTGTTCCGGTCGTCCAGCGCCGAGCGCTCGACGAATCCGGCGAGCGCGTCGCGCCAGGCGAGATAGCCCTGCAATGTCGTGCGATACAGCGGCTGATCGCGCCATGCCGGGTCGGCGAAACGTTTGTCGCCCCGTTCCGGCGTGGACGTTTCCTTGCCGCTCACCGCCGACGTCAGATCGCGCGCGAGCGCCGCGGTCTGGTCCAGCAGCAGCGCGGGATGCAGCATCGCCTGCGTGCCGATCTGCCGGGCGGCGGCGAGCATGTCGATGGCGCGCAGCCCGACGAACGGGTTGGGCCCGAGCATGCCGTCGGTTGCGCCAGCCGTGATGTCGTCGTTGCCGCTGTTCATGTTTGCTGCCATCTCGATCTCCGAACTTTCATCCTTGCTCACCCGTCACGCCAGAATCATCACGAGCGTCTGCGCGATCAGCGCGGGCTTTTCCTCGCCTTCCACCTGCAACGCGTTGTCCGCCCTGACGATGATCCGCCCGCCGCCCTTCCTTTCGACATCCGTCAGCATCACGCGGCTTCTGACGCGGGAGCCGGATCGGACCGGCGCCATGAAGCGCACCTTGTCGAGCCCGTAGTTCAGGGCCGCCGACGCATCCGCCGGGATGATGCCCACTTCGATCGCGAGCGTCGCCAGCAGCGAAAGCGTCAGGTAGCCGTGCGCGATCGTGCCGCCGAACGGACCCTCGCGCTTCGCGCGCTCCTCGTTCATGTGTATCCACTGCGTATCGCCGGTGCAATGCGCGAATGCGTCGATGCGTGCCTGGTCGACGACGACCCACTCCGACACACCCAGTTCACGGCCGACGAACTCATCGATCGTCGCCATGCTGTATCCAGTCTTGCTCATGCTTTAACTTTCCTTCGAGCGATCACGCGAACTGTTCGCGCAACCGCTTCTTGTTCAATTTGCCGACGCTCGTCTTTTCGAGCTGATCGACGATCCTCACGACCTGCGGCACGGCGTACTTCGAAATCCGTCCGGATTCGCTGAACCCGAGCACGTGATTCCGGATGTCGTCTTCCGACACGGGCGGCGTGAACTGCGGCTTGCGCACGATCAGCGCCACGGGCCGTTCGCCCCACTTCTCGTCCTTCACGCCGATCACGGCCACTTCGGAGACGCCCGGATGCAGCGAGATCAGGTTCTCGATCTCCAGCGACGAAACCCACTCGCCGCCGGACTTGATCACGTCCTTGATGCGGTCGGTGATCTGGAGATACCCGTTCGTATCGATGTTCGCGATGTCCTGCGTATGCAAATAGCCGCCTTCCCAGAGCTTTTCCGACGCGTCGGCATCCTTCAGATAGCCTTGCGTGAGCCACGGCGCGCGCACGACGACCTCGCCGCTCGCACGGCCGTCGTGTGCGACGTCGCCGCCTTCCTCGTTCACGATGCGCAGATCGACGAGCGGCAGCGGCAGACCCGTCTTGCAGCGCAAGGGCACCTGCTCGTCGAGGCCGAGCGTCTCGCTGCCGGGCTTTAGCTGCGCGAGACTCATCAGGGGACAGCTCTCGGACATGCCATAGCCCGCGAAGATATCGATGCCGCGATCGAGCGCCGCGCGCGCGAGGCCCTGAGGCAGCGCGCCCCCGCCGATGACCACTTTCCATCCGCTGAGATCGACGCTCTTCGCTTCGCCGCAATTGAGCAGCATATGCATGATGGTGCCGACGCAATGCGAGAACGTGACGCCTTCATCGCGCACCAGAGCGACGAGCCGCTCGGGCACGTAGCGGCCGGGATAGACCTGCTTCACGCCCAGCACGGTGGCGATGTACGGCATGCCCCACGCGTGGACGTGGAACATCGGCGTGATCGGCATGTACACGTCGCCGCGATGAAAGCGCTGTCCCGATACCGGGCTAGCAAGCGCGGCCATCCCCGTGATGGTGTGCAGCACGAGCTGGCGATGCGAGAAGTAGACGCCCTTGGGCAGGCCGGTCGTGCCCGTCGTATAGAACGTGGTGGCGCGCGTGTTCTCGTCGAAGTCCGGGAAGTCGTAGGCGGCCTCGCTCGCGGCGAGCATGCTCTCGTATTCGTCCGCGAACGGGATCGCGTGCGCGGCGGCCGCGCTGCCTTCGTCTTCGATCAGGATGAAGGTGCGCACCGATTCGAGCTGATCCCGGATCGACTCGATGACCGGCAGGAAGTCCGTGTGGACGAGCAGGATCTGCGCGCCCGCGTGGTTGATCGTGTAGGCGATCTCCGCCGGCGAGAGCCGCACGTTGACCGTCTGGAGCACGGCGCCCATCATCGGAATGGCGAAGTAGCATTCGAGATAGCGATGGCTGTCCCAGTCCATCACCGCGACGGTGCTGCCCATGATCGCGCCGTGCCGCTCGAGACCGTTGGCGAGACGCCCTATGCGCTCCCGCATCGCGCGGTAGGTGAGGCGCGTCTCGCCGCGATACACGATCTCCTGATCGGGCGCGTGCGCGAGCGGTGTGTGCAAAAGTTGCTTGATGAGCAGCGGGTACGCATACGCCGACTGGGTGGGTTCGAACATGTCGTGATTCACTTGAGTTTCCTTGATGCAGGGCCGCGCGCCGCGTGGACTACTGCGCGAAATTGCGCCTGATAGCCAGTTTGTTCGTCACCGACACGACGCCGGGAACGCCTTTCGCCAGCGCGCCGACCTTCTCGATCTGCGCGGCGTCGCTCACCGTGCCGGTCAGCGTCACCGCGCCGCTCTTCACGCCGACGCCGATATCGCCGGCGTCGATGCTCTTGTCTTTCGCGAATTCGGCGTAGACGAGCTTGCGCAGCGCGCGATTTTCCTTGCGCGTGGCGACCGGCGCGCTCGCGCTCGACGCAACCGAAGGCGCGCTCGCGGCCGCGATGGTGTCGCCGGCATAAGAAGCGGCTCCGATCGACGCCAGGACGATCAACGCCGCAAAACCTGATCCGAATGGCTTGATGCTCTTCATGGACTGTTCCATTTATTGTTCACGGGATTTTCGTGTCGCGCGGCCGCGCGTCAGAAGTTGTGGCGGACGCCGACCATCGCAGCCGTCGTCGACGTTCCGGGCGCGACAGGCTGCCCGTACACGATCGTCTGGTTCATCGTTCCGTGGTTATCGACATAGCCGACCTGCGCATAGGCGAGCGTGCGCTTGGACAGGCTGTACTCCGCGCCCACCGCGAACTCGCTCGAATGATTCGTCGAGTTGTTGTTGTCCTTCAGGTAATAGAAACCGGACGTCACCTTCAGAGCGGGGGTGAATCGATAGCCGAGACCAGCTGAATACATATCGATATCGGCACGATTGCTGTTTGCCGGGTTCTTGCCATGGCCGTATGAACCGGACACCGAGAAACCGTAAAACGTGTACTGGGCGCCAGCGTAGAAAAATCGGTTGTTGGCTTGCCCTGTCGCCGGAATCGCCGGGGTGGCGGGATAGGTCGCGGGAAACGGATTGGCGTCATGCCCGTTGTAGTACGCCGCGGCGAGGTTCAGGCCGTAGTTCGAATACTTGAGCACGGCCGACTCGCGCGTGCCGCCCTGAAAATGTCCGGGGACGCCGCCGGGCGCGTACTCCAGCGCGAACGACGCGCCGTAGAACTTCGGCGACTCGTAGACGAGCGCGTTGCTGTCGTACAGCGCGCCGATCGCGCCGTTCGTGTTCGTGCCCGGCCAGCCCGCAGCCTGGTTCATGCCGAGCCACGCGGTCAGGATGCTGCCGAAGTACTGCGCGCCGCGCACGTCGGTGTCGTACATCGCCCAGATCATCGGGACGATCTGGCGGCCCGCGTCCAACTTGCCGAACGGCCCCGAAACGCCGACCGTCGCATACTGGTTGAACTGAGCGGTGACGCCCGGCGTGTCGCTCAGGCCGGCTCTGCCCGTGCCGCTGTCGAACGAGCTTTGCAGCTTGAAGTTGATGTGATAGCCGCCACCGATGTCCTCCGTGCCCTTTAGACCCCAGCCGCTCGAATAGATGCCGCCGTCCTTGAAGCGATAGACCTTGCCGAGATTGGGCGCGTTCGGAGCGAACGACGCCGCCGCGGTGCTCTGATAGAACAGCCCGGAATCGACTACGCCGTACAGCGTTATCGAGCTTTGCGCGTGTGCGGCTCCGGAAAAGGCCAGCAGTACCGCCGCGCTGGTTAGGCTTCGCTTCATAAGGTCTCCGTATCTTGTTGGTTTGCACGCATCCCGATGCACAAGTATGTGGTCGGGGCCGGGCAATCGGTGGGTGGGCGCTTCACAGGCCCGTCGGCCGAATGGCCGCCGAGGCGGCGAACCGGGCACAACCCGGCGGCATCGCGACAGCGTGTGAAGGCTTGTAGCAAGAATACGAAAGGAACGGGATTCCAGCCCCTCTCCCGGTGGGAGGGGCGAAGGGATGAAACCGGGCGCGCGTGAAAACCGCTTGTAAAAGTCCCCGCACCGCGCCGGGAGGGGGTGACGGGCGGGAGGCGGACCCCTCCCTACGCGAGAGGGTCGCGCAAGCCCATCCGGGACTACGATGCGTATGAGTTCACACACCAGCCGATCCGGCGTAAAAGCGCCAGGAAACAGCATCTGCCGGCCCGCATCGAAGCGGCCGGCGCTGCGACCGGGTTCCCGGCTGCGAAAAACCACTGTACACGCTGCGAGCCTGACCGCTCGGGCGCATGAATGGAGAAACTAATGGCACATGCGATTCGCTTTCACGAGACGGGCGGCCCCGAAGTCCTGCGCTGGGAAGAGGTTCCGGTCGGCATGCCCGGCCCCGGGCAGGTCAGGCTGCGTCACGAGGCCGTCGGCCTGAATTTCGCCGATACCTACTTCCGCAGCGGCCTGTATCCGGTTCCCCTGCCTGCCGGCATGGGCGTGGAAGCGGCGGGCGTGGTGGAAGCCGTCGGAGCGGGCGTCGATCAGGTGCGCGAGGGCGACCGGGTGACCTACACCGGTTTCATCAACACGCTCGGCGCATACAGCACCGAGCGCCTCGCGCCTGCGGCAGCGCTCATCCGCCTGCCGGAGGGCATCGAATGCGCGACCGCCGCCGCGATGACCATGCGCGGCCTGACCGCCTCGTATCTGATGCGCCGCATCCATGCGTTCAAGCCGGGCGATTCGATCCTGCTGCACGCCGCGGCCGGTGGTGTCGGACTGATCGTGTCGCAGTGGGCGCGACTTCTGGGCGTGACCGTCATCGGCACGGTGTCGAGCGACGAAAAGGCGGAAATCGCCCGTGCGCACGGCTGCACGCACGTCATCAACTACAGCCACGAGGATGTCGCGAAGCGCGTGCGGGAACTGACGGACGGCGCGGGCGTGAATGTCGTGTTCGATAGCGTCGGAAAAGACACGTTCGAATCGTCGCTCGACTCGCTGCGTCGCCGTGGCCTGATGGTCTGCGTTGGCACCGCATCCGGTCCGATTCCGCCGTTCAATCCGCAGTTGCTCGCGATGAAAGGCTCGCTCTACCTGACGCGCCCCGCGCTCGCCGACTACATCGCCGATCCGGCCGAAAAGAGCGAGCTCGCGAGCGAACTCTTCGGGCACGTCGCGAGCGGACGCATTCGCATCGAGATCAACCAGCGCTATGCGCTGCAGGATGCGGCACAGGCTCATCGCGATCTCGAATCGCGCAAGACCACCGGTTCATCCATTTTCGTCGTGTGAGGAGACACATAATGCGCGTCGAACAAATTACCTGCGCCATCGGAGCGGAACTGACCGGCGTCAGCATCGCCGATGCGGTGCACGATGACGGCCTGTTCGCGGAAATCCGCGCAACGCTGCTCAAGCATCGCGTGGTGTTCCTGCGCGATCAGGACATCACCCGTGCCGAGCACGTCGCGTTCGCCCGCCGCTTCGGCGAGCTGGAAGATCATCCGGTCGCCGGCAGCGATCCGGAGCATCCGGGTCTGGTGCGAATCTACAAGAATCCCGACCAGCCCAACGACCGCTACGAGAACGCCTGGCACACGGACGCCACCTGGCGTGCCGCGCCGCCGTTCGGCTGCGTGCTGCGCTGCGTCGAAACGCCGCCCGTCGGCGGCGACACGATCTGGGCCAATATGGTCCTCGCCTACGAGAACCTGCCCGAGCACGTCAAGGCGCAAATCGCCGACCTGCGGGCGCGCCACAGCATCGAAGCCAGCTTCGGGGCCGCGATGCCGATCGAAAAGCGGCTCGCGCTGAAAGCCCAGTTTCCGGACGCGGAACACCCCGTCGTGCGCACGCATCCGGAGACGAAGGAAGCGACCCTCTTCGTCAACGCCTTCACTACGCACTTCACGAACTATCACACGCCGGCGCGCGTGCGCTTCGGCCAGGACGCCAATCCGGGCGCGGGTCAGTTGCTGAGCTATCTGATCAGCCAGGCGTATATCCCCGAATACCAGGTCCGCTGGCGCTGGAAAAAGAACAGCATCGCGATCTGGGACAACCGCAGCACGCAGCACTACGCGGTCATGGACTATCCGCCTTGCCATCGAAAGATGGAGCGTGCCGGAATCATCGGCGACGTGCCTTATTGATATTCGCGCGGCGCAGCGCAGTACATCTCACATCGAATTCATTTTCAGCAGGAGCCAGACATGCAATTCCTCGACGATTCGCTTCACCCCGAAAACCAGGACAAGGTTGTCATCACGGTCGCGCCGTACGGTCCGGAATGGGCCCCGGCCGACTTCCCGGAAGATATTCCGGTGACGATGGACGAACAGGTCCAGAAGGCGGTCGACTGCTATAACGCCGGCGCCACCGTTCTGCATCTGCACGTGCGCGAGCTGGACGGCAAGGGCTCCAAGCGCCTGTCGAAGTTCAACGAGCTGATCGCGGGCGTGCGCGCCGCCGTTCCCGACATGATCATCCAGGTCGGCGGCTCGATCTCGTTCGCGCCGGAAGACGACGGCCAGGCAGCCAAGTGGCTCTCCGACGACACGCGCCACATGCTCGCCGAACTCGATCCGAAGCCCGATCAGGTGACCGTCGCGATCAACACGACGCAGATGAACATCATGGAGCTGCTGTACCCGGAGTATCTGGAAGGCACGTCGCTGTCGAATCCCGCGTTCATGGCCGCCTACAGCGAAATGACCGTGCCCGCAGGCCCCGCATGGGTCGAGGAGCATCTGCGCCGTCTGCAGGCTTCGGGCATCCAGCCGCACTTCCAGCTCACCGGCATCCATGCGCTCGAAACGCTCGAACGCCTCGTGCGCAAGGGCGTCTACAAGGGTCCGCTGAATCTGACGTGGATCGGTATCGGCGGTGGCTTCGACGGCCCGAACCCGTTCAACTTCTTCAACTTCGTCCATCGCGCGCCGGACGGCTGCACGCTCACGGCCGAGTCGCTGCTGAAGAACGTCCTGCCGTTCAACATGATGGCGATGTCGATGGGTCTGCATCCGCGCTGCGGCATCGAGGACACGATCATCGATCAGCACGGCAACCGCTTCACGTCGGTGCAGCAGATCGAGCAGTGCGTGCGCGTGGCCCGCGAACTGGGACGCGAGATCGCGAGCGGCAAGGAAGCGCGCGAGATCTACCGTATCGGCGTGCAGTACGAGACCGCGGACGAGACGCTTGCAGCGAACGGCATGGCGCCGAACCGCAAGCCGGGCCAGGTCAACGTTCCGCTGCGCGCAGCCTGAAGCACGGCATGAAGGCGCGGCGATGGTCGCCGCGCCCACACTTCTAACCTGAAACTCCACGGCGCAGGCCGGGAAGCCCGACTTCCCGGCCAGAAAAATCGACGGCACGCTGCGCGAACTCGCGCACGACGAGGCCCACGCCGTACATCGGAGGAGACAATCTTGGACATCGACTGCATCGAGCCCGCCGCGCGCGACATCAACGCCGGCAAGGCCGTATCGCGCAAATACGCGTGGATCGTATTCGCGCTCACATTCGGACTACTGTTGTCGGACTACATGTCCCGACAGGTCCTCAACGCGGTATTCCCTCTGCTGAAGCAGACCTGGGGCCTCTCCGACACGCAACTGGGCTCGCTCAGCGGCGTCGTCGCGCTGATGGTGGGTCTTCTGACGTTCCCGCTCTCCGTTCTCGCGGACCGCTGGGGCCGCGTGCGCAGCCTCGTGCTGATGGCGGCGCTCTGGAGCGTCGCGACGCTCGGCTGCGCCGTCGCCACGAACTACGGCGAAATGCTGATCGCCCGCGCCTTCGTCGGTCTCGGCGAAGCGGCGTACGGCAGCGTGGGGATTGCGCTCATCCTCAGCATTTTCCCGTCGCACCTGCGCTCCACGCTCACCGGCGCCTTCATGGCCGGCGGCGCGTTCGGCTCGGTACTCGGCATGGCGCTGGGCGGATTCGTCGCCGTGCACTTCGGCTGGCGGGCGTCTTTCGGCGCGATGGCCGGCTTCGGCCTGCTGCTCGTGATCGCCTACCGGCTGGTCGTGTCGGACAAGCGCATCGCCGCGCGGTATCCCGATGTCCCGGCTGCGAAACGGCAAAAAGACGGTGTGCGCACGAGCCTGCGCACGTTGCTGGCGGGCCTTTTCTCGACGGTTTCGGTGGTCTGCGCGTATATCGGCAGCGGCTTGCAGCTCTTCATCATGGGCGCCGTGATCGCGTGGATGCCCAGCTTCCTGAATCGCTACTATGCGCTGCCCGCCGACAAGGCAGCAGCAGGCGCGGCGGTATTCGTGCTGCTGGGCGGCGTCGGCATGGTCACGTGCGGCGTCGTCACGGACCGTATCTGCAGGAATGCGCCCTCGCGCAAATGGATCACCGCGGTCGTCTACTGCCTGCTCTCGCTCGTGTGCCTGTCCATCGGCTTCAGGCTCGATGCCGGCCCGCTGCAACTCGTCCTGCTCGGCGTGGGGATTCTCGTCGTGGCGGGCACGTCCGGCCCGGCTGGCGCGATGGTGGCGAACCTGACTCCGGCGTCGATCCATGCTTCGGCATTCGCGACGCTGACGCTCGCGAACAATCTGATCGGTCTCGCGCCCGGTCCGCTCGTCACGGGTGCGATCGCCGACCGTATCGGTCTTCTGGGCGCGCTGCAGGTGATTCCGCTCGTGAGCGTCGCGGCGATGATCGCGTTCGCCATCGGCCGGTCGAGATATGCGCGCGACCTGAGCCGCATCGATGCTCTGCGTGAGCAGGCGTCGCCCAACGAGCCTGCGCAGAAGCCGCTTGCATAGCCTCTGCTCACTGCCGCGGTCTTGATCGTTCAAGACCGCGCGATCGATCCTTGTCCGCATTCGGGCATTACTTTGAAGGAGACTCAAGCATGTCCGTCGATGTACAAAACGCTTCGCCGATGAATGGCCCCGCTTCCGTCGAATCGAAATCGGATCTGGACGCAAAGCCCGCGCGACGCCAGGCTTGCGCGCACAACTGGTCGTGGGGACGACAGCACGAACCCTACGACTGGATGGATGCGCACACGCCCTGCGACGATCTGAGCGCGTGGCGTTGAGCACGACCGAGCACGACACCCATGACGCACAACATATCGATTGCCGGCGGCGCTGACCTCGCGCCCGGCTCGCGCATGCTCGCATTCGTCGAAGGGCGTAGCGTCGTGCTCTTCAACGTCGAAGGCGTCGTTCACGCCATCGACAATTCATGTCCGCACAGCGGCGCTTCGCTCGCGAACGGCCGTCTCGATGGTCACGTCCTGCAATGCCCCGCGCACGGCCTGCGCTTCGATATCAGGTCGGGCTGCATGGTCGGCGCGAAGGGCTTGTGTCTGACGAAGCTCCCCGTCGAAACGATCGACGGAGAACTGACGATGCGAACCGGCGATTGATCGCCGTTCATCGCTACGGCTTGACGAATCTGAGCGTCATGCGATCCGACTCTCCGATCGCGGCATAGCGCGAACGGTCGACGTCGCCGCCCCTGTAAGTGGGCGGCAGCGACCACACGCCGTGCGGATAGTCCTTCGTATCCTTCGCGTTCGCATTGATCTCGCTGCGCGCGACAAGCACGAAACCGGCCGCCTGTGCGTGTTCTATGACGAACGCTTCGGTCACGTAGCCGGAATCGATCATTTGCTGCACGGTCGTGCCGGGTTGCGCGCGATGCTCTTCGATGCCGAGCACACCGCCTTGCTTCAGCGCGTCATGGAACGCGCGCAGGTTGGCATCGATTTGTCCGTCCTTGATCCAGTTATGGATGTTGCGGAACGTGAGCACGCGGTCGAATCGCTCATGCGCGTCGAAGCCGATGAACCGGCCCGCGTGCAAGGTGCCGACAACGACGTTGCCATATACCGCCGGAGCGGCCGCGAGCTTGCGCCGATAGGCGGCATCGGTATCGCTGTCCTCGGCGGCGAGATCGGCGGACGTGCTGAGATACTGCGCCTCATAAAGCTGGCCTGCGTCGTGCAGATAGGGCGCGAGAATGTCCGTATACCATCCGCCGCCGGGAGCGATCTTCAGCACCGCCTGGTTCGGACCGAGGTCGAAGAACTGCAACGTCTCTTTCGGGTGACGATAGATGTCGCGCGCGCGGGCCTTGTCGGTGCGTTGCGATCCAGCGATGGCGGCGTCCAGCGATCCGGAACTCGCTGCCTGCGATTGCGAGTTCAGCGACGAGGACGCGCACCCGGTCAGCGTGAGCGTGAAAGCGGTGGCGGCGATCATGATCGCGCGCAACGGGTCGAGGCGGATAGTGTTCATGGAACGGATGAGGTCGTGGATACGCGACACGATACGCGTTTCTTCCATTCTCTGCGGCCAAAATGAGCCGAGGCCAGCGCGCTGAATTCCTGTTGAATGATTCGGCATGTTGCCTACACTGTGTTGAATTCGCCGGGGCGATATCGCGCGCACTACACCGTCTGGAGCTCGAACCATGAAATACGATCCGGCCGACACGGCCGTAGTGTTCATCGATCCGCAAATCGACGTGCTCAGCCCGCTCGGGAAAAACTGGGGCGCAGTGGGAGCCAGCGTGACGGAGAACCGAACCGTCGAGAACATGCTGCAAATCTTCAAGGCTGCGAAAGCGGCGAAGTTCGCCGTTTTCATTTCGCCGCATTATTTTTATCCGACCGATCGTGCATGGAAGTTCAATGGCCCGCTCGAAGCGGACGAGTTCGCAAGCGGCACGTTCGCGCGCGCGGGAGCGCTGAATCTGAGCGGCTTCGAGCAATCCGGCGCGGACTGGCTCGACGAATTCAAGCCGTATATCGAGGACGGCGATACCGTCGTCGTAAGTCCGCACAAGGTATTCGGTCCTCAGACGAATGACCTGACGCTGCAACTGCGAAAGCGTAATGTGCGCAAGGTCGTGCTGGGCGGAATGCTCGCCAACATGTGTGTCGAGTCGCACTTGCGCGACCTGATCGAGCAGGGCTTCGAAGTGTATGTCGTCTCCGATGCCACGGCGGGGCCGCGTCATCCGACCTGGGGCGACGGCTACAAGGCCGCGATGGTCAACTACGCGTTTCTCGCGCATGCCGTCGTCAAGACGCAGGACGTAGTCGGGGCGATGACGCAACGATAGCCGCGACATCGCAGGCTTGCTTCGCCGTCACGCCCGGATGCGCGCCTGCGCCCAGTCCGCCTCGCGCGCCAGCGCGATGAACGCCGCGAGGTAATCGATCGACCGGTCGGCCTCGCGCACGCCGAGGTAAATCTTCTTCGCGATGCCCTTCTTGCCGAGCTTGACCGGCGTGATGGGCATGCGGTCCGCGTATTCTTCCGCGAGCCAGCGCGGCAACGCCGCCACGCCGCGCCCGCTCGCGACCATCTGCATCATGATGTCCGTGGTTTCGATCACCTTGTGACGTCTCGGCACCACGTTGGCCGGCGTCAGAAACCGCGTGTAGATGTCCAGCCTGTCCGTCTCGACCGGATAGGTGATGAGCACTTCCGATGCAAGCTGCTCGGGCGTGACATAGGCCGTGGAAGCCAGCGCATGGTTTTCGGCGACGACCAGCACCTGCTCGTAATCGAACACGGGTTCGAATCGCAGTCCGTCCTTCCTGAGCGGATCGGGCGTGACGAGCACGTCGATGTCGAAGCCGAAGAGCGCGCCGATGCCGCCGAACTGGAACCGCTGCTTCACGTCCACATCGACGTCCGGCCAGCGTGCGAGATAAGGCGACACGACCTTCAGCAGCCACTGGTAACACGGATGGCACTCCATACCGATGCGCAAGGTGCCGCGCTCGCCCTGCGCATACTGCTTCATGCGCACTTCCGCCTGCTCGAACTGCGGCAACATGCGGTTCGCCAGGCCCAGCAGATAATGCCCGGCCTGCGTGAGCCGCATGCTGCGTCCCTCGCGCGTCCATACCGGCGTCCCCAGTTGCTGCTCCAGCTTCCTGACCGTATGACTCAGAGCGGACTGCGTGAGATTCAGCACGTCGGCGGCGGCGGTCAGCGAGCCCTGCTTTTCGACTTCCCGCACGACCATCAGATGACTGCGTTCCAGCATCGCCCGCTCCATGAAAAAAGTTAATCGATGCATGAAAACAATCCATTTTTATTCATGCATCAAAAATTCTATCATCGTCCACGACCTATTCTCTACGGACGACACCGCACGATGGCTACGGCACACAACCTCGGATTCCCGCGCATCGGCGCGAAGCGTGAGCTGAAATTCGCACTCGAAAAATACTGGAAAGGCGAATCGTCGCGTGACGCGCTGAAGGCGACCGGCGCCGAACTTCGCGCGCGCCACTGGAAAGAGCAGGCGCATCTGGACTACGTGCCCGTCGGCGACTTCGCGTTCTATGACCAGGTGCTCGACATGAGCTTCACGCTCGGCAACCTGCCCGAGCGCGTGCGCGGCTTTCACGGCGATGCGCTGGACAACTATTTCCGCGTCGCGCGTGGCCGTTCGGCGCAGGGCGCGGACGATCACGCCGCGTGCTGCGGCGGCGTCGCGGCCGGCGAAATGACCAAGTGGTTCGACACGAACTACCACTACATCGTGCCGGAGTTCGAAGCGGACACGCAGTTCAGGCTCGATGCTCCGCGTCTCATCGAACAACTCGGCGAAGCGCGCGCGCAGGGCGTGAACGCGAAGCCCGTCATCATCGGTCCGGTGACGTATCTGTGGCTCGGCAAGGCGAAGGACGACTCCGACAGGCTCGCGCTGCTGCCGCGCCTTCTGCCGGTGTATGCGGCGCTTCTGGACCATTTCGCGGCGCTGGGCGTGGACTGGGTGCAGATCGACGAACCGGCGCTCGTCACCGAACTCGATCCGGCGTGGCGCGATGCATTCGTCACCGCCTACGATGCGCTGTCGGCGCGCCGCGTGCGCCTGCTGCTCGCAACCTACTTCGGGCCGTTGCAGGACAACCTCGCGCTCGCGTGCAAGTTGCCGGTCGACGGCCTGCACATCGATGCGATCAACGCGCGTGACGAAATCGAGGATGCCGTGGCGCACTTGCCCGAGACCGCGGTCGTGTCCGTGGGTGCGATCAACGGGCGCAACATCTGGAAGAGCGATCTCGAAGCGACGCTCGCATGGCTGGAGCCGCTGCATCGGCGACTCGGAGATCGTCTCTGGATCGCGCCGTCCTGCTCCCTGCTGCATGTTCCCGTCGATCTGAACAGCGAAGCCGAGCTCGATGCCGAAATCAAATCGTGGCTCGCGTTCGCGCTGCAAAAGCTCGATGAGCTGAACGTGCTGGCGGGCGCGTTGAACCAAGGTCGCGCCTTTGTCGCCGATGCGCTCGCCGCGAACGCGGCCGCGATCGAAAGCCGCCGCCGGTCGCCGCGCGTGAACAATCCCACGGTCAAGGCCGCCATCGCGAAGATCGACGCGGCGCTCGGTCAGCGTCAGAGCGCCTACGAGCACCGCGCGAAGAAGCAGGCCGCGATTCTCGGTCTGCCGGCCTTCCCGACGACGACCATCGGTTCGTTCCCGCAGACGGACGAGATCCGTCACGCACGCAGCCAGTTCAAGGCCGGCGCGCTCGATCACGCAGGCTACAAGGCCGCGATGGAGCGTGAGATCACGCGCGCCGTGAAGGAGCAGGAAGCGCTCGGTCTCGACGTGCTCGTGCATGGCGAAGCCGAACGCAACGACATGGTCGAATATTTCGGCGAACAGCTCGATGGTTATGCGTTCAGCCGGTTCGGCTGGGTGCAGTCGTACGGTTCGCGCTGCGTGAAGCCGCCGATTCTTTTCGGCGACATCAGCCGTCCCGAGGCGATGACGGTCGAGTGGATCAGGTACGCCGCATCGCAAACCGACAAGCCCATGAAGGGCATGCTGACGGGTCCGGTGACGATCCTGAACTGGTCGTTCGTGCGCGACGACCAACCGCGTTCGGTGTCGTGCCAGCAGCTCGCGCTCGCGATCCGCGAGGAAGTGCTCGATCTGGAAAAAGCCGGCGTGCGCGTGATCCAGATCGACGAAGCGGCGCTGCGCGAAGGCTTGCCGCTGCGCCGCTCGCAGTGGAAAGCGTATCTGCGCTGGGCGGTCGAATCGTTCCGCATCACGGCCAACGGCGTGCGTGACGAAACGCAGATCCACACGCACATGTGCTATTCGGAGTTCAACGACATCATCTCGTCGATCGCGGATATGGATGCCGACGTCATCACCATCGAAACGTCGCGTTCCGACATGGAACTGCTCGACGCGTTCGATGACTTCGACTATCCGAACCAGATCGGGCCGGGCGTGTACGACATTCACTCGCCGAACATCCCGAGCCAGGAGCACATCGTCAATCTGATGAGGAAAGCGGCGGAGCGCATTCCCGCCGAGCGGCTTTGGGTGAATCCGGATTGCGGGCTGAAGACGCGTCAATGGGATGAGGTCATCCCGGCGCTGAAGAACATGGTCGCGGCGGCACGGACGCTCCGGCAACTGGCCTGATCGCCGGACGCGGATCGAACTTCACTGCCATCTTCGGATGGCAGTTTTCGTTTTCAGTCTTTCGGCTGCGTGCGGCGCTTGAGGAGATACGTGTCCATGATCCAGCCGTTGCGCTCGCGTGCTTCGGCGCGTACCCGCTCGATATCGTCCATCACTTCACGCAGCTTGCCGGCCATGAGGATTTCGTCGTCGGTGCCTACATAGGCGCCCCAGAATATATCGACATCTTCATCCGCGACCTGCCGGAACGCGTTCTGTGCGTCGAGCATCACGACGACGCTGTCCACGTTCTTCGGAAAGCCTTCCGCGATGCCTCTGCCGTTCGTGATCTCGACCGCGCGCCCGATCGTGTTGAGTGCGACCCGATGCTTCGCCGCGAGCGCCTGAACGCTGCTGATGCCCGGAATCACTTCATACTCGAAGTCGTGCCGTCCGCTCCGGTCGATGGCTTCGATGATGCGCATCGTGCTGTCGTACAGCGACGGATCGCCCCATACGAGAAATGCGCCGCATTCGCCGTCACGCAGTTCTTCCGCGATCAGACGCTCGAATACGGCCTGCTTCTCGTGATTCAGCGTCTCGACGGCATCGAGATAGCTCGCGACGTCTCGCCGACGCTCCGGGCTCGTCGCCTCGACGATCCGATAATCGCGGTCCTTCACGTATCGCTCGACGATTTCCTTGCGCAACTCGACGAGCTTAACTTTCGATGCGCCCTTGTCCATCACGAAGAAAACGTCGACCTGGTTCATCGCGTTGATCGCCTGAACGGTGACGTATTCCGGATTGCCCGCGCCGATCCCGATGATGAGGATTTTCTTCACTGATTGCTCCAGATTGCCGTGTATCCGCAAGATACTATCCTCACGTCATGATGAGATGAAAAAAAAACAGGGGAGCCGTTCTGAACGGCTCCCCTGCTGCGTCATCTCATGAACGCGTTCAGAACTGCAACGTCGCGCTCGCCACCGCGGTCCGTGTCGCCGACGGGCTCACGTAGTAGCCCCACGCCGTCGTCCAGTAGCGGCGATTGAACAGGTTGTTCACGCCGGCGCGGAACGTCACTTCCTTACCGGCGATACGCGTCTCATACTTGCCGCTCAGATCGTAGATGGCATATGCCGGAACGAATTGCGTGTTGGCGGCGTTCACGGCCATGTCGCTGACATAGCGGCCGCCGAACGCGAGCGTGAGCCGGCGCATGAACGACGGGTTGTATTCGACGCGCCCCGTCACCGTCCATCGCGGCGCACCGTAGATGCGCTTGCCATCGATGGCGGGATCGTCGATATCGACAGCCTTCGTGTCGAGCCACATCACGCCGCCCATCACGCGCCAGTCCTGAGCGAGCTGGAGCCAGCCGCTCGCATCGACGCCCGTGTAGCGCTTGGTGCCATCCTGCACGAAGACGTTTGCAGTGTTCGTGTAGAAATAGCCCTGATCGACGCGGAACAACGCGAGATTGGCGCCCCACTTCGAGTGGTCCGTCTTGAAGCCGACTTCATACTGCTTGCTGCGCAGCGGACCGAACGTCGCCGGGAAATTGACATTGGTATTCGCCGCCGAGCCGCCCTGCTCCAGTGACTGGACATAGCTCGCATAGAGCGTCGAATACGGGTCGGTCTTGTACATCAAGGCCACGGTCGGCGTGACCGGCGATGCGCTGTAGTTCGCGGTCGTCAGGCCGGTCGGATCGTAGGTGAACTGGTGAAACTGCGTATAGCGCACGCCGAGCAGCGCGGAGATGCGCGACGTGAACTGCACCGTGTCGCTCGCGTAGATGGCCGCCTGCGTGGTCCGCGATTGCTGATACAGATTCTCCCCGATGTGTACATCGGCGTTCGTCAGCAACGTGCTGCTATAGATGTTGCCGGTGCCGAGCGGATAGCCCACGTTCCAGCCTTCGCTGTTGTCGTATTCGGTGGTCTGCGACTGGAATCCCGCGCCGATCACGACATCGTGCTTCACGCTGCCCGTATTGAACTTGCCTTCCACCATCGCATCGACGTTCTGATAGAAGTAGCGCGTCATCGCGGCGTACAGCGTGTTCGAATAGTCGCCGACGTCATTGAAGACGTAGATGAGGCTATCGGAGTTCGTGCGGTTTTCCTTCGCGAATCGATACTTCAGGCTCGCGTGCCAGTTCTCGGACAGCCGATAGTCGAAACCCGTGCCGAACGACGCCATCTCGACCTGATAGTAGTTCTGCGGTTGCGACAGATCACGCGTGACGGTGCTCGCGTCCGGAATGCCGTCCGTGCCGAACATCAGGCCGAAGATCGTGCCTTCCTGTTTGCGCTTCTGGTAGAACGCGTCGAGTGACCAGGTCAGATCGGGCGTGATACGGAAATCGAGCGCCGCCGACGCCACCTGGCGACGAATATGGCCATTCGCCTCGGCTGTATTGCCATCTTCGTTGACGAGATTGAAGCGATAGCCGAATCGATCATCCTTGCCGAAGCGGCCGCCGACATCGAGCTTTTCGCTGAACACGCCCGCCGACTGGTAGCCCACCGAGACACTGCGATAAGGCGTGTCGGTCGGACGTTTGAGCACGTAGTTGACGATGCCGCCCGGCGCGCCGAAGCCGTACATGAAGCCGGAAAGGCCCTTCAGCAGTTCGACCTGCTCGAATGGTTCGAGCGAGAGATCGGTGTCCCACGACGGAAAGCTTTGACCATCGACCTTGATGCTGTTCAGCGTGTCGATCGGCATGCCGCGCACGTTGAACATCGAGTTCTCGGAGACTGCGTTCGAACTCGTGATCGATACGGCCGGGTCATACTGGAATAGATCGTTGGCGGTGTTCGCAAACAGGTCCTGACCTTCCTCGTTCGTCACGACGTGAGTCGAAAAAGGTGTGTCGACTTGCTTGTGCGTGCCGAGTGCGCCGGCGTTGATCTTGTCGGCTTGTGCCGTTGCGCTGTCGGCCGATGCCTTGACAGTGATAGCCGGCAATGAGGTGACGTCGGGGTTCGCGTCCTGCGCCCACGCATGAGACGGCATGGTCGATAGCGCAAGGCCGGCGCTTGCGAGAAGCGCGGCGCCGAGGCTGGACGTGTGACGACGGGAACGATAAGCAAACGATGCACTACTGATGGTCTTGGAAATCTTCATTCGTTGTTATTGAAAAGGCTCGGGCGCGTGCTTCTGCGACAAACGCTTTGCGTGGCAGGTGTGGAAATCGCCCCGCATCGTATTGCAAATGATTCGCAATTACAAGGGTGGTGGCGCGGTTCGTCGCTGCCGCGCGACACTTGCCGGCGCGATAGTTCGCCGCAAGCGCGACGACTTCGGGCGAACTGTTTCCAAGCCATGTAACCGCGCGCCCGATGTCGTCGCCAAGACAAAAAAAAGGCGCCGCAGGCTGAATGCCTGCGGCGCCCTTGCCCTTCGCTACGACGATAACAACACGTCGTAGCTCAACAGCACACTTACATCTTCACTGTGTCGGCCACTTCCCTGAAGTCTTCGATCTGATCGAAGTTCATGTACTTGTAGATCTTGTCGCCGTCAGCTTCCAGCACGCCCATGTCGGCCATGTACTCCGCCTTGCTCGGAATCTTACCCAGACGCGAGCAGATCGCGGCCAGTTCCGCCGAGCCGAGGTACACGTTCGTATTCTTGCCCAGACGATTCGGGAAGTTGCGAGTCGAGGTCGACATGACCGTCGCGCCTTCGCGGACCTGCGCCTGATTGCCCATGCACAGCGAGCAGCCCGGCATTTCGGTGCGGGCGCCGGCTGTACCGAACACGCCGTAATGGCCTTCCTCGGTCAGTTGCTTCTGGTCCATCTTGGTCGGCGGGGCCACCCACAGCTTCACCGGGATGTCGCGCTTGCCTTCCAGCAGCTTCGACGCGGCACGGAAGTGGCCGATGTTCGTCATGCACGAGCCGATGAACACTTCGTCGATCTTGGCGCCGGCCACGTCGGACAGCGTCTTCACGTCGTCCGGATCGTTCGGGCATGCCACGATAGGCTCGTGGATGTCGGCGAGATCGATCTCGATGACAGCCGCGTACTCGGCGTCCGCATCCGGCGACAGCAATTGCGGGTCGGCGAGCCACTGCTCCATGCCCGTGATGCGGCGCTGCAGGCTGCGCGGGTCCTGGTAGCCCTGGGCGATCATCCACTTCAGCAGCGTGATGTTGCTGTTGAGGTATTCGATGATCGGTTCCTTGTTCAGGTGCACCGTGCAACCGGCGGCCGAGCGCTCGGCGGAAGCATCCGACAACTCGAACGCCTGCTCGACCTTCAGCTCGGGCAGACCTTCGATTTCAAGGATGCGGCCCGAGAAAATGTTCTTCTTGCCTTGCTTCGCGACCGTCAGCATGCCTTGCTTGATGGCATAGAGCGGGATCGCGTTGACGAGATCGCGCAGGGTCACGCCCGGCTGCATCTTGCCCTTGAAGCGGACCAGCACCGATTCCGGCATGTCGAGCGGCATCGTGCCGGTGGCGGCGGCGAAGGCGACGAGGCCCGAGCCGGCCGGGAAGCTGATGCCGATCGGAAAGCGCGTATGCGAGTCGCCGCCGGTGCCGACGGTGTCGGGCAGCAGCATGCGGTTCAGCCACGAGTGGATCACGCCGTCGCCGGGGCGCAGCGCGATGCCGCCACGGGTGCTGATGAAGTTCGGCAGGGTCTGGTGCGTCTTGACGTCCACCGGCTTCGGATAGGCGGCCGTATGGCAGAACGACTGCATGACGAGATCGGCCGAGAAGCCGAGGCACGCCAGGTCCTTCAGTTCGTCGCGGGTCATGGGGCCCGTGGTGTCCTGCGAGCCGACCGAAGTCATCTTCGGTTCGCAGTACGTGCCGGGGCGCACGCCCTGGCCTTCCGGCAAACCGCAAGCGCGGCCGACCATCTTCTGGGCCAGCGAGAAGCCCTTGCCGCTGTCGGCCGGCTGCTGCGGCAGGCGGAACAGCGTCGATGCGGGCAGACCCAGCGCTTCGCGTGCCTTGGCGGTCAGTCCGCGACCGATGATCAGCGGAATGCGGCCGCCGGCGCGCACTTCATCGAACAGGACGTCGGACTTGACCTGAAACTCGGCGATCACTTCGCCGTTCTTCAGCGCACGGCCTTCGTACGGGCGCAGTTCGACCACGTCGCCCATTTCCATCTTCGACACGTCGAGTTCGATCGGCAGAGCGCCGGCGTCTTCCATCGTGTTGTAGAAGATCGGCGCGATCTTGCCGCCCAGGCACACGCCGCCAAAGCGCTTGTTGGGAACGAAGGGGATGTCCTCACCCGTGAACCACAGCACCGAATTGGTGGCCGACTTGCGCGAGGAACCGGTGCCGACCACGTCGCCCACATACGCGACCAGATGACCCTTTTCCTTCAGCGACTCGATGAATTTGACCGGGCCGCGCTTGCCGTCTTCTTCCGGCGTGATGCCGGGACGCGCGTTCTTCAGCATCGCGAGCGCGTGCATGGGAATGTCCGGGCGGGTGGTCGCGTCCGGAGCAGGCGAGAGATCGTCGGTATTGGTTTCGCCCGTCACCTTGAACACGGTGATGGTCAGGCTTTGCGGCACTTCCGGGCGGCTCGTGAACCACTCGGCGTCGGCCCAGCTTTGAATCACGGCGCGGGCGTTCGCGTTGCCCTTGTCGGCCAGTTCCTTGACGTCGTGGAACTGATCGAACATCAGGAGGGTTTTCTTCAGCGCATCGGCAGCGACGGTGCCGACTTCGGCGTCCGACAGCAACTCGATCAGCGGCTCGATGTTGTAGCCGCCCAGCATCGTGCCGAGCAGTTCGGTGGCGCGGGCGCGCGAGATCAGCGCACAGGCGGTCTGACCTTTCGCGACGGCGGACAGGAAGCCCGCCTTCACACGGGCGGCTTCGTCCACGCCGGCAGGCACGCGATGGGTGATCAGGTCGAGCAGGATCTGCTCTTCGCCGGCGGGCGGATTCGTCAGCAATTCGACCAGTTCGGCGGTCTGCTGAGCCGTCAGCGGCAGGGGAGGAATGCCGAGCGCGGCGCGTGCGGCTACGTGAGCACGAAAATTTTCAAGCATGGGGGACCGTTGGTATTGCGTTTCAGGGAAAGGCCTTTCAGCCACACCGAGGCTGTTCCGGGCGCTGCTTTTATCGCCATTGTAATCGAGATGGTTTACATCGTCAAATGTCTTATGTCTTATGTCTTATACAAGACTTAGCTGCACGAGTCTCCGCTGAGTCGGTAGACGCCTTGTCAGAGTACGGAACGTCCACGCCCGACGCATTGCCCCATCTCGCGTCCACGCGTTATACATCGTGACAATCGAATCCGGAATCACGCCGCGACAATTCACTCGCCTTCACCTAACTAATCGTAGTTAATAGAGGTGGCGCCGAAGCCGCAAATCACGCAAGGCAAAAGAATGGAGACTTCGATATGACCAGATTCACGTCGCAGGGAGTCGAGGACCCGATGGCCACGCTGTGCCGGATGGCGCTGGAGACGCAGTACGCCGACCTGCCGGCCGACGTGATCCGTCACGTCAAACACACGCTGCTCGATGCGATGGGCGTGACCATCGGTGGATCCGCGATGGAAGGCATTCCCGCTATCGTGTCGCTCGTGAAGGAGCGCGGCGGCAATCCTCAAACGCCGCTGCCCTTCTACGGCGGCCACGTGCCGGCCAGCGAAGCCGCACTGGCGATGGGCCCGATGCCGCGCGCGATGGACTGCGGCGATCTGCACGAAGAGGCCGGCCACATCACCGAATACGTGGTGCCGACGCTGCTCGCCGCGACCGGTCTTTGCGGCCCGGTGTCGGGCAAGGCGTTTTTGGCGGCGATGGCCGTCGGTCAGGAAACGCTCGTGCGGCTGGGCACGGCCTACAAGGTCATCAATCGCGCGATCAAGCATCACGAATGCGGCGGCCATTACATCTTCGGCGCCGTGGCCGCGGTCGGCAAACTCATAGGGCTGACGCAGGAAGAACTGGAAAACGCGCAGGGCATCGCGCGCACCATGACGCAACCCAACACGATGGGCATCTATTCGCCCGCCACGCTGATGGTGCGCGTGCATCACGGGCTGGTGAGCCAGGCAGCGATTAGCTGTTGCCAGTTGGCTCAACGCGGCATCACAGGGCCGCGTGCCGAGGTGCTTCTCGGTCCCAAGGGCTATTTCTCCACGGCGCGCTGGGAGACCGATCCCGGCTTCATCCTCAAGGATCTGGGCGAACATTGGGAGATGGAAAACATCATCACCAAGGGCTATAGCGCGTGCTATTTCTCGCATTCGTCCATCGACGCCATCCGCGGGTTGATGAAGGAAAGCGAGTTCGGCGCGCACGATATCGCGAGCATTCACATCGAGATTTCCACGCCGGGCTGGCGCGCCGTGTGCGAGCCGCAGGAGAAGAAATGGAATCCGGTCACGGTGCCCGAGTGCCAGTTCAGCCTGCCCTATGTCGTCGCTATTGCAGCATTCGACGACAAGGTGTTCCTCGAGTCGTACAGCGAAGACGCACGTTCCCGTCCCGAAGTGCGCGAGCTGATGGCGCGCATCACCGCCGAAGAGAACCCCGACGTGTCCGATTGGGGCGCACGTCTCACCGTCCGGCTGCGCGACGGGCGCGAGTTGATGAAAGAATGCATCTACGTGAAGGGACATCCCAGGAATCCGTTCACTACAGAAGAATTCATCGCCAAATTCAGGCTATGCGTGCCTTATTCGGCGATACCGCTTGCCCGGCAAACCGTGGACAACATGATCCGCGACATTCTTCAATTCGACGAAGTGGACGACGTGGTCAACGTTCTGCTCGACCCGCTGACACCGAACCCGACCTGACTTCGACCGGCGCCTGCACGGCCAACTCGAACCTGCTTTCATAACTTCCAAGGAGCCACAGCCATGACCGACACACAGCAAGCACGATCCTCGGTGCCATCCAATTGCCCTCCGCTGGAACAGGCGGTGGTGCAGTTCATCCAGGACCTGCAATACGAGCACATCGACGCGCACGCACACGCCGGCATCAACCGGCTGATGCGCGACCAGCTCGCGGTGCAGATCGGCATTTCGAAGATGCCGTGGTCCGGGCAATTGCTGAAGTACGCGACGAGCCAGCAGCGACCGGGCACGAGCCGCGTGAGCGCCTCGACGTTGACGATGAGCGCCATGGACGCCGCCTTCGTCAACGGTTCCTACGGACATGGATTCGAATACGACGACGCCCACGGTCCCAGCTACAGCCATCCCGGCAGTTGCGTGATCCCGGCTGCATTGGCCATCGGCGAGGAACTCGGGTCGTCGCTGGAAGAAGTGATCACCGCGATGGTCGCGGGCTACGAAGTCTACGCGCGCATCGGCTTGCTGGCCTCGCCGGATCTGCTGCAACGCGGCTTTCATCCGCACGGCACGCTGTCGAATTTCGGCGCCGCAGCGGTCGCCGCCAAACTTCGCGGCTTCGATGCCGAAACGACACTGCAAGCGCTGGCGATCGCGCTGAGCCATGTCTCCGGCACGACCGAATACACCTCGACCGGCGGCTCCATCAAGCGCATCCACGCGGGCATCGGCACGCGCAACGGCATCGTCGCCGCCGACATGGCCCAGGCCGGCATCACGGGACCGCGCGCCTTCCTCAGCGGAAACAAGGGCTTTTTCCGCACCTTCCTGCAACGTCCGGCAGGCGAAGGCTCCGAACAGCGCTTCGCTTTGGATCGGCCTTTCGAGATCGCTACAGTCTGGCTCAAGGCTTATTGCGCGTGTTACTGCACACATGCCTACATCGACGCTTTGCGTCCGTTTTCAGCGCGTCGTGACGAGATTGCCGATGTGCATCTGAAGATCTCGCCTCATTTCAACGTCGTCGTCGGCACGGTCAACGCCAATGCGTACGGGCCAAGGAACATCGAGCATGTGCAGTTCAGCTTGCCGATTCAGGCTGCCTTCACGCTGCTCGGCAATGGCAATGGCTATCCGGTCCATCGCGACTACCTCGCCGGCAAGGTCGACATGACGCCCGTGATCGACATGGCGCGCAGCATCCGCATCACCCAGGAACCAGCGCTGGAGCGAGATTATCCGGGCAAATTCGTCGCGGATGTGACGGTCACCTTCAGGAACGGCGACTCCGAGCATGTATTCGTGGAAGACCCGATCGGCACCGACAAGAATCCGATGCCCGAGCAGGAGCAGGACGCGAAGTTCATGGAACTCACCGCCGATGTGCTGGGCGCGGATCGAGCCGGGAAGCTGCTCGCCGCTTTGCGTACGATGAACCCGCGCATGAAAGCCGCGGAGCTGATGAGCATGTGCGCCACGGAGCGTTGAGGAGAGCCGGCGCGACGCATGAGGCGTCGCGCCGGCTGCATGCATCAGTTCCCGACGTTGCCGCCGAAGCCATGCACACTCGCCTCCAGCGACGGCGACTGCGTGCGATAGCAATGCTGCATCCAGCGCTCGTAGCGCAGGCCGTCGGAGAGCGGCAGTTCCATCGCGCGGCGCGCCATCTGCTTCATCGAAGTCAGCGCGAGCGCGTCGGCCTGAGCGATTTCCTGCGCCAGTTGCAGCGTGGCGCCTTCCAGTTGCAGAGATGGAACGGCCAACGCGGCAAGACCCATGTCCGCAGCCTCGCGGCCCGTCATGCGCCGGCCCGTGACCAGGTAGTACATGGCCCGCTGCAAGCCCAGCTTGCGCGGCAGCCGCTGAGAGCTGCCGCCGCTCGGAAGCAGACTGCGGCGGATATGTTCGTCGCCGAGTTGTGCGGCTTCATCGGCGATCATCAGGTCGCAGGCGAGCGCCAGTTCGAAGCCGCCCGCGAGCGCGTAGCCGTTGACGCTCGCCAGCACGATCTGCGGTGCGGACTCCAGGCGCTCATAGGTGTCCTGCATCAGGTCCTGATGACGCATATGCGCGGCGCGGTCGGCCAGCACGCCGCTTGCGAGCCATTTGAGGTCGTTGCCCGCGCAGAACGCGCGGCCACTGCCCCGGATCACGAGCACCTTGATCTCGCCGGCTGCCGCGATACAGTCGCGCACCGCGTCGTTGAGATGCTCCAAGGTTGGCCCGTCGAGCGCGTTCATGCGCTCGGCGCGATTCAGGGTGATGCGGCGCACGTGCGGCGCGGGGTGGTCGATCAGCAAGGCCACGATGTTCCCCTTTTCATTCGCTCAGGCGAAGCGCACGAGATCGTCGACGCCCGCGCGTGTGGTGCGAAACTGGTTGACGGGGTGCCCGGTCTGCGCGAAGCCGAACGAGATGCCGCAAATCATGTGCTGCGAATCGGGAATGCCGAAATACTCGCGCACGAAATGCGCGTGGCGAGCGAGCGCCCCTTGCGGCGTCGTGGCCACGCCGTGAGCGTAGGCTGCGAGCAGAAACGAGGAGACGAAGCCGCCCGCATCCACGAGCGCATACGGACCCAGCTCGGCAGGCACGGTGATGATGGCCACATGCGGCGCATCGAACATGCGGAAATTGCGAAATGCCTGCTCGGAACTGCGTTCGGCATCCTTGGGGCCGATGCCGAGCGACGTATAGAGCGCGATGCCCGCCCCGCGCCGACGTTCGCCATAAATGCCCTTGTAGCCGGGCGGAAACGGCAGATCGGACTCGGTTTCCGGATGGCTGAACGCGCGCTCCATCAGCGCCTCGCGGAAGCGCTCCGTGCTTTCCAGCGTTTCGGTGATGACCAGTTGCCACGGTTGCACGTTGCACCACGAGGCCGAGCGGCTCGCCATGCCGACGATGCTGCGTATCAACTCGGCATCCAGCGCCTTGTGCTCGTATGCGCGGCACGTGGAGCGGCCGCTCGTGAGTCGATCCAGAGCGGTGAGATCGGAGGTATGCGATGTCATGTCGATAAGCCTGTTGCCTGTTCCCAAGCCCTCAGATAAAGGTGTCGCGCGCGCGCAATGCGTCGATGCGGTCATCGGGCAGCCAGCCGCGCAGCGCGTCGATGGCGTTGTCCGTGCTCGATGCCGCCGGCGGCTCGGGCGGCGCGGCGGGCGTGCGCGAAAAGCGCGGGCCGGGCGCCGGGTGCGTCACGCCGTCGAGGTCGATGAAGGTGCCGCGCGCCTGAATGTGCGGATGGCTCGATGCTTCGTCGAAGTCGAGCACCGGCGCGAGGCAGACGTCCGTTTCGCCGAATCGCCGCGCCCACTCGTCGCGCGTATGTTCCCTGAACCTCGCGGCCAGCACCTCTTTGGCCGCCGGCCATTGCGCACGATCCATCTGCTCTTGCAGCAGCGGATGATCCTGTAGCTCCAGCTTTTCGAGCAGCAGCCTGTAGAACTTGCCTTCGATCGGCGCGACGCTGACGTACTTTCCATCGGCGCATTCATACACCTCGTAGAAGTGCGCGCCGGTGTCGAGCAGATTGGTGCCGCGTTCCTTGTCGAGCATGCCTGCCGCGTGCAGACCCATCGTCACCGTCATGATGGAGGCCACGCCGTCCACCATCGCGGCGTCCACGACCTGGCCCTTGCCAGAACCGCGTGCCTCGATGATGCCCGCGAGCAGTCCGAACGCCAGATACAACGAGCCGCCCGCATAGTCGCCCAGCACGTTGAGCGGCGGCGTGGGCGCCTGCCCCGCGCGCCCCATCGCATGCAGCGCGCCGGTGATGGAGATGTAGTTCAGATCGTGCCCGGCCACCTGCGAAAGAGGGCCGTCCTGCCCCCAGCCGGTCACGCGGCCATACACGAGACGCGGATTGCGCGCGAGACACGTATCGGGGCCCAGACCCAGCCGCTCCATCACGCCGGGGCGAAAGCCTTCGATCAATGCATCGGCCTGATCGATCAGTTCGAGCACCATCTCGACAGCGTCCGCGTCTTTCAGATCGACGCGGATGGACTTGCGGTTGCGCAGCCCCAGATCGAACTGAACGGGACGCGGCGCGCCGAGGCCCGAAGGCTCCTTGCGATCCACACGGATCACCGTGGCGCCGAGATCGGCCAGAAACATCGCGGCCAGCGGACCGGGACCGATGCCCGCGATCTCGACGACCCTGACGCCCGCGAGCGGTCCTCCCCGGGAAGATGCGGCGGACATGATCAGATCACTCCTTCGTCGCGCAATTGCCGCAGACGATCATCCGGCAGCTTCAACAGATCCCGATAGATCGCTTCGTTGGATGCGCCGAGTTCCTGCGCCGGCTGATCGAATTGCACCGGCGTTTGCGAGAACCGGATAGGCAGACCCATGCCCATGGCGTCGACATCGGCGAGGCCCGGATGCTCCAGCTTCACAACCGCGCCGCGCTCCTGCAACACCGGATCCTTGAGCACATCGAGCGGCGAACGCACGGGGGCCGCGGGCACGCCGCGCTTTTCCTGAAGTTCGCGGATCACTTCTTCCGTGCTGTGCTGGCGCGTCCATTCCTCGATGGTCGCGTTGATTTCGGTCGCGTGCTTCATGCGCGGACCGCGCGTCGCGTAACGTGGATCGACGGCCATCTCGGGCTTGCCGATGGCCTCCATGAGATTGCGGAACCAGTCGGGCTGGAACGCCACCATGGCCACGTGACCGTCGCGCGTGCCGTACACGCCGAACGGCACGAGGCGATCCTGAAAGTTGCCCGAGCGCTTCGGATAGCCGTTCGCGAAGAACACATCGAAGTGCTCCTCGGCCACCATCGAGGACAGGCAGTCGAGCATCGAAACCTGCACCTGTTGCCCCTCGCCCGTCCTGCCGCGATGGATGAGCGCCGCGAGAATGCCATTGACTGCGTAGAGCGGCGCGACGAGATCGGCGATAGGCAGACCCCAGCGCGTGGGCGGGCCATCGGCGACGCCGGTTACGTCCATGATGCCGGAGAGCGCCTGCACGATGATGTCCATCCCCTTGAGATTGGGGTAAGGGCTCGGTTCACCGAAGGCCTTGATCGATGCATAGACGATCTTCGGATTGGCCTTGCGCACGCTTTCGTAGTCCACGCCCAGGCGCGCCGTCACGCCCTCGCTGGCGTTTTCGATGACCACGTCGCATTCCTTGACCAGTTCCATGAAGAGCGCGAGGCCCTGCTCCGACTTCAGATCGAGCGTAATGCTCTTCTTGTTGCGCGCGCGATTGAGGATGGTCAGCGACACATCTTCCTCGTGCCTGACACCGAAGTGGACGCCTTCCCTGCCCACATAGGGCGGATTATTGCGTGCGATATCGCCGCCGCCGGGCGACTCCACGCGAATGACTTCGGCGCCCAGACCACCCAGCAACAGCGATCCGTAGGGCCCGGCCAGCGCCACGGTCAGATCGAGAACGCGGATACCCTGCAAGGGTCTTGTAGCTGACATGCTGGTCTCCTGAAGCAGCCGTCGATCCAGCATTTGACGGCCGCCAGTCGTATTGAACCGCCGTGCCTAGTAAGACTTCGGCAAGTCGAGCTTACGCTCCGCGATATTCGACAGGATAAGCTGCGGCGTGACCGGCGCGATGTAGCCGATCCACGCTTCCCGCATGAATCGCTCGACGTGATACTCCTTCGCATAGCCGAAGCCGCCGTGCGTGAGGATCGAGGTCTGACATGCGTTCATGCACGCCTCGGATGCCAGCAGCTTCGCTGCGTTCGCCTCGGAGCCGCAGGAAAGTCCCTTGTCGTAGAGATCCGCGGCGGCAAAGATCATGTGATTCGCCGCTTCCAGTTCCGCCCAGTTGCGCGCCAGCGGATGCTGAACGCCCTGGTTCTTGCCGATGGGCCGGCCGAACACCACGCGTTCCTTCGCGTATTGCGTCGCGAGCTTGAGCACGGCGCGGCCGATGCCGATCTGCTCGGCCGCCACCAAAACGCGCTCGGCATTCATGCCGTGAAATATATAGCTCAAGCCCTTGCCTTCCTCACCGATCAGCGCGTCCTTCGACACCGGCAGGTTATCGATAAAGAGTTCGTTCGTATCGACGGCGGCGCGGCCGAGCTTGTCGATCTCCCGAATATCGACGTAATCGCGGTCGAGCTTCGTGTAGAACAGGCTCAGCCCTTCGCTGTGCTTCTTCACCTGTTCGATCGGCGTGGTGCGCGCGAGGATCAACATGTGATCGGCGACCTGCGCGGTCGAGATGAATACCTTCTTGCCCGAGATGAGATAGTTCCCGTCGGCCTGCTTCTTCGCCGTCACTTTGAGCTTGGTGGTATCGAGACCTGTATCAGGCTCGGTCACGGCGAAACACGCCTTGTTCTCGCCACGCGCGAAAGGCGGCAGCCATGCCTTCTTTTGCGCTTCCGTGCCGAAATGCACGACGGGCTGCAGGCCGAAGATGTTCATGTGGATGGTGGACGCTGCTGCCTGCCCGCCGCACTCGGCGACCGCGCGCATGAAGAGCGCCGCTTCCGTCACGCCCAGATTCGCGCCGCCCACATCCTCCGGCATGCAGATGCCGAGCCACCCGCCGCTCGCGACGGCGTCGAAGAACTCGTGCGGAAACTCGTGATTCTTGTCCTTGTTGCGCCAGTATTCGAGCGGAAAGTCCGTGCAGATCTTCTGAGCTGCATCGACGATGGCATGCTGATCCGCGCTGAGTTGGTAGTCCATGGCCTAGTCCTTCTTTAAATATGAAATCAGGCCTTGTCGGCGGGACGCAGCATCATCAGGCCGGTGCGAAGCGCGGTGCAGACGATCTCGTCGCGCTGATTCCGGGCAATGTGCCTGAAGGTCACGATGCCCGAGTCCTTGCGGCTTTTCGACAGACGCGTCTCGACGATCTCTGTCTCGACGCGGACCGTGTCGCCATGAAAAGTGGGCTTGGGAAAGGCGATTTCGCCGAAGCCAAGATTGCCGAGCGTGGTCCCCAGCGTGGTTTCGTACACGGTGATGCCCGCCACCAGCGCAAGCAGAAACATGCTGTTCACCAGACGCTGGCCGTACATGGTGTTCTTGCTGTATTCGGCATCGATATGCAGCGGCGCGCAGTTGTACGTCATGGCCGAGAACAGGATGTTGTCGGTCTCGGTCACGGTGCGGCGGATCGCATGTTCGATCACCATGCCGGGCTTGAATTGTTCGAAGTAAAGGCCAGCCATTTATCTGTCTCCTGAGATTCGGTGAGCAATCAGCCGTTGAACGACTGTGCGAGTTCGATGATTTCGCGCGCCGTCTTGGCATGAGCAATGTCGATGTGTTCACCGTCGTAGATGCACGATGCGCGGCCTTCGGCCTGGGCTTTGTTGAGTGCGTCGATCATCCCTTGATAGAACGCCACCTCTTCCTCGGCAGGGCTATAGGTCCGGTTGACGATCTCGACGTTTGAGGGATGCAGTACCAGTTCCCCGCTCATGCCCAGTTGCCGGTCATTGGCCGACGACACCTTGAGTCCATCGAGATCGTGCACCTGTTGCCAGACGCCGCCGATGGGCAGCTTGCCCGCCGCTCGCGCGGCCATGACGATGCGTGACTTGAGGTATTGGGTTTCGCGGCCGTCAAGCGACCAGACGGTCTTGAGCGCACGGGCCACGTCGGCGTTCTTGGCGGTTGCGCCCACGATGGCGGGCACGCGCTCATGCTGGGCGATCTCGTACGCCAGTTGCAGCGAGCGCGCCGTCTCCAGCAGCGGAATCACCTTCGTATGACCCACTTCCACGCCGGCACGGAACTCGGCTTCGGCCAGCATCGATGAAACGGTATGAATGTCTTCCGGGCCGCAAGGCTTGGAGATCACGATGCCTTCGACCACGGGACTGACGATAGCCAGGATGTCCTCGAAGTCGTACAGATGCGCGCTGCGGTTGATGCGCACCCACACACGCTGTTTCTGCTCCGCCAGCCACGTCAGCTTCGACCTGACGATCTCGCGCGCTTCGGCTTTCTGCGCGGGCGGCACGCTGTCCTCCAGATCCAGGATCAGCGCATCGGCTCCGGAATTGATGGACTTTTCGATCCACGTCGGCTTGTTGCCCGGAACGAAGAGGAAGGAGCGTATGGGTTTCATCGGAGTGGTCATCACTGTCTCGGTCTGTAGAGTTATCTAACGATTGATAGTTAGTTTCCTCCTCACGCCGCGATGATGTCATCTGGGGTTTACACCGACATCGCTCGGCGCATGACGCCAGGCCACGAACCCTCATGGATAACACTCATGGAACATCCTCAAAACACCGCACAAACTATCTAACATTAATTAGGTAAACATCAAATGCCCGGCACATCGCCTTGCAGAACTCACGAATTTTGAATGCTCTTACTGGAGGAGAAATGAGAAACGCCATGAACGACATGCCGTCCGACGCCGCCGGCGCCACCGCGCAAACGCCGCTACATCTATCTCGCGATCACGTGATTCATGACAGCGGACGAGCGTGGTATGTGCTCGTGATGCTGACGCTCGCGTATTCCCTCGCCTACATCGATCGACAGCTTCTGAATCTGCTGGTCGAACCGATCAAGCGCTCGCTCGTCATCTCCGACACGCAGTTGAGCCTCGTTCAGGGCGTCGCGTTCATTGCCGCGTATCTGGCCGCATCGCCGCTGTTCGGCCGGCTCGTCGATGTGACCAACCGGCGCAATCTTCTCTTGGTCTCCATCTGTCTGTGGTGCGCCTTCACGGCACTGTGCGGCAATGCGGATACGTATCGAGGGTTGTTCCTCGCGCGGCTGGGCGTCGGCGCCAGCGAAGCGTGCGTGTTCCCGCTCGCGCTATCGATGATCGCCGACTGCTTCTCGGCGAAGAAAATGCCGCGCGCGATGAGCATCTTCATTCTCGGCCCGATGCTCGGCGGCGGGCTCTCGCTCGTCGCGGGCGGCTTCGTGATCGAATTCGCACGCGCTTTTCACGAGCACTTTCCGATCCTCACGCAGTTCCAGACCTGGCAACTCGCGTTCGTCATCATCGGGTTGCCGGGGATGCTTTTTGCGTTGCTGGTGCTGCTTACCGTGCGCGAACCGGCACGCAGCATCGTGATGAGCGCGCGCGAAGACGAGCGGCAATTCTCGACCGGCGCTTCAGCGAGCTATCTCTGGCAGCGACGCGGGTTCTACGCGCGGATTCTGCTCGGCGTCGGCATGCTTGCGATCGTCGTGCTCGGCATGCCCGCATGGATGCCCACGTATCTGATTCGCACGCATGGCATGCCGGCCTCGCTGGTCGGATTTCGCTTCGGCGGGCTGGTCGTGGTCTTCGGCATTGCCGGCGCGCTGACCGGGCCGTGGGTCGCGCGTCAGCTCGAAAAGCGTGGCTATGAAGATGCGCCGCTGCGAACCGCGGCGGTCTCCATGATCCCGATGATGCTCTGCTGCGCGAGCATTCCCTTCGTACCGGGAACGACCGGTGCGCTGGCCGCGGCGGCCGGCATCGTGTTCTTCTTCAGCCTGCCCACCGGATGCATGGCCGCGGCATTGCAGCTCGTTGCGCCGAGCCGGATGCGTGGCACCGTCGGCGCGATTTATTCGTTCGTCGCTCAACTCGTCGGGTTCGGCGCGGGCCCGACGCTGATTGCGCTCATCACCGATCGTGTATTCCAGAATCCGAAGATGGTCGGACATTCGATCGCCATCGTGTGCGCGATTGCGTCGGCGATCGCGGCGTGGCTGCTGATTACCGCGCTGCCGCACTATCGGCGCTTGCTGGCCGAGGAGCGGGCGGCTCAGAACTAAGCAGCCACCTCCTTCTTGCGCGCACGCCGCCGCGGCTTGCCCGGCGGCTGCGCGCCCTCGAAGAACATCGTGATGAACTGATCGACGATTTTTTCGAGCGATCCCTTCTTCGGATCGAACCAGGTCTGAACCGAATTGATGAAGCCGAGGACATAGATACGGCTCAGCGCGATATCGATGTCCTCGCGCAGAAAGCCTTCCGCGCGCAGATCGTCGAACACGGTGGTCCACAACCGCTGATGCCGCTCGCGCCGCTTGATCTGGCGTTCGCGCACCTGATCCGGCAACTGGCTCAGCAAGCGGCCATGTGCGAGCGCGTAATCGCCGAACTTGATCAGCGCACTCATCTGACCGATGACCGCCGCCCTGAAGCGGTCTTCGGCGTTCGCGTTTTCCGGCAGCGCGCCGAAGTGCTCGTTGATGTGCTGCACGATGCTGTCGGCGCCGTGCTCCATCACCACATCGACGAGCTCTTCCTTCGACGAAAAGTGATAGTAGATGCTGGCGGCCTCGATGCCGGCCTGATCCGCAATCGAGCGCATCGTCGTTGCCGTGTAGCCCTGCGTCGCAAACGAGCGTGCCGCCAGCCGAAGCAAGGTCTCTCGGGTATCCGCGCTGGGATTTACATTTTTCTTTCGCACGTCTGTTCCTACGTCTCTGTCCAGTTTCCACACCGACTCGCGGGCGCTCATGACGACCTAATGTTCGTTTGAGAGATTACCGCATTTCTTTTGGACGAGCCAGCGCGTTCACAGTACGGAACGCGCCGCTGCAAGAGACTGGAACACAGGCGCATCTTCGGCGGAGTGCGGCCTTACACCCTCCCTTTCCACGGCACCATCGCCTTCTCCAGATACCGCATCAGCATATCGAAGCACAGCGCGAAGAAGCCGATGACGATGATCCCCATGATCACGACATCGCTTGCCAGAAACTCCGCCGCGTTCAGCACCATGAAACCGAGGCCGCGCGTCGAGGCGACCATTTCCGCCGCGACGAGCGTCGTCCAGCCCACGCCGATGCCGATACGCATCCCCGTGAAAATCTCCGGCAGCGCCGACTTGAGAATCACGTGAATGACGACCTGCGTGCGCGTCGCGCCCATCGAATAGGCCGCGTGAATCTGCTCGATCGACACCGAGCGCACGCCCGCGCGCGCGGCGATCGCGAGCGGCGCGAAGATCGCGAGATAGATCAGAAACACTTTCGAGAACTCGCCGATGCCGAACCAGATGATGATGAGCGGCAGATACGCGAGCGGCGGCAGCGGCCGGTAGAACTCGATCGGCGGATCGAACACGCCGCGCGCGTGGCGCGAGACGCCCATCATCACGCCGACGGGAATCGCCGTGACGCAGGCGAGCGCGAACGCGCCGAACACGCGCAACAGGCTCGCGACGATATGTTCGGCGAGCGTCGAGTTGGCGAAGCCTTCGCTCGCCACCGAGATGAACTTCGCGAACACCGCTTGCGGCGACGGCAGAAAAAGCGGCTTGATCCAGTGCATGCCGGTGATCAGAAACCAGCCGGCCAGCAGCACGGCGACCGTCGCGATGCTCATCGCGAGGCTGCTGCCGTAGCCCGGCACGCCGAAGGTGTCGCCCGGTTTCACAGGCTTTTTCTTCGACTGCCGCGCGGGTCTGCCGGGCGGATGCCGCGATGCGCCGATCTCCGTTTCGATCGCGGGACCGGCCACGGTCATCGATGCTCGCTTATCCATGATGAAGCTCCTCGGCGGCGTGATGCGCGGCGCGTTCGTCGCCGTAGATGATGCCGAGCACGCGCTCGCGCATGTCGATGAAATCGGGACTCGACTTGATCGCGCGCGCATCGCGGGTGGCGAGGAAGCGGCGGTTGAAATCGAGATCGTAGCTATGCGTGATGCGGCCCGGACGCGGCGACATCACGATCAGCCGGCTCGCCAGGAATAGCGCTTCCTCCACGCTGTGCGTGATGAAGAACAGCATCTTCTGCGTGCGCTGCCACACATCGAGCAGCAGTTCCTGAATGGTCTCGCGCGTGAGGGCGTCGAGCGCGGCCATCGGCTCGTCCATCAGCAGCATCGCGGGATCGCAGGTCAGCGCGCGGGCGATGCCCACACGCTGCTGCATGCCGCCCGACAACTGATAAATCATGTGCCTGTGGAAGTCCTGAAGGCCGACCAGCGCGAGGTTGCGTTTCGCGATCTCCTCGCGCTGCGCCTTCGGCACGCCCTGCAGCTTCAGGCCGAAGGTGGCGTTGTCGAGCACGTTGAGCCACGGCAGCAGCGCATGCTTCTGAAACACGACGCCGCGATCGGCGCCCGGTCCCTCCACCGGCCGGCCGTTGAGCAGCATCTCGCCCGACGATGGCGCGATGAAGCCCGCCATCAGCGACAGCAGCGTCGTCTTGCCGCAACCCGACGCACCGAGCGCGACGACGAATTCGCCATCGCCGATGGTGAGATCGATGCCATCGAGCGCATGCACGCGCTCGCCCGGGCGTCGTCCGGGAAACATCACATTGACGTTCTTCACCTGCATGCAACCCATATGTCCTCCCGGACTCGGATGTGGCAAGGGCAAGCGGCGCGTGCCCGGGTCAGGCTCATTTCAGCTTTTCGGCGGCCTCGACGTATTCGGCCGTCACGTACTTCGAATAGTCCGGCAGCACTGCGTTGACCCGCTTCTGCTGCTTCAGGAAGACCGCCGTGTCCTTCAGCGCGAAGGCCGCGCGGCTCGATGCGCCGCCGCCGAGCCACTGTTTCGACGCCTGCTCCTGCGCCGACGGGTAGCCATACAGTGCGAGCGATTCCGGCACCTCGGCGGGCGTTCCGCCGATCGTCTTGGCGATCGCCGAAGCCTGTTGCGACTGCGCGCTCCACTTCGACGGATCGCTGCGATATTGCTGGTCGATATCCGAAATCGCCTTGACGAACTTCGCCATGAAGTCCTTGTGCGCCTCGCCCCACGCGCGGTCCACCGCGATGCCATCGAAGGTCGGTTTGCCGAGCTTCGAGAGATCGCCCGACGTGATCAGCACCTTGCCGCTTTTCTTCAGTTGCGAGAGCGCCGGGTCCCACACGTAGGCGGCGTCGATATCGCCGCGCTCCCATGCCGCCGCGATCTGGTTCGGCTGCATGTTGAGAATCTTCACGGAAGACGGATCGATGCCCCAGTGTTGCAGCGCAAACATCGTGTGATAGTGCGTCGTCGAGACGAACGGCACGCCGATGGTCTTGCCCTTCAGATCGGCCGGCTTCTCGACGCCCGAGCCGTTGCGCACGATCATCGCCTCGGCCTCGTTGATGTTGTCGAGAATCCAGAAGAGCTGCGCATCCACGCCCTGACTGACGGCGGCGGCGAGCGGACTGGAGCCGATCACGCCGATCTTGACGTCGCCCGAAGCCATCGCGGTCGCCACTTTCGCGCCCGATTCGAACTGGCGCCAGTTGATCTTGTAGCCGGTGGCCTTCGCGATCGAGCCATCCGCGATGCCGACGACCCACGGATCGACGATCTGCTGGTACGCGATCGTCACTTCCTTGTCCTCGGCGTGCGCGGTCTGTGCGACGCCCCACGCGCACGCGGCGATCGCAAGCGAGGCCAGCGCGCGTGCCGGCGCGAACGTTCGAAGCAGCTTGCCGGACAGGCGTTTCAAGCCGGAGACGCGGATCGTTTTCATGAGCTTTCCTGGAGAGGTGGAGAATCGGGAACGCCAGCGCGCGACGTTCCCTTTTCCGGTGCAGGCTCGTTGCGCGTGCAGCGAACCGATGCCCGAGTATCCACAGCGAAAAATCCGGAAAGTTAGTGCCAGACGGAACCAATCGTTGGGTCCACATCGACGCGCGTTTGCCGGCGCGCCGCCGCCGCGCTTCATTTATGTTGGCGGATCATACATAGCCTTATACGCGTCGCGCGGCTCAAGTCAGCCTGCGACTTCGCTTGTCCTACCTATAATTTTGACGGGCTGTCTCCGCGCGATGGCCTGGTCGAACTTCACATTCTTGGCACTTATCGTCAGGACAAGATTCTTCGAGAATTGCCGCACGCAATGGGACAGGGGCGAGCGCCTTCACGCAAGACCGCACTCGCCCGGCTCCTCGCATATCCCTCATTTTTCTTCGGGAGATTAGCCATGAAGATCGTCGTAATGGGTGGGTCCGGCCTGATCGGATCGCGTGTCGTGACCTTGCTCGAGGAGGCGGGCCACGAGGCGCTCGCCGCATCGCCGCGCAGTGGTGTCAACGCCGTTACCGGCGAAGGGCTCAGCGATGCATTCGCGGGAGCCGATGTCGTCGTGGACGTGACGAACGCGCCCTCATGGGAACCGCAAGCGGTGCTCGATTTTTTCAGCACATCGGCGCGCAACCTCGCCGCGGCCGAAAAGGCGGCGGGCGTGCGCCATCACGTCGCGCTCTCCATCGTCGGATGCGATCGCACGCCGGAGAATGCGTATTTCGTCGCCAAGGTCGCGCAGGAAAAGCTCATCGAAGCATCGGGCGTGCCGTATTCGATCGCGCGCGCGACCCAGTTCATGGAGTTCATCGGCGGCATCGCCGATTTCAGCACGGTCGATGGAACGGTGCGACTCGGCGATGGCCTGTTTCAACCGATCGCCGCCGACGATGTCGCCGGGTTCCTCGCGCAGATCGCGTGCGCCTCGCCGCTGAACGGCATGACCGATATCGCCGGCCCGGACCGTGCTCCCTTCGCGGACATCGTCGGACGTTATCTGAAGTCGGTGGGCGATACGCGCCCGGTTGTCACGGACAGCGAGGCGCGTTACTACGGCGGCCGTGTCGAGGAACAATCGCTCGTGCCGCTCGGCGACGCGCGGATCGGCCGCGTCAGTCTCGAGCAGTGGCTGGCGCAGGCGAAGAAGGTCTGATACCGGGTTTGTGAACCCTGATCTTCTGAGTAGAGCATGAGCACAACACAGAAGGTCGTCGTCGTTACCGGCGCATCGCAGGAAGCTGGATTATCGAGGGGCGTTGAGAGAGGTCGTTGCTGACCGCGGTCTTATGGACCGCCCCTCGGCAAGGTATCGAAATAACATCGACCGCCACGCGATCACGCGCCGCGGCCGATGTCCGTTCCGCAATCACTTGCTGACCGACAAGCCCGAAGTCAGCGTGAGATTGTCCGACGCGTTCCCGACCATCACCTGAATCTGCCCGTTCGCCGTCTTCCACTGTTGCGACGCGGTATCCCACGTGGCGAGCGGATGACTCGCCGAGTTCGGATCGATGATGATCTGCACGGTCTTCTTCTCGCCCGGCGCGAGCATCACCTTCTGGAAGCCGACGAGACGCTTCGGCGGCTGCCCGAGACCGGCCGGCAAGGACACATACACCTGCGGCACTTCGGCGCCCGCGACCTTGCCGCTATTCTCGACATCGACGGACACGGTAATCGGCTTCGTGCCGTCCGACGCCTGCGGGCTCACCTGCAGCGACGACAGTTTGAAGCTCGCGTACGACAACCCGTGCCCGAACGCGAAGAGCGGCTTGACGTTCTGCGCGTCATACCACCGGTAGCCGATCTGCAGTCCTTCCGAGTAGGTGACCGTCGGCACGCCGTTGACGTTGACGCCGGGATACTGCGCGGGCGTGTTGGCAGGCCAGTCGCCGGACTTCTTCGGGAACGTGACCGGCAGCTTGCCCGACGGATTCGCCACGCCGAACACAAGATTCGCCATGATGTTGCCGTCTTCCTGACCGGGGAACCATGTCTCCAGCACGGCGGGCACCTGATCGATCCACGGCATCAGCGCGGACGCGTTGTCCTTCATCACGAGCGCCGTGCGCGGATTGGCCGCCGCCACCGCCGAGATCATCGCGTCCTGATTGTTCGACAACTCGATGCTCGTCCGGTCCGCGCCTTCCTCCGCGATCGTTCCCGCCAGCATGATCACGACATCGGCCTGCTTCGCCGCATTGACGGCCGCCGCGAGATTGCTGTTGTCATCCGCGACGATCGTGAGCGACGCCGTCGCGCTCGAACCGAGTTGCTTCAACACGCTCTGCACGCCTTCGAGCGGCGTGACCGTGTAGAGCGGGATCACGTCCGAGCTTCCGCCGCAGCATCCCGAGACGGCCTTGTTCGCATACGCGCCCTGACCGATCAGCGCGACGGAGCGAACCGATTTTGCATCGAAGGGAAGCAGGTTGTTTGCGTTCTTCAGCAGCACCGCCGACTGCTCGCCGATCGCACGCGCGATGGCGCCGTCGCCGGCCTGATCGATCGCCGTCTGCGCAACGGGCCGGTCGAAGATGCCGAGCTTGAACATCTGCGTATACCGGCGGCCGAGCGCCGTGTCGATATTCGACTGGCTGATCTGCCCCGCCGTCAGCGCCGCATTGATCTTCGCCGGCGTCCACCATGTCGTGAGCGGCGCGATATCGATGCCCGGCATTTCGTTGTCGAGGCCCGCGAGCATCGTGTTGGCGGTGCTGTGCGCCGCGAAGAAATCGGACTGCACATAGCCGGTGAAGCCCCATTGCCCGCGCAGGACGTCGGTGAGAATGTGCTTGTTCTCGCACATCGACGCGCCGTTCACCGAGTTGTACGAGCACATGACCGACGCCACGCCGCCATCCTTCACGGCCATCTCGAAGGGCACCATGTAGAGCTCGTGCAGCGTTTTATCGTCGATGTTCTCGTTGATCGTCATGCGATTCGTTTCCTGCTCGTTCGCGACGAGATGCTTGGCCATCGCGATCACGCCGTGCGACTGGATCGCCTTGATCTCGGCGACGCCCATCGTGCCGCTCAGGATCGGGTCTTCGCCGAAGTATTCGAAGTTGCGGCCGAGCGTCGGATTGCGCGCGAGGTTCATGCCGGGGCCTTCGAGCACGTGCAGCGCGAGATTGCGCGACTCGCGCCCGATCACGTCGCCGAACTGGCTCGCCACGGCCGTATCGAACGATGCCGCCACCGCCATGCCCGAAGGCAGCGCGGTCGCCTTCGCCGACGCCGGGCTCGACAGCGACGAAAGCGGTAGTCCCGGCAGATCGGGCGACACGCAATCGTTCTGCCCGACGCCGACCGGCCCGTTGGTCACGCGCAGCGTCGGCACCTGCAACTCCGGTATGCCCGTGATGTGACGGCTTCCGTAACACGACGGAATCTCCGGCACGACGCCGGGCGAGCCGGTCAGTTGCGCGATCTTCTGCTGCGGCGTCATGGCCGCGAGCAGCAGCGCCGTGCGCTGTTCCGGCGGCAACGACGTGTTCATCCATGCATGTGCATTGGTCGCGGACGGTGCGCCGCCGTTGTCGTCATGTCCGCCTCCGCAGCCGGCTGCAACGAACATCGCGATCACGGCGCTCAGAATCGTACTTTTCTTCATCATTGCCCTCCTCCATTTGATTTCAGAGACATACATCGGAATTAATTTCGTCATCCTTATCGAATGATCGTCTTCATCGGAATGCCGGGGCCGAACGACTTCAGCCCGCCCGATCGCTATTTCCAGGAATTGCCTGCCCGACGTCGTACACTCGATGCATCGGCGTGCACGTTCCTACTTAAACGTTTTCCACATGAAAAAGCCTTCGGCAACCATTCGCGACGTCGCCGCGCTCTCGGGCGTCTCCGTTGCGACCGTGTCCAAATTCATCAACGGCACCAAGCGCTTCACCGAACCGGTGGAAGCAAAGCTCAAGGCAGCGATCGAAGAACTCGGCTATCAGTCCAACCCGCTGGCACGCTCGATGGTCACCAAGCAGACGCGCACCATCGGCCTCACGATTCTCGACATCAGCAATCCGCATTTCACCAATGTCGTGAAGGGCGCGAATCGCGTGGCGCTGCGGCACGACTACACGCTGCTGCTCGTCGACGTCGACGAGAATCAGGCGCGCGAGCGGCCGCTCGTCGAAGCGCTCGCGCGCCGTGTCGACGGGCTGATCCTCAGTTCGCGCCTGCCCGAGGAAGAGTCGCAATGGCTGCTCGACCTCGACAAGCCGGTCGTGCTCCTGCGCCGCAGCGACAAGCTGCCGATCTCAAGCGTGGGCATCGACAACCGGCTCGCCACGTTCATGCTCACCCGACATCTGCTGGACCTCGGTCATCGCAACTTCGCGTATCTCGGCTTCGAACAGGCGCGCATCAACGACGAGCGCATCGCCGGCGTGCGCGACTGTCTCGCCGAAGCCGGACTCGAACTCGACGTACACGATGTCCACGCACCGACCACCCGCGCCGGCGAACACGCCTGCTCGCGCGTGATGCTCGGCCCGCGCCGCCCGCAGGCGGTCATCTGCTACAACGATCTCATCGCGCTCGGCTTCATCAAGGCGGCGACCGCGCTCGGCATCAACGTGCCCCGGGACGTCGCCGTGACCGGCATCGACAACGTGCCCTACGGCGAAATCTCCGCGCCGTCGCTCACGAGCGTGGATACGCAAAGCGAGACGATGGGCGAGATCGCGATGCAGAAGCTCATCGATACGTTATCGGGCAAGGACGAGATCGAGCATGTGACGATCGAGCCGTGTCTGGTCGTGCGTGAATCGACACACGCTGCGTAAGGCTTCGAGTCGTGCTTCGTGCTGCAGGCATGAGCGTCTCCGCACGCCTTGCGCGGATCGCAAGGCATGTGTCGTTTGATCGAAAGGGGATTCCCAATATATGTTTGGGAAAACGGTTACCCAGAGTAACGACTTTTGAGCAGGCTTACCATTTCTTTCTTCTCGGGGGTTTCCCTAGCAAAGACGTTTGGCGATCGACATGACAGTGCGCGAATTTTGCGAAGCTAGAATGGGACGTCGCGCCATCCGACGCCACGCCGTCGGGTGGCGTTCCTCTCTCGTGGGGCATCCACATGACAGCACCGATTTCCCTCGTCCTGTTCGATATGGAAGGCGTCCTGTCCCACTACGACCGCGCGGTGCGCGTCGATCATCTGGCGGCGCTGTGCGAAAGACCGTCCGAAGCGGTGCGCGAAGCAATCTGGGGATCCGGTCTCGAAGCTCGCGCGGATAGCGGCGAAATCGGCGAAGACGCGTATCTTGCGATGCTCGGCGATCTGCTCGACTGCCCGATCAGCCGCGACATGTGGCTGGCATCGCGCCGCGCATCGATCACGCCCAATCTCGATACCATCGATCTGGCGGCGAGCGTCGCGCAAAACCATGCGATCGCGGTGCTGACCAACAACTGCCGTCTGGTCTCCGATCACATCGCTTACCTGAATCCGCCGGTCGCGCGGGTGTTCGGACCTCACGTGTATGCGACGGCGTCGTTCGGTTCGGCGAAGCCCTCGGCGCAGGCTTATCTTCGATGTCTCGAACTGCTCGGCGCGCAGGCTTCGGAGACGCTCTTCATCGACGATTCGGATGCGAACGTAAGCGGCGCGCTCGATGCGGGACTGATCGCGTACAAGTTCGTCGATGCCGCCGCTCTCGCGGACGAGTTCAAGCTAAGGAAGCTGATTTAGGACACGGCATTTCACGCCTTCATCAAGCAAGCCGAAAGCCACAAGGCAGCCCACCCGAAAGCTTGCGCGCGAAACCACACAAAAGACGTGCCATCTGGGCTTCATTTGCACCAACTGTGTTGACTTCCCTCAAGAAGCGCGCCTACAATTTTTTCATCTTCACGAAGGGGCTGATGCCTTGGACAGCAGCAGTAGTCGATCATCGAACAGATTCGCCGCCTAACCGGCCGGACGTCAGCGCAGCCTTTCCCAAGCCGCCGTCCCGCCAGTAGCGGACGGTGCGCGTCGCAGTAGTTTTCCCCGTGCACCTCTCTTAAGCGCCTCACAGGCGACGCTCATGCGCGCCCGTCTGGTATTTCGCCGCGTCCACGCGCGGCGGCGTGCGCGCGCCCGCTGCGAGCGCGCGTGAACGTGTGCGCAGTCCCAGATTACGGATAACAATAATGTCCACGCCATCGAACATTTCATCGCCAGGCAGCGCCGCAGCCGAGCGCAGCGCCGTCCTCGATTCGGCCCATCTCGGCGACATCAAGGGCGCGTTCGGCACCATCGCGCATCACGACACAGCGCCCCGCCGCAACTGGTGGGCGCGCGTGCGGACCCTGCTCGCGATCATCGGCCCCGGTCTCATCGTGATGGTCGGCGACAACGACGCCGGAGCGTTCGGCACCTATACGCAGGCGGGACAGAACTACGGCACCACGCTGCTCTGGACCTTGCTGCTGCTCGTCCCCGTTCTCTTCGTCAATCAGGAGATGGTGCTGCGTCTGGGTGCGGTGACGGGCGTCGGCCACGCCCGGCTGATCTTCGAGCGTTTCGGCAAGTTCTGGGGTGCGTTCAGCGTCATCGATCTGTTCATCCTCAACGCGCTGACCATCGTCACCGAGTTCATCGGCATCACGTTCGCGCTCGATTTTCTGGGCGTCTCGAAGATGGCGGGCGTCTGTATCGCGGCGGCGCTCATCATGGCCGCGGTCAGCACCGGCAACTTCAGGCGGTTCGAACGCTTCGCTCTCGTGCTTTGCCTGTTGAGCCTGCTGCTGGTTCCCGTGCTCGTGTCCGTGCATCCGCCCGTCGGCCAGATGTCGCGCGACTTCTTCGTGCCCAACTGGCCGGCCCATGCAAAGCTCTCCGACGTGATGCTGCTCGTCATCGGCATCGTCGGGACGACCGTCGCGCCGTGGCAGTTGTTCTTCCAGCAGAGCTATGTCGTCGACAAGCGAATCACGCCGCGCTTCATGCAGTACGAGAAGGCCGACTTGTGGATCGGCATCGCCTTCGTGCTGATCGGCGCGGTCGCGATGATCTCGTTCAGCGCCGCGCTGTTCGCCGGCCACCCCGAGTCCGGACAGTTCACCGACGCCGGCGGCGTGATCGCGGGGCTGGAGAAGTATGTGGGCCGCACGTCCGCGACCATCTTCGCCGTCGCGCTGCTCGATGCCTGCATCATCGGCGCGGCCGCCGTGTCGCTTTCGACTGCATACGCGATCGGCGATGTCTTCAAGATTCGTCATTCGCTGCATCGCGGCGTGTCCGATGCAAAGGGATTCTATTTCGTCTATTTCGGGATCATCGCGGCGGCGGCGGCGCTCGTTCTCATCCCGGGCAGTCCGCTGGGCCTGCTCACGGAAGCGGTGCAAACGCTCGCCGGCGTGCTGCTCCCGAGCGCGACGGTCTTCCTGCTGCTCCTGTGCAACGACCGCGCCGTGCTCGGTCCCTGGGTCAATTCCGGCGCGCTCAATGTCTTCACCGGCGCGGTGGTGTGGGTGCTGGTGATGCTGTCCATCGTCCTGACGGCGTCGGTCGTGTACCCGGACATCAGCGGCGAAACCATCGGCATGATTCTCGCGGGCGGTACGGTTATCGCGCTTGCCGGTTATGCGATGATCTCCTTGCTCCGTGCGCGCAAAGGCCGACACGAAGCATTCGGCTTAGAATCGAACGCGCAACTCCGGCACTTGCGCGACACATGGCGCATGCCGCCGCTCGATCAGTTGGAGAGGCCTCGGCTCACGTTGTCGAGCCGGATCTGGATGACCGCCTTGCGTGGTTACCTCGTCATCGCCGTGGGACTCGTCGTCGTCAAGGTCGTGCAGATGATGCTGATGAAGTGACGCGCCGCAATTCCGACATCACAAAGGAAACCATGAGAGCACTCGTTCATCGAGCCTGCGGTCGTCGCGACAAAAAGCTCGCGCGCATATCGGCGGGCGCGGCCTTGCTGATCGCCGCGCTATCGACCAACGCACGCGCCGACGATGCGCAGGATTGCCACGCGGCCGGCGGCTCGCTGCTGACCGGTCGGGCGGTGTCGCCTCCGACGTTCAAGGACGGCATGTTCCGTCACGGCGTGGAGCTGTCGCATACGCATCTGCGGATCAAGGGCGATGCCGACGGCAAAACATACGATATCGCTATCGACAACGTATTCGCGTCGGGCTATCAGAAGAACACCAAGGGCGTGCCCGCTCCGCTGAATACGATCAAAGTCGGCGACAAGATCGAAGCGTGCGGCATTCCGTACAGCGGCGGCATCCATTGGGTACACACCAATTGCGGCGACACGCCCACGGCGTCCGATCCGAACGGCTGGCTCAAGATCGTGCAGGCGGATGGCAGCGTCGGACCGAACCTGGAGGATAGCCAGAAGTATTGCAACCTCTGGCCGCATCGCTGAAGCGCTTCGTTCAGCGAGGCTCCTCGATGAACGCGTCGAACGCCGCCTTGTAATCCGGATGCCAGCGCGACAGGGCCGGTCGGTTCTCCACGACATCTCCGATGGCCCACAACATGCGGCGCTCGTCGAGCGAACGCGGCACATCGTTATCCGGACACAGGATGTAGAAGTCGCCTGCATCCAGACGCTGCAACATGAAGTCGACGGTCTGCTCGGGCGTCCATGCCGCAGCCGGCTTTTCCGTCCGATCCCTGCGCGTCAACTCCGTGAACACGAAACCGGGAATCAGCAAATGCGCGCTGATGTTGCACCCGGCGGTATTGCGCAGTTCGTATTGCAGCGCTTCAGTGAACGCCTTCAGTCCGGCCTTCGAAACGTTGTACGCCGGATCGCCGGGCGGTGTCGTGATGCCTTGCTTCGAGCCGGTATTGATCACGAGCCCCGGACGTCCGCGCCGGATCATGTCGGGCACGAAAACCTGCGTCCCGTGAATGGCGCCCCACAGATTCACGCCCAGCACGCGCGTCCAGTTCTCGACGGGACCGAAAATATTGCTTCCCGGCTGAATCCCGGCGTTGTTCATCAGGACGTCGACGCCGCCGAATCGTTCGACGACGGCCGCGTGCAGGCGACGGACATCGTCGATGACGCCGACATCGGTTTCGAATCCGAAGACGTTTTGTGCGCCGCCCGCGCTCAATTGGGCGATGTGCTCCACCGCTTGCGCGATTCGACCGGCATCGCGGTCCGCAATGCAGATACGAAGTCCGAGCCCGGCGAACCGCTTCGCCGCAGCGAGACCGATACCCGACGCGCCACCCGTGATGACGGCAACCGCGTCCTTGGTCAGAGCAGAATGAGACATGTGTCGATATCCCTGTTGTGCGCGGGCGCTGGCACGCGCACCGCAGCGATTCCGGTGAAAACAAGGGTAGCACGCCCGCGCGCGGTACATCGCGCATGCGTCGGCTTTCTGTATGGCGCCATCAGTGGCATGATTGCCGTATCGGCGGACACGCAATGCATCGCCGATGACAACCCGTTCGCGCGGCACTGGCTCGGAGGTCGCACATGTCCGTCTTTCTCGAAGTCGAGCACGTCACAACCTATCGCTACCGCAAGCCTGTCGAGTTTTCTCCGCATCGCGTGATGTTCCGGCCACGCGCCGCGCACGACATCCGCGTGCTGTCGGCGACGCTGGCGGTATCGCCGCACAGCGCGCAGCACTGGATTCACGACGTATTCTCCAATTCGGTCGCGGTCGTCGAACCCCGCGTACCCGCCGATGAGTTGCAGCTTCGCGCGCGCTTCGTGATCGAGCATTTCGGCGTCAAGAATCTGGAGTTGCCGGTCGTCCCCGAAGCCGAGAATTACCCGTTCCAGTACAACGACGAGGATCGGCTCGATCTCGCATCCTTCCTGCCGCCGCAATATCCGGACGATCAGCCGATGCTGCGCGACTGGGTGACGCAGTTTCTCCCCAGGCGCGGCACCATCCACACGCGCGATATTCTCGCGAACATCAACTCCGCCATTCGTGGCGACTTCCAGTACCAGTCGCGCGACGCGATGGGCACGCAGCGTCCATCCGAGACGCTGAACCGGCGCAGCGGCACCTGCCGCGATTTCGCGCTGCTGATGATCGAGGTGGTGCGCGGACTGGGACTCGCCGCGCGCTTCGTGTCGGGTTATCTGTACGATCGGACGCTCGACACGCCCGCGCCGCCCGCAGTGCGCAACACCGGATTGCAGCAGGGCGCGCGGCAGGTCGAAAGCCGCGACGAACCGCTCGTCGTCGGCGCGGGCGCGACGCACGCATGGCTGCACGTATTCCTGCCGGGCGCGGGCTGGGTGCCGTACGATCCGACGAACTCGCTCGTCGGCGGAACCGATCTGATCCGCGTGGCGTACACGCGCAAGCCCGAACAGGCCGCGCCCGTGTCGGGTTCCTGGTTCGGCGACGCGGCGGATTTCATCGGCATGGACGTGAGCGTCGGCGTGCGGCAGATCGAGCGGCCGGCAGAACCGGCGTCGATCGGCGAAAGCGTCTCGAACCAGGCCTGAGGCTCGCGGCTGGTTGCGTCAGCGCCCTGCCCGCGCGCGCATCGATTCGCCGACCGCATCGCGCACACACGCCGCCATCCATTCTGATGCGCGCGTGCGCGCGGCCCGCGCGGGTCTCGCGATCACCAAAGGCTGAATCACCGTCGACTCCTGAATCCGGCATTCGACCACGAGCGGCGATTGCGTCGCCGCCGGGCTTTGCGTAATCAGCAGCGACACGCCGAGCCCGCTCGCGACCATCGCTCTGACCAGTTCGATCGACGCGGCACGATGGACCACATTCGGCGACAACCCGCATTGCCAGAACGGCGTCATCAGAAAATCGCGGCTCTGCGGCAGGTCGATCAGGATGAACGGCTCCGCCGCGAGGTCGCGAAGCGAGATGGCGCGCTTGCGCTTCGCGAGCCGTGAACCGGCGGGCACCAGCCCGTACGGCCGCAATTGCGCAAGACAGTCGCGCTCGATGTCATCGCCCAGCCCGACGTCGTACATCAGCGCGAAATCGATCTGTCTCTTGCGCAGCCACGATTCGAGCTGCGGCAAATCGCCTTCGACGAAGCGAATCCGCAGCCGCGGATGCCGCTCACGCGCAAGCGCCAGCGCGCGCGGCAGATAGACCGGCGCGATGGTGCGAAAGACGCCGATCTGCACCTCGCCGCCTTCTTCATCGCCGACATCGTCGGTCGAGAACGCCGCCGCCGATGCCAGCAGTTGCCGCGCTTCCGCGAGCTTGCGCTCGCCGAATTGCGTGAGCGTCATGCGCGTGCCGGCCCCGCGCGTGAACAGCGGATCGTCGAACAGCGCTTCGAGCTCGCGGATCGCAACCGAGATCGACGGCTGCGACACGCTGAGCTGATTCGCCGCCGCCGTCGTGCTGCCGAGTTCCGCGGCGGCGACGAAATAGCGAAGCAGCCTCAGTGACAAAGCCATATGAAAATCGTATAGGCGTTAATTTATTCCGATATTTTATCTAATTACCCGGCGCGACCAGAATCATGACACCGGCCGGCTTTGGCCGGACCTTCAGGAGACGATGTCGTGACTGTGTCCAGGCTGCCGCTCGACGGCATACGCGTGATCGATTTTTCCCGGGTGCTGGCGGGGCCGTTGTGTTCGGCGCTGCTCGGCGATCTCGGCGCCGACGTCATCAAGATCGAGCCGCCGGGCGGCGACGACTATCGAGCGATCGGTCCGTTCGCGCACGGCGAGAGCGGCCTGTTCAGTGCGATGAATCGCAACAAGCGCAGCGTCGTCATCGATCTGAAGACCGAAGACGGGCAGATGCTCGCGCAATCGCTGTGCGCAGAGGCGGACGTCGTCGTGGAGAACTTCCGTCCCGGCGTCGCGGGGCGGCTCGGCATCGGCTACGAGACCTTGTCGGCGCGCCATCCATCGCTCGTCTATGCGAGCGTCTCGGGCTTCGGGCAGACCGGCCCCGAATCGCACCGGCCCGCCTACGACATCATTCTGCAAGCGCTGTGCGGACTCATGGACGCGACCGGCGCGCCCGACGGCGAGCCGACGCTCGTCGGCGATTCCGTGTCCGACGTCGTGAGCGGCATCTTCGCGTCCTGGGGCGTGCTGGCCGCCCTCGTCGCACGCGATCGCACGGGCAAGGGCACGCATGTCGATGTATCGATGTTCGACGCCACGCTGAATCTGACGGCAGCGCTCGTCGCCCGCTATGCGACCACGGGCGTCGCGCAATCGCGCGTCGGCAATCGCCATCCGACATCCGCTCCGTTCGGCGCGTATCGCGCGTCGGACGGTCACTTCGTCGTCGCGGTGCTCAACAACAAGCTGTTCGCCCGCCTCGCCGATGCGATCGACCAGCCCGAACTCGCCGACGACCCGCGCTTCGCGAACGACACCTCGCGCTGCGCGCACGAAGCCGTTCTGCGTGCGTGCATCGAGCGATGGGCAGCGACGCGCTCGGTCGCCGAAGTCAACGCCGCGCTGAGCGCCGCAGGCATTCCCGTCGCGCCGATCCAGAGCATCCGGCAGGCGCTCGACAGCGATCACGCGCGGATGCGCGGCGTGCTCGTCGATACCGTCGCAGCGGATGGCACGACGATGCGCCTGCCCGCGCAGCCGCTCAAATTCTCGGCGTATCCGAACCCACGCACGACGCGCGCGCCGCGCATCGGCGAACACACCGCGACGGTCCTCGAAGACCTGCTCGGCCTCGACACGACAGCGATCGCCTCGCTCGCCGCGTCCGGCGTCGTGCATACCGGCGAACCCGACATCATCCAGGAGAAAGATCTTGCTTAAGCGACTGGGCGTCACCGACGCCGACCTCGAAATCGCGGACGCGATCCGCCGTTTCGCGCAGGCCGAACTCGCGCCGCACGCGGCACAGGTCGATCGCGAAGAAATCCCGACGACGCGTTATGTCCGCGCACTCGCCGAACTCGGCGTGATGGGCATGAACCTGCCCGAACGCTGGAACGGAATCGGCGCATCGCCGGCGGCGATCATTCTCGCGCTCGCTGAAATCGCGAAGGCATGCGCGGCCACGTCGTCGATGATCGGCGCGCACTATCTCGCGACCGATTCGATCCTCATCGGCGCATCGGATGAACTGCGCGAGCGCTATCTGCCGGACGCCGCGACCGGCGTGAAACTCGGCGCATTCGCGCTGACCGAACCGCAGGCAGGCTCCAATCCCGCGGGCATGACGACGCAGGCCCTGCGCGACGGCGACAGCTATCACATCCGCGGCGTGAAGCACTTCATCTCCAACGCCGACGCGGCGCAGTTCATCGTCGTCTATGCGAAGACCTCGCCCGCGCAAGGCACGCGCGGCATCAGCGCGTTCGTGGTCGATCGCGACACGCCGGGCGTCACCGTCTCGCCCCCGGAAAAGCTGATGGGCATTCATGGCGCGCCCGCGCATGAAGTCGCGCTGGATTGCGTGGTGCCCGCCGCGAACCGGATCGGCGACGAAGGCAGCGGCTTTCGCACCGCGATGAAGGTGCTCGACAACAGCCGCCTCGATGTCGCGGCGACGAGTCTCGGCATTGCCGAAGCGGCATTCGGCGATGCGGTCGAATGGGCGAAACAGCGGCACGTCGGCGGCGAGCCGCTCGCGAACAAGCAGGGCTTGCAGTGGTCGTTCGCCGACATGAAGACGCGTCTCGAAGCGGCCTGGCTTCTCACGCTTCAGGCCGCCGCGCGCCGCGCCGCCGGTGAATCGTTCACGGAGATGGCGTCGATGGCGAAGCTCTACGCATCGGAGATGGTGTCGTTCGTCACGGACGCCGCATTGCAGGTTCATGGCGGCTATGGCTTCACGCGCGAGATGAGAATCGAGCGCCTCGTGCGTGACGCACGCATCCTGCGGATCTACGAAGGTTCGTCGGAGATTCAGCGCACCGTCATCGCCCGTTCGCTGTTCGCTTGACACTACATCAGGAGACGAATCGTGAAGGTTCTTGTAGCAGTCAAACGCGTCGTCGACGCGAATGTGAAAGTGGGCGTGAAGTCCGATCGATCCGGCGTCGATATCGCGAACGTGAAGATGTCGATCAATCCGTTCGATGAGATCGCTGTCGAAGCCGCAGTGCGCCTGAAGGAAACCGGTGTCGCGACCGAAGTGATCGCCGTGTCGTGCGGTGTCGCGCAGTCGCAGGACACGCTGCGCACGGCGCTCGCGATCGGCGCGGACCGCGCGATTCTGGTCGAATCCAGCGCGGAGTTGCAGCCGCTCGCGGTCGCCAAATTGCTCAAGGCGCTGGTCGACAGGGAACAGCCGCAACTCGTCATCCTCGGCAAACAGGCCATCGACGACGATTCGAATCAAACCGGCCAGATGCTCGCCGCGCTGGCCGATCTGCCGCAAGCGACATTTGCTTCGGACATTGCAGTCGATAACGGCTTCGCGACGGTCGAGCGCGAAGTGGACGGCGGCGCGGAAACCTTGTCGTTGAAACTGCCCGCCGTCATCACGACCGACCTGCGCCTCAACGAGCCGCGCTACGTCACGCTGCCGAACATCATGAAAGCGAAGAAGAAGCCGCTCGATACGGTTCGGCCTGAAGAACTCGGCGTCGATGTCACGCCGCGCCTGCAAACGCTCAAGGTCACCGAGCCGCCGAAGCGCGCGCCCGGCGTGAAACTTTCCGGCGTTCAGGCGCTGATCGACAAGCTCAAGACCGAAGCCAAGGTCCTTTGACGGAGACAGGGAAATGACGATTCTGGTTATCGCGGAACATGGCAACACGTCGGTCAATGCGGCGACGTTGAAGACCATCGGCGCGGCGCGGAAGATCGGCGCGGATATTCATGTGCTGATCGCCGGTTATCACGCGCACGGCATCGCAGAAAGCGCGGCGAAGATCGCGGGCGTATCGAAAGTGCTGCTCGCCGATGCGCCGCAACTCGAAGCCGGCCTTGCCGAGAACATCGAAGCGACGGTGCTGCCGATCGCCGCGATCTACTCGCATATCCTCGCGCCCGCGACGGCCTTCGGCAAGAACGCGATGCCGCGCATCGCCGCGAAGCTCGATGTCGCGCAGATCAGCGATGTGACCGCCATCATCGCCGACGACACCTTCGAACGCCCGATCTACGCGGGCAACGCCATCGCCACGGTGCGTTCGGCCGATACGGTCAAGGTGCTCACGGTACGCGCGACGAGCTTCGATGCCGTATCGGCGGAAGGCGGAAGCGCTTCGGTCGAACGCATCGAAGCGGCTGCGGATCGCGGGCTGTCGCGCTTCGTCAGCCGCGCAGCGACGAAGCTGGAGCGCCCCGAACTGACGAACGCCGGCACCATCGTGTCGGGCGGACGCGGCCTCGGCAGCGGCGAGAACTACGCGCGGATGCTCGAACCGCTCGCCGACAAACTCGGCGCGGCGCTGGGCGCATCGCGCGCCGCCGTCGATGCGGGCTTCGTCCCGAACGACTATCAGGTCGGGCAGACCGGCAAGATCGTCGCGCCGCAGTTGTATGTCGCCATCGGCATTTCGGGCGCGATCCAGCATCTCGCCGGCATGAAGGACTCGAAGGTGATCGTCGCGATCAACAAGGACCCGGATGCGCCGATCTTCGGCGTGGCCGACTACGGTCTCGTCGGCGATCTGCACGACATCGTGCCGGCCTTCGTCGACGCGATCTGAATCCGCACACATCTTTCCCACGAAGTGCCTTACCGCTCAGGAGACGAGCATGGAACGTAACACTTCAGCACCCGCCGCGAACGCCTCGCTGATCGAGCGCCGCTCGATCGACTATATTCCCGACGCTGAGCGCCACGGCAGTCTGTTCAGCCAGTTCACGCTGTGGTTCGGCGCGAATCTGCAGGTCACGGCGGTCGTCGTCGGCGCGCTCGCGGTCGTGCTCGGCGGCGATGTGTTCTGGTCGCTGATCGGGCTGCTCATCGGCCAGGTCATCGGCGGCGCGGTGATGGCGTTGCACGGCGCGCAGGGCCCGCAACTCGGCCTGCCGCAGATGATCTCCAGCCGCGTGCAGTTCGGCGTGTACGGCGCGATCATTCCGCTCGTGCTCGTCTGCGTGATGTACATCGGCTTCTCGGCGGGCGGCACGGTGCTCGCGGGACAGGCCATCGGCGCGCTCCTGCATACGGACAACACGACATCGATCCTGATCTTCGCGGCGCTGATCGTGCTGCTCACCGGTTTCGGCTATCGCGTCATTCACGCGATGGGCCGCGTGTCGAGCATCGTCGGCACGCTCGCGTTTCTGTATCTGTTCGCGAGCCTGCTGCACGGCCATGCGCCCGAGACGCTGCTCGCGAACCGGCACTTCACCGTGGCTTCCTTTCTGCTGGCGATTTCGCTGTCGGCTTCGTGGCAGATCGCGTACGGGCCGTATGTCGCGGACTATTCGCGCTACCTGCCGAAGTCGACTTCTGCGCGCAAGACTTTCTTCGCCGTGTTCAGCGGCACGGTGATCGGCGCGCAGGTATCGATGACCTTCGGCGTGCTGGCCGCCGCGCTCGCCGGCGAGCGCTTTTCGGGGCACGAGGTCGGGTTTATCGTCGGACTCGGTGCGACGGGCGCGATTGCCGCCGTGCTCTACTTCACGATCGCGCTCGGCAAGCTCACGATCACCACGCTCAACGCCTATGGCAGCGTGATGTCGGTCGCGGCGATCGTCACCGGCTTCGGCGGACAGCGCGAGATCTCGTCACGCACGCGGCTCGTCTTCGTGCTGCTGAGCGTGGCGGCATCGAGCGGACTCGCGCTCGCCGGACAGCACTCGTTCCTGAAGGCGTTTTCTTCGTTCCTGCTGTTTTTGCTCGTGTTCTTCACGCCGTGGAGCGCGATCAATCTCGTCGATTACTACTGGGTCACGCGCGAACGCTACGACGTGCCCGCCCTCTTCGATGTCAATGGCCGCTACGGACGATGGAATGTCACGGGCATCACGGTCTATGCGCTCGGCGTGCTCGTGCAGATGCCGTTCGTCGCGACCGGCTTCTATACGGGCGCGTGGGTCGATGCGCTGGGCGGCGTCGATGTATCGTGGATCGTGGGCATCGTCGTGCCGGGCATTCTGTATTACGCGATGTCGCGGCTCGGGCGATCGCAAGCGCCGGAGCGCGTCGCGTCCGAAGCGATGCCCAATGCGGATTAGCCTCGCCTAAATCTTCTGCTTGTCCCCGCGATAGATGATTTCGACATTCTCCGGCGAAGGCGTCAGAAGCAGGAGGCCGACGAACACGATGATCGGCGTGATGAACAAGCTCAGAAGAAACGTTCCGAGATAGCCAAGATGCGTGCGCCGGCCGCGATACGCGACGAGCAGGCTCAGAACGAAATAAACGAGGCTGGGAATCACAATCATGATGGCCTCCCGTGATCGTCGCGGCTGCAACGAGCAATCAGCTTAACATCACAAGCATCTAACGTTGTTTGGCGCCTGGATTGGCGGCTCGCGACACGTTGGTTTCATCGCCGGGCGCTGTGCCGCCGCTGCTTTCGGAGGCGGCGGCGCCCGCGTCGCCGGCTTTTGGAAAGAGCTTCGGAAGATCGCGCCATTGCGGCAGCGGATGCGACTGCGGATCGATCACCTTCGGCGCGGGAAGGTCCGGCTGCTTGGCGATGTCGCTTCCGAGAATCAACGGAAGCTGATCTTTCCCGCCGCCGACCACGACGATCTTCGAGTTGCTGGAGTTCGACAACTGCACGGTCGCTTCGATGCCTCGCCATGTCAGCAACTGAGGCGTCAGCGAATTGGCGACGATCGAATAGAACGTCTGAATGCCGATGGCCTCGATCCGCTTGCGCTCCGCTTCGTCCTGCGCCTGCGCGATCAGGAATTTATAGGCCTGCGCATTCTGTTCTTCCGTGAGCTTTCTGTTGATCGAGTCGTTCACCGTGGTCGGAAGATCGAGATCGCGCACGACGACGCGCTCGAAGAAAATCAGCCCCTTCGCGGCCGGCGATCCGTGCATCTTCTCCAGTATGCGGCCTTCCAGCTCTTCGACATTGATGCGATACAGATCATGCGGATCGCATTTACCGATGATGTCGCGTACGGCGCCGAGCGAAATCGGACGCACGACCCGGTCGACGTAGTCATAGCCGACTTCCTGATGCAGCTTCCCCGCGTTATCTGGCACCGGCCGATACAGCACGGAAATCTGCACCTGAACGCTCAGGCCGTCGCGCGCGAGCGCGTGGACACTCTCGTCGAGCGTCTTGGTCCTGACTTCGTAGGTGTAGATCCGATCGAACGGCCACTTGATGTTCAGCCCTTCGTGATAGACGAAGTCCGTTTCCGTGCCGTGTCTGAGCAAGCGATAGAGCACGCCGACATGGCCCGCCGGAATGATGACGAACGTGAAGGGAATCAGCAGCAGCACGATGACGCCGACGACGAGCGACACCGCGATGAACTTTTCGCTGCGGCTCATCCGATACCGGACGTGCCTGACTATGCGGTGCTTTTGAGGTTCGGAAGCCTCGTCATCGGCTGGATCCGCTGGGCTCATCTGGCATCAACTCGTACGGATAACGAATAATTCGCAGAATTTTGCGGCGCAAAAAGTGTTTGCATAGTAACATCAAGCGCAAGATCGGACGACACCTGCACACGGAAATGCTCGCTCCCGCATCGGCCTCCATTCCCTCGGTAGACAGCGCTGCAACGCCCGCGCAACTGCGCCGTTTCTTCTATGCCGCGTATTGCGATACGCCCGCGCCCTTCCGATGGTTGAGCGCGATTCGCCCTTACGTCTGTCCTTACAACAAACTGCTGCCCTTCATTCGCGACGGCGCCGAGGTTCTCGACGTGGGCTGCGGCGCGGGATCGCTGCTCACGCTGCTTGCGGCCATGAAAAAGATTCGCCGTGGCGTGGGTTGCGACGTCATGGCGGCGCCGCTGGAATCGGCGCGTGCCGCAGCGCAGCGTATCGGCGCACAAGACATTCTGACGTTCGAGCACGTACGGTCGGTCGCCGAAGCGCCGGAAGGTCCGTTCGACGTCGTTGCGATGGTGGACGTCCTGCATCACGTCCCGCCGGGAAGCAGAAGCGACGTATTCGCCGCCGCGGCGCAGCGCGTCAAAGCGGGCGGCATTTTTCTCTACAAGGATATGACCGCGCGCCCGGGCGGGCGCCGGCTGGCTCACAATATCGACGATTACATCTTCACGCACGAGTGGGTGGAGCAAGTCCCCGAAGGCGCCGTGGAAACCTGGGCCGGCGATCACCGGCTCGCTCTCGTGCATGGTGAATTCATTCCCCGTCTGATCTATGGGCACGAGCTTCGGGTGTTTCAGCGACTCGAGCATTGAAACGAGCGTGCACATGCTTTCAGATGCGCGGCGAGTGCTTCGGGCGCATCTGAAAAGTTATGCTCAGTGATGTTTGCAATCGTATCGGCAGAGAGCCGATGGGGAATTACTCGGCAGGCGGGCTCGCCGCTTCCGCTCTGGCCTTTCGCGTCTCCTTCGCCTTGGTGACGAGATCGTTGACGTGGTTCCACAGGTACTTGTCAGTGACCGATTTCGAGTAGGAATCGGCCGCCGCCAGCAGCAGACCGACCGGCCCGAAAAGCATCTTGATGCCGATGCCCGCGGCGACATGCGCAGCGCCATTGACGACATTTCCATCCATCAGGAGACTCGCGCCGGGGACGAACGCTTCGCCCACGAGCTTCACGCCATTGGTGGCCGGACTCGTGCTGCGCGTCACAGTGGGCGTGTCGCTGGTAATTCTTTCCGTATGAGGAGTCTCGGTGACCGCGGTGTTGTCTTTCATGTCTTGGCCCTCAGGTCAACTTAATTGACAACTTCAACCACACTAGAACAATATACGCAGAAATTCCGGTGACTACCAGTAAAAAGGTGGTGTCGCATGTTCGTACGAAACCCTGCTGGAAATGATTCCATCAAGGCATCACAAACGTGTGACATGGTACGCGGAGCCGCATCGTGACGCGCCGTCACATGCTTCTTTCGGCTTACGTGCTGGTGCCCGGAAGTCACTTCGGCGCCATGTGGCGCCATCCCTATAGCGAAACCGATTTCTGCGATCGCAGGCTCTACGAAAACCTGGCTCGCAGCCTCGATCGCTATGGTTATGACTATGCGTTCGTGCCGGAATCGCTCGCCGTTCCAATGGGTGAAGACGGCGAATGGCAAACGATGACGAGCCGCGGTGCGAGCGGCGCGATCCGTCACGATCCCGCCTTGCTGGTTGCGCCGATGATCGGCGTCACGCGCCGCCTGAGGTTCACGGTCACGCTGTCGACGACCTATATGGAGCCTTATCATATCGCCAGAACGCTTAGTACACTGAATCATTTTAGTCAAGGTCGAATGGCGTGGAATGTCGTCACGTCGGCGGGGCCGAGCAACGGCATCAACTTCGCGCATCTGACATCGCTCGATCATCGCGATCTTTACGATCGTGCGGAAGAAGTGCTGACGGTGTGTCACGACCTCTGGTCCTCGTGGGATGAAGGCGCGCTCATTGCCGACAAGAAGTCCGGAGTCTATGCCCGCGCCGACAAGATCCATCAGATCGATCACAAGGGCCATCACTTCGATATACGCGGCCCGCTGACGCTGCCGTACCGGGGCGGTCCCACGCTGATGGCCGCGGGCGTTTCGCCGCGAGGCCGCGACTTCGCGGCGCGCTGGGCGGAAGTCATCTTCGCGATACAGAGCGAGCCCGCCGCCATGCGCGAACTGCGCGACGACGTCCGCGCACGCGCCGCGCGCATGGGACGCTCGCCGCAGGACATACGCCTGATGGCGGCAGTGCAACCCGTGATCGGCGAGACGCGTGAAATCGCCGAGGCCCGCGCCGCGCATCTCGACACGCTCGTGGACCCCGATGCAGCGCGAAGCTATCTGGCCGCGATGCTGGGCCTCGACCTGTCGGGCGTATCGGGCGATGCACCCTTGCAGCCGATTCTCGAAACCCAGCGCAAGCGGCCCGCCGTCGATGCGGGCGGCACGCTGGCGTGGCTTGCGAAGCTGCTCGATGCGAAACCCGACATTCGCGTCGATGACGTCGCCATCGGTCTGTCGGCGAGCACGGGTACGCCACGTCTCATCGGTACGGCGTCCGATGTCGCCGATCAACTGCAGGCGTTGTTCGAAGACTGTTGCGACGGCTTCGTCATCACGCCGACGCATTTTCCGGGCACCTTCGAGGAATTTGGCCGCGCCGTGATTCCCGAGCTGCGTGCCCGTGGATTGACGTCCACTCATCATCAGGATGGCTGATTGAATGGACGCGTTGACCGATCCGATCGACGGCGGCCACGACGCGACGCGCTGGTCCGCCGACGAGCTGACGACGCTGACGGTATGCGACCTTCTGGAGCGCCAGGCCGCGCGCACGCCCACGACCGTGGCGTTGCTGCACGGCGCGCGCCAGATGACGTACGCGGAACTGAACGTGCGCGCCAACCGGCTGGGCGATCTGCTCATGTCGCACGGGCTCGGGCCGGGGGACATCGTCGCGATCGCGCTGCCGCGTTCGTTCGACATGGTGCTGGCCATTCTCGGCGTGCTCAGATGCGGCGCGGCCTATCTTCCGCTCGATCCCGCGTATCCGGCTGACCGGCTCGCCTTCATGTCGCGCGATGCGCGGCCGTCGTGCGTGCTGACCAACACGAGCCTCGCCGCCGAACTCGCCGAAATCGTGCGGGAGATTCCGATACTGCATATGGTCGATCTCCCCGCGAGCGATCATGTCGCGCGTGAGGATACAGCGCATCGCAGGGAAGCACGGCCGCTCGATGCGGCGTATGTCATCTATACGTCGGGCTCGACGGGCCGCCCGAAAGGTGTGGTCGGCCTGCATGCCGGCCTCGTCAATCGACTGTGCTGGGTGGCCGAAACCTATGCGTTCGCGCCCGGTGAAACGGTGCTCGCCAAAAGCTCGATGAGCTTCATCGATGGCGCGACGGAACTGCTGGCGCCGCTGATCGCCGGCGCCACGGTCGCGCTGACCGATGCCGACGTCGCCAGAGACCCGGCGCTGCTGGCGGCCGAAATTCCGCGTCTCGATATCGGCCGCATCACGGTCGTTCCGAGCCTGCTCGCGGCGCTGCTCGATCAGCCCGATCACGTCGCGCTCAACCGCTGTCCACTCTGGATATGCAGCGGCGAAACGCTGCCGCCCGCGCTGGCGGAACGCTTTGCCGCCTGCGTGCCCGATGCCTGTCTCGTCAATTTCTACGGGTCGTCGGAAGCGAGCGGCGACAGCCTGCATGCGGTCGCCACGCCGGCCAACGGCGCGCCCGTCGGCCACGAGATCTGGAACACATCGGCGTATGTGCTCGATGAACGGCTGCAACCCTGCGCCGCGGGCGAAGCCGGCGAACTCTATCTTGCAGGCGCGGGACTGGCCCGAGGCTATCTCGGACAACCCGGCCTCACGGCGGAGCGCTTTCTGGCCGACCCGCACGGTCCGCCCGGCGCGCGAATGTATCGCACCGGCGACCGGGCGCGCCGGCGCGGCGACAACGAAATCGAATATCTCGGCCGTGCCGACAGGCAGGTCAAGATACGCGGCTTTCGCGTCGAGCCGGGCGAAATCGAGGCTGCGCTCTTCGCGCATCCGCATGTCGCGGCGGCGGCCGTCGTCCTTCAGGTAGATGCGCCGGGCAATGAACGGCTCGTCGCTTATGTCGTGCCCGTAGCCGGCTATGAAGAAGCCGCCGTGCGCGAGTCGCTGGCGCGCCGGATGCCCGACTACATGCTGCCGTCGGCCTTCGTCGCGACGTCCGCGTTGCCGCTCCTTCCCAACGGCAAGCTCGATCGCGCCGCCTTGCCCAAAACGATGCGTGACGGCGCTCGCGGTCCTTACGGCAGAACGCCCGTCGAGATCGAACTCGCGCGCCTGTTCGCCGATGTGCTGCGGCTAGATGACGTCGGCATCCACGATGACTTCTTCGCATCGGGCGGCCATTCGCTGCTTGCCGCACAGCTCGCGAACCGGATACGCGCCGTATTGCAGGTCGATGCGAGTGTCAGCGATGTGTTCCGCGCGCCGAGCGTCGAAAGTCTTGCCGCGTTGCTCGAAGGCGGCGGCACGCGGCGGCTGCGCCTGTCGGCGGAGGCATCGCGCGAGCGCGCCTGCCTGTCGGCGGGACAGCAGGGATTGTGGTTTCTGGCGCGGCTGGGCGATGGCGCGGCGGCCGCCGCCTACAACCTGCCCTACGCCTTCGAACTGTCCGGTCCGTGCGATGCGCACGCGCTGCGCCTCGCGCTTCACGACGTCGCCGCGCGGCATGACAGCCTGCGCACGCTCTTTCGTCATGCGGACGACGGCCCGTATCAGCATGTCCTGCGCGCGAGCGAACTCGATGACCTGCTCGCCGTGACGGACATCACGGTCGCCGAACTCGATCGCCATATCGCCGACGAGACCGGCGCGCCCTTCGACCTCGAAAGCCGCGTTCCCTTCAGGGCGCGCCTGCTGCGCTGTACGCAAGATCTCGCCGTGCTGGTTTTCAACTTTCACCACATCGCCTTCGATGGCGCGTCGCTCGCGCCGTTTCTGCGCGACGTATCGACGGCCTACGAAGCGCGGCGCGCCGGCACGCGACCGGACTTGCCGCCGCTGCCGGTTCAATACGCCGATTTCGCGGACTGGCAGCGCAAGCTGCTCGACTCCGTCCACGAAACGGGCAGTCTCGCCCAACGGCAGCTCGCGTACTGGCGCGGCATGCTGGCCGAGCTTCCCGACGAATTGCCGCTGCCGCGCGTGCGCCCGCGACCGGCCGATGCGCTGGGCCGCGCCGAACGCATCGCGTTCCGGATCGATCCGGGCCTGCATCGTCGCGCGGCGCACTTCGCGCAGGCTCATCACGCCACGCTCTTCATGGTGTTGCAGTGCGCGCTGGTCTCGGTGCTGCGGCGCTTCGGCGCCGGTACGGACGTGTTCATCGGCACGCCCGGCGAAGGCCGTTTCGACGAGCAGCTCAAGGACCTCGTCGGCTACTTCGTGAACAGTCTGGTGCTGCGCGTCGATGCGAGCGGCAATCCGACGTTTCGCGAACTGCTCGCGCGCGTGCGCGATGTCGATCTCGCCGCCTACGCCAATCAGGATGTGCCGTTTTCGAGCATCGTGGAGACGCTCAATCCCGAGCGCGGGGCCGCGCGTCATCCGCTGTTCCAGGTCGCGCTGACGCTCGAATATGGCGATGACGCGCGGTTCTCGCTGCAAGGCCTGACGGCGACGCCGCGCGCCATCGGCAATGCGGCCGCCAAGTTCGATCTCGCGTTCGAGTTCATCGCCCACGGCGGCGGCGATGACGGTCACGGCATCATCGAAGGCAGTCTCGAATTCGCCGCCGCTCTGTTCGAGCCCGCCACGGCGCGCCGCATGACAACCGCGTTTCAAGGTCTGCTCGATCAGGCCATCACCGATCCCGACGCGGGCATCGGGCGTCATGTCGTGCTCGCGCCCGAGGAACGCGCGGCGCTGCTCGGCTTCGGCGCGCCATCGCAGACGCGCCAGCGGGAAGCGCAGTCGATTCCGCAACGCTTCGCGCAGATCGTCGAGCGGCAGCCGCATGCCATCGCGTTGCGCTGCGGCGCGCACGCACTGACGTATCGGCAGCTCGACCGGATGTCGAACCGGCTCGCGCACCGGCTCGCGGCGCACGGCGTCGCGCTGGAAACACGCGTCGCCGTCGATATGGCGCGCTCGCTTGAGCTGATCGTCGCGACGCTCGCCATCGTGAAGGCCGGCGGATGCTATCTGCCGCTCTATCGCGGCCAGCCGCCTGAGCGCATAAGGCGCATGCTCGACGACACGCAAGCCGCGCTCGTGCTCCACGATACCGACACACACCCCGGCTACGGCGCCGTGGCAACGCTGCGCATCGATCCCGCGATGCTCGACGAAGGCGACGACAGTCCCCTCGCCATCGACATCGCGCCGCAGTGCCTGATCAACGTCATGTACACGTCCGGCTCGTCCGGGCTGCCCAAAGGCATCGAGCTGACGCACAGGGGCATCGTCGATATGGCGATGGATCTGCTCGACCTTCCGCCGCAACGCGTGCTGTTCCAGTCGGCCTATGCGTTCGACGCCAGCAGCTACGAAATCTGGAGCGCGTTATTGCGCGGCGACGAACTCGCCGTGGCTTCGTGCGAGCAGTTGACGCCCGCCGATCTGCGCCGCGAAATCGCCGGCCACGGCGCGAACAATCTCCTCCTGACGACGAGCCTTTTCAATCTGCTGGTCACGGAAGACCTGGAGTGTCTGAACGGCTTGCGCACGATCCTCACCGGCGGCGACACGGCCTCGGTCGCGAGCTTCCAGCGCGTCTTGCAACGCTTTCCGGAGATCACCCTCCTGAACTGCTACGGCCCGACCGAGACCAGCGTGTTCGTCACGAGCTTTCCGGCGACGCCTGATCGTCGGCTGCGGCATCCGGTTCCGATCGGCGCGCCGCGTGCGTCCGCGCAGATTCACGTGCTCGACGACTTCCTGAACCTTTGCCCGATCGGCGTGGCGGGCGATCTCTATATCGCGGGCGATGTCCTCGCGCGCGGGTATGTCGGGCAGACGGGCATCACGGCCGAGCGCTTCGTCGCCGATCCTCACGGACGGCCTGGCGCGCGCATGTACCGCACCGGCGATCTCGCGCGCTGGAACGAACAGGGCGAACTGGAATTCGCCGGCCGCGCCGATCAACAGGTGAAGGTGCGCGGACTGCGCGTGGAACCCGGCGAAATCGAAACCGCGCTGTCCGAGCAGCCCGCGATCCGCGCGTGTGCGGTGCTGGCGCAGCAGGACGGCGCGACCGGCAGCCGTCTGGTGGCTTATGTCGTCGCCGACGAGCATTACGACGAGCGGCATGTGCGCGCGGCGCTCCGGCAGCGCCTGCCCGACTACATGGTGCCGGTCGGCTTCGTGAGGCTCGACAGGCTTCCGATCACACGTAACGGCAAGCTCGACCGCAAGGCGCTGCCGGCGTTTCAGGCGCGAACATCGGCGACGCGCCCGCCCGCAACACCGCGCGAAGTCGCGCTGGCGAAGCTGTTCGCAGACGTGCTCGATATCGAATCCGTCGGTGCGGACGATGGCTTCTTCGCGCTGGGCGGCGACAGCATCCTGTCGATTCAGCTCGTGAGCCGTGCACGCAAGGCGGGGCTCGTGCTGACGCCCGCGGATGTCTTCCGGGAAAAGACGCCGGCTGCGCTCGCTGTCGTCGCGCGCGATCTGAGCATCGAGCCGCAGTCCGTCGATGCCGCATGGCCGGACATGCTGGCCGCGTTGCGCGCCGATGTGCCCGATGCCGCGGACGTTCTCCCGCTCGCGCCGTTGCAGGAAGGGTTGTTCTTCCATGCCATGTTCGACGCCGCCGGGCCCGATCCGTACATCGTGCAACTGGTGCTCTCGTTCGAAGGCGACCTGAACCGCAACCGGCTGCATGCCGCGCTGAACAGCCTGATCGAGCGGCACGAAGCGTTACGTGTCAGCTTTCATGCCGTCGATGGACGCACCGTGCAGGCGCTGCGCCGCGCCGTCGAAACGCGCTGGCGAGACATCGATCTAACCGACGCCGCGAATCCGCACGACGCGCTCGCGGACTGGCTTCGGCAGGACCGCGAGCATCGCTTCGATCTGACGTCGGCGCCGTTGCTGCGCGCCGCCCTGCTGCGGCTCCGCCACGGTCATCATCGGCTGGTGCTGAGTCTTCATCATCTGCTGATCGATGGCTGGTCGATGCCTGTCATCGTGTCCGAGCTGATGCAGGCTTACGCCGGCGAAGCGCTCGGCCATGCGCCGCCGTTGCGCGATCAGTTCGTCTGGCTGGCGAAGCAGGATCGCGAGTCCGCACGCAGCGCGTGGAAGGCGGCGCTCGACGGGCTGGACGGACCGACGCGCCTCGTCGCCAACGCGGACCCCGGCGCGAACGCCGCGCGGCAGGACTCCGTCGCCGGGACGCTCGATGCCGAAACGACGGCGCGTCTCGTTGACTGCGCGCGCCATCGCGGCCTGACGCTGGCGACCTTCGCGCAGGGCGCGTGGGCGATCCTCCTCGGCCATTGGGCCGGGCGGCACGATGTCGTGTTCGGCGTCACGGCAGCGGGACGGCCCGCCGAGTTGCAGGATGTCGAAAAGCGCGTCGGGCTTTTCATCAACACGCTTCCGCTGCGCGCGACCCTGCACGCCGGCGAGACGGTCGCGCAGTTGCTCGAACGCATCCAGCGGGACCAGTCCGCGCTGCTGCCTCATCAGCACATCGGATTGACCGAGGTGCAGGCGCTCGTCGGACACGGCGAGTTGTTCGACACGCTGGTGGTCGTCGAAAACTATCCCGCCGCGCGCATGCAAAGCGAGATCGGCGGCGTCGTGCTGACAGGGATGACCGTCAACGACACGACGCACTATCCGGTCAGTCTGATGGTCACGCCGGGGCGCGAACTGGAGTTGCGGATCGATCATCGCGCGGATCGGGTGTCCGCCGACGATGCGCGGCGGCTTCTCGCCACGCTCACGCAAATCCTGCGGTCGATGGCGGCGCAGCCGGACGGTCTCGTCGGACGCATCGACCTGCTTGCGCGCGGCGAACGCGACGAGATCGAGCGCTGGAACGCAAGCGCGCGTCCCGTCGATCAGGACGATGTCGCGGCGCGCTTCAGCGCCCAGGCGGCGCGCACACCGGACGCCATCGCGGTGACGCAGGGATCGGATCAACTGACGTACCGCGAACTCGACATGCGCTCGAACGCGCTGGCTCATTGCCTCGTCGAGCATGGCATCGGGCCGGAGCGCATCGTCGCCCTGACCATGCACCGGACGCCCGACATGGTTATCGCGATGCTCGGCGTGCTCAAGAGCGGCGGCGCCTATCTGCCGGTCGATCCGCATTATCCGCAGGCACGCATCGACGCGATGCTCGCCGATGCGCGGCCCGCGCGCACGCTTTCCACGCTGCCGCCGCTCGCGGACTGGCCCACCGGCGCGCTCGTGCGCGCCGTCGCGCCCGGTCATCCCGCGTATGTCGTCTATACGTCGGGTTCCAGCGGCAAGCCGAAGGGCGTCGTCGTGACGCGTGCGGGCATCGCGAGTCTGGTCGGCGCGCAGGCTGAGCGCTTCGGCATCACGGAAGCGTCGCGCGTGTTGCAGTTCGCGTCGCTCTCGTTCGATGCCGCCGTCTCCGAAGTGCTCGTCACGCTGCTGCGCGGCGCGCGCCTCGTTCTCGCCGATCCGGCGTTGATGTCGGCGGAGCGCCTCGCCGGGCTGATCCGCGAGCAGGACATCACCTGCGTGACGTTGCCGCCCGCGCTGCTCGCGGTCATGGACCCGGCGACGATTCCCGCCGCGTGCACGATCGTCACCGCCGGCGAAGCGATCTCGCCCGACACGGCGGGACGCTGGTCGAACGGGCGTCGGCTCGTCAACGCGTACGGACCGACGGAAGTCACCGTATGCGCAACGATGAGCGACGACCTCGCCGGCCAGCTCGCGCCGCCGATCGGACGTCCGGTGTGGAACAGCCAGGTGCATGTGCTCGATGCCTGCCTGCGATCGTGCGCGGCGGGCGTGACTGGCGAGATTTACGTCGCGGGCGCGGGACTGGCGCGCGGATACTTCGCGCGGCCCGACCTGACGGCCGAGCGCTTCGTCGCCAATCCGTTCGGCGCGGCGGGGACGCGGCTTTATCGCACGGGCGATCTGGGACGCTGGCGAGCCGATGGCCAACTCGACTATCTCGGCCGCGCCGATCAGCAGATCAAGTTACGCGGCTTTCGCATCGAGCCGGGAGAAATCGAAGCCGTGCTGATGGAAAACGATGGCGTGCGATCCTGCGCCGTCGCCGTGCGTGAACGGCAGCTCGTCGCCTATGTCGTGCCGGCATCGACGTTCGATGCGCAATCGCTGCGCGCCGCCGTCGCGAGACGTCTGCCCGCGCACATGGCGCCGTCGGCGTTCGTGGTGCTCGACGCGCTGCCGCTCACGCCCAACGGCAAGCTCGATCGCAAGGCGTTGCCCGCGCCGCCGCGCGAGGTGTCGGCGCGGCGCGTTCCCGCGACCGAACGGGAGGCCGTGATCGCGCGGCTCTTCGGCGAAGTGCTCGACCGCGAGGATGTGCAGGCGGACGACAGCTTCTTCGCGCTGGGCGGAGACAGCATTCTGTCGATCCGCTTCGTGAGCCGCGCACGTGCGGCGGGCCTCGATCTGAGTCCGGCCGATGTGTTCCGGCACAAGACGCCATCCGGCCTCGCGCAGATCGCCGGCGTTCTCTCCAATGCCGGGCGCGTTACGGCATCGCCACCGGACGACGATGCGACCGGCCGCGTGCCCGCCACGCCCATCATGCGATGGCTGAGCGGGCGCGGCGGCGCGATCGGCGCATTCAGCCAGTCCATGCGGATAAGCTTGCCCGCCAACGCGCGTCACGCGACGCTCGTGCAGGCATTGCAGGCGGCAATCGCGCGGCATGCGTTGCTGCGGGCGCGTCTGATCGACGGAGAACTCGATGTAACCCCCGGCGACATCGATGCAGCGACGCTGCTGCAACGGATCGATGCACGCGACTGGACCAGCGCCGAAGTCGAACGCGACGCCGCGCGTCAGCAACACGCGCTCGAACGCTGGCTCGCGCCGCAACAAGGCCGCGTGCTGCGGGCCGTCTGGTACGACCGGCGCGCGGCGGCGAGCATGCTCCTGCTCACGATCCATCATCTCGTCGTGGACGGCGTGTCATGGCGCATCCTGCTCGACGATCTCGCAGAGGCCTACGATCTCGCCGCGCGCGGCCAGCCGTGCGTCCTGCCGCCGGTGCCGACGTCATTCCACCGCTGGGCGCGCCATCTTCACGAGGATGCGCACGCGGCGCGGCGCGTCGCCGAACTCGATCGCTGGCGATGGATCGTCTCCGCCGCCGACTTGCCGCTCGCCGCGCGCCCGCTCGAACGCACCGACACGCTGGCGACGGCGCGCCGCGTAAGCGCGCAGCTCGACGCCGCGACCACGGCGCGACTGCTCGGCAGCGTTCCCGCGTTGTTCCGCGGCGGCGTGAACGACGTTCTGCTCGCGGGCTACGCGCTCGCCGTGGCCGGATGGCGCGGCGCGAGCGGTCCGGTTCTGCTCGATCTCGAAGGGCATGGACGCGAGCCGGGCGACAGCGGTCTCGATCTGTCGCAGACGGTGGGCTGGTTCACGAGCCTTCATCCCGTGCGCATCGATATCGACAGCGTCGAAACCGGCGCGATGCCGCTTTCCGCGCTCGTGAAGCGGGTCAAGGAAGCGTTGCGGGCGCTGCCGGATAACGGCATCGGATATGGGCTGCTGCGCTATCTCAATGCGCGGACGGCCGCGCATCTGCAAGGCGCGCGCGCGCAACTGTCGTTCAACTATCTCGGCCGCTTCGGCGGTTCGGGCGGCGTCTGGTCGGCGGTTGGCGGCCTGTCGCTCGAAGGCGGCGACGATGCCGATGCGCCCTTGTCCCATGCCATCGCGCTGGATGCACAGGTCATCGACGGCGACGAGGGGCCGCAGTTGCACGCGCACTGGACCTTCGCAGGCGGCCTGTTCGACGAAACATCGATTCGCGAACTGGCCCGCCGCTGGTTCGACGCGCTCTGCAGCATGGCGCGGCTCGAATCCGGCGGACTGACGCCATCGGATGTCGGCGGCGATTTCACGCAGGCGCAGATTGACGTGATCGAGACCGCGACGCCCGGCGCGCAGGACATCTTGCCGCTTCTGCCCTTGCAGGAAGGGCTGCTGTTCCATTCGCAATACGATGCGTCCGGCCCCGATCCCTATATCGCGCAAATTTCGCTGACCTTGGAAGGACACGTCGATGCCGCGCGTCTGCGGGCCGCGGCGGACGCACTGCTGGCGCGTCACGAAGCCTTGCGCGTGAGCATTCGCACCGTGAGCGGGCGGCCGGTTCAGGTCGTCGCCGGTTCGGTGAACGCGCCGTGGCGTGCGGTGGATATCTCCGGCGCGCAAGATATCGCCGGGGCGCTGTCGGCCCTGCTCGCGTCGGAACGCGAACGCCGCTTCGATCTCGAACGCGCGCCGCTCCTGCGCTTCGCGCTCGTCAAGACCGGTCCGCGACGGCATCGGCTCGTGATGAGCAACCATCATCTGCTGCTCGATGGCTGGTCGATGCCGGTCGTGGTGTCCGATCTGATGTCGCTGTATGCGGGCGATGCGCCGAAACCCGCGTTTCCTTTGCGCGATCAACACGCATGGCTGAAGCGCCAGGACAAGGCGGCCGCGCGCGCCGCCTGGCGCGAAGCGCTGCGCGGACTGGACGGGCCGACACGGCTGACGCGGCCCGAACCGGGTTCGGATACGCCCGACGCGCGCACGATCCGGATCGATCTGCCCGAGAGCCTGAGCGGCGCGCTCGTCACGCTGGCGCAACGCCACGAAGCGACGATGAGCACTATCCTCCAGGCCTGCTGGGCCGTGCTGCTCGCCCGGCTCACGGGACGCGGGGACATCGTGTTCGGCATCACCGTGTCGGGCCGTCCCGCCGAGCTGCCGGATATCGAGCGGCGCGTCGGCCTCTTCATCAATACGCTGCCGTTGCGCGTCGCGCTCGATCCGGGCGCGCGCTGGACCGATCTGTTCCGGCGCATGCAGGCGGCGCAAGCGGACCTGCTGCCGCATCAGCATCTCAGCCTCACGGAAATCCTGGAGCAGTCCGGACACGGCGAACTGTTCGACTCCCTGCTGATCGTCGAGAACTATCCGATGGATGCCCGCCGCCTGCTCGGCGCGTCGGATGGGCTCGCGATCGCGGGCATCGACGGTTACGACGGCACGCACTATCCGGTGACGCTCGTCGCGATGCCGGGCGAACGCATGACGCTGCGTCTCGATTGCCGGATCAGCCAGTTCGATGCCGAAGCAGCGCACAAGTTGTTGAACCGGTTCGTGCGCGTGCTGGAGCACGTCGCGGCGGCGCCGGAAGAGGCGGTCATCGCCCGCGACCTGCTCGCGCCCGCCGAAGCCGAACGCATGAGCGCGTGGAATCGAACGACGCGCGCCATTCCCGATGACGACGTCGCGATACAGTTTTCGCGGCAGGCGCGGCGCACGCCTGAGCTTGTCGCGATCGAACAGGGCGAAACGCGCCTGACTTACGCCGATATCGACCGGCGTTCGGATGATTTCGCGCATGCGCTTATCGCACGCGGCATCGGACCCGACGATCTGGTCGCGCTAACCTTGCCGCGCACGCCCGACATGGTGGTCGCCATGCTCGGCGTCCTGAAGAGCGGCGCGGCCTTCCTTCCGATCGATCCCGCGTATCCGCAGACGCGCATCGCGGCCATGCTCGCCGATGCACGACCTGCGCTCGTCGTCGATCGCTTGCCGGCGCATAACGGCGGCGTCGCGGTATTCGCCGCCATCGCGCCCGCTGCGCGCGCCGAGCATCTGGCCTATGCGATCTATACGTCCGGCTCGACCGGCACGCCCAAGGGCGTCGCGGTGCCGCGCGCCGGCCTCGTCAATCTGCTTGCGGCGATGCAGGAGCGCATCGGCCTGAAATCCGGCGACCGCCTGCTCGCGGTGACGACGCTGGGCTTCGATATCGCGTGCCTCGAATTGCTCGGTCCGCTGCTCGCGGGCGCGACGATCGTGCTTGCCGCCTCCGACGACGTGAAGGATCCGCGCCGGCTCGCGCGCCTCGCCGCTGCATCGCGGGCGAACGTGATGCAGGCGACGCCGACGCTCTGGGACGCGCTGCTGCGCGAAATCGAAGACAGGCCGCAGCCCGCCTTCAGGCTCGCGCTGACCGGCGGCGAAGCGCTGTCCGCCCGCCTCGCCGAACGGCTGCGCGCCCATGCCCGCCGCGTGATCAATGTCTATGGACCGACCGAAACCACGATCTGGTCGACATCGGCGGAGCTTGCGGCGGACCGGGCGCGAAGCGGCATCGGACGGCCGGTCTGGAATACGCGCGTGCATGTGCTCGACCGCTGGCTGGGCCGCTGCCCGCCGGGGACGGTGGGCGATCTCTATATCGCCGGGCGGGGACTTGCGCGCGGATATATCGGCAGACCCGATCTGACCGGCGAGCGTTTCGTCGCCGATCCCTACGGCGCGCCGGGCGAACGCATGTATCGAACGGGCGATCTGGCGCGCTGGTCCGCCGACGGCGAACTCGAATTTCTCGGCCGTTCCGATCATCAGGTCAAGATACGCGGCTTTCGCGTCGAGACCGGCGAGGCCGAAGCCGTGTTGCGCGCGCAGGCATCGGTGCGTGACTGCGCCGTTGCGCTGGTGGACGGGCAACTGGCCGCTTATGTCGTCGCCGATGCGGACTACGACGAAGCCCAGGTGCGCGATGCACTCGCCCGCAGCCTGCCCGACTACATGGTGCCGGCCAGCTTCACGACGCTCGATCGCCTGCCCGTGACGCTCAACGGCAAGCTCGATCGCGCCGCGTTGCCAGCGCCCATGCACGCGCCGCGACGCTTCCTCGCCCCGCGCGACGCCCGCGAAGCGGAACTGGCGCGGCTCTTCGCGGAGGCGCTGGAGCGCGAGGCCGTATCGATCGACGATAACTTCTTCGCGCTCGGCGGACATTCGCTGCGCGCGGCGCGGCTCGTCAACCGCATCCGCGATTCGCTCGGCGTGGATCCCGGCATTCGCGCGCTGTTCGAAGCGCCGACCGTCGCGCGGCTGGCTGCGCGGCTGCGGCGCGGTCAGGCGTCGGATGCGCTCGCGCCGCTGTTGCCGCTACAACATGCGAGCGCCGCCGCGCCGCTCTTCTGCGTGCATCCCGGATATGGCCTGAGCTGGTGCTATGCGACGCTCATTCCGCATATCGGCGTCGATGTTCCGCTCTACGGGCTGCAATCCCCGATGCTGAGCGGCGAAGCGCCGCCGCCTTCGGTCGCCGGGCTCGCTGACCGGTATATCGCGCATATCCGCACGATTCAGCCGCGCGGTCCGTATCGCTTGATGGGATGGTCGTTCGGCGGCTTGGTCGCGCACCGGATCGCGACGAGCCTCGAAGCGCAGGGCGAGACCGTCGCGCATGTCGTGCTGCTCGATAGCACGCTGCCGCAGAGTGCGCCGCACGACACGCTCGCGCCGGCCACGCATCTGGGCAATGTCCTCGCGATGATCGGCTATCCGGCCAGCGACACCGCGCCCGGCGCGCTGCGCTGGGACCGCGTGATGGACCATATGCGCGCGATCGAAAGCCCGCTCGCGCATGTGCCGCAGAGCGCGTTGCCGGCGCTGGTCGAGGTCACCGCGTGCCATGCGACGCTTGCCGCCGCGTTCCGGCCCGCGCCGCTCGGCGCGCCGATCACGTTCATGCGCGCCACGGCGACGCCGTCCGGCGAATCGTCGTTGCGGGCATGGCGCGCGAGCGCACGTGGCGCGCTCGACATCATCGATGTGCCCTATGAACACGACCACATGATGCGGGCCGACGCGCTCGCCGTCATCGGACCGATCATTCGTGATCTATTTGCCAATCGGGTGAGACACAGTGAATGAGCTATCGCGGCATCTGGCGGCACGCCCGCTGACCGGTCGGGCATTCATCGACAGCCTGCAGGACGGACGCGAGGTCTTCTTCGACGGCGAGCGGATCGACGGCATCGCGACTCATCCCGCGTTCCGCAACAGCGCGCGCTCGCTTGCGCGCCTATACGACGCCCTGCACGATCCCGCGCAGCAGCCCGGCCTCACCTGCGCGACCGACACGGGCAACGGCGGCTACACGCACTGCTACTTCCGGCACGCGCGCAACGCGGACGATCTCGTCGCGCAGCAGCAGGCCATCGCGGCATGGGCGCGCCTCACCTATGGCTGGATGGGACGCACGCCGGACTACAAGGCGTCGATCATGAACACGCTGAACGTGAACGCCGATTACTACGGGCCATTCGCCGGCAACGCCCGGCAATGGCACAAGCTCGCGCAGGAAACCGTGCCCTTCATGAATCATGCGCTCGCCAATCCGCCGATCGATCGTGCGCGGCCCGAGAAGGCGCAGGACGTCTACATCCATATCGACGAGGAAACCGACGGCGGCCTCGTCATCTCGGGGGCGAAGGTCGTCGCGACTTCCGCCGCGTTCACGCACTACACGTTTCTCAGCCATCACGCCGGCATCGCCAAAAGCGACAAGAGCCGCGCCGTCATGTTCTTCACGCCGATGAACGCGCCGGGGCTCAAGCTCATCTGCCGGAACTCGTACGAATATCAGGCGACGCAGGTGTCGAGTCCCTTCGATTCGCCGCTCAGTTCCCGCTTCGACGAGAACGACGCAATCCTGATCCTCGACCGCGTGTTCGTGCCGTGGGAGAACGTGCTGAGTCACGGCACGGACGCCATGCCGCCGGATTTCCCGACTGCGTCCGGGTTCATGCACGGCACGAGCTTTCACGGCTGCACGCGATATGCGGTGAAGCTGGACTTTCTCACCGGGCTGCTCTCGAAAGCGCTGCACGTCACGAGCGGCGACGAGTTCCGCGGCAATCAGGTGATGCTCGGCGAGGTCATCGCGCTGCGTCACATGTTCTGGTCGCTCGCCAACACGATGGCGCGTCAGCCCGACCGCTGGATCGACGGCGCCGTGCTGCCGAATCTGCACGCCGCGCTGGCGTACCGCGCGCTCGCGCCGGATTCGTATGGCCGCATCAAGGAAATCGTGCACAAGATCGTGGCGTCCGCGCTGATCTATCTGCCCTCGTCCACGCGCGACTTCGACAACCCGGACATCGACCGCTATCTGTCGCGCTACGTTCGCGGCTCCAACGGCATCGGGCATCGCGAACGCATCAAGCTGATGAAGCTCATGTGGGACGCGGTCGGCACCGAGTTCGCGGGGCGTCACGAGCTGTACGAACGCAATTACATGGGCAGCCACGAAGAAGTGAAAGTGCATCTGCAAGCGATGGCGTCGGCGGACGGCTCACTGAAACAGATGACGGATCTCGTCGATCAGTGCCTCGCCGACTATGACGAACACGGATGGGTGAATCCCGTCTGGAAAACGCCATGACCCGGAGAGCGAGATGAATCCTTTCGATGACGAGACCGGCGAGTTTTTCGTTCTGTGCAACGATGAAGGGCAGCATTCACTGTGGCCGTCGTTCGCGGCCGTGCCCGCCGGATGGAACCGCGTGTTCGGCGTGGCGACGCGTCATGCATGCATCGACTACATCAACGAAAACTGGACCGACATACGGCCGGCGAGTCTGCGGCGTGAAGCGCCGTAGCATGGAGACCACGAGCACCCATGAAATTCATCAAGCTGCTGTTCGGCGAGGCCCGGCGCGATCGCACGCCCTTGCTGCTGGCATCGACATTGCCGGGGGTGATGATGTCCGGCGTGATCGCGCTGGTCACGACCGTGGCGAACTACGATCAGTCGAAGGGGCCGAATCTCTATCTGATGGCGTTCTTCGTCATCGCGAGCGTGGCGCTGCTGCTCGCGATGAACTATGCGCTCAACGCCACCACCGCCGTGATCTCGAACTTCATTCTGCAAAAGCGCCTGGACATCGCGCGGGCCGTGCGCTCGCTGGATCTGGAGGCCTATGAAAACATCGGCGCGATGCGCGTGGATTTTGCCATCGGCCGGGACTTGCAGACGATCGAGGAAGCCGCGCCGACCGTCATCGTGCTGATCTATTTCGTCACGCAATTGTTGTCGTCGGCGCTGTATATCGGTTACCTGTCGCTGATCGCTTTCGCGGTCACGCTGCTGTTTCTCGGGGTCGCGACGTTCTTTTATCGCAGCAGTTATGCGCATGCCGAAGCGCTGTCGAAAGAAGCGACGGAACTCGAAAGCGCGTTTCGTTCCAGCTTCGATCATCTGTTGCGCGGCTTTCGCGAGATCAAGATGAATGCGCGCCGCGATACCGATCTCTTCGACAATTACATCGTGCAACGCGCGCTCGCCGTGCAGGATTTGCGCGTGAGTTCAGGCCGTGGCTTCAATCGCGGACAGACCTTGAGCGACGCGTTCTTCTACGGCCTGCTCGGCTGCATGGTGTTTCTGACGCCGTACTACATCAGCAATTCGTCGACGCCCGCGAAGATCATTCTCGTCATCGTGTTTTCCGGCGGCGCCATCGCCAGTCTGATTCAGGCGCTGCCGGCGGTTTCCCGCGCCGATCTCGCGGTCGATCGGCTCCACGCGCTCGAACGCGAACTGGAGCAGGCGAAACGCGCGGCCGAAACGGGCCCCGGCGCATCCGCGCCCGTACTGGCGCACGGCATCGCGCTGCGCGACGTGAGTTACACCTACAAGTCGCCGGGCGAGCAGCAGGGCTTTCACGTCGGTCCGTGCGATCTGTTCATCAAAGCCGGAGAGATCACGTTCATCGCGGGCGGCAACGGCAGCGGCAAATCGACCCTGCTCAATCTGATCACTCAGTTGTATGCGCAGGATGCGGGCGAAGTGCGCTGGGATGACAAGACCGTCACCGATGCCAACGCGACAGCCTACAGGCAGCTCTTTTCGGTGATCTTCTCCGACTTCCATCTGTTCGACCGCCTCTACGGTCTCGACGCCGCGCACGACGATCTGGCCGATCTGATTCGGGAAATGGACCTGTCGGACAAGGTTCACTACAACCTCGGGCGCTTCAGCACGACGGACCTGTCGAGCGGTCAGCGCAAACGGCTCGCGATGGTGAGCGCGCTCGCGGAAGGCCGGCCCGTGCTGATCTTCGACGAATGGGCCGCCGATCAGGACCCGCAGTTCCGTCGCTATTACTACGAGAAACTTTTGCCGAGGCTGAAGGCGGCGGGCAAGACGATCATCGCCGTCAGTCACGACGATCGCTGGTTCAACGCCGCCGACAAGGTCGTCTGGATGGAAGAAGGCAAAGTCCAGCGCGTGATGACAACGCCCGCCGCTACATGAACGGTTCGTGACACGCGCGATGACGTTCAATTCCCCTTGATCCGGAATCGAAGCCGATATGTAATAGCGAGGCATTCCTCATCACTGGCGCAAGACGCTCATCGGTCTGGGGCGCGCCGCTTCCGGCATGGCCGGATTGCCTGCGCGACTTCTAATTCATTGCTAACTCCCGGCGCCTATATTTCGTTGCAACCCGAAGCACGAACAAGGGAGCAACAGTATGGACAACCCATTCGACGACGATGAGGGCACGTTCTGTGTCCTCATCAACGAATCGCGGCAGCGCTCGCTCTGGCCCGCTCATCTCGACGTTCCTGCCGGCTGGGAAGTGGAGCATACGATTAGTTCACGAAAGCAATGTCTGGACTACATCGATGCGCACTGGACCGACCCGCGGTCCGACCGAACCCCGATATGAGGAGTGGAAAATGACGAAGCGCGTCGTGAAAGTTATCGATCTCGTTCCGGGCCGGGCTGTACAGCTTGCGGCCATCGACAATCAGGCGATCGACCACGAAAGGTTCTGGCGCGACCATGTATGCGCACAGCAACCCATCGTGATCAGACACGCTGTCACGAATTGGCCCGCTTTCAGGAAATGGGGCACGCCCGGCTATCTCGAAGCGCTGGCGAATCGCCAGGTGGGCGTGTCGGATACGTTCAACGCCAGCCCGGCCGGCGTCTGGTATCAAAACCTCCCGAAGTACGGTCTCGATGAAGCGATCGCGTGTCTGCGCAACGCGGGTCCGGACGACACCTTCGCCATTCGCGCCTTGCCGATTCCGCAGGAATGGAAGACTGACCTCGGAAGCTACGATTTTCTGCACGCGAACCGGGATTTGCCGCCCCGCGCTTATGCGCGCGACCGTCTCTTCATCTATCGGAATGCGTCGACCGAATGGCATTACCACACGACGGACGAGACGCTGACGACGCAGATCATCGGCAGAAAGCGCGTCTCGATGTTCAGGCTCTCGAAGGAAGACTGGCATGCATACGCCGTGCCGATCAAATCCAACCTGCATCACATGGATGAACGGGCGCGCTTCTTTCCGGCGGACGCATCGCTGACCAAGTTCGAAGCGACGCTCGAACCCGGCGACGTTCTCTATATTCCGCCGTTCTGGTGGCATGGCGTCGATCCCGCCGATACCGGATTCGGCATCACGCTGGCGCATTGCTTCCGCACGCCGTTCAACCGGCTCGGTTCGCTCAGCGATCCGGCCGTGAAGGACGTGATCCGGGCACAGGGCAGTCTCATGCTGGCGCTTCGCATGAGAGCCTTCGTCGCGCTGGGCTCGCTTACCCGAATCGTGAATCCCTGAAGTGTTTCGTCCAGAACTCGCGTAACGATGTTTTCGAACATCGGTTTCCGGAGCACCCGCGTGCTCTCATTTACGGATTGATGCCATGCTCAGCCTTCCTCTCGCCCCCGCTCAATCGGGCATCTTCTTTCGACAGCAACTCGATTTGCGCGATCCGCGCTTCAATCTGGCGCAACTGACGGAGATCATCGGACCGCTCGATGTCGAGGCGCTCAACGCAGCGCTGCGTCAGACGGTCGGCGAAGCGCAGGCGATGCAGGTGCGCATCGTCGTCACGGATGGCATGCCGCATCAGGTGGTGCCGGACGAGATGGAAGATTTCGCGCTTCGGGTCGTCGATGTCAGCGATGCGCCCGATCCTGTCGAAGCGATCGATCAGGAAGTGCAGGCCGCGCTCGCCAGCGCCATCGATCTCGACCGCTATCCGCTGTTCGACGGTCAACTCTTCCAGGCTGGTCCTACGCGGTTCTTCTTGTTCCAGCGGATACATCACATCGCGTTCGACGGCTTTTCGTTCTTCCTCTTCACGCAGCGCCTCGCGGAAGTCTATTCGGCGCTGGTCGAAGGACGCGAGCCCGCGCCATACGCGTGGGGACAACTCACCGAACTCATCGACGACGATAACGCGTATCGCGCGTCGAATGCGTTCGAGAGCGATCAGCAGTTCTGGCGCGAATATCTGGCGGACTGCCCCGAGCCGGTGATTCTCGCCGAATGCATGGCGCACGAGCCGATTCCCGCGGACGTGGCCACACAGGCGATCGCGCAGATGCGTCTGTCATCCGAAACGACGCAGCGTCTTAGGCAAGTCGCCGAACGCCACGGCGCGACGTGGCCGCAGTTCGTCACGGCGGTCATGGCCGCGTATGTCGCGCGTCTGAGCGGACAGCCCGAAGTGGTGCTCGGCTTTCCAGTCACGGCGCGCGTGGGCCGACGGGCGAGAAACGTGCCCGGCATGATGTCCAACGCATTGCCGCTGCGCGCGACGCTCGGCGCGAATACGTCCATCATCGATCTGCTCGGCGACGTCTCGCGGCAGAGCCGGCGCATCCTGCGTCATCAACGCTATCGTGTGAAAGACATACGGCGCGATGTGGGACGCATCGAATCCGACAGGCCGCTCTTCGGCCCCACGGTCAATATCATGCCGGACTACAGCCTCGCGCTGGAGTTCGCCGGCTGCCGTATCGGATCGAATCGCTCGTTCTACGGAACGCCCGACGATCTCGCGCTGATCATCCACGACGAGGGCGACGAACTCGGTATCGAACTGATGTTCGACGGCAATCCGTCGCTCTATTCGTCCGAAGACGTGGATGCCCATGCAAGACGCATCACGCGTCTGCTCGAAAACGCGCTGGAGCAGCCCGAAGCGCCGCTGCATTCGTTCGAGCTCCTTCTGCCCGAGAGAAAGGCGTGGCTCCAGTTGTGGAACGACACGGCCGCGCCTTATCCCGAGCATCTGTGCATTCATCAGCTTCTCGAAGATCAGGTTCGACGCTCGCCCGATGCCATCGCGCTCGAATGCGACGGCGAGTCGCTCACGTTCGCGCAACTCAATGCGCGTGCGAATCGTCTCGCGCATCGGCTGATCGCGGCGGGCGTGCGTCCGGAAGACCGCGTGGCGCTGTGCATGGCGCGCGGCATCGGCGCGATCGTCGCGCTGTTCGGGATACTCAAGTCCGGCGGCGGCTATATACCGCTCGATCCGGCCTATCCGGGCGAGCGCCTGAGCTACATCCTCGGCGATACGGCGCCCGTGCTGCTGATCGCCGATGCCGCCGGACGCAAGGCGCTGGGCGATACCGGCGCGCTCGCCGTTCTCGATCCCGACGCGTCGCTCGACGATGCACTCCCGCAAGGCGATCCGCTCGTGCCCGGCCTCGCCTCGCATCATCTCGCCTACGCGATCTATACGTCCGGCTCGACCGGCAAGCCGAAGGGCGTGATGGTCGAGCACCGCCATGTGGTGAATCTGCATCACGCGCTGCATTCGACGGTGTTCGCGCATTGCGCCCCGCATTCGGGCGTGACGCTGAACGCCAGCATCGCCTTCGATGCCTCCGTGCAAAACCTCACCGCGCTGCTCGGCGGACATCGGCTCGTCATCGTTCCCGCCGACGTCCGCACCGATGCGATGGCCCTGATCGACTTTCTCGATACCGCCCGCATCGATGTGTTCGACTGCACGCCGACGCAGCTCGACTCGCTGTTCTCCGCGGGTCTGCTCGAACAACGCACGTCGCCGCTGACGGTGCTCGTGGGCGGCGAGCCGCTCACGCCGCAGACGTGGAACCGTCTCGCACGGGCCGAACAGATACGCGCCTTCAACGTCTATGGTCCGACCGAATGCACGGTCGATGCGACGGTCGCGGAGATCACGACCGAACAGGCGCGGCCCGTCATCGGCAAGCCGCTCGCCAATACGCGCACCTATGTTCTCGATGCGCTGCGGCGCGCGGTGCCTCCCGGCGCGGTGGGCGAACTCTATATCGGCGGCGCGGGCGTGGCGCGCGGCTATCTGAACCGGCCCGAACTCACCGCCGAGCGTTTCCTCGATGATCCCTTCGTTCCGGGCGCACGCATCTACCGAACCGGCGATCTGGCGCGCTTTCAGCTCGACGGCAATATCGAGTTCCTCGGCCGCAACGATCATCAGATCAAGATTCGCGGCTTTCGTATCGAACCCGGCGAAATCGAAACGCAAATCCTCGCGCATCCTTCGGTGCGTGAGGCGGTGGTCATCGCGCGGGCGCGGCATCAGGGTTCGCAGGATCAGCAGCTCGTCGCCTATGTCACGCTTTTTTCCGGGACCGACGCCAGCGCCCTGCGTGAGCATCTGGCCTCGCGTCTGCCTGACTACATGGTGCCTTCGGCCTTCGTCACGCTCGACGCGCTGCCGCTCTCGCCCAGCGGCAAGCTCGATCGCCGCGCGCTGCCCGATCCGCAGGCCGATGCGTTCGCCTTGCGTCCGTTCGAAGCACCCCAAGGCCGAACCGAAATCGCGCTCGCCGATCTGTGGGCCGAATCGCTCGGCCTGGAACGCGTGGGCCGTCACGACAACTTCTTCGCACTCGGCGGCCACTCGCTGCTTGCGGTGACGCTCATCGAACGGCTGCGGCGCATCGGCCTGCATGCCAGCGTGCGCGATCTGTTCGCCACGCCCGTGCTCAGCGCCCTCGCGGCTTCGCTCGAACATGCCGCGCCGAAGCGCGAGATCGTCGTGCCGGCCAACGCGATAACGCCCGGCTGCACCGCGATCACGCCGGCGATGCTGCCGCTCATCACGCTGACGCAGACGGATATCGATCGCATCGTCGAGCAGGTTCCCGGCGGCCTCGCGAATGTTCAGGATATCTACGCGCTCGCCCCGCTTCAGGACGGCATCCTGTTCCATCACATGCTGACCACGGAAGGCGATCCGTATCTGCAAACAGCGCGCCTCGCCTTCGACAGCCGCGCGCGCCTCGATGCGTGGCTCGATGCGCTGCAACAGGTCGTCGAGCGGCACGATATCCTGCGCACCGCGTTCATCCACGATGGACTCAGCACGCCCGCGCAAGTGGTCTGGCGCAAGGCACCCGTGTCCATCACCGAAATCGCGATCACGCAGGGCGACGCCGCCGAACAGCTTGCACGACATTTCGATGCCCGCACACAACGCCTCGATCTCACGCAGGCTCCGTTGATGCGGATCGCGTTTGCCCCCGAAACGGGAAGCCGGCGCTGGCTCGTGCAATTGAACTGGCATCACCTGATCGGCGATCACGCGACGCTCGAAGTGATGCATGCGGAAATCGGCGCGATCCTGAACGGCCGGGGACAATCGCTCGGCGCGGCCCAGCCGTTCCGCGATCTGGTCGCACAGGCGCGGCTCGGTGCGGCTCAGGACGCGCACGAAACCTTCTTCCGCGACATGCTCGCCGACGTGAGCGAACCCACGCTGCCCTTCGGCCTCACCGACGTTCATCACGACGGTTCGGCCGTCGCCGAAGCACACGCGACGCTGCCGGCGTCGCTCGATACGCGTCTGCGCGCTCAGGCCAAAAGCATCGGCGTGAGTCTTGCGAGCCTGTGTCATCTCGCCTGGGCGCGTGTGCTCAGTGCGGGCAGCGCGCTCGATTCGGATGGACGCATCGTGTTCGGCACCGTGCTGCTCGGACGCATGCAGGCGGGTGTCGATCAGGCGCTCGGCCTTTTGATCAACACGCTGCCGATTCGCCTCGACGTGAACGATGCATCGGTCGCCGATAGCGCGCGCCGCACGCATGAGCGTCTCGCGGCGCTGTTGCAGCATCAGCATGCGCCGCTCGCGCTCGCACAGCGATGCAGTGGCGTCGCGGCTCCCGCGCCGCTCTTCAGCGCGCTGCTCAACTATCGCCACAATCAGGCATCGGCGGATGAGCGCGAGGCCTTCGAAGGTATCGAACTGCTCGGCGCGGAGGAGCGCACCAACTATCCGCTGACGCTTTCGATCGACGATAACGGCGACAGCCTCGAACTCACCGCGCAGACCGTCTCGCCCCTGTCGCCCGAGCAGTTGTGCGGGTATATGGAGCAGGCGCTTTCGAGCCTTGCGCAGGCGCTCGAACAGACGCCCGATACGCCGGTGAATCAGCTCGACGTGTTGCCGCCCGCCGTGCGCAACCTGCTCGTGCATACGTGGAACGACACGGGCGCAACGTATCCGTCGGGTTACTGCATCCATCAACTCTTCGAGCAACAGGCTCGACGCACGCCCGATGCCATCGCGCTCGTCTTCGAGGACGCGTCGCTGACCTATGGGCAACTCAATGCGCGTGCCAATCAGCTTGCCCATCGTTTGATCGCGCTGGGCGTATGTCCGGAAGATCGCGTGGCGTTGTGCGTGGAGCGTGGCATCGGCATGATCGTCGCGTTGATGGCGATACTCAAGGCGGGCGGCGCATATGTGCCGCTCGATCCGGCTTATTCGGGCGAACGTCTGAGCCATATCCTCACCGATTCCACGCCCCGGCTCCTTCTCGCCGATGCGGCCGGCCGTGATGCGCTCGGCGATACCGGCGCGCTGACCGTGCTCGATCCCGATGCATCGCTCGATGACACGCTGCCTCAGGACGATCCGCAAACGCCCGTCGCGCCTCCTCATCTCGCCTATGTGATCTACACCTCGGGCTCGACCGGCAAGCCCAAGGGCGTGATGGTCGAACATGCGCAGATCGTGCGTCTCTTCGATGCCACGCAGGACTGGTTCGGCTTCGACGAACGCGATGTCTGGTGCCTGTTCCACTCGTTCGCCTTCGATTTTTCTGTCTGGGAGTTGTGGGGCGCGCTGCGCTACGGCGGCAAACTCGTGATCGTGCCGCAGCATGTGGCGCGCTTCGCACCCGACTTCCTTTGCCTGCTTCAGCGCGAGGGCGTGACCGTTCTGAATCAGACGCCCAGCGCGTTCCGCGCGCTCATTCAGGCGCAGGAAACGAACGATGCGCCCGATGCGTTGCGCTATGTGATCTTCGGCGGCGAGGCGCTGAATCCGTCGATGCTCGAACCGTGGTACGCGCGGCATTCGGACCAGAAGCCGCGTCTGATCAACATGTACGGCATTACCGAGACGACCGTGCACGTGACGTACCGGCCACTGACTCGCGATGACTGTGCGGTCAGCAGCAGCCCGATCGGCGTGCGTATTCCCGATCTGACGGTCTATCTGTTCGATGCGCAAGGGCGGCTCGCGCCTGTCGGTGCGGTGGGCGAGTTGTATGTCGGTGGCGCGGGCGTGGCGCGGGGTTATCTGAATCGTCCGGAGCTTACTGCCGAGCGCTTTATCGATGATCCGTTCGTTTCGGGCGGGCGTCTTTATCGGACCGGTGATCTTGGACGTTATCTTAGCGATGGCAGTCTGGAGTTCTTCGGTCGCAACGATCATCAGGTCAAGATTCGCGGCTTCCGGATCGAGCTGGGTGAGATCGAGGCGCAGATCGCCAGTCATCCGGCTGTGCGTGAGGCGGTGGTTATCGCGCGTGCTCGACATGAAAAGACGCAGGATCAGCAGCTTGTCGCCTATGTCACGCTGGTTTCCGAAATCGATACGAGCGGCTTGCGTGAGCATCTTGATTCGCGTCTGCCCGACTATATGGTGCCGTCCGCCTTCGTCGTGCTCGATGCGTTGCCGCTGACGCCCAATGGCAAGCTCGATCGCCGCGCGCTGCCCGATCCGCAGTGGCAAGACCTCGCCGCTTATGTCGCGCCGCGCACCTCGCTCGAACATTCGCTCGCGGAATGCTTCGCCAGCGTGCTCGGTCTCGAACGCGTCAGTGTCTTCGATAACTTCTTCTCACTCGGGGGTCATTCGCTGCTCGCAACGCAGCTTGTGTCGCGTCTGCGTGATGCGCTTTCTATCGAGTTGCCCTTGCGCACGCTGTTCGATGCGCCCAGCGTTGCATCGCTAGCCGAGGCGCTTTCGCTCGAAAAACCATCTACTGGCACATTGCCGCCTTTGCAGGCTTTTGCACGTCCAGCACATGTGCCGCTGTCCTTCGCACAGGAACGCCTGTGGTTCCTCGAACAGTTGAATCCCGGACAGTCCACGTATCACATCCCGATCGCCTTGGGTTTGCATGGCGAGATCGATGTTCGTGCGTTTCATGCCGCCCTGAATGCGCTCGTCGCCCGTCACGAGAGCCTGCGTACTTCATTTGCTCAACACGACGGTCAAGCCGTACAGCACATCGCTCCTGAACTGGAACTTGCACTGCCGCTCATCGACGCTCAAGCCGCCGATGTCCAGCGACTGGCACAAGACGAAGCGCGTCGTCCCTTCGATCTTCAACGCGGTCCGTTGCTGCGCGCCCAACTGCTGCGCCTCGAAGACGATGAACACGTCCTGCTGTTCACCATGCACCACATCGTCTCCGATGGCTGGTCCACCGGCGTGCTGGTGCGTGAACTCGGTGCCTGCTACACCGCCGCACTGCGCAATGAACCTCCGGCGCTTCCGCCTCTGGCCGTGCAATACGCCGATTACACGCTGTGGCAACGCGACTGGCTTGCCGGTGCCGAACTCGATCGACAGACTCAATACTGGCGCAATCAACTCGCCGAACTCGCGCCACTCGATCTGCCTACCGACCGTCCACGTCCCGCGCAGATCAGCGGACGCGGTGCGACGCTGCCCTTTGCCCTGAACGCCGAACTCTCCGAGCGCCTGCATGCGCTCGCTCAACGTGAAGGCGTCACGCCCTTTATGTTGTTGCTCGCCGTGTTCCAGACACTGCTCGCGCGGCTGTCGGGGCAATCTCAGGTTGCTGTGGGCTCGCCTATCGCCAATCGCACACATGCGCAGATTGAGCCGCTTATCGGCTTGTTCGTCAATACGCTGGTGCTGCGTGCCGATCTTTCAGGCTCGCCCTCGTTGCGCGATCTGCTCGCGCAAGTGCGCGATACGACGCTGGCCGCGTATGCGCATCAGGATTTTCCTTTCGAGAAACTGGTCGAAGCGCTCGCGCCGGTACGCGATACCAGCCGTACGCCACTGTTTCAGGTCATGTTCGTGTTGCAGAACGCGCCGATGGAAGCGCTCGCCTTGCCTGGTCTCACGCTGACCTTGCTGCCCGGGGCCGAAGCGGGCGCCAAGTTCGATCTCACGCTGAGTCTGACGCATTCGCAAGACGGTCTTGCAGGCACGCTCAGCTATGCGACCGATCTGTTCGATGAAGTCACCATTGCACGGCTGGGTGAACGGTTCACGCGACTGCTTCAACAAGCACTCGATCAGCCCGATGCGCCGCTGCATGCGCTCGAACTCGTGTTGCCCGAAGAGCACGCATTGCTTGAAAGTTGGAACGACACCGCTGCTGTTTATCCCGAGCATCTGTGCATTCATCAACTCTTCGAGCAACAAGTTCAACGTACACCCGATGCCACCGCGCTCGTCTTCGAAGATGAGTCGCTGACCTATGCGCAACTCAATGCACGTGCGAACCGGCTTGCGCATCATCTGATCGCGCTGGGTGTGAAGCCTGAAGAACGCGTCGCGCTGTGCATGGAGCGTGGTATCGGCATGATCGTCGCGTTGATGGCGATACTTAAAGCAGGTGGCGCTTATGTGCCGCTCGATCCGGCGTATCCCGGCGAACGTCTGAGTCATATCCTCACCGATGCCACGCCCCGCCTGCTGCTCGCCGATGCAGCCGGACGTGAAGCATTGGGCGATACCGGCACGCTCACCGTGCTCGATCCCGATGCATCGCTCGATGGCTCGCTGTCGCAAGACGATCCGCAAACGGACGTCGCTCCGCATCATCTTGCGTACGTGATCTACACGTCCGGTTCCACTGGCAAGCCCAAGGGCGTCGCCATCGAACACCGGACGCTGGTCGCATCCACCTTCGCCCGCCACCAGTTCTACGAGCACGCAGCCAACGAGCGCTTCCTGCTGCTTTCTTCCCTCGCCTTCGACAGTTCCGTCGCCGGTCTCTTCGGGACGCTCACGAACGGAGGTTGCCTCGCGCTCGTCGATATCGACACTGCAAGAGATCCGAACGCAATCATCAGGCTCGTGCGCAATCGAGACATTACGCGCGTGTTATGCGTGCCGTCGCTCGGTCAGGCCATTCTCGACAGCATGTCGTCGAGCGGCGAGCATAAGCTTCGCGAGATCATCGTCGCGGGCGAAGCGTGTCCGCCGAGCCTCGCGCGACAAAGCTCGACACTGCCTCGGCCAGTGCTGCTCTATAACGAATACGGTCCGACCGAAGCGACTGTATGGGCGACGGCGTATCGATGCCTTCCTGAAGAAACGAATCTGGTGCCGATCGGCCGGCCCATTGCCAATACACGCATCTATTTGCTCGATGAGCGACGTCAGTTGATTCCTCCTGGCGCGGTGGGCGAGTTGTATGTCGGCGGCGCGGGTGTGTCGCGGGGTTACCTCAATCGTCCTGAGCTTACTGCCGAACGTTTCCTCGACGATCCGTTCGTTCCCGGCGCGCGTATGTATCGCACGGGCGACGTCGCACGTTATCGCGCCGATGGGAATATCGAGTTCCTTGGCCGCAACGATCATCAGGTCAAGATTCGCGGCTTCCGTATCGAGTTGGGTGAGATCGAGGCGCAGATCGCCAGTCATCCGGCTGTGCGGGAAGCGGTGGTTATCGCGCGTGCTCGACATGAAAAGACGCACGATCAGCAGCTCGTCGCCTATGTCACGCTGGTATCCGAGATCGATACGAGCGCATTGCGTGAACATCTCGACTCGCGTCTGCCCGACTACATGGTGCCGTCGGCCTTCGTCGTGCTCGATGCATTGCCGCTCACGCCTAATGGCAAGCTCGATCGTCGCGCATTGCCCGATCCGCAGTGGCAAGACCTCGCCGCTTATGTCGCACCGCGCACGTCGCTCGAACATTCGCTTGCGCAGTGCTTCGCCAGCGTGCTCGGCCTCGAACGCGTCAGTGTCTTCGATAACTTCTTCTCGCTCGGTGGTCATTCGCTGCTCGCGACGCAACTGGTGTCGCGTCTGCGTGAAGCGCTTTCTATCGAGTTGCCCTTGCGCACGCTGTTCGATGCACCCAGCGTTGCATCGCTTGCCGAAGCGCTTTCGCTCAACGGACCGTCCGCTGGCACGTTGCCGCCTTTGCAGGCAGGTCCGCGTCCAGCACATGTGCCGCTGTCCTTCGCACAGGAACGCCTGTGGTTCCTCGAACAGTTGAATCCCGGACAGTCCACGTATCACATCCCGATCGCCTTGCGTCTGCATGGCGAGATCGATGTTCGTGCGTTTCATGCTGCGCTGAATGCGCTCGTCGCGCGTCACGAAAGCCTTCGCACGTCCTTTGCGCAACACGACGGTCAGGCCGTGCAGCACATCGCTCCGGCACTGGAACTCGCACTGCCTCTCATCGACGCTCAAGCCGCCAATGTCCCGCGCCTGGCACAAGACGAAGCGCGTCGTCCCTTCGATCTTCAACGCGGTCCGTTGCTGCGCGCCCAACTGCTGCGCCTTGAAGACGACGAACACGTTCTGCTGTTCACCATGCATCACATCGTCTCCGATGGCTGGTCTACCGGCGTGCTGGTACGTGAACTCGGTGCCTGCTACACCGCTGCACTGCGCAATGAACCTCCGGCACTGCAACCTCTGGCCGTGCAATACGCCGACTACACGTTGTGGCAACGCGACTGGCTCGCCGGTGCGGAACTCGAACGACAGACTCAATACTGGCGCAATCAACTCGCCGAACTCGCGCCATTGGATCTGCCTACCGACCGCCCACGTCCCGCGCAGATCAGCGGACGCGGTGCGACGCTGCCCTTTGCGCTGAACGCCGAGGTCACCGATCGCCTGCATGCGCTGGCTCAACGTGAAGGCGTCACGCCCTTTATGTTGTTGCTTGCCGTGTTCCAGACATTGCTCGCGCGGCTGTCGGGGCAGTCTGAAGTCGCGGTAGGTTCGCCTATCGCCAATCGCACACATGCGCAGATCGAGCCGCTTATCGGCCTGTTCGTCAATACGCTGGTGCTGCGTGCCGATCTGTCCGGCTCGCCCTCGTTGCGTGATCTGCTCGCGCAAGTGCGCGACACGACGCTTGCCGCGTATGCGCATCAGGATTTGCCTTTCGAGAAACTGGTCGAAGCGCTCGCGCCGGTTCGCGATACCAGTCGCACGCCGCTGTTTCAGGTCATGTTCGTGTTACAGAACGCGCCGATGGAAGCGCTTTCCTTGCCCGGCCTCACGCTGACCTTGCTGCCCGGGGCCGAAGCCGGCGCCAAGTTCGATCTCACGCTGAGTCTGACGCATACGCAAGACGGGCTCGCAGGCACGCTCAGTTACGCCGCCGATCTGTTCGATGAGGTCACCATTGCACGACTGGGTGAACGCTTCACACGACTACTCCAGCAAGCACTCGATCAGCCCGATGCGCCGCTGCATGCGCTCGAACTCGTGTTGCCCGAAGAGCACGCATTGCTCGAAAGTTGGAACGACACGGCTGCTGCCTATCCAGAACACCTGTGCATTCATCAACTCTTCGAGCAACAGGTTCAACGCACGCCTGATGCCATCGCACTCGTCTTCGAAGATGAATCGCTGACCTACGCGCAACTCAACGCGCGTGCGAACCAGCTTGCGCATCATCTGATCGCGCTGGGTGTGAGGCCGGAAGAACGCGTCGCGCTGTGCATGGAGCGTGGTATCGGCATGATCGTCGCGTTGATGGCTATTCTCAAGGCAGGCGGTGCTTACGTGCCGCTCGATCCGGCGTATCCGGGCGAACGTCTGAGTCATATCCTCACCGATGCGACGCCCCGCCTGCTGCTCGCCGATGCCGCCGGACGTGAAGCGCTAGGCGATATCGGCACGCTCGCCGTGCTCGATCCCGATGCATCGCTCGACGGCTCGTTGTCGCAAGACGATCCGCAAACGGACGTCGCCCCGCATCATCTTGCTTACGTGATCTACACGTCCGGCTCAACAGGCAAGCCCAAGGGCGTGATGGTCGAGCATCGCAATGTCGCGTATCTCCATCGCGCATTGCAATCGACGGTGTTCGCGCATTGCGCTCCGAACTCCGGCGTCAGTCTGAATGCCAGCATCGCATTCGACTCGTCGCTGAAGAGCCTCACGTCCTTGCTCGCGGGACATCGACTGATTTTGATCCCTGCGGATGTGCGCACCGATGGTTCTGCGTTGATCGAATTTCTCGATGCGCGCGACGTCGATGTGCTCGATTGCACACCCACCCAGCTCGACGTGTTGCTCACCACTGGTCTGCTTGAACAGCGGCGATCCGAGCTGACGTTGCTGGTGGGCGGCGAAGCGCTCTCGCAACAGACGTGGAATCAGCTTGCACAGGCCGATCAGATCCGCGCGTTCAACGTCTATGGTCCGACCGAATGCACCGTGGATGCCGCTCTCACGGAGATCACAATTGAACAGATGCAGCCCGTCATCGGCAAGCCGATTGCGAACGCACGCATCTATCTGCTCGATGCGCAACGTCGGTTGATGCCGCCGGGTGCGGTGGGCGAGCTTTATATCGGTGGGGCGGGCGTGGCGCGGGGTTATCTGAATCGTGATGATCTCACCGCCGAACGTTTCCTCGATGATCCGTTCGTTTCCGGTGGACGCATGTATCGCACGGGCGATCTCGCACGTTATCGTGCTGATGGCAATATCGAGTTCCTTGGTCGCAACGATCATCAGGTCAAGATTCGTGGCTTCCGTATCGAACTGGGTGAGATCGAGGCGCAGATCGCCAGTCATCCGGCTGTGCGGGAGGCGGTGGTTATTGCGCGTGCTCGACATGAAAAGACGCAGGATCAGCAGCTTGTCGCTTATGTCACGCTGGTTTCAGAAATCGACACGAGCGCCTTGCGTGAACATCTCGATTCGCGTCTGCCCGACTATATGGTGCCATCGGCCTTCGTCGTGCTCGATGCGCTGCCGTTGACACCCAATGGCAAGCTTGATCGCCGTGCATTGCCCGATCCGCAGTGGCAAGACCTCGCCGCTTATGTCGCGCCGCGCACGTCGCTCGAACATTCGCTTGCGGAGTGCTTCGCCAGCGTGCTCGGCCTCGAACGTGTCAGTGTCTTCGATAACTTCTTCTCGCTCGGGGGTCATTCGCTGCTCGCAACGCAGCTTGTGTCGCGTCTGCGTGAAGCGCTTTCGATCGAATTGCCCTTGCGCACCCTGTTTGATGCGCCCAGCGTTGCTTCGCTTGCCGAAGCGCTGTCGCTCAACGGAGCGAGCGCCGGCATGTTGCCGCCTTTGCAGGCACTTGCGCGTCCGGCACATGTGCCACTGTCTTTCGCACAGGAACGCCTGTGGTTCCTCGAACAGTTGAATCCCGGACAGTCCACGTATCACATCCCGATCGCCTTGCGTTTGCATGGCTCACTCGATGTTCGTGCGTTTCATGCCGCGCTGAATGCGCTCGTCGCGCGTCACGAAAGCCTTCGCACGTCCTTCGCGCATCACGATGGTCAAGCCGTACAGCACATCGCTCCAGCACTGGAACTTGCACTGCCGCTCATCGACGCTCAAGCCGTCGAAGTCCAGCGACTGGCACAGGACGAAGCGCGTCGTCCCTTCGATCTTCAACGCGGTCCGTTGCTGCGCGCCCAACTGCTGCGCCTCGAAGACGATGAGCACGTCCTGCTGTTCACCATGCATCACATCGTCTCCGATGGCTGGTCCACCGGCGTGCTGGTACGTGAACTCGGCGCCTGCTACACCGCCGCGCTGCGCAATGAACCGCTCGCGCTTCCGCTTCTGGCCGTGCAGTACGCCGACTACACGCTGTGGCAACGCGACTGGCTCGCCGGTGCCGAACTCGATCGACAGACTCAATACTGGCGCAATCAACTCGCCGAACTCGCGCCACTCGATCTGCCCACCGACCGCCCACGTCCCGCGCAGATCAGCGGACGCGGTGCGACGCTGCCCTTTGCGCTGAACGCCGAACTCTCCGAGCGCCTGCATGCGCTGGCTCAACGTGAAGGCGTCACGCCCTTTATGTTGTTGCTTGCTGTGTTCCAGACGCTGCTCGCGCGCTTGTCGGGGCAATCTGAGGTTGCTGTTGGCTCGCCTATCGCCAATCGCACACATGCGCAGATCGAGCCGCTTATCGGACTGTTCGTCAATACGCTGGTGCTGCGTGCCGATCTCTCCGGCTCGCCCTCCTTGCGCGATCTGCTCGCACAAGTCCGTGACACGACGCTGGCCGCGTATGCGCATCAGGATTTTCCTTTCGAGAAGCTGGTCGAAGCGCTCGCGCCGGTACGCGACACCAGTCGCACGCCGCTGTTCCAGGTCATGTTCGTGTTACAGAACGCGCCGATGGAAGCGCTCGCCTTGCCTGGTCTCACGCTGACCTTGCTGCCCGCTGCCGAAGCCGGCGCCAAGTTCGATCTCACGCTGAGTCTGACGCATACGCAAGATGGGCTCGCAGGCACGCTCAGCTATGCCACCGATCTGTTCGATGAAGTCACCATCGCACGGCTGGGTGAACGCTTCACGCGACTGCTTCAACAAGCGCTCGATCAGCCCGATGCGCCGCTGCATGCGCTTGAACTGGTATTGCCCGAAGAACACGCATTGCTCGAAAGTTGGAACGACACGGCTGCGGTCTATCCCGAACATCTGTGCATTCATCAGCTCTTCGAGCAACAGGTTCAACGTACACCCGATGCCATCGCGCTCGTCTTCGAAGACGAATCGCTGACCTACGCGCAACTCAATGCACGTGCGAACCGGCTTGCGCATCATCTGATCGCGCTCGGCGTGCGTCCTGAAGAACGCGTCGCGCTGTGCATGGAGCGTGGCATCGGCATGATCGTGGCGTTGATGGCGATACTTAAAGCAGGCGGCGCTTACGTGCCGCTCGATCCCACCTCTGTCGCCGAACGGCTCGAGTACATGCTCGACGATGCGCAAGTGTCGTTGCTCCTCACTCAACCGCAGCTTCTCGAACGCTTCACGGACATCGTGCGGAACGTGAACGTAGTCTGTCCCGACACCGAAGCGAGTCGCATCGAAACCTGCGCGGAAACCGATCTCACCGTCGACGTGCTCTCCCGTCACCCGGCCTATGTGATCTACACCTCCGGCTCCACGGGCAAGCCGAAGGGCGTCGTCCTAAGTCACCGTAACCTCGCCAATTATCTGAGCGGCGTGCTGGCGAGAATGAACGTCCGCGCGCAGAGCAGCATGGCCCTGGCTTCGACCATCGCCACCGACCTCGGCCATACGATCCTGTTCGGTGCGCTGGTGGCAGGGCATGAACTGCACGTGCTGTCGACCGAGCGGACCTCCGATGGCTACCTCTTCGGGCAATACATGCGTGAGCGCAATATCGATGTGCTGAAGATCGTGCCCGGCCACTTGCGCGCGCTCGTCGACGTGACGCTCGATGCGCCGGCATTGCCCGCGCAATTGCTGGTGCTGGGCGGAGAAGCGACCCGCTCCGACTGGATCATGTCCTTGCAGGCGCTGAAGCCCGGCCTGCGCGTCCTCAATCACTATGGACCGACGGAAACGACCGTGGGCGTGCTGACCCACGCGCTGAACGACGCCATCGCCTATGGCACGTCGATTCCCATCGGACAGCCGCTCGCCAATACGCGCGCATACGTGCTCGACGAAAACCTGCGCCATGTGCCGATCGGCGTCATCGGCGAGCTTTATATCGGCGGTGCGGGTCTCGCGGACGGTTATCTTCGGCGCGCGGCGCTTACCGCGCAACGGTTCGTCGCTAGTCCCTTCGTTCCCGGCGCGCGCATGTATCGCACGGGCGACCTTGCACGTTATCGCGCCGACGGCAACATTGAGTTCCTTGGCCGCAACGATCATCAGGTCAAGATTCGCGGCTTCCGCATCGAACTCGGCGAGATCGAAGCGCATTTGACCGATCATCCGGCGGTGCGCGAAGCGGTAGTCATCGCTCGTGCGCGGCATGAGGAATCGCACGATCAGCAACTCGTCGCGTATGTCACGCTGACATCCGATATCGATGTCACCGCCCTGCGCGAGTATCTCGCCTCGCACCTGCCCGACTACATGGTGCCGTCGGCTTTCGTCGTGCTCGATGCGCTGCCGCTTACGCCCAACGGCAAACTCGATCGTCGTGCATTGCCCGATCCGCAAGCCGATGCCTTCGCGCTGCGTCCCTTCGAAGCGCCTCAGGGCGCCACCGAAACCGCACTCGCCGATCTGTGGGCCGAATTGCTCGGACTCGAACGCGTCGGCCGGCAGGATAACTTCTTCGCGCTCGGCGGCCACTCGCTGCTCGCCGTGACGCTCATCGAGCGTATGCGCCGCGTCGGGCCGCACGCCAGCGTGCGCGACCTGTTCGCCACGCCCGTGCTCTGTGCGCTCGCGGCTTCGCTCGAACAGGGTGCCGTTGCCGCAGAGATCGTTGTGCCAGCCAACGCGATAACACCTGACTGCACCGCACTCACGCCGCCCATGCTGCCGCTGATCACGCTCACGCAGACGGACATCGATCGTATCGTCGCTGAGGTGCCCGGTGGCCTCACCAACGTGCAGGATATCTATGCGCTCGCGCCGTTGCAGGAAGGCATTCTGTTCCATCACATGCTGACCACCGATGGCGATCCCTATCTGCAAACCGCGCGTATCGCCTTCGATAGCCGTGCGCGGCTCGATGCGTGGCTCGATGCCTTGCGCGAGGTCGTCAAGCGCCATGACATCCTGCGCACCGCCTTCATCCACGACGGACTCAGCACGCCCGCGCAAGTGGTCTGGCGTGACGCGCCCCTGTCGATCGACGAGATCAGTCTCACGGAGGACAACGCTGCCGATCAACTCGCGCGACATTTCGATGCGCGCTCACAGCGTCTTTCTCTCGCTCAAGCTCCGCTGCTGCGACTCACCCTCGCTCGCGAACCCGGCTCGGCGCGCTGGCTGGCGCTGCTCGTCTGGCATCACCTGATCGGCGATCACGTCACGCTGGAAGTGGTCCAGAAGGAGATCGGCGCACTGCTCGACGGTCGCGCACACACGCTCGGCGCGGCTCAGCCGTTCCGCGATCTGGTCGCGCAGGCGCGGCTCGGCGCGACCCGGCAAGAGCACGAAGCATTCTTCCGCGACATGCTCGCCGTCGTGAGCGAACCCACGCTGCCCTTCGGCCTCACCGACGTTCATCACGATGGCTCGGCCGTCGCCGAAGCGCGCGTTACGTTGCCCGCATCGCTCAATACGCGCCTGCGCACTCAGGCACGCAGCATCGGCGTGAGTCTCGCGAGTCTGTGCCATCTCGCACTGGCGCGGGTGCTCAACGCCGCCAGTGCGGCGAATCCGGATGGTCACGTCGTGTTCGGTACGGTGCTGCTCGGACGCATGCAAGCTGGCGTCGATCAGGCGCTTGGGCTTTTGATCAACACGCTGCCGATTCGTCTCGATGTGAACGATGCACCGGTCATCGATAGCGTGCGTGATACGCATGAACGGCTCGCCGCCTTGTTGCAGCATCAGCACGCGCCGCTCGCGCTCGCTCAGCGATGCAGTGGCGTCGCCGCGCCCGCGCCGCTCTTCAGCGCCTTGCTCAACTATCGCCACAATCAGGCCTCGACCGATGAACAGCAGGTCTTCGAAGGTATCGAGTTGCTCGGCGCCGAAGAACGCACCAACTATCCGCTGATGCTCGCGGTCGAAGACGATGGCGAGAGCCTCGGCCTCACCGCGCAGACGCTCGCGCCGCTGTCGCCCGAACAACTGTGCGGCTACATGGAACAAGCGCTGTCGAGTCTCGCGCTGGCGCTCGAACAGGCTCCTCAGACGCCGGTGAATCAGCTCGATGTGTTGCCGCCCGAGACCCGCACCTTGCTGGTCCAGACGTGGAACGACACCGCTGCAGCCTATCCCGAACATCTGTGCATTCATCAGCTCTTCGAGCAACAGGTGCAACGTACGCCCGATGCGATCGCGCTCGTATTCGAGGATGAATCGCTCACCTATGCGCAACTCAATGCGCGTGCGAATCGGCTTGCGCATCATCTGATCGCGCTGGGTGTAAGGCCGGAAGATCGCGTGGCGCTGTGCGTAGAGCGTGGCATCGGCATGGTCGTTGCATTGATGGCGATACTCAAGGCAGGCGGTGCATACGTGCCGCTCGATCCGGCGTATCCTGGCGAGCGTCTGAGCCATATCCTCACCGACTCGACGCCACGGCTGTTGATCGCCGATATAGCTGGCCGTGAAGCGCTGGGCGATACGGGTTCTCTGCGCGTACTCGATCCCGATGCATCGCTTGACAGCTCGTTGTCGCAAGACGATCCGCACACAGACGTCGCTTCGCATCATCTCGCTTACGTGCTCTTCACCTCCGGTTCCACCGGCAAGCCCAAGGGCGTGATGGTCGAGCATCGCGAGATGCTGAACTTCCTCTGCTCGATGCGCGATGTCACCGCGATGCGCGCAGCCGATACGCTGCTCGCCGTTACGACCATCTCCTTCGATATCGCCGGGCTGGAGTTGTATCTGCCCTTGAGCACCGGTGCGTGCATCGTGCTGGCTCGTAGAAGCGATGCAGCCGATCCGCTCGCGCTGCAAACGCTGCTCGTGAAGCACGACATTAACTTCATGCAGGCGACCCCGGCGACCTGGCGCATGCTGCTCGACGCGCAGTGGTCGGGCTCCGCGCAACTCACCGCCCTGTGCGGTGGCGAAGCGCTGTCCGAGGGACTGGCCGCGCGTCTGCGCGAGAGGGTCAAGTCGTTGTGGAATCTTTATGGTCCCACGGAAACCACGGTCTGGTCCTCGTGCTATCGAACCGGGCTCGAAGCGAGTACGTCATCGACGGTGCCGGTTGGTCGTCCGATCGCCAATACGCGCATGTATCTGCTCGATGAGCACTATCAACTGGTGCCGCCGGGGGCGGTGGGCGAGTTGTATATCGGTGGTGCAGGCGTGGCGCGGGGTTATCTGAATCGTGACGATCTCACCGCTGAGCGTTTCCTCGACGATCCGTTCGTTCCCGGCGCACGTATGTATCGCACGGGCGACCTCGCAAGATATCGCGCCGATGGGCATATCGAATTCCTCGGCCGCAACGATCATCAGGTCAAGATTCGTGGATTCCGTATTGAGTTGGGTGAGATCGAAGCGCAGATCGCCAGTCATTCGGCTGTGCGGGAGGCGGTGGTTATTGCGCGGGCCCGACAGCAGGATCAGCAGCTTGTCGCTTATGTCACGCTGGTATCCGAGATCGATACGAGCGCCTTGCGTGAACATCTCGATTCGCGTCTGCCCGACTATATGGTGCCGTCTGCCTTCGTCGTGCTCGATGCGTTGCCGCTGACACCCAATGGCAAGCTCGATCGCCGTGCATTACCCGATCCGCAGTGGCAAGACCTTGCCGCTTACGTCGCACCGCGCACTTCGCTCGAACATTCGCTCGCGGAGTGCTTTGCCAGTGTGCTCGGTCTCGAACGCGTCAGTGTCTTCGATAACTTCTTCTCGCTCGGGGGACACTCGCTGCTCGCCGTACAACTGATGGCGCTTATCGACGCCCGCCTCGGCCAGAACATTTCCATCCGGGTCTTGTTCAACGCCCCATCGGTGGCCGAACTGGCGGACCATCTGAGCACCGCGCCCTCGAACACGGAATTCGACGCGATTCTGCCGATCCGTACTCCCGGCGACGGCGCGCCGCTGTTCTGCATTCACCCGGTCGGCGGACTCGCCTGGAGTTATGCGGGACTTGCTCAAAGCATCGACGGAAATCGGCCAATCTACGCCGTGCAGACGCCCGCGCTCCAGCAACCCGATTACAGTCCCGCGAATATCGCGGAGATGGCGAGCGATTACATCACGCGCATCCGGAGCGTTCAGCCTCAAGGGCCCTATCGGCTGTTAGGCTGGTCCTTCGGTGGACTGGTTGCCTATGAAATGGCGACGCAGCTTCAACGCGCCGGCGAGACCGTCGATCAGCTCGTTCTGCTGGACTCGCGTCTGCCCGATGGCCGGGAAGCACGCGAATTCGACGAATGCGCGCTCATGGCGGCGGCCTTTTCCAACATGCCCGAGGAACTCACGCTCGCGCTTCGCGAGATGCAGACGACTACGGAACGCGTCGACGCCCTGCGCCAGCATCGGCTGATTCCGGCGTATATCACCGATGGACACGTGATGACGCTGATCGATGCAACGCGGCGGAACATGCATCTGCAAGGCACGTTCGCGCCAGCGCGGTTCGGCGGCGATATCGTCTACTTCACGGCCACGCGATCCGAAGCGGACGGTCACGCGCCACATGTCGCGCAATGGCGCGAGCGAGCGGAAGGCGCTGTCGTGAACTTCGATATCGATTGCGCACACGGCGAAATGTGCCAGCCCTCGTCGCTCGCGACGATCGGACGAAGTCTCGCTTCGCTGAGCGTCTTCGAAGGTGCGGCGCGTCGGCATCCCGGTGAGGAACTCGGCGTGAAGTGAAGCTTGCCATCGGCTCCACGGCCGATGGCAAACAACGAAGAGGAGAAGTCAGATGATCGTGCGAATGTCACCAACAAAAAAAGCGGCGGCGCATGGCGCGCCGCCGCTCGTCACGCGAAGCCAAGAGTCAGCTTTCGCGCCGGTTATTTCGATCGCTATGCTTGCGCACGTTGCTCGCGAGTTCGGAAATGATCTCGGTCGCCGCGCCGATGATCTGGTTGAAGTCGAAGCCCGCGCGCGTCATCTCGCGATAGAAGGATCGGGCGAGCAGCTTCGAGAGCTGACTCGGATTCTGGATCGATTGAGCGACGATGTCACCGATAGTCTGATCCGTCGAGCGCTTCAGCGTCATGCGCGCGAACGGCGAGGCAACGAGCTTCTGCAGTCTGTCCGCTTCGACGGCCCGCGTGATGAACGCCGCGAAGATGCGCAGCAGCTTGAGGTCGTGTTCATCGAACCGCTGTTTGTCTCGCGGCCCCGAAACCTGCACCACGCCAATCGCCTTTCCATTCGACTCGAGGACCGAGAACATCTTGTCGCGTGCGTCCGAGTATTCGACGATGGCCGCCGTCGCTCCGAGATGCACCTCGCCGAAGGACACATAGTGCCCCGAGCATACGTCGGCGATGCGCTCGTCCGCCGTCACGGAAACGACACAGCGTTTCGCACCCAGCGCCTCGGCGACCATCGACGCGAGTTCTTCGGGTGAGCCGAGGGAATTGCCCGTGACCGCCACCGCGTCCTCTGCGACTGGCTCTTTGAAAGCAGGGTTCGAATTTGTCATGTGCGCATCCACCGGAAAGTTACATCGTGTTGTCGGATCGTCGGTCAGTCTTACGTTCCATGAAGGCCCGGACCGACAGAACATGTGAATGAAGTCAAGTTAGGCGCGGAAAGTTAGGAACTTGTTAGCGGGTTGCATCGGCCACTTTTACCCCGCTGGTTCGGGACCTAATCCGGTTCTAACTCTCGAGCGTCAAGCTGTCTCCGCTCGATCCTAACAGGTGACAATCATGAAACGACCCTCTTTCGTGCAACGACGCAGCGTCAGAATCCGTAATGGCCGTTTCGACATATCGGTCGAGGATTCGGGCAGCGCCGGCACGCCCTGTGTGCTGCTTCACGGCCGCGGCGAGTGCAGCGGCGTATGGCGCACGCTGACGGAATCCGCCTGCGCCGACAACCGTTTCGTGTCCATCGATCTTCGCGGGCACGGCGATTCGAGCTGGGACCCGGAGCGCGCATACGATGCGCGAACGCTCGCCGGCGACGTGCTCGAAGTTCTGCTCGCAATGAACATACGAAAGCCCGTGCTGGTCGGTCATTCGCTCGGCGGCAGCGTCGCATTGCATCTTACGGGAATGCTCGAACAGTTCACGTCGGGTTTGGTGCTGGTCGACTTTGGACCGGATTCCGATGGCGCTGGTTCGCAAAAAGTGTCCGCTGAAATACGCGAAACGCCGGTGCGTTTCAACTCGATCACCGAGTATGCGCAGTGGCTGCAGGAGCGCCGTCCGCTTGCGAATGAGCGTGCGTTGCAGCATCTCGCGGCGCACGCGCTGCGCCGCACCAATACGGGCGCCTTCGAGCCGAAGCTCGACAGGGCCGTCGCCGATGACTCGCCGAAGGAAAGCGCGCGCGACGAGCATGTCTGGACCATGCTCAGGTCCGTGCGCTGCCCGAGCCTCGTCGTGAGAGGCATCGGGTCCGCATTGCTCACGCCGCAGATCGCGTGGCGCATGGCGAATCAGGCGCTGCCCAAAGGGCAACTCGCGACGATCCCGCGCGCAGGCCACTCCGTGATGACCGACAATCCCGATGAATTCAACCGGACGATCCAGACGTTCCTTGCGTCTCTTGCACCCGCAGCGAGCGGAGACGCGTCATGTTCTCGCTGATCCCTCCGCAGATTCGACGTGAATCGATGCCGCGCATTGTCGTCGCTGTAATCGCCGGGTTCGTCGGGGCTATTTGCAGCGCCGAAATCGCGCGGCTGATCAGCACCGTCGCCAGCGGTCACATACCCACGCGCGCACTTGCGATCGGTTTCTTCGCCGTCTGCGCTGCACAACTGCTCTTCAGAACGACGTCGCAAATTCTCATCATGGACTTCGGGCAGCAGGTGATATGCAGTCTGCGCATCGAGTTGTGCCGGAAGATTCTGCATACGCCGTATAAGAAGCTGGAGGCGCTCGGAAAGCCGCGCCTGCTCGCCATTCTCACGACGGATGTCAACACGTTCGCGCAGGCCGCGCAGATGCTGCCGGTCGTGTTCGGACATCTGGTTTTGACTGCCGTGTGCCTCGCGTATATGGCGTGGCTTTCCTGGCAAGCCTTCGCGTGCTTCTTCGTCTTTCTGATCACCGCGGCGGTCATCTATCACAGCGTGGAGCGCTGGCCGCTGCGAGAAATGCAGGCGGTTCGCGATCAGCTCGACGTCATCTTCCGGCATTTCCGCTCGCTGCTCGAAGGCACGCGCGAATTGCAGCTCAATACTTCGCGAGGCCGATACTTCACCGATCACGTGGTTCATCCGACCGCGCATCGGTTCAGGCGATCCTTCACGCGGGCGATGCTGCTCTATTCGCTCGTCGCCAATGCGGGCGGCATGTTGTTTTATGTCGCCATCGGTCTGATCCTGCTCGTCGTGCCGCACTGGTTTCCGCAATCGCCGGGCGTGCTGGTGACGCTCACACTGCTGCTTCTGTTTCTGATCCAGCCGGTCAGCGAAGTGATGACGAGCTTGCCGATTCTGCGTCAGGCGTCCATCGCACTGGGGCGCATCCGCATTCTCGATGCTGAGCTGACGCACGCGCCGAACGACGACACGCCCGCGACACAGGACGACCCGTTCGCCGTCACGAAAGAAGGTGCGCCGTTGCTCAGATTCGCCGGCGTATCGCATCGTTATCCGGGGCTGACCGAGGATCGTCCGTTCACGCTCGGGCCGATCGATCTGTCGATCAGACAAGGCGAGGTCGTCTACCTGATCGGAGGAAACGGCAGCGGCAAGACCACGCTCGCGATGCTGCTGCTCGGGCTCTACGAACCCGAGCAAGGACATGTCGAGCTGAACGGCATCAAGGTCGATAGACATAACCTCGTGCAGTATCGTCAGCGCTTCTCGGCTGTGTTCGCCGACTTTCATCTGTTCGACGAAATCCTTTGCCAGGATCAGGCTCAGGTCGCCAAACAGGCGACGCACTATCTGCGTACGCTCGAACTCGATCACAAGGTAAGCATCCGGGACAACCGGTTCAGCACCACCAGTCTTTCGTCGGGGCAACGCAAGCGGATGGCGCTGATCTCGTCCTATCTCGAAGATCGCCCGATCTATCTTTTCGACGAGTGGGCCGCCGATCAGGACCCCGTGTTCAGGCGCGTGTTCTACACGGAGCTCATTCCCGATCTCAAGCGCCGCGGCAAGACGGTCATCGTCATCTCTCACGACGACGCCTACTTCGAATGCGCCGACCGGCTCGTGCAGGTGGCGCAAGGCCGTCTCGTCGATGTATCGGCTGAAGCGCTGAAGGCGGGCTTGTACGCGAGACGCAACGACTCGCCCGTGGCCGACTGAACGCGTCGGGGCCGTCCGGTTAAAACTTTTTATCGAGTGAAACCATGCTCAGCTTTCCTCTTACGCCCGCGCAACTCGGCATCTTCTTTCGACAACAAGTCGATTTGCAGGATCCCCGATACAACCTCGCGCATCTGACGGAGATTGCCGGGCCGCTCGATATCGAGGTGCTGGAATCGGCCTTGCGGCAGACCATCTCGGAAGCGGACGCAGTGCAGGTTCGTCTGCGCGGCACGGAAGGATTGCCGCATCAGATACTGGAGCCGGTCGATTTCAGGCTCCCGGTGCTCGATGTCAGCGGCGAGGCGGACCCGCTACAGGCAGTCGAAAATCACGTGCAGGCGAGACGTTCCACCGCATTCGATCTCGATCAGTGGCCATTGTTCAACGTGGCATTGCTTCGGACCGCGCCGGACCGGTTCTTCCTGTTTCTGTGCTTTCATCATCTCGTGTTCGATGGCTACTCGTTTCTTCTCTTCATCGAGCGGCTTGCGGAGATTTATTCGGCTCTGAAAGGCGGATCGCAACCCGCTCCGGCGACATGGAGCAGGCTGGCCGATCTGCTCGCGGATGACGAGGCGTATCGCGCATCCAGCGCTTTTCAAAAGGATCAGCAGTACTGGAGCGAGCATCTGGCCAATTGCCCGGAACCTCCGATCATCGCGGCGGGCGTGGAGAATCCATCGCCCGAAGTCACGACGGTCAAGGCAAGGATCAACCTGCCGCCGGAAACGGTGGCATTGCTGCGTCAAACCGCTCAACAGAACGGCACCTCGTGGTCGCAGTTCATCACGGCCGCGATGGCCGCCTATCTGGCTCGCGTAAGCGGTCAAGCCGATGAAGTGGTGCTGGGGATGCCCGTCACTGCGCGGGTCGGGCGAACGGCCAAGAACGTGCCGGCCATGATGTCCAACGTGCTGCCGCTGCGAGTGCCCGTCGATCCGTGCGCGAGCATGATCGAACTGGTCAAGCAGGTTTCCGCGCAGAGCCTTCGCGTGCTGCGTCACCAGCGTTATCGGATCAAGGATATCCGGCGCGATCTGGAACGCCTCGACATCGGTCAGCGATTGTTCGGCCCGATCGTGAATATCATGCCCGGCTTCAATAGCGCGATCGCGTTCACGGACTGCGAGGTTGTATCGACGCGCACGTTTTCCGTCACGCCCGACGACCTGACGTTGCACGTCCACGACGAGGGAGAGGAAGTCGGCCTGAGACTGGTATTCGATGCCAGCGCGGCAATGTACAGCGCCGACGCGGTGCGGACGCACTTGCGGCGGTTCACGCATTTTCTCGAACAGGCGATCGCGCAACCCGATGTCCCTTTGCATAGCCTTGCCCTGCTGCTGCCCGGCGAGCGCGACGTGCTCGAAAAATGGAACGGGACGGCCGCGCCCTTGCCGCAGGCGCAGTGCGTCCATCGGTTGTTCGAGCAGCAGGCCGCGCGCACGCCGGATGCAACCGCGCTCGTCTTCGAAGGCCAGTCCGTCACCTATGCGCGGGTCAATGAGCAGGCCAACCGGCTCGCCCATCAGTTGATTGCGCTTGGCGTCGGACGCGAAGCGCGCGTGGCGCTGTGCATGGAGCGTCGTCCGGAACTGGTGATCGCACTGCTGGCGATTCTCAAGGCGGGCGCCGCCTATGTGCCGCTCGATCCGGCCTATCCCGGCGAACGGCTGGCCTACATGCTCCGGGATGCCGCTCCCGTGCTGCTCATCGCGGATACGGCGGGTCGCGCGGCGCTCGGCGATACGGGCGAACTGCCGGTGCTCGAACCCGGCGCTTTCGATGACACCCGACCCGATCACGATCCGCAAGTCGCGGGGCTCGGTTCAAGCGACCTCGCCTATGTGATCTACACGTCCGGATCGACGGGCGCGCCCAAGGGCGTCATGGTCGAACATGGCAACATCGTCAATCTTGCCGTCGCGCAAATCGCGCTCTATGGCGTTGGTCCGGAGAGCCGCGTCGTCCAGTTCGTTTCACCGGGCTTCGACGTCAGCGTCGCCGATGTGTTCATGACGCTGGCCGCGGGCGCCACGCTCTATCTTCCGGTGCGCGACGACTGCCTCGCGGCCACATCGCTCATCGACTACATGCGGCGGCACGCGGTCACGCACGCTCAGTTGCCCCCGGCGCTGTTGCAGGGACAGAATTCGCTCGCGCTCCTGCCGAGGCTTCAGGTTCTCGTGCTGGGCGGCGAGTCGCCGGGCGTCTCGCTGATGCGCGCAGTGCAATCCGATATCACGATCTTCAACGCCTATGGCCCGACCGAAACCACGGTCTGCGCGACGGCGTGGCGCAGGCCGGACGGGTTCGACGGCAACACCGTGCCTATCGGCCGGCCGCTCGCCAACACGCGGATATATCTGCTCGACGCGCACGGCCAGCCGATGCCGCCGGGCGCCGTCGGGGAACTGCATATCGGCGGTGCGGGCGTTGCGCGCGGCTATCTGAACCGGCCGGAGCTCACCGCCGAACGCTTCCTGCCCGATCCCTTCAGCACGACGCCGGACGCGCGCATGTATCGCACCGGCGACCTCGCCCGCTGGCTTCCCGACGGCAATGTCGAGTTCCTCGGCCGCAACGATCTTCAGGTCAAGATCCGGGGCTATCGCATCGAGCTCGGCGAGGTCGAGGCGCGGCTCGCGGCACATGAAAACATCCGCGAGGCGGTGGTGGTGGCGCGCGAGGGCGGCGGCGGCAAGCAACTCGTGGCGTATTACACGGCGGACGCATCGCGGGAAGCGTTGCGGAGCCAGCAATTGCGCGCCCACATGCTGGAGACGCTGCCGGAGTACATGGTGCCGGCCGCCTACGTGATGCTGGACGCACTCCCGCTCACGCCGAACGGCAAAGTGGACCGGCGCGCGTTGCCCGCGCCCGACGACGGCGCGTTCACCCGTCGCGACTACGAAGCGCCGGCGGGCGATACGGAATCGATGATCGCGGCGATCTGGGCGGAGGTGCTGGGACGCGAGCGCGTGGGCCGGCACGACAACTTCTTCGAACTGGGCGGCCATTCGCTGCTGGCGGTGACGCTGATCGAACGGATGCGTCAGGCAGGCGTACGCGCCGACGTTCGGGTGTTGTTCAGCCAGCCGAGCGTGGCCGCGCTCGCCGCTGCTGCGCAAAGCGTGCGCAACGCGGTGACGGTGCCGCCGAATGGCATCCCCGCCGGGTGCGAGGCGATCACGCCGGAGATGCTGCCGCTCGTCACGCTGACCGCGCAGCAGATCGACGCCGTCGTGGCGCAGGTCGAAGGTGGTGCGCGCAACGTGCAGGACATCTATCCGCTCGCCCCGTTGCACGAGGGGATGCTGTTCCACCATATCGCGGGCGGCGACGGCGATCCGTATCTGCAAAACATGATGATGGCCATGCCCGAGCGCGTCGAGCTCGGGCGCTTCGTGCAGGCGCTGCAAAAGGTGATCGCGCGCCACGACATCCTGCGCACCGCTGTGCTCTGGGAAGGTCTGTCCGAACCGGTGCAGGTGGTGTGGCGCGAGGCGCGCCTGATCGTCGAGGAGGTCACACTGTCGCCGGAGGATGGCGAAATCGAGGCGCAACTGGCGCAGCGCTTCGACCCGCGACATCATCGGCTGGATGTGCGGCAGGCGCCGATGATGCGCCTCTACGTGGCGCGCGACGAGCCCAACGGCCGCTGGCTGCTGCAACTGCTCGGCCATCACATGGTGATGGACTACACGGCGCTGGAGATGATGCTGGAGGAGATCGAAACGATCCTGCGTGACGAGACGCAGTCTCTCCCCACGCCGCTGCCGTATCGCAACTTCGTCGCGCAGGCGCGACTGGGCATGAGCCAGAGCGAGCACGAGGCGTACTTCCGTGAAGCGCTTGCCGACGTCGATGAGCCCACGCTGCCGTATGGCCTGAGCGATGTGCAAAGCAACGGCCTCGGCATCGCCGAATTCAGGACGACGCTTCCGGTCCGGCTGAGCCGACAGTTGCGCGAAGAGGCGCGCAAGCTCGGCGTCAGCGTGGCGAGCCTCTTTCACCTCGCGTGGGCGCAGGTGCTGGGGCGCGTGTCGGGCCGTGAGGACGTGGTGTTCGGCACGGTGCTGCTCGGCCGCATGCAGGGCGGCGAGGGCGCGGACCGCGTGCTCGGCATGTTCATCAATACGCTGCCGATCCGCGTCCGCCTGCACGATGTGAGCGTCGGCGATGCCGTGCGGCAGACTCATGCGGCGCTGTCGACGCTGCTGCACCATGAACACGCCTCGCTCGCGCTGGCGCAGCGCTGCAGCGGCGTCGCCGCGCCGTTGCCGCTGTTCAGCGCGTTGCTGAACTACCGTCACAGCCGGGCGTCCGACAAGGCGCACGGCGCGCGCACCACCGCGAGCGGCGTGTCGGTGCTGCACGGCGATGAGCGCACCAACTATCCGCTGTTGCTTTCGGTGAACGACTTCGGCGGCGACTTCGAACTCGTCGTGCAGGCCGATACGCGCGTCGATGCATCGCGTGTGGCCGGCTATATGGACTGCACGCTGGACGCGCTGGCACTGGCGCTGGCGCAAAGCCCGTCGCTGCCCGTGCGCGCGCTCGACATGTTGCCGGTCGCCGAGCGCGAACGCCTGCTCGTCAAGCGCAACGAAATCGCGGCGGAAGCGCCGGAAACCACGGTGATCGCGCTGTTCGAGGCGCAGGTCGAAAAGACGCCGGACGCCGTGGCGGTGGTCCACGAGGACGCGCGTCTGACCTACGGAGGATTGAACGTCCGCGCGAATCGGCTGGCTCATCGTCTGATCGATGCGGGCGTCAAGCCCGACGACCGGGTCGCGATCTGCGTGGAACGCGGCATCGACATGATCGTCGGCGTGCTGGGCATTCTCAAGGCAGGCGCCGGATATGTGCCGCTGGACCCGGCCTACCCCGTCGAACGGCTCGCCTACATGCTCGACGATTGCGCACCGGTGGCGGTGCTCGCACAGGCGAGCGTGCGCGAGGTGCTGGGCGAACTGTCCGCGCCGATGATCGAACTCGACACGCGGACCTTCGAAGCGCAACCGACGCACAACCCGGTGGTCGCGGATCTGAACCCGCGTCATCTGGCCTACGTGATCTACACCTCCGGCTCGACGGGCCAACCGAAGGGCGTGATGATCGAGCATCGCAACGTGGTGCGGCTGTTCAGCGCCACGGACCATTGGTTCGAGTTCGGCGCAAAGGACGTCTGGACGCTGTTTCACTCGTTCGCGTTCGACTTCTCGGTGTGGGAAATCTGGGGCGCGCTGCTGTACGGCGGCCGTCTCGTCGTGGTGCCGAAGCAGGTGAGCCGCTCGCCGCAGGACTTCTATCGCCTGCTTTGCGAGGAAGGCGTGACGATCCTGAACCAGACGCCCAGCGCGTTCCGGCAACTGATCGCCGCACAGGGAGAAAGCAATCTGCCGCATCGACTGCGTCAGGTCGTCTTCGGCGGCGAGGCCCTCGAACCGGTGATCCTCCAGCCGTGGTATGCGCGTGAGCAAAATGCGGCTACGCAACTCGTGAACATGTACGGCATCACGGAGACCACGGTGCACGTGACCTATCGTGCGTTGAGTCCCGAGGATGCGCAGCGCACCGGCCGCAGTCCGATCGGCGGGCGAATTCCGGACCTGCGCTTGTATGTGCTCGACGGTCAGGGTCAGCCGGTTCCCGAGGGCGTGACCGGCGAGATATACGTGGGTGGCGCGGGCGTGGCGCGCGGCTATCTGAACCGTCCGGAACTCACCGCGCAACGCTTCGTGAGCGATCCGTTCACGAGCGATGCGCAAGCGCGGATGTACAAGTCGGGCGATCTGGGCCGATGGCTCGCCGACGGCACGCTCGAATACCTCGGCCGCAACGATGACCAGGTGAAGATTCGCGGCTTTCGCATCGAGTTGGGCGAGATCGAAGCGAAGCTGCTGGCGTGCAAAGGCGTGCGCGAGGCCGTGGTGATCGTTCGGCAGGACAGTTCGGGCGACAAACGGCTGGTCGGATATGTGGTCGGCCGCGACGGGTCCGGGCCATCGGCGGCGGATTTGCGCGAACAGCTCTCGATGGTGCTGGCCGATTACATGGTGCCGAACGCGTTCGTGAATCTGGAGGCGTTGCCGCTGACGCAGAACGGCAAGCTCGACCGGCGCGCGCTGCCGGCGCCGGATCAGTCTTCGGTGGTGACAAAGGACTACGAGGCGCCGCAAGGCGAGGCGGAAATCGCGATCGCCGCAATCTGGCAGGAGCTTCTGGGTGTGCAGCGCATCGGGCGTCACGACGATTTCTTCGCGCTCGGCGGCCACTCGCTGAAAGTCATCACGTCGTTGTCGCGGCTTGCGAGTGCGTTCGATAAAAAGATCGCACAGCTCGACTTCTATCGCCAGCCGACCGTCGCGGGCGTCGCTGCGCTGCTTGCTCGCGATGCCCCCACGGCGAGCACACTCGTGCCGGTCATCGCGCGCGGTTCCGCCACGAGGCGTATGACCGTCGTATGCGCGCCGTATGCCGGGGCGTCCGCCACCGTGTTCCGGCCTTTGGCCGATGCCTTGTGCTCGCGCGATCCGACGCTTGCGGTGCGCGCAATCGCGCTGCCCGGTAACGAGCTCGGCAGCGATCCGCGCGATTACGTGTCGGTGGTTCAGATGGCGCAGGCCTGCGCCGACGAGCTCGTCGCGGCGGACACCGGCGATATTGCCGTGTACGGCCATTGCGTGGGGAGCTTCCTGGCGTTCGAACTGGTGCGCCAGATCGAGCGCCGGGGGCGCAAGGTCGCGCTCCTCACCGTTGCGGCGGCGTTTCCGCTTCCGCGGCTTCTGCGCTGGCTGCCGATGCCCTCGCCCTGGAGCCTCACCAGCGACAGCAAGCTTCAAACGCTGATTCAGCGCTGGGGCGGTCCGACCGACGCGATGGAACCCGACGTGCTTGCCTTCATGATGGGCAATTTCCGCAGGAATGCGCAGTTGACTTTCGACTACGAGAAACATCGCGCCGACGAGAAGATCGCCGCGCCGATACTCAGCATCGTCAGCGCCGATGATCCGCTGACGCGCGGATATGCGCGCCGGTTTCGCGCGTGGTCGGCGCTGTCGGATCGGACGGCTTTGGCAGTGTTGCCCGAGGGGCAGCATTACTTCGTGGGCACCCGGCCGGAACTCGTCGCGGATGTCGTCTGCAAACATCTCGACGAGCACCGCGAACCCCGGCCTCTGCCACTCGCGCGGAACGTCGAGGCATCGTGATGAAAAGAGACTTTCGTGGTCAAGGCAGGCACGTTTCGCGGCAATGGGATCGACCTCTTCTACGAGGAGTTCGGAGAGGGCGAAGACTGGCGTCTCTCGATTTGCCCGTGCTGATCATTCACGGAAGCGACGATCCGATCTTCCTGGTCGCGCATGGGGTATGCCCTCGACCCCGCGTTCTTCGATGCAATCGCAGCGGCGAATCAAAATGGACTGATGCCTGACATGCCGCCGTCGACTGCGAGGTCGGCGCCCGTCATGTAGCGCGACGCATCGGATGCGAGGAAAAGAATCGCGGCGGCGATTTCCGCCGGGTCGGCGGGGCGCTTCATCGGAATCACGCGCGACCATTCCAGCAGTTGCGCTTCCGACATTCCGAGGCTATCGAAAATCGGCGTATTGGCCACGCCCGGAGAAATGCTGTTGACGCGTATGTCGGACTCGACGAATTCCGCCGCGAAACTCTTTGCGAGCGAAACGACCGCCGCCTTCGACGCGCAGTAAGCGGAAAAATTCTTGGTGCCCTGATTGGCCGCGAGCGACGCCACGAGGATGATCGACGCAGGCCGGGCAAGGAACGGCAGCGCCTCGCGCACGGTCGCGTAGACCCCGCCGACATTGGTGTTGAGCACATCGGAGAATTGCGCCAGCGACGTATCGCGCACCGGCGTTTGCCGGGAAATACCCGCGTTGGCAACGACCACATCGACATTGCATTTGAAGTGGCCGACTGCCTTCTCGTATAGCTGTCGCATGTCGTCGGGGATTGCGGCGTCGGCAACGACAGGCAATGCGTTCTCGCCGAGTTTCTCCGCGGCGCGTTGCAGTTTCTCCGCGTTACGCCCGCTGATGACCACGCGCGCGCCTTCGGCCACGAATCGTTCGGCGGCGGCGTAGCCTATGCCACTGCCGCCGCCTGTCACCACTGCGAGAGCATGCTTGAGTAACATCGCGTCATATCCGCACGTTGACGACCAATGCGCGGCCTGAACGGATCGCGCGTGTCGTATGGCCTGTGCCGTCCACGTCGCCGGCAATGAACATCGCGCCCGCTGCAAACCGTTGCGCAGCGTCGCTGCCTTGCACGGTGACTTCGAGTTCGCCGTCCAGCACGACGACATATTGTCTGGCTGGCGGGTTATGCCAGCCGAGCACATAGTCGCCGTCGAACTCGTGCACGAGCACGCTTTCACACGGCTGCGGCGACGATAAGGAAACGGCGACGCCCTTGAATATCACCGGACTCGCTTCGAACGCGTGAATGGTTCTGAACGCCGAATGTCCGTCGAGGCCGCTGTATATCTCGATGCATTCCATCGTCCCTCCTCGTGTCACGCCACGTTCCGACGATGCGCGAACGAATTCGCGTTTTGATCGACTACCCGGAATGTCGAATCAAAGTCTAGGCGGCGAGGGGGGAGAATTCAAAGCGGACTTCTTCGATGAACCTTCAGTATTACCGGCTGCCGTCTCTCGTGAATTGACCGAAGAATCGCGCAATCTCGCGGCTTGCCGCCGGTCCGCGCGTGTCCGTATGGGTGCCGTCGGGATGGCCTCCGGACCACGCATGACCCAGGCCGTGAACGACCCACTGCTCGCCGATCAGTTCACCGTCACGGTCATGAAACACTTGACGGGTATAGGCGTGGCCGCCCGCTTCGTCGGCGACGTAGATCGAGGATGACGTCACCGTGTCGTCGGACATGCCGTGCAGCAACTGGCTCATCGACACGATCTGTTCGCTGTTGCGCGGATGCACCGTGTCGTCGGCATCGCCGTGAAAAACGATCAGAGGCACTGCGCGCGGTTTGGGGCCGTCGGACAGGGTGTCGGGCAAGCGCACTTTGCCCTTGCCGTCATTCATCGCGCAGAGTGCTGTCATCTGCTCGTCGGCGACGCCGAACGCCAGGCCCGAATGAATCGCCGCGGCCGCGTATAACTCCGGATGCGTCACAGCGAGATTGACGGCCAACGCTCCACCAGCCGACATACCCGCGATATAAACGCGAGCACGATCCACGTTATACGTGGCCGCGACCTCGCGCGTGAGGGCCGCGATGGCCGCCGCTTCGCCTGATTCGCGCGTCTGATTCGCCGCCATGAACCAGTTCCAGCACCTCAGTGGATTTGAACTTTCCGGCTGCTCCGGGTAGACGACGATAAGGCCCTTCTCTTCGGCGACGATGTTCATCCCGGTCCCCGATGCGAAGTCGTCCGGGTCCTGTTGCGCGCCGTGGAGCATGACGATCATCGGCAGCGGCTGGCCTTCGTATGCGGTCGGAACATAGACCTTGAATCGATAACGCTCGTTGCCATGCTCGAAACTCTTGCTCGACCAGCGATGAGCGCCCGCTTGCGCGATCGTGCTGTCGCTGTGCGGCGGTTCATCTTCGGAGTATGTCTTTTTCGTTTCGCTTGCCGATGGCAGCGGAGTCGCAGGGCTTGCGACGGCTGTCTCAGTGTTGTCGAAGAATTGCGCCGTGAGACCGACGATTTCGCGCGGAAACATCGACCAGAACGAGTCGTGCGCCCACGCAAGCGGATGGAAGGGATTCATCGATTTTCCCGTCGGGTCGAGCAGAATAAAAAACCCGCGTGATGCGGGTTTCGAAAGTCAACAGTGGCACGTCAGGGCTGACGGCACGGATTAGCGCTTCGCGTCGGCCTTGGCAGCACGCACGGCCTTCTCGGATGACTCGATCGCCTCGGCGCCTGCATCCGCGAGATCGGTCGATGCCTCGGCGGCGCTCGACAGCAGTCCGACAGCCTCTTGCGAAGCAGATTCGGTCGCCTTCTTCAGTCCGAAGCCGAATTGCTCGATCGGGCCACGCGCCTCGTTGAGAATGTCCGTCTGCGTCGCACGAACGATCTGCCAGAAATGCCTCGTGTAAGCAGCCGCCTTTTCGGGCGTCTCGGCCAGCAGAGTCGATTGCCAGCTCAGAAAGTCGGCCGGTTTTGCCTGCGGGCCGGCCTTGGCAACGGCCGTGCTCTCTTCGAAGACGGTCTTGGCCGTCTGCACGTTCAGTTCAGCAAGTTGCTGAAGGCCGCTCGCATACCGCTTTGCAACATTCACGAGGACCTGGAGGCTTGCTGCCGGGTAGACAAACGTTTGATTCGCAAAAGAAGAAGGAAACATTGTTGCTCCTGAGTTCAGCTTCGTAGAAAAAGCTGTATTTATGACCGGTCGCGATTTTGCTGCACCGCAATATAGAGACCCATCATACGGCACTTTCGGCTGTCGTCAAGTGAGCATTCGTGTTTTCCTCACCGTGTGATCGGTGGTGCGGATTCCTCCTTTATGTCCTACGAATCGCGAACCGTTTCTCAGCGCGTCACCACCACGAAGGGCGCAACGCCGCTCGATACCGTACCGCTGGTGAACGACCGCAACCCGAGGTCGGTACTCCGATATTTTCCGTCCGAGCGCTGCTTCAACTGATTGACGGACCACGTGTCACTCCGTTCCAGAAGTACGGACCCGGACGTCGGATCGAATTGCATGTATCCCACGAGGCTCGGCGATGTCAGCAACGTCGTCTTGGCTCTGCTCGTCACGTCATAGAGGATGATCGCGCTCGGGCTCGTCGCATTGTCATCGGCGAAAAGAATCTGGCCGTTGCCGATTGCCGTGAGGAATTTCGGCTTCTTTTCCGGCAGATCGGTCAGCACGCGCCAGATGCCGCTTTCCAGATCCATTTCCGTCAGGCTGCCCTCGGCTGCAAACGACGTGAAGCTCACGAAATAAGCCTTTTTCGCATCGGCGGTCACGGTGAATTCATCGTTCATCGTGCTCGACGCCGAACCCGCCGGATAGCCGCCCACGATAAACCCGCTGGCCGCCTCGATGCGAAGAACTTCCAGCTTCGTCCCCGGCGCGTTCGCGAGCGCGAAGAGGTATTGATCGTCATTCTTCGCTGTTACCAGCTTGATGACGCTATAGTCCTCTGGCAGCACCATCTTTCTGAGCAGCGCCCCCGAGTCGGTGTCGATGACGCTGATCACGTTCCTGTTCGACAGATAGACCTGCTTGCCATCCGGCGCGGGCTGGAAGCTATAACCCGTGGAAGTCGTCAGCAGCGGCCCGATGGGCGTGACGTGCAGCACCTTGTTGGTCGCGGTATCGATCGTGGCGAGATCGAGCGATGTCGGACTTCTCTCCAGAAGCACGTGCAGCCGCTTCCCGTCGACGCTGGCGAACATTCGATCAACCTGCTTGTAGTCGCCCGTCAATGAAAGATCGATCGATGCCTTCGCTGTGCGCGACGCGAAATCGTACGCGGTGACCTGAGCCGGAGCCTGGGCGCGCGTCAACGTGTACACGGTTTCGCTGACCCGGGGAGGTCCGTAGTACTTCTGCACCATTTCGATGTCGGTGGCGCTCAGCTTGCCGTCACCGTTCCAGTTCGGATTGCAGTAGTTCATGATCGATGCGAGATCCCAACTGCCGATCATCGTATCGCCCGAGGTGCCTTGCGCGGGCTCGATGCATGTCGATGGCGTGTCGGGCCGGTTCTGCTCGTGCGCGAAGCCCAGTGCGTGGCCGAATTCATGCGCGGCAACGCGGCGAATGCAATATTCCTCACGTCCCTGGCAACTCGGGCTCCAGTTCCTGAAGGTGAAATCGAGCGCCATTCCGCCTGCGACGTTGTTCAGCATCGCGCCCAGGCCGACGGTATGCGGTCCGCTCGCGGCAATGTCCTCGACGGTGATCCGCACGCCGTAGTAGTTCGGATCGTTCGTGCATTGCCGCCATCCAGTGAACCGCACGCCCGAATTCTGCTCCCAGGTTTCCTGAACCGCGAGGCGGCTCCAGTTCCGTTCTGCGGAGTATCGCGCGAAATCGGCGTTGTTCATGTTCCAGCAAACGCCGATGGGAACACGGTCCCAGATGACCGTCGATAACGCGTAACCCTTGGTTGCCGCCTCCTGCTGCGCCGCTGGCTGGCCAGTTGCGCTCTTTCCGTTCGTGACCGCTGCATCGGAGCCGGCGTCGCCGCCGCATCCGGTAATCAATACTCCTGAAGATATCGCCAGAACCAGCCCTCGTATCCTTCTCATTCTCTTCTCCGTTTTTCGAGACCATGCAGGCTTGCGCATGGCGGAAGGAAATATATTTTCAGCGCGTATTCAGACCGGCGGCTCTCCATTACGAATTATTTCCGCAAGCTTCTGCCTGGCTGCGTGCGGACGTCAATCATTAATTATCCGAATTGTCGGATGAGGAAGCGCAGCGCCGCCGAGGGGCATGGCCGGAGCGCCTTCCCGTCACGTATCCGCACTGAAATCGACTAATAGTTGACCATTTCACATGGGTTTGGTATGATTGCAGCCGAAGTTCAAGAAGTCGACTGCTGCTCATCAATAGTCCGTTTTAGTGCCGGAATTCGTTGTCCACTCCCTCCTTGATGCTTCTCTCGTTCAACACCCACATCAGATTCTCAAGGATTTTTCATGGATAACGGCATCGTTAAATGGTTCAACGACACCAAGGGCTTCGGCTTCATTACCCCGGATAACGGCGGCGATGATCTGTTCGCGCACTTCTCCGAAATTCGCGCCGACGGTTTCAAGACCCTGGTCGAAGGTCAGAAGGTGAGCTTCGAAACGAAGCGCGGCCCGAAGGGCATGCAAGCCTCGAACATCAAGCCGCTCTAATCGCAGCGTCACGGGGTCCGTTGTGCGGATCCCGTTCCCCTCTGGTTTTTCCGCTTCCCTCCCTCACCCTCTTCATTGCCGCACGTCCCGACATCGCTCGGTGATATATCGCGCGCACTCTTTTCTTATTCGTTGCGTTTGAACGTAAGTATCAGCGCCCAAAAAATATAAAATCTAATGGCATCCATTCAGAGTTATCACGGTTATGCGGTACAAGCGACCGCACACCGCCTGCCGGACCGGACGTTTTCGGCAAACGTGTCTGTAGACCGTAAAAATATTCGTTCTTCCGAATCGCAGTACACCTTTTATTCCGTCGGCTATTTCTCGAAAGAAGTCGAGGCCATCGCTTACGCGCATCGCTGGGCGAAGGACTGGATCGACACCCGGGGATAGTGCATGACCGAGGCGCAAGCGCATCGCGACCCGTCTCCTTCACGTTGCCCGAAATGCCTTGACCGCTTCGGGCGAGGTGCGTATCGTCAATTCATGCTTTAGGCGGTATTCGATCCGCATCTTCCCGGCGACCGCCGCGCCTGAAGCGACGCATGTTTTTAAGCGGTCGCGTGGACAACGGTGACGCTGCAAAATTTCGCGTCACCAGGACACCACGGCAATGCATACGACCGAGTTCTATCGCAGCTCGAACGGTGACAGATGGCTCCTCTGCGACGGCGCAAATGCCGTCGTCCGGCACGTGCCAAACGCGGCGTCCGGCGGTTCTGGTTCGGACAAGCCTGTCGCGGAGTTCCTGTCGGAAAACAGCCTGCAAGATCAATTTCCGCAGCACGACGCGTTGCGAATCTTCCTCGCAAGAAACAGCACCAATCCGAATTTGCCCGACGAGCCCGACGCCGCGCGCAAGCCCACGGTCGAAGCCCTCTTGCTCACGGCCGTGCGGGTGCGCACGTTCGTGCAAGCACGTCATCTCACCAACGCGAGCGGCTTTTTCTTCGCGCGCGGAGAGCGCCTCTTTCTCGTCACGAGCCGTCATGTACTGGTCGATGCGGCCAGCCAGCATTTCCCCGATCGCATCGAAATCGAGCTGCACGTGGATCGTGACAATCTGGGCGCGTCGGCGTGGGCGTCGCTGCCGCTATACGATGCCGGCATGAGCCTGTGGCGTCAGGCATCGGATACGGGCGGCGAGATCGATGTCGCCGTGCTCGAAGTGCCCCGCCATCAGTTGCCGCTCACTGCCGTGTTCGCCGCGTTTCGTCCCGAACATCTGCCCGCATCCAGCGACGCCATGCCGATCGGCGCTTCCGTGCTGATCGTCGGCTTTCCGCTGGGCTTTCACGACTCGCTGCATCATCTGCCGGTGGTAAGGCAAGGCATCATCGCGTCCGCGTTCGGGCTGCGGTTTCAGGGCAAGGGCTGCTTCATCACCGATGCGCGCACGCACCGTGGCACGAGCGGCGCGCCCGTCGTGATAAGCCGTCATCCGGCCGATGAAAGCGGCGCGTCGTGCGCGCTTCCGTGGCGGCTGCTCGGCATTCATTCATCGACCATCGACATGACCACGCGCGATCTGCACGTGGACGAATCGCTCGGCCTCAACAGCGCCTGGTACGCCGATGTCCTCATGAGCCTCACTGAAGACCGACTCGATCAGTGATCGAGAAACGAGCGCAGTTTATCCGCGCGTCGCGGATGCATCAGTTTGCGGATGGCCTGACTCTCGATTTGCCGGATGCGTTCGCGCGACACGCCCAGATGCGTGCCTAGCTCGCCGAGCGTGAATTCGCTCAGCATGTCGATGCCGAAGCGCATGCGCAAAACGCGTGCTTCGCGCGGCGTGAGCGCGCTCAACGCATCGTCGATGGCAACGCGCAAGCTGGCGCGCACGACCGCATCGAGCGGCGATTCCGCGTTCGAATCCTCGATCAGGTCGCCGAGCGTGGCATCGGCGTCATCGTTCGCCGGTGTTTCGAGCGAGATCAGACGCATCGCCATTTTCTGAATGCTGCCGATGCGTGCCTCGGGCAACTCCATGCGCTCGGCCAGCACCGCGGGCTGCGCGGGCTTGCCGGTCTGCTGCAGAATCTCGCTTGAAATGCGGTTGAGCTTGTTGATCGTCTCGACCATATGCACCGGCACGCGAATCGTGCGCGCCTGGTCCGCGACGGCGCGCGTGACCGCCTGACGAACCCACCACGTCGCGTACGTCGAGAATTTCCAGCCGCGCCTGTATTCGAACTTGTCGACGGCCTTCATCAAACCGATGTTGCCCTCTTGAACGAGGTCGAGAAAGTGAACGCCGCGATTCACATATTTCTTGGCGATCGAGATCACGAGGCGCAGATTGGCTTCGATCATCTCGTTCTTCGCGTGCCGCATGCGGGATTCGGCCGCGAGCAGTTGCCGGCCGATTTGCTTCAAGCGCTGAACCGGCATCGCGGCGTGCCGTTCGAGATCGATCAGACGGCATTGCTCGGCCTGAATGGCGGGCAGGCTGCGTTCCAGCGATGCACCATAGTCGCGCGATGTCGCGGCAGTTGTCGTGGTCCAGTCGAGATCGGTCTCGTGACCCGGAAACGATGCGATGAACTGCTCGCGCGGCATGCCACAACGGTCGATGGCAATACTGGAAATTCGCCGCTCGATCTGACGCACGTGCACCAGCCGCTGCTGGATGTCGTTGCAGGCGCGGTCCACCGTGCGGGTCGTGAAGCGCACGCGCGCCAGTTCTTTTCGAATGGTGTCGTGAGCGCCCGGAACGCTAGTTGTGCCCGCCTCACGCAATTGATCGATGCATTCTTCCACCCGCGCGAAGAGCGCGAGTGCGTCGTCCTTGAGTTGCGTCAGCCGCAAGCGGTTCGCTTCGTCCTCGGCTTCGGGATCGCGTTCGTCGTCGGCACGCTCGGGTTTGTCGATCTCCGATGGCATCGCCTTGTCGTCGATACCGTCGATCAGTTCGTCGATGCCAAGCTCGTTCTCCGCGACCTGCCGCGCGCTCGCGAGGATCATCGAGATGGTGGGCGGAGAGGCCGCGATGGCCTGAATCATCTCGTTGATACTCGCTTCGATCCGCTGCGCAATCTTCACTTCGGCCGCGCGCGTCAGCAGTTGCTTCGCGCCCATCTCGCGCATGTACATGCGCACGGGATCGGTGGTGCGGCCGAATTCGGCATCGACAGTCGAGAGCGCGACTTCGGCGTCTTCTTCCGACTGATCATCGAGCGCGACGACCTGGACTGCGTCGTCGAGCAACAGCGTCTCGGTGTCGGGAACCTGTTCGTAGACCGCCACGCCCATTTCGAGGAACGTGCGCGAAACATCATCGAGCACGGACGGCTGCGCGAGATCGCCAGGCAGATGATCGTTGATTTGCGCATGCGTGACGAAGCCTTGATCCCTGGCCACACGGATCAACGCGCGTACCGCACGCTGCTGTTCGTCGGCGCGTCGCTGCCGGTCCGGTTGCGATGCGTCCGCAACGGCCGACTTGCCCTTTTTCGCCGTGACGACGCGGACGTTCTGCGCGTCCGGTTGCTGACTTTCAGTTGCTTCTTTTCGACGGGAACCGGCCATCCTCGCTCCACAATCAGCTTCTTTTGCCAATGTGAGACGTTAGGAGGCGCGGCGGCCTGCGCAGACGAAATCACGGCATGTCAATCTACCGAGGTCGATTCAACCGAACCGCACTTCAAGCCACTGGCGCGCCCAGTTCGCCGCGAACGCGACGGCATCGTCACGGCGGTCGAAGCCGGCAAGGTCGCCGCTGACGAAGACATCCATTACGCTGCCGTCCGCACGGTCGGCGCAGATGCGCGCATGCGCCATATATTCGCCGTCGGCCCGGCGCGGCGTCGGATCGATGCGAATGTTGCGGGTATCGGCTTGCATCATGCTTCCCCTTGCCGTTTGCGACGGCAGGTCATCGTCGGCGCTGCGAAGCGTGCTCACAGCGCTAGTCAAGGAACGTCCGCGCCTGCGGGCACTTGTCGATCATCTGCTCGGCGTATGCGATCGATGCGCGACGCGCGTCGCCGGCGCTCTGAAACGGCTCGCCCGCGCTGATCTTGAATACACGGCTGCGCGATATACCCATTTCCGCCGACGGTTCCTGAATACGCACGGCAGCATCGAATCCATCGTCCTGGCTGTATGCGTGACTGGCGCCGGCCGGCCGATGGGAAAAGACGAGCGGGCATATTTCCAGGCCACGATATAGGCGGTTTTCGACTGTCATCAAATGATCTCGGACCGCGCACAGGCGGCAGTGTAGTAAGGGGGCGTAGAGCAGTATCGGCAAGGTGACACGATCGACCGCGTTGCACGGTCTCCGATCTGAGGCTGATCCCGTTCGGGGCCGGCGCTTGAGCGCTATCGGATGCTACGAATTGATTGCCACTCGCTGGATTCATCCATCCTACGCGGTTTAGGGATTTTGTATAGCGAAATTTTTACGAATTAAACGGATGCCGCCGGCGTCTCTTCAAGACGAAACAGGCAAGCACGCCGCGAAAGTCCTTTCCACCCGACTCGACCCGCTACTGAGCGGATGACGCTTATTTTCGCCACGCCTTGCACGCGGAATGAACTCGTTATGCGATCGCCTGCCAAATCGATGAAGTCAGGTACATGCGTTGCGTCCGTTTGTCCATTAGCACGCTTGCCGGGCGCATCGCGCACTTCAACGCTTCGCCAATGATATCGAGGCACGCATGAAAGTCGGCATCATCACACACGTGAATTGCCCTTGCGGGCATCGCGGCTCGATTGTGGAACGCATCTACGACGACGGACAGTCACACTGGTATCGGGCCACGCTGGAAGGCCTGTCGGACACTGGTCACTACCAAGGCGCCGACCGCCTCTTCGCCGATAACACGCCTGCATGTGAAGCGTGTGGCCGGTCGCTGTCTCCGGAAGATGTCGATTCGAGCGAGTTCATGACGCGGCAGATTCGCAGGTACGCGGAAGTCTGATTTACTTCGGATTCCGAATTCTTGTGCGATCCGGGCGTCACTTGACAACCGCCGCCTCCACCGCCGCCAGATACGCGGCCAGCGCCCGCTTGACTTCGCGCAGATAGCGGCGCGCCAACTGCACGTCGCCCATCGATGGACGCAACTTGACGGCCAGCGCGCCGCCCGCGAGCGCATGGAGCATCTCCACGTAAAGTTCGCGCTCGGACGCTTTCACGCCGGGCATGCGTGCATCGATCACCTTTCTCATCATGCCGGACTTGCGCTTCTTTTTCGCTTCGTCGTGCGGCATGACCGACATCAAAATCAGAAAGTCGGTCTTGCACTCGAAGTATTCGATATGCGGCGTCATGATGCGATCGATCACCGCTTCCGCCGATAACCCCCGCCACGTCTCGCTATCGATCCGTCCGAGCTCGTCTTCGAGTTCGTCGAGCGCCGCCGCGTGACGATCCCACAGCGCGGCGAGCAGGCTGTCGCGATCCGGAAAGAAGTGATACATCGAGCCGATCGGCGTCTGGGCGCGTCGGGCGACGCCGTGCATCGTCACGCCCTCAAGACCTTTTTCCACGATCAGCTCGGCGGTCGCGTCGAGCACGGCCTCGATGCGCGCCCGCCCGCGCGCCTGTAGCGGCGAACGCGCGGTGCTGCCGCGCTCCTGATCTTGCAACTCGCTTTCGTTGTCGGTGCGAGGCTTTTTCATCGTCTCTCCTGGCACGGGCGAAACTAGACGCGATCGTCTAGATTCGTGCATACTAGACGACATCGTCTAGTTTGGCGAGCGCGCCGCGTGTATCGAACATGCAGCAAACGCGCTCACCGTCTCGTATTCATCGAAGACTACCGCACGCAGGCGGTAGCGCAAGCAATTCCGGAGAAATCATGTCAGTCACAGCGCCCACGCACGGCGGCCAACCCACTGACGCCGCCCAAGGCAAAACATCACGCAAGCGCGTGCTGATCGCGATCGGCATCGTCGCGGTCGTCGTCGGCGTTGCGTGGGGCCTGCGCTGGTGGACTGTCGGCCGCTTCGTCGAAACCACCGACGACGCCTATCTCAAGGCCGACAGCGTGACCATCGCGCCCAAGGTGAGCGGCTACATCACGGAAGTGCTGGTCGAAGACAATCAGTCCGTCGCGGCGGGCGCGCCGCTCGCGCGCCTCGATACGCGGCAGTATCAGGCATCGCTCGATCAGGCGAAAGCGACGCTCGACGCGCGCGCCGCCGATATCCAGCGCGCGGAAGCCGAGTTGAAGCAGCAGCACGCGAACGCCGAACAGGCGAAGGCGCAGGCCGACGTGTCGCGCGTGAGTCTCGCGCACGCGGAGGACGACGTGACGCGCTATCGTCCGCTCGTCGCGACCGGCGCGGAAACCGCCGAGCGCCTCGCAAGTCTCGTGTCGACGCGCGATCAGGCGCGCGCCACGCTCGCCGCGAATCTCGCTGCCGCGCGCTCCGCCACGATGCAGATCGGCGCGACCGAAGCGCAGATCGCGCAGGCCCGCGCGCAGATGGAAGCGGCGCAGGCGCAGCTCAACCAGTCGAAGCTCGATCTCGACGACACGACGCTCGTGAGTCCGGTCGCGGGCCGCGTGGGCGACCGCACGATCCGCGTCGGCCAGTACGTGCAGCCCGGCACGCGGTTGATGACGGTCGTGCCGGTCCAGTCGCTGTATCTCGAAGCGAACTTCAAGGAAACGCAGGTGGGCCGCATGCGTATCGGCCAGCCGGCGACGCTGCACGTCGATGCGCTCAAGGGCACGGATCTGCACGGCGTCGTCGAGAGCTTCGCGCCCGGCACCGGTGCGCAGTTCGCGTTGCTGCCGCCCGAGAACGCAACCGGCAACTTCACGAAGATCGTGCAGCGCGTGCCGGTGCGCATTCGCGTCGATACCGGTCCGGAAACGCGCAAGGTGCTGCTGCCGGGATTGTCGGTGACGGTCGATGTCGATACGAAAGCCGCCACCGACGACAGCAAGCGCGTCGCCGCCGAGAATCGCCATGACTGAAGCGCACGCACGCGCGAGCGCCGTCGACTGGATCGCGGTCACGGCCGGCGCGCTCGGCGCGCTGATGGCGACGCTCGATATCTCCATCACCAACTCCGCACTGCCGCAGATCCAGGGCGAGATCGGCGCGACCGGCACCGAAGGCACCTGGATCTCGACCGGCTACCTGATGTCGGAAATCGTGATGATCCCGCTCGCCGCATGGCTCACGCGCGTATTCGGCCTGCGCAATTTCCTGCTCGGCAACGCGGTGCTGTTCACGCTGTTCTCGGTGATGTGCGGCCTCTCCACCTCGTTGCCGATGATGGTCGCGGGCCGCATCGGCCAGGGCTTCACCGGCGGCGCGATGATCCCGACCGCGCAGACCATCATCCGCACGCGGCTGCCGCGCGAGCAGATGCCGGTCGGCATGACGATCTTCGGTCTGATCGTGCTGCTCGGGCCGCTGCTCGGCCCCGTGCTCGGCGGCTGGCTCGCGGAGAATATCTCGTGGTCGTGGTGCTTCTTCGTGAACGTGCCGGTGGGCATCGCGCTCGTCGCGCTGCTCATCACCGGGCTGCCCGCCGAAAAGTCGCACTGGGAGGCGTTTCTGAAAGCCGACTGGATCGGCATCGCGGGACTGGCGATCGGTCTGAGTTCGCTCACCGTCGTGCTGGAAGAAGGCCAGCGCAACCAATGGTTCGAATCGGGCGAGATCGTGATGCTCACCTGCGTCACCGCGTTCGGCTTCCTGCTCATTGCGCTCTCGCAGTTCGTCGCGAAGAAGCCGATCGTGCGGCTCTCGCTGCTACGCAATCCGCGCTATGCGAGCGTGATCCTGATCGTGTTCGCCGTCGGCGCGGGGCTTTATTGCGTGTCGTTTTTGCTGCCGCAGTTCCTCAGCATCGTCGCGGGCTACAACGCGTTGCAGTCCGGCGCGATCATGCTCGTCTCGGGCGTGCCCGCGTTTCTCATCATGCCGGTGCTGCCGCGTCTGCTCGGCAAGGTGGATTTTCGCGTGCTCGTCATCACCGGTCTGCTGTTCTTCGCGGCGAGCTGCCTGCTCGATATTTCGCTGACCGCGCAGAGCGTCGGGCACGATTTCTTCTGGTCGCAAATCCTGCGCGGCTTCGGCCAGATGCTCGCGATGATGCCGCTCAATCAGGCGTCGATGGCCGCGGTATCGCGCGAGGAATCCGGCGATGCCGCCGGCCTCTACAACATGGCGCGCAATCTCGGCGGCTCGGTGGGCCTCGCGATCCTCGGCACCGTGATCGATCGCCGCGACAACTTCCATACGGCTGCGATCCGCGAATCGCTGACGGCCAACTCCGTGATCGGTCAGGAGCGCATGGCGGCGAGCGCCGCCAACTTCGCGGCGCAAGGCGGCGACATCGCCCACGCGAAGATGCAGGCGCTCGGCCAGTTATCGATGCAGATCGGCCAGCAGGCCATCGTCATGACCTACTCCGAAACCTTTTACGTGCTGGCCATCGCGCTGCTCGCGTGTCTGCCGCTCGCGCTTCTACTCAAGACGCCGCGCGCACAGGCCGGCGAGATGCCGTCCGCCGGCCACTGATGTCATGAATCATTCGACGATGTTTCCTTCCCGCTTCACCTGTCTGCTGCCGCTCGCCGCGCTCGCGCTCGCCGCGTGCACGGTCGGCCCCGACTATCACGGCGCGCCGGAAGTCGCGCCCGACGCCGCGAAGAGCGGCGCGTTCGTGCGCGCCCCGGCGCAGGGCGTCGTCGCGACGCACGCGCCCGCTACATGGTGGCAGGCGCTCGACGATCAGCAATTGAACACGTTGATCGATGCCGCGTTCGCGCACAATCCAGACCTCAAGATGGCACGCGCGCGTCTGCGTCAGTCGCGCTCGCAACTGAGCGGACAGCGCGCCAATGAGTTGCCCAAGGTGTCGGCTTCGGCCGCGGCGCTGCGCATGCGTTCGCCGGATACGTCGATCTTCGGTTCGTCGTCGGGCGATCAGGGCGCGCCGGCATCGAACGGACGCGGTCCCGTCGATTTCTATACCGTGGGCTTCGACGCCTCGTGGGAAATCGATCTCTTCGGCGGCACGCGCCGCGCGATCGAAGCCGCATCGGACGAAGCCGACGCCGTGGACGCCGATCTTTCCGACGCGCGCGTGTCGCTCGCGGCGGAAGTGGCCTCGGTGTACATCGACTTGCGCGATCAGCAGGAACGGCTCGCGCTCGCCGAACACACGGCCGAGTATCAGCAGCAGATGCTCACGCTCACCGAGCAGCGCCGCGCGCGCGGCACGGCGGCGGAAGTCGATGTCGAACGCCTCACCACGCAGGTCGATACGACGCGCGCGACGCTCATGCCGCTGCAAGTGCAGATCACCGATTCGCTCGATCAACTCGCCGTGCTGACCGGCCGCACGCCCGGCGCGCTCGACGCGGAACTCGGCGCGCGTGCGCCGCTGCCCGCGCTGCCGTCGTCGGTGCCGATCGGCGATCCGGCGACGATGCTGCAACAGCGCCCCGATATCCGCGCCGCCGAACGGCGTCTAGCATCGAGCAATGCGCAGATCGGCGAGCATGTCGCGGATTATTTTCCGAAGGTGTCCTTGCTCGGCGATATCGGCTTTTCTGCGTCGAACCCGGGTCATTTGCTGCGCAAGCAGAATTTCTCGTGGGTCGGCGTGCCGTATCTGCAATGGAATCTGTTCGACTTCGGGCGGACGGCGGCCAATGTCGATGCAGCCGAAGCCGCACGCGACGAAGCCGAAGCGCGCTATGAGAAGACCGTGCTCGGCGCGCTGAAGGACGCCAATTCGTCGCTGTCGCGATACGGCAATCAGCGTGAGCACGTGGTGCGGCTTCAGCAGGTTCAGGCATCGGCGGAACGATCGGCCACGCTCGTGCGGCAGCGTTACACGGCGGGCGTATCGACGCTCATCGATCTGCTCGATGCACAGCGCACGCAGTTCGCCGCGCAACAGGACGTGGTGGCCGCGCAGGCTGAATTGCTGAAGGATTTCGTGTCGCTACAGAAGAGTCTGGGTTTGGGATGGGAGTCGTCGGGCGCGGCCATGTCGGTGGCGCGCGTTCCCTGAAGCGTCGCATCGGAAAAAAAAAAGAGCCCCGTCAGTATTCGCGACGGGGCGCTTTGCTTTCAGCGGCGCAGCGCGCTTACTTGCAGTGGCGTTCCCAGTGATGATGCACGCGCACCTTGTGGCAGACCGGTTCATGATGATGCGAAGCAGCGAAAGCCGGAGCGACCGAAAAAAATGCCATGCCAGCGGCCAATACGGCGAGAACAGCCTTTTTCATGAGTTCGTTGTCTTGGAGATGAAAGAGGCACGATCGTAACAGCGTGAGTTTACGAGTACCTGTCCGTAGTCCGGCATGACGTAAAAGCACTTGGGCGACGCGGCATCGTCGGCGTGTGAATGCTCTAACATCAGCCATTCCTTCGGCGAACGGACGAGGAGCCCGACCGTCATGAGATTCGCTGCCGTCACCGCGTTCGCGTTCGTTCTCGCGCTTCTTGCCGCGCCGTCCTTCGCCGCCGATGTCGGCTTCGAGGAAGTCAGGATCGCCAACGGCACGGAACCACCGCTGCTCGTGGGCATCTGGTATCCCACCGATGCGCCGGCCTCGGGCGACCCTGCGCGGACGATCGCGGGCAATGGCTTATCGCTGATCGTGATGTCGCACGGCGGCGGCGGCTCGTATGACAGCCACCGCGATACGGCCATCGCGCTGGCTCATGCGGGTTTCGTCGCAGCGGCGGTGAGCCACGCCGGCGACACGTTCGACGACCAGACGCATGTGCTGGAGATATGGCGTCGCCCGGTCCAGCTTCATCGCCTGATCGGTTACATGCTCGCACAGTGGCCCGGCCACGAGCATCTCGATGCGGCGCGCATCGGTGCATTCGGTTTCTCGAACGGCGGCTTCACCGTGCTCGTGGCCGCTGGCGGCGTGCCGAATCTCTCCGCGATCGCGCCGTATTGCCGCGCGCATCCGGATCACGACTTATGCGAGACGCTTCAGCATGCCGGCGTCGATCCTGACGTCGGCGTGAGCGTGCCCGCCGACGCCTGGGTGGCGGACGCCCGCATCAAGGCGGCGGTCATCGCGGCTCCGGCTTTCGGCTTCACCTTCGGACCCGCGGGCCTGAAGAACGTGCGCATCCCGATCCAGCTCTGGCGAGCCGCCGACGATCATCATCAGCCGAACCCTTTCTATGACGAAGCGGTGCGCGCGAACCTGCCGCAAGCGCCGGAGTATCACATCATCGCCGACGCGGGACACTACGACTTCCTGCCGCCCTGTAGCGCGCGTCTGATGCGCCAAGCGCCCGCTATCTGCACGAGCGCGCCAGGCTTCGACCGGTCGGCGTTCCATGAACGCTTCAACGCCGACATAGTGCGCTTCTTCGACGCAAAGCTGCGATAGGAAGCAGATGCACTATCGCTGCGACAGCGCGTTCGCGGACTGCAACAGATCGTCGAGCATCGCCTGCCGCCGTTGCGGATCGGTATCGCGACCGGTCATGAAGCACAGCGCCGCGATCGGCATGCCGGCGCGATCGCGCACGGGCGCCGCCATGCACAGGCGAAACGCGTTCGACAAGCCTTCCGTGCAGCAGTAACCCAAGTCCTTCGCGCGCTGAACATCGCGCATGAATTCATCGAAGTCGATATGCACGCCGTTATCCAGCGTGAAGTCCTCGCGCGGAATCAATGCGCCGATTTCCCCGGCGTTCATGTGACCGAGCAGCAGGCGTCCGGTCGCGGTCCATGGAATCGGCACTCTCACGCCGATGTCCGAACTGATATTGAACGGGCGCGCGCTGTTCTCGGACAGCACCACGGTGTACTTGTTGCCCTCCAACATGCACAACTGGGTGGTCTCGTCGTACTTGCGCACCAGCGCGAGAATCGACTGATGCGCGCGGCTGATCAGGTCGTTGTGCGTGGCGTAATCGGAGCCGTAATAGTGCATCTCGCGCCCGAAGAAGACGCTTCCATCGGCGGAAGTTTCGAGCCAGCCGACATCCGCGAGTATCGCGACCAGCTCGTAGATGCTCGAACGCGGCGCACCGGTCGCTTCGATCAACTCGCGCATCGTCATCGGGCGCTGCGCGAGATGCAATTGACGAAACATCGCAATGACCCGGTCCACGCCTCTCGCTCGCGACGATTCTGTAACTGCCATGCATTCGCTCCGTATGCGTCAATGGTCGAGCACGCGATGCAGGAACTGCCGGGTGCGCTCGTTCGATGGATTCACGAAGATCTGTTCCGGCTCGCCCTGCTCCGCGATCACGCCCTTGTCCATGAAGACGACGCGATCCGCCGTCTTGCGCGCGAAGCCCATTTCGTGCGTGACGACGACCATCGTCATGCCGTCGCGTGCGAGTCCGCGCATCACTTCGGTGACTTCGCCGACGAGTTCGGGATCGAGCGCCGAGGTCGCTTCGTCGAAGAACATGATGCCCGGCTCGACGGCGAGCGCCCGCGCAATCGCGACGCGCTGCTGCTGTCCGCCCGACAACTGGCTCGGGTAATGATCGGCGCGATCCGCGAGGCCGACGCGATCGAGCACGTCCATCGCGCGCTTGCGGGCATCGGCGGGATTCATCTTGCGCGCCTTGATCAGCGCGAGCGTGACATTGCCGAGCGCGGTCTTGTGCGGAAACAGATTGAACTGCTGGAACACCATGCCGACGTGACCGCGAATGTCGCGTGCGCGCTTCGGGTCGTGCATCGGCACGTCGTTGACCCAGACTTCGCCGGAATCCGTCGTTTCCAGTCCCGCCATGATGCGCAGCACCGTGCTCTTGCCCGACCCCGACGCGCCGATGAGCACGAGCACTTCGCCCGCGCGCACTTCGAGATTGATCTCGTTGAGCACGCGCGTCGCGCCGAATGCTTTGCTGACGCCCGAGAGCGAAATGACGGGCTTGGTCTGACTTTGATTGCTCACGACAGTCTCCTGCGGTCATGGTGGCGCACCCACTGCGAAAGCGGGAAGCACACGACGAAATAGATGAGTGCGACGAGTCCGTATATCTCGACCGGCTTGCCGATGCGATCGACGATCGCCTGCCCGCCGTGCATCAGTTCCGACATGCCGATCATGCTGACGATCGACGTGTCCTTGATGAGCGAAAGATACTGGCCGATGAGCGGCGGCAGCACGATCCTGCCGGTCTGCGGCAGCACGACGAACGCGAACGCCTGCATGCGCGACAGACCGAGAATCTGCGAGACTTCCCATTGGCCCTTCGCCACCGACTCGATCCCGGAACGGAACACTTCGGCGATATACGCGCCCTGATACACGGAAAGGCCGATCACGCCGGCGGCGAATACATCGATCGCATAGCCGAAGTAAGAGACGCCGAAGTAGATGAACATCAGCGTGATCAGCACGGGCGTACCGCGAAACAGCTCGGTATACAGGCGCGCGATGCGATCCGTGCCCCACGGTCCGAACGATCGCAACACGGCGGCAATGAGGCCGATCAGCGTGCCGCCGACGATCGACGCGATGGACAACAGCAGCGTCGTCACGAGACCTTGCAGCAGGATCGACAGACTGGTTCCCAGCAATTCAATTGACATGATCCAACTCCGATTCGGTCATCAGGCGCGGTTGGCGCGGCGCAGCGCGAGACCGCCGAAGCGCGCGCGCGGCCGGACGATCAGCGGCGGATGAAACATCCGTGCGCCGAGCTGCCCCGCGATCCACGACAGCACGTTGCTCAGCACCAGATACGCGACGAGCACGACCGCGAATGTCTGGATATAGAGCAGCGTGCGCGAGTTGATCACGGTCGCGGTGCCGGTCAGTTCGGGCAATGCGATCGCGGACAAGAGCGACGTGCCGAGCAACAGTTGAATCAGGTAATTGACGATCGCCGGATAAACGGCGCGCGCGGCCTGCGGCAATACGATCTCCGTGAAAATCTGGCCGCGTTCGAGACCGAGAATGCCCGCGGCTTCGAGCTGCCCGCGCGGCACCGACTGAATGCCCGCGCGAAACACTTCCGACAGATAAGCGCCGACGTTGAGTCCCAGCGCGATCACGCCAGCCCAGTACGCGTCGAGCGAAATTCCCGCCGACGGCAAGCCGAAGAACACGATAAATATCTGCAGGAGAACCGGCGTATTGCGGATGATCTCGACGTAAGCCCGGGCGATGAACCGGATCACGCCGAGCGGCGACATGCTGGCCAGCGCCGTCAGCAGACCGAGCAGCACCGCCAGCACGAACGCGAGAAGCGTCACTTGCAGCGTCAGCCAGCCCGCTTTCAGGAACTCGGGGACATAGCCCCACAAGGTTAGCCACTCGTAACTCATTTCAGCCTCCGCATCGTGCCGGTTTCATGCGATATCGACATCACGCCTTCCTCAGAACTGCGGGTTGAGCGGATAACGCGGATCGACGCCGAACCACTTCTTGTAGAGCTGCGCGTTGAGCTTCGACGCGTTGATGTTGAAGAGGAACAGGTTCAGGTAATTGAGCCACGCCTGATCGCCGGCCTTCACGCCGAAGCCGTTGTATTCGAGCGGCACGAGGGCTTCGTTGGTCACGGTCAGTTCGGGGTCGAGCGTCGCCTGATACGCGAGGAAGTTGTTGTCCTCGATCATCGCGTCGGCCTGACCTTGCTTCACGGCGAGAATCGCGGCCTGCGAGCTGTCGTATTCCTGGATCTTGATCGGAATGTTCAGCGAGCGGACTTCATCGCCGTTGGTCGAGCCTTTCACGGTCGCGATCGTACGGTTGCCCATGTCCTTCACGGACTGAATGCCGCTGCTCTTCTTCACGAGCAGCGCTTCGCTCGCGACGACGTAAGGCGTCGTGAATTCGATGACCTTCGCACGCTCCAGATTGCGCGTGAAGTTGCAGAACACGACATCGACCTTGCTCGTCTGCAGGTTCGGAATCCGGTTCGCGCTCGTCGTGTTCACCACTTCGAGCTTCACGCCCATCTGTTTGGCGAGCTCCTTGGCGAGATCGACGTCGTAGCCATCGGGCTGACCGGCCTTGTCGTAGAAGCCGAACGGCGCGAAGGTCAGGCAGTCGCCGACACGCAAGGTCCCGCGCTGAAGCACCGCCTGAAGCGTCGAACCGGAACCGGCCGCCGCGCCGCCTTCGGCCGGCGTGGAAACCTTGGTACACGCGGACAGCGCCAGCGCCCCGGCGATGACGAACAGCGAGACAGTTCTGGCGCCTATGTTCGAGAGTTTCATTTGCAGGTCCTGTTCTTGAGGAAGGAAATGACGGAACCGGTTCCAGACTCGTTCCGCATCGAAAATCGGGTTGTCGCTCGTTGTCCGGTATATCGGACAGGCATCTGGCTAATCGGAATGCAATGCAGTGTTGGATAAGAGAATTCCGCGCGCAAGCCGCCCGAACCCTAATTGCACGGATTTTTTTGTTCGGATACGGGCGAGTTAGCACGCACGTGCGCAACCATCACGGCGTCCCGTGATGGCGCTCAAGCCCTGTGCGATGACTTCGGCTGCGAAACTACTGGCTCGCGCCCGCCCCGATCCCCGCCTTCTTCTGAGCGTTCTGCAAATCCTGGGGATAGTTGGGATCGTTCGCGCGGCCCGGGTTGTAGCCCGCGTCTTCGAGTTTCTTCAACTCGGCGTTCTTCTTGGCGCGCGCCTGTTTGCGGGCGGCCTTCTTTTCCGCTTTCGTCGTGGGTGCCGCTTGCGTCGCGTCAGTGGCGGTCGAACCGGTATCCTGAGCATAGGAAAGCGGAGTCGCGGATGCGCCCACAACGCCCATGATGAGTGACACAGCAATGCTTGCCAGCTTCGTTCTCACGGTGATTCTCCGTTCTGGAGGAGATGCGTTTCACGAAAGTATAGGGCGTTCGGGTCCACGCTGCGTCGCCGGAAGTCATCATGCGATACTCGTCGCGCCGCGCTGCCCGCTTCCATTCGCGACGGCGGCTTAACATTCCGGGATACCAACCGATGCAAATCATCGTCGATGCCGACGCCTGCCCCGCCGTCGTGAAAGATATCCTGTTTCGCGCAGGCCCGCGCATGAACGTGAACGTCACGCTGGTCGCCAATCAGTTCCTTCGCACGCCGCCCTCGCCCTGGATACGCGCGATTCAGGTGCCCGCCGGTTTCGACGTCGCCGATGCGCGCATCGTCGAGATGGCGCAGGCGGGCGATCTGATCATCACGGCGGACATCCCGCTTGCCGCCGCGGTGATCGCGAAGGGCGCGTTCGCGCTCGATCCTCGCGGCGAATGGATGAGCGCGGAGAACATCGAAGAACGGCTGTCGATCCGCGCGATGATGGATCAGTTGCGCAGCTCCGGCGTCCAGACGGGCGGCCCCGCGCCGTATGCGCCGCGCGACGGCAAGAATTTCGCCGCGCAACTCGATCGCTTCCTCGCGAAGAACGCGCGATAGACACGCCCCGCCCTTCCGAAATACGGAACAACGCATCGATCGACGTTGACGCTTCGCGCGCCCGCGATGAAATTGAGTGCTGACCGATAGAACGGAGATGGCGCGAATCGCGCGCAGCGAAGTCATGAACGTTTCAAGTCACATGCCCGAATCGGCGCGCTGGTGGAAAAGCCACGACGGCGTTCGTCTCGCCGGCGATGCCTGGGGCGACCCCGGCGGCGTCCCGGTCATCCTGCTGCACGGCGCGGGGCAGACGCGGCACGCCTGGCAACGCACGGGACGGCTGCTCGCGGACGCGGGCTATCACGCCATCGCGTTCGATGCGCGCGGTCACGGCGATTCGGACTGGCCCGCGGACGGCAACTACAGCCAGAGCGCGATGGTGCGCGACCTCGAATGCATCGCGGTATCGCTGGGTGCGCGACGGCCCGTGCTGATCGGCGCGGCCACCGGCGGCGCGACGAGCCTGCTCGCCGTGGGCGAGAATTACGTCGATGCCCGCGCGCTGATTCTCGTCAACATCGCGCCGCAGACGGAAGCCGGCGGCGTCGCGCGGGTGCAGTCCTTCATGCGGCAACGATCGCCGGAAGACTGCGACCCGTATTTCGTCGCGTGGCCGCGAGACATGGCGCGGCGGCATCGGCGGCTCAGCGCGTGCGCGCGCAAGCTCGCGGTGCCCACGTTGCTGATGCGCGGCGAGCGTTCGGATGTCATCAGCGAGGAAGGCGCGAGCGAATTTCTCAAGCTGTGTCCGCACGCCGAATACCTCACCGTGCGCGACGCGGGTCATCGCGTCGGCAAAGGCAATGACGTATTCGGCGATGCCGCGCTGCGCTTCATCGAGCGGCGTGCGTGCGCCGAGCGGCCACGCGCGCGGCGTCTCTACGAATGCGCATGAAAAAGGAACGACGATGAGCGCAGGAACCCGACTCGCGGGCGCACCGCAACCGATGCACATGTGGACCGGGCCATCGGGCATCGCGCTCGCCGCCGATACCTGGGGCGACCCGGGCGGCCCGCTCGTCATCCTGCTGCATGGCGGCGGCCAGACACGTCACGCGTGGGGCGAGACGGGCGCGCGGCTCGGCGAGGCCGGCTATTACGCCGTCGCCTACGACGCACGCGGACACGGCGATTCGGGCTGGAGCCCGGACGGCGACTACAGCCTCGACGCGCTCGCGCAGGATCTGCAATGCGTGATCGGCTCGGTGAACGGCGCGCGACCGGTGCTCGTCGGGGCATCGCTGGGTGGCGCGACGAGCCTCGTCGCGATGGGCGAAGGCCTCGTCGATGCGAGCGCGCTGATCCTCGTCGATATCGTGCCGTACACGGAGCCCGCGGGCGTCGACCGGATTCGCGCATTCATGCGCCAGCGTCCCGAAGGCTTCGATTCGCTCGAAGCGGTCGCGGACGCCATCAGCGAATATCGACCGTCGCAATCGCGCCGCCGCAGTCCGGAGGGTCTCGCGAAGAACGTGCGGCTCGGCGACGACGGGCGTTATCGCTGGCACTGGGACCCGCGCTTCATCGAACGCCCGCTCGATATCCGCGGACGCCACGAACGATTGTCGGCGTGTGCGCGCGCGTTATCGGCGCCGACCTTGCTCGTGCGCGGCGCAAGCTCCGATGTCGTCAGCGAGAAAGGCGTGCGCGAGTTTCTCGCGCTGTGCCCGCACGCGGATCATGTGAACGTCGCGGAAGCGGGGCATATGGTGGCGGGCGATCGCAACGACCGGTTCGGGCGCGTCGCGATCGACTTTCTGCTGCGCAACGTGCCGGTCCGGGACCGGCGCGGCTGAAGCGCGTTCAGGACTGCGCGGCGCGGCGAATCATGTCGATGGCCGCCGGATTGTCGAGCGATGAAAGATCGCCCGGCGAACGCCCGCAATACACGCTGCGAATCACGCGCCGCATGATCTTCGAGCTGCGCGTCTTCGGCAACTGCTCGACGACGTGCAGCGCCGACGGACGGAACGGCCTTCCGAGCCGCGTATCGACGTGGCGCGCGACGGTCTGCTCAAGTTCCGTCTGCGACACGGGCGCGCCCGCCATCGGAATGACGAACACCACGAGCTTTTGCCCTTTGACGGGATCGTCCACGCCGATCGCGGCGGCCTCCGCGATCTCCGGCAATTCGAGCAGCACTTCCTCGATTTCCGCCGGCCCGACGCGCTTGCCCGCGAGCTTGATCGTGTCATCGGAACGGCCGAGCATGAACCAGTGACCGTCCTCGCGATGCATCGCGAGATCGCCGTGCACCCAGATGCCGGGCACCGTGCGCCAGTACGAATCGAGGTAACGCTCGTCGTCCTGCCAGAAGGATTGCGTCATGCCGACGAACGGCGCGCGCACCGCGAGTTCGCCGATCGCGCCGACGAGCGCGTGTCCGTCCGCATCGACGACATCCACGGCCACGCCCGGCGAGCTCGTGTTGAATCCGCTCGGCACGATGGGCTTCACGACCACGCTCGACAGCAGCGCGCCCGACACTTCCGTGCCGCCCGTGTAATTGATGACGGGACGCTCGCCTCTGCCGAATGCGCGCTGGAACCAGACGAAGTGTTCCGGATCGATGCCCTCGCCCGCCGTGATGAGCAAGCGCACGGACGACACGTCGCCCTGCATCGCCACGTCGGCGTTGGCCGCGAGACCGCGAATCAGCGTCGGCGCCGAACCGAAATGCGTGATGCGATGCCGCTCGATCAGACGCGACATGCGCGACCAGTCCGGAAAATCCGGCGCGCCGTCGTAGCAGACGAGCGTCGCGCCGCGCAATAACGCGCTCGACATCACGAGGCTGCCCGCGATCCAGCCCATGTCGGCGGGCCAGCAGAACACATCGCCGGGCTTCACGTTGAAGTGCACCGCCGAATCGTGCGCGATCTTCATCGGAAAGCCGCCGTGCGTGTGCACCGCGCCCTTGGGCTTGCCCGTCGTGCCCGACGTGTAGATCACCATGAACGGATCGCCGGACGCCATTACTTCAGGCGCTGCATCCCGCGCCGCCGACGCGACCGCCGACCAGTCGACGACATTGCCGCGAAAGCCACGCGCTTCGTTGCCGTCCTTCCAGATCAGCGTGTCGATATCGGGCAGGCGCGTGAGCGCTTCATCGACGAGCGCGCGCGCATCGACCCATTTGCCGCGCCGCGCAAAACCTGTGGTCGCGATGAGCGCGCGCGCCGAGCACGACGAGAGGCGCGAGACGATCGCATCGACGCCGAAGCCGCTGAAAAGCGGCACCGCGATGGCGCCGATCCACGACAGGCCGAGCATCGTCACGGTGGCTTCGATGCCGTTTTCCATCAGCAGGCCGACGCGATCGCCGCGTCTCACGCCCTGCGCCCTGAGGCCCGCCGCGAACGATGCGACACGCGCCTTCAGTTCGCTGAACGTGACGTTGCGCACCGAGCCGTCTTCGCGTTCCGCGACGACCGCGAGCCGATCGGCGGTGGACGGATCGTCCGCCCACTTGAGCACGGAGTTCACCCAGTTGAGCTTGCCGCCGTCGAACCATTTCGGGAACTCCTTGCCCGCCGAATAATCCGCATACGCGCGATACGGCTCGTCCCACACGATGCCGCAGTAATCGAGCACCGTCTTCCAGTAACGGTCCGGCTCCGCGCTCGCGCAGGCCAGCAGCGCGTCGTAGTCCTGCACGCCGAGCCGTTCGATCAGCGCATTCACGTTCGACGTCGCGATGTCTTCGGCGCTCGGCCGCCACGCACTCTTCTGATGATCGTTCATTGCAATTCCATACCGATGAGATGAAGCCGGAAACCGGAACCTGGAACGAGGCCCGATCATTGTCGCTCCAATCCTGAGCGGCAGGGCAATGCCAGTCAACGCGGCACGCGAGCATGTTCCGTGCAACGAAACGGCATCGCGAACGCGCGCGACGCTCGCATAGGGCGCAACCCGCATATCGCATTCGACGTGCTATCGAAGTACGGAAATGTCTTTCGTCCTGCGTTGACGGAAGTATCGTGCGGCTCGCATCGTGCACGTACTTATCCGATATCCACATCGAAGGACGATTCATGAGACGAGCAGCCATTGTTGCACCCGTGCGAACGCCCGTCGGCGCGTTCGGCGGCAGCCTGCGCGGCGTACCGGTCGAAGACCTCACCCGGCCCGTGATACAGGCTGTGCTCGAACGCACGCGCATCGATCCCGCGCGCATCGACGATGTCGTGTTCGCGCAGTCGTATGCGAACGGCGAGACGCCGTGCATCGGCAGATGGGCGGCGCTCAATGCGGGTCTGCCGGTCAGCGTGCCGGGCATGCAGCTCGACCGGCGCTGCGGCGGCGGATTGCAGGCCATCGTCACCGCCGCGATGATGGTGCAAAGCGGCGCCGCCGATGTCGTGCTGGCGGGCGGCGTGGAAAGCATGAGCAACATCGAGTACTACACGACCGACATGCGCTGGGGCAAGCGTTCGGGCTCGGTGCGCTTTCACGATCGGCTGGAACGCGGCCGTGAGCGCTCCCAGCCGGAAGATCGCTTCGGCTATATCTCGGGCATGGTCGAAACCGCCGAGAATCTCGCGCGCGAATACGGCATCACGCGGGCCGAAGCCGATGCATTCGCGGCGTCGAGTCATCAACGCGCGGCCGCGGCGTGGGAAGCAGGCAAGTTCGACGATGAAGTCGTGCCCATCGCCGTGCCGCAGCGAAAGGGCGATCCGCTCATGTTCACGCGCGACGAAGGCATCCGCGCCGACACGACCGCCGATTCCCTCGCCCGCCTCAAGCCGCTCATGAAGGACGGTGTGACGACGGCGGGCAACGCGAGCCAGCAGAACGACGCGGCGGCCGCGTGCCTGATCGTCGCGGAAGACAAGCTCGATGCGCTCGAACTTGCGCCGCACGGCTATCTCGTCGGCTGGGCCGCGGCGGGATGCGAACCGGCGACGATGGGCATCGGTCCGGTTCCCGCCGTCGAAAGACTCTTCGCGCGCACGGGCTTTTCGTTCGATCGCATCGATCTGGTGGAACTGAACGAGGCATTCGCCGCGCAAGCGCTCGCCGTGCTGAAAGGCTGGCAATGGGACGACCGCGAACGGCTGAACGTGAACGGCTCGGGCATCTCGCTCGGGCATCCTATCGGCGCGACCGGCGTGCGCATGACGACCACGCTGCTCAACGAACTGCGGCGGCGCGGCGCGCGTTACGGCCTCGAAACCATGTGCATCGGCGGCGGTCAAGGGCTCGCGGCGATCTTCGAAGCAGCATAAGCAACCGAACCTGAATCTGCACCGTTAGCGCGTTCGACAGCCTGACGGTGTCTGCGCATGTCCATTAATTCGTCATCCGAAATAGTCGTTTAATAACCAGCAGTCGAAGTCCTACAAAATCAAGGAGACACGTCAGTGAAAAGGCATCTTTTGTCGGTCGCGGTAATCAGCAGCGTTGCGGGCGCGGCGCACGCGCAAAGCAGCGTGACCTTGTACGGTCTCGTCGATGCGGGCGTGAACTATGTCAGCAACGACAACGGCAAAGCAAACTGGACGATGACGATGGGCGTCCTTCAAGGCAATCGCTTCGGCTTCAAGGGCGTGGAGGATCTCGGCGGCGGAACCCGTGCGATCTTCCAGCTCGAGAACGGCTTCACCGGCGGCGGCGCGCTCGCGCAAGGCGGACGTCTCTTCGGACGGCAAGCATGGATGGGCATCGCCAACGATCGCTTCGGCTCGCTCACGATGGGCCGTCAATACGATTCCATCGTCGAATATATTCAGCCGTTGAGCGGCATTCCGTATACGGGCCTCGCGCATCCGTTCGACAATGACAATATGGATAACTCGTTTCGCGTGAACAACTCCGTCAAGTACACGAGCCCGAACTTCGGCGGTCTGAAGTTCGGCGGCATGTACGCGTTCAGCAACACCGCGACGACGGACAACGGCTCCGGCTTCGCGACGAACCGGCTGTGGAGTCTCGGCACGAGCTATACGCAGGGCAGGCTGTCTGTCGGCGCGGCGTATATGCATCTGAACGCGCCGAATGCGAATACGACGGGCGCGATCTCGGGCGATTACATCAACGTGACGACAACCTCGCCGCTGCATGCCGCCGGGCTTACCGGCGCGGTGATTCGGGAGGACGTGGCCGCGGCGGGCGTGACGTATCAGCTCACGCCTGTCACGCTCGGCTTCGTGTATAGCCACTCCAAGTTCTATTCCGCGAGCGATTCGCTCCGCTTCGACAACTACGCAGCGACCGCAAGCTGGCAGATCACGCCCGCGTTCATTCTCTCCAGCAACTACACCTACACGAACGGCCAGGCGCACAACTCGGACCTGAAGCCTCGATATCATCAGGCCGAGCTGATCGCCGATTACTTCCTCTCGAAACGCACCGATGTATATCTGCTCGGCGCATGGCAGCATGCCGTCGGCGACGCGCCGGTCGCATCGATCGCGCCGGATACGTACGGCGCGGGCGGCACGTCCGCGCCCGATGCATCGACCACGCGCAATCAGGTGCTCGTGCGGCTCGCGATGCGTCACAAGTTCTGATCGGCTCGTTCATGCCGACGCACGCGATGTGCGCCGGCATGGTCAGATCGGCGGCGATTCCGGCTCGTTGGAAAAATGATGTTGACGGATGCGCCACGCACCGTCGATCGATGCGATGACGAGCGTCGTGCGCAAGCGCGCTTTCGACGTCTTGTTCCCGGCAAGCGAGAACGTGAATTCGCCGTATCCCTGCGCGAGAAAGCAGTCAGGACCCAGACGAATGAAGTGCTGGTCCGTCAATGCAAGCGTGGCCGATTCGATCACGCCAAGGTAAGACGCGAAATACGCGAGGATGCCCGCTTCGCCGACGGACTGCCCTTTTCGTCCGCCGAAGAACAACGCGTCCGGCGCATAGAGCGCGCCGAATGCCTGCACGTTCCAGTCGCGCGCCGCCGCGTTCCATGCGGCTTCGACTTCGCTCAGAACCTCTCTTGCGACCCACTCGCTCATCACGCGATTCTCATCGTCAGGCGGCGCGGCGCGGGCGGGAAGAGATGCCACGCGCCGTCGGCATGTTTGAAGAAGCAGATCGCGACATCGCCGCTGGCGTCGCGGGCGTCGACCTGCACGCATCGCAGCCGCTCGCCGCGATGAATCGAGCGTACACGAAACGGAATCGCCCGGTTGGGTGTGATCCAGCTTTCCACGGCATCACGCAGGGACTTTCGCGCGGACATCATGTCGCTCTCCTTACCCGCGCGCTTCACGCAGCATGTTGCGCGCGATGACCAGTTGCTGCACCTGCGTCGTGCCTTCGAAGATGCGGAACAGGCGCACATCGCGGTAAAAACGTTCGATGCCGTATTCGCTCATATAGCCCGCGCCGCCGTGAATCTGCACCGCGCGATCCGCGACACGCCCGCACATCTCCGATGCGAACAGCTTCGCGCACGATGCCTCCGTGCTCACGTTCAATCCTTCATCGCGACGGCGCGCGGCATCGAGAACCATGCAGCGCGCCGCATAGAGTTCGGCGCGGCTGTCCGCGAGCATCGCCTGCACGAGCTGAAACTCGCCGATGGCCTGGCCGAACTGCTTGCGCTCGATCGCGTATTGCACCGTGTCGTCGAGCATGCGCTGCGCGACCGCCACGCAGATCGCCGCGATATGGATGCGCCCTTTGTCGAGCACTTTCATCGCTGTCTTGAAGCCCTTTCCTTCCACGCCGCCGATCAGATTCGCGGCGGGCACGCGGCAGTTCTCGAAGATGACGTCGCACGTATGCGCGCCGCGTTGCCCCATCTTCTTGTCGCGCTTGCCGAAACCGATGCCCGGCGTGCCCGCCTCTACGATGAACGCCGAGATGCCGCCGGAACTCTTGTCCTCGGGATCGGTGCGCGCCATCAGCGTGAAGATGCCCGCTTGCGGCGCATTGGTGATGTAGCGCTTCGTGCCGTTGACGACGTAATGATCGCCGTCGCGTATCGCGGTGGTGCACAGCGAGGCCGCATCGGACCCTGCTTCCGGCTCCGTCAACGCGAACGACGCGATGATCTCGCCGGTCGCGAGACGCGGCAGATACAGCGCTTTCTGTTCCTCGGTGCCGTCGAGCAGAATGCCCTGCGAGCCGATGCCCACCGTCGTCCCGATCAGCGAGCGGAACGCGGGCGATGCGCGCCCCAGTTCGAACATCGCGATCACTTCTTCTTCCATCGTCAATTGCAGGCCGCCGTACGCTTCGGGGATGGTCAGCCCGAAGAGGCCCATCTCCTTCATGGCGCGAACGATGTCCTGCGGAATCTCATCGCTCTCGGCCACGCGCTCTTCGTTGGGGATCAGGCGTTCACGAACGAAACGCGCGATGTTGTCGCGCAGCACGTTCATCGTTTCGGTGTCGCGAATCATGGTCTTCAGTCTCTCCGGATGCTTCTGTGATGTGCTCATGCTGCGATTCGCGAGGCACCCGCGTCAACGGCATGTGATGGCACGTTCCGTACTTCGATTGCGCCTCTTCCGTACGTGCGCCGTGTTTGGCGCCGCGTTCCTTTTCGATGTACGGAATGTCCTCGCGCATCGCGTTGACACATATCGGCCGCGCGCTTCATCGTCGGAGTCAGGCCATCGGGATTCAACGGAGACCCATATGACGAGCAGGATGATGGAAGGCAAGGTGGTGGTCGTATCGGGCGCGGGCGGCGGCATCGGCCGCGATATCGCGCTGCTGATGGCGCGTTACGGCGCGCGCGTGGTGGTCAACGATATCGGCGCGTCGCTCGAAGGCACGGGCCGCGACAGCACGCCGGGCGAGCGCGTCGTCGAGGAGATTCGCGCGGCGGGCGGAGAAGCCGTGTCGAACACCGATAGCGTCGCGGAAAGCGGCGCGGGCGAACGCATCGTCGAACAGGCGCTCGATGCATTCGGGCGCATCGATTGCGTCGTGAACAACGCGGGGATTCTGCGCGACCGCTTCTTTCACAAGATGTCGGACGAAGAATGGGATGCCGTGCTGAAAGTGCATCTGTACGGCAGCTTCAATCTGAGCCGCGCCGCCGCGAACCGCTTCAAGGATCAGGAGAGCGGCACGTTCGTCCACATGACATCGACCTCGGGGCTGATCGGCAATCTCGCGCAGGCCAACTACAACGCGGCGAAGATGGGCATCGCCGGGCTTTCGAAATCCATCGCGCTCGATCTCGGCAGGTTCAAGGTGCGCTCGAACTGCATCGCGCCGTTCGCCTGGAGCCGCATGGTCAGCTCCATTCCGACCGACACGCCCGAGCAGGCGGCGCGCGTCGAAAAGATCAAGCAGATGACGCCCGCGAAGATCGCGCCGCTCGCGGTCTATCTCGCGAGCGACGGCGCGCGCGATGTGAACGGCCAGATCTTCACCGTGCGCAACAACGAAATCTTCCTGATGAGCCAGCCGCGCCCCGTGCGCTCCGTGCATCAGAGCGAGGGCTGGACGCCCGAATCCATCGCGGAGCACGGCATGCCCGCGCTGAAGTCCTCGTTCGTGCCGATGGACCGCTCCGGCGATGTCTTTAGCTGGGACCCGGTGTGACGCGACGGAGAATGAATTGGCGATCGATTATCAGAAACTGAAGAACTGGCCGTTCGACGACGTGCACCAGACCTACACCGAACGCGATAGCGCTTTGTATGCGTTGAGCGTCGGCTTCGGCGTCGATCCGCTCGACACGCGCGCGCTGAAGTTCACCTACGGCCCTGAGATGGCCGTCGCGCCGACGATGGCCGCCGTGCTCGGCTTTCCCGGACAGTGGATGCGCAACCCCGAGAGCGGCATCGATTACGTGAAGGTAGTGCATGGCGAACAGCGCGTGACGCTCATGCGGCCCTTGCCTGCTGCCGCGACAATCATCGGGCGAACGCGCGTGCAATCGATCGTCGACAAGGGCGAAGGCAAGGGCGCGCAAGTGCTGATGTCGCGCGATGTCATCGATGCATCGAACGGTGAGGTGCTGGCGCGCGTCGAGCAATTGAACTTCTGCCGTGGCGATGGCGGTTTTGCCGCACGCGGTCAGCCGCACGATGCGCCGCTGCCCGCGCCTTCGGCCGTGCCGGAAACGCAGGCGGATATCGTCTGCGATCTGCCCGTGCGTGCGGAAGGCGCGTTGCTGTATCGGTTGAACGGGGATGTGAATCCGCTGCATGTCGATCCCGCGACGGCGCGTGCGGCCGGCTTCGAGCGCCCCGTGCTGCATGGACTGGCGACCTACGGCATCGCCGGTCACGCGATTCTGCGCGCGGTGTGCGGCTACGATGCAGCGCGCCTCGGGATGCTCTACGCGCGCTTCTCTTCTCCGGCGTTTCCGGGCGAAACGATACGCGTCGAAATTTGGCGTCAGTCAGGAACGGCGCTGAGTTTCCGCGCGCGATCGGTGGAACGTGATGTCGTCGTGCTCAACAACGGCGAAGCTGAAATCACCGAAGCCTGAGCGCAGCGCGTGCCCGATTCCATCGGGCACGCGCTTCGATCACATGTTCGGATAGTTTGGCCCGCCGCCGCCTTCGGGCGTCACCCACACGATGTTCTGCGTCGGGTCCTTGATATCGCATGTCTTGCAGTGAACGCAGTTCTGCGCGTTGATCTGCAGGCGGTCCTCCTGCGCATCGTTCTTCACGAATTCATACACGCCAGCGGGGCAGAAGCGCGCTTCCGGGCCTGCATACGTGCGCAGATTGATATCGACCGGAATGCACGCGTCTTTCAGCGTCAGATGCGTGGGCTGGTTCTCTTCATGATTCGTGTTCGAGATGAACACCGATGACAAACGGTCGAACGTGAGCTTGCCATCCGGTTTCGGATACGCAATCGGCGTGCATTGCGAAGCGGGCTTGAGCGTCTCGTGATCCCAATGCCGATGATGCAGCGTCCACGGCGCGTTGCCGCCCAGCACCTTTTGCTCGATGCCCACCATCAGCGTGCCGAGGTAAAGTCCCTTGCTCATCCATTGCTTGAAATTGCGCGCGCGATACAACTCGTCGTGCAGCCATGAAGCTTTAAACGATGCCGGATAAGCGGCGAGTTCGTCCGAGCGCCGCCCGGCCTGCACCGCATCGAAGGCGGCGTCGGCGGCGAGCATGCCGGTCTTGATCGCCGCATGCGAACCCTTGATGCGCGATGCGTTGAGAAAGCCCGCATCGTCGCCGACGAGCGCGCCGCCCCGAAACACGAGCTTCGGCAAGGACATCAGCCCGCCCGCCGTGATCGCACGCGCGCCGTACGACACGCGCTTGCCGCCTTCGAGAAACGTGCGGATCGATGGATGCGTCTTGTAGCGCTGGAATTCCTCGAAGGGCGAGAGATACGGATTCGAGTACCCGAGTCCGACGACGAAGCCGACCATCACCTGGTTGTGGTCGAGGTGATAGAGAAACGAACCGCCGTAGGTGTCGCGATCGAGCGGCCAGCCCGCGGTATGGATAACGAGGCCCGGCTTGTGTTGCGCGGGAGCGATCTCCCACAACTCCTTGATGCCGATGCCGTACACCTGCGGATCGGCGCCCTCGCGCAGCTTGAAGCGCTCTGTTAGCTGCCGTCCGAGATGACCGCGCGCGCCTTCGCAGAACAGCGTGTACTTCGCGTGGAGCGCCATGCCGAGCTGGAAGTTTTCGGTCGGCTCGCCATTCTTGCCGACGCCCATGTTGCCCGTCGCGACGCCCTTCACCGAACCGTCATCGTGATACAGCACTTCGGCTGCGGGAAAGCCAGCGAAGATTTCCACGCCCAGTGCTTCCGCCTGCTGACCGAGCCAGCGCGTGAGATTCGCGAGGCTGATCACGTAGTTGCCGTGGTTCCTGAAGTTATCCGGCAGCGCCCAGTTCGGCACGGCGCGCGCGCCGGATTCGGACAGGAACAGAAAGCGGTCTTCCGTCACGGCGACATCGAGCGGCGCGCCTTGCGCTTTCCAGTCGGGGATGAGTTCATCGAGCGCGCGCGGGTCCATCACCGCGCCCGAAAGAATATGCGCGCCGATCTCCGAGCCTTTCTCCAGCACGCAGACGCCGAGTTCGACGCCCTGCTCGGCCGCGCGCTGCTTGAGTCGAATCGCGGCGGACAATCCGGCCGGACCGCCGCCGACGATCACCACGTCGTAGTCCATCGATTCGCGTGGACCGTATTGTTCGAGGACATTCGTTTGAGACATGAGCTTCGACTTCCCGATACATGAAGACTTCACGCCACGCCGAGTTCGCGCAGCGCCTGAATTTGCGCGTCGCCGTAGCCGGCTTCGTGCAGGATCTCCGTCGTGTGCTCGCCGATGGTCGGCGGCCGCGATTCGATCGAAGGCGGTGTGCGCGACAGCATCGCCGGCGATACGACGATCGGCGCCTTGCGCGCCAGCCCCGGATAATCGACCCAGTCGAACGCGTGCGAAGCGTGGATCGCCGGATCGTCGAGCGCCTCGCGCGGCGAATAGACGGGGCCAGCGGGAATGCGCGCCGCTTCGAGCGCGGCGAGCGCTTCCTCGCGCGTGCGCGACGCACACCAAGCCGACATCATCTCGCTCAGCGCCGCGCCGTTTTCGCCGCGCCGCAGGTCGTCGATGAAGCGCGGATCGTCCATCAGCGCGGGTTCGCCGATCATGCGCACCCAGCGCCTGAAAAGCGGCTGCCCGATCACCTGCACGATGATCCATCCATCGCGCGTGCGGAAGATGTCGGACGGTCCGTGTATCGGGCTGCGATTGCCGGTCGCCTGCCGGTCGATGGAGAGCACCGCTTCCTCGATGAGCGCGCCGCTCGCGAACATCAGCGCGGTTTGCAAGAGCGACGCCTCGACCACCTGCCCCTTGCCGCTCGTGCGCCGCTCGTAGAGCGCCATCACGGTGCCGAGCGCGCACGACAGCGCGGTCGCGAAATCGACGACGGGCACCATCGCCTTGGCCGGGCTCTCCGGCGTGCCCGACATGTAGACCGCGCCGCTCATCGCCTGGCCGACGCCATCGAAACCGACGCGATTCGCCGCATCCGCATGCGACCCGAACGCGGACGACGCCGTGAGAATGATGTCTGGTTTGATCGCGCACAGCGACTCGTAATCGAGGCCGAGATTGGCGAGCGTCGCGGGCGGCATGTTGGCGATGACCACGTCGGCGTCGCGAATCAGCCGCTTCACGACCTCGCGGCCCTGAGGATGATCGATGTCGAGCGTAATCGAACGCTTGTTGCGGTTCGATTGCAGAAAGAACGCGCCCTCGCCGCTTTCCGTGACCGGCATGACGAAGCGGTCCTCGCTGCCGCCGACGCGATCGACGCGGATCACTTCGGCGCCGAAGTCCGCAAGCAGCGCCGCGCAAAAAGGCCCTGCGATATAACGCCCGAAATCGAGGACGCGAATGCCTTGAAGAACCTTGGCCATGTCGTGTCGTCCTCTCAGGCGCTGCGCGCGGGCGAAACCGGCGTGGTCACCGGGAACGCGGGCGCGCGCTTCTCGCGGAACGACGCCACGCCTTCGCGTACTTCCGCGCCGCCGAAGCCGAACATCTCCAGCGCGAGCGATGCATCGAAGGTCGGGCCCGCCTGACGCAGCCAGTTGTTGAGCGCGTACTTGGTCAGCCGCACCGCGGAAGGCGCGCCGTTCACGAGGCGCGTGGCGATAGAGAGCGCGGTGTCCTGAAGCTCGGCGTCGTCCACGGCGAGCGATACGAGGCCGATCTGTTCGGCCTTCTCTCCGCTCACCGGCTCGCACAGCATCAGGTGATACTTCGCCTTCGCCATGCCGCACAGGAGCGGCCAGATGATCGCCGCATGATCGCCGGCTGCGACGCCGAGGCGCGTATGCCCGTCCACGAGTTTCGCGGAACGCGCCGCAACCGATATATCCGCGAGCAGCGCCGCGACCAGCCCCGCGCCGACAGCCGATCCGTGTATCGCCGAGACGATCGGCTTCGAGCAGTTGATGATGTTGTAGACGAGATCTTTCGATTCGCGCCACACGCGCACGCGCGCATCGAAGGACTCGATCATCTCCTCGACCATGTCGAAGTCGCCGCCCGCCGAGAACGCGCGGCCCGCGCCGCACAGGATCACGGCGCTCGTTTGCGCATCTTCATCGACATCGCGCCAGACGCGCGCGAGTTCATCGTGGCCGCGCGCATCAAGCGCGTTGAGCCGTTCGGGGCGATTCAGCGTGATGCGCAGCACGCCGCGCGCGGGACGATCGAATGCGAGCACGCCATACGACGCATAAGACACGTTGGACTTCACAGGCTCCGACATGGATTCTTCCTTTCTCTCTGGAATTCGTTGAACCCATCGTGACGACCGCGACCGATAGCGTCAACGCGATGCGCCGCGTTGTTCCGTACGTCGAAACCGGCTTTGCTGCGCGCTGTCTCGCGCGTGAGTCGAAGCGGATTCCGAAGTACGGAATCACGGCTCGCAATCGACATCCGCGAGCAGTTCGGTAAGCCTGTGCCCGGCTGCGTGAAGCGCGGGAATGGCGCGCTTGCGGATGGCGGTCATGTCGGGTTCGAGTTCGACCGCGCCGCAGTTGAGCGACATCAGCGTGCGCGTGCGTCCCACCGTCAGCGGCAACGCGATGCCATACGCATTGCGCTGATATTCGCCGACGGCCATGCAGACGCCCGTCGTGCGCAGATCCTCGAACGCGGTGTCGAGGTTCTTGCGCACGATGTCCGCGTTCTTGCCCGGCGTCGCGAGAATCGCGGCGATGCGTTCGCGGCGTTGCGCTTCGGGCAGCGCGTACAGATGCGCGCGCCCGACCGAGGTCGTTTCCATCGGCAGCAAGGTGCCGACGCCGAGCCGCAATGTCGCGATCCGCGCGCTCGTCCTGCACGCGATATACAGCATGTCGAGATGATCAGGAACCGCGAGCGCGACGCACAATTCGAGCTTGTCGGCGAGCGTTTGAAGAAACGGATTGACGAGGCGCGTGACGGGACTCGCTTCGAGATAGGCGTGACCGATGCTCAACGCGCCCGCGCTCAGCTCGAACTGCCGCCCGCCGCTCACGCGCCGCAGAAAGCCGATGCGGATCAGCGTTGCGGTGATGCGCGACACCGTCGCTTTCGGAAAACCGGTGCGGCGCACGAGTTCCGCGTTCGACAAAGGCGCACGATCGGCGCGAAACGCGCGCAACACTTCGAGCCCGCGTTCGACGGTCAGCGTGACGGGCGTGGTATCGGCTGGGGTGGTCATCGTCGCCTCAATCGTCGAAAAGCACCTGCTCCTGCAGATGCTGCGCCGCCGCCACGAGACGCGGCCCGAGTTCACGTTCGACGCGCGCGCGCCCGAGCTTCGCGCTCGGCCCGATGCACGCCAGCACGAGCGGCGTCTGATCGCGGATCACGAGCGGCGCCGCGACGATCGCGAGGTCCGGCTCCCATTCGCCGAGCGATGTGCAATAACCCGCGTTATGCGTCTGCGAAATGCCTTCGCTGATGCGCCGCCGCAAATGCGGCCAGTCGCGCCCCGCCCTGCGCTCGACATTGCCGAGCAGATAGAAGCGTTCGAGTTCGGGCAGCGCGGCGAGCAGCGCCCAGCCCATCGGCGATGACGCGATGCGCAGCCGCGCGCCCGCATGGAGTTCGAGATCGATCGTCGAGGGCTTGCTCGCGCATGTTTCGAGGACGATCACATCGAGACGATCACGCGCGGCGAGCACGACGTAGGTTCCGCTCGCATCGGCGAAGGACTGCATTTCGAGGCGCGCGAGGCGCTGCACGCTCGAATGCGCGATCGCTGCATAGCCGAGCGAAAGAACGGATGCCGCGAGCCGGTATTTGCGCTGCGCCGGCGAATAATGCAGATAGCCGAGCGCCACCAGCGAACGCGCCATGCGCGACACGGTCGGCGCGGGAATGCCGGTTTCGAAGACGATTTCCTGATTGCCGAGCCACGGCTCCTGCGGCGTGAACGCGCCGAGTATCGCGAGGCTGCGGGCGAGCGGCACGACCATCGCCGCGCCCGTCTGTTCGCGCGACGCATGCGCGCCTTCCGACAGCGCCGAATCCCAACGCGTCTGATGTGTTCCGGCAGTGCGGCTCGGCTGCGTCGACATGATTTACTCCTTCTTCATGCTCTCGATTACAGGTTTTCGCGTCGAAAAGGTCAACCGGTTGGCGAATGTGTTCCGTACTCTGAAAGGCTCATTTTCTCTGCGGAAAGCCGTTTGAGTCGTGTGCACCGAACGCTCGTTCGGCCGTGAACGCTTTTCAATGTACGGACAGCCCGATCGAATCTCGGTCATTTACCTAACGTTTGTTACCCTATCGCGTGTTCGGTCAGGCGGCCATCGGGTAATGCCCTCGTTCAGTATCCGCGAGACGCTTTCAAACTACGGAACACGCGCGCTCCTGGCGTGGACATCGCATGAAGAAGCCGCTTATGTTGAGAACAACATACGAGGCGAACCCATGACGATTCCAAATGACGACGTCACGCGCGAAGAAATTCATCATCGCCAGATCGACATGCGCGGATACCGGCGCAGCGATGGGCTCTTCGAAGCGAGCGCGATTCTCATCGATTCCAAGTCGCACGATTTCACGCCGCCCGGCGGCGCGCGCACGGCACGCAGCCATACGCCGATTCACGAGATGGGCGTGACGCTCGTCTTCGACGCCGACATGATCGTGCGCGACGTTCGCACGGTCATGCGCGCGCATCCGTACGATACGTGTCCCGGCGGCGGCGATTCGCTACGCGCGCTGATCGGATTGCGTATCGGCGCGGGCTGGAATGGCGAGGTGCGCAAGCGTCTGCCATCGTGCGACACGTGCACGCATTTGAAGGAACTGCTCGGCCCGCTCGCGAGCACCGCGTTCCAGACGATGGTGGGACTGCGGCCATCGGCATTGAACGACCGCGACAGCGACGGCAGGCCCGTCAAGATCGACAGTTGCCATGCATACGGCGCGACGCGCGATCTCGTGAAGCGTTTATGGCCCGACCATCACACGCCGACATGAATCTCTCCGCGCTGATCCGCCCCGGCGATACCGTCATGTGGGGCCAGTCCCACGCCGAACCCGTCACGCTGATGCGCGCGCTCGTCGAAGAGCGGCATCGCATCGGGCGTGTGCGGCTCTTTCTCGGCATCGGCCTCTCGAACGTGCTCGCGCCCGAACACGCGGACGCCTTCGACTTTCTGGCGTATTGCGGCAGCGGCTCCAACCGCACGCTCGCGCGCGCGGGCGTGCTCGACATTCTTCCCGCGCACTATTCGCAGCTTCCGCAACTTGTGCAGAGCGGTGCCTTGCGCGTCGATGTCGTCATGCTTCAGGTATCGCCGCCCGATGCGCTCGGCCGCCATTCGCTCGGCCTCGCGCGCGAATATCTGGTCGAAGCGTTGAAGGGCGCGCGCGCGATCATCGGCGAAGTGAATCGCGACGTGCCCTGGACGCATGGCGGGCCCTATCTGCGCGAATCGGACTTCGATCTGCTGGTCGAATCGGATGCCGCGTTCGCGGACACGCCCGCGAGCGCGCCGGGTCCGGTCGAAACGGCCATCGGGAAAAACGTGGCGAGTCTCATCGAAGACGGCGCGACCTTGCAGACCGGCATCGGCGCCATTCCCGACGCCGTGCTCTCGCAACTGATGGACCGCCGCGAGCTCGGCGTGCACACGGGCAGCATCGGCGACGGCATCGCGACGCTGTGCGAAGCGGGCGTCGTCACGAACGCCAGGAAGGCGATCGATGCGGGCGTCAGCGTGGGCGGCGTCATCATCGGCTCGGCGCGCGTGCGCCAGTTCGCGCATCGCAATCCCGCGTTGGAACTGCGCGGCACCGAGTACACGCACGACGCGAACGTGCTGCGGAGATTCGATCGCTTCGTCGCGATCAATTCCGCCGTCGAAGTCGATCTGACCGGGCAGGTCAACGCGGAAGTCGCGGCGGGCACGTATGTCGGCGCGGTCGGCGGCGCAGGCGATTTTCTGCGCGCCGCGCAGGCGAGCCGCGGCGGCGTGCCGATCATCGCGATGCCGTCGACGGCGGGCAAACACAGCCGCATCGTCGCGCGACTCGCCGGGCCCACGACGATTCCGCGCAGCGACGCGTGCGTGATCGTCACCGAATACGGTGTGGCCGACCTGCGCGGACTGTCGCTCGCGCAGCGTCTTTTGCGCATGATCGATGTCGCGCATCCCGATCATCGCGAAGCGCTGGAGCGGGAGGCGCGCGACGCGTCATTGCACGTCGTCGTGGCGCGTTGATTCGTCGCGCGGCTGATCGAGCAATTGCTGCATCAGCGCGCGCGTGGTCGGACTCGGGCTGCGGCCGCGCGGCGTCGCGATATGAATCCTGCGCACGGCCCACGGCTCCGCCAGTTCGATCACCGAAACGCGGTTCAGCAGTTCGTGGCCGAGAAAGCATTCGGGCTGCACGGTCACGCCGAGCCCCGCCTGCACCAGACTGATCGCGACGCCCGCGCTGCGCACGCAATGGCGCGGCTCGAATTCCGTGCCGAGACGGCGGGCGGCCGCGCGAAACGCGCCGAGCATCGCATCGACGGTGATGAGTTGTTCCGGCAGCAATTCCTTGAACGTGACGCTCGAATGCGCGCTCAGCGGATGCCCTTGCGGCACGACTACGACCATCCGGTCATGCCGATACGGCGTGACATCGACGCCGCCGAGATCCAGCTCGTGCGCCGCCGCGAAAAGCCCGATATCCGCTTCGCCGCGCGATACGGCGTGAATGATCTCGGCGTTTTCGAGTTCGCGCAGCACGAGATGCACGAGCGGATACTCGCGGCTGAACTCGCCCAGCTCACGCGACAGAAACGGCACGTACACCGAACGCGCCGACGCGACCGTCAACTCGCCCTGCATGCCTTCCGTGAACGCGGCGATCTCGGCGCGCATGTCTTCGAGACTGCCGAAAATCGTGCGGATATAGCGCGCGAGCACGTTGCCCGCCGGACTCGCGACGACGCCTTTCGGGCTGCGTTCGAGCAGCTTGACGCCGGCGATATCCTCTAGGTCCTGAATGCGCTTGGTCGCCGTCGATGCGGCGATGTTCTCGCGGATCGCGGCCAGGCCGATCTGTTGTTCCTCGACCGCGGAAAGAAAGAGCTTGAGCGTGAACAGATCGACCTGACGGATCAGGTGAAGCCGGTTGAAGGTTCCCATGTCTCCTCTCGCGCATCGCCGATGCGCTCATTGTGCGCTCTTTACAGGCGCTTTCTACTGGTGAACTTTCAGCAAGGCCTCCAGCCGGTCGTTGTCCGCGCCGATGTCCCGCGCCGCGTGCAAGGGCGGCGGCCGCTTGCCTTCGAACGACAGCGGCAGCCCGACCAGACCGATCTCGTCGTCCGGCGGCGTTTCGATGATGCCGAGCGCCTTCGTCTGCGCGTGATGCACGAGTTCGTCGGTGGTCTGAACCGGCGCGACCGGCAAGCCCGCCGCCTGAAGGCGCGCCTGCCAGAACGCGCGCGTTTCCAGCGCGAGCCGCACGCCGATCAGACCGTCGATCTCCGCTCGATACTTCAGCCGCGCCGCGTTGGTCGCGAAACGCTCGTCGCGCGCCCATTCGGGATGATCGAGCGCGGCGCACAGCTTCGCGAACAGCGCATCGTTGGCCGCGCTGATGATCAGATAGCCGTCCGCCGCCGGATAAGCCCGATGCGGCACGATGAACGCGACGCCCGAGCCGTGCCGTGCGCCCAACTCGCCGTCGGCGCTGTAATTGGCGATGCCCACCGACATCCACGCAATCGCCGTCTCCAGCAGCGAGCTGCTGACGCTCGCGCCGCAATGCTTCGCCTGTCGCCGGTAGAGCGCCGCGAGAATGCCGATCACGGCCCACATGCCGGTGCCGAAATCGACGATGGACACGCCCGCGCGCACCGGCGACTGCCCTTCCTCGCCCGTGATGCTCATGATGCCGGAGAACGCCTGCATCAGCGGATCGTAGCCGGGCAGATCGTTGAGCGGTCCGGTGTGTCCGAACGCGCCGATCTCGCAATGGACCAGTTCGGGCTTGGTCACGCGCAGGCTGTCGGCGTCGAGGCCGTAGCCCGCGCTCGTGCCCGGCCGCAGGTTATGGATGAACACATCGGCATGTTCGGCGATGAGCTGATGCAGCATCCCGAGTTGCGCCTGATCCTTGATATCGATGCTGATGCAGCGCTTGCCCCGGTTGATCGCATGGAACGCGGCGCCGCTGCCCTTCCATGTGCTCGGCCCCCAGCCGCGCGAGGAATCGCCGCTCGGCCGCTCGACCTTCCACACTTCGGCGCCGAGCGCGGCGAGAATGCGGCCGCTGAACGGCGCGGAAGCGCTGTCGCTCAACTCCACCACCACGACGCCCGACAAAGGCAGATCACGTAGCATGTTCGTTCTCCGGTTGAGCTGGTTGCGCGGCCCACGCGCCGCCTGACAGCAGGATGGCGTCGATCTCGTCGCGCGAAAAACCGTATTCGTCCAGCAACTGCACGGTGTGCTCCCCGAGGCGCGGCGCGGGATGACGCAACGCGGGCGCGCTTTCGCTCCATCGCTGGGGAATGCCGATGCCGCGCAGCCTGCCTTCCGACGGATGCTCCTGCTCCTCGAAGAAGCCGATCTGCTTCATGTGCGGATCGTCGAGCAGCGTCGCGGGCGTGTTCATCTCGATGACGGGAATGTCCGCTTCGACCAGCAGCTTCATCCACTGCGCGGTCGTCTTCGTTTCGAAGGTGCGCGCGAGATACGCGTACAGATCGGCGATATGCTGCGTGCGGCCGTGGATGTCGGCGTAGCGCGGATCGTCGGCCATCTCCGGATGCCCGGTCAGCACGAAGAAGCGTCGCCAGTGATGATCGGCATAGACGTTCACGCCGATGTAGCCATCGAGCGTGCGATACGGACGGCGGTCGCCGTTCATCATGCGCGCGTAGCCCCAGTCGCCGATCGGCGGCACGAAGGTATGGCCGTAGAGATGATCACCCATCACGAAGTGCGCGAAGGTCTCGAACATCGGCACCTCGACTTCCTGACCGACGCCACTCTTCTCGCGCCGATAGAGCGCCATCGATACCGCCGAGCACAACGCCATGCCGACGACGCGATCCGCGATCGCCGTCGCCACGTATTCGGGCTCGCCGCTCTTGCGCGCCTGCAGCACCGGCATGCCGACGCCGGCCTGGATCAGATCGTCGTAGGCCGGGCGATCCGCATACGGGCCGTTCTGCCCGAAGCCGAACGCACCGCAATACACGATGCGCGGATTCACCTCGCGCACATCTTCGTATGCGATGCCAAGCCGCGCCATCGATGCGGGCCGCAGGCTGTAGATCACCACATCGGCCTGCCGGATCATGCGTTGCAGCGCCGCCGCGCCGCGCTCGTGTTTCAGGTCGAGCACGATGCTGCGCTTGTTGCGGTTCAGATGCAGAAAAATCGCGCTCATGCCCCGATGCCTGCACGGTCCGACGCCGCGCGTCGTGTCGCCTTCGCGCGATTCGATCTTGCACACGTCCGCGCCCATGTCGGCGAGCAGCAGCGATGCGTACGGCCCCATGAAATTCGACGTGAGATCGAGAATGCGCACGCCGTCGAGTGGTCCTGCCATGACGTCTCCTCCAGCTTGTTCGTTATCGGTCGGACAGGACGAAGACCGGCATCTTCTGCGCACCGCGTTCGACGATGCGCATCGTCACGCGCTCGCCGATGCGCACGGCGTCCGGTTCGGCATCGATCTGCGAGAACAGATAGTAGCCTTCGTCCATCTTGATGAAGCCGACCGTGTACGGCGTGATCGATGCCCACACGGGCGTCGGGCCGCGCATGATCGTGCTGTGCGACCAGACTTCGCCGCGCCCTTGCGAGCGCTCCCAGCCGAGCGATTGCGAACCGCAATGCGGGCAGTACGAATGCGCGGGCCACACCGCCTGCGCGCAACCGGCGCAGCGCTGAAACGTGAGCTGATTGTCGGAGAGCGCGGCCCAGTACGGCTCGGCATCGGGAAGGCGGTACGGCTGCGGCCAGCCTTGCGCTGCAATGGCTTCTGTCATGTGCGTGCTCTCAGGTCGTGGAGGACAGCATCAGCACGGCGCCCGCGGCCAGCATGCCGCCCGCGCCCTGCACCAAGACCGTTTTCGGACGGTTGCGCGCCGCAAGGCCGAGCGGCGTGCCGCGCAACTGGCGGATGGCCTCGACGATGCTGTCCATGTTGCAGGAAATGCCAGGCTGGCCGAACGAGAGCCAGCCGCCGTTGGTATCGGTGGGCAGATCACCGTCGATGCCCGTGCGGCCCTCGCGATACAGATCGATGCCGCGGCCCTTTTTCGCGAAGCCGAGGTCTTCCATCACGATCGGACCCATGTGCGCGAAGTTGACGGAGATCTGCGTCATGTCGATGTCCGATGGCGTGAGGCCGGACATCGCATAGGCCTGACGCGCCGCTTCGGCCGTCGCGGTATGCGTGAGATTCGGGAACGCGCCGAGGCCTTCGAACTTGCAGCGGCGCATGTTCATGCGATCGGTCAGATACTCGTGCGTGCTCGCCGATCCGTAGCCGAGCACGTAGACGGGATCGCGCGCGTCCTTCACGTTGTCCGGCGATGTCACGACGAGCGCGCCGCCCGTACCGCCGCCCCAGGTCGAGCACATCCAGCGGCGCAACGGCGAGGCGACATACGGCGAACTCAAAACCTTCGCGCGATCCATCTCGCCGAACTTCGCCTTCGCCGCGTGCGGATGATGCCGCCCCCAGCGCTGATTCGCGATCACGACATCGGCGAGATCGTCTTCCGTGATGCCGAACTCGTGAAAATAGCGGCACGCGGCCTGCGCATATAGCGCGGGAATGGTCGGACCATACGGAATCTCGAACTGCGGGTCGGCGTCGGCTTCGGCGCCCATCGCGACGGCATCGACGAAAAGCTCGGTCGCGTCGCTTTGCAGGCACAGCACATACTCCGCGCGGCCCGCCGCGATCATCTGCGAAGCGATGGCGATGGTCGATGTCAGCCCAGCGCCGTGCATCGTCACTTCGCTCGTGATGGTTACCGGCATCTGCATGTGCGAGATGAAGATGTTGCTCCACTGCGAGCGCTTGTCGGCCCACGGCGAGCGGCCGGTGAACACGGCATCGATCTGATCGCGACCGATGCCCGCGTCGGCGAGTGCGTGGTGCGTGGCTTCGGCCGCGAGCTGCAACGGGTCCTTGCGATTCGCGAGCGATGCATACGCATCGCCCATTCCGACGATCGCCGCGACGGGTTGAGGCGTCATGCTCGCTCTCCTCAGTCCTGAAGCTCGGGCTGCGATCCGGCGACGAGCGCGTCGAGATCGGCGCGCGTTCTCATCATCAGAAGGCTCCACTCGCTGCGCTGCACGACTTCGCCGCGCTGGTTGAATGCCTTGATCAGAAACGAGCCGACGCCGTACTTGTCGTCCTTCTCCTTCTTGCCGATGACTTCCGCGCTCACATAAACGGTGTCGCCGATCTTCACCGGATTGAGAAAGCGCATCTTGTCGACGCCGTAGTTCGCCTGAATCGCCGGGCCGAACTGCAGCAGGCCCGAGAGCAGCGAGAAGGTCAGCATGCCTTGCACGAGGCGCTCGCCCCAGCGCGTCTTCGATGCGTATTCGGTGTTCGAGTGAATCTCGATCCAGTTGCCGGTGAACATGCAGAACATGACCACATCGCTTTCGGTCACGGTACGGCCCGCCGAGCGAAATTTCTGGCCGATCTCCAGTTCGTCCCACGGCACGTTGACGCTGTTATTGACGACGCTCATCGATATCTCCTGTGTGTTTTTCGAGGGGTTCACTGACGCATCGATTTCGCGATGATCGTGCGTTGAATCTGCGACGTGCCGCCGCCGATAGTCGACTGAATGCTCTCGCGCAGATAGCGCTCCATGTCGGCTTCGGGCAGGTTCGCGTAGCCGCCGAGCACCTGCATGCCGGTGAGTGCGCACTCTTTCAGCGTCTCGGAGCCGTAGAGCTTGGCCATCGACACTTCGCGGCTGCACGGCACGTGCGCGGCGGCCATTTGCGCAGCGCGATAGCAAAGCAGGCGCGCGGCATCGACCTTGGTTTGGCAATCGGCGAGCATGTGGCGGATCACCTGGAATTCGTACAGTTGCTTGCTGAACTGGATGCGCTCGTGCGCGTAGCGCGTGGCCGCGGTCACGGCCTGTTGCGCGTTGCCGGTGTAGGCCGCCGCGACCGCGCAGCGTTCCAGCTCCAGATGCTCGGTGATGATCTTCCAGCCCTGACCGACATCGCCGAGCAGCGCATCGCCGGGCACGCGCGCTTCGTCGAGAAAGATTTCGGTGGTGCCCGTCGCGTGACGCGAAAGCGTCGGCAGCTTGTTGATGACGACGCCCTTCGTGTCGTTCGGAATCAGCAGCACGGACAGGCCGCCGTGCTTGTCGTCGTTGCCGGTGCGCACCAGCATCGCGATGGTCGTGTCCTTCGCCGCCGCGCCGCTGCACCAGAGCTTCTGGCCGCTCACGATCCAGTCGCCGTTGCTGTCGCGACGCGCGCGCGTCTTCGTGTTGGCGGCATCGGAACCCGCGTCCGGCTCGGAGATCGACACCGAGAAGCGGATCTTGCCTTCGATGAAGGGCTTCACGTAACGCGCTTTCTGTTCCGGCGTGCCGAACTTGATGATGTTCATCGCCGTGAAGGTCGGCACGAGCACCGAGCACGCGAAGTCGAAGCCGAACTTGCCGAGGCCTTCGGCCATCAGCGAGTAATCGAAAATGTCGCCGCCCGAGCCGCCCGCTTCTTCCGGAATCAGAATCCCGAGCCAGCCTTGCTGCGCGATCTTCTCGTAGGCTTCGTACGGATACTGTCGTTCCATGTCGCACTTGCGCACGTATTCGACGGTGATCTCGTTGTCCATGAACTTGTTGACGGTGTCGAGCCACATCGTTTGCGACTCGTCCAGAAAGTTTGCGGGCATGTCTTCTTGCTCCTCGTTGAATGACCGATGTATCGGTATTTGCAGGTTAGAGCGATGCGCCATGCGATCCAACTGGCGTTTTTCGAAGCCCGGTTTCGATGATGTCGAAGCGTGTTGCGCGTGCGCGGAAACGCAAACAGCGCCCTCCGGCGCTGTTTGCGGGCTGCAACGAAACGGGTTCAGACGATCGCGCCGGCCTCGCGCAATGCGTTCAACTCCTCGGGAGTAAAACCCCAGTCGGCAAGCACGGCGTCGGTGTTCTCGCCGGGCGCGGGCGGCGGCCGCTGGATCGCGCCCGGCGTGCGGGAAAAGCGCGGTGCGGGCGCGGGTTGCATGACGCCATCGTTCTCGACGAACGTCTCGCGCGCGCGCAAATGCGGATGATCCGGCGCTTCGGCCATCGACAACACGGGCGCGATGCACACCTCGCGCCCTTGCGCGAGCGCGCACCATTCATCGCGCGTGCGGGTGCGAAAACGCGCGGCGAAGATCGCGTGCACGGCGGGCCATTGCGCGCGGTCGTGCTGAGCGGGCATCTCGTCCTCGCGCAAGTCCAGCAGCGCCAGCGTGTTGCGCCAGAAACGCGCCTCGTTCGATCCAAGGCTCAACCAGCGCCCGTCCTTCGTCTCGTACACGTTGTACCAGGGCGCGCCCGAGTCGAGCCGGTTGACGCCCCGCTCATCGCGCCAGTAGTCGCCCGCGCGCAGGCCGTAGAAGAGCGTCATCAGCGATGCGGAGCCGTCGACCATCGCCGCGTCGATCACCTGACCCTTGCCCGAGCGCTGTCGTTCGAGCAGCGCGGATACCACGCCCAGCGCGAGATACAGCGAACCGCCGCCGAAATCGCCCGCGAGGTTCAGCGGAATCGCGGGACCGCCTTGCGCGCGCCCCACCGAATGCAGCACGCCGGTCAGCGAGATGTAGTTGATGTCGTGTCCCGGCGCCTGCGCGAGCGGCCCGTCCTGTCCCCAGCCGGTCATCCGCCCATAGACGAGCGCGGGATTAACGGCGAGGCACGCATCCGGTCCCAGTCCGAGTTTTTCGGCGACGCCGGGGCGGAAGCCTTCGATGAGCGCCTCGGCTGAGCGGACCAGCTTCAGGACGGCGTCCGTGGCTTCCGGCTTCTTCAGATCGAGCGCCGCACTGCGACGCCCGCGATGCAGCAGATTGAAGCGATGCTCCACCGGCGCGCCGCCGTCATAGCCCGGCGGCCTGTCGATGCGGACGATATCCGCGCCCAGATCCGCCAGCAGCATGCAGCAGAACGGCGCCGGACCCACACCGCCCAGTTCGACGATGCGAATGCCCGCGAGCGGCCCTCGTGCGTTTTCCATGTCGGTCGTCTCCGGTCACGTGCTTTTCGCTTGCGCATACGGCACGTCGTATTGCGCGGCCTTCGGTATCAGCGTGACGACGCCGGCGGCCATCAGGGCGGGAATCGCGAACGCATAGAAATTCCAGTGATGGCCGAGGTTCGAGCCGAGCACCCATCCGCCGATCATCGGTCCGAGGATCGAGCCGATGCGCCCGAGACCTTGCGCGGCGCCGATCGCGGAACCGCGGCACGAGGCCGGAAAATAGGCGCCGATAAAGCCGTAGACGAGCGTCGACGAGCCGATGGACCCGAGGCCCGCGCCGAACACCGCCAGCATGAGCCAGGTGTGATCCGGCTTCTGGCTGAGCACGAGCAGCGAGATCGAGCAGATGAGGAAATACGGCACGAGCACGCGCTTCGAGCCGAAGCGATCGGCGAGCCACGAACCGATCAGGTTGCCCACCACGGCGCCGAACTGCATCACGAGAAGGAACTGTAGCGATGAGCCCAGCGGATAGCCCGACTTGCGCATCAACTGGGGCAGCCAAGCGTTGAGGCCATAGACGACGAGTTGCCCGCAGAAGCACATCAGCGCGAACAGCAGCAGCGCCGCGCGGAATTCGGGCAATGTCAGCAGCCGATATCCCCGCGCGCCCGCCGCCGCGACGTGCGAGCGGCGATGTTCCTCTTCGTCGCGTGCGATTTCGTCGAGGTCGATCGCGAAGCGCGCCGCGAGCGCGCGCGCTTCGTCGGCGCGGCCACGGTCCAGAAGATGGCTCGCCGACTCGGGCAGGTAGAAGAACATGACCGGCAGAATGAACACATAGAGCGCGCCGAGTCCGTAGAGCACGCGCCAGCCCTGCTCTTGCAGCATCGCGATGGCGAGCAGCGCGCAGATCACACCGCCGACCGGATAGCCCGTAAGCGCGATCGCGCTGTAGAGTTGCCGGCGGCTGCGCGGCGCGTATTCGATGGTGAGCGCCACCGCCGACGGCACCACGCCGCCGAGCCCGATACCGGTGACGAAACGCGCGATGCCGAGCGCCTGCGGCGAATGCGCGAGCGCGCAGAGCAGCGAGCCGAGCGAGAACCACAACACGCCCGCCATCATGAGCTTGCGCCGCCCGATGCGATCGGACAGCGGACCCGCGCCGAGCAGGCCGACCATCAGGCCGGCGAGCGTCCAACTGCCGATCATCCCCGCGCTCGCGGGACTCAGGTTCCAGCCGGGTTCTTCCAGCAGGCGCGGGATGGTCGCACCGTAGACGATGAGATCGTAGCCGTCGACTGCAATCGTCAGAAAGCACAGCATGACCACGAACAGACTGCTTCGCGGCGGTCTTGAAGATAGGTTCACATCGTCTCCTGTGTCGGATTATTCGAATGTCCGCTGATGGGCTCATCGAGTGAGCCGTCCCAATATAGGCACGCGAAATTTTCAGACCTAGTGACGGTTTTCGAATCGGGTATTCGGTGTCGTCGAATCGCGGCGCGGCAGGTCGTTCGGATTATGCGAATCGCCGGTTCGAAACATTGCAGTTGCCGCGATGACCGTTGCGCGCCTAACGTGGTGATCGGCACGAGAGGACTCGTCAAATCATCGAGGGCGCAATGCAATGAGCGATCTGGAAGGAAAAGTGGCCATCGTCACGGGCGGCACGGGCGGCATCGGCAAGGGCATCGCGTTACAGCTCGCCACGCGCGGCGCCATCGTCGTGATCAGCGGGCGCAGCGCGGCGAAAGCCGAAGCCGTGCTCGCCGAACTGCGGCAGGCCGGCGCCACGGCGGGCTTCATCGCGGGCGACGTGCGATCCAGCGCCGATATGTCCGCGCTCGCCGAAGAGACCGCGCGCAGATTCGGCGGCATCGACATCGTCGTGGCGAACGCGGGCGGCAACGACGACGAAGCCCGCTCGCGGCAAGTGCGCGGCCCGTTCGGCGATATCGATCTGGCGCGCGTGGCGGCCGTCGTCGCGGAGAACACCTGCGCGAAGCTCTTTCCCGTGCAGGCGGCGCTGCCCTATATGCGCGCGCGGGGCGGCGGCAGCGTGATCTTCCTGACATCGGAGGGCGGCCGCGTGCCGACGCCGGGGCAAACCGCCGTCGCGACGTTCGCCGGCGGGCTGATCCGCGCAAGCAAGGTGATAGCGAAAGAACTGGCGCGCGACCGCATCCGCGTGAATTGCGTGTGCGTCACGGTCGTGCGCGACAGTCCGTCGTGGGAAGCGGTGTTCGGCGAGGAAAGCACGGTGTCGGAGCAGCATCGCCGGCAGTACGAGAAGATCGTCGCGGGTTGCCCGCTCGGCGTCGCGGCGCCGGCGGACATCGGACGCGTGGTGGGATTTCTCGCTTCAGACGAGTCCGCCTATCTCACCGGCGCTACGCTCAGCCCGACGGGCGGGCTCACGCTGCACTGAAGGCGGTCGCGTCCCTGCCCTTCAGCCCTTCTCGTCGATGATCTTGCGGATCGCCTGCTCGAACGCCTCGGAAGGCTGGCCGCCGCTCACGAGATACTTCTGGTCGAAGATGATCGCGGGCACGGACTGAATGCCGAGTTGCTGCACCTCGCGCTCCTCGGCCCGCACTTCATCGGCATAGGTTCCGTTTTCCAGCACCGCGCGCGCCGCTTCGCCATCGAGACCGACGCTTCGGGCCGCTTCGATGAGCACGTCCGGATCGCTCGTATCCTTGCCGTCGCCGTGATACGCGCGCAACAGCGCGAGCTTGAGCGGCAGTTGCTTGCCTTCGATGCCCGCCCAGTGCAGCAGCCGATGCGCATCGAACGTGTTGTACACCCAGTTGCGTTCGCCGAAATCGAAGCCTTCCTGCGCGCCGCGCTCGCGGATCATCGCCTGCGTCTCGCGGATCTGCTCCGGCGTGCGGCCATACTTGCGGCCGATATAGTCGACGATGCGCTCGCCTTGCGGGCCCATGTCCGGATTCAGTTCGAACGGATGCAACGTGATGCGGGCATCGACGGTATCGCCGAGGCGCTCCAGCGCGCGTTGCAGGGAAGACAGGCCGACGGCGCACCACGGGCAGGCGATGTCGGAGACGAAGTCGATTTGGAGAGGGCGAGACATGAGTGTCGTGAAAGTCGAAGATGAATCGGACAGGCTAGCGCAAATCGGCGTGCCCTGCGTTTTTCGCTGAGTCCGCGAACAGATCGATCACCACGCCGCGCAGCCAGCGATTGCCTTCGTCCTGCTGGACGCGCGCGTGCCAGAGCAGATGGATCGGCGCGGCGGGCAGCGTCGAAGGCAACGCGCGCAGGCTGAGCGAGAACGGCTGAGCCAGTTGCTGGGCCAGCCGCTCGGGCACCGTAGCGATCAGATCGGTGCGTTGCAGGATATAGCCGACGCTCATGAAGTGCGGCACCGTCAACCGCACCCGGCGCTGCACGCCGCGGCGCTTCAGCCAGTCTTCGACCTGACCGTGGCCGGTGCCAGCCGACACCACGACCAGATGCTCGGCTTCGCGCCAGGCCGCGAGCGTGAGCGGCGCATCCTCCAGCGCGTGGCCGCGTCTGAACAGGCAGACATAGCGCTGATCGAACAAGCGGCGCTGATAAAAGCCGCCCTTGAGTTGCGGCAGCAGACCGATGGCGAGGTCCACGCGGCCATCGGCCATCTCGTCGCTCAGATTGACGCCCGTTTCGCGAACGGTATTCAGCGCGATGCCCGGTGCTTCACGCGACAGCCGTTCGACCAGCGCGGGCAAGAAAACGACCTCGCCGATGTCGGTCATACCGATCGTCATCGTGTCCGTGGCGCGCAGCGGATCGAAGCCGGTCGCGGGATTGAGCGCGGCGTGCAGCGTCGCGAGCGCCTGCGAGACCGGTTCGGCCAGACGCAATGCGAACGGAGTGGGCACCACGCCGCCCGGCCCGCGCACGAAGAGCGGATCGCCAAGCCGGCGACGCAGCTTGGCGAGCGCATTGCTGACGCCCGGCTGGCTCATGTCCATCTGCTCCGCGACGGTAGAGACGCGTCGTTCCTGCATCAGACGTTGAAAGAGCAGCAGCAGATTGAGATCGACGTCGCGCAGTTCCATGATTCGGTTATCTCGCGTTCATTGATTCTGGTGATGAAGCAGATTCATCCCATTTTATTGTGGAATGAAACTCCGCTCCCGAGAATACGGACACGGCGCACGAAATGTGGCGCTCACACGGACAGACGGAGACACATCATGGGACAGTTGGATCTGAAAATCGCCATCGTCGGCGCGGGAATCGGCGGCCTCACGCTCGCGCTCGCGTTGCGCGAACACGGCGTCGATGCACAGCTTTACGAACAGACCGACGAGCTTCGCGAAGTCGGCGCGGCCGTCGCGTTGTCGGCGAACGCGACGCGCTTCTATGAGCGCATGGGACTGCGTTCGGCCTTCGACGCCGTATGCGCCGAAATTCCCGCGCTGATCTATCGCGATGGGCGCAGCGGCGAACTCATCGGACAGCATCGCGGCGAGCCGAGCTATCGGCAGCAGTTCGGCGGTTCGTACTGGGGCGTGCATCGTGCGGACCTGCAGGCGGTGCTGTCGGAAGCGGTGGGGCTCGAACGTATCAATCTCGGCCATCGGCTGATCGATCTCGTGCAGCATCCGGATCGCGGGAGTCTGAGCTTTGCCAACGGCAAACAGATCGACGCCGATCTGGTCATCGGCGCGGACGGCGCGCGCTCGATTACGCGGCGCTGGATGCTCGGCTACGACGACGCGCTGTATTCGGGCTGCTCGGGCTTTCGCGGCGTGGTGCCCGCCGGGCGCATGGATCTTTTGCCCGATCCCGAAGCCATCCAGTTCTGGATCGGTCCGCAGGGGCATCTGCTGCACTATCCGATCGGCGATGAGGGCGATCAGAACTTTCTGCTCGTCGAGCGTCATCCGTCGCCGTGGCCGTCGCGCGACTGGGTCATGCCGGCGAGTGAAGGCGAGCAATTGCGGCTGTTCGGGAACTGGCATCCGGCCGTGGTGCAGATGATCACCGCGGTGCCGATCAGTCAGCGCTGGGGACTGTTCCATCGGCCTCCGCTCGGACGCTGGAGCAAGGGCCGCGTGACGCTCATCGGCGATGCCGCGCATGCGCTCGTGCCGCATCACGGGCAAGGCGCCAATCAGTCGATCGAAGATGCCGTCGTTCTGGCCGCGCAACTGGCGAAGGCCGGCGCGGGACGCTGGCGCGAGGCGCAGGAGGCGTATGAGCGGCTGCGTCGGGGGCGTACGCGCAAGGTGCAATACGCGTCGATAACGACCGCGGACGTGCTGCATCTGCCGGACGGGCCCGAGGCGCAGGCGCGTAACGCTCGTCTTCAGGGGCGTGACAGTCTCATGCGTCACCTGGACTGGATTCACGATTTCGATGCTCTGACTCAGGAGCCGAGCGAGCGTCAGGGCGGCGTCTGGCTTTGAGGTTGAGGGTTTTCGACGCGGAAGGCTAACGGCACGCGTCGAGGTTCATGCGTGCGGGATTCGCTCGGTGATGTGCGCCGGGCTTGTCTCGTGCGTTGCTTCGGGCGCGATCGTCGATTGCTGCTCTTCGTTGGCGAAGCGAATCATGGCGCAAGCTCAAGGAGACCGTTAGTTGCGGACTATGCGGTGAGGCCAGCCTCGCATCGTTTTAATTTGTCAGCCCCTGCTTTTGACGGAGCGCATCTTGTTGAACACATATCCTGAGAACCCGTCTCGCAGATCGGGATATTTCTGGATGATGGCTTCGACAAGATCACTCGATGGATCGATGCCCAGCCTGCGCAGCGTCAGTTTTCCGCCAGGGCTCGTTTTGTAGGTACGACGCCAATCATCGCGTTGTCGCGGCGTTGCGGCTTCGTACACTTCCCAGCCCCGACGAACTTCGTCGACGATCCGGTTCTGGGCATTCACGTCTTGCGCCGCGATCTGCAAAGCCCGGCGGGCCTCGGCTTGCTCCTTCGCCTCCGCCTCACGTTGATCGGTCAGCGCGAGGCCCTGCTGGATCTGTACCATCTGACGCTCCGCGTCCGAGACGATCCAGCCTTCCTTCAGCGCCTTCATGAAAAAGCCGGCCGGACTCTTCGACACCTTGCCCAGTTTCAGGCTGAAACGCGTACGCTCGATTGCCTGTTCCAGACGAGCATCGGTGTAGGTATCCCGGTCCGAAGCGATCTGGCCGAATTGCGCGCTCGACAGACCGATTTCCTGCTTCAACGTCTGATACAGCGCTTGCGCGTGCTCGTGCGTATGAAGCAATCGCTCGGCCATCTCCTTTCGCTCGACGCGAAAGCGCATGCGCCCGATCTTGCGAGAGCCCGGTTCATTGCGCGTCTCATAAGACAGAGAAAGATCGGACACCTCATTGATTTGATCCACGGCAGGTGCGAGCCAGTCCCGCTTGAAGTACTTGAACTCCTGTGCCTTCGCGCCCATCGTTCCCTGCCACGCGCGCAGTTCATCGAGTGTGAACCAGTCGGTTACACCCTCGCCTGCGTACGGAAGAAGGTGGTCGTACATGACACGTGCATAGCTGAGCGTGAAAAGAGAGGTGATGCGCAGGCTAAGCCAGTGAGATTTTCCCGGACCACGAATGATCCCGATGAGATCGGGCGGCACTCGGAACTGGAACCGTCCTCCCACATAGGAAATACGGCCGATCAGTTGAACCGATCCGAATGGCTTGGACCCGTCGGCGTCGGGTTCCGCGGTCGCCTGAATGAGTGCCCGCTGCGCCTCGGTGATCACCTGTTCGAGATGCGCGTTATTGCGACTCGAATAGCGCATGAGCCATTTGAAATAATCCAGTTCGACGTCGTATAGATCGTGGACCTTGTGTTCCTGAGCGACGATGAAGTAAGCCGCGTCGATCAGACGTCGAGCCGACACGCCGAGATCGACGATCCGAATCAGGACGTTCTTGCGCGCGAAACCAATGTCCGAGCGAGCAGCATCGACGGGAAGGCCTTCGGCATTCGCATCGTCGAATAGCGCCAGCGCCAGTTGTCTGGACGTGGCCACCTGCCCTGCTCCCGTCATTCCGCCTCCGCATCGCGCGCTGTAGTTTTGCTTTCGAGCGGTACGTTAACGTCTGCAAGGTGAGCTGTCAACACAAGACACCTCACCTTGCTTTGACGTCAACACAGAACACCTCACCTTTGCCGATCTCTTTCACAATTTCCCTCACCCTCGCCGCCCATACATCTCACCTTCATTATCAAATCGCTTCACTTAGACGGGGTAAACGCAGCACTTTGGCACTCAATCAACATCACTTCCAGCACAGTAAACCTCACCATCGGAACGTATGTATATGATTTTTAAAGAGGTGAGCCGCGCTGTTGGTGGTGGTCGGTTCTATTCTTCTAAAAAAACAAACCAGCGAACGTAGGTTCACCGAATCTTTGGGTGGATTTTGTCGTCCTTTGTAATTTCAGTCAGGCAACTAATTTTCTCGCCGGATGTGATGGCGGAATGGTGAGGTGAATTGTGATCGTGCCTTAATGCTCGTACGGACCGACCGCTGGGCCAGCCGCTGAGGTGAGGTGTTTTGTGCTGGCGCGCTTGGTTGTTGATCTCTTAATCGGACGATTGCAGAGAGATTTGGCCAATCAGGGGTTCCGCGATGAGCTATGCGGGAAGGACAAGCCTCGGAAAGATAAGGGGTTTTTCGGTGTGGACGGTGGCTTCTGCAAAATTCCTTCGATTCCAATAGCCATTCATCACTCCGACGAGTATTCTACGGTTCGACATCCAGTTACACCAAAACCGTGGAAACACCACGGAGCGTGGAGAAAACACCTCACCGTGGATTTATAAGGAAGCACCGGAATGAATTTGAGTGAACTGCCAGGGATTAATCGAAGGGTGAAACTCTCCAATCTTGGCGAGTTCGCCGAGCGTTTGTCGGTCATGACGAACGAACTGCGAGATCAGATCCTTGCCCCCAGGCCACGAAAGACGGCTCCCGTCTTTACGATCGGCGAACTCTCCGACATGTGCGGCATCGACCGCCAGAAGATCAACTATCTGGCGACCAAGGACGGAAGCGAATTGCCGCCGGGAGAGACGCACGGGACGGGCCGCGCGCGCATCTTCTCCCTTCAGGACGCCCGGACTTGGGTGCAACAGGTTTCGGACATTTATCAGACGCCGCTTGTCACCGGTACGCGGGAGCATCGAGGTCGCGTATTGATCACCGCAAACTTCAAAGGCGGTTCGTGCAAGACGACGACATCGATGTGCATCGGTCAAGGACTGAGTTTGCGTGGCCGCAAGGTTCTCATGATCGACCTCGACCCACAAGCGTCGCTCTCGGAACTGTGTGGCTTGTACGCAGAGAAGGATCTGACCTGGGAGGATACCGTCCTGCCCTATATCTATGATCCGGATATCGAAGGTGGCCTCTCGTCAAAGGTACAGACAACCTATTGGGACGGGCTCGATGTGATCCCGGCGCACAACTATTTGCACGACGCCGAGTTTCATCTGCCGACCGCTCAGAAGACGAACGCGAATTTTGAGTTCTGGTCCGTGCTACGGAAAGGCATCGAGCCGCTGCGTGCTCAATACGACTACATCATTCTCGATACCGCTCCGTCACTCTCTTATATGACGCTCAACGGACTGATGGCGGCCGATTCGATGGTGATGCCGCTCGTACCCGAAAGTCTCGACTTCATTTCATCAGTGTCGTTTTGGTCGCTGTTCGCGGAAGTCGCGAATGGTTTCGTGGAGCACGAGGTCGACAAAACCTACGATTTCGTCTCAGTACTCCTGTCACGCGTGGACTACGGAAGTACATCGTCGGCGCCGGTGGTGCGCTCTTGGTCCCAGCGAGCGTATGGCGACTGGCTGCACACCACGGAGATCCCGGCCAGTTCCGTTATGAGTAACGGCGCGCTGGCGTTTTCGACCGTGTTCGATTTGTCGCGTGCCGAAACCGTCGCGAAAACCTTGGCGCGCGTAAAGCAGCCGATGGTGGACTACTGCAAATGGATCGATGATCAGTATGTCGCCCAATGGAGGGCAGGACAATGAGCAGCCTTCGTGATCGCATGATGAGCAAGACCGCTGAGGTTCGAGCGGCGAAAGATATTCAGCTCGATCCGCAGCAGGAGAAGTCCGCCAGCCCGCGGACCGCGCCCGGCATGGCGGCCGCGCTGGCGGCTGCGCAGCAGCGCATTGCTCAGCTCGAACACGCCGGTCCCGCGTCAGAGGCAGCAGTATCCGAAATCATTCCGAATCCATGGCAGCCGCGCCAAGTGTTCAACGACGCCAAGCTTGTTCAGCTCGCGGAGTCGATTCGTGAAGCGGGACTTGTTCAGCCTATTGTTGTGCGGCGCGTCGGCGCGGTATTTCAAATAGTGGCGGGCGAGCGTCGGTGGCGCGCGCACAAGATGATCGGAAAGGAGTCGATCAAAGTTCTGGTGGTTGACCTCTCGGACGAAGAGATGGCGATGCTCGCTCTCGTAGAGAACGTCGCCCGCGAGGATTTGTGCGACTACGAGATTTCGCGATCGATTCGGCGGACGGAGAAGGAGTTTCCTAACCGCAAGCGGATGGCGGAGGCTTTGGGGATTTCACGATCGGAGCTTTATCGGTATTTGGCTTTCGGCGAATTGCCTGATTTCGTTCTCCAGGATCTGGATGTGCAACCGCGCTTGCTGGGCGCGACTGCTGCGGAGAACGTCGTGTCTGTGCTTCGCGGAAGGAACGAGGCTGCATTCGGGATCGCGAAGGATCTCTGGACGCGTGTGGTAGCGGGGGATTTGGAGCAGTCGAAATTTGGGAGGGCGATCAAGCAGGCGTTGGAGGATGAGGGCAAGCCAGCGCCTGGCGTGAGCGATCGCAGCATCGACAAGATCTTCGCGGGCGGATCGCAAGCTGGGTCGATCACAAAGGACTCGATGGGATTGACGGTCAAGATCAAAGCCGGCTCGCTTACGGCAGACAAAGAAAAGCAAATTCGGGACTTGGTCACGCAGTTGTTTGCAGATAACGGCTAGTTTGCGTTGTACTTTTATCGGTCCGATCGATTATGAGGTCCGCCGACCTATCGGCGGTGTCTCAAGTTGGGACAGTCATCTGGGTCGGCGAACTTTCTATAGCGTAACATTCAAGGGGTGTCCCTACTTGGGACACCGCTTGAACGTGACGCCAAGTTCTCTCGTCAGCTACCCGTCCCTCAAGCCGTTGCGAACTCGGAATAAAGGAATCTATTACTGATTCCAACCCTGAAATGGAGCTTCTCGAGGCGTTCGTCTCACCTCCTATGTAGCCACAAACTTGGAAAGATGAGACAACGATAAGTTGTGGGCACCTCCGTTTGACTGAACGTATGCGATCCACGCACTGACGGATACAAGAAATCTCTAATCGGCGACCCGGCTAAATGCAGTGCTCTCCGTCGATCAAGGTAACAGCAATGTCGCTGGCGCGATCGCGGGACGGCTGCGAGTCACCAAACCTCGGTTCCACTCGAAATCGCGGGTAAGTACATGACAGTGCTTTTCAAACGACGACGAACAATAGAATCCGTGTGAATTGTGAGGGGCCGCTGCGGCGGCGATACTTGACCGATGCAATTTGGCGACCCCGTGAGAGAGTATTCCCAAAAGAGCCGCGGCGAACAAAGCTGATTGCAAGTAGCGCTCGGAGAGTGACAACAACGCTTGTGCTCCCGGGTCCTCGCTACGATTGACGCGACGTCTCGAAGAAACGGACGCTGCTGGCATAGTCGACGACATCAGTCCGACCGTCGCTTACATGCGCGCTTTGTTAATAAAGTACCTGCACGCAAAAACCGCTGCAGCGTCGGCTTCGATGCCAATGCCACTTGGCGAAGAGCAAAAGCGTCGCGATTTCGGTGGCTTCGAATTTAGCGGCGACGACGGTGCCACGTTCTCGCGGCACGGCTGCGACCGCGGAAACATGAGCTAAGCGCCGCCGAAAGGTTCGATAGAAAATCAATGCCTTACTTAGTGTCCGAAATCGGGAAGAGCCGATCCTCTTGAAGCCACCAGCTGAAGTGCATGGCTGCCAGATTACGATTCAAACTACACAGCGGACCAGACATGCGTGTTTTGCCTGAGGCAATCGGACCGAAGCCGTTAACCACCTTGGTCTATGGCCGGCAAGCAACAGCGTAATGAAGTGCCCTATTAGGAGGATGATGCGTGCTATCGCTCGCATCCGAAAGCCCACGTAGCGATCACGGCGAACAGTCGCGCTGTCACTCTTGAGCTCGACCAAGAGAAGCGACCGACATGCACGGGCCCATCCAATGTGCCGCCTAAGCGCTGGGTCGGTGGTGGCAGCAATTCTCATCGCCGTCGGTGATGAAGCCTGCATCTCCATCAACCAGCCTTACAGAAGGGAGGACAGCACGTTCATCGAGATTGGCGGGAGGCTACTGAAAAGCAGAGTGGTCGATTTTCTTGGGACCGGATAGTCGAAATCCTGCAGGGTGAGCCAATCAAACCCAATCCCAAGACGCGGCCTCTGCCGCAGCAGTGCCTTCAAAAAATCCCGCTCATGCGGGCGGCGAAATATTGGAATCCGCCGGCAAATTCTTTGCGTCTTAACCTTCGATAGCTGGCGATTAGCGATCCGACGTGCTTTCGATCACTCAGTCTACCCGCTCCCTCGCAACCTGACGTTGCGGAAGCGAAGCGTGCCGTGAAACAATCGTCGCATCGGAAGCGCATGCCTTCAGCCCTTACTAGCAAGGGCTTCAGCGCTGCTTCTCATCCCTCTTCGAGGAATTGTTTCACGCGTCGACCAACGCCGATGCGCAGCCCACCATGTTCATCCCGGGTCGGGGACTCTAAAGCGGCACCACACCGCGCTTTGTAGCATATGAACCTAGTTCTGTATCGTTTGATACGTCGCAGTCAGCAGACTGGATGCATGACAAGCGTGGTCCATTTGGTTGAATCTGAATGCTCTCACGCAATCGCTGCGAGCAGCGGTAGTCAGCGATTGAATGCCTCCAAACGACATTAGGCACGCAAGCTTTCGTACCTCTGTCGGAATTGGGCTTGAAAGAGCGGTTGGGTTCAGCACGACCCAGGCATCAGCGATTCGCAATTCAAGCTATAAGAGGGGCGTCCGTCTTCTCCGACGCGAGAGAACACGAACGAAGATGCCCACGCCGCGTGATTTAACGCCCCGGCCCGTATTCACGCGCGCGTATCTTCGCAAGTTTGCGTGCGCGAACATGATCGAAAGCGCGTCGTGCGTTTGCACTCGGAATCAGGCGCGGAAAGAAAACATCCAACACCGTCATCAACGACAGGAATACGACAGCGACGAACCCCATCGTGCCAAGCAATTCAAGCAAAGCCATGTCTACCTCATCCGGTCGCGAAATCTGTGGTGTCGGAGAATCAAACTGCCTTGAGTATGCGTTTGGCGACGCCGCATCAAAGTCGCGATAAGCCATCACAATGCGTGTCTGTTCGACGGTTGAGCGTGGTCGCAGAACTGGGCCTCTTTGGGCGCCATTGCCATTGCGTCCGTGCCAAGTGGTCTAAAAAGCAACTAACCGTCTAAGATGCGAACCACTGAACGACCGATCCGCCAAAAAGAAAAAGAGACGCCGCCGCGTCACGAGAAGGGCGCCAAATCGAACCCTGCCGATTCAACCGCCCTCATCCCTCACTTCGTAGCAGCAACAACAAACGCATCCGACCGATCGGGCAGGGTCAGCGCCGCGAGCACTTGACCATCGGTGAAGAACACGACACCTGTGACCGTGGCACCCGGATAAACACACGGCGCGGCTCCAAACGTAATCGCGGCGTCCAGAAAATCCTTGTTCCCATGAGGCGTTGCCGTCCCGCTGAACGTACAGCCGCTCGCTCCAGTACCCTTAATCGCGCCGTCCTGACCGATCGCGAACGCAGTCGTCTCACTGCCCTTGATCGATCCCGCCGCGCCCGAGTAACTCCCCGCGACTGCCGACAGCGCGATCGCGCGTTCATACGTGCCGTCGTAAAGCAGATTGAACTTGAAACTGTTCTGCTTCGCCGCGCTCGTATAGATCACGCCCTGGACGCTGTTTTTCTCGTTGTAGCCCGCGAGCACGGGCGTATCGCTCGCGCTCTTGCCGGTAATGTCGAAAGTGCGCGCGTTGTCGGACTGAAACGCGCCGTGAGACGCGGAAGCCGAGCCTTGCACCAACCCGAATGCGTTGGTCGTCGTGTTGGCGTACACGAAATAGAAAACACCTGTATCGAGCACGACGCCGCCGACAGCGTTGCCGTTTGCATCGGTTCCCGAATAAAGGCCTTGGGCGGCGTTTGGCTCGGGCGCGCTGGGCGTGCTATTCGAGCCTCCGCCTCCGCCTCCGCCGCATCCGGCCAAAGCGATCGTAAGTGCAGATACCGCGACGACGAATTTCATGCTTGTTCTTGTGTTTTGACTTGCACTCGCGGCAAGAGAAATTAAAAAAGCCAACCTGGGATTCGAAACGATCCGAAAGCCGTAAAAAACGGCTGGTCATTCTAGCAACGGCCACGAAAGCGAATCGGCGTTCTCACTGACTTAACGGCACCGAGAACTACAACTTGAGGTCGACGTTTTCAATCCGATGGCCCAAGCGTTACCACCGATGCCTCAACCCGACGACAGCCGATACTTGCGTCTTCGTCGTCGATGGCGACAACGTGTAGATCTGCGCATAAGGCGCGTCCTTCGCCGCATGCTGATAGATGCCGACGAGGAACAGGTCCGTGCGCTTGCTGAGGAAGTAGTTCGCGCCCGCATTCACCTGATGCCACGCGGGAGACGCGTCCTGCGGATGATACTGGCCGGTCGTATAGATATACGCCGCGCCGAGCAGCAGGTCGGGCATCACATAGTCCGTTAGCGAGATTTCGAAGTTCTGCAGAGTCAATCGCGACTCGTCGAGATAATCGAAGCGCGCGTTCGTATACAGGAACGACGCGCTCGCCGATCCGAACGCGTAAGCGCCGCCCGCGCCGTACATCGTCTGTCTGCGTACGCCCGAGCCCGTCGCCGGGTTGGTGATGAAAGGCGACGTGAATCCATAGTCGCCGACCACCGCGCCGTTCGGGTTGTTCGGATCGTTCGGCTCGTTGACGAGCAGGAACGCGGCGCCCAGCGACAACGGACCTCTGCGGTACTGCACGGCCGCGCTGTACGCGTTGTTGTCGGAAAAGCCGCCCGCGCGATTCGAGAAGCCATACAGCGCTTCCGCCTGAAAGCCGCCGTAGTCGATCGTCTTGTACTGCACCGCGTTGTTGATGCGAAAGGTATCGAACACGTTGTCGCTGTCGCCGATATGCGCGCCATACGCCGCGAACTGACACGCCGATTCGAACATGCACAGCGTGACGGCCTCGTCGTACTGACGCCCGAAGGTGATCGTGCCGAGCGTGTTCGACGACAACCCGACGAACGCCTGCCGCCCGAATTCGCGTCCGCCCTGCGATAGCGTGCCGTTGCCGATGTTGTAACCGCTCTCCAGCGTGAAGATCGCCTTCACGCCGCCGCCCAGATCCTCGGCGCCCTTCATGCCCCAGCGCGGCGTCTGCATCGGACCGCTCGCGAACTGCCAGGTCGAATGCCCTTGCTTGTCCGCGCCGCGCTGGTTGTTCGCGTAGACGATGCCTGTCGAAACCAGTCCATAGAGCGTTACGGTGCTCTGGGCGAAGGCGCTCTGGACGCACAGCGCGCTTGCGGCGATGACCAACAAACGTCGTTTCATGGCTTTCCTGTCGTATGAGTTTGAACGGAAACGTTTCTATCGATAAGGATGACGAATCAACCGCCTTGAAGCCCGGCGTCGCCTTTCACGGACTCGGCCACAGCGATTCGTCCCGGTTGCGACAGATTCTTGCGGAACAAAAAACGCGCGGGATAGCACCGAATTTGGCCACCAGCGAGCGAATTTTTAGCGCGCATGCGCTCCGCATCCGTGCGCATCGCGTACGCCTTTCATCGCTTTCGAAGCGCCGGGTATACCCACCCCGATCTAATTTCGGCATCACTCATCGCAAAAAATGATGCTATGCGGGGACACTTTTGGCTGCTGACAATGGGATCACTCGGCATCACCCGTCTGATGAAAGACAGTGGAAAAGGGGAGCCCATGCAGGAAACACCGGAGACGAAAATGGCAATGATCGAAAACGCGGGAAGGCGGCGCATGTTGCGCACGCTCACTGCGGGCGCGTTGGCGACGAGCGGCGGCCTGCTGTCGGTGCGAGCGTTCGCCGGCGGACTCGCGACCGTGAACATGCAGCTCGGCTGGGTGCCGGGCGGCAATCAGGTCGGTGAGGTGGTGGCCAAGCGCCTCGGCTACTACGAAAAGGAAGGCATCGACTTTCATATCCAGCCGGGCGGCCCGAACATCGACGGCGTCGCGATCGTCGCATCCGGGCGCTATCAGGCGGGCGAGATTTCGTCGAGTCCGTCGATCATGCTGGCCGTGTCGGAAGGGCTGCCCATCAAGTGCATCGCGGTCGGACTTCAGCAACATCCGTACACGTTCTTCTCGCTGAAGAAGGCGCCGATCCGCTCGCCGCAGGACATGATCGGCAAGCGCATCGGCATTCAGTCGACGGGCATGGTCCTGCTGCGCGCGCTACTCGCGAAACACAAGATCCCCGAGAGCCAGGTGAAAATCGTGCCGGTCGGCGCGGACATGATGCCGCTCGTCGCCGGTCAGGTCGATGCCGTCACCGGCTGGCAGACCAACACCACGGCGCTGAAGCCGCTCGGTGCGGATCGCGTGGACTTGCGTCTGTGGGACTCCGGCGTGCGCCTCTACGCGCTGCCGTACTACGCGACGACGTCGAGCCTGAAGGAGCATCCGGAAGTCGTCGCGGGATTTCTGCGTGCCACCGCGCGCGGCTGGATGTACGCCAACGAGAATCGCGATCAGGCCGTCGACATGCTGGTGAAGGACTATCCGAACCTGAATCGCGCGGACGAGCGCGTCGCGATCGATTCGCTGATGAGCTACGCATTCAACCAGACCACGCAGACGCAGGGCTGGGGCGCGATGGACGCGGGCGTCTGGGAAGAACAGATCGCGATGTACGGCCAGCTCGGCCAGTTCCGCGCGGGACAACCCAAAGTCGACGACGTCATGACGATGGACGTGCTCAAGGCCACTCACTCCTCTCGCCTGAAGGTGTAACCCATGCATGCTGCCACTTTGAATCCGCCGCGCGCGGAGCGGGCTAGCTCGCACTTCGCGTTGCCGCAAGACATCGATTGCGCGATCAGTTGCCGCGACATCAACGTGCGCTTTTTCACCGACCGCCGCAGCGTCACCGCGATCGAGGGCCTCAGCCTCGATATCGCGGCGGGCGAATTCCTCACGCTGCTCGGGCCATCGGGCTGCGGCAAGTCGACGTTTCTGCGCGTGGTCGCCGATCTCGTGAAGCCGAGCCGCGGCAGCATCAGCGTGCTCGGTTCGCCGCCGCAAGCCGCGCGCGAACGGCGCGATATCGGCTTCGTGTTTCAGGACGCTGCGCTGTTGCCGTGGCGCACCGCGATTCAGAACGTCGAACTGCCGCTCGAAGTCGCGCACGGCAAGGCACGCGCCGGGCGGGCGACGCCGCGCGAGCTTCTCGAACTCGTCGGTCTGAAAGGCCGCGAGGACGCGTTTCCACATGAGATGTCCGGCGGCATGCGCCAGCGCGTCGCGATTGCGCGCGCGCTCGTCTGCGATCCGAAAGTGCTGTTGATGGACGAGCCTTTCGGCGCGCTCGACGAAATCACGCGCGACCGTCTCAACGAAGAGCTGCGCCGCGTCTGGAAGGAGCTCGGCCTGACGACGCTCTTCGTCACCCACAGCATCTACGAGGCCGCGTTTCTCGGTCAGCGCGTGCTCATGCTCGCGGCGAATCCGGGACGCGTGAAGGAAATCGTGCCGGTGGACCTGCCCGAGGACCGCACGCTCGATATCCGCGAGACGCGCGAATTCGTCGAACTCACCGCGCACCTGCGCCGCGTACTGGAGACTTGCTGATGGCTACGTCCGAAATGAACCTGAACGTGCCGGCCAGCATGCCGGACGAGGAATCGCAGGCGTGGCGCGCGCGCCGTCGCCAGCAGATGTGGCGCGCCCGCATGTTGCCGGCGCTCGGCGTCGCGAGCCTGATCTTCGCGTGGTGGGCGGTGGTCGCGGGCTTTCATGTGAAGCCGTTCATCGCGCCTTCGCCGGCGCTCGTGTTCGAGACGCTCTTCGCCAAGAGCGACGTGCTGCTGCAGAACCTCGTGCCGACCGCGATCGAAGCCTCGCTCGGCTTTCTGCTCGGCAATCTCGTGGCCATCGTGCTCGCGACGGTCTTCGTGCACAACAAGACGCTGCAGGACATCTTCTATCCGGTCGCGGTGATGATCAATTCGATTCCGGTGGTCGCGAAGGCGCCGATCCTCGTGCTCATCATGGGCAACGGGCTGGAGCCGAAGATCACGATCGCGGCGATCGTCTGCTTCTTCCCGACGCTCGTGAACATGGTGCGCGGTCTCGAAGCGGTCAATCCGCAGTCGATGGAACTGATGCACGTGCTCTCCGCCAGCAAGCGCGAAATCTTCTTCAAGCTGAGGCTCTACGCATCGCTGCCGTATCTGTTCTCCGCGCTGCGCATCGCGGCGTCGATGTCGGTGATCGGCGCGGTGGTGGGCGAGTGGATCGGTGCGACCGAGGGCATCGGCGCGATGATCATTCAGGCGACCTATGCCTTCGACTCGGCGCTGCTCTACACGGCGATCATCATGAGCGCCGTTCTCTCGGGCTTCTTTTTTCTCGTGATCGCGGCGCTCGAGCGCTGGCTCGTCAAGTGGCAGCCGGAAGGCGTCCGCTGAGTCCGACGCGACACGAACCATCAACACAGGAGACGAAATGAACATGATCAGCGACTGGATTCAGGAACCCGCACGCGATGTGCGCGTGGCGGCGCAGGCAAACGTCGTCGTGGTCGGCGGCGGCCCGGCGGGCTTGTCGGCGGCGATCGCGGCGGCACGCAACGGCGCGGAAGTGATACTGCTCGAACGCTACAACCATCTGGGCGGTCTCGCATCGGGCGGCATGGTGCTCGTGCTCGACGACATGTGGGACAACCATCTGAACGAGATCTCGGTGCGCGGCACCTGCATGACGTTCATCGAACGCATGGCCGCACGCAAGCTCGCCTATTTCCCGCGTGCCGACGAATGGGGCGACGATCCGGCGGCGTATCGCAAGTGGGGCCGCTGGGGCACGTTCGATTTTCATAGCCAGAAGAACCCGCATCCGGTGTGCTTCGCCGCGGCCTTCGATCCCGATGCGATGAAGCGTGTCGCGCTCGAAATGGTCGAGTCGCTCGGCATCAAGCTGCGGCTGCATTCGTGGTTCTCGCGCACGCTCGTCGAGGACGGCAAGGTCAAGGGCGTGATCTGCGAGACCAAGAGCGGGCGCGAAGCGATTCTCGCCGATGTCGTCATCGACGCGACGGGCGACCTCGATGTCGCGGCGTCGGCGGGCGTGCCGCATGTCGGCGGCAGCTACATCACGACGACGGTGTTTCGTCTGGGCGGCGTCGATACCGAAGCCGCCGAGCGCTTCGAAGCAGAGGAACCCGAAGCATTCGCTGCGCTCGATCGCCAGATCAAGCGGATTCTCGGCGGCTCGTGGGGTTACTGGTGGCTCAAGACGCCGCTGCCGGGCGTCGTGTGGTGCAACTGCCCGCACATGGCCGGTCTCGATGGCCTGAAGCCCGAGGACCTGACACGCGCCGAGATGCAGGGACGCAGCCATATTCACGCGGTCGTCGAATTCGTGCGCGAGAAGCTGCCGGGCTTCGAGCAATGCTACGTGATCGATGTCGCGCCGCAGACCGGCGTGCGTCAGACGCGTCTGTTGCAGGGCGAATACGTGATGACGAAGGAAGACCTCGCGCAGCGCACGCGCTTCACCGACAGCATCGCGCGCGGACGTGACTACTACATGCCGTATCGCGTGCTGCTGCCGAAGGAGATCGACAACCTGCTCGTCGCGGGCCGTCATTACTCGGCGACGTCGCAGGCGCAGAAGATGTCGCGCGAAATTCCGCCGTGCATGGCGATGGGCGAAGCCGCGGGCGTCGCGGCGGCGCTCGCGCTGAACGCGGGCGTCACCGTGCGCGACGTCGATGTATCCGCGCTCCAGAAGACGCTGCGCGTGCAGGGCGCGGACCCGGGCGACCAGAGCGGGCGCAACGCTGACGTCCCGGCGCTCGCGCGGCATATCGATGCGAGGGAAGCGGCATGAGCAACACGGAGAACAAGATGAAAAAGAACGATCTTCCATTGACTGGCGTGCGCGTGATCGATCTCACGCAAGTGATGATGGGCCCCGTCTGCACACAGATGCTCGCCGACTACGGCGCCGACGTCGTCAAGATCGAACGGCACGGCGCGGGCGATCTGAGCCGCTCGACTTTCGAGCCTGTCGCGGGCGCGGACAATCCGATCTTCTGCAGCTTGAATCGCAACAAGCGCAGCGTCGCGCTCGATCTGCGCGATGCGTCGCAGATGGAAGCGTTGAAGGCGCTGATCGCGGATGCGGACGTCGTCGTGAACAACTTCCGGGCGGGCGTGATGGATCGTCTGGGTCTGGGCTTTGAGGACTGCCGCGCGCTGAATCCGCGCATCATCTACGCGGTCGGCACGGGCTTCGGCGAGACGGGACCGTATGCGCACAAGGGCGGGCAGGACGTGCTTGCGCAGGCGATGAGCGGCGTGATGGCGCGCCGCGCCGACGACTCGCTGCCTGTCTCCGTCTATCCGACGGCGCTCGCGGATTACTCGGCGGGCATGCACATGGTGCAGGGCATTCTGCTCGCGCTTTTGCATCGGGAGCGCACGGGCGAGGGGCAGAAGGTCAACGTGTCGCTCTACAACTCGATGCTTGCGATGCAGATGCAGGAAGCCGCGATGATCATGATGGCGGACTCCGAAGTGAACTGGGCCGCGATGCCGCTTTCCGGCGTGTTCGAGACGACGACGGGTCCGCTCGTGCTCGTCGGCGCGTTCAAGGCGAATCCGTTGCGCGACATCTGCGCGGCGCTGGAAATCGACGATATGTCTGTCGATGCGCGCTTCTGCAACCTGAACCAGCAGTTCGCACACAAGGCCGAATTGCAGCGCACCTTTCGCGAGCGCTTCGCGAGCAACAGCCGCGAGTACTGGCTCGCGCGGCTCGAAGAACAGGATCTTCTGTGCGCGCCGGTGCGCGATCTGCGCGAGGCGCTCGTCGATCCGCAGACGCTGCATAACCAGCTCGTCCTCGAAGGCGACGGAGAAGGGCAGCCGGTGCGCCTGATCGGCAGCCCGATCGAACTGTCGAACGCGCCGGTCGTGCTTCGCCGCGCACCGCCGCGCCTCGGCCAGCACACCGCCGAGGTGCTCGGCCTCACGACGACGGAGGCCGTATGAGCGTGCGCCTCGTCATCGATCGGCACGTGGCCACCGTGACGCTCGCGCGTCCCGAAGCGCTCAACGCCGTCGATCTGGAAACCGAAGCCGAATTGCAACGCATCTGGAGCGAGCTGGAGCATAACCGCGACGTGCGCGTCGTCGTGCTGACGGGCGAGGGCGAGCGCGCATTTTGCGTCGGCGCGGATCTCAAGAATCCCGCGATGAGCGGCCTCGAATACTGGGCCGCGCCGCGTCCGGGCGGCTTCGGCGGCATCGCGCTGCGCGAGACGCTGAACGTGCCGGTGATCGCGCGCGTAAACGGTTACGCGCTCGGCGGCGGCTTCGAGATGGTGCTCGGCTGCGATCTCGTGATCGCGTGCGAGGAAGCGAGCTTCGGCTTGCCCGAGGCGCTCGTCGGCCGCATGCCGCTCGACGGCGGCATGACCTTGCTGCAACGCCAGATTCCCTATCGTCAGGCGATGGCGATGCTCATGACCGGACGCCGCATTTCCGCGCACGAAGCGCGGGAAATGGGCCTCGTCAACGAGGTCGTCGCGCGAGCGGAGCTGGACAAGGCCGTCGATCGATGGGTCGATGCGGTGCTCGCGTGCGCGCCCTTGTCGGTGCAGGCGATCAAGCAGGTCGTGCGCCGCACGTCGACACTGTCCGCGAGCGAGGCGCAGGCGCTCAGGCTCCCGGCGCTCGTCAGCGCGCTGCAGTCCGAGGACGCGCACGAAGGCGTGCGCGCGTTCCAGGAAAAGCGCAAGCCGCAATGGAGGGGACGCTGATGGCCTACGTGATCGGGTCGCCGTGCATCGACGTGAAGGACGGCGCATGCGTGCAGTGCTGTCCGGTCGATTGCATCTATGAAGGCGGGCGCACGCTTTATATCCATCCTGAGGAATGCATCAACTGCGGCGTATGCGTCTCGGTGTGCCCGACCGAGGCGATCTATCACGAGGAAGAACTGCCGCGCGAGCAAGCCGCGTTCGCCGCGGTGAACCGCGCCTTCTTCGACGCGGACGTGAGCGCGCTCGGTTCGCCGGGTGGCGCATCGGACGTCGGCAGGGTAGCCTTCGATCACCCCGTGGTCGCGTCGTGGCCGCGAAGCAGCGTTACGGTGACGGACTGAGGGCAAACGATGCACGCGAACGTTCTGAAGTATTTCGTCGAGGTCGCGCGGTGCGGATCGATCCGCAAGGCCGCGCAGAACCTCTATGTCGCGTCGAGCGCGGTGAACCGGCAGATACTCAAGCTCGAATCCGAGATGGGCACCGAGCTATTCGACCGGCTGCCCAACGGCATCCGTCTGAACGCGGCGGGCGAGCGCGTGCTGCAGCACATTCGCGGGACGCTGAACGATTTCCACCTGATGCGCAGCGAGCTCGACGAACTGAAGGGCGATCGCAAAGGCCACGTGTCCGTGGTGGCGATGGATTCGCTGTTCGTCGATTTTCTGCCGGCGACGGTCGAGGAATTCTCGGACGCGTATCCGGCCGTCACGTACTCGATCGCCGCCGTGCCGCCGCACGATGTCCCGCCGCGCGTGCTGACCGGCGAGTACGACGTCGGCATCACGTACATCACGAAGCTGCCCGCCGGGCTCGATGTCGTGACGGAAGTGCCTTTGCCGCCGGGCGTCGTGATGGCGTCGTCGCATCCGCTCGCGAAGCGCGAGCGCGTGACCTTCGACGAATGCCGCCATCACGCATTTCTGCGCCTCGAAGGCCGCTCGCCGATCCAGGGCGCCATGAGCAGCGAGTTCCCCGCGTTCTGGGAATTGCTGCAGCCGAGCGTCACCTGCAACTCGACGACGCTGCTCAAGCGTCTGATCGCGTCCGGGCGCGGCATATCGTTCTTCTCCAAGCTCGCGTTCCTCGATGAACTGTCGCGCGGCGACGTCGTGTGGCGACCGATCGACGACGAGAACATCAACGAGCTGACGGTCGGCATCATCGTTCCGAGCCAGCGCGCGCTGCCGCACGTGACGGGCGAATTCATCGAGCGGATGGTGCGCAGGCTGAAGCATGTCGAGCTGACGTTGCGGGAGTTTTGAGTTTCTCCCGCGTCGTCCTCAGTTGCCTTTTCCCAGATCGCGCAGGCGCTTGCCGGCCATCAGATCGTTGCCCAGTTTCTCGAGCGAGACACCGCGCGTTTCGGGTACGTAGAAGAACACGACGATCCCGAAGACGACGTTGAGGATGGCGTACAGAACGAAGGTGTTCGCTTCGCCCACCGTCGACAACAAGCTGAGAAACGTGGCCGCGACCGCCATGTTGGCGACCCAGTTGACCAGCGTCGAAACGGCGATGCCGAAGCCGCGTCCCTGCTGGGGTTGAATTTCCGAGCAGAGAATCCATACGAGCGGACCCGCGGACATCGCAAAGCCGGCGATGAAAAGCAGGAGCGCCGCGACCGCCAGAACCTGAGCCGTGAGGCCCGCCACGCCGATATGCAGGAGCACCCCGAGCGAGCACATGCCGATTGCCATGACCGCGCATCCCGCATAGAGAATCGGCTTGCGGCCCCAGCGATCGACGAAGGCGATCGCGCCGAATGTCGCCACGACGTTGACGAGGCCGACGATGACCGTCGCCCAGAGTTGCTGCTCATGCGTTGCGAAGCCGGCAAGTTCGAAGATACGCGGTGCGTAGTACATCACGACATTGATGCCGGTGAGTTGCTGGAAGACTTGCAGCACGACGCCCAGCAGCACGGAACGGCGAAAGTTCATGTTCTTGCGCAGCAGGCTCCATCCTCGCTGCGGACGCGTGCTGTCCTCGCTGACCTGTTCGAGCTCGGCTTCGACATCGGCCGGATTGGTGTAGAGGCGCTGCAGCACGGCGCGCGCTTCCGCGGCGCGATTGCGTTGAAGCAGCCAGCGCGGACTGTCGGGAAGCGCGAGGACGCCTGCCAGGAAGAATGCGGCGGGGATCGCGATCACGCCCAGCATCCAGCGCCAGTCGGCCACGTAAGACAGCCCGATATTCGACAGAAACGCCGCCAGAATCCCGACGGTAATCATCAGCTGATACGTGGAGATCATCGCCCCGCGCACCTGCCGTGGCGCGACTTCCGAAAGGTACAGCGGCGCCGTGAAGGACGCCATGCCGACCGCGAGGCCGAGTATCAGCCGTGCGCCGATCAGATGAGCGGGGCTGCCCGCGAATCCCGACCAGAGCGATCCCGCGATGAAGAGGATCGCCGCCAGCACGAGCGCATATCGGCGTCCGAGGCGCCACGACAGCCATCCCGCACCCAGTGCGCCGATCGCCGCGCCGACCATCATCGAACTGACGATCCATTCCTGCGCGCGATCGTTCAGGACGAAATGCTTCGCGATGAACGGCAGCGCGCCCGAGATCACGCCGATGTCGAGGCCAAACAGCAGGCCGGCGAGCGCCGCCATGAGGCAGACGAAGAGACCATAGCGTCGGGATCTCGAGTGTGTCGGCATGGTGCTATCGGCGAGCGTGCTCATTTGAGGTGTCTCCAGGTTGTTCGGTCGCGGCCGGGCGGCTTCGCGCCGGTTGTTCCCATCTGCATCCATGATCGAACACGAGAATTAGCGCGTGATGAGGGCACGCCGAAGGTGTGCCGCCACGCGATCGGGCGGCAGCGCGCACGCTTGTTCGATTTCGCCATTCCGATTCGAAAATAGTCTGATTAATTTTTTTTGGAAAAGACGCTTGACGATATCGAAATTGGTCCGCATAATTCGCCTCCCGTTGAATGACGGCGCGCAAGAAAGCAAGCGAAAGCAGTAACCCGCGAAGCAAATTCTCAGCGCAA
>JFHF01000005.1 GCA_000648925.1 Caballeronia jiangsuensis
CCTACTGCGCGTATCGAGCGCATTACATCGATTGGACGTGGCAGCGCGTATGAACCCGGAAATTGCCGACGCCTATGATTTTTATTTCGCTCATCATCGACTCATGACCTTTGACCCAAATCAGCCTGATGCGTCAAGATAGAAGTGTCAGCTATGTCTCCGCACATGTGTCAACTATGTCCCCGGTCTATACACAGCAGCAAAGAAAGTGACCGCCGCCCCGCACAGGGGCAACGCTAATAGACCGACACGATAACGGGATCCGGCGAAAAAAACCAAACCTCATCCCCCCAACGCCCCCTTCACCGCCGCGACCCGCGCATCATGCACGGCATCCTTGATCCTGGAAGGCTGATCGGCGAACGCCAGCGCAACCGCCCCCGCATCCACCGACCGCGCCGCGACCAGCGCCTCCCTCAGCCGCTCCGCCTGCGGATAAGCCTGCTGCTCCAACCCGAGCCGCCCACGCGCATCCGCGAGACACGCTTGCAGCGCTTCAGCAAACCGCGCCGGCTTGCGCAACGCATCCGAGCGCTCGAACAACCTGACAAGCGCCGCCGCGCCCATCTCCATGACGCGATGAATATTGCCGTGCTCACGCGCGACGAGCACCGCCAGATCGCGGCATTCGTTCGGCACGCGCAAGCGCTCGCAAAGCGGCCGCAACAGATCGACGCTGCGCCCCTCATGGCCGATATGACGCGGCAAAATATCCTCCGGCGTCGTCGCCTTGCCGAGGTCATGCGTGAGCGCCGCAAAGCGCACCGGCAACGCGAATCTCTGCGACGCCGCGTAGTCGAGCACCATCATCACATGCACGCCCGTATCCACTTCCGGATGATAGTCCGCGCGCTGGGGCACGCCCCACAAGGCATCGACTTCGGGAAGAATCCGCGCGAGCGCGCCGCATTCGCGCAGCACCTCGAACATGCGCGACGGTTTCGTCTCCATCAGTCCGCGCGACACTTCCTGCCATACGCGCTCGGGCACGAGCGCATCGACTTCGCCCGCCGCGACCATCTTCTTCATCAGCTCGGCGGTTTCCGGCGCGACATCGAAATCCGCAAAACGCGCCGCGAAGCGCGCAAGCCGCAGAATGCGCACCGGATCTTCGATGAACGCATCGCCGACATGCCTGAACAGCTTGTCCCTGAGATCGGCCGCGCCGTTGAATGGATCGATGACCGGCCCGGTCAGCTCGCCCGCCGGCGTGACCTCGCGCGCCATCGCATTGATCGTGAGATCGCGCCGCGCCAGATCTTCCTCTAGCGTCACATCGGGCGAAAAGTAAAACTGGAAGCCGTGATAGCCCGCCGCCGTCTTGCGCTCGGTGCGCGCGAGCGCGTATTCCTCATGAGTCTCGGGATGCAGAAAAACCGGAAAGTCCTTCCCGACCGGCCGATATCCCTGCGCCACCATCTGCTCGGGCGTCGCACCCACCACCACGTAATCGCGATCCACCACCGGCACGCCCAGCAACGCGTCACGGATCGCGCCGCCTACTGCGTAGATGTTCATCGCGCTTCCTCGCGCGCGCCCTCGATCCACGCGGCGACCGCCGGCAGCGCCGTGACGCGCTTCGAATATTCGAGCGACGTAGCGCTCAGTTCAGGCGCGTAAGTGTTGAAGCGCATGACGACCGGCGCGAACATCGCGTCCGCGATGCCAAACTCGCCGAACAAGAACGGCCCGCCCGACGCGGCCAGGCATTCCGCCCAGATCGCCTTGATGCGCGCGATATTCGCGAGCGCGCCCGGCGTCGCGCCCGTGCCCGGCGCGTGCGTCGTGATTTCCATCGGCATGTTCTGGCGCAGGTCCGCAAAACCCGCGTGCATCTCCGCGCTGATGCTGCGGGCACGCGCGCGAGCGGCGGCGTCGCGCGGCCACATCGCGTGCTCGGGGTGCTGCTCGGCAATCGTCTCGACGATCGCGAGCGACTCCCACACCGAATCGCCCGCATCGGTGATGAGGCACGGCACCTTGCCGGACGGCGAAACGTCGAGAATCTTCGATTTCGTGTCGGGCTGGCCGAGACGGATCAGCGTCTCATCGAACGCGATGCCGAAATGTTTGAGCAGCACCCATGGCCGCATCGACCAGGAAGAGTTGAACTTGTCACCGATAACGAGTTTCATGCGATCACAAAAAGAAAATTAACGATGCGCGGTGGCGCGAAATGCGTTGAAGCGCGAACGCGTCGAATTGCCGGAAAGATAAAGCGGCGCGATGGTCTCGATGCTCGCCGGCTCGTCGATGCCCAGTTCCGGCGCGAGCGGCCCGCTCGCGATGTTCGGCGTTTTCATCGAATCGAGATTGTCGCGCGAGATGATGGGTTGGCCGGGCGCCATTTCCATGGTCATCGCCTGCAGGCGGCCGAGGGTCTCCGGCAGCTTGATGATGCGCGAATGCTTGCCGATGGTCGCGCCCGAGAAGCGCACGAGTTCCGCCAGCGTGTAGACGCCCGGACCCGCGAGTTCGTAGACGTGGCCGTTGGCGGCGTCGAGATCGAGCACGTTGACCATCGCCTTCGCCACATCGCCGACGAACACCGGCTGGAACTGCGCATCGGCGCATGCGAGCGGAATCACCGGGAACATGCGCTCGAGGAACGCGAACTGATTGAGCAGATTGTCCTCGGGACCGAACACGACGGAACTGCGGAAAATGGTCCAGTCGAGTCCCGACTCGCGGACGATCTTCTCGCCATCGCCCTTCGAGCGCAGGTACATGCTCGGACCTTCGCTGTCCGCGCCGATCGCGCTCATGTGCAGAAGACGCCGCACGCCCTTCGCCTCGCACGCGGCGGCGATCTTGCGCGGCAGCTCGACATGCGCCTTCGCGAATTCGGGCCCATACGGGTCGTCGCGATGCCCCTGAAGAATGCCGACGAGATTGATCACCGCATCGCTCTGTTCGATGAACGCGGCGAGTTGCACGGGATCGTGCACGTCGGTTTCGATGACATCGATGGGCAAAAGCGTGAGATGCGCGGCGTTGATGCGCCGTCGGGTCGCGATCCGCACGGTCTTGCCGAGATCGACGAGCGCGTTGACGAGATGACTGCCGATGAAACCCGAACCGCCGATCAGCGCTACATGTTGGTGTCGCATAGTTCGCCTCTTGGGTCGCGGCCTGACGAATGCGGCTTCAGTTCAGAACGGCGGGGCCGAAAATGAAAACGCCCGCGCGTCCTGCCATGCGACGCGCGGGCGTGAGGTTTCGTGTCCGGACGGTCAGGGTGCAATATAGCCCAGACGCGCCTTCAACGACTGCGGACGGCCTTCGAACAGCGCTGCATAGTAGACGGTGTTCGACAGCACGTTCTTCACGTAATCGCGAGTCTCGGTAAACGGGATCGTTTCAGCAAATACCGCGCCTTCCACCGGTGCACGCAAGCCCTGACGCCACTGGCTTGGGCGGCCAGGTCCGGCGTTGTAGCCTGCGGTGGCGAGTACGGCCGAGTTATCGAATTGATTGTAGATCATCGACAGGTAATTCGTGCCGAGCAGGATATTGGTGTTGATATCGTTCATCTGCGCGCGCGACACGGGACCGAGACCGATCTTCTTCGCGACGAGTTGCGCCGTGCCGGGCATCAACTGCATGAGGCCGCCCGCGCCGACTTCCGAGCGCGCGTTGATGATGAAGCGCGACTCCTGACGGATCAGGCCATATGCCCATTCGATGTCGAGCCCGGTGTTCTGCGCATCGCGCTCGACGATATCGCGGAACGGCGACAAATAGCGCAGCGTGAAATCGTGCTCCGCCTTCGTCTTGTCCGCGGTGTTGACGGTCCGGTCGAACAGCTCGATGCGCTTCGCGTATTGCGCGGCCGCGATCAGTTGCCGGTCGGTCATGGTGCGCAGCGGCCAGTTCCATTCGCGATTGCCTTCGAGACGCATGTTCAGCGCGTAGAACCGCTGCGACAACGCGAAACCCGGCACCGATTGCATCTGCGCGATCTCGGCATCCGACACCGTGGTCCGCGGCGGCACGTTGATCTTCTGGCCGAGCTCTTCGAGCGCGAGCTGGCCGTAGAAGTTGTACTGATCCGCGATGCTCTGGAATTCCTGATTCGCCGTGGCCGTGTCGCCGGCCTGCTTCACGGCGCGCGCGTGCCAGTAGACCCACGCGGGCTGGGCGCGCAAGCTCGGCGGCATCTGCTCGATGGACCAGCGCACCATGTTCCAGTCGCCGACGAGCAGTGCACTGCGCGTGCGCCATTCGTACGCCGGGTTCGACAATTGCGCGTTCGCCGACAGCCGATACCAGTCCGCCGCCGACGGCATGCGCTTGAGCGCCGCCTGATAGCCGATGGTGCCCCAGCCGATCGCGCGCTCGGCCGGCGTCAGACTCGGCGCGACGGAGGTGAACGTGGCGGCGGCCATCGCCGGATCGTTGCGGGCCATGCGCGTGACCGCAAGCAGCGTCAACTGATGCGCCGGCGAGTTGGGCATCACGCCGCGTGCGATATAGAGCGGCGGTTTGTTGACGGCGTCGTCGAGGAGCGAGTCCTTCGGCTTTTCCTGGCCGAGCGCCTCGACGATGTTCGAGCCGGTCGTCGTGTAGTTCTGCTCGTAGGCGAGACGGATCTGCTGCCAGATGTCGTCGCTCGTGAACTGGCCGGACTCCGCGAGCGCACCGATCAGGTCGATGCAGCCGTCGCCGTACCATTTCGGCTCGACGAGCAGCGCGCGCGCCGCGTCCGCGACGTTTTCGCCGCGCGACATGCGCGCTTCGAGCGCGTAGCACTTGACCTGCGTGTCGTCATTGAGAACGAAACGGGAATATTGCTGCTCGAAGTTTTTCCAGTCGTGACGGCTGCCGAGCACGACGAGATAGTCGTTGCGCATGCGATCGGCGATCGCCTGGCCGTCGTAGCGCTGCAGGAACGAAAGCACCGGCGCGTCGGGCGCGTCGATGCGCGCGTGGCCTTGCGAATCGAAAAGCTGCGGCTTGATCGTGAAGTATTCGATATAGCTCGGCGCCGGATAGTCCGGAATCTGCGCGGCGAGCGCGGCAGCCTTGCCGGCATCGTTCGTGCGAGCGGCATCGCGCAATTGCAGGAAGATGCGGTCGTCGGACGTGGGCGAGAGATCGGCATCGGGACGGACGGCGGAAGCAGTTCCGCAGGCGACGAGCGTCGCTGCTGCAAGGGCTGCGCCGACCACGAGATATACTCGGTTGAGGCGTTTTGACATCTTATTTCTGGAGCGCGAGGTGGTCCTGAGATCGGAGGAAAGCATAGCACGCAACGTTTGCGATCAACCCAAGAGCGAACCGAAAAGCGCATTGCGCGCAACGCTTCTCGCGACCCGCGAGGCGCAAAGCGAGCAAGTCGGCCACGCCGCGAAGAACGAGGCGATCGCGTGGCGCATCGAAGAGGTGCTCGCGCGGCACGACGCGCGGTGCGTCGGCTTCTACTGGCCGGTCGCGGGCGAGTTCGACGCACGCGACGCGCTCACGCGCTGGCTCGCCGCCGACAATGCACGCGGCGCCGCGCTGCCGGTGGTCGTGAAACCACATGCGCCGATGGTGTTCCACGCGTGGAGCGCGCACGCACCGATGAAGGAAGGCCGCTACCGGATTCCGGTGCCCGCTGAAGAGCGGGTTGTCGTGCCGGAACTGCTGCTGATTCCGTGCGTCGGTTTCGATGCGGATCGATATCGGCTGGGGTATGGCGGCGGCTATTACGATCGCACGCTCGCCGCGTGGCCGAATGGCGAGCGGCCGGTGACGATCGGCATCGCGTATGAATCGGGCAGGTGCCGCACGTTGCCGCGCGAGGCGCACGACATGCCGCTCGACGCGATCGTCACCGAATCCGCGATCTACTAAAGCGATGCCGCCGCGCGCGCGGCGGTATCGTAGAGGCCGGATGCATTGCGCATCAATTGCGCGGCCTCGCCGATCTGCTCGTTGGTGAGACCGCTTTCGCGCAGCGTCTCGATGAGGCACGCCTCACGCACTTCGCGATACTTGCCGCACAATTCGCGTCCCGCCGGCGTCGCGGAGAAGAACACTTCCTTGCCGGATTTCTCGCTTTGCACGTAGCCGCGCGCGACGAGTTTCTTCAGTGCATACGTGGCAACGTGTGTGTCCTCGATGTTCAGCACGAAGCAGATGTCGGCGAGCTTCTTCTTGCGGTCGCGATGGCTCACGTGATGCAGCAGCGACACCTCCACCGCCGTCATGTCCTTCGCGCCCGCCGCGGACATGCAACGCACCATCCAGCGATTGAACGCGTTGCCCGCCATGATGAGGCCGTATTCGAATTCCGACAGTTCCGCGCTGGCTTCGGAGACGAGATGCTCGGACGAGACGATTTTGGTGGGATGACGCGGCATGGCGGTGACCGATTTGCAGTGCGTTGGAGTGTAGCGCAACGTCATTTTCGCGAGCGAAGCGCGCCTCGGCAAAAACGTGAATTGATAATTTCTTGATAATTTATTGACAATGTAACATTCTGCGACGGCGCGAAACGCATCGAACAGACGAATTTCGCGTCCCGCAAAGGCAAATTTGAGGCATGACAAGACCACGTATTCACTCGCTGGGCGACGCTGCGCTCGTATGCGAAGCCGCGCCGCCCGCCACGCTCGACTGCCAGCGCCGCATCTGGGCACTGGCGGAACGCGCGCGCCTCATGCCGCACGTCGTCGAAGTGGTGCCGGGCATGAACAATCTGACGATCGTGTTCGATCCGCTCGTGGCGGACTATGAAACGCTCGCCGCCGCGCTGGAAAGCGCCTGGGACGCCGCCGAGCCGACCGACATGGACAGCGCCGAGATCGAGATTCCGGTGCACTACGGCGGCGCCGACGGCCCCGATCTCGCCGCGCTCGCGAAGCACACGGGTTTCTCCATCGACGAAGTGGTGAAGCGTCATACGCAAGCCGAATACGTCGTGTTCTTTCTCGGCTTTCAGCCGGGCTTCGCCTATCTCGGCGGGCTCGATCCCGCACTCGCGATGCCGCGCCACGCCGAGCCGCGTCTCGAAGTGCCGGCGGGATCGGTCGGAATCGGCGGGGCGCAGACGGGCATTTATCCGGCGGCGTCGCCGGGCGGCTGGCAGTTGCTCGGGCGCACGGAGCTGAAGCTTTTCGATCCGGCCAGAAATCCGCCGACGCTGATGCAGCCCGGCGACCGCGTGCGCTTCACGGCGCTGGAGGTGCGCACATGATCGACGTGATTCGCGCGGGCGTGCTCACGTCCGTCCAGGACCTCGGACGACGCGGCTACCGGCATCTCGGCGTGAGTTCCGGTGGCGCGCTCGATGCGCTGTCGCTGGAAATCGGCAATCGCATCGTCGGGAACAGGGCGGACGCGGCGGGCATCGAGGTCACGTTCGGGCCGACGGTGCTGCGCTTCAAGCACGCGACGCGCGTCGCCATCACCGGAACCGATTTCGGCGCGACGCTCGACGACAAGCCCGTCTATTCGTGGTGGAGCCTGCCCGTGCGCGCGGGTCAGGAACTGACGCTGCGCGCGGCGAAGCGCGGCATGCGCTGCTATGTGGCGATCGCGGGCGGCATCGACGTCCTGCCGATGCTCGGCTCGCGCTCGACCGATCTCGCCGCGTGCTTCGGCGGCCTCGGCGGACGCGCGCTGCGTGACGGCGACCGCCTGCCGGTCGGCGTGCCGCAGCCGCACAAGGGCATCGCGTTTTCGCCGGAAGAGCCCGCGTTCGGCGTGAAGGCGCCCGCATGGTGCAAGTTCGTGCTCGTCGACGAACCCGTGCGGCGCGGCCGACATTCGCCGGGACTCGCGTGGGCGGTGCCGATCCGCGTGCTGCGCGGCCCCGAATACGACAGCTTCAGCGACGCGGCGCAGGAGAGCGTCTGGAACGAGGAATGGACGATCACGCCGAACAGCAACCGCATGGGCTTTCGCCTTTCCGGCACGGCGCTCGAACGGCGCGAAAAGATCGAACTGCTGTCGCACGCGGTCTTGCCCGGCACGATCCAGGTGCCGCCGAACGGCCAGCCGATCATCCTGATGGGCGATGCGCAGACCACGGGCGGCTATCCGAAGATCGGCGCGGTGATCCGAGCGGATCTGTGGAAGCTCGCGCAAGTGAAGCTGAACGGCGGCGTGCGCTTCATCGAGACGTCGGTGGAAGAGGCGCGTCACGCGCTCGCCGACGAGCGGCAGTACGTGAGCCAGGTGGAAACGGCCATCGCGATGCACGAGGAGCGCATCGCGCGCGCGGGCTCCTGAATCGAAAGCCGCGCGACAGACGCGGCGCATCACTTCAACATTCAACGGAACGACTGCACAAAACATCATGGAAATCGATCTCAATGCCGATCTCGGCGAAGGCTGCGGCTCCGACGAAGCGCTGCTCGATCTCGTGAGTTCCGCGAACATCGCGTGCGGATGGCATGCGGGCGGCGCCACCGCGATGCGCGATTGCGTGCGCTGGGCCGTCGAGAAGGGCGTCGCCATCGGCGCGCATCCGAGCTTCAACGATCCCGAAAATTTCGGCCGCAAGGAAATGGACCTGCCGCCCGAGGAAATCTACGCGGGCGTGCTGTATCAACTCGGCGCGCTCTCGGCGATCGCGCAGGCGGAAGGCGGGCGCATCGCGCACGTGAAGCCGCACGGCGCGCTCTATAACCAGGCGGCGAAAAGCACCGCAATCGCCGATGCGATCGTCTCCGCCGTGCACGACTTCGATCCGTCGCTGCTCGTGTTCGGGCTCGCCAACAGCGGGCTCGTCGAAGCGGCGCGGCGCGCGGGACTGATCGCGATCGAGGAAGTGTTCGCGGATCGCGGCTATCGCGCGGATGGCTCGCTCGTGCCGCGCAAGGAGCCGGGCGCGCTGCTCGACGACGAAAACCTCGTGCTCGACCGGACGCTCGCGATGGTGCGCGAGCAGCGCGTGCGTGCCGTATCCGGCGAATGGGTGCCGCTCAACGCGCAGACGATCTGCCTGCACGGCGACGGCGCGCACGCGCTCGAATTCGCCCGACGCATTCGCGACGCACTGGCCGATGCGGGCATCGAAGTGCGCGCCGCGCATGCCGCCGCATAGAACGCTTTCAGTAGCAGATTGAACGCCCCGTCGAAGCGGGGCGTTTTAGCAAGCGAGCGCCCGATTCGAGGCGCGATTACTACCTGTCGGTGTGGAGATCTCAATGACAAATACAGTCAACTTATGGCCGCTCATCGGTGTGGCCGTCATCATCGCGGGCTTCGTGCTGCGCTTCAATCCGATGCTGATCGTCGCGGCCGCCGCGATCATCACCGGCTTCGCGGCGCACTTTCCCGTCGAACGTATTCTGACCGCGATCGGCAGCGGCTTTCTGAAGACGCGCAACATTCCGCTCATCATTCTGTTGCCGCTCGCGGTAATCGGCCTGCTCGAACGGCACGGCCTGCGCGAGCGCGCGCAGATGTGGATTTCGAGCATCAAGGCGGCGACGGCGGGCCGTCTTCTGATCGTCTATCTGTTCGTCCGTGAAATCACCGCGGCGGTCGGCCTGACGGGACTCGGCGGTCATCCTCAGATGGTGCGCCCGCTGCTCGCGCCGATGGCCGAAGGTGCCACCGAAGCGCGCTACGGCAAGCTCTCCGACGCGACGCGCCACAAGTTGCGCGCCTATTCGGCCGCCACGGACAACGTCGGCCTGTTCTTCGGCGAGGACATCTTCGTCGCGTTCGGCGCGATCGTGCTGATGGTCACGTTCCTGAAGGAAGCGGGGATCGTCGTTGAGCCGACGCATGTCGCCGTGTGGGGCATCCCGACTGCGATCTGCGCGTTCCTGATTCACGGCTTCAGGCTCTGGCTGCTCGACCGCAGACTCGCTCGCGAGCTCGAAGCGCTTACGCGCAATGGCGTGGGAGAGAAAGCATGACGCTCACGATCAACTATCTCTTCTATCTGGTCGGCATCATCCTGCTGGTCGTCGGCGGGATGATTCTCACCGACAAGGCGCATCCGAAACGATTCAGCGCGGGCGTGTTCTGGCTGATTTACGCGTTGATCTTTCTCGTCGGCGATTGGATTCCGGTGCCGGTCGTGGGCGTGCTCGTCGTGGCGATGGCGCTGATCGCGGGTCTCGGCGGCGTCACGGGCGCGAAGCCCAGGATGCTCTCCGAGCAAACGCGCCGCCAGAGCGCCGTGCGGCTCGGCAACAAGCTCTTCGTGCCCGCGCTGACGATTCCGGTCGTCACCGTGATCCTCACGCTCGGCGCGAAGTATCTCGTGTTCGGCGGCGTGCCGCTGATCGAGCTGAAGAACGTGACGCTGATCGGCTTCGGCGTCGGTTGCGTGATCGCGCTTGCGATTGCGTGCGTGATGACGCGCGATACCGTCGGCCAGTCGATGCGCGAGACGCGCCGCCTCATCGATGCGCTGTCGTGGGCCGCCGTGCTGCCGCAGATGCTCGGCATGCTCGGCCTCGTGTTCTCCGATGCGGGCGTCGGCAAGGCGGTTGCGCATGTGACGACCGCGTACGTCAACATGGATTACCGGCTCGTCGCGGTGGCGGTGTATGTGGTCGGCATGGCGCTTTTCACGATGGTCATGGGCAACGGCTTCGCCGCATTCCCGGTGATGACGGGCGGCGTCGGCGTGCCGATTCTCGTCGGCGTGTTCCACGGCAATCCCGCGACGATGGCCGCGATCGGCATGTTCTCCGGCTACTGCGGCACGCTGATGACGCCGATGGCCGCGAACTTCAACATCGTGCCGGCGGCCTTGCTGGAGCTTCCGGACAAGAACGCGGTGATCAAGGTGCAGGTGCCGACCGCGCTCACGCTCATGATCGTCAATATCTTTCTGCTGAACTGGCTGATGTTCATCTGAAGCGCGGCAATTGATCGGCGCGTATCGCGGGATGAGGCCGCGATACGCGCGCACGAACTCCTGCGACCTTAGCCGCCCACCACCACAAACCCCCGCTTCCTCAACAATTCGAGCACACCGCGCGCCCCCCCGAGATGCAACGCCCCGATCGCCACAAAAACCGGCTTATCCGGCGCGGCCAGCGCAACCATCCTCGCGACGAACCTCCGATTCCGCTCATACACCACGCGATTATCGACCTGTGCCGCCAGCGCCGGATTCCTCGCGAGCTTGTTGGTCTTCGCGTCATCCCAGGCTTTCAGCGCGTCCGCATCGCCGATCCGCCATAGCCGATGCAACTCCTTCACATCGACGACATTCTCCGCGGGCGTCTGCACCAGATCCTGCGCGAGCATCTCGCGCTGCTGCGCCGACGTGAGCCGCGTAAATGTGGATATCTGCTCGTTCAACGTCTCCAGCCCGACGATCTTCCCGCGCACCCGCAGATACACATTCTGCAACTGCGCCTCGGTGCCGTACTCGCTCTGAAACCCCGCCTTCAACGTGTCGTACGTTTCGATCAGCATCGACGCGAGCCACGGACGCGTGTGCCGCAACTCCTTCAACGCCTCCGGATTGCTGCGCATACGCGTCTCGACTTTCTTCCACATCGAGTCCGGCAGATAGTCGATCAGGCACTCGCTGCGACACATGCCGTAGCGGTTCACATCGTCTTGTGAGAGCAGCAGTTCGTCGGGAGAAATTTCGAGCGCCAGTGTCGGCGATGCATCGAGCGCCGCGAGTATCGATTTGCGAAACGGCTGCTCGGGCGGATAGTCGCTCGCGAAACCCACATGGAGCGTGCCGAGCACGTAGATGGTCGTCGTGCCCTTGGTCGCGACATAGAAGGGCATCCGCGGCGGCTGCGCGCGCACCGGACCGCTCGCGGTCGTGCCGTCCGAGCGATCCGCACGCGGCGGCGAAGCGGGATTGGCCGGCGCGGCGGCGGACCCGGCATCGCCCGCGGCCTGCGGCGTGCGCGATCCGACCACGGCGAAGCCCGCCGACGGAACCGAAACTCCCGCCGTAAACAGCACGAACGACAGCACGATGGCTGTCGTTTTGGCGAACGCCGCGCATGAGAAGCGCGGCTTGTCGTATGAATCCGGCACGGCTCACATCTTAAAACATTCGCGTGACGCGCCGAACCCCTGCACGGCGAGATTCAGACTTCGACTTCGCCTACCTCCTCGGCGCGATGACACGACACCTCACGCCCATCGACCGTACGCAGCTTCGGCTCTTCCGCGCGGCATCGCTCGATCGCATACGGGCAACGCTGATGGAACGTGCAGCCCGATGGTGGATTGAGCGGCGACGGCATCTCGCCTTGCAGCTTGATCTTGATGCGGCGGTCTTCCTCGAAGATCGCGGGCGTCGCGGACATCAGCGCGCGCGTGTACGGATGGCGCGGATTCGCGAAGATCGTCTTCTTGTCGCCCACTTCGGCGACGCCGCCGAAGTACATCACCATCACGTCGTCGGCGATGTGCTCCACCACCGACAAGTTGTGCGAAATGAACACGTAGCTCGTGCCGAACTGCGCCTGCAAATCCATGAACAGATTCAGGATCTGCGCCTGAATCGACACATCGAGCGCGGACACGGGCTCATCCGCGACGAGGATCTGCGGATCGAGAATCATCGCCCGCGCGATGGCCACGCGCTGACGCTGCCCGCCCGAAAACATGTGCGGGTAACGCGTCGCGTGCTCGGGCCGCAGGCCGACGGTGCGCATCATCTTCGCGATGCGCTCGGCGCGCTCCGTCGACGAAAGCGACGTGTTGATCGCGAGCGGCTCGCCGAGCGTCTGCTCGACGGTCTTGCGCGGATTCAACGATGCGAACGGGTTCTGAAACACCATCTGCACCCGCTGCCGCAACTCGGCGATCTTCGCCTTGCTCGCGCCCGCGACATCATCGCCGTCGATCAGCAAGCGGCCCGACGTGGGCGCTTCGATCATCGTCAACTGGCGCGCGAGCGTGGACTTGCCGCAGCCCGATTCGCCGACGACCGCGAGCGTGCGCCCGCGCCGCAACTCGAACGACACGCCGTTGAGCGCTTTCACCGTGCCGTGCTGGAACGCGCTGCGCTTCACGTCGTAATACTTCGTGAGCTGGTCGGCGGCGAGCACGATGTCCTGATTGATTTCCTTCGGTACGGCGTTCATCGCGCGCCTCCTTCCACCACAACATCGATGTTCAACGGCCTGATGCAACGCGCGCGCACGGCCGGATCGTGCTTGTCGAGCTGAAACAGATTCGGCCGGCCCTTCCAGCAATCGTCGACGACGTACTTGCAGCGCGGCGCGAAGAGACATCCGCTCGGCCGGTCGTCTTTGCCCGGCACCATGCCCGGCAGTGCGGCGAGCCGCTCCGCGCCGCGGCTATGTTCCGGAATCGCGGCGAGCAGCGCTTCCGTGTACGGATGATGCGGCTCGCTGAAGATCGTCGGCACGTGATTCGTTTCGATGACCTCGCCCGCGTACATCACCGCGACGCGCTGCGCCACCTCCGACACGACCGCCAGATCGTGCGAGATCAGCACCAGCGCCATGCCGCGTTCTTTCTGCAGCGTCACGAGCAGTTCCATGATCTGCGCCTGGATCGTCACGTCGAGCGCGGTAGTCGGCTCGTCGGCGATCAAGAGCTTCGGATTGCACGCGACGGCCATCGCGATCATCACGCGCTGGTTCATGCCGCCCGACATCTGATGCGGAAACGCGTTGATGCGGCTCTTCGCATCCGGAATGCCGACCTGATCGAGCAGTTCGAGCGCGCGTTTGTTGAGCGCATCGCCGCGCAAGCCTTCGTGCAGCTTCAGCACTTCCTTGATCTGATAGCCGACGGTATAGCTCGGGTTCAGGCTCGTGAGCGCGTCCTGAAACACCATCGCGATGTCCTTGCCGATGATCCTGCGACGCGCGCGCGCCGACGCCTTCAGCAAGTCCTTGCCGTCGAACGTGACCTGATCGGCGGTGACCTTGCCGGGCGCGTCGATGAGGCCCATGAGCGCCATCATCGTGACGCTCTTGCCGGAGCCCGATTCGCCCACGACGCCGACCACTTCGCCCGGCTTCACGGAGAGGTCGATGCGATCGACCGCCTGCGTGCCGCCGAACGTCACCTGCAAATTGCGGATAGTCAGAAGATCGTTCATGTCAGCCCATCCGTTTGAGTTTCGGATCGAGCGCGTCACGCAGACCGTCGCCGAGCAGGTTGATGACGAGCACCGAGACCAGAATCGACAGGCCCGGCATCGTCACGATCCACCATGCGCTCTCGATGTAATCGCGCGCCGATGCCAGCATCGCGCCCCACTCCGCCGCGGGCGGTTGCACGCCGAGGCCGAGGAAGCCGAGCGCGGCTGCATCGAGAATCGCGGACGAGAAGCCGAGCGTCGCCTGCACGATCAGCGGCGCGGCGCAGTTCGGCAGCACTTGCGAGAACATCAGCCGCACGGTGCCCGCGCCCGCGACGCGCGATGCCGTCACGTATTCCTTCTGCAATTCACCGAGCGCCGACGCGCGCGTCAGACGCACATAACCCGGCAACGCGACGATCGCGATCGCGAGCATCGTGTTGACGAGCCCCGGCCCGATGATCGCGACGACGGCGACCGCGAGCAGCAGCGACGGCAACGCGAGCAGCACGTCCATCACGCGCATGATCGGCGTATCGAGCCAGTTGAAGAACGCGGCCATGAGACCGAGCACGACGCCCGGAATCAGCGCGAGCACCACCGACACGAAGCCGATCCAGAACGACAGCCGCGCGCCGTACATCAGACGCGAGAGGATGTCGCGGCCGGCTTCGTCGGTGCCGAGCGGGAACATGCGGTTGCCGCCTTCGAGCCACGCGGGCGGAATCTTCACGTAGTCGCGGTATTGCTCGATCGGGCTGTGCGGCGCGATCAGCGGCGCCGTAAGCGCGATGAGGATCAGCACGAGAACGATCAGGCCAGCGACCACCGCGCCGCGATTGCGCGAGAAGTTCGCCCAGAACTCGCGCGCGGCGACCATGCGGCCGGAAGGCGGTGTCAGCGCCTGGGGCGGGAGGTTGTTTTGAATGTCAGCCATAACTTGTTTGACCTCAGCGAGTATGGCGAATGCGCGGATTCAACACGCCGTAGAGCAGATCGACGACCAGATTCACGACGATCACGAGTGTCGCGATCATCAGAATGCCGCCTTGCACGACCGGATAGTCACGACGCGAAATGGCGTCGATGAGCCACTTGCCGACGCCCGGCCACGAGAACAGCGTCTCGGTCAGCACCGCGCCCGCGAGCAGCGTGCCGACCTGCAGGCCGATCACCGTCACCACGGGAATCAGCGCATTGCGCAACGCATGTACTACAACCACGCGCAGCGGCGACAAACCCTTCGCGCGCGCCGTGCGGATGTAGTCCTCGCGCAGCACTTCGAGCATCGACGAACGCGTCATGCGCGCGATGACCGCGAGCGGAATCGTGCCGAGCACGATGGTCGGCAGAATCAGATGCGACACCGCCGACGTGAACGCGCCTTCATCGGTGGAGAAGAGTGCGTCGATCAGCATGAAGCCCGTGACGTGCGGAATGTCGTATTCCACCGCGATGCGGCCCGACACCGGCGTCCATCCGAGCTTCGCCGAGAAGAACATGATGAGGATCAAGCCCCACCAGAAAATCGGCATCGAATAGCCGGTGAGCGCGGTGCCCATCACGCCGTGATCGACGACGGTGCCGCGTTTCAACGCAGCCGCGACGCCCGCCGGCAGCCCGACGACGAGCGCGAAGATCATCGCGCAAATGGAAAGCTCGACCGTCGCGGGAAAGCGCGCGAGGAACTCGCCCATCACGCTCGTATTCGTGATGATCGAGGTGCCGAGATCGCCTTTCAGCGCATGCCCGACGTAAGTGAGGTACTGAACCGGAAGCGGCTGATCGAGGCCGAGGCGCTTCATGGCTTCGGCGTGCATCGCCGGGTCCACGCCGCGCTCGCCCATCATCACTTCGATGGGGTCGCCAGGGATCAGGTGGATGAGCGCGAACGCGAGAATCGTAATGCCGATGAACGTCGGTATCACCATTCCTATGCGTCGCAAAACGAATCGGAACATGATCGCCCTTTTCGGTATTGGAGGGACTAAAAACGTGTACGGCGGCTTGGATCGTTGTTCGACCCGCGCCGCCGGACCTTTTCGATTAGTTATGGTTTAGTGCAAAAAGCGTTCCGCAGCAAAACCTTATTGCATCCCGACGCCATCGAAACGCACGTAGCCAAGCGGCTCGATCTTCATGTTCGTCACCTTCTTGCTGACAGGCTGATACACGGTCGAGTGCGCGATCGGCGAGAACGGCAGTTGCTGCGCGAAGATCTGCTGCGCGTCGGTGTAGGCCTTGGTGCGCGCGGCGACATCGGTGGTCGAGCGGCCCTTCACGACGAGATCGTCGAACGGCTTGTAGCACCACTTCGAGAAGTTGCTGCCCTTCACCGCGTCGCAGCCGAGCAGCGTGCCGAGCCAGTTGTCGGGGTCGCCGTTGTCGCCCGTCCAGCCGATCAGGAGCGCATCATGTTCGCCCGCGTGCGCGCGCTTCAGATACTCGCCCCACTCGTACGACACGATGTTCGCCTTCACGCCGATCTTCGCCCAGTCGGCCTGGATCATTTCCGCCATCAGGCGCGCGTTCGGGTTGTACGCGCGCTGCACGGGCATCGCCCACAGCGTGATTTCGAAGCCGTTCGGGAAGCCCGCTTTCGCGAGCAGTTCCTTCGCCTTCGCGGTGTCGTACGTCTGACCCTTCAGGTTCTTGTCGTAGGACCACTGCGTCGGCGGCATCGGTGCGGTGGCCGGCTGGCCCGCGCCCTGATACACGGAATCGATGATCGCCTTCTTGTTGATCGCCATGTCGAGCGCGCGGCGGACGTCGGCGTTGCCGAGGTCCTTCTTCGTCACGTTGTACGCGACATAGCCTTCGTTGAAGCCCGCCTGCGACGGCGTATCGACAGTCGACACCGACTTCAGCGTCGAGATATCGCCCGGACGCGGATAGCTCATCACCTGGCATTCGTTGTTCTTCAGCTTCTGCACGCGCACGGCCGCATCCGGCGTGATCGAGAAGATCAGCTTCGAGATCTGCACCGCGTTCGGCTTCCAGTAATCAGGATTGCCGTCGAAGCGGATGGTCGCGTCCTTCGTGTAGCTGCGGAAAATGAACGGGCCCGTGCCGACCGGCTGCTGATTGATGTCGGCGGCCTTGCCGTCCTTCATCAGCTTGTCCGTGTACTCGGCGGACAGGATCGACGCGTATTCCATCGCCATGTTCTGGATGAACGGCGCGCTCACTTCCTTCAGCGTGAACTTCACGGTGTACGGATCCACCTTCTCGATCTTCGAGATCAGCTTGTCCATGCCGAGGTCCGTGAAGTACGGAAACTGCACGTTGTACGCCTTACGGAACGGATTGTTCGGATCGAGCATGCGGTTGAACGTGAAGATCACGTCGTCCGCGTTGAATTCGCGCGTCGGCTTGAAGTACGACGTCGTCTGGAATTTCACGCCGTGGCGCAGATGGAACGTGTAGGTGAGTCCGTCGGACGACACGTCCCACTTTTCTGCGAGACCCGGCTCGACCTTCGTGCCGCCGCGCTCGAATTCGACGAGGCGGTTGTACACGGTGAACGTGTTCGCGGTGAAATCGGTGCCGGTCGTGTACTGGGCCGGATCGAAGCCGGCCGGGCTGCCCTCGGAGCAGTACACGAGCGTCTTGTTCGGGATGGCGGCGTTCGCCGCGGTTGCTGCGAAGAGCGTCGCCGTGACCACGGCGCCCGCGAGCGCCGAACTGCGGACGGCTCGCAACAGGCTGTTTTTGTTCATGTTTCCTCCAAGTCAATACCGGCTTCTGGCCGGCGTAGCGCGAGTTTACTTGATCGCACCGCCCGTTTTTCGGCGCGTGTGCGCGAAGTCGGGCGCTACCCTAGCACGAACAAAAGTGACATGCGCGCTTGGTTTTCCCCACTAGAAGTTGTCGTCGATGGCGCTTCGATAAGGGTAGGTTATCCGCCATGCATGGAGGTGATAGACGCACGGCGAAATATTGCGCACGACAGGGTTTGTCAGCGCAAAAAGGCGAACAACGAAGGAGGAGAGAGAAGAACCGCGCGGCGAGCGCCGCGCGGGTGAAACTTTGATGCAGCTCAGACGTTCTTGAAGCCGAGACGCTCGCAAACCGTCTTCGACGCCCACGCGCCGTTGAGCGTGTAGAAATGCAGCCCAGGCGCGCCGCCGTCGATGAGGCGGCGGCACAGACCCGTCACCACGTCGACGCCGAATGCGCGAATCGACTCGCGATCGTCGCCGAAGCTTTCGAGCCGGCGCGCGATCCACTTCGGCACTTCCGCGCCGCACATGTCGGAGAAGCGCATCAGTTGCGTGAAGTTCGTGATCGGCATGATGCCTGGCACGATCGGCACGTCGACGCCGAGCTTGCGTGCTTCCTCGACAAACTTGAAGTACGAATCGGCATTGAAGAAGTACTGCGTGATCGCGGAATTCGCGCCCGCCTTCACCTTGCGCGCGAAGTTTTCCAGATCGGCGCGCGGCGACTTCGATTGCGGATGGAACTCCGGATAAGCGGCCACTTCGATATTGAACCAGTCGCCGTGCTCCTGGCGAATGAACGCCACGAGTTCGGACGCATAGCGCAACTCGCCGACCGCGCCCATGCCCGAAGGCAGATCGCCACGCAACGCGACGATATGGCGAATGCCGTGCTCACGGTACTGCGCGAGAATCGCGCGCAGATTCTCGCGCGACGAACCGATGCACGAAAGATGCGGCGCGGCTTCGAAGCCTTCCGCGGCCATTTCGAGCACGGCGTCGAGCGTGCCTTGCTGCGTGGAGCCGCCCGCGCCGAACGTCACGGAGACGAACTTGGGCGAAAGCGTCTTCAGCTCGGCGCGGGTAGCGCGCAGCTTGTCCACGCCTTCCTGCGTCTTCGGCGGGAAAAACTCGAATGAGAGTTCGATCGGTTTCATGATGTTTTCTGACGAACGGCAGCGTTCGCGCTCCAGCGTCACCCGAAATTACGATTCCCGAACACCAGCGCCGACAGCAGCCACGACACGATGCTGTACAGGATCGAGCCGAAGAACGCGGACCAGAAGCCCGATACTTCGAAGCCCTTCAACAGCGACGAGCACAGCCAGAAACACAGCGCATTCACGACGAGTATGAAGAGCCCGAGCGTGACGATCGTGACCGGCAGCGTGAGGATGATGAGGACGGGTCTGATGACCGCGTTGATGAGCCCCAGCACGATTGCGATGATGAGCGCCGTACCGAAACTGCGAATGTGGATCGACGGCACCAGATAGGTGATGATCAAGAGCGCGAGCGCGTTGATCAGCCATGTCAGGAGCAGGGTCATCGAGGAATCTCCGGTTGATGCGTGTTGGTTGCGCAGGGCGATCTCCCGCCCCGCGCAACGATTCGCCGCCGCTCGCGATTAGTAGCGGTAGTGGTTGGGCTTGAACGGACCGTTCTTGTCGACGCCGATATAGCCGGCCTGCTCATCCGACAGCACGGTCAGTTCCGCGCCGATACGGCCGAGGTGCAGGCGCGCGACCTTCTCGTCGAGATGCTTCGGCAGCACGTAGACCTTGTTCTCGTACTTCTTGCCTTGGCAGAACAGTTCGATCTGCGCGAGCGTCTGGTTGGTGAACGAGTTCGACATCACGAACGACGGATGGCCCGTCGCGCAGCCCAGGTTCACGAGACGGCCTTCAGCCAGCAGGATGATCTTCTTGCCGTCCGGGAAGACGATGTGATCGACCTGCGGCTTGATGTTGTCCCACGTGTACTGGCGCGTCGAAGCGATATCGATTTCCGAATCGAAGTGACCGATGTTGCAGACGATCGCGTTGTTGCGCATCGCCTTCATGTGGTCGTGGCTGATGACGTGGTAGTTGCCCGTCGCCGTCACGAAGATGTCCGCGCGGCTGGCGGCGTATTCCATCGTCACGACGCGGTAGCCTTCCATCGCGGCTTGCAGCGCGCAGATCGGATCGATTTCCGTGACCCACACCGTCGCGCCCAGACCGCGCAGCGATTGCGCGCAGCCCTTGCCCACGTCGCCGTAACCGGCCACGACCGCGATCTTGCCCGCGATCATCACGTCGGTTGCGCGCTTGATGCCGTCGACGAGCGATTCGCGGCAGCCATAGAGATTGTCGAACTTCGACTTCGTGACCGAATCGTTCACGTTGATGGCGGGGAACGGCAGGCGGCCTTCCTTCTCCATCTGATACAGACGATGCACGCCCGTCGTGGTTTCTTCCGTCACGCCCTGGATGTGCGCGAGGCGCGTGGAGTACCACGTGGGATCCGCGTCCAGATGCTTGCCGATAGACTTGTACAGCGCGACCTCTTCCTCGTTCGTCGGCTTGGCGATGACCGAACGGTCCTTCTCCGCCTTCGCGCCGATGATGAGCAGCAGCGTCGCGTCGCCGCCGTCATCGAGAATCATATTGGCGAACTGACCGTTCGGCCATTCGAAGATGCGATGCGAGAACTCCCAGTATTCGTCGAGCGATTCGCCCTTGAACGCGAACACCGGCGTGCCGCCATCGGCGATTGCGGCGGCTGCGTGATCCTGCGTCGAGAAGATGTTGCACGACGCCCAGCGCACGTCGGCGCCCAGCGCGGTCAGCGTTTCGATCAGCACGCCCGTTTGAATCGTCATGTGCAACGAGCCGGCGATGCGCGCGCCCTTCAGCGGCTGCTGCGCCTTGTATTCCTCGCGCGTCTGGATGAGGCCCGGCATCTCCGTTTCGGCGATGTCGAGTTCCTTGCGGCCCCATGCGGCGAGCGACATGTCGGCGACGACGTAATCCTTGGTATTGGAATCGAGAACTGCGGCGTTCATCACGCCCTCCTTTCTAAATAGTCTAGAAATGTTGACGTGAGCGCCGTTCGATGCGGTGGCTCAGCGGGCGCCTTGATTGCGTGGCGCTTTCGAACCGTCCGGATTGAATGCTTCCGAGCCTGGCGGCCTGCGTGTTTTCTGGCCGTCGCAACGCTCCTCGGAAGCGAGCGTCGATTGTAGCAAAGTCTCGCAGTGGGCAACGGCGCTCCGACGAGGCCGATTTGATTTTTCGTTGAGATTTCCGCGACGGCGCGTTCGTCCGTCTTCAGTCGCCTTGCCAGACTGACTTCCGGGCATTTTGCAGAAAGCGCTCGGCGGCTTCGCGAAAAGCCTGCTTCTCGTGATCCGGCGTTTCGAGGACGCCCATCCCGCGATAAAAATAACGCGCCACATGGCTCGCGGAATGATAGTGCATACGCACGCGCTGTCGGTCGACCATGCGAAAGCAGCCATAGATTTCCACGATAGCCTGGAACATGGCGCTGTCTTCCCCGCCGAACTGGCGGAAATTCTCGTCGATGGGGAAGCCGCCCAAGGCCAGGAATACGGCGCGCCGGATGACCAGACTGCTCGTGACCGTGTCGCTCATGGTGGCCGCTAGCTTTTCGAAATCGGAGAACGCATAAATCTCCGATGGGAAGCCGGCGTACTGCACGTCGAGGCGAACCGCCGGCTGCAGCGGATTGGCGTGCAAGAACGACGACGCATCGCTCACCGCGTTCGGCAGATATTCGTCGTCCGCGTCGAGAAAGGCCAGCACTGGGAAAGCTGCGTGCTGCGCTGCAAGGTTGCGGGCTTTCGCGGGACCACCGTTCTCAGGCATCCGAAGCAGTTGGACTCTTGCATCTTTCAGCGCGTAGTACGCCGCGACTTCCCGGGAAGCGTCGTCGGAGCAATCGTCCACGACGATAATCTGTCCCGCTTGCGCCTGCGCGAGGCAGCTATCCAGCGCTCGCGCAAGCGTTCTGACCGCGTTGTAGCAGGGAATAATGATGGACACGCGCTGCATGATCGATTGCCGTTTTGAGATGCAGCTTTATCGCATCCGACCGGCTCGTGCACACCGTTGAATACTCCGAAATCTGCGATCGATCGCGAAATTGACTAAAACGGCAAAACGCTCAGCAACGGCGCGAGCAGCACCATCGCGACGCCTGCGATCATCATCGTGAGACTCGCGACGACGCCCTCTTCGCTGCCGAGTTCGCGCGCCTTCGCCGTGCCGACGCCGTGCGCCGCCGCGCCGAACAACGCGCCGCGCGCGAGCCGCGTGCGCAACGGCACGAGCGCGAGCACGATTTCGCCGAACAGCATGCCGCAGACACCCGTCGCGATCACGAAAAGCGCGGTCAAATCCTTCGGCGCATGGATCTTGTCGGAGACGGCGAGCGCGAAGGGCGTCGAAACCGAGCGCGTCGCGAGGCTGCGCTGCAATTCCGGCGACAGATGCAGCAGCTTCGCGAGCATCAGCGATCCACCGACCGCCACCAGAATCCCGACCGTCACGCCGACCGTCAGCGAAATCCAGTGACGCTTGATGAGCGCGCGGTATTCATAGATCGGCACCGCGAACGCGACGGTCGCCGGACCGAGCAGCCACATGAGCCAGCGCGTGTCGGCGAAATAAACCGAGTACGGAATGCGCGCCATCACGACGACGAGCGCGAGCACGGCCGGCACGGCCAGCAACGGCGTGAGCCACGGCTGCCGGAAGCGCGCGTAAAGATGCTTGGCCGCGAAATACAGCGCGACGGTCAGCACGAAGCAACCCGCCGCGATGAGCCGCGCGGCGTCGTCTGCGATGAGAGCGGCGAAGAAATGGTTCATCTCGGCGTGCTCAGGCCCGCGCGGCATGCCGCGCCACGAGCGCGCGACGCAATGCGAGGCGGCGTTCGAGGCCTGCCGCACGGTCGACCGCGAACGCCACGGCCACCATCACCATCAGCGTTCCCCCGACGACGACGAGCGCGAGGCGCCAGCCGTCTTCCATGAAGAGGCCGCCGTACTGGACCGCCGCGACTGCCGCCGGGATGAAGAACAGCAGCATGTCCGAGAGCAGCCAGTCCGCGCCCGCCTTCACCCAGCGCGGCGCGATGCCGCCGCAGAACAGAAGCGCGAGCAGCGCGACCAGACCGACCACGCCGCCCGGCACCGGCAGCGACAGCTTGCGCGCGACGAAATCCGCCGCGACCCAGATCGCCGCGAGCGCGGCGGACTGCACCACGACGCGCAGAAAGCGGCCGAAGGCGGATTGCGGATGAGTCATGACGACAGCGGACATGGCGGGCTCTTGGATTAGGGTTAACCTGTAGCCCGAGTATATGGGCGCACCTAGCATAATAAAAATGAATTAACCTTATCCAAAACATTCCGAACTGGAATTCTGGAGCCGAAGATGGAATTGCGCGCCTTGCGGTACTTCATCGAAGTCGTGAAGCAGAAGAGCTTCACCGCCGCCGCCGAGCACATGTTCGTGACGCAGCCGACCATCAGCAAAATGGTGAAGGCGCTGGAGGATGAAGTCGGCTCGCCGCTGCTTCTGCGCGAAGGCCGCCAGATGGTGCTGACCGACGCCGGGCAGATCGTCTATCAGCGCGGCGTCGAGGTGCTGGCGGCGCACGCGCGGCTGGAGGCCGAGCTGAACGATCTCGGCACGTTCGGTCGCGGCACGCTGACGATAGGCATTCCGCCGATGGGCGGTTCGCTTTTCACGCCCGCGATCGCGGCGTTCCGGCGTCGCTATCCGAAGGTCGAGCTCAAGTTGTTCGAGCGCGGCTCGAAGGCGATCGAGGCGGCGCTGATCGATGGCGAACTGGAACTGGGCGGCGTCTTGCAGCCCGTCGATACCGCGATGTTCGACGTCCTGCCCGTCAGCCGGCAAGTTCTGTGGCTCGTCGCGCAGAAGGGTTCGCGCTGGGACGATGCCCGCGAAGTCGCACTCACCGATCTCGCCGCCGAGCCCTTCGTGTTCTACGGCGAGAGCCTCGCGCTCAACGACGTCGTGCTCAACGCGTGCCGCGAGGCGGGTTTCGCGCCGACGATCGTCGGTCGCAGCGGGCACTGGGATTTCATGGCGGCGCTCGTGCAGGCGGGCATCGGCATCGCGCTGCTGCCCGCGCCGTATTGCCGCCGGCTCGACGCGAACGCGTTTACCTGCCGTCGGGTCGTGGCGCCGGAGATTCACTGGGATATGGCGCTCGGCTGGCGGCGCAACGGTTATCTGTCGCACGCGGCGCGCGCGTGGATCGAAGTCGCGCGCGAAATGCTGCCGGCGAATCTCGATCAGGATTTCATGGCCGATGGATTCCCGCGCGCCCGACGCGACACCCCGAATACATGACACGCCGACCCAAAATGCGAAACGCGCCGGCCGCTAAGAGCGGACCGGCGCGTTTTTTTCAGCGAGTTCCGGGCTTTTCCGGGATCAGTTCAATTCCTTGAACTCGATCCGGCGATTTGCCGCGCGACCCTCGCGCGTCGCGTTGTCCGCGATCGGATGGGCGTCGCCGAAACCTTCCGCCGTGAGCGTGTCCGCCGGCGCGCCGTGCTGGATCAGATAGCTGCGCACGGCTTGCGCACGCTTCTTCGACAAGTGCAGATTCGACGCCGGATTGCCCGAACTGTCCGAATAGCCGCCGATCCGCAGCTTGACCGGCTTGCCCGCCGTGCTGCATTCCTTCAACGACTTCGCGGACTGGGCGAGTTCGTCCAGTGCGGCGTGAGGCAGCGCGTTCGATGCGAAGCCGAAGGTGATCGGATGCAGATTCAGATTCTTCGCGGCGTCGCCGGCGGCGCAACTCGCTGCGGACTGCGCGTCGGAGGCGGCCAGGGCCTTTGCTGCGGCCTTGGTGTCGGTTGCGGCGATCGTCCAGCCTTCGCCGAAGAACGACTTCAGCTTGTCCATCCAGCCGAGCTTCGGATCGCCCGCGCGGCCGTCCAGATCGATCTTGTCGCCCGCGATGCGCACTTTCGCGCCCGGCAGCATCATGACCGGCAGCAGGCCGTCGAGCTTGGCGATCCACGCAGCAGGCTTCCTGTCCGGATCGACGGCGACCTTCGCGTGGAATTTGTCCGCGCCGAGCTTCGCCGCGAGTGCGTCGATCAACTGGTGCTTCTCCTCGTCGCTGTTGACCGTGGCGGTCAGCGTGGGAACGCCGGATGCATCGACTGCGACCGACATCGTCGAGTCCTTGCCCGGCAGCGCGACGGGCGCCGACGATTCATCGGGAGTTGCCGATGCCGTCGCCGACGTGTCGGAAGCGGCGGCTGCGTTCGAAGCCGAATCGGACAGCGCGTCCGGCTTCGCCTGGGGCGCGGCGTCCTGCTCCGGTTTTTCCGTCGAGCAACCGCGACCGATCAGAACCGCAAGCAGAGCGAGCGCGGCGGCGAGCGCAACCCACCACCATTTCTTCTTGCGGGCGGTTTCCTTGACGGGCTGATCGATCGCGACAGGCGCTTCCGGCGGCTGCGAGAAGGCCGCCGCTTCCTGCGTCGCCGGATGTTCGAGGTGCGCCGCCACGGCCTTCAGCCGCGACGCGACACCGGCGAGGAACGCGCCGACCGAACCGAGACCGAGCGCATTGGCGAACGCATCGGTCAGGTTCGCGCGCACCACCGGCAACTGATGACCGAGGAGCGTCGGAAGCTGTTCAGGATTGCCGTTGTGCTGCGTGAGATGGCGCTTGAGCACGCCGAAGAGCGTCGCGACGACCACGCCGATCAGCGTGCGCGTGGCGCTCGCCGCGACGCCCGTATATTCGGCGATGCGCTCGGCGAGCACATTGATGCTGTCGTGCGAGGCGACCGCCGAATCGGCCTTCGCGCCGGCATCGACGAGCGTTTTGAAGCCATCGTCCTGAATGGCGAAATGCGGCAGTTCTTCCGCGATCAGCGCGTTCGTGCCCGGCGCCATGATCGACGCGAACAGATTGCGCGCGCCTTCGAGCGACGACGCCTTGTTCATCATCGCGCCGATGAGCGCCGGACCGCACAGCGACACCACGCGCTTGGCCGATTCCGGCGCGCAGCCGATACGCCCGGAAATGTGTTGCAAGACGCTTTCTGTCAAAGCGTTCTGGACAAGTTGATTGAGGTTGATGCTCATTGAGAATGCTTCCGTGAAAGGCGTTATTGCATCCGCCCGAATAGGCGAGCCGATTATCGGTTCGGGGTCCTGCGCGTCATTGGGGCGGGAGTAACAATCGGATTTATCTCAGTGATCGGCGCTTTAGGAATGCGCATCAGAACGGTGTGTGTGAGTCTGAAAAGAACGATGCCTCTACACGTCCGACCAATGCGCGGCCTATGATTCTTGAATTCGAGATGGCGTCCGGGACAGTGGAACGGCTGTTGCGCCCGCCCGACAGTGACGAATTCCCGCGCCGCCGATCCGCGCGCAAAGAAGGAGGCCGACGATGTCCGATCCCGCCGATCGCCCGTTCGGGCAGACACACGAAGTCACGAATCAGGCGTCGCCGCTCGTCGGTTATGACGCTTTCGCCTTCGATCCGGCGCTCGCCGCCGCCGTGGAGCGCGAAGGCGCGCAATGGCACGCGGAAGCGCTCTCGCGCGACGGCATGGCGCTGACGCAGCCGGACGTCGTCGCGCTGGCGGAACTCGCCAACCGGCACGAGCCGGAACTCGCGACGCATAGTCCGCGCGGCGAGCGCATCGACGCCGTGGAGTTTCATCCGGCCTGGCATGAATTGCTGCGGCGTCTGCGGCGCGAAGGGCTGCACGCGCTGCCGTTCGAGCCGTCGGCGCGGGCCGGATCGATGGCCGCGCGCTGTGCCGGCTACTATCTGCACGGCCAGCTCGAATCGGGCTCGCTATGTCCGATCACGATGACGTTCGCGAGCATTCCGATCCTGCGCAACGAGCCTGATCTGTTCGCGCGCATCGCACGGCCGCTGCTGTCGCGAGAGCACGATCCGCGCGACATTCCGCTCGAAGCCGGCAAGCATTCGATGATGATCGGCATGGGCATGACCGAAAAACAGGGCGGCTCGGATGTGCGCAGCAACCGCACGCGCGCCCATGCGCTGGGCGCGCCGGGACGCGGCGGTGCGTATCGGCTGGTCGGTCACAAATGGTTTTTCTCGGCGCCGCAATGCGACGCGCATCTCGTGCTCGCGCGCACCGCGGACGAAGGCGGCCTGTCCTGCTTCTACGTGCCGCGCTTCACGCCGGACGGCCGCAAGAATGCGGTGCAGGTCCAGCGTCTGAAGGACAAGCTCGGGAACCGTTCGAACGCGAGCAGCGAAGTGGAGTTCTTCGATGCCTACGGCCTGATGATCGGCGATGAGGGGCGCGGGGTGCCGACCATCATCGAGATGGCGAACTTCACGCGGCTCGATTGCGTGATCGGCAGCGCGGCGCTGATGCGCGCGGCGCTCGTGCAGGCGATCCATCACGCGCGGCATCGCAGCGTATTCGGCGCGCGTCTCGTCGATCAACCGTTGATGCGCAACGTGCTCGCCGATCTCGCGCTCGAATCCGAGGCGGCGACGGTCCTGTTCATGCGGCTCGCGGGCGCGTTCGAGCAGAGCGCCGCGCCGGGCGGAGCGCTCGCCGAGCGCGCGTGGCGGCGCATCGTGACGCCCGCCGCGAAGTTCTGGGTGTGCAAGCGCGCGCTCGAATTCACCGGCGAGGCGATGGAAGTCTGGGGCGGCAACGGCTATGTCGAGACTGGGCCGATGGCCCGTTTCTATCGCGAGGCGCCGGTCAATTCGATCTGGGAGGGGTCGGGGAATGTGATGTGTCTCGATGTGCTGCGCGCGTTCGAGCGCGAGCAGGACGCCGCGCATGCGCTGCTCGACGACTGGAGGACGACGGCGGGCGCGCATCCAGCGCTGGCGGGGGCGCTGGCGTCGCTCGTCGATATGCTGACGGGCGATCCGGGCGCGCGGGAAGCGTCGGCGAGGCGCATCGCGCAGCAACTGGCGCTTTGCGCGCAAGGGGTGTTGCTGGCGCGGCATGCGCCGCGGGAAGTCGCGGATGCTTTCATTGATACGCGGCTCGGTGATGAGCGTGGTGAAACCGGGCGCGTTTATGGCACGCTGCCGGCGCGTTTCGATCATGGGGGGATTGTTGGGCGGGCGTTTGCTGCTTAGAGCCTTGGGCTTCTATGGATTGCCTGGTTTCGTGTCGGTCTATTAGCACTGCCCCTCCCCGGGGCGGGGGTCACTTTCTTTGCTGCTGCAAAGAAAGTAACCAAAGAAACAGCTATCCCCAGCCTAAGCACTTCACACCGGCCGCGGCACAGGCGATTGGCTGAATGGCCCGGCAGTAGCGAGTGCCCCCACAAGCAGATAAGGGCTTGGACCGCGCACGGTCTGCCGCCCGAGACGATTCAGCGCGCTGGTTCAGCACGAAAGAGCATCGGCACAGCGCTACGCGCTGCCGTTGGGTATGCAGGGGAAACCGTCGAAGAAGAAGCGCGCGCAAACCCATTGACCCGTCGGCCGCGGAGCGGGCCGGAGCCGTTTGGTGCTGAACCCGTGACGCAAGCGATGCGAGGTGGCAGACCGTGCGCGAGCCGAGCCCGGTTGGGTCTTTGAGGGCGACACTTAGGCGAGTGTCACCGCGGGCTGGCAAGCATGGCCAACGTGCGTGTGACCGCGGGCGATGAGAAGCTGCTTTCTTTGGTTACTTTCTTTGCAGCAGCAAAGAAAGTGACCCCCGCCCCGGGGAGGGGCAGTGCTAATAGACCGACACGAATACAGGCCATCCACAAAAGCCCAGCCAACATCACCTCACCCCCCGCCCACTTTCCCGCATCGGCTCCTCGTTCTCCAGCCGATAAACCCACGACAGCAACTCCGCCACCGCCTGATAAAGCGCGGGCGGAATATGCGCATCGAGATCGACCTGCATCAGCAGCGACACCATCTCCGGCGACTCGTGCACATACAGACCCGCTTCCTTCGCGCGCTGCACGATCATTTCCGCGACCATGCCATAGCCCTTCGCGACGACACGCGGCGTCCCTTCGCGATTGCCCGCCTCGTAGGCGAGCGCGGTCGCCTGCCTGCGCGTGTACAGCGGATGATCCTGTCCGCTCATGCTCCACTCCCCTCGCCCTGCGGCGGACGGAACAGATGTTCGAGCGGCGAGCGCACCGGTTTTTTCGCGGCGGCATTGTCGCCGGACAGCGCAAGATCGGTCGTGCCGTCCATCGAGCGAACGGAAAGCGATGCCAGCGCGATGCCCGCCGCCTCCAGTTGACGCGCGAACGCGACGCCATCGGCGGCGAGACGGCGCGCGCCCGAATCGCCCGCCTTGATCCGCGCGACGAGTTTTTCACCCGTCAGCACGAGTTCGGCATCGACAGTGCCGAGCGCGGGCAACGACAGCGTGATGCGCGTGCGCCACGCACGTTCGTCGGCGGCATCGTCGGCGGTGCGCGGATCGTGCGGCTCGCGGGCAACTTCCCACTCGAAGCGCGTGCCGGGCCACGCCTCGCCCTGCCAGCGGAACTGCTGATTCGCGAGCACGTCGAGTTGCTGGCGCACGACATTGAGCGTCGCCGGATGGATGCCCGCCGCGACCGACGCCTGCAACGCCGATTCCTGCTGGCTCGGCTGCGCGCTCTGCGCAATCGTGCCGCCACTGACGTTTCCGCTCTGCGAATTCGAAAGCGCCGACGGCGGCGCATCGCGCACCGACGCCGCGAGCGCGGCCGCCTGCTGCGGCGTCTGCGGCGTCGCGACCGGGCGTCCGTGAAAGTCGGGCAGATCGGGTACGGGTTGCGGCGCGCGGGCGTCGTCCAGCCAGGCGTCGCCGGGCGTCGCAAGGTTCGCGAAATCGAACGGCAAGGACATCGAACGCGCATCGGCGCGCGCCTGCGGCTCGTTGCCGAGCGACGCGGCGCTGCGCTGGCCCGCGAGCCATTGCACCAGATGCGATTCGTAGAAGAGCCCGCTTTCGTCGACGGTCTTCGCCAGCGCGGTCGCGAGCGCGGCGGCCGGCAGCGGCGGCAGATTCTGCGTCGCGGCGCGCGCTGCGGCAACCGCGGCGGCGTTGGAAGAAAAAGCGGTATCGAAGAGGCCGGTCGTGAGCGCGGCGAAGGCGCTCGCGGGGCGCGGCGGCGTCGGCCAGAGCGGGGCGTCGCCGGTCAGCGCGGGCGCCGCGCCGGGAAAGCGCGAGATCACGTCGAGCGTACGCGCGACGCTGGAAAACGCGGTTTGCGCCGATGCCGCCGGGGTCGCCGCGCCAGGCGGCGTGCCGACGGTCTGCGGCATGTCCGTCTGCGTCGTCGTCTGTCCGACGCTCGCGCCGGTGACGCCGCTGCCGCTCACTCCGTTCGGCGCACGGATCGCGGACAACAGGAGCTCGGTGCGGCTGGCGAGCAATGATGCGATCGCAGTATCGAGTCCAGTCATGCCCACATCCTCATATGCGCCGCGATCGGGCGCGGACCAGCGCCTAGCGCAGTCCGATCATTTTTTTCAGTACGCGCGCCGGGCTGTTGACCGTGAACAGCGCCGAAAGACGCGCGAGGCTCGGCGACGTCAGATCGCGGATCGCGGCGTCGTCGGCGAGAATCTTCTTCACGAGGTCCAGCTTGCGCGCACGGGCGTTTTCGTCGAGCTCCGAGCCGGAATCCACAAGCTTCAGTTGCTCGACCAACTCGCGGTACGTGCCCTGCAACGCCTTCAGCTCGCTCCATTCGCCGCCGCGCGCGGCCGCCAGCATCTGGCCGGAAACCGCGGCGATGGCTTCGTAATGGGCGAAATATTCTTGTGTCGTCTTCATTCTTTCGAGGCAGTCGACGCGCATCCCGTCAAACGGGCGCGGCGGTCATTTGCGCCACTTCCGGTCCAATTCCCACCCAGGCGTCTTCGAGCGTCGCGAGCAGGTTGTCGATCTCCACGAGCATCGTCTCGTCCTGCTTCAGGTTCGCCTCGAGCAACCGGCGCGTCATATACGTGTACAGCGCGTCCAGCCGTTCCGCGATCTCGCCGCCCGCATCCTTGTTGAGCGCCTGCTGCAAGCCGCTCTCGATGATGCTGATGGCCTTGCTGATCGCCGTGCCGCGCGCGCCGATGTTGTTCTGCTGCATGTGCATGCGCGCCTGCGCGATCGCCTGGCGTGCGCCCTGATACAGCATCACGATCAGACGGTGCGGGCTGGCTCCCATCACTCCTGTCTGCACGCCCACGCGTGCGTAGGCATTGGCTCCAGCGTGTCCTGGGGAATACATCTCTCGATTCTCCTTATGCGATGCCGCGGCGTTCCGCTTGCTTCAAACGGACGCCCTGCTTCTCGTCCGGATCCCCGTGCGCCCGGCAAAAACCGGCGCGGGCAAACGAACCATCGTTCGCCGTGCCGTTATCGGGGTTATCGGAGAAACGCGGCAAAGCTTTAGGACTCAAGACTCCAGAGCCGTCACAGCAACGATTGGGGGCTGGATCGCGAACGGGTCGTCAGACGGAGATCTGCATGATGTCGTTGTAGGCCGACACGAGCTTGTTGCGCACCTGCAACCCGAATTGCAGCCCGACGTTCGCCTTCTGCATGTCCACCATCACGTCGTTGAGCGACACGTTCGGCGCGCCGATCTCGAATGCGTGCGCCTCGCCGAGCGCCTTGGTCTGGTTGTCGCTGATCTTGTCGATGGACGATTTCAGCGCATCGGAGAAACTGCCGACGCTTGCCGCGCCCGATGTCCCGCTCTGGCCCGTGACGGCGCCCGCTGCGCTGGTCGGGCCGGACACGCCGCCGGCGGCTTGCGATGCCAGCGACTGAATGGCCGAGAGCGCGGCGGAAAGCGGATTGATCGGAAAGTTCATGTTGACTCCGGGTGACAGGGGGAAAGCCGGCGCCTCGCGTGGCGTGGACCTGGGTGCTCGGGATGCGTTTCGCGGAGGTTCGCCGAGTACGAAAAAGATTAGCAGCCGGCGGTTTTTCAAAGCACGGGAAGAACGGGGAAAACCCCGCTCTATTCAGCGAATCGAGTTGCAATCTTCTGCGGATAATCCCCATCGTGAAAAGTCCTCCACCGCCGCTTACATGAAAAGCGGGAAGCGGCGGGAGGAGAACCTCAGGATTCGGAGCTTCGACGCTAAATGGATACGCCCAACAACTCACTCATCACGCCCGACGCCAGAATGGGCCTGGCGGGCGCACAACCGGGGGCAGCCGGAACGGCCGCGCCGGGACTCGCGGGTGGCGCCGATTTCGGCGGTTTCGCGCAGCGCGTGCCGATGCTCAACCAGTTCCGCTCGAATCCGCGCGTGCCGCTCATCGTGGCCGTCGCGATTCTGGCGATGGTGATCGCCGGCCTCGTCATGTGGTCGCGCCAGCCGGACTATCGCGTCCTCTTCTCCAATCTCTCCGATCGGGACGGCGGCGCAATCGTTGCCGCGCTCCAGCAGGGCAACATTCCCTACAAGTTGTCCGACGGCGGCGGCGCCATTCTCGTGCCGGCCGAGCAGGTTCACGAAACGCGTCTGCGTCTCGCGAGCCAGGGCCTGCCGAAGAGCGGCTCGGTCGGCTTCGAGCTGATGGACAACCAGAAGTTCGGCATCAGCCAGTTCGCCGAGCAGGTCAACTATCAGCGCGCGCTGGAAGGCGAGCTGGAGCGCACGATCGGCGCGATCTCGTCGGTGAAGTCGGCCCGCGTGCATCTCGCGATTCCGAAGCCGAGCGTGTTCGTGCGCGACAAGGAACTGCCGACCGCGTCGGTGATGGTCAATCTGTATCCGGGCCGCGTGCTCGACGAAGGCCAGGTGGTCGCGATCGCGCACATGGTCGCTTCGGGCGTCGCGGACATGCCGGTCAAGAACGTGAATATCGTCGATCAGGACGGCAACCTGCTCACGAGCCAGAGCGCCGCCAGCGGCCTCGACGCGTCGCAACTGAAGTACGTGCAGCAGATCGAGCACAACACGCAAAAGCGCATCGACGCGATTCTCGCGCCGCTCTTCGGCGCCGGAAACGCCCGCTCGCAGGTGAGCGCCGACATCGACTTCTCGAAGCTCGAACAGACCGCCGAAAGCTACGGCCCGAACGGCAACCCGCAAAGCACGGCGATCCGCAGCCAGCAGTCGAGCGAATCGAGCGAAACGACGGGCGGCGGCGCATCGGGCGTGCCGGGCGCGCTCTCGAACCAGCCGCCGCAGCCGGCTTCCGCGCCGATCGACGCGGCAGCGTCGGGCGCTGTCGGCACGAAGGCGACGCCGCAAAACCAGCGCCGCGACACGACGACCAACTACGAAGTCGATCGCACCGTGCGCCATTTCGAGCAGGCGACGGGCGGCATCAAGCGCCTGTCGGTGGCGGTGGTCGTGAACTACGACAAGAAGGTCGATGCGAAGGGCAACGTCACGATGACGCCGCTCGCCGCCGACAAGCTCGCGCAGGTCCAGCAGCTCGTGAAGGACGCGATGGGCTTCGACGAAAAGCGCGGCGACTCGGTGAACGTGGTGAACAGCGCGTTCTCTGCCGATCTGAACGTGACGCCGGACGTGCCGTGGTGGCGCACCCCGCAGATGATCGCGTGGGGCATCCAGGCGGCGAAGTATGTGGGCATCGGCATCGTCGGGCTGTTCCTGTACTTCAGCATGGTGAAGCCGGCGATGCGCCGCGCCTTCCCGCCGCCGCCCGAAGCCGCGCCCGCGCTCGGCGCACCGGATGAACTCTCGCTGCTCGATGGCCCGTCGCTCGACGGCGGCCAGAAGAATGAAGACGAGGACAAGGATGCCGAGGTCAGTCTCCTCGGTCATGAAAGCAAGAAGGCCAAATTCGATCGCAACCTCGACTACGCGCGCATGGTGGCGCGTCAGGACCCGAGAATCGTTGCGACGGTCGTGAAGAACTGGGTGTCCGATGAACGCTGAAGGCCTGAATAAAGCCGCTCTCCTCCTGATGTCGATCGGTGAGGAAGAAGCCGCCGAAGTTTTCAAGTATCTCGCTCCGCGCGAGGTGCAGAAGATCGGCGCGACCATGGCGGCGCTGAAAAACGTGACGCGCGAGCAGCTCGACAACGTGCTGACCGAATTCGTTTCGGAAGCGGAGCAGCACACCGCGCTGTCGCTCGATTCGAGCGAGTACATCCGCTCGGTGCTGACGAAGGCGCTCGGCGAAACCAAGGCCGGCGCGCTGATCGACCGTATTCTGCAAGGCAGCGATACGAGCGGCATCGAAGGCCTGAAGTGGATGGACTCGGGCGCGGTCGCGGAACTGATCAAGAACGAGCATCCGCAGATCATCGCGACGATCCTCGTGCATCTGGACCGCGATCAGGCTTCGGAAATCGTGTCGCTGCTGGCCGACCGTCTGCGCAACGACGTGCTGCTGCGCATCGCGACGCTCGACGGCATTCAGCCCGCCGCGCTGCGCGAACTCGACGACGTGCTGACGACGCTCCTCTCCGGCAGCGACAACCTGAAGCGCGCGCCGATGGGCGGCATCCGCACGGCGGCCGAGATTCTCAACTTCATGTCGAGCAACCACGAGGAAGGCGTGATCGCGAACGTGCGCGAATACGACGCCGAACTCGCGCAGAAGATCATCGACCAGATGTTCGTGTTCGAGAACCTGCTCGACCTGGAAGACCGCGCGATCCAGCTTCTCTTGAAGGAAGTGGAGTCGGAGACGCTGATCGTGTCGCTCAAGGGCGCACAGCCGGCGCTGCGCCAGAAATTCCTGTCGAACATGTCGCAGCGTGCGGCCGAACTGCTCGCCGAAGACCTCGATTCGCGCGGTCCGGTGCGCGTGTCGGAAGTCGAGCAGCAGCAACGCAAGATTCTCCAGATCGTCCGCAACCTCGCGGAAAACGGCCAGATCCAGCTAGGCGGCAAGGCGGAGGATGCATATGTCTGACGCTCGCGTGCAAAAGACTCCGCTCTCGGCGTATCAGCGCTGGGAAATGGCGTCGTTCGATCCCGTCGAAATCAAGGTCGACACCAGCGCGGCGGAACAGGCCGCGCTCGAAGCGCACTTGCGCCGCGTCGAGGAAGACGCGCATCAGCAAGGGCTCGCGAAGGGGCATGTCGCGGGCCAGGCGCTCGGTTATCAGGCGGGTTACGAGCAAGGTCAGGCGAAGGGTTTCGAGGATGGCCGCAAGGAAGCGCTTGCCCAGGCCGCGCGTCTCTCCGAAATCGCCGATACGTTCAGGACCGCGTTGCAGGCCGCCGATGCAGCCATCGCGGAGTCGCTCGCCGAACTCGCGATCGATATCGCGCAGCAGGTCGTGCGTCAGCATCTCGCGCTCGATCCGACCGCGCTCGTCGCGGTGGCGCGCGAAGTGATCGCCGCCGAGCCGGAGCTTTCGGGCGCGCCCACGCTCGTCGTGAATCCGGCCGACATGCCGATCGTCGATGCTTATCTGAAAGACGAACTCGAATCCGCGGGCTGGACCGTGCGTCCCGATCCGGACGTCGAGCGCGGCGGCTGCAAGGCGCACGCCGCGACCGGCGAAATCGACGCGACCGTCGTGTCGCGATGGGAGCGCGTCGTGGCTGCTCTGGGGAGAAACAAGCCGTGGTGAGCCGAATCACTCAGGATGGTTTGAGCGAGCTGGAACAGGAACTCGCACGCGCTTCGTTCGGCCCGCTCGCCGTCGATGAATCCGTCGGCGACGAATCCGCCGACGAACTCGCCGCGCGCACCATTGCGGAACTGGCGCATATCGCGGGCAATCCGCACATCGATACGTGGCGCGAGAAGCTCGACGCGCTCAGGTCGCGCAACGCCATCGCGAAGCCGCTGCGTCCGTGCGGGCGTCTCACGCGCGCGGCCGGACTCGTGCTGGAAGCGGTCGGCCTGAAGATGGGCGTCGGCTCCGAATGCATGATCGAACTGCCGCCGGGCAGCGCGATTCCGACCGCCGAAGCCGAAGTCGTCGGCTTCGCGGGCGACAAGCTCTTTCTGATGCCGACCACCGAAGTGGCCGGCCTGTTGCCCGGCGCGCGCGTCTATCCGCTCGAAAGCGCGCCGATCAACGATCCGATGGCGGGCGCGAAGCGTTTGCCCGTCGGCTGGGAAATGCTCGGCCGCGTCGTCGATGCGTCCGGCCGTCCGCTCGACGGCCTCGGCCCGCTCGGCGCGAAGGTCGATGCGCCGCTGTCCTCGCCGGTCATCAATCCGCTGAACCGCGAGCCGATCCACAAGGTGCTCGATGTCGGCGTGCGCGCGATCAACACGCTGCTGACGGTCGGGCGCGGCCAGCGCATGGGCCTGTTCGCGGGTTCGGGCGTCGGCAAGTCGGTCCTGCTCGGCACGATGGCGCGCTACACGAGCGCGGAAGTGATCGTGATCGGGCTGATCGGCGAACGTGGCCGCGAAGTGAAGGAATTCATCGAGCAGATTCTCGGTGAGGAAGGTCTCGCGCGCTCGGTCGTCGTGGCGGCGCCGGCGGATGTATCGCCCGTGCTGCGCATGCAGGCCGCCGCGTACACGACCTCGCTCGCCGAATATTTCCGCGATCAGGGCAAGCATGTGCTGATGCTGATGGATTCGCTGACGCGCTACGCGATGGCCCAGCGCGAGATCGCGCTCGCGATCGGCGAGCCGCCGGCGACGAAGGGTTATCCGCCTTCGGTGTTCGCGAAGCTGCCGGCGCTCGTCGAGCGCACCGGGAATGGCCCGGAAGGCGGCGGCTCGATCACCGCGTTCTACACCGTGCTCACCGAAGGCGACGATCAGCAGGACCCGATCGCCGACTCGGCGCGCGCGATTCTCGACGGCCATATCGTGCTGAACCGCTCGCTCGCGGAGGCGGGGCACTATCCGGCCATCGACATCGAACAATCGATCAGCCGCGCGATGACCGCGCTCATCGACGACAAGCATCTCGAACGCGTGCGCCTCTTCAAGCAGATGCTTTCGCGCTATCAGCGCAACAAGGATTTGATCAACGTGGGCGCGTATTCGAGCGGGCGCGATCAGCTCCTCGACCGCGCGATCGCGCTGTATCCGCGCATGGAGTCGTTTTTGCAGCAGGGTTTTCGCGAGCAGGCGCCGTTCGAGCCGAGCATCGCGATGTTGAATCAGCTCTTTGAATAGTTTTCGACTAGTATCCGAATCATTCATCACAAGAAAGCCAAAAGACCATACGGGACCGCCACGCCATGTCCAAGAATCTGCCGATCAACACCCTCATCGGCCTTGCCGAAGAGGAACTCGACGCCGCCACGAAGAAGCTAGGCAAGCTGCAGCAGGAACGCAACGAAGTCGAAACGCAATTGAACTCGCTCATCACCTACCGTGACGAGTACCACGCACGATTCACGGCATCGGCGCAGGAGGGCACCACGGCGCAGACGCTGCGCAACTTCCAGGCGTTCGTCGATACGCTCGATTCGGCGATCGCGCAGCAACGCACGGCGCTCGTCATGGCCGATCAGCGCATCGAGGCGGCGAAACCCGACTGGCGTCTCAAGAAACAGAAGCTCGGCAGTTACGAAGTGCTGGCCGCGCGCGGCGAGGCGATGCTCGCGAAGAAGGCCGCGCGCGTCGAGCAGCGCGAATCCGACGAGCACGCCGCGAAGATACTGCGCATGCGCGCCGAGCGTGCCTGAGCCGTTACCCAACCATTGCATTTGAGAGACTCGTATGTCCTCCGTATCACTTCTCGGCGCGATGACCGCCGCCACGTCATCGAGCAAGGCTGCGGCGCAGCGCGCGGCGAGCGCGGGCGCGTCGTTCGGCATGACGCTGCAAGGCATCACCGACCGCGCCAATGCCGACGCGCAGGCGGCGAAGGCGCTGGCGGATTCGTCCGCCGACAAATCGAGCGTGCATGACGCGCCGAAGCCGGATGACAGCGCGTCTGCGGCTGCGTCGAAGAGCGACGACGCATCGGATGCGCAGGCCGCCGCGAAGCCCGATCAGGCCGACGCGCCGAAAGAGGCATCGAAGAATACGGGCAAGGCCGATACGGCGGACGCATCGAAGCCGACGGCGCAGGCATCCGGTTCCGCATCGGATGCGGCGACGGCTGCGGCGCAGGCGAAAGCACGCGCCGACGCCGCCAACGCCGACGATGCCGACACGGACACCACGCTCGCCGATCTGACGGACGCGGCCACAGCGGCGACGGCCACCGCTTCGACCGACGACACCAAATCGACGAGCGAGACGCACAAAAGCGGCGACGCGAAACCGGCGCAGGACGCGCTTCAGGCGGCGCTCGCGGCGATGAACAACGTTGCGCCGAACGCAGTGCCGGCGAACGGTTCCGTGGCGACGGCGCGCGAGGGTGCGGACAGCGAGGATCAGGGCGGTTTGTTTGCCAAGGGCGGAAAGGGCGCGAGCCTCGCCGTGCTGGCGAACAACGTGAACGCAGATTCGAAGGCGACCGACGCGACGGCGCTGGCTGTCGCGACGATGCCCGCGGATGCCGCGACCGCCGCGTACAAGCAAGCCGCCGATGCGGCCGCGCACGCGGTGTCGATGCAGGCGGCATCGGCGAATTCGGCGGTGTCGAGTCCGCAAGGCGCGATGGCATCGGCGACGAGCGCGGCGATAGCGCCGCACGTGGGCGCGTCCGGCTGGGACGATGCGTTCAGCCAGAAGGTCGTGTTTCTGTCGAAGGCGGATCAGCAGAGCGCCGAGCTGACTTTGAATCCGAGAGATCTCGGGCCGTTGCAGGTGACGTTGCAGGTTTCCGAAAGCCACGCGCACGCGCTGTTCGTGTCGCAGCATGCGCAGGTGCGCGAGGCGGTCGAGGCCGCCATGCCGAAGCTGCGTGAGGCGATGGAGGCGAATGGCATCAGTCTCGGGAGTGCTTCGGTTTCGGATGGGTCGGCGTTTGGCAGGCAATCGCAGCAGGAGGAGCGCTCGTCGGGCTCGCGCGGGGGTGGGGGCGCTGGTGGGATTGGTGGGGTCGATTCTTCGGCTTCCGCCAGTGTGAGTGTGCCGGTGCGGCGCACCGTGGGGCTTGTTGATACGTTTGCTTGATTTTCGGTTTTTCGCTGGATCCCGTATTCGTGTCGGTCTATTGGCACTGCCCCTCCCCGGGGCGGGGGTCACTTTCTTTGCTGCTGCAAAGAAAGTAACCAAAGAAAGCAGCTTCTCATCGCCCGCGGTCACACGCAGTTTGGCCATGCTTGCCAGCCCGCCGTGGCCCTCGCCTAAGTGTCGCCCCCAAAGGCCCATTCGGGCTTGGCTCGCGCACGGTCTGCCACCTCGCATCACTTGCGTCACTGGTTCAGCACCAAATGGCTCCGGCCCGCTTCGCGGCCGATGGGTCAATCGGGCCCGCGTGCGCTTCTTCGACTGTTTCCCTCGCATACCCCACGGCAGCGCGTAGCGCTGTGCCGATGCTCTTTCGTGCTGAACCAGCGCGCTTAAGGTTATGTCTCGGCAGACCGTGCGCGAGCCAAGCCCTTGTCTGCTTGCGGGGGCACTCGCTACTGCCGGGCCATTCAGCCAATCGTCTGTGCCGCGGCCGGTGTGAAGTGCTTAGGCTGGGGAGAGCTGTTTCTTTGGTTACTTTCTTTGCAGCAGCAAAGAAAGTGACTGCCGCCCCGCACAGGGGCAACGCTAATAGACCGACATGAACACAAGTTTCCCGAAAACGCCCCGTTAACCCAACCAAGCCCCCAAAGTCGAAAGACAAAAGCAATCAGATGGAATAACCCCAAATCCCCCCTCTGTTCGACCCATCGCTTTACACGGCGATAGCCAACAATTCAACCTATCGAAAGAGGCACGCATTCATGGCTACCACGACCGCAAACCAGCAACCCATCGTTCCCGCAAAGAGCGGCAAGCTCAAAAAGATCCTGATCATCGCCGTCGGCGCGATCGTGCTCCTCGGCGCGGGAGCCGGCGGCGCTTACTTTTTCCTCGGTAAAAATCACGGCGCGGCGAAACCCGCGCCCGAACCGCCGCCCGTGTTTTTCCCGCTCGAATCGCTCACGGTGAACCTCCAGTCCGACGACGGCACCATGCACTATCTGCGCGCCGGCCTCACGCTCAAGCTCAAGGACGAAAAGGTCCAGTTGCTCGTCACCGAGCACATGCCCGAAGTCCGCAGCCGCGTGCTGCTCCTGCTCTCCGGCAAGCGCCCCGACGATCTCGCGACCGTCGACGGCAAGAAACAGCTCGCGGGCGAGCTGCGCGCAGCGGTCGAAACCGCGGCGAGCTCGGCCGAGAAGCCAGTGCGGGTCGAAGAGGTGCTGTTCACCGAATTCGTCGTCCAGTAACGCCGCATCAGCGAGTAAAGAGTCATGGGCCACGAAGAGTTCATGTCGCAGGAGGAGGTCGATGCCCTCCTCAAGGGCGTCACCGGCGAAATCGATCAGGAAGCTGACGAGAAAAAGCCAGTCGGTGTACGTCCGTACAACATCGCGACGCAGGAACGCATCGTCCGGGGCCGGATGCCCGGCCTCGAAATCATCAACGACCGCTTCGCGCGCCTGATGCGCGTGGGCATCTTCAACTTCATGCGGCGCTCGGCGGAAATTTCCGTCGGTCCGGTGAAGGTGCAGAAGTACAGCGAATTCACGCGCAACCTGCCGATCCCGACCAATCTCAACCTGGTCCACGTGAAGCCCCTTCGCGGCACGTCGCTGTTCGTGTTCGACCCGAACCTCGTGTTCTTCGTGGTCGACAACCTGTTCGGCGGCGACGGGCGCTTTCACACGCGCGTCGAAGGCCGCGAATTCACGCAGACCGAGCAGCGCATCATCAGCAAGCTGCTGAATCTGGTGTTCGAGCACTACGCGACGTCGTGGCGCAGCGTGAAGCCGCTGCAATTCGAATACATGCGCTCGGAGATGCACACGCAGTTCGCCAATGTGGCGACGCCGAACGAGATCGTCATCGTGACGCAGTTCACGATCGAATTCGGCTCGACAGGCGGCACGCTGCACATCTGCATGCCGTACTCGATGATCGAGCCGATCCGCGACGTGCTCTCATCGCCGATTCAGGGCGAAGCGCTCGAAGTGGACCGCCGCTGGGTGCGCGTGCTGTCGCAGCAGGTGCAATCGGCCGAAGTGGAGTTGACGGTGGATCTCGCCGAGATCCGCTCGTCGTTCGAACAGATTCTCAACATGCGCGCGGGCGACGTGCTGCCGATCGATATACCGGAGCAGGTCGTCGCGAAAGTGGATGGCGTGCCGGTCATGGAATGCGGCTACGGAATGTTCAATGGTCAATACGCGCTGCGCGTGCAAAAGATGATCAGCGCAAGCGACACGATGAAGGAAGGTGGATATGAGTGATCTGATGCAGAACGATGCGCCCGGCGCGCAGGAAAAAGGCGACGAGCTCCTGTTGGACGACTGGGCGAGCGCGCTCGCCGAGCAAAACGGCAACGACGCGCCGGTGCCAGCGAGCGCAGGCGTGTTTCAGCCGCTGTCGAAGGCGGCGGCGCCCTCGACGCGCAACGACATCGACATGATTCTCGACATCCCCGTGCAGATGACGGTGGAGCTCGGGCGCACGAAGATCGCGATCCGCAACCTGCTGCAACTCGCGCAGGGTTCGGTCGTGGAACTCGACGGCCTCGCCGGCGAACCGATGGACGTGCTCGTGAACGGCTGTCTCATCGCGCAGGGCGAAGTGGTCGTGGTGAATGACAAGTTCGGCATCCGCCTGACCGATATCATCACGCCGTCCGAACGTATCCGGAAGCTGAATCGATGAAACGCCTGGCCGTCGCGCTGCTTTGCTCGGCGCCTCTTCTTTCCGTCGCCGCCGACATGAACGCGGTGAACCACGCCGCGCAGATCGCTTCGGGCGTCGGCGCGGGCACGGCGGTGCCGTCGCTCGGTTTCGGCGCGGTGTTGCAGACGCTCGTGGGACTCGTCGTCGTCATCGGCTTCGTGTTCGGCTGCGCGTGGCTTGCGCGCAAGTTCGGCGTTCACGGCGGCAAGCGCGGCGGTCTCGTGAAGGTGGTGGGCGGCGCATCGCTCGGCAACAAGGAACGCGTCGCGGTCGTCGAAGTGGGCGATACGTGGCTCGTGCTCGGCGCGGGTCCCGGCAATGTGCGCCTCCTGCACACGATGCCCGCCGGATCGGCCGAAGTGGAAGGCGTGGGCGTTACGGCGCCGTCGTCGGCCGGCAGCTTCGGTGCGAAGTTCCGCGACGCCCTCGCAGGCGAAGCGAACAAGCGGCTCCAGAAGTTCGTCAAGTAAGTTCGTTCGGTTCGACCGATACATCGGGCGTGGTCCGCAAGGATCGACGCCCGATGTTCGTTTACGGCGGGCGCTTCGCAATAGAACGAGTTGGCGCGGGTTTTCCCCTCTGTTCGCGCCATCGTCCGGCATTCGCGTGGCCGACAATCCAGCCTATCGAAAGAGTTCGTCGGCAGGAGCACTTAATGCAGGTCAGTCGTAACATCGCGCGTGGTTTGAAGATCGCGCTTCCGGTCATCGTCGGCTTGATGCCGTATCTCGCGTTCGCGCAGAGCACGGCGGGTCTGCCGGCCTTCAACACGAGCCCCGGCCCGAACGGCGGCACCACGTATTCGCTCAGTGTGCAGACGATGCTGCTGCTGACGATGCTCTCGTTCCTCCCCGCGATGGTCCTGATGATGACGAGCTTCACGCGCATCATCATCGTGCTGTCGCTGTTGCGCCAGGCGCTCGGCACGACGAGCACGCCGCCGAATCAGGTGCTCGTCGGCCTCGCGCTGTTTCTCTCGTTCTTCGTGATGTCGCCCGTGCTCGATCGCGCGTACAACGACGCGTACAAGCCCTTCTCCGAAGGCCAGATCGCGATGGACCAGGCGATGACGCGCGGCGTCGCGCCGTTCAAGCAATTCATGCTGAAGCAGACGCGCGAAACGGATCTCGCGCTCTTCGCACGCATTTCGAAGGCCGCGCCGATGAACGGTCCGGAGGACGTGCCGCTTTCGCTGCTCGTGCCGTCGTTCATCACGAGCGAGTTGAAGACGGGCTTCCAGATCGGCTTCACGATCTTCATTCCGTTTCTCATCATCGACATGGTGGTGGCGAGCGTGCTGATGTCTATGGGCATGATGATGGTGTCGCCGACGACCATCGCGCTGCCGTTCAAGCTGATGCTGTTCGTGCTCGTCGATGGCTGGCAGTTGCTGATCGGCTCGCTGGCTCAAAGCTTCGTATCCTGAGGAGACGCGCATGACACCCGAATCCGTCATGACGATGGCGCATCAGGCGATGTACGTCGCCTTGTTGCTCGCCGCGCCGTTGTTGCTGGTCGCGCTCGTTGTCGGTCTGGTCGTGAGCCTGTTTCAGGCGGCGACGCAGATCAACGAATCGACGCTGTCGTTCATTCCGAAGCTGATCGCCGTCGCGGTGACGCTGGTGATCGCGGGTCCGTGGATGCTGTCGACATTGCTCGACTACATGCGTCACGTTTTCACGATCACGCCTGCGATCACGGGCTGAGTGTCGTTCGATGTTCTCCGTCACCTATGCGCAACTGAACGGCTGGCTCACGGCGTTTCTATGGCCGTTCGTGCGCATCCTCGCGCTGATCGCCACGGCGCCCGTGCTGAGCCATATGGCGATTCCGATGCGCGTGAAGATTGCGGTCGCCGCGTTCATTTCGCTGATCGTCGCGCCGACGCTTCCCGCCATGCCGCAGGCGACGGTGTTTTCCGCGGCGGGCGTGTGGATCATCGTCAATCAGTTTCTGATCGGCGCGGCTATCGGCATGGTGATGCAGATCGCGTTCGCCGCCGTCGATGCGGCCGGCGAGTTCATCGGCCAGCAGATGGGCCTCGGTTTCGCGATGCTTTACGATCCGCGCGCGGGCGGCAATGCGGTGGTCGTTTCGCGCTATCTGAACACGCTCGCGATGCTCGCGTTTCTCGTGTTCGATGGGCATTTGCAGTTGATCAGTGCGCTTATCGCTACGTTTCACAGCGTGCCGATCGAGGCGAACGTCGTTGCGGCGGCGTCGCATGCGCAAGGGTGGCGCGTTCTTGTGGGATATGGCGGCAGTGTTTTTTCGACGGGACTGCTGCTCGCGTTGCCGATCGTGGCGGCGTTGTTGATCGCCAATCTCGCGCTCGGGATTCTCAATCGGGCGGCGCCGCAGATCGGGATTTTTCAGGTTGGGTTTCCGGTGACGATGCTCGTCGGGTTGCTTTTGTTGCAGCTTATGGTGCCGAATTTGATGCCGTTTTTTCAGCGGATTTTCGATGTGGGGATTGGGGAGGTGGGGCGGGTGGTGGGGGGGCTTTGAACGCTCCCACGTCGCGCCCATGCCGAATCAGAGAAGTGTCTGTTGCAGAGGCGCGCGGTGTTCATGAACCTTGACGATTCGGTACTCGGTTTTTAGCGTGCCCGCTTCGATCGTTTGTATCTGGCGAACATCCACAACCAGAACGTCGCCTTTTCCGAAGCGTTCGCCATCATTCACTTTGGCCAGAAATTCTTCGTCATCAAGTGCCGCGAAGAACGGATACTGGCCGTCGTGAACGCGCCATTTGTTTCCATCCTTGAAAACGACGGATTCTACGAGCAAGACTTTCCTTGCAACAAAGTCCGATACGACTTCACCGCCGTCATTGTTGAATGTGGCAAACGATGCAAGCTCATCGTCTTCGACGATGAGTTCCACTTGCTCGCCACGTACGATACCGAAGTTCGAAATGCCTTCGCGCTCGAGAGGCGACAAGGTCTTGCTCAGACTGGCGCGCACAACCGTATTACGCCAAAGGCGCACGACGCTGGCCTCGACCTCGACAGATTCAGTTTCCGTGATCCACACGCGTGACACGTCACCGATCTGTTCGATGCGATGCGCCCGGCGTCCGCGCAGCTTGCGCTGCAGTCCGACGACGCCACCGCCCCCGATAAGCCCAAGGATGGTGAGGATCGTATAGGCATTGGAGATCGCGGAGGCACTGGACCCGGCAAAGATATCCCGTATCTGTGTCAGCAGTTGCTGCACGAAGATGAGATCGAGTTCGAACGACCCCGCCTTGAAGCTGCCCTTGACCTCGACGCGGACATCGGCGGATTCGCCGTTCAGCTCCTTGTTCGCTGCCGTGAACAAATCGGCGATGGCCACGAGCGCCGGCGCGAGATCGCGCACATCCATTCGATGTTCCGCGAGTGCAGGGCCGTCATAGACGACGTTGAAGCGCTCATGGTTGCTCATGTCGTTGTGATGACCGGAATTCTGGAAGTTGCTGCCCCGCGCCGGAGCATGCCGAGCCGATGTTACCACGCAGCCTCCTTAGGTCGCGTTCCCCGAAGGGCAGTGACTGCGCGGCAGCCGGAGGCCTCGACGATATGCAAGTTCCCTGATGCCGCACGGCGACATCATGTCCAACGGAGCACGAAGGGGCTACGCGAAATCTCCCATTTCGCAGGCGTCGTTCATAGCCAGCCGCTCAAACCAGAACGGCGCCTGAAGTAAAGCGCATCAACTCCCGATGTAATCAAACAACGACATCTTCTGAATCTGCGAAAAGGCCATCTGCGCAGCCTGCAATGAGTTCTGCGTCAACTCATACCCACTGATCGCCGATACTAGATCGATGCTCGTCAAATTCGCGATATCGCTCGCCGTCTGCGTCTGGCTCGTCTGCATCGCGGTCTGCGTCGACTGCACTTGCTGCTCGCGTCCGCCCACCACCGTCTGCGCCGACAGCACGTTGTTGAACGTGTTGTTGATCTTCGTGCCCGCCGTCGTCAGCGCATTCGTCAACGCTGCCTGGGCGCTCGGCGATCCTGTCGGTTGCTTGAGCGCGCTCACGATCGTGTCGAGCGTCGCGAAGATGTCGTTGTTGTCGGTCGCCGCCGGCTGCACGGTGAACGAGTCCTTGTCCGCGGGCGTGCCGTCGAGCGTCACCTTCTGGCCGCCGAGCGTGATGTCAGTCTTGCCCGTGTAGGCCACGTTCGTCGGCAGCGTGTTGTCCGCCGGGTCCGACGTGATCGAATACGTCGTCGATCCATCCGTCTGCGAAACCGAGAACGAGATCGTGTACTTGCTCGCGTTGCCCGGATTGCTCGTGTCGCTCACGCTTACCGCGCTGATCGTCGCCGTGCCCGTGTTCGTATCGGCCGCGCGCGACACCGGATCGCTTTCCATCGGCGATACGCTCTGGAAGATCGACTGGCCCGTGTCGCCGACAGGAATCGAACGCCCGTCGCTGATCTGCACCGTGCGCTGGCCCTGGTCGCCGGAATAGCTCGCGCCGGTGCCCGACGCATTGTTCGAGAACGGCGCCGTCCCGCCCTTGAGCCCCGAGAAGATGTAGTTGCCGTTGCTGTCCGTGGTGTTCGCAAGACCGAAGAGCTGATCGCGCAAACCCTTGATCGTGTCCGCGACCGCCGAGCGGTCCGAATCGGTGAGCGAACCGTCGCCCGCATGCACGATCTGCGTCTGGATGCTCTGGATCACGTTGCTCACGTTGCTCAACGTCGAGTCTTCCTGCTGCAGCGACGACAGCGCGATCGTCTGATTCGTGCCGTACTGCGCGAGCGCGCCGCTCTTCAACGTGAGCTGCACAGCCTGCGCCGCGCCGAGCGGATCGTCGGACGCGGTGAGAATGCGCTTGCCCGATGAGATCTGCTGATACATCGACGCGAGCGTGCTCTGCTGGTCGCTCATCGAAGCGACGTTCATGTTGAAGTACTGGGAACTTGAAATACGCATCGCGTTTAACCTCAGTTGAACATGCCGAGCAGCGACTGGAACAGCGTCGCGGCGGTCTGAATCACCTTGCTGTTCGCTTGATAGAGCTGCTGATACTGAATCAGGTTGGCCGCTTCCTCGTTCAGGTTCACGCCCTGCACCGATTGCTGCGCCGAAGTTGCTTGCGTCAGGAGCGCGGTCTGCGCCGTGCTCGTCGCCTTGAGCTGGTTGGTCGTGTTGCCGATCGTGTTGATGTAGCTCGCGTACGAGCTCGTCAGCGTGTCGGTGCCGCCGTTGAGCGACTTCGCCGACACCAGGTTCGCCATCGCGAGCGCGTTGCTGCCGTCGCTCGTGCCGCCCTTGTTCTGCGCGATCTTGAACGCGTCGCCGTCCTTCGCCGTGCCGCTGATGGTCGCGGAAACGCCGTTCGCCGAGACCGTCAGGCCCTTCGTCGCATCGAAGGGAATCGTCTGGCCGACGGCGTAGCTGGTCCCGCCGACGGTCACCGCCACGTCCGACGTGAAGCCGTTCGCCGCCGCGCTGTACGTGAGGTTGATGTCCGACGACATCGCGTTGCTCGTCACTGTCGCCGACGAGATCGACGCCGTGCCCGTGTTCGTGCTCGCCGCCGACGTCACCGCGGGCGATGCCGCCGCGATCGCCGCGCCGTTGCTCGTCGTGAGCTTGAAGTTGTCGAGCGAGGCGCGTGTCGGCTGGATCGTGAACGAATCGCCCTTCTGCACGCCGGTCAGCGAAGACACGTCGATGTTCAGGCCGTTGATCGTCTTCTGCGTCTCCGTCGCCGGATCGATCGAGCCGAGCTGCTGGCCGGTCGCCGGGTCGGTCACCGTGTACTTGCTGCCGTCGTAGGTGACGGTGAAATCGTTGGCGGGCGGTTGCGTGCCATCGACGATCGTGGCCGTCGGCGTGCCGGTGCCCTTGTTGCGTGCGTTGGCGATGATGTTCGGATCGCCGGTCGCGAACAGCTTGCCGCCGGGCTGGCCGTTCAGGTCGAGGCCGAGCGCGTTCTGACCGTTCAACTGGCTGGCGAAGCTCGTCGCGATGGCGCCGAGTTGCGCCTGCGCCGGATCGAGCGTTTGCGTGCGAAAGTCGATGAGACCGCCGACCACGCCGCCCGTGAGCGCCGAGTTATCGACGTATTGCGTGTTTGCGGCGGTTTGCGTGCTGCCGTCCCGGCTCTTGAACGCGACCGCGAGTTCGCTCGGATCGGAAGCCGACGGCACCGCTTGCAGCCCGTATTGCGTATTGCCGACGACGAGCGGCTGCCCGTTGCCGATGAACACGTTGTAGTTGCCGTCCTGCTGCACGACTTGCACCCCGATCATCGAGCTGAGGTTCGTGACGAGCTGATCGCGCTGATCGAGCAACTGGTTCGGCTGCTGGCCGCTCGCGCTGGCGATGTTGATCTGCTTGTTGAGATCGGCGATCTGTTGCGAGTAGCTGTTGATCTGCGAGACGGCGCTCGTCAGTTGCGTGTTGACGCTCTGACGTAGCTGGTCGTATTGCTGGCCGGCCGAGTTGATCTGATCCGCGAGCGTCTGCGCGCTGCTCATCAGCGACTGGCGCGCGGCGGTGCTGCTCGCGGAATTCGCCACCGACTGCAGGCCAGAAAAGTAATTCGTGATGCCTTGCGCGATGCCCTTGGTCGGATCGCCGACGAGATTGTTGAGCTGCGAGATCAGCGAGTAATACGTGCTCGCCGCGCTGCTCGACGCCTGCGTGTTGTTCACTTGCGTCGTCAGGTACTGGCTGTACTGACGCGTGACGGTGACGGCCTGAACGCCATTGCCGAGATAACCCGAGCCGGTGAACTGACCGGACGACTCCTGATACGAGACCTTCTCGAGCGTATAGCCCGGCGTCGCGGCGTTGCTGATGTTCTGTCCCGTGGTCGTCAGGCCCCACTGGGCCGCATTCAGACCGGAAAGACCAATGCTGAAGATGTTATTGGACATGCGTGAATCCTGGTGAGGCGGCGTTTGAGCGTGCGCTGCCGCATGGCTGTTTTGTATATCGGCCGATTGCCGGGGAAGTTGAGCGTTTGCGCGCTTTGCGGACGGTTGTCGCGATGGGGCCATTATCGGAGGGGTGCGGCAATGGCTATTGCCGGAAGAGCGGCGGTTTTATGGCTTATTTCTTTGGTTTTGGTTTTTTTTTTCGCCGGATCCCGTTTGCGTGTCGGTCTATTGGCACTGCCCCTGTGCGGGGCGGCAGTCACTTTCTTTGCTGCTGCAAAGAAAGTAACCAAAGAAACAGCTCTCCCCAGCCTAAGCACTTCACACCGGCCGCGGCACAGACGATTGGCCTAATGGCCCGGCAGTAGCGAGTGCCCCCGCAAGCAGACAAGGGCTTGGCTCGCGCACGGTCTGCCGAGCCATAACATTAAGCGCGCTGGTTCAGCACGAAAGAGCATCGGCACAGCGCTACGCGCTGCCGTAGGGTATACAGGGGAAACCGTCGAAGAAGCGCACGCGGACCCGATTGACCCATCGGCCGCGAAGCGGGCCGGAGCCGTTTGGTGCTGAACCAGTGACGTAAGCGATGCGAGGTGGCAGACCGTGCGCGAGCCAAGCCCGGTTGGGTCTTTGAGGGCGACACTTAGGCGAGTGTCACCGCGGGCTGGCAAGCATGGCCAACGTGCGTGTGACCGCGGGCGATGAGAAGCTGCTTTCTTTGGTTACTTTCTTTGCAGCAGCAAAGAAAGTGACCCCCGCCCCGGGGAGGGGCAGTGCTAATAGACCGACGCGATAACGGGATCCAGCGAAAGCAAAACCAAAAACCCTACTTCGCCAACGACCGCCGCTTCATCTCCAACTGAGTAATAAGCCGCTGCAGCGTATTCTCCGCCGACCCCGGCATCGAAACAAACTTGAACCCGATGGTATATCGGCAATCACCCTTCGCCGTAGTCGATTCCCGATGCGAAACAAGCTTCATATCCAGCGTAACCTTCCCATTAGCGCTGAAATGCAGCTCGGCATCCTGAATCACAATGCCCATTTCGAGATTCGCAACGCGCTCATCCGTCGTACGCAAAGCGACACCGCCCAGCGACAAATCATGCACCTCGAAGCGAAACCGCTCCCCTTCCGGCAGCGAGCCCGTGCAGATGTAAGGATCGAGCACCGGCGCCTCGACGCGGAAATACTCGCGCCGCTGCATGTAATACAGCACCGTCGGAAACTCGGCCTCGAACGCCGGGCGTCCGTCGAACACGGTCTCACGCGGCGTCGGCGTCGTGAACTCTACCCGCACGCCTTCCGGCGCCGCGTTGAAAACGAGCTTCTGCGAAGCGAGCACGCCGCGGTTCTGCTCCGCCACGCCGCCCCAGTCGAAAGTGAATCGATGCGCGGTCACATCGACGTCAAGCAAACGCGTGACGATTTGCCCGTCGCCATATTGCGCCGTCAGAAAGTCGCCGCGATTGGCGAGATTGCGCAGCGCCACGCCGATTTCGAGCGGATTGCGCCGGCCGAAATCCACGTTCGGCGCAATGTCATCGTCGGCAACGTCATGCTTGAGATAGGTGTTCATGGTGCTAGCCGTGTTCATTGTGCTCGCGCCGCCCGAATCGTCGGACGTCGCGCGTCGATCCGAACCAGTATCGGTCCGGCACTTCGATTATTCAGGTTAGCGGCATACGTCTTCAAAAGTTTAGGGTTGGCCACCGAAAAATGTATGTGGTGCGCCGTCCCTACGAACGTAAAACGTTTGCTGCCGTAAAAGATCCGAACAATTGCGCTGTCCGCGCACCGGAATCCGCGCGCGACGCCGTCTTCAGCAAGAAGACGGCCGCAAACATCGGCTGATTGCGTCAGACGATCTGGCGCATGATCGAGATGAGCTTCTTCGCGTACTGCGGATCGGTCGCGTAGCCCGCCTTCTGCATGCCGTGCGCGAAGCCCGCGACATCGCGCGACGCCTGAATCACCGGCGCATAGCGCGGATTGTTCTTGATGACGCTCGCGTAATCGGTCAGCGCTTCCTCGTACGAATCGTAGGCGCGGAACTTCTCGACGACCTTTTGCGGCCGGCCGTTGACATATTCGGTCGTGACCGAATCGACGGTCTTGCCAGTCCAGTTGCTCGACGCCTTGATGCCGAAGATATTGTGGCTCGTCGAACCGTTCGCGTTCTTGATCTCGCGCTTGCCCCAGCCCGATTCGAGCGCCGCCTGGCCGATGATGAAGCGCGCCGGAATGCCCGTCGCCGCGCTCGCGGCCTGCGCCGGCACCGCTAGGCGGTCGACGAACGCATTGACCTTGTCCGAACCGTTGCCGCGCGCCGGCGCTTCGAGCGAATCCGCCGCCGTGTAGCCCTTGCCCGCGAGCGACGCCTGGCTCTTGCTGGCCTGCGCCGCCGCGTATGCCTTCGCCATCGCGTTCATCGCGGCGATGTTGCCCGCGTTCGCTTCGAGGTCGCCGCTGCCGCCCGACATGCCGCCGAGCGCCTGCATCGCGTTCATCGCGCCGGCGCCGCCCTTGCCGCTCGCGTCGGGCTGGCCGCCCGCATTGCGCATGAGCTGTTTCAACATCATGTCCGCGACGCCGATTCCCTTCGACGACATCTGCTGCGAGAGCTGCTGATCGAGCATCGACGTGAACGACTTCGTATCGTTCGATTCGAACGGGCTGTCCGAAGGCGTCGCGTCGCGCATGCTCTTGAGCATCATCTGCGTGAAGACCGCGTCGAATTGCTTCGCCGCTTCCTTGAGTCCCTGCTGCGGATTCGCGCCGGCCTGTGCACGCAGCGCGTCGAAGCCCTGCGTGTCGAGCGCGAAACGGTTCGACAGGCTCGAAAAGCCGCTCGTCGTATCGGTCGATGCCAACGCGGTGCTGGCGATGCCGGTCGTGTTCGAGTTCATGCGCTTTCGTTCCTTAGATGATTTCGAGGTCTGCGCGCAGCGCGCCCGCGGCCTTCATCGACTGAAGGATCGAGATGAGATCCGCCGGCGTCGCGCCGAGCGCGTTGAGCGCCTTCACGACATCCGCGAGATTCGCGCCCGCGTTCAGCATCTTGAGCGCGCCGCTGTCCTGCTTCAGTTGAATCGACGATTCCTTCGCCGCCACCGTCTGCCCGTTCGAGAACGCGCCCGGCTGGCTCACCGCCGTCTTCGTGTTGATGACCACCGAAAGGTTGCCGTGCGCGACCGCGCAGTTCTGCAGCGTGACCATCTGGTTCATCACGATCGAGCCGGTGCGCGCGTTCAGGATCACCTTCGCGGCGGCCTGCGCCGGACGCACGTCGATGTTCTGCAACTGCGCCATGAACGACACCTGCTCGCTCGCATCCTGCGGCGCGCGCAGTTGAATCGTGCGGCCGTCGAGCGCGAGCGCCGTGCCCATGCCGAACTGATTGTTCACCGCCGCGACGATGCGCTGCGTCGTGTCGAAGTCCATTTCGCGCAGTTCCATCTGCACGACGCCGCCCTGCTGCTGCAACGCCGACGGCACCGCGCGCTCGACGATCGCGCCCGCCGAGATGCGCCCGACCGCGAGCTGGTTCACCTGCACCTTGCTGCCGTTCGCGCTCGCGCCCGCGCCGCCGACGACGAGGTTGCCCTGCGCCATCGCGTACACCTGGCCGTCCGCGCCCTTCAACGGCGACATCAGCAGCGTGCCGCCGCGCAGGCTTTTCGCGTTGCCGAGCGAGGACACGGTCACGTCGATCGCTTCGCCGGGGCGCGCGAACGGCGGCAGCGTCGCGGTCACCATCACGGCGGCCACGTTCTTCAACTGCATGTTTTGCGTGGTCGCCGAGTTCACCGTGATGCCGAGATTGCCGAGCATGTTGGTGAGCGACTGCGTCGTGAACGGGGTCTGCATCGTCTGGTCGCCGGTACCGTCGAGACCGACGACGAGACCGTAACCGATCAGCGGATTGTCACGCACGCCCTGGAACGAGACGAGGTCTTTCAGACGCTCGGCGTGTGCGTGCGGTGCGGAGCCGATCGCGACGAGCGCGGCCGCGAGCGAGAACGAAACGAAACGAAGAAACGGATTCATGATCAGAACGGCGCGACGTTGAGGAAGAAGCGCTGGAGCCAGCCCATGTTCTGCGCTTCGTCGATGTAACCCTTCGCCGAGTATTCGATCTTCGCGTCGGCGACTTGCGTGGAGAACACGGTGTTGGTGCCCGAAATGGTCGTCGGATTGACGACGCCCGAGAAGCGCACGAATTCGTTGCCCTGGTTGATGAGCATCTGCTTCTCGCCGCTCACCATCAGGTTGCCGTTGGGCAGCACGTCCGTGACGGTAACCGTGAGCGTGCCGCTGAACGTGTTGGCCGCGCTCGCGCCGCCCGTCGCGGCAAACTTGTTCGCGCCGGTGGCCGACAGGTTCGTGTTGTTGAAGAGGCCGCCGAAGAGGGCCGGCGTCGTCGGCACGGCGAAGGAGCCGTTGCCGGCGCGGTTGGTGTTCGCCGCCGACGACTTCGTCGCGTTGACGTTTTCCGAGATCACGATGGTCAGGATGTCGCCCACGTTGCGCGGACGCTGATCTTCGAACAGCGGCCGTCCCGCGTAGCCCGCGTTGTAGATCGCGCCGGGCGAACGCGTGCCGACGGGCGGCTGCGGCGGACGCGCGGTCATCGGCTGCTGGACGATCGGCTCTTTCGGCACGAGGCCGCACGCGCCGAGCGCTGCAATGAGCGCTGCAATGAGCGCGGCAATCGTTGCACGCGAGAGGATTTGAGTAGGCGACATCGTGGTGACTCTGGTTAAGCGTTACTTCAAACCTGCATCTGCGAGAGCGTCTGCAGCATCTGGTCGGACGTGGTCACGGCCTTGCTGTTGATCTCGTAGGCGCGCTGCGTCTGGATCATGTTGACCAGTTCCTGCACCACGTTCACGTTCGACGCTTCCACGTAACCCTGCTGGAGCGAGCCCGCGCCGTTCAGGCCCGGCTGCGATACGTTCGGCGCGCCCGAGCTGCCCGTCTCGGAGAACAGGTTTTCGCCGCGCGCTTCGAGGCCGGCCGGGTTGATGAAGGTCGCGAGCTGGATCGCGCCGACCGTCGTGTTCGCCGTGCTGCTCGGCTGCGTGATGGACACCGTGCCGTCGGAACCGATGGTGATCGACGTCGCGTTCTGCGGAATCGTGATGGCCGGGTTCAGCTGATAGCCGCTCGACGTGACGAGCTGACCTTGCGCATTGGTCTGGAACGAGCCGTCGCGGGTGTAGGCGGTCGTGCCGTCGGGCATCGTCACCTGGAAGAAGCCCTGGCCGTTGATCGCGACGTCCTTCGAATTGCCGGTCTGTTGCAGATTGCCCTGCGTGTAGAGGCGCTCGGTCGCGACCTGTTGCACGCCGGTGCCGAGCTGCACGCCCGATGCGAGTTCGGTTTGCTGCGTCGAGTTCGCGCCCGGCTGGCGCGTGGTCTGGTACAGCAGATCCTCGAACACCGCGCGCGAGCCCTTGAAGCCGTTCGTGCCCACGTTGGCGAGGTTGTTCGAGATCACGTCCATTTGCGCCTGTTGCGCATTCATGCCGGTCGCGGCGATGTAGAGAGAGCGATTCATGTTCTTTCGTGTCCTGTTTAGCTTGCGTTCGCCGCTTAGGAGAAGTTGAGCAGCTTGTTGGCCGACTGTTCGTTCTGGTCCGCCGATTCCATCAGCTTGGTCTGCATCTGGAACTGCCGCGCGTTGGTGATCATCGAGACCATCGCGGAGACCGGATTCACGTTGCTGCCTTCGAGCGCGCCGCCCGCGACGACCACGTTCGGGTCCGCATCGGCGGGGTCGCCGGTCGCGGTCCGGAAGAGGCCATCGTCGCCGCGCGTGAGCGTCGCCGGATCGGGATTCACGAGCTTCAGTTGATCCACCACCGCGATCGCCGTCGGCGGGTCGCCCGGAATCAGCGCGGAGATCGTGCCGTCCTTGCCGATCGTCACTTCCGCGCCCGGCGGAATCGACAGCGGACCGCCGCCGCCGAGCACCGGCTGATTGTTCGCCGTGACGAGCTGGCCGTTCTGATCGACGTGCAGATTGCCCGCGCGCGTGTACGCCTCGCTGCCGTCCGCCGCCTGCACGGACAGCCAGCCGGGGCCCTGAACCGCGACATCGAGCGGATTGCCGGTCTGCTGCACCGGCCCCGCCGAGTAGTCCGCGTTCGGCGTGGACGACAGCACGAAGGTGCGCGTCGTGCCATCGGCGGACTGGTTCTCGAACGACATCGGCACCTGGCGGAACGCGGCGAGCTGCGCCTTGAAACCCGTGGTCGACGCGTTCGCGAGGTTGTTCGCCACGACGGCTTGCTGTTCGAGCGCCTGGCTTGCGCCAGTCATCGCGGTGTAGATCAGACGGTCCATGAATCGCTTCCTTCTTCCCTGATGCGTTTATTGCGTGCGACCGATGCTTACAGATTGATCAGCGTCTGATCGACGGTCTGCTGTGTCTTGATCGTCTGCGCGTTCGCCTGATAGTTGCGCTGCGCGGTGATCAGGTTCACGAGCTCGCTCGTCAGGTCCACGTTGGAGTTCTCCACCGCGCCGCCCTGCAGCGTGCCGTGGTTGGTCGAGCCCGGCACGGAAACCTGCGCCGCGCCCGAAGCCGCCGTCTGCGCGTACACGTTGCCGCCGAGGTTCTGCAGGCCGTTCTGGTTGTTGAAGTTGGCGATCGCGATCTGGCCGAGCGCCTTGGTTTCGCCGTTCGAGTAGTTGCCCGTCAGCATGCCGTCGCTGCCGACCGTGAAGCCCGTCAGTTCGCCCGTGCTGTTGCCGTCCTGATGCAGGTTCGTGAGGCCGCTCTTCGCGCCGTACTGCGTCGTGCCGGAGAGATCGAGCGTCAACGTCTGGGTCGCGCCGGACGTCGCGCTCGCGCCGTCGGGGATCGTGAACGAGAACGTCTTGTCCGAGGTCAGGTTGCCCGACGAATCGAACGTGACGGGGCCGAGATCCGTCTTCTGCGAAACCGGATCGCCGTAGCCCGCGAATGCTTCCCACGAGTTCGTGCCGGACTTCGTGAAGTACACCGACACCTTCTGCGTGCCGCCGACCGAGTCGTACGCATCGACCGACGTCGACGCGTTGTAGGTGTTGCCGTTGGTCGGATCGAAGTCGGCGGCTGCCTTGACGTCGTCCTGCGAGTTCAGGTTGAACGCGGCGGTGATCTTCTTGGTCGCGGTCGGCGCGATGTTCGCCGTCGGCACCGTGAGCGGCACCGTGCTCGCGCTGTTGACGACGCCGCCCGAATCCGCCGCGTAGCCCATCAGTTGCAGGCCCGACGAATTGACGATGTTGCCGGTGTTGTCGAGATGGAACACGCCGTTGCGCGAGTACACGACCGAGCCGTTGTTCGACAACTGATAGAAACCGTTGCCGTTGATCGCGACGTCGAGCGCCTGATTGGTCGTGGTGATCGTGCCTTGCGAAAACTGCTGCTGCACTTCGGCGAGACGCGTGCCGATGCCGATCTGGTTGCTGACGGCCGTGGCCATCGAGTTCGCGTACATGTCGGCGAATTGCGCCGCGCCTTGCTTGAAGCCGACCGTGTTCGCGTTCGCGATGTTGTTGCCGATCACGTCGAGATCGCTCGATGCAGCGCCCAGACCGCTCAGTGCTTGTTGGTAACTCATTTGATGTTTCTCCGTGACGAGACCACGCTCGTCCAAAATGAATGTGGAATCAGAGGATCGAAGCGACGCCCGTCAGCGCGACCGTCGAGCCGTTCGAGAGCTTGAGACCCGGCGCACCGCCCGACATCTGCACGACGCTTTGCACCTGCGAAGCCGACAGCGTCGTCGCGGTCGCCTGCTGGCCGTTGATCGTGCCTTGCGCGGTGATCGTGTAGCTGCCGTCGGCGAGCGTGGCGCCCTTCGAATCGACCGGCGTCCAGCCCGTCACCGGCACGACGCCTGCGCCCTGCGCGCCGAGATCGAGCGTGTTGACGATCTGGCCCGACGAGTTCTTCACGACGATCTGCAGGTCGCTCACGTCGCTCGCCAGTTGCACGCCGAAGCTCGACGACGCGCCCTTCGACACGGTCACGCCGTTGCCCGCCGCGAGCACGTTCGAGCCGATGAGCAGCGCGGCCTGCGTCTGCTGGCCGGCGGAAAGCTGCGTCGCGAGCGAGGACAGCGACGTGTTCAACTGGCCGATGCCCGACACCGTGTTGATCTGCGCGAGCTGCGAGGTCATCTGCGAGCTGTCGGCGGGATTGGTCGGGTCCTGGTTCTTCAACTGCGTCACGAGCAGCGTGAGGAAAGTGTTCTGCAGATCCTGCGCCGACGTGCCCGACGTGGATGACGTCGACGAACTCGACGACGACGCGCCGTTCATGGTGTCGAGCAGCGTCTGCGAGACGGTCGTGCCGTTGCTGCCGATAGTGGTGCTGGAGGAGCTCACGTGGTGTTCCTTAAGTTTCTCGATCAGGTTCCGATGGTCAAAGTCTTGAGCATCAATTGCTTGGCGGTATTGAGCGTCTCGACGTTCGCCTGATAGGAACGCGACGCGGAAATCATGTTGACCATCTCCTGCACCGGATCGACGTTGGGCAGCGTCACGTAGCCGTCCGCGTTCGCCGCCGGGTTGCTCGGGTCGTAGCTGGTCTTCATCGGGCTCGGATCGTCGATCACGCCGGTCACCTGCACGCCGCCGACCTGCTGGCCCGACGCGGTGCGCGCGCCGCCGAGCGGATCGACCGCGAACACGACCTGCTTCGCCTTGTACGGCTGGCCGTCCGGGCCGGTCGTGCTGTCCGCGTTCGCGAGGTTCGACGCGGTGACGTTCAGGCGCTGCGCCTGAGCGGACATCGCCGAGCCGGCGACGTTGAAGATGTTCATCAAAGAGGGCATCGCTGTTCCTTAACTGTTCGATGTGATCGCCGAGAGCATCGACTTGATCTGCGACGACAGCACCGTCATGCCCGCCTCGAAGTGCAGCGCGTTGTCCGCGAACTGCACGCGCTCGGCGTCGAGGTCGACCGTGTTGCCGTCGAGCGACGGCTGGTTCGGCACGCGATAGGCGAGCTTGCCGTAGTCGTCGCTCGAACCGCCCGATGCCGAAAGCGTCGACGTGCCGCCCATGTGGCCCTTGGCCGTCGCGGCCAGGCCGCCGCTCATGCTCACGCTGACCGGTTGCGCCATCTTGAGCGTCGTGTTGTTCGTCGCGCCGCCGCCCTGCTTGAGCGCACCCGCGAGCGCGCTCGAGAAATCGACGTCGCGCGCCTTGTAGCCGGGCGTGTCGGCGTTGGCGATATTCGACGACAGCAATTCCTGCCGATACGCGCGCACATCGAGCGCCTCACGGCCAAAAGCGAATTCCTTGTCGAGTCTGTCTAACATTGCGGTTTCTCCTGTCGGCAGCGCCGAGGCCTTTTTGCATGACACGAATCTTAGGAGCGGCGCGCAAGAACTAATCCGACGAATAACCGGGAAACGGGGCCTCTATTCGACGCTTGCCCGCGCCCGCCGATATCTAGAATTCGTTTCGTTGGAAGTTGCCGCGTGTTTTCGCGGCTCGATCGGATCAGGTACGGAGAAAGTTGATGAGCAGGTCGGCGAAGCGTGCATCGAACCCCACGGCTCGCGTCGCAGCGACGTTCGCGCGCCGCACGCTGGGCGCATCCCTTTTCATGGGCGTCGCTCTGCTCGCGCAGGCCCAGCAGAGCGACGGCCCGATCGTCATTCCGGGCAACGCCGAGACCAATCCGGCCGCGGCCGCCGATATGGCGAAGAGCCTGAATGCGCCCGTTTCGCGCGCATCGGCTCCCGTCGCGGCAATGCCCGCGTCTGAAATCGCGCGTGCGAGCGGCTATCGCGCCGCGACCAAAGCCGCCGACGCCGCGATGCGCAACGCCGCGCTCGAACTCGACGCCCGCGCCGACGCCGCCGATGAATCGATGAACGATGCGAGCGGCATGATCGTGATTCCCGGCCCGAGCGAAGCGAAGCCCGCGCGCGCGGCCGCTGCTCCGGCCCCCGCGCTCGTCAGGGCGCCCGCGCTTTCTCCATCGCGCGATGTGACGCCTGTCGTCGTGACGCGCGACGATGGCATCGCTCGCGCCACGAATGCGAAACCCGTCGTGGCGAGTCCTGCGACGCCCGTCGCCGGCGCCGCTTCGCCGATGAGGCGCGTGAGCTTCAATCCATCGGCGGCAGTAGCCGCGCCCGTCGCCGCCGCGTTGCCGCAAGCGCCGGGCGCGCCCGCGACGATGCAGGACGGCGAATCGATCCGCGTCGCCGCGCTCGGTTTTCTGCAGCAGCAGGCGGCCGGCTTGCCGGGCAAGGTCGAAATCACCGTCACACCCGTTTTCCCGCGCGGCCTCGCCGCCTGTTCCGCGCTCGATCCGTTCATGCCGACTGGCGCGCGCCTCTGGGGCCGTATGACCGTCGGCGTGCGCTGCGTCGGCGAGCGCCCGTGGACGCTCTACGTGCAGGCGCGCGTATCGATCAACGCCACTTTCTATACAGCCGCACGCGCCATCGCGCCGGGCGAAGTGCTGAGCAACGCCGATCTGGTCGCCCGCGACGGCGACATCACCGCGATGCCGCAGGCCATCGTCACCGATCCGGCGCAGGCCGTCGGCGCGGTCGCGCTGTCGCGCGTGCCCGCGGGCCTGCCGCTGCGCACCGACATGCTGCGCGCGGCAAGCTCGGTGGCGATCGGCCAGAGCGTGCATGTGGTCGCCAGCGGCTCCGGCTTTTCGATTTCGGCCGAAGGCACCGCGATGAACAACGCGGCGCCCGGCCAGCAAGTACGTGTAAAAACTGCCGGCGGTCAGATCATCACCGGCATATTGAAGGACAGTCAGACGGTGGAAATCGCCCTCTGAAGAGGGCTTATGTTCGGTTCCCCACGCTTGTTTCATTTTGTTTCAAATGCGCTGAATGCCCGCCTGACAAGGCTTTGAGGGCGATGAGCGCGCCGAACGGCGGTTGCGGTTCCATCGGCAGGGTAAAGTTTTCAAGCTCCCTCGCCGTTAAAGGACTCAACACGTTCGGGAATGGACATCGTGAAGATCGATACGACTAGCAACACCACACTGGCAGGCCTTCAAGACAACCTGCAACGCGCGTCGCAAAACGATGCGAAGGGCGCCGCGAGCACCGTGCAGCAATCGGGCACGAGCACGGCGAAGAATTCGACGGTGAGCCTGTCGTCGCTGTCGACGGACCTGCGCGCATCGAACAGCTCGGACATCGACACGGCGAAAGTCGAGTCGATCAAGGCCGCGATCCGCGACGGCAGCCTGAAGATGGACACGAGCAAGATCGCCGACGGCATTCTGAGCACCGCCCGCGACCTGCTGCAAACGAGAACCCCGCCGACCGGCGGCTGAACGCAGTGACCCGGCCGCGCCTTGCGAGAAACAGGCGCGCGGCGGCAAGCGGCGTTCATGGCACCGGCGGCTTTTGTGAAACCGCTATTCGAGCGATGCAATGAGAGACGCCCTGCTTGCCACTGTCACCGAAGAAGTCGCCGCTGTTCTGGCCTTCGAATCCCTCCTCGTCGATGAGGAAAAAGCGCTGATCGCGGCGCAACCGCTGCCGGCGCTGCCTGGAATCATCGAGCACAAGACCGCGCTCACCGAGCGTATCTCCGCGCTCGAACAGGCACGCGACGAGCAGTTGAACGCGCTCGGTTTCCCCGGCGGCTTCGTCGGCATGGAAGCCGCCGCCGCGGACGACGACGCGATCGCCGCGCAATGGGCGCTCTTGACCGCCGCCGCGCGTCGCGCGAAACAAGGCAACAACAACAACGGCGTCCTGATCCGCACGCGCATGGAATACAACCGCAAGGCGCTCGCCGCTTTGCAGGTCGCGCCGTCGAAGAGCGGCTTCTACGGCCCGGATGGCCGCGTACCCGGCGCCTGATCACCGTTTTGCGCATTCCGAACGGCGCGTGCTTCCCGCGAGGCACGCGCCGCTTTCGTTTCCCGCGCTTTCATCTACCGAATAACCCCCTTTTCCCCGGCTTTATCCGCCGATGGCCGCTCGACGCCTTCCGCAATAATCGCTTTCATCCAAAAGCGGCTTCGCGCCGCTCGCATGTGCAAACGATGGAAGCAACGGAGTAAGGCCCGGTGGCAGAAGAAAGCGATCTCGAAAAAACCGAATCAGCCACTCCCAAGCGCCTGGAAAAGGCGCGGGAGGAAGGCCAGGTTGCGCGTTCGCGGGAACTCGCGTCGTTCGCGTTGCTGGCGGCGGGATTTTTCGGCGTGTGGGGTTTGTCGGGGCCGATCAGTCAGCATTTGCAGTCGATTCTGCGCGGCGCGTTCACCTTCGATCACGCGACCGTGCTCGACTCGCGCCAGATGATGATCGGCGCGGCGAACGCGGGCAAGGAAGGGATGTTCGCGGTCCTGCCGGTTCTGCTGCTGACGGGTTTCGCCGCGCTCGCCGCGCCGATGGCGCTCGGCGGCTGGCTCATCACGACGAAGCCGCTCGCGCCGAACTTCGGCCGTCTGAATCCGATCAGCGGTCTCGGCAAGATTTTCTCGGTGCAAGGACCGGTTCAGCTCGGCATGTCGATGCTGAAGACGATCGTCGTCGGCGGCATGGCGGGCTCGGCGATCTGGAGCCGCAAGGCCGAAGTGCTCGGCCTTCTGACGAAGCCGCTCGATCTCGCGCTCGCCGATGCGATGCACCTGATCTTCGTGTGCTGCGGCATGGCGATCGGCGGGCTCTTTCTCGTCGCGGCCGTCGACGTGCCGTATCAGCTCTACTCGCACGCGAAGAAGCTGCGCATGACGAAGGAAGAAGTGAAGCGCGAGCACAAGGAAAACGAAGGCGATCCGCACATCAAGGGCAAGATTCGCGCACAGCAGCGCGCGGCCGCCCGCCGCCGCATGATGCAGGCGATTCCGACCGCCGACGTGATCGTCACGAACCCGACGCACTTCGCCGTCGCGCTGAAGTACGCCGATGGCCAGATGCGCGCGCCGAAGGTCGTCGCGAAGGGCGTGAATCTGGTGGCGGGGCGCATCCGCGAATTGGGCCGCGAGCACAACGTGCCGCTGCTCGAAGCGCCGCCGCTGGCGCGCGCGCTGTATCACAACGTCGAGATCAATCGCGAGATTCCGGGCGCGCTCTACGGCGCGGTGGCGCAGGTGCTGGCGTGGGTCTACCAGCTCAAGCGCTACAAGGAAGATGGCGGCGTGAAGCCGGACGAACCGTCCGATCTCGACGTGCCGAAGGAACTCGACAAAGGCGGCGTATCCGACGCCGACGCCGATCAGGAAGCCGCAGAGGCCCTGGCTGGCGACAACACTGACAATGGAGCCGCCGCATGAACGCGCGCGCTGGATTTTTCGCCAAACGGCCCGACGCGCTGGGCACGCAGAACTTGCGAGCCCTCGCCGGCCCGATCCTGATCTGCATGATCTTGGGCATGATGATTCTGCCCTTGCCGGCGTTCCTGCTCGATCTGCTGTTCACCTTCAACATCGCGCTCGCGGTGATGGTGCTGCTCGTCAGCATGTACACGCAAAAACCGCTCGACTTCGCGGCGTTCCCGAGCGTGCTGCTGTTCTCGACGCTGCTGCGCCTGTCGCTGAACGTCGCGTCGACGCGTATCGTGCTGCTCGAAGGCCACACCGGCCCGGATGCCGCGGGTCAGGTGATCGAATCGTTCGGGCACTTTCTCGTCGGCGGGAACTTCGCGGTCGGGATCGTCGTGTTCGTGATTCTGATGATCATCAACTTCATGGTGATCACGAAGGGCGCGGGGCGGATCGCGGAAGTGGGCGCGCGCTTCACCCTCGACGCGATGCCCGGCAAGCAGATGGCCATCGATGCCGATCTGAACGCCGGTCTCATCAACGAAGAAACCGCGAAGAAGCGCCGCCAGAGCGTGGCGCAGGAAGCCGAGTTCTACGGCTCGATGGACGGTGCGAGCAAGTTCGTGCGCGGCGATGCGATCGCCGGCCTCTTGATCATGGTGATCAACGTGGTGGGCGGGCTGATCGTCGGCATGCTCCAGCACGACATGGACTTCGCGCACGCGGCGACGAACTACACGCTGCTTACTATCGGCGATGGCCTCGTCGCGCAGATTCCGTCGCTCATCATCTCGACGGCGGCGGGCGTGATCGTCTCGCGCGTCGCGACCGAAGAGGACATCGGCACGCAGCTTACTGGCCAGTTGTTCCAGAATCCGCGCGTGCTGATGATCACGGGCGTAATCATCGGCATCATGGGTCTGATTCCGGGCATGCCGCACTTCGCGTTCATGCTGCTCGGCGGCGGTCTCATCTACGGCGCGCGTTCGATGAACAAGCGCGCCGAAGCGAAGAAGAAAGCGGGCGCCGTCACCGATGTGACGCCGCTCACGGCAAGCGCGGCGGCCGCGTCGGCGGAGAATGCGGAAGCGAGCTGGGAAGATGTATCGCTCATCGATCCGCTCGGGCTGGAAGTGGGCTATCGGCTGATTCCGCTCGTCGATCGCAACAGCGACGGTGAACTGCTCAAGCGCATCAAGGGCATTCGCAAGAAGTTCGCGCAGGAAATCGGGTTTCTGCCGCCGGTCATTCATATTCGCGACAATCTCGAACTTCGGCCGAATGGCTATCGCATTGCGCTGAAGGGCGTCGAGGTGGGTGTCGGCGAAGCGTTCCCGGGCCAGTGGCTCGCGATCAATCCGGGGCAGGTGTCGGCCGCGCTGCCGGGCACGCAGACGCAGGACCCGGCGTTCGGCCTGCCGGCGGTGTGGATCGACACGAATCTGCGCGAGCAGGCTCAGGTCTATGGCTATACGGTCGTCGATGCGAGCACGGTCGTCGCGACGCACTTGAATCATCTCGTGGTGACGCACGCGGCCGAGTTGCTCGGGCGTCAGGAAGTGCAGGCGCTGCTGGAGCGCATCGGCAAGGACACGCCGTCGCTCACGGACGATCTGGTGCCGAAGGTGCTGTCGCTCACGACGCTGCAGAAGGTGTTACAGAACCTGCTCGACGAAAGCGTGCCGATCCGCGACATGCGCACGATCCTCGACGCGTTGCAGGAGCACGCGCCGCGCATCTCCGATCCGTACGATCTCACGGCGGCGGTGCGTCTCGCGCTGGGCCGCGCGATCACGCAGCAGTGGTATCCGGGCGCCGACGATTTACAGGTGATGGGCCTCGATCCGACGCTGGAACGTGTGTTGTCGCAGGCTTTGTCGACGGGGACGAATCCCGGGCTCGAACCGGGCCTCGCGCAGACGTTGATGAACTCGACGCAGAACGCGATCATGCGTCAGCAGAATCTGGGCTTGCCGCCGGTGTTGCTCGTGCAGCATTCGCTGCGTGCGATGCTGGCGAGGTTCCTGCGCAGAAGTCTGCCGCAGTTGAAGGTGCTGTCTTATGCGGAAGTGCCGGATACCAGAAATGTGAAGGTGGTGAATTTGATTGGGGCGTGAGCTTGTCTCGCTCCGAGCGTGGACAAGCAGTTCACGTCCCGCCTCAACACTCCACAATATTCACCGCCAACCCCCCGCGCGACGTTTCCTTATACTTGGTCTTCATATCCGCGCCAGTCTCCCTCATCGTCTTGATGACCGAATCGAGCGAAACGTAGTGAGACCCGTCGCCGCGCATCGCCATACGCGCGGCGTTGACGGCTTTCACCGAACCCATCGCATTGCGCTCGATGCACGGAATCTGCACCATCCCGCCGACCGGATCGCAAGTCAGCCCGAGGTTATGCTCCATCCCGATCTCGGCCGCGTTCTCCACTTGCGCCGGCGTTCCACCGAGCACCGCAGCCAACGCACCCGCCGCCATCGAACAGGCGACACCGACTTCTCCCTGACATCCGACTTCCGCGCCGGAGATGGACGCATTCATCTTGTACAGAATGCCGATGGCGGCCGCCGTCAGCAGAAAATCGACGACGCCCTGCGTGTTCGATCCCGGCACGAACCGGTCGTAGTAATGCAGCACTGCCGGAATGATCCCCGCTGCGCCATTGGTCGGCGCGGTGACGACGCGCCCGCCGATCGCGTTCTCTTCGTTCACCGCGATCGCGTAGAGATTGATCCAGTCGATCATGGAAAGCGGATCGCGCAGCGCCTGCTCCGGCTTGCCCGTGAGCGCCTTGTACAACTGCGGCGCGCGTCGCTTCACCTGAAACGGACCCGGCAAGTGTCCTTCCGCCGCCGGATTGCCGATGCCGCATCCCCGAGCGACGCAATCCTGCATCACGTCCCAGATGCGCAGGAGCCCGGCGCGAATCTCGTCTTCGCTGCGCCACACGCGCTCGTTTTCCCACATCAGTTGCGCGATCGATTTGCCCGATTCCGCGCACATCTTCATCAACTCGTCGCCGGTATGGAACGGATACGGCAAGTGCTCATGCGCCGTCAGGACCGCCGTGTTCGCCGCGCCCGCCGTCACGACGAAACCGCCGCCAACCGACAGATACGTCGCTTCGCGCAGCAACGCGCCGTTCGCATCGAACGCATAGAGCTTCATGCCGTTCGGATGCTCCGGCAACGCCTGCCGATAGAACGCAATGTTCTCCTTGATCGTGAACGGAATCTTGCGCTTGTCCAGCAACGCGAGCGTTTTCGACGTGCGCACGGTTTCGAGCCGGGGAACGATGCCCGATGCATCGACGGTATCGGGCGCGTCGCCCATCAGGCCGAGCATCACGCCGCGGTCCGTGCCGTGGCCCTTGCCCGTCGCGCCGAGCGAGCCGTACAGCTCGCATTTCACGGATGCGGTCGATTCCAGCAGCTCGTCGCGCTCGAGCCCTTGCGCGAACATCAACGCGGCGCGCATCGGTCCCACGGTGTGCGAGCTCGAAGGTCCGATGCCGATCTTGAAGAGGTCGAATACGCTGACTGCCATGACTGCTCCTGCCTGTAAGAGTTAGCGCGCCGGCAGCGGCAGACACACCGCGAGCCACGCGGGCGGTGTCGGCGCGAGCCGCAGCGCGACCGGCGCGTAGCGGCCGTCGAGCCGCGCCGCCAGATGAAAGAGTTCCGCCGCGTTCTTCGGATCCCATTGACCCGAAAAGCCCGGCAAGCCCGCCTCGCGACGCTTGGCGTCGAACGGCACGGACGACTTTACGAATTCATCGTGCGTCTTCGTGCCGAGCGCGTAAGGCGTGAGCCAGTTGAGCGCTTCGGCGAGCGTCGCGCCCGACTGCGCGCGTTCCGGCAGCCAGTTGCGGTTGTGCCGCCGCGCGGCGAGCGCCGCCGTCACGAGCGGCTGAAGATCGTATGTGACGTAGCGGAGCGCGTCGCGTTCGGCGAAATCGACCGTCGATCCATCCGGCGCGATGTTGTCGCCGATATGCTCGACGAACAGCCGCTGCGCCGCGTTGATGAGCTTGCGGTCGTCGATCGTGAACGCGCCCATCGCCACCAGCTTCACGCGATGGCTCTGCCAGTTGTTCCGGTAATTGCCCGTGAGCGGCCGGGGCTGCTTGTCCATGTCGGCGATGTAGCCGGTCACCATTTTCGTGATGAACGCGTTCGCCGTGTTGCGGGTCCTGACCGGCAACGCGCTTGCCGTGAGATCGTATGCGAGGATCAGCGATTCGAAATTCGTCTCGTCGATCGGATTGAAGCTCGGCTGATAGGTCGTCGTCCATGCGAGCAGGAAGCGGTCGACGAGCCGCAGATAGCGTTCGTCGCCGGTCGCGCGCCACGCGAGCGCGGCATCGCGCATCAGGCCGAGGTCCTTCTCCGCTTCGACGCTCTCGTCGTAGATGCCCTCGTGCGGCAGCGTGCCTTCGGTGTGCAGCTTCGCGCGCGCCTTCGGCTGATCGTTCACGTGCGACTGCACCATCTTCACCAGCGCCTTCACGCCGGGATCGGCATTGGTGCGCTCGCTCGTCTGCATCGCGGGCGCGGCGCAGAAATTCATCGCGGCCTGCGCGGACGACGCGACGATGAGCATCGCCGCCAACATCGCCCGCACCCCGCGCGCGCGGATTGTCCCTTTCACCTCTCGCACCTTGAACGCCATGTGAACTCCCTGGTTTGGCTTTTTGGTCCGGGGTGAGATGTTAGCTGTTCTGGAACGCGCCGCAAAACCGCCCGACAATGCTTTACGCTTTCGGGCGGCGCTTTCTCTCAGGTTCTGCGCGAACCTTACTCGTCCGCATACTCCGATACCGGCACGCACGAGCACATCAGGTTGCGATCGCCATACGCGTTGTCCGCGCGGCCCACCGGCGACCAGTACTTGCGCGCCACCAGCGACTTCACCGGATACGCCGCCGCTTCGCGCGTGTACTTGTGTGTCCAGTCGTCCGCAGTGACGACCGCCGCCGTGTGCGGCGCGTTCTTCAGCACGTTGTCGTCGCGGTCGGCGCGGCCTTCTTCCACCGCGCGAATTTCTTCGCGGATCGCGATCATCGCGTCGATGAAGCGGTCGAGCTCTTCCTTCGATTCCGATTCGGTCGGCTCGACCATCAGCGTGCCGGGCACCGGGAAGCTCATCGTCGGCGCGTGGAAGCCATAGTCGATCAGGCGCTTCGCCACGTCTTCCACCGAGATGCCGCTCGATTCCTTGATCGGCCGCACATCGAGAATGCATTCGTGCGCGACGAGTCCGCCCGCGCCGCTGTACAGCACCGGATAGTGCGGCGCGAGACGCTTCGCGACATAGTTCGCGGCGAGAATCGCGCTTTCGGTGGCAGCGGTGAGACCTTGCGCGCCCATCATCGCGATGTACATCCACGAGATCGGCAGGATCGCGGCCGAGCCGTAAGGCGCCGACGACACCGCGCCGATGCCCGCGTCATCGCGCTTGTATCCGGTCGATGCCTGATTCGGCAGGAACTTCGCCAGATGCGCGCCGACCGCGACCGGACCGACGCCCGGTCCGCCGCCGCCGTGCGGAATGCAGAACGTCTTGTGCAGGTTCAGGTGCGACACGTCGCCACCGAACTGGCCCGGCGCGCACAGGCCGACCATCGCGTTCATGTTCGCGCCATCGACATACACCTGGCCGCCGTGCGAATGCACGATGTCGCAAATCTCACGAACGTTGCGCTCGAACACGCCGTGCGTCGACGGATACGTGATCATGATCGCCGCGAGATTCGCGGAATGCTTCCCGGCCTTCGCCTTCAGATCTTCGATATCGACGTTGCCGTTCGCATCGCAAGCCACGACGACGACCTGCATGCCCGCCATCTGCGCCGACGCCGGATTCGTGCCGTGCGCCGACGCCGGAATCAGGCACACGTTGCGATGCCCTTCGCCGCGCGATTCGTGATACGCGTGGATGATGAGCAGGCCCGCGTATTCGCCTTGCGAGCCGGCGTTCGGCTGCAGCGAGACAGCCGCGTAACCCGTGCACGCGACGAGCATCTGTTCGAGCTGATCGATCATCGTGCGATAGCCGAGCGTCTGCTCCGCCGGCGCGAACGGGTGAATCTGCGCGAACTCGGGCCATGTGACGGGCAGCATTTCCGATGTCGCGTTGAGCTTCATCGTGCAGGAGCCGAGCGGGATCATCGTGCGATCGAGCGCGAGATCCTTGTCGGCGAGGCTGCGCAGATAGCGCAGCATTTCATGTTCGGAATGATGGCGGTTGAAGACCGGATGCGTGAGGTACTCGCTCGTGCGATGCAGTACGGCAGGCAGCGAATCGGCAGCGGCCTGATCGAGTGCGTCGATATCGAATGTTTCGGTCTTGCCCGCGACTTCGGCGAACAGCGCGAAGAGCTTGAGCAGATCGTCGCGCGTGGTGGTTTCATCGAGCGATACGCCGACTTGCGTCGCGCTCACGTGGCGCAGATTGACATGCGCGGCGTAAGCAGCCTGATGCAGCGCGGTCGTGCTCGCGCCGCTGTCGATCGTGATCGTGTCGAAGAACGTGTCGTTGGCGATCGTGTAGCCGAGCTTCTTCACGCCCGCCGCGAAGATGGACGCCACGCGGTTCACGCGCGACGCGATCGTCTTCAGGCCGCGCGGACCGTGATAGACGGCATACATGCTGGCCATGATCGCGAGCAGCGCCTGCGCCGTGCAGACATTCGACGTCGCCTTCTCGCGGCGAATATGCTGTTCGCGCGTTTGCAGCGCGAGACGCAGCGCGGAGTTGCCTTGAGCATCGACGGTCACGCCGACGAGACGCCCCGGCATCTGGCGCTTGAATTCGTCGCGCACGGCCATGTACGCCGCGTGCGGGCCGCCGAAGCCGACCGGCACGCCGAAACGCTGCGTATTGCCGATCGCGACATCCGCGCCCCATTCGCCCGGCGGCGTGATGAGCGTCAGCGCGAGCAGATCCGCCGCCGCGACGACATGGCCGCCCGCCGCGTGGATTGCTTCGGCGAGCGCGCGATAGTCGCGCACATCGCCATTCGCGCCGGGATATTGCAGCAGCACGCCGAACGCATTCGCACTCGCGGCATCCGCAGCCGGACCGACCTTCACTTCGATGCCCGCGGGCTTCGCGCGCGTCTGCACGACTTCGATGGTCTGCGGCAGCACGTCGTCGGCGACGTAGAACACGTTCGATTTCGGCTTGCCGACACGTTGCAGAAGCGTCATCGCTTCGGCTGCGGCGGTGGCTTCGTCGAGCAGCGAGGCGTTCGCCATCGCGAGGCCCGTCAGGTCCATCACCATCTGCTGGAAATTGAGCAGCGCTTCGAGACGCCCTTGCGAAATCTCCGGCTGATACGGCGTGTATGCCGTGTACCACGCCGGATTTTCGAGCACGTTGCGCAGGATCACCGCCGGCGTGTGCGTGCCGTAGTAACCCTGTCCAATCCAGGTTCGAAACACCAGATTCTCGTCCGCCAGCTTGCGCAGCGACGCGAGCGCTTCCGCCTCGCTTTTCGGCTGCGTGAACGCGCCGAGCGGCAGCGTTTCCTTGCGGCGGATCGATTCAGGAATCACCGCGTCGATGAAGGCCGCGCGCGACGCGAAACCGAGCGCATCGAGCATTGCGCGCTGGTCCGCGTCATCGGGGCCGATGTGCCGCTCGGCGAATGCGTCGTGGCATTCGAGCGCGGCGAGTGACAGGGAGGTGCGGTTCATCAGGCGATCCGGGTGTTCGAGCTTCATGTTTTGTCCTGCGATTGCGGCTCGCGACTGAGCCGCAATCGTCATTGAGATGAGTTATTCGCCGATCGACTTGCCGTAGCCTTCGGCGTCGAGCAGCTTGTCCAGACCGGCGTCGCCCGCCGGCTTGATCTTGAAGAGCCAGCTTTCGTACGGCGCGCCGTTCACCTGATCGGGCGCCGAGGTGAGCGCGTCGTTCGATTCGACGATCTCGCCCGAAACCGGCGCGTAGATGTCGGATGCCGCCTTCACCGATTCGATGACGGCGATCGCATCGCCCGCCGTAACGGTCTTGCCCGCCGCGGGCAGTTCGACGAACACGATGTCACCGAGCGCTTCCTGCGCGTGATCGGTGATGCCGATGGTCAGCGTGCCATCGGATTCGGTGCGGACCCATTCGTGCGATTCGGTGTATTTCAGATCGGCCGGGATGCTCATTGGATGCTCCTTGCGTGGTTCTTTCGTGAGTTTCTTGATCGGAGGGAACGGGCGCGACGGCGTTACGAAAGCTCGACCAACACTCGGCCGTTGCGCACGAACGGAAGTTTTACCACGCGCGCCGGAAGTTGCTTGTCGCGGATGACGACCTGCACCGTGTCCCCGACGGCAACGCCCGTCGGCACGCGCGCGAACGCGATGGATTCCTGCATCGACGGCGAAAAAGTGCCGCTCGTGATCTCGCCGTCGCCGTGTTGCGTGACGACTTTCTGATGCGCGCGCAGCACGCCGCCCGCCTTGCCGTTTTCCTTGATCAGCACGAGCCCGACGAAATTCGCCTTCGAGCCGTTCGCTTCGAGCGCGCTGCGGCCGACGAAATCGCGTTCCGTTTTCAGATCGACGGTCCACGCGAGGCCGGCGTCGAGCGGCGAGACGTTCTCGTCCATGTCCTGGCCGTACAGATTCATGCCGGCTTCGAGGCGCAGCGTGTCGCGCGCGCCGAGGCCTGCGGGCTTCACGCCCGCGGCGGCGAGCGCGTTCCACAACGCCTCGACCTGCGTCGCCGGAACGACGATCTCGAAACCATCCTCGCCGGTGTAGCCGGTGCGCGCGAGCATCAATTCGCCATATTGCGTCGACGGGAAAACGGCCGCGTTGAACGGCTTGATGTCCTGAGTTTGCGCGCGCGTATCCGGCAGCACTTGCCAGGTCTTTTCGCGCGCGTTCGGGCCTTGAACGGCGATGATCGCGAGATCGCGGCGCGGTGTGATCGAAAGATTGAATTTGCCTTCGGCGTTCAACTGCCCGAACCAGGCGATGTCCTTCTCTGCCGTGCCCGCGTTCACGACGACACGAAAATTCGTTTCGGAGAAGTAGTAGACGATCAGATCGTCGATCACGCCGCCGTTGCCGTTGAGCAGGCACGAGTAGAGCGCTTTGCCCGGCGTCGTGAGTTTGTCGACGTTATTGGCGATCGCGTGCTTGAAGAATTTGCGGACGGCGTCGCCCTCGAAATCGACGACGCGCATATGCGATACGTCGAACATGCCGGCGTCGGTGCGCACCGCGCGATGCTCGTCGATCTGCGAACCGTAATTGACGGGCATGTCCCAGCCGCCGAAATCGACCATGCGCGCGTTGAGCGCGAGGTGGGCGGCGTGCAGGGGCGTGTGTTGGAGTTCGGTCATCGGGGCCTCGGTTCGCGAAACAAAAAAGGCCACGCAGCGCACATTTCGCCTGGCCGGATGCGCCTTTCGTGCTGCCTGATGCAGCGCGCAAGGCGCATGCCGCGAAGCGGTTGCGATGCGTGACCCCTCTGTCCTCGGTACCTGAGAGATTGCGCGAACCATCAGCGTGACTGATGGTTCATCGCGCGCCCCTTCGGTGGGCAACTGGCTTCATGCTGAAGCCGCTGCCGCTCTCCAGAGTGCGAGGAAACGAATTCCTCGACGCAGTCGGTCCTTTTGCCTGAGAGTTTGCGGGTGTGCCCCTTCGGCGGCGCGGTCTTCGCTGCATGAACGAGACCACGCGCTCTCCCGACGCGTGCGGCAGAATTTACGCGACGCCTCGCGCAATGTCAATTTCGTTCGAAATTCCGGGCGAACGCGTCAGGTCTTGCTCAGTGCATATATTCGCTTCTCAACGCCGCGTCGGGATCCGGCAGTGTGATCGTTCGTGAAAAAAAGGCGCTGACCAGCCGCGCCAGCCCCGCGGTCGTCAGAAACTGGCCTGTGCGGCCCCCGGATGGCACGACGTTCGGAACCGGTTCGAATACCTCGAGCAGCCTGTTTGACTGCAATCCTTCGGCGATTGCGAAGAAAACCGACTGATTGCCAATAAAGAGCGACGCCTCCGCAATCCGATCGCAGGCGTCCTGTGCGTGGCGCGTCGGCACATGTTCGATCGGCAACGAAGGAAAGCGTGAACGGAATTCTGTAAATTCATTCTCCAGCCCGATAAATCCGATTCGCAAATCTAATTGCGCGAGCACGCCGTAATCGATCGCCTGATTCAAATAGCGCATCGAACGGCCAATAACGATGTCATAGGGTTTCGCGTACGAGTGGACTCCGCCGGACCGTTTGAGCCAGCGAGACGGTGACTCGGCGAGCAGCGCGAAAATCTTGAAATAGTAATCCTTAATGTTTCCGGCCAAAACATTAACGCTTCCGCCGCGAAAAGCATCGAAGTTGACGGCGTCGCATGGAATGTCGTTGCCGGGAACGAAATGCACGGCCTCGATATAAGCCTGAGACCGCAGCAATGGCGCGACGAAATCGAACGTCGCGTCATCTATCATCTTGTCGCCGGCGGGGTGACGCCTGTCCGGGCCGTAACCCGAATCGACGTCGTTCGGAATGTAAAGCGTCACGCGGACGCCGCACTGCCGGGCGATCGTCCGCATTGCAGGCAGCGAATAGACGATATCGCCCAGATGACCGGAATGTTTGAATGTGACAGACATGACGAATTCGACCCGTTATTGACTTTACTCTGCCTCACGACAAATGACAGATGAAAATCAGAAATATTGTCCGTCATCTCCAAGAGTCACAGCGAGTTAATGTTTGTCATATTCCACTCGGTCACACCATGTTGATGCCGCTTCGCGTCAGCGCAATCGGGCGAACTCCACCCGCCTTCCTTCCTTGTCGCTCTGAATCGCCAGCTCGATGATCGTTATCGTATCGACCGCGTCCTGCGGCGAAACCGGAAACGGCTTGCCGTCCTGAATCGACGCCGCCAGCGCGCGATAAAACTCGACATACGCGCCATCTTTCGTGGCGAATTCTTGACGCAGGTCGTGATCGCCATCGACCTCGCGCAGCGCGCCCGGCGGATTCTTCGCGAACTCCGGATTGCCCGGCCGCATGCCGGAACGCAACTGATCTTCCTGCGTGTCGAGCCCGTTCTTCACGTAACTGCCGCGCGTGCCGTGGATCGCGAAACGCGGCGGCTCCAGCGCCGCGAGCGCGCTCGCGTGCAGGATCACTTCCTTGTCCTCGTAACCGAGCACGAGATGCACGTAGTCCGGCGCGTGCGCGTGATCGCGATGCGCCTTCACGAACGCCGTCACCGTCTGCGGCGCGCCGAAGAGCGTCAACGCCTGATCGATCAGATGCGGCCCCAGATCGAACAGCAGGCCGCCGCCGCGCTCCGCTTCCTCGCGCCAGCGCTGCGGCACTTTCGGGCGAAAACGGTCGAAATGCGATTCGTAGTGCGTGATGCGCCCGAGCCGCCCGCTTTCGACGAGCGCGCGCACCGTCATGAAATCGCCGTCCCAGCGACGATTGTGGAACGGCGCGAACACGAGACCTTTCTGCTGCGCGAGATCGGCGAGCGTGCGGGCGTCGCGTGCGGAAAGCGTGACCGGCTTGTCGACGACCACATGCTTGCCCGCCGACAACGCGCGGTGCGCGAGATCGAAGTGCGTGTCGTTCGGCGTCGCCACGACGACGCATTCGAGACCGTCGACGGCGAGCAGCGCGTCGAAGTCCGCGACGATCTGCGCGTTCGGATAATCCGCCGACGCGCGTTCGGCCTGGCTCGTCGCGATGGCCGTGACTTCCGCCCGGCCGCAGTGCTCGATGACGGGCGCGTGAAACGTCGCGCCGGCGAGGCCGTAGCCCATTACGCCGACTTTCAGTGCTGTGCTCATGCGGGCATCGTCCTGTCGTGAATTCGATCGGATATTGTGGCACGAACAGGGGCCGGAACCGCGCCGCCGCTATCGTGTTAACATCGCGATCTCCTCCGCGCGCAGGTTTTCAGCTAAGCGCGCCCGAACTCCAAAAGCCCAAAACGATGTCCGCTGGTCTGAACGCCGCGCAAAGCGAAGCCGTGCGCTATCTCGATGGTCCCTGTCTCGTGCTCGCCGGCGCGGGCAGCGGCAAGACGCGCGTGATCACGCAAAAGATCGCGCATCTGATCGAAGGACGCGGCTTCGAGCCGAAGCACATCGCCGCGCTCACTTTCACGAACAAGGCCGCGCTCGAAATGCGCGAGCGCACCGCGAAGCTGCTCGAAGGCAAGACGCTCACCACGCCCGGCAAGGAAGGCCGCAAGATTCCCGTCAATCAATTGACGATCTGCACCTTCCACTCGCTCGGCGTGCAGATCATGCGGCAGGAAGCGGAACATGTCGGACTGAAGCCGCAGTTCTCGATCATGGATTCGGACGACTGCTTCGGCATGGTGCAGGAACAGCTCGGCACGACCGACAAGGGCCTGATCCGCAAGATCCAGTCGATCATCTCGCTGTGGAAGAACGCGATGGTGTCGCCGGATCAGGCGTCCGTGCTCGCGAATAACGAGGACGAGCATCAGGCGGCGATCGTCTTTCGCAGCTACGCGGCGACGCTGCACGCGTATCAGGCGCTCGATTTCGACGATCTGATCCTGCGGCCCGCGCAGCTTTTCGCCGAGAACGAGCAGGTGCGCGACAAGTGGCAGAACCGCCTGCGCTATCTGCTGATCGACGAATATCAGGACACCAACGCCTGTCAGTACGAATTGCTGAAGCAGCTCGCCGGCCCGCGTGCGGCGTTCACGGCTGTCGGCGACGACGATCAGGCCATCTACGGATGGCGCGGCGCGACCCTCGAAAACCTCGCGCAGCTCGGCAAGGATTTTCCGAAGCTGCATGTCGTCAAGCTGGAGCAGAACTATCGCTCGACGGTGCGCATTCTGACGGCGGCGAATAACGTCATCGCGAACAATCCGAAGCTGTTCGAGAAGAAGCTGTGGTCCGAGCACGGCATGGGCGACACGATCACCGTCACCGGCTGCAACGACGAAGAGCACGAGGCCGAGTCCGTGGTGTTCCGGCTGTCGGCGCACAAGTTCGAGCGGCGCACGCAGTTTCGCGACTACGCCATTCTTTATCGCGGCAACTTTCAGGCGCGCATCTTCGAGCAGGTGCTGCGGCGCGAGCGCATTCCTTATGTGCTGTCGGGCGGGCAGTCGTTCTTCGACAAGGCGGAGATCAAGGATCTCATCGCGTATCTGCGTCTGATCGCCAATCCCGACGACGATCCCGCGTTCATCCGCGCGATCACGACTCCGCGGCGCGGCGTCGGCAATACGACGCTCGAAGCGCTCGGCGCGTTCGCGGGCGCGGCGAAGGTGTCGCTGTTCGAGGCCGTGTTCATGGGCGGCATCGAGGCGCGTCTGTCGGCGCGGCAGGTCGAGCCGCTACGCACATTCTGCGAATGGATTCGGCGGCTGTCCGACCGCGCGGCGCGCGATCCGGCGACGGAAGTGCTCGACGACATGATGGAAGCCATCCACTACGAGTCGTATCTCTACGATGCCTACGACGAGCGGCAGGCGCAATCGAAGTGGCAGAACGTGCTCGAGTTTCTCGAATGGTTGAAGCGCAAGGGCACGAAGCCGGAAGCGGCGCCGGGCGCAGAGCAAACAGGCTACGACACCGCCGACGGTTTCGCCGATGAAGGCAAGAACCTGCTCGGCCTGATCCAGACCGTCGCGCTGATGTCGATGCTCGAAGGCAAGGAAGAAGATCCGGATGCGGTGCGGCTCTCGACGGTGCATGCGTCGAAGGGACTGGAGTATCCGCACGTGTTTCTGGTGGGCGTCGAAGAAGGGATCATGCCGCATCGCGGCAGCTCGGAAGATGACGCGCCCGTCGACGATTCGCGTATCGAGGAAGAACGCCGACTGATGTATGTCGCGATCACGCGGGCGCAGCGCAGTCTGCATCTGAACTGGTGCAAGAAGAGAAAGCGCGCGCGGGAGACGGTGGTGTGCGAGCCGTCGCGCTTCATCCCCGAGATGCTGCTCGACGATGCACCGCCGCCGACGGCCGAGGAAAAACCGCTGTCGCCGAAAGATCGAATGGCGATGCTCAAGGCGATGTTGCAGAAGACCTGACGCTTTCGCTTTCTTCGCGCTTCAAAGTGAAAAACCCTGCGCCGCTTGAACCGACGCAGGGTTTTTTCATTGCACGCGTGAACGTTACTTCGCTGCGTTCACCATGTAATCGACGGCGGCCTTCACATCCGCATCCGGTGCGTTCGATCCGCCCTTCGGCGGCATCGCGCCCTTGCCGTGCAATGCGTAGTTGTAGACGGTGTCCATCGGCTCCTTCAGGCGCGGCGCCCATGCGGCCTTGTCGCCGAACTTCGGCGCGTTGAGCACGCCGGCCGCGTGACACGCCTGGCAGACTTGCTCGTAGAGCGCCTTGCCGGCTTGAGCCGCGTCCGCGCTTTGGCCGCCCGCCGCCGGCGCCGCAGCCTGCGGCACCGATGCCAGCGCCGCGACGGCTGCCGCCGCCTGCGCGTTCTCATTTGCGCTCGCGCCTGCCGGAGCCGCTGCGCCCGAAGCCGCCGCCGCCCCCGATGCGCCCGCGCTCGCCGCCGCACCCGATGCGGGTTGCGCCGGTTCCGCCAGCTTGCCGCCGCTGCCGTTGGCCATATAGACGACCGCGCGCGCGATTTCGAAGTCGCTGTAATCGTCGGGGCTGGTGCCGCCGCGCGCGGGCATCGCGCCCTTGCCGTTGAGCGCGTTGTGCAGGAGCGTGTCGTAGCCTTCACCGATGCGCGGTGCCCACGCGCCGGCATCGCCGAACTTGGGTGCGCCGGCGGTGCCCGCTGCGTGACAGGCGGAGCACACGGCCTTGAAGACTTCCTCGCCGGTCTTGTAGACGCGCGGCGCGTTGGCGTCGCGGATATCGACCTGCGCGGCGGGCGCGATGCGCTCGTTCACCGACTGCTCGATGTCCGTGCCCGCGCCGGTACGCGTCGAGTTGTTCACATAAACCGCGAGCAGGATGATGATGGCGACCGGGATGCCGAATCCCGCGATGATCGCGGCGATGAGTTGGCCGGGCGTCTTGATCGGGGCTCCGTGGGGTGCTTCGCTCATGCTTGTCTCGTCTCCCGTTTTTTGGTGTGAGTCGGTTCAGTGACAGCGTGACAGCTACCGCATTGCGCTTGGGCGCGCCTGGGGAAAGGCACGGTCGATTATAGACGGAACGCTTAACTGTCGGCGCGAGGTGGCTGTGGCGGCGGTGCGGGCGTTTACCCGAATCGTGTGATGCTTCGCGCGATGCGTCCAGCCCCGTGCGATGGACGAAGTCACGGAAAACAGGTATTCTCTCGGATTCGTTGGGCCTTGCAGCAGCCGTTTGTCTTTTGGCGCTTCCCTCACGCAAGGCCTCTCCCCGATGCGCCCGTAGCTCAATGGATAGAGTACTGCCCTCCGAAGGCAGGGGTTGCTGGTTCGATCCCAGCCGGGCGCGCCATGAAAGCACCACTACGACTTCACCGAGCCCCCGTTTCTCCGCCCTCGCTAGCGGCGAAACGAGATCGCGCCTTCGCGCCCGGTCATCACGATACGCCGTTTAAGCAGGCGTTTGCCGAGCGCGATGCCAGGCTGCTCGACGGCCCGATGTAGCAGCCATGACAGCCCGAATGTGATCGTCCCCACGACCAACGCGACCGCGATGAATCGAACGGCACCGGGAGCGTTCAAATATCTCTCGAACTTTGTCAGAAATCCAGCGACCGGCAGAAGCACCAGCAAGTGAATGAGGTAAAAGCTGTAGGCAAGATCGCCCATCACCTTGCCGAAGCGGATGCCCAGTGCGCGCCGCAAGATTCGCACTACGGGCAGCGCAAGCGCCCCGAACCGCATGGATTCCGCGGAAAAAAGGATAAAGAGCACCGCGACCATCGCGATGCGCGCTGCCGAGACAGCGACGGGATGCAGCGCAAACTCGATCGCGGGTAGACTCGCCGCCAGCAGAAAGCCGACGCTTGCCCGAGGCGTGCCGCGCGTCAGTGCAGCGGCCATGCCGGTCATGAACATATAAAGCTTCATCGGCAGGAAGGCCGGCATCGGAAATGAGGAAAAGAAGCCCGGTGCAATGATCTGAACGCCGAACATGGCGACGGCGAGCGTCGCGATCACAAGCAAGGCGCCGTATCTCGCGATCAACAGCATGAGCAGCGGAAAGACCGCATAGAACTGCATTTCGAGCCCGATCGACCAGTCCGGCAACGGCGTATTGAACGCGTATCGTGGAATCAGCCCGAAGGTGTAGGTAACGTGCGTCACGACGTTCCACACGCCGTGATCCAGATAGCGCGATGCAGCCGTGGCCGTTTCCGGCCAGACATGCGCGACGGCATTGCGCGCATCGCCCAGATAAGCGCCCGTGAGCAACGAGATCAGCAGCAGCACGTAATACGCCGGCGTGATCCGAAAGAAGCGGCGACACCAGAACCGCAGCCATGTTCGGCCCGCGTTCCACGGTTCCGGCTCACGGCGTTCTAGGTAATGGAACGCCATCAGAAAGCCGGAAACGAACATGAAAAGATCGACCGCGAGTTCGCCATAGGCCAGCAGGGTCGGCACGGGCGTCATTCCAGTCAGAATGCGGACGTGCGAAAGAAAGACCCATAGCGCCGCGAGTCCGCGCAGGCCATCCAGCGCAGGAATCTGACGACCATCTTCCTGTGCGCGTGCGGTACGAAAGTCTTGCTTCATGTTGACAAACCCGATCCACTGACTGGCGATTCATACGGCATATTACGCGAAACGATCTTCGGCCTGGGACAGGCGTGCCGTCGTCTATCGCTCGACATCGTCGCCCGCGCACGTCCCCCACCCAAACCCCATCCCCGCCAGCCATCTGCGGTAAGCCACCGCCATCCGATCACACCGCTGATGCAACTCCGCATCGAGATCGAGCGGCAGACGCCGAGGCCATTGCGACTCGACGATCGGCGTGTCCTGCATCAGTATTTCCATATTGAAGTCGTAAAGCGCCTGATCCGAATGCGTCGTGTCGTCCTCATGAATCGACACGAGCCACGCGCGCGTTTCCGTCTGCGTCACCGGCGACGCCGCCAGCAGGATATGCAGCGCACCCTGCCCGCCCGACGCCATCTTCGTGAGACTCGCGATCAACGGCCGCTTCACGCGATACACATAATCGATCATCGCGCCGCCGCCCTGTCCCGGAATCCCCGCGGGTTGCCAGTATCGACACTGCCGCGCCTCCAGCCCGCCATCGGAAGTCTGCACGACTTCGTAATCCGGCACTTCCGTATGCTCGTGCTCGCCCAGAATCCCCACATGCACGAACGAAAAGTGCGCCATATCGAGAAAATTTTCGACGACGCGCGGCGCCGATGACCTCACCGTCTGCGGCGCGAGATTGATGCGCCGGCCACCGGGAATCGCGGCTTCGGGAAAGAAATCGAGCGCGTAAGCCGGCTCGCCGAAGCACATCCACACGACGCCGTACTTCTCCTCGCTGACGAACGTCGTCGCGCAGGCACGCTTCGGAGGACGCAACGAAGGATTCGACGGAATCCGCAAGCACTGCCCTTCGATGTCGTAACGCCAGCCGTGGTACGGGCACACGATCTGATCGCGCATCACATGCCCGAGCGACAACTGCGCGCCGCGATGCGGACAGTAATCGCGCCACACATGCGCCGCGCCGATACCGTCGCGCCACACGACGATGCGCTCATCGGCGACGACAAAGCCGAGCGCGCCGCCTTCGGGAACGTCGTCGCTATTGCAGACCGGCAGCCATTCGCCGGCCAGAGAAATGGATTCGTCGCGCATCACGGTGAATCGGAAATAGAAGTGCGAAAGCCGTTATTACACGAAACACAGCGTCTTCGCAAAACGTTGCAAAATAGCGGATCGCTCGCTCGGCGCAATTCGATACCACTCCATTCAGCCGATGCCACGCGACGGGGCCGCAGTAAAGACAGCAAGATAAAAGAAAGAAATCACCATCCAGGGGTTCAGTATGGAGCAGGCGCATCAACCGGCACGCCGGCCTTATGCCTTCGCATGGTCCGAGCACCGGAATCCCGAACGCGAGCAGGCCACGCTGCGGGTCTGGATGGGAGCGGCGGTTCTTCTGGCCTACGGCATCTTCGCGTGGCTCCGCCCTTCCTACGATGCACTGGCGGTCGCGCGTCTCATCGCGCTCTACGTGTCTTACGGTGCGGCCACGCTGCTGATCGTCAACCGCATGAGCACGCCGTCGGAGAAGCGTCTCACTGTCACGACCATCGCCGATCAAACCCTGCTCGGGCTCGCGCTCGCGGCGGGCGGCGCAATCGCGCTGCCGCTCATCTGGGTGATGTTCTGGTTTCTGATCGGCTCGGGATGCCGTTACGGCAAGCGCACGCTGGCCGTGTCATGCGCGACGGCGCTCATCGTCGTGATGGCGCTCGGTGTCTGGCAGCCGTGGTGGCGCGCCAATCTTCCCGCCGCGATCGGGCTGGGATTGAGCGTGCTGGGCGCATCGGTGTATTTGAGCGTGCTCGTCGATCGCCTCGGCAATGCGAATCGCGATCTCGCGCGTCAGGCATCGACCGATCCGCTCACGGGCCTGTCCAACCGATACGCGCTCGAACGGATCGTCGATCGTGCGATGACCGCGCGCGAAACCGATGGCGACGATGCCACCGCGCTCCTTCTCATCGATCTCGACGGCTTCAAGGAAGTGAACGATACCTACGGTCACGCCGTCGGCGACATGCTGCTGCAAGCCTTCGCGCAATCGCTCGCGAAGCGCATGCGCAAGTCGGACACCATCGCGCGTCTGGGCGGCGACGAGTTCGTCGTGCTCGCGCATCAGGTGCGCGACCGCGCGGCGGTGCTGTCGGTGGCCGACAGCATTCACTCGATTCTCAGCGCGATGACATCGGTGCAGGAGCGGCCGGTGTCGGTATCGGCGAGCATCGGCGCGTGTCTGCTTTCCAGCGCGACGAGCGCGCAGCAATCCGGCATCACCGCCGTGCTGCGCGCCGCAGATCGTGCGATGTATCGCGCGAAAAGTCTCGGCGAAGGGAAAACGGTCTTCGCCGAAACGCGCGACTTCGAAACGAGCTGAATCAGGCCTCGACGCTCGTCCACGCCTGCTCGCGCAGCTTCGTGCGCAGACGCGCGACCGCCTGGCTGTGCAACTGGCACACGCGCGATTCGCTCACTTCCATCACCGCGCCGATTTCGCGCAGGTTCAGGCCGCGTTCGTAGTAGAGGCTCATCAGCAGCTTCTCGCGCTCGGGCAGCTTGTCGATCGCTTCGATCAGCGCGCCGCGCAGGCTGTCGTCGAGCAGCGCCGAAAGCGGGTCCGAGCGATCGACGCAATAGCGGTCGAGGAACGGCTCGTCGTCGGCGGAACGGTCGAAGTCTTCGTAGTAGATCAGCTGGCTGCCGTGCAGATCCTGGAGCATCGACTGATACTCGTCGAGCGGCATCTTCATGTGCTCGGCGATCTCCGTCTCGCTCGCGGAGCGGCCGAGGTTCTGCTCGACCTTATGCACCGCCGATTCCACTTCGCGCGACGTCTTGCGCATGCTGCGCGGCAGCCAGTCGTTGGCGCGCAGCTCGTCGAGCATCGCGCCGCGAATGCGCTGGCTCGCGTAGGTTTCGAATTGCGCGCCTTGATCTTCCTTGTAGCGGCTCGCCGCGTCCAGCAGACCGATCATGCCGGCCTGGATGAGATCGTCGAGATCGACGCTCGCCGGCATCTTGGCGACGAGCTGAAGCCCCAGCCGACGAACGAGCGGCGCATATTTCGTCAGGACGTCCGACTGTGAGAGTTTGCCTTGGGCGTTATACATCATGGTCACCTATCTTGATCACATCGACGCCGTGCTGCTCATTGCAAAGTCGTGAAGCGCGGCCACACGATGCGCCGCCTCCCGCCCGCCCTGTTCAGAGTCGCCAACCGGAATTCGCGCGTCTGGCTGGCCGTTCGCCGCGCGCATGTACGGCGCGGGACGCATCGGCCAATGGAGGAGCTCCGCCGCGATCGCGCGGTAGTCGCGTGCCGCGGCCGTGGCCGGGAACGCTTCGACTGCGCAGCGTGAGAGTTCCTTTGCCCGAGCGACGCGCGCATCCTCGGACACATACCCTGCCTGCACGAGCGACACGGCCAGATACCGGCTCGCGACGCCCGACAGGTTGTCGAACGCGACCGCCGCGTCAGCCGGGTTCTGCACGTGATTGATAAGCACGCGGAACTGGCCGATCGCATGGGCGTAGTGCAGGCGCTTCATGCACGCATACGCCTCGGTGATCGCCGACGCGGCTACCCGCGTCACGATAAGAAAGTCATGCGCCTGAGCCGCGAGCGTCGACAGCGCGCCGTGACGGTCCAGTTGCGCATCGATCAAAACGATGTCGGCCGGACCATCGAGCAATGCGCGGCACTGCGCGGCGTCGTGGCTGATGCGCTCGTCGCGCGGTGCGGCGATCTGCGAGAAGCCGAACGGCGTGCGCTCGACGACATCGGCGAGCGCGCGGCGGCCGGACATCACCGCGGCGAGCGCGCCTGCATCGGACAAACCCAGCATGCGGCTCACCGATCCCGCGTCCTGATGCTCGTCGATCACGAGCACATCCTTGCCGTGCACGGACAGCGCCGCGCCGAGATTCACCACCGCCGACGTGCACCCGATGCCCGCCGGCCCGCCCGCAACCGCCACCACGCGCGAACCGGCACGCGTGAGCAGCCGTCGCAGACCTTCCGCCTGGTCGAGCACGAACTTATCCAAAGTGCACCCCATGCAGTTCGGTCGTGGCGCGCGCGGAGAGCGCGGAGAGCAGCGCCGGCACTTCTTCGTCCTGCGGCACGAACGGTGAGCCGTCGCGGGGAATGCAGAATGCGCTCTTGATGAGAAAACGCTTGGTCGCGACGTACAGGTTCTCCGGCACCTTCTGGCCGGTCGACACGTAATGCACCGGCAGCTTGTAGCGGATGACCGTATCGAGCACGCCGCCGAGATTCGTCGCTTCGTCGAGCTTGGTCAGGATGCAGCCCGCGAGCGGCGGCTGATCCGCGGCGCTCTTGTATGCCTGCACGACTTCGTTGAGCGTGTCGCCGTGGCTCGTCGCGTTGAGCAGCAGGATGCGCTGCACCGGATGGCCCGCGCCGCACAGCATCGCGATCTGGTCGGAGACCATGCGGTCGCGCTGGCTCATGCCGATCGTGTCGATCAGCACGATGTGTTTGTTGCGCAGCTCGGAAAGCGCGAGCTGCAGGTCGGCGGCGTCCTTCACCGCGTGAACCGACACGCCGAGAATCTTGCCGAAGATGCGCAGTTGCTCGTGCGCGCCGATCCGGTAGCTGTCGGTCGTGAGCAGCGCGACCTTGCTCGCGCCGAAGCGCATCACGCAGCGCGCCGCGAGCTTCGCGGTGGTCGTCGTCTTGCCGACGCCCGTCGGGCCCATCAGCGCGAACACGCCGCCGCGTTCCATCAGCGCATCTTCGCTATCCATCACCGGGATGTTCGATTCGAGCACTTCCTGCACCCATTCGAGCGCGCCTTCCACGCTTTCCATCTCCGGCATGTTGTCCACAATCATGCGGACGAGTTGCGCGGAGAAACCGGCGGCGAACAGACGCTTGGTCAGCGCGCCGCCCGTCGGGTTGCGGCGCTGGCGCTCGCCCCAGAGCAGACCGGAAAAGTGCTCTTCCATCATCGAGCGCATCGACGAAAGCTCGTTCATCACCGTTTCGTTGACGACCTGCTCCATGCGCGCGCGGATCGCTTCGGTCACGACCGCCGCCGCGTTCGCCGGCAGACCTTCGAAAGCGCCTTCCTGCGCAGCCGGCGCGGTGCTCGCCGCCGGTGCTTCGGCGTGCGGCGCGCTCGCGTTGATCTTCTGCGCGGCGCGGCGTGCGGCGACCTGCGCGGCTTCGCGTGCCCAGTCGGGCGTTTCGACCGTCGATTGAACGCGCGCCCGAGCGATGGCTTCTGCGCGGTTCGCCTGCGCCTGCGCTTGCTGGCGGATCGCGTACTTGCCTGCTTCCGGCGTTCTGTCGGCGCGGGTCTCTTGCGCAGCGACCGGAACCGGCACACCCATTCCGCGAGCGATCGCGGCGGACGCCGTCAGCGGTCGGTTCGACGGCATCGTCGCCTGCTGCGCGATGCGCTTCGCGTGCTCGATCAGCCACGGGTTCGAATCGGCCATCGTGCGCGGCGCTTCTTCGTCGGAAGCGGCTTCGTGTTCGTGCGCGAAATCGTCTTCATCGTCGGCGTCGGTGTTCGCGCCGAAGACCGACGAAAACACGTCGCCGCTCGTGTAGGGATTCGCGGCGGATTGCTTCGGCGGCAGCGCGGCGGCCGCGGCGGCCAGTGCGGCGCGCGACGAGCCCGCCGAGCCCGCCGAGCGCACGGCCTGTTCCTTCGCGGCCGGCGAGATCGACGCGATATCGCTGTCCGCGACACCGACGATCTCCACGGAACCATCATCCAGCGTGCGATTGGACAGCACCACGGCATCGGGGCCGAGCGCTTCACGAACCTGGCGCAATGCGTCGCGGCTGTTCGCGCCGATGAATTTACGAATGTTCAAACTTGCCCCCGATGAGGTGAGACTGCGATCTTTGCGAGGCGGACCCGCTTGGCTCGTTGCCGTGTCCGCTTTTCAGTGAAGCCATTATTGCGAACTCCACCCTTTCTCCATCGCTGGATAAGGGGCGAGAAAAAGGGGTATTTCGGCTGATGGAAATGCCGCGGACGGCGCGAACAGGCCGCGCGCGCCGGGAAAAAATTCCGCTTTGCTTCTGGCCGCGCGCTCGCCCGACGGCGTAAGCTTTAGGGCAATTCGCTCACTGTCCGGCCCGCATCCGCGACGATCCGGACACTCACAGGAGAGTTCTTCGCATGGCGTCCGCTGTCCCCTCCGCGCAATCCGCTGCTCCCGACAATCAAACTACCGGCGCGCGTCTTCTCGTCGACGCGCTCGTGCATCACGGCGTCGAGCGCGTGTTTTGCGTGCCCGGCGAGAGCTTTCTCGCCGTGCTCGATTCCCTGCACGACGAAACCTCGCAGATTCAGACGATCGTCTGCCGCCACGAGGCGGGCGCGGCGAACATGGCCGAAGCGGTCGGCAAGCTGACGGGCAAACCGGGCGTCGCGATCGTCACGCGCGGGCCGGGCGCGACGCACGCGTCGATCGGCGTGCACACCGCGTTTCAGGATTCGACGCCGATGATCCTGCTCATCGGCCAATGCGCGCGGGATCACATGGACCGCGAGGCGTTTCAGGAAATCGACTATCGGCGCATGTTCGGGCAGATGGCGAAATGGGTCGCGCAGATCGACGATCCGCGCCGCGTGCCGGAATACATGAGCCACGCGTTTCACACGGCGACCTCGGGACGTCCGGGCCCGGTCGTGCTCGCGCTGCCCGAAGACATGCTGACCGAAGCCGTCGCCGCAGCGCCGCCCGCGCCGCGTTATCAGCGCGTGGCGGCATCGCCGTCGGCGGCGCAGATCGACCGGTTGCGCGAACTGCTCGCCAACGCGAAGAAGCCGTTCGTGATCGCGGGCGGCAGCGGCTGGACGCTCGAGGCGACGCAGGATTTCGCGCGCTTCGTCGAGCAATGGCGCTTGCCGGTGGGCTGCGCATTCCGCTATCAGGACACGCTGTCGAACGAGCATCCGAACTATGCGGGCGATGTCGGGCTCGGCATCAATCCGGCGCTCGCCGCGCGCGTGCGCGATGCCGACGTGCTCTTCGTGCTCGGCCCGCGCATGGGCGAATCGACGACGGGCGGCTACACGCTGCTCGACATCCCGAAGACGAAGCAGACGCTCATCCACGTGCATCAGGGCGCGGAGGAACTCGGGCGCGTGTACAGCGCCGATCTGCCGATCGTCTCGGGCATGCCGGAAATCGCGTCGATGCTCGCGGCCCTGACGCCGCCCGCGAATATCGCGTGGCATGGCGAGGCCGAAGCCGCGCACGCCGCGTATCTCGAATGGCGCACGCCGCGTCCGATGCTCGGCGATGTCCAGCTCGGCGACATCATGCGCCAGCTCGCGGAAACGATTCCCGCCGATTCGATCCTCACGAACGGCGCGGGCAATTACGCGACCTGGCTGCATCGGCACTATTCGTATCGGCATTTCCGATCGCAGTGCGCGCCGACGAGCGGAGCGATGGGTTACGGCGTGCCCGCCGCGATCGCCGCGAAGTCGCTTTATCCGGACCGCACGGTGATCGCGTTCGCGGGCGACGGCTGCTTCATGATGTCGAGTCAGGAACTCGCCACGGCGATGCAATATGAATTGCCGGTGATTTTCATCGTCGTGAACAACGCGCAGTACGGAACGATCCGCATGCACCAGGAGCGGCATTACCCGAATCGCGTGCATGGAACGGGGCTGACGAATCCGGATTTCGTCGCGTTTGCGCGCGCGTTCGGCGCGCACGGCGAACTCGTCGAAACGACGGATCAGTTCATGCCTGCATTCGAACGCGCCCGAAAATCCGGCCTGCCCGCGTTGATCGAGATCCGCATTCCGCAGGATCAGAGCACGCCGGGCGCGACACTCGAACAAATTCGCCGGCAAGGCACGCGCTAAGGGACAAACTTTCAATCTTCTTGCAGACCGCTCCCGGTGGCAGTAGAGTAGCCAGTTCAAAAACACAGGGAGTTAGCGATGCTTAAGATTCTGGCGTTGTCATTGGCGTTGGGCTTTTCGGGCGCGGCTTTCGCGAAGGCAGACTGCACCGCGCATCCGAAGAGCGAATGGATGAAGGAATCGGATGCCAAGGCTCAACTCGAGTCGCAAGGCTACAAGATTCGCAAGTTCAAGGTCGATGGCAACTGCTATGAGATCTACGGCCACGACAAGAACGGCAAGAAAGTCGAGATCTATTACGACACGAAGACGCTGGCTGTCGTGAAGTCGGAAGTCGAGTAAGCGTGACGGACTTTGCCCGCGTGAAGGTCTGGGACGCGTGGGTGCGGCTCACGCACTGGGCTGTGGCGGGCATCGTCTTGTGGAATCTGTTCGGGCCGACGGATTCCACGCATCGTTTGCTTGGATATGTGGCGGCCGGGCTTGTTGCCGCGCGTATCGTTTGGGGTTTCATCGGATCGCGTCATGCGCGATTTTCAGCGTGGTGGCCGACGCGTTCCCATCTCTCCGGCTATCTGAAATCGATTGCGAACGGCAAGCCGATGCATCACGTTTCGCATAATCCGCTCGGCGGATTGATGGCGCTGTTTCTCTGGTTCCTGATTCTCGCGCTCGCGGTGTCCGGCTGGATCATGAGACTCGACGCGTTCTGGGGCGAGGACTGGCCGCAAGAGGTTCATACGTGGCTGTCGGTCGCGGTCGAGGTCTGCGTGTGCGTGCATGTCGCGGCGGCGGTGCTGATGAGCGTGTGGACGCGGGAGAATCTCATCGGGGCGATGGTGACGGGCCACAAACGCGACGCCGAAAACAAAAAAGCCTCGTGACCTGAATCACGAGGCTTTCTTTTAGCTCAACCCGCAGCCTTACTTCCCGCCCACGCTCTGCAACGTCGTCCACTTGCCGCCGACAACCTTGTACAGCGTGATGCCGCCGTTCTTCAGATCGCCCTTCGAGTCATACGACAGGTGCTTCGCCGTCACGCCCTGCATGTCGGTCTTCGCGAGGAACGGCAGGTACTTCGCCGGGTCCGTCGAGTTGGCCGCCTTCATCGCGTTGAACATCGCCATCGCGCCGTCGTAGGCGTACGGCGAGTAGGTCTGCACGTCTTCGTTGAAGCGCTTCTTGTACTTCGCCGAATAGTCCGCGCCGCCCGGCATTTCGTCCATCGGCAGGCCGGCGAGCGATGCCACCGTACCGTCCGAGGCGTCGCCCGCGATCTTCAGGAACGTGTCCGTCTTCACCATTTCGCCCGCCATCAGCGGCGCGCGGAAGCCGAGCGTCTTCATCTGCTTGACCATCGGGCCGGCTTGCGAATCAGCTCCGCCGTAGTACACGAGGTCCGGGTTCGTCGACTTGATCTTGGTCAGAATCGCCTTGAAGTCGACAGCCTTGTCGTTCGTGAATTCACGGTCGACGATCGTGCCGCCCGCCGCCTTCGCCGCCTTCTCGAACTGGTCGGCGAGACCCTGGCCGTAGGCCGTGCGGTCATCGACGATCGCGATCTTCTTGACCTTCAGGTTCTTCACCGCGAACTCGCCCGCGACCGAGCCTTGCTGCGTGTCGGAGGTCATCATGCGGAAGGCCGTCTTGAAGCCTTGCGTCGTGTATTCGGGCGCCGTCGCCATCGCGATTTCGGGGATGCCCGCGTTCGCGTAGATGCGCGATGCCGGGATCGTCGTGCCCGAATTGAAGTGGCCGAGCATGCCCTTGATGCCGTCATCGACGAGGCGCTGCGCGACGGTCGTGCCCGTGCGCGGGTCGGCCTGGTCGTCGGCCGAGTTCAGCACGATGCGAACCGGCTTGCCGCCGATCGTCGGCTTCGTGGCGTTGAAATCTTCGACAGCGAGCGTGATGCCGTTCTGCATGTCCTTGCCGTAGTGCGCCTGCGCACCGGTCAGCGGTCCGGCGTAACCGACCTTCACGTCCTCGGCTTGCTGTGCGAATGCGGTCCCCGCGAGCGACAGGCCGGCGAGCGTCATGGCTGCTGCCAGCTTGGTCATCGTGTGCTTCATAGCTTCTCCTGGTTCCAGTGTGGATGGCAGCTTGTGCCGGGATCGCCGTGCCTGCTGCCGCTTGTTTGAATTCGTTTGAATCGAGCGCTCGAGGGGTGTCTCAACCGATCGTCATCAAATTCGCATTGCCGCCCGCCGCCGCCGTGTTCACGCTCACCGAGCGTTCCGTCAGCAGACGTTCGAGCGCGTAGTCTTCGCCATCGTGGCCAGCGTCGGCGAACGCTCCCGCAGCCACGCCCTGCACCGATACGATCGGTCCCGTGCGCTTCGCGACTTCCTTCACGAGCGACAGCAGTTCATCGCTGTCGCCTTCGAACAGCACGGCGTCGAAGTCCTCCGCCGCCTTACGCACCTGGACATACGGCTTCAGCGATGCCGGCAGCGACGCCGCCAGTTGCTCGCCCGCCGATCCGCTGAACAACGCGCGGTTGCCCGTCGCGAGCGCGGCGGCCAGTTGCGCGCGCGCGCCGCTCGATGTCGCCGCCACGCACAGCACCGTGCCGCGCGCGCCGAGCGTGTACGTGTTGCGCTCGCCCGTCGGGCCATTCAGAACCGCCGTCGCGCCCGCCATCACGTGTTGCAGATAGCCATCGCAGCGCGCGGCCGTCTGCGGATCGCGTTCGCCGATCGCCCAGTCGCGCAACGCGGTGAGCGCCGCCGCGGGCGTGTCCTTCGACGCGGTCTGATCGACGACGAGCGTGCTCGCGAGCGACTTCGGCAAACCGGTCGGGCGTTTCGCCAGGAGACGCTGCAAGTACAGTGCGCCGCCCGCCTTCGGACCCGTGCCCGACAAACCTTCGCCGCCGAACGGCTGCACGCCGACCACTGCGCCGATCACGTTACGGTTCACGTAGATGTTGCCCACATGCGCCCGCGCGATCACATGCGCGATGGTTTCGTCGATACGCGTATGGATGCCGAGCGTAAGGCCATAACCCGTCGAGCGAATTTGGTCGAGGAGTTTATCAAGGTTCGAACGGCGGTAACGCACCACATGCAGCACCGGGCCGAACACTTCGCGCTTCAACTCGTCGATGCTGTCGAGCTCGATGAGCGTCGGCGGCACGAACGTGCCTTGCGCACACGCGTCCGGCAGCGGCAGTTGCGTGACGTTGCGGCCCTTGTCGCGCATCCCGGCGATATGCGCGTCGATGCCGCGCTTCGCGTCCGCATCGATCACCGGGCCGACATCCGCCGAGAGACGATCCGGATTGCCGACCGCGAGCTGCTTCATCGCGCCCGTCAGCATTTCGAGCGTGCGATCGGCGACATCGTCTTGCAGGCACAGCACGCGCAGCGCCGAGCAGCGCTGGCCGGCCGAGTCGAACGACGATTGCAGCACGTCCGCGACCACCTGCTCCGCGAGCGCCGACGAATCGACGATCATCGCGTTCTGGCCGCCGGTTTCCGCGATCAGCGGAATCGGACGGCCGTCCGGGTCGAGGCGCTCGGACAGCGTCTTGTTGATGAGGCGGGCGACTTCCGTCGAGCCGGTGAACATGACGGCGCGCGTGCGCGGATCGGCGACCAAAGCCGCGCCGACCGTTTCGCCATTGCCCGGCAGCAGCTGCACCGCGCCCGCGGGCACGCCCGACTCGCGCAGAATGCGCACGGCTTGCGCGGCGATCAGCGGCGTCTGCTCGGCGGGCTTCGCGAGCACCGGATTGCCGGCCGCGAGCGCGGCGGCGACCTGCCCCATGAAGATCGCGAGCGGGAAGTTCCACGGGCTGATACACACGACCGGACCGAGCGGACGATGCGTATCGTTCGAAAACTCGGCGCGAATCTGCGACGCGTAGTAACGCAGAAAATCGATGGCCTCGCGAATCTCCGCGATCGCGTTCGGCAAGGACTTGCCCGCTTCGCGCACGACGAGGCCCATCAGCGTGTGCATCTGCGCTTCGAGCAGATCGGCGGCGCGCGCGAGGCAATCGGCGCGATCTTCGACGGGCGTCGCCTGCCAGATCGGCGCGGCGGCCACGGCGTTCGCAATCGCTGCGCTCACCTGTTCCGGCGACGCTTCCACGACCGTGCCGACGATATCGCGCAGGTCCGACGGATTGCGCACGTCGCGCGCCGGCATGCCGTTCTCGATGATCGTGCCGCCTTCCAGCATCGGTTCGGCGCGCCACGGATGATGCGCGCTCGCCAGCAACGCCGACGACAGCGACGCCAGCCGATGCTCGTTCGAGAGATCGAGGCCCATCGAGTTGAAGCGCTCGTTGCCATACAACTGACGCGGCAGCGGAATCTTCGCGTGCGGCGCGCCGAGCGGCGTGATCTCCTGCGCTTCGTCGATCGGATCGCGCACGAGCTCTTTCACCGGAATGGATTCATCGGCGATGCGGTTCACGAACGACGTGTTCGCGCCGTTTTCGAGCAGGCGGCGCACGAGATACGCGAGCAGCGTTTCGTGCGTGCCGACCGGCGCATACACGCGGCACGGTCGGTTCAGCTTGTCGCGGCCGGTCACTTCTTCGTAGAGCGGCTCGCCCATGCCGTGCAGGCACTGGAATTCGTACTGGCCGGGATAGTAGTTTTGTCCCGCGAGGTGATAGATCGCGGACAGCGTGAACGCGTTGTGCGTCGCGAATTGCGGATAGACCGCATCCGGCGCGCCGAGCAGCTTCTTCGCGCACGCGAGATACGAAATGTCCGTGTAGATCTTGCGCGTGTAGACCGGATAGCCTTCGAGGCCATCGACTTGCGCACGCTTGATTTCCGTATCCCAGTACGCGCCCTTCACGAGGCGAATCATCAAACGATGACGGCTGCGGCGCGCGAGATCGATCAGATAGTCGATCACGAACGGGCAGCGCTTCTGATAACCCTGCACCACGAAACCGATGCCGTTCCAGCCCGCCAGTTCCGGGTCGAAGCACAGCGCTTCGAGCAGGTCGAGCGAGATTTCGAGGCGATCGGCTTCCTCGGCGTCGATGTTCAAACCGATGTCATAGCGCCGCGCCAGTTGCGCGAGCGAGCGCACGCGCGGCAGCAACTCGGTCATCGTGCGTTCCTGTTGCGAGCGCGAGTAACGCGGATGCAGCGCGGAGAGCTTGATCGAAATGCCCGGACCTTCGTAGATGCCGCGCCCGCCCGCCGCCTTGCCGATTGCGTGGATCGCCTGCTCGTAGGACGCGTAATAGCGCTGCGCGTCTTCTTCCGTCGTCGCGGCTTCGCCGAGCATGTCGTAGGAATAGCGGAAACCGCGCGCCTCGTACTTGCGGCTGTTCGCGAGCGCTTCGGAGATGGTCTCGCCGGTGACGAACTGCTCGCCCATCAGGCGCATCGCCATGTCGACGCCCTTGCGGATCAGCGGTTCGCCGCCGCGGCCGATCAGACGCGTGAGCGCGGAGGACAGGCCCGCTTCGCTGTTCGTCGTCACGAGCTTGCCGGTGATCATCAGGCCCCACGTCGCCGCGTTCACGAACAGCGACGGCGCCTGGCCCATGTGCGATTTCCAGTCGCCCTTGCTGATCTTGTCGCGGATCAGCGCGTCGCGCGTGGCGCGGTCGGGAATGCGCAGGAGCGCTTCGGCGAGGCACATCAGCGCGACGCCTTCCTGGCTCGACAGCGAGAATTCGTGGATCAACCCTTCGACGCCGCCCCCCGAGCTTTTCGCGCGGAGCGCTTCGACGAGCTTCGTCGCGAGCTTTTCGGTTTCGGCGGCGACGGTTGCAGGCAAACGCGCCTGGCCGATCAGGAACGGCACGCACTCAGGCTCGGGCCGGCGATACGCGGCCGTGATCGCCGCGCGCAGCACGGATTGCGGCTGCACGTTCTGCGCGAAATCGAGGAAAGGATGCGGCGCGCCGTCTTCGTCGCCATCGACGGGCGTGGTATCGGCCAATTCGGACGAACCGTTCGCGCCCGACAGCTCGGGCGGGAGCTGACCGTGTTCGATGCGCTCCAGATAAGCGAAGATCGCCTGCTTGATCAGCCAGTGTGGAGTGCGTTCGAGGCGCGTCGCGGCATCTTTGAGCCGGGAACGCAGCAGATCGTCGACTTTGACGCCTAGGGTTGTGCTCGCCATATTTCCTTCGTTTGCCGGTCGTGCCCAACCCGGCTCATGACTAAAAAGTTGGCGAATCGTACTCCGCTGATTTAAAAGGTGCAACCGAGATTTTCGCTAGGGTTGCACCACAATGAAACCCTTATGGAACAAGGCTTTGAGCAGCGCACCGCCGGCTATCGGTTGGCGCCTGTCGCCTAGTAGTTTCCCTAGTCGGGAATTTTCGGGACGCGCCCTACGTAAATCCTTTAACGCCGCCGATATAAACGCAATGCGCCGCCCACGGCGCTGCCTTCGCCGTCAGCGCACGGCGACTTCGGGGAGAGCACGAGCATGAGCACTTGGATGGTGGTAACCGGCGTTTGGGCGATGGTCGCGGTCTGCGTCGTGCTGTTCGTTCGGGGCGCGTCGCCGCACGTTCGCCGATCCGATGACGCTTCCGACCGGGGTGGCCGGGCCGCGCGCGACGTCGTCTGACGCGCTTTTTATCGACTCAAACGTCCAATGGATCGACTTCGACGTTCCATCGCAATACGCCCTTGAGCGAGCGCAGCGCCGGTTGCCACGCGCGCAACGACGCCTGCAACGCCGCCCGTGACGCACTTTCGAGCAGCAGTTGCGCCCGATGGACATTGAATACTTTGACGATGGTAAGCGGCACCGCATCGTAGACGGTCACGCGATCCGCGCCGGGTAAAGGCGCGAACGCCGCCGCCGCATCCTCCAGAAACTTGAGCGCCGCTTCGAGCGTGCGGCCTTCGGCACGCAACATCGCCTGATAGACGAACGGCGGCAGGCGCGCGTCGCGCCGCTCGGCGAGCGTCGAGTTGGCGAAACCCACATAGTCTTGCCGCGACAGCGCCTGATACAGCGCGTGACGCGGATAACGCGTCTGAATCATCACTTCGCCTGGCAAGCCCGCCCGTCCCGCGCGGCCGCTCACCTGCGTCAGTTGAGCGAAGAGCCGCTCGCTCGCGCGAAAGTCGTGCGAGAAGAGCGCGGTGTCGGCATTGAGCACGCCGACGAGCGTCACGCGCCGGAAGTCGTGGCCCTTCGCGATCATCTGCGTGCCAACGAGAATATCGACCTCGCCCGCGTGCACATCGGAGAAAAGCGCCTGCGCACTGCCCTTGCGGCGCGTGCTGTCGGCGTCGATGCGCAGCACGCGCGCGCCCGGCACCACGCTCGCGAGCGTCTCCTCGACACGCTGCGTGCCGCGGCCCATCGGCGCGATATCGATGTTGCCGCAGTCCGGGCACGACTTCGGAATGCGCGATTCCCAGCCGCAATGATGGCAGCGCAGCGCGCGCTCCGGCTTGTGCAGCACGGCGTAGGCGCTGCAGCGCGGACAGCCCGCGACCCATCCGCAGGCGTCGCACGACAGAATCGGCGCATAGCCACGTCGATTCAGAAACACGAGACTCTGCTCGCCACGCTCGACGCGCGTTTTCAGCGCGGCGATGAGCGGACCCGCGAGCCCTTCGACCGACGCGCGGCCGCGCCGTCTCTCCTCTTCCAGATCGATGAGCTTCACGGCCGGCAATGCCGCTTCGGCGACGGCCCGGCGCGTAAGCGTCAACCGCGTGTAGCGGCCCTGCTCCGCTTGCCACCAGGTTTCGAGCGACGGCGTCGCCGAGCCGAGCACGACGGGAATATCGAGCTGTTTCGCACGATAGATCGCCAGATCGCGTGCCGAGTAGCGCAGACCTTCCTGCTGCTTGTAGGCAGGATCGTGCTCTTCATCGACGACGATCATCGCGAGTTGCGGCATCGACGCGAGGATCGCGAGACGCGTGCCGAGCACGATGCGCGCGCTGCCCGTGTGCGCCGCCAGCCAGTTGCGCGCGCGTTCGCCTTCGGCGAGGCCGCTGTGCATCGTGACGATGGAGCCGTCGGCGAGCGCCGAAAAACGCGCGCGGAACGCGGCTTCGAACTGCGGCGTCAGGTTGATTTCGGGAACGAGAACGAGCGCTTGCGCGTCCGGCCGGGCGGCGAGCAACACGGCGAGCGCATGCAGATAGACCTCGGTCTTGCCGCTTCCCGTCACGCCGTGAAGCAAGAACGGCGCGAAGCCTTGCGCGCCGGAAATCGCATCGACGGCATCGCGTTGTTCGTCCGTCAGAATCGGCAGCGGCGCGGCGCCGGTCGGAAGCACGTGCGCATTCGCATCGGGCTCGACGGTTTGCGTCGTCGCCGTCTCGATCCAGCCGCGCGCGAGCCAGTCGTCGAAAGTCACGCTCGCTTTGGGATGCAGCGCGCGGGCATCGGAAAGAGCGAGCGACGGCTGCTCCGCGAGCGCTTCGGCCAGGCGGCGCAGGGCGCTGGCGCGCGCGGGCAACGCGTCGGGAAGTTGCGCGCGTCCCTCCGGCAAAAGCCGGTAGCGCGGCTCCACGGCGAAAAGTCGATTCCAGCGCGAGGCGTCGCGCAACGCCTGAGGCAGCGCCGGCAGCGCGACTTCGCCGAGACCACGCTGGTAGTAATCGGCGGCGAAAGCGGCAAGCGCGATCCAGGCGTCGGACAGCGGCGCGCAGCCATCGCAGACTGCGGTAACGGCGCGCAGTTTTTCGGCGGGCACGTCGCTTGAATGGGCGATTTCGCAGATCAGCCCGACGACCTCGCGTCGCCCGAACGGCACCTGCACCAGCATGCCGACGGCAGGCGCGTCCGGCAGCGCATAGCGGTAGTCGAACAGCACGGGCATCGGCTGATCGACGGCGACGCGCACGAAAAGGCCAGTCACCGCGCACGACCCCGCGTACAACGGTCCGACACTGGAATCTGCTTGAACGGGGCGAAGTTAAAGTGAAACATCAGAATCGTCTGTAAACCGCCGATTATTTTTGGATTTCCGATGCTTTCCACAGGCCTGTGGATAACTTTGTTGAGAAGTGCGTTCGACGTCGCCGCAAACAATGTCACGAAACCCTTATGTGCGCTGGCCCACATTTCGGGCAAAGCTCTCGAAATTTCTTAAAAATCATAGGGTTAAAGCATACATAGAGACACGTTATTGGTTGCTGGAGGCCATACGTCTGATGGCGCGCCGCAGCGAACAAAATGTGCATAAGTTCAGTCTTGACATCGAGGAACGCCGCCTGAGGTGGGCGATGCGGACGAAATGTTCCAGCCCCTGATTGTCTGCTCCGAAGCATCGACGTTGCGCTGCAACATGCATTCGCAACGCCGGCTTTTGTATATGAGCTATCGCGTGGCTTGTTTCGCGCGCATCGCACGGCTGTGACGATGGACTTCATCGACGAGCTCCGCGACGCTCTCCGGCGGCGTGAACTGCGAGATTCCGTGGCCCAGATTGAAGACGTGGCCCGGAAAATTCCCGAAACTCTCGAGCACAGCGCGCGCTTCTGTGCGGATCGCCGCGGGCGGCGCGAAGAGCACGTTCGGATCGATGTTCCCCTGCAAAGCCACGCGCGCGCCCACTTTTTCACGCGCCTTGCCCAGATTCATGGTCCAGTCGAGACCAACGGCATCGACACCCGTCGCGGCGATTTCCTCGATCCACAATCCGCCGCCCTTCGTAAAGGTGATGACGGGCACGCGCGCGCCGTCGTGCTCGCGCTTCAGACCCGCGACCACCTTCGCGATGTATTCGAGCGAGAAGCGTTGATACGCGCCATCGGCGAGCGCACCGCCCCACGTGTCGAAGATCATCACGGCCTGCGCGCCGGCTTCGATCTGCGCATTCAGGTACGCCGTGACGGCTTGCGCGTTCACATCGAGGATGCGGTGCATCAGGTCCGGACGCGCATAAGCCATCGATTTGACCGTGCGGTGATCGTCCGAGCCGCCGCCTTCGACCATGTAGCACGCGAGCGTCCACGGGCTGCCGGAGAAACCGATCAGCGGCACCTTTTGACGGCCTTGCGCGTCGGTGAGCGCGCGGCGGATCTGGCGCACGGCGTCGGTGACATAGGAGAGCGTCGCGCCGATGTCCGGCACGGCAAGGCGCTTAACGTCGTCCTCGCTGCGCACGGTGCGCTCGAAACGCGGACCTTCGCCCTGCACGAAGTTCAAGCCGAGGCCCATCGCGTCGGGGACGGTGAGAATGTCGGAGAAGAGAATCGCGGCGTCGAGCGGAAAGCGTTCGAGCGGCTGAAGCGTCACTTCGGTCGCGTAATCGGGATTCTTCGCGAGCCCGAGAAAACTGCCCGCGCGGGTACGCGTCGCGTTGTATTCCGGGAGATAGCGTCCCGCCTGGCGCATCAGCCAGATCGGCGTGTAGTCGGTCGGCTGGCGCAGGAGCGCGCGCAGGAAGGTGTCGTTCAGAAGAGTGTGTGCCACGTCGCTCGATGCTGAAGGCAAAGAATCATTCATTCTACCGGACCGGGCGGGCGTTTTCGTTGACTGAGCCCGGCAATTCGGGAAGTCTCATGCAGCGCGGCCTATGCGTTTCGGACGAGTGTCCGGGGACGCGAACGCCTCGGTATCATCGACGGAACCCTACAACTAGAACCAGGAGAATCGATGCAACGCACGTCTGTCAGTCTCGCCGCCTCGGCCCTTGTCATGTCGCTCGCGCTGAATGGCGTCGCGCACGCTCAAACGGTTCAGGCGGGCACCGTCGCCGGCGCGAAACCTGCCGCGCCCGCGCCAGTCGCAGCACCCTCGCGGCTCGACGATATCCTCGCGCGCCACACGCTGCGCGTTTGCACGACGGGCGACTACAAGCCGTACTCCTTCCTGCGTCCGGACGGCCAGTTCGAAGGGATCGACATCGATCTCGCGGAGAGTCTCGCGAAGTCGCTCGGCGCGAAAGCGGAGTACGTGAAGACGTCGTGGTCGAACCTGATGAACGATTTCGTCGCCAAGTGCGATATCGCCGTGGGCGGCGTCTCGACCACGCTCGAGCGGCAAAAGCGCGCCTTCTTCACGGCGCCGTACATGGAAGACGGCAAAACGCCGATCGTCCGTTGCGACGATGTCGACAAGTACCAGACCGTCGCGCAGATCGATCAGCCGAACGTGCGCACGATCGTCAATCCGGGCGGCACGAACGAGCGCTTCGCGAAGCAGTTTTTCCCGCACTCGCAGTTGATCGAATACCCGGACAACGTGACGATCTTCAAGCAGATCCTCGAAGGCAAAGCCGACGTGATGGTCACCGACGCATCCGAAACGCTGCTTCAGCAGAAGCTCAATCCCGGACTGTGCTCGGTGCATCCGGACAAGCCGTTCCAGTTCGGCGAAAAGGCGTATCTGCTGCCGCGCGGCGACGTGCCGTTTCAGCAGTATGTCGATCAGTGGCTGCATCTCGCCCGGTCGTCGGGCGAGTTTCAGGCCGTCTATGACAAATGGTTGAAGTAACGCTCAACGCCCGGCACGCACGAGTTCGCCTGCGCGCGTGCCGATCTTGCGCAGCCAGTCCAGCGCCGCTTCCGACTGCGAATGCATGCGCCCGAATCCGTGCGTCATGTCGTGCGCTTCGATCATCTCGACGCGGCCGCCGTTGGCTTGCAGGAAGCGCTTGAGTTCGAAGGCGTCGTCGTAGAGCGGATCGTAGGCCGCCGCGACGACGAGCGCGGGCGCCGGCGTGCGCTCGAACGGCTCGGACAGCGGGAACGCGCGCACGTCGTGCTCTTCCGGCGCATCGCCGGATAGAAATTGCGTCCAGTACCACTTCATTTCATCGTTCGTGAGCCCCGGACCGTTTGCATTCGCGATGCAACTGGGGCTTTCGAGCTGGCGGCGCATCACCGGATAGAGCAGCAATTGCAAGCCGACGAGGCCAGCCACGCGCTCGTTCGCCGCGCGCGCCGCGACGACCGCCAGATGCGCGCCCGCACTGTCACCGCCGACGGCCAGCCGGTCGACCGCGAAACCGAGCCGCGAGCGATGCTCCGCGAGCCAGATCAGCGCGTCGAGCGCGTCCTCGCACGGCGCGGGAAACGGATGCTCTGGGGCGAGCCGGTAATCGACGCTCGCCACGGCGCAATGCGAATCCAACGCGAGCCGTGCGACGAGTCCATCGTGCGTGTCCAGGTCACCGACCACCCAACCGCCGCCGTGAAAGTACACGATGAGCGGCAACGGACCCTGCGCGGCCGTCGGTTTGTAGACCCGCGCGACGAGCGTGCGCCCTTCGAGAGCGATCTCGATGTCTTCCGCGATCACGGCATCGTCACGCTTTCGGGCGTAAGCTTTTGCAATGTTACTGAAGCGGTCTCGCACCGTCCGCGCATCCGCATTGGGCGCCAAAGCCGGGAAGGCCTCGTCGACGGCGCGGTAGTACCGGAGCAAGGCTGCGTCGATCGTCATACGTGTCTCCATAGCGTTTTCTCGTTAAATGATCGTTTGCGGGCAACTTGCGCATCGATTTCATGCGTCCGCACGTTCGATTTTCGCGGAAAATCAAAATTATCGCTCTGGTCCGAAAATCGGCATTTGCCGGCGAGGTCCGGCCGATCGAATAAATGATCCGAATAACAGACAATATATCCATGAAAATCGGGTGATTCGCGCGACAAAATTTCCCCTCCGCCTTACCGGACGCGGGTTACAACCTGAAACACTTTGTTACGGCGACTCGGAATCAATTCGCCCACAATCTGTGAAACGGTTTCAACACGGATGTATTGGGCTGCGCTGTGCGAAAGTCGCGTGGTCCAATAGCTGACTGTGGCCTAAGCGCTCAGATTTTGGGGCATCGGTGCTGGGATCGTTATTCGAATGTAATCCGTTCGAAATCCCACGTGTGGTCTCCTCGCGCTAACCCCGTAGCGTGTGGTTTTTAGCGGGCTCCAGGCCCGCTTTTTTTTCGCCTGGACAAACGTTTGCGTTCTTTGAGAGTTTCAGGGCTCGAACGTTTCATCCAATGACAGAAGGGAGCGCCGCGGCGCTCCCTTCGTCGTTTCGTGATTTCGAATGCCGTGAGGCTCAGGCCGTCCTGGTTTCGGCGAGCTTCAGTTCGTCGATCATGCGCGCGCGCATCACGAACTTTTGCGCCTTGCCGGTGACGGTCATCGGCAATTCGTCGACGAAGCGGATATAGCGCGGAATCTTGTAATGCGCGATCTGCCCTTTGCAGAAGTCGCGAATCTCGTCCTCGCTCGCTTGTTCGCCGGGACGCACGACGATCCACGCGCACACTTCCTCGCCGTACTTCTGATCCGGCACGCCGAACACCTGCACCGACTGGACCTTCGGATGGCGGAACAGGAATTCCTCGATCTCGCGCGGATAGACGTTCTCGCCGCCGCGAATCAGCATGTCCTTGAGGCGTCCGACGATGTTGCAATAGCCTTCGTCGTCGAGCGTCGCGAGGTCGCCGGTGTGCATCCAGCCGTCGACGATCGCTTCGCGCGTCTTGGATTCGTCGGCCCAGTAGCCCTTCATCACCGAGTAGCCGCGCGTGCAGAGCTCGCCGGTCTCGCCGACGGGCACGATGTTGCCCGATGGATCGACGATCTTCACCTCGAGATGCGGCTGAATGCGTCCGACGGTCGTCGTGCGTTTGTCGAGCGGATCGGTGGTCGAACTCTGGAACGACACCGGGCTCGTCTCGGTCATGCCGTACGCGATCGTGATCTCGCTCAGATGCATCGTCGAAACCACGCGTTTCATCGTTTCGATCGGGCACGGCGACCCTGCCATGATGCCCGTGCGCAGACGGCTCAGCTCGTACTTCGCGAAATCGGGATGATCGAGTTCCGCGATGAACATCGTCGGTACGCCGTGCAGCGCGGTGCATTTTTCGTCGTGGACCGCGGCGAGCGTCGCGGCGGGGTCGAACGCTTCGCCCGGAAATACCATCGTGCAGCCGGTCGACACGCACGCGAGCACCGCCAGCACCATGCCGAAGCAGTGATAGAGCGGCACCGGAATGCAGAGCGAATCCTGCTCGGTGAGGCGCATCGCCATCGCGATATAGCGCGCGTTGTTGACGATGTTCCGATGCGTGAGCGTCGCGCCCTTCGGATTGCCCGTTGTGCCGCTCGTGAACTGGATGTTGATCGCGTCGTCCGGACCCAGCTTCGCTTCGAGCGCGTCGAGCTTCGCTGCGTCGAGGTGGTCGGCGCCAGTGCGCATCACATCGTCGAAGTTGAGCATGCCGGGCGTCTTGCCGTCGCCCATGCGAATGACAGCGCGCAGTTCCGGTAGCTTCGCGGCGTCGAGCGCGTTCGGCGCGGCGTGGGCGAGTTCAGGCGCGAGCGACTGCAACATCTCCAGATACTTCGATGACTTGAACTGCTCCGCCGCGATGATCGCCTTGCAGCCGACCTTGTTGAGCGCATATTCGAGTTCGGCCAGCCGGTACGCCGGGTTGATGTTGACCAGCACCGCGCCCATGCGCGCGGTGGCGAATTGCGTGAGCAGCCATTCCGCGCGATTCGGCGACCAGATGCCGACGCGATCGCCCGCCTGAACGCCAAGCGCGAGCAGTCCGCTCGCGAGCACGTCGACCTGGTTCGCGAACTCGCGCCAGGTCCATCGGATGTTCTGCTCGCGGAAGACCACGGCAGGTCGTTCAGGAAAGCGGTTCACGGTTTCGAGAAGAAAACGTGAGACGGTTGCGTCGCTCAGAGCGATGTCGGTCGCGCCGCGAACATGGGAAATGCCGTCGCGCGGTTTGATCTGCGCGCCGGTCTGCGTCTGTTCAGTTGCCATCGATGGTCTCCGCCAATATGTGTCGCCGCCCGATGAAGGCTAATTGGAGGCTATTGTGCATCGCAAAGACGCGCGCGGGCATTGAGTGTTTCCCCGCAACGATGTTCTGACGCGATCGACTAAAACGCAACCGAATCAATGCGTTACGCAGACTCTGCCATCGATACACACAACCGATATGCACTAATGCCTGCGCGGTTTGCCGATTTGGAGCATAAAAAAAGCAGCCCGAAGGCTGCTTTCTTTGAACTGCTGAACGCCGCTTGGCGCGTCACGCTTAGTGCTTCGCGTGCGCCTTGCGCAGACGCTGGATCGCCGCGAGTTGAGCCGTCGCGTACGCGAGTTCCGCTTGCGCGGTCGCGTACTCGAGTTCCGAGGTGTTGTTTTGAATCGCTTCCTCGGCACGCTTCTTCGCCTGCTCTGCCTTCGCTTCGTCGAGATCGGCGCCACGGATGGCGGTATCGGCGAGTACGGTCACGATGCCCGGCTGGATTTCGAGAATCCCGCCTGCAACGAACACGAACTCTTCCGAGCCGTCTTCCGCCTCGATGCGCACCGCGCCCGGACGAATGCGCGTGATGAGCGGCGTGTGGCCGGGCAGAATGCCCAGTTCACCTGCTTCGCCCGGCAGCGCGACGAACTTCGCCTGGCCCGAGAAGATCTGCTCTTCCGCGCTGACGACGTCTACCTTGATGGTTGCCATTTATGTCGACTCCTGGATTGAGTGTAGTTCGCGGACGTCAGCCGTCAGACCGACGCCCTTGTAGACACCCAATCTTTACTGGATCTTCTTGGCCTTTTCGAAGGCTTCGTCGATCGTGCCGACCATGTAGAACGCTTGCTCCGGCAGATGATCGCATTCACCTTCGACGATCATCTTGAAGCCGCGGATGGTTTCCTTCAGCGGCACGTACTTGCCCGGCGAGCCCGTGAACACTTCCGCAACGTGGAACGGCTGCGACAGGAAACGCTGGATCTTGCGCGCGCGCGAGACCGACAGCTTGTCTTCCGGCGACAGTTCGTCCATGCCCAGAATCGCGATGATGTCGCGCAATTCCTTGTAGCGCTGCAGCGTTTGCTGCACGCCGCGCGTGATCGAGTAGTGCTCTTCGCCGATCACGTGCGGGTCGATCTGACGCGAGGTCGAATCGAGCGGGTCCACTGCCGGATAAATACCTAGCGATGCGATGTCACGCGACAACACGACGGTTGCGTCCAAGTGGCCGAAGGTCGTAGCCGGCGACGGGTCGGTCAAGTCATCCGCAGGGACGTACACGGCCTGAACCGACGTAATCGAACCGGTCTTGGTCGACGTGATGCGTTCTTGCAGCTTGCCCATTTCTTCAGCCAGCGTCGGCTGATAGCCCACTGCCGAAGGCATACGGCCGAGCAGAGCGGACACTTCCGTACCCGCCAGCGTGAAACGGTAGATGTTGTCGACGAAGAACAGCACGTCGAGGCCTTCGTCACGGAAGTGCTCGGCCATCGTCAGACCGGTCAGCGCGACGCGCAGACGGTTGCCCGGCGGCTCGTTCATCTGGCCGTACACCAGCGCGACCTTGTCGAGAACGTTCGAGTCCTTCATTTCGTGATAGAAGTCGTTCCCTTCACGGGTACGCTCACCCACACCGGCGAACACGGAATAACCGCCGTGTTCCTTCGCGATGTTGTTGATGAGTTCCATCATGTTCACGGTCTTGCCCACGCCTGCACCGCCGAACAGACCCACCTTGCCGCCCTTCGCGAACGGACAGATCAGGTCGATAACCTTGATGCCCGTTTCGAGCAGTTCGGTCGACGGCGACAGGTCTTCGAACGCCGGTGCCTTCTGGTGGATCGAGCGCATCGTTGCCGATTCGATCGGACCGGCTTCGTCGATAGGACGGCCAAGCACGTCCATGATGCGGCCGAGCGTCGGCTTGCCAACCGGCACGCTGATGGGCTTGCCCGTATTCTTGACAGCCGTGCCGCGGCGCAGACCGTCGGAGGCACCCAGACAGATGGTGCGCACCACGCCGTCGCCCAGCTGCTGCTGGACTTCGAGCGTCAGTTCGGTGCCTTCCAGAATGAGCGCGTCGTAGATCTTCGGCATGTGCTCACGCGGGAATTCCACGTCGATAACGGCGCCGATGCACTGTACGATCTTGCCTTCTACCAAAGCAGTAGTACTCATCGCATTTCCTTTAGATACTGTGTTCTTTCACGCGGTCAGCAAAATCAGACCGCTGCGGCGCCGCCGACGATTTCCGACAATTCTTTCGTAATCGCGGCCTGGCGGCTCTTGTTGTAGACGAGCTGCAGTTCGTTGATCACGGTCTTCGCGTTGTCCGACGCGGCTTTCATCGCGACCATGCGCGCCGATTGCTCCGACGCCATGTTTTCCGCGACTGCCTGATACACGAGCGCTTCGACGTAGCGCACGAGCAACTCGTCCACCACGGTTTGCGCGTCCGGCTCGTAGATGTAATCCCACGAGGTCTTCGGCGTGTCGCCGTCTTCGTTCTTCGCGTCGAGATCGTCCACCGACAACGGCAGCAGCTGCTCGATCACCGCTTCCTGCTTCATCGTGTTGATGAAGCGCGTGTACGCCAGGTACACCGCGTTGATCTTGCCTTCCGAATACAGGTCGAGCTGCACCTTGATCGCGCCGATCAGCTTTTCCAGATGCGGCGTGTCGCCCAGTTGCGTGACTTGCGACACGACACTGGCCTTCAGGCGATTCAGGAACCCGAGACCCTTGCTGCCGATCGCCGACGCCTCGATCTTGACACCGCTCTGATCGAGTTCCTTGATCTTGAGCAGCGACGCACGCAGGACGTTCGTGTTCATGCCGCCGCACAGACCCTTGTCGGTCGTGACGAGGATCAGGCCGGCCGTCTTCACGCCCTTGTTCTCGACCATGAACGGGTGGCGATACTCAGGGTTCGCCTTGCTCATGTGCGATGCGATTGCGCGGACCTTGTCGGCATACGGACGGGCGGAACGCATACGCTCCTGGGCGCGGCGCATCTTGGATGCGGCGACCATTTCCATCGCTTTCGTGATCTTGCGCGTGTTTTGCACGCTCTTGATCTTGCCGCGAATTTCCTTCATTCCAGCCATTGCTTACTCCTTGATCGAAGCCGCGCGACGTTCAACGACATCGCGCGTTGCTCCTCAGTCCCGATCAATAAGCGCCCGACTTCTTGAAGTCCTTCAGCGCGGCATGCAGTGCGCCTTCGTCGTCCTTCGACAAGTCTTTGTTGTCTTCGATGCGCTTAATCAGATCGGCGTGGCTGGTCTTCAGGAATTCGCGCATGCCCTTTTCGAACGGCAGAACTTGCGAGACTTCGAGATCGTCCAGATAGCCATTGTTGGCAGCGAACAGCGCGACAGCCAGTTCCCACACCTGCAGCGGCTGATACTGCGGCTGCTTCAGCAGTTCCGTCACGCGGCGACCGCGTTCGAGCTGCTTGCGGGTGGCTTCGTCGAGGTCCGATGCGAACTGCGCGAACGCAGCCAGCTCACGATACTGCGCGAGGTCGGTACGGATACCGCCCGACAGCTTCTTGATGACCTTGGTCTGAGCCGCACCACCGACGCGCGACACCGACACGCCCGCGTTGATTGCGGGGCGGATACCGGCGTTGAACAGGTCGGTTTCGAGGAAGATCTGGCCGTCGGTAATCGAGATCACGTTCGTCGGAACGAACGCGGTCACGTCGCCGGCTTGCGTTTCGATGACGGGCAATGCCGTCAGCGAGCCGCTCTTGCCCTTGACTTCGCCGTTGGTGAACTTCTCGACGTACTCTTCCGAGACGCGCGCAGCACGCTCGAGCAGACGCGAGTGCAGATAGAACACGTCACCCGGATACGCTTCACGACCCGGCGGGCGGCGCAGCAGCAGCGAAATCTGGCGATACGCCCATGCTTGCTTGGTCAAATCGTCATAGACGATCAGCGCATCTTGGCCGCGATCGCGGAAGTATTCGCCCATCGTGCAGCCGGCGTACGGCGCGAGGTATTGCATCGCGGCCGATTCCGAAGCCGAAGCCGCCACGACGATGGTGTACGCCATCGCGCCGGTTTCTTCGAGCTTGCGCACCACGTTCATGATCGACGAAGCCTTCTGGCCGATCGCGACGTAGATACAGATGAGGTCCTTGCCCTTCTGGTTGATGATCGCGTCGACGGCCACCGCGGTCTTGCCGCACTGACGGTCGCCGATGATCAGCTCACGCTGGCCACGGCCGATCGGCACCATCGAGTCGATCGACTTCAGACCCGTTTGCACCGGCTGCGACACCGACTTACGCCAGATCACGCCCGGAGCGATCTTTTCGATTGCGTCCGTAGCTTTCGCGTTGATCGGGCCTTTACCGTCGATCGGGTTGCCGAGCGCATCGACCACGCGGCCGATGAGTTCCGGACCGACCGGCACTTCGAGAATGCGGCCCGTCGTCTTGACGATGTCGCCTTCCGAGATGTGCTCGTATTCACCGAGAATAACGGCGCCGACCGAGTCACGTTCGAGGTTCAGCGCGAGGCCGAAGGTGTTGCCCGGGAATTCGAGCATTTCGCCCTGCATCACGTCCGACAGGCCGTGGATACGCACGATACCGTCGGTCACGGAGATCACGGTGCCCTGGTTGCGAACATCCGCGCTCGCTTCAAGGCCCTGGATCCGGCTCTTGATCAGCTCGCTGATCTCAGAGGGATTGAGTTGCATTATTCGCTCCTGATAGTCAATTCTGTTGCGTGCCAGCTTTCAGACACGGTCGATCGCTTAAGCGGTCAGAGCCGTCTGCATGCTGGCGAGGCGCGCGCGGACCGAGGTATCGAGCACTTCGTCGCCAACCGTCACGCGAACGCCGCCGATCAGCGACTGATCGATTTCGACGATCGGCTTCAGCTTGCGCTGGAACTTGCGTTCGAGGCTTGCAACGAGGTCGTTCAACTGTTCGCCTTCGAGGGGGAACGCGCTCACGATGTGAGCATCGGCAGCACCTTCACGGGCGTTCTTCAGCTCGTCGAACTGGACGGCGATTTCCGGCAGCAGCGACAGGCGATGGTTCTCGACCAGCATGCCGACGAAGTTCTTCGCCTGAGCATTGCCTTGTGCCAGCGGCGACTTCACTGCGGCGAGCAGGAGATCGGCGATCTGTTGCCGGTTTACCTTCGGGCTCGAAGCGACCGATTCCACTTCGGGCAGACGCGCAACCTGTGCCAGCTCCTCGACGAAGGTGGACCAGCCCGCGAGATCGCCGGTTTCGGCTACGCGGAACAGCGCTTCTGCGTAAGGACGAGCGATGGTTGCAAGTTCGGCCATGATCAGAGCTCGGTTTTGAGTTGATTCAGCAGATCGGCGTGAGCTTTCTGATCGACTTCGCGCTTCAGAATTTGCTCGGCGCCCTTGACGGCCAGAGCCGCGACTTCGGCACGCAGCGTTTCGCGCGCCTTCACGACTTGCTGGTCTGCGTCAGCCTTGGCTTGCGCGACGATGCGCGCGGCTTCGGCCTGAGCGTTGGCCTTGATTTCTTCTGCGACTGCGGCGGCGCGCTTTTCGGCATCGGCGATGCGCTGCTGGCCGTCGTTACGCGCTTGCGCGAGTTCCTGGTCGACGCGCTTGTGCGCCGCTTCGAGTTCCGCTTTGCCCTTGTCGGCGGCGGCGAGGCCGTCGGCAATCTTTTTCGAGCGCTCGTCGAGGGCGTTGATCAACGGCGGCCACACGAACTTCATCGTGAACCACGCGAGGATCAGAAACACGACCATTTGCGCAAACAGGGTTGCGTTGAGATTCACGGTGTTTCCTTAAACGTTGCTTGATCGGAGGTGAAACGGTTAAAAGGCGCTCATCGGCTTGTTGAGCTCGATCAGCGCCTCATCCGTTCCGTTCAGGCGTCTTTAAAAGTCAGACGCACAGTTCCGAGGAACCTCAGCCTGCGAGCTTCGAGAGCAGCGGGTTCGCGAACGCAAACAGCATTGCCACACCAACGCCGATCAGGAACGCCGCGTCGATCAGACCAGCCAGCAGGAACATCTTGGTCTGCAGCGGGTTCATCAGTTCCGGCTGGCGAGCGCACGCTTCAATGTACTTGCCGCCCATCAGACCGATACCGATACAGGCGCCGATTGCACCCAGGCCGATGATGATGCCGATACCGATGGCGGTCAGACCCTGGATGTTGGCGATGAAAGCTTGCATGATCACTCCTTTGATTAAAGACTTTGGAACTGGATTTATAAAAAACGAAAACCTAAAACCTGAACGATTCCGGAACGTGCCGCAACGCGTCAGTGTGAGTCATGCGCCTGGCCGATATACACCAGCGTCAGCATCATGAAAATGAACGCCTGCAACAGCACGATCAGAATGTGGAAGATCGCCCAAACCGTGCCCGCGACCACGTGGCCGATGAAGCCGAGCACAGAAGCGTCCGCACCGAACGTCCACATGCTGCCCAAAAGGGCGATCAGCAGGAACAGCAGTTCGCCGGCGTACATGTTGCCGAAAAGCCGCATGCCGAGCGAAACCGTCTTGGCGACGAACTCGATGATGTTCAGCGCGAGGTTCGGAATCCACAGGAGCGGATGCGCGCCGAACGGAGCGGACAGCAACTCATGCACGAAGCCGCCGGCGCCCTTGATCTTGAAGTTGTAGTAGATCATCAGCACGAACACGCCGAGCGCGATGCCGATGGTGCCGTTCAGATCGGCCGTCGGCACGATGCGATGATGCGGCAGCGCTTCCGACAGACCCAGCCAGCCGATGACGCGGCCCGGCAAATCGACGGGGATGAAGTCGAGCGAGTTCATCAGGGCGACCCAGACGAACACGGTCAGCGCGAGCGGAGCGATGAAGCGGCGGCTGCCGTGAATCATCGACTTCGACTGATCTTCGACCATTTCGACCAGCATCTCGATAGCGCACTGGAACCGACCGGGAACACCGGAGGTCGCCTTGCGTGCGGCAAGACCGAGGATGAGGATGGTTGCGAGACCGCACACGATCGACCAGAAAAGCGTGTCGAGATTCCAGACGTGGATGTCGAAAATCGACGTCTGTGCGTGCGTGGAAAGATTCTGCAAGTGGTGCGCAATGTACTCGGACGGATCCAGAGCGTGCGTTCCTTCGCTAGCTGCCATATCGTTAAAGCCACCCAAATTGTCAAAAATCTTTCGCCGCCTGTCGCTTCCGAGCCGCCGCTTCGCTGAGCGGCTCCGGATCGAGAGGCCTGAGTGCGGAACAGGGTCCGCACGTATTCATATGTGATGCTACTTACATCCTGTGCTGCAGGCACTTACCTGGGACGTCAAGATTCGTCACCGTAGCGCCATTGCAACCCAGTAAGTCTTCAGAGCGACGATGTACGTGACGAGCAGCGGCAACCACAACGCGCTCTTGTACCAGTACGCGACCGCCACGAACATGGCGATCGTCGCTCCCATCTTGAGCGCCTCGCCGATCATCCAGCTCATGATCGTCTCCGCGCCGCTCTTCGCTCTCAGGCGCGCGGCGAACAAAGCGCTCGGCACCCAGCAGATTGCTCCCCCCAGAAATGCGGACAGCGCAGCATCACCCCGCGGCTTGTAGAACAGCCACCAAAGCAGCGTCGCACCCAGGGACAAAACCATTTGCGCTGCCACCACCTTAAACGGCGTGACACGCGATGGACGACTCACCTCGGGCCCAAACAGCTTCTGTGCCTGATCCCGCGTGAGCGGAACGATATTGTTATCTTGCGCTTCGGCATCCCACGCGTCGGCAGACGAACTGCGCGGCTGATTTCCGGAGGCGTTCGCATCGCCGGTTGCGTGAGCGTTCGGCGCTCGATTTTCCTCTCGCACCGTCTTCAAACCTTCAACCAAGAGTCCGGAAAATCACCTTGCGCTTTCGCTGCGCTTTCGAGGTGGCCTAGCTGATAAATCCGGGCGATTGTAAGCGATTGTTGTCGCGGATTCAATAGTTTAGGTGTGTCAAAAGCCAAGCGGACGAAGCTTAAAAATCAATCTCAAAAGCGAGACTTTTCTTGCAATTGCAAGGAGATTCTCATTCGATGGCAGAGCCTTCGGTGAGCGTCAAACGAGCGCCCAACCGATGATCATTGCCACGATCCAGAATGGTATCGACACCATGTGAAATGGCATCCACATGCCTTTTTCACCCGACAATCGCACGGCAATGAGATTGGCCAGCGAGCCGATCGCCACGCCGAATCCCCCGACGCTGACACCGAATGCGAGCGCGCGCCAGTCCTTAGTGAACTCCGCGAGCACGATGGCCGCGGGCACGTTGCTGATTGCTTGCGAGAGCACGGCGCCGGCCGCATACGCGCGCGCTGGCGTGCCGATTCCAACCTGGGCGATGGCTGCGTGAATCGACGGCAACGCGGCCGCGCTGCGCAGCACGATGAACATCATCACGAAGATGAGCAGCAACAGCCAGTCGATCCTGAACACGATCTCGCGACGCCACAGCAGAAAGACGATCGCGAGCGCGACAAGCGCCGGACCGACGTGATGCGCATCGGCGAGCGCGACGAACACAGCGAATGCAAGCACACTCACGCCGCACAACACGCGATCGACACGGTGCTCTTCGACATCGCCGGATAGATCGAGCGGTTTCGCGCGGAACATCATGAACGTGACGACGCCGAGCAGCGCCATCAATGCGGCGCACAGCGGCAGCATCGCCCACACGAACGCGGGGAAGCCGACGCCGCCCGTCTGCCATAGAAAGAGGTTCTGGGGGTTGCCGAGGGGCGTGAGAATCGAACCTGCGTTGACGGAGAGCGCGATCACGATGACGAGCCGCTTGATCGGCAACGGTGCGAGCTTGTGCAGCGACAATGTGAGCGGCACGACGGCAAAGAGCGCGACGTCGTTGGTCAGCACGGTCGAAAGTCCCGCAGCAAGCGCCACGAGCAGCAGCGCCAGGGTCCGCTCACCATGAATGTGATGCACGAGCCGATGCGCCGCCCACATCAGGAATCCTGATAATTCGATCGCCTTCGTCAGGATCAGGAGGCCGGCGAGCGTGAGCACCGTCTGCCAGTCGACGAGACCGGGCAGCGACATCCACGGACGCGGATGCGCGATCTGCAGCGCGACGAGCGCGAAGATGAGAATCGCGAGAACCGGCTCTTTCGAGACGGTCCTCCAAATGAGCGCGAGAAAGTCGGAACGCGTGCGCTTCGCGTTGAATTCGGACAAGATCCGCGCGATCAGTTGGCGGGAGTCGGCGCTTCGATACTGCCGCGCAACTTGGTGAGGATGCCTTCGAGCGAGTCCAGATTGCCGAAATCGATCGTGACTTTGCCGCGCCCTCTTCCGCCCAATTTGATCTTCACGTTCGCGGAAAGCAGATCGGACAACTCTTCTTCGAGACGACGCGTATCACGTCCGCCGTCGTTTGCGGCGCGTGCTTTTGTCGCAGGTGCTTCCTTTGTGGTGGCCGCCACCAAGCGTTCGGTTTCACGAACCGACAAGCGGCGATTGACGACGTGATTGGCAAGCTGAATCTGTGTCGCCGCATCGACCGCGAGCAGCGCGCGCGCGTGGCCCATGTCGAGATCGCCGGCGAGGAGCATGGTCTGAACGGGCGACGCCAGGTTCAGCAGACGCAGCAGATTCGACACCGCGCTGCGCGAGCGCCCGACCGCTTCGGCCGCCTGTTCGTGAGTAAAGCGGAATTCGTCGAGCAGACGCTGGATGCCCTGCGCCTCTTCCAGCGGGTTGAGGTCCTCGCGCTGAATGTTCTCGATCAGCGCCATCGCCGCGGCGGCTTGATCTGGCACGTTTTTCACGAGCACCGGAACTTCGTCGAGTCCCGCAAGGCGCGCGGCACGGAAACGTCGCTCGCCCGCGATGATTTCATAGCGATCGTCGCCGATGGAGCGCACGAGAATCGGCTGCATCAGGCCCTGCGCGCGAATGCTAGCCGCGAGTTCCTGAAGCGCGCCCTCGTCCATCCGCGTGCGCGGCTGGTACTTGCCGGCCTGCATCTTATCGAGCGACAACACCGAGGGCGCGCCCTCGCCGCGCACGGCTTCCGTAATGTCGACGCTGCCGCCGAGCAATGCATCCAGGCCTCGGCCTAGACCTTTTTTCTTCATCACAGCGCTCATTTCGGTTCCTCCGTCAGCGTTCTCTGTCGCATCGAATGGGTTTTGCTTAGGTGACGTTGAGCGCGCGCACACGCTCGATCATTTCCGTGCCGAACTGGATATACGCCTGCGCACCGCGCGACGACTTGTCGAAGACGACGCCGGGCAGTCCGTAGCTCGGCGCTTCGGCGAGGCGCACATTGCGCGGGATCACAACGTCGAACAACTTGCTGCCAAAGTGTTCCTTCAATTGGTCCGACACTTGTTGCTGCAACGTAATTCGGGGATCGAACATCACGCGCAGCAGGCCGATGACCTTCAGATCGCGATTCAGATTCGCGTGCACCTGCTTGATGGTGTTTACGAGATCCGACAACCCCTCTAGCGCGAAATATTCACACTGCATGGGGATCACGACGCCGTGCGCAGCGCAGAGCGCGTTCAACGTCAACAGTGAGAGCGCCGGTGGGCAATCGATCAGCACAAAGTCATAGTCATCGACTACCTCGGCGATCGCGGCCCGAAGGATGCCCTCGCGATTCTCCATCTGCACGAGTTCTACTTCGGCGCCCGCCAGTTCGCGGTTTGCCGGCAATACGTCGTAGCCGACGGCCTCCGGACGCGTGCGCGCCTCGCGCAGCGTGACGCCATCGACAAGCACCTCATAGACTGTGTTCTCGCACGCGGCCTTGTTGATGCCGCTGCCCATGGTCGCGTTGCCTTGCGGGTCGAGGTCGATCAGCAGCACGCGCTGGTCGAGCCCTGCGAGGCTGGCCGCGAGATTGACCGCTGTCGTGGTCTTTCCAACGCCGCCCTTCTGATTTGCGACGCAGAAGATTTTTGCCATCGTTTAGTGTCCTCGTTTTTCGCTGTCAGAAGATCAGCGTGCCTGGCTGGAATGCTGGATGGAACCTGTACGACGGACCGTCAAGCTGGCTCGACGGCAATCTCGACGAGGTGTCGCTCCGCGTCGAGCATAGGAACATTCAATCGCTCGATGCCGAGCACTTTCGCGCCCTCCGGCACACGCGCGGCCTCTGCTTCGGGCCTGACGCCCTTCATCGCCAAAATTCGCCCATTGTCGGCAACCAGGTGACGCGCAAGTGTAACGAAATCGGAGAGCTCTGCGAATGCACGCGACACGATTAAATCGAATTTTCCCGGGACTTCGACTCCCGGACGTAAACTTTCGACGCGGCCAGTCACAACCGATAGATTGTTCAGACCCAATTGCACCTTAGCCTGCGACTGAAACGCGGTTTTCTTATGAACGATGTCGTTGAGCGTGACGTGCAATTCCGGCAGCGCGATCGCCAGTACGATGCCAGGTAAACCGCCGCCCGACCCGACGTCCAGCGCAGTCGCCGGCTTGCGCGCGGACACCGCCCGAACGATCGCGAGCGAATCCAGGATGTGCTGAATCAGCATCTGCTGCGGATCGCGGATCGCCGTCAGGTTGTAGACGGAATTCCACCTGCCGAGCAGCGCGACGTAATCGAGGAGCTTCTGAATTTGCGAGGGCGATAGCGCAAGATCGAGTTCGGCGACGCCCTTCTCAAGCGTCGTCGCCAAGGATGGATTGCGCTCCGTCATTGAACCGCCGTCGGGTTATCGGTGATTGAATCGTCGCCAGCGGCATTGCGACCACGGCGGCCAGCGCCGCGCTTCAGATGGACCATGAGAAGCGAGATCGCAGCCGGCGTGATGCCCGAGATACGCGAAGCCTGTCCGACCGTCTCCGGGCGATGCTGAATCAGCTTCTGGCGGGCCTCAAAGGACAAACCACGGACTTCGTTATAGTCGAGCGCTTCCGGCAGGCGCGTATTTTCCTGCGCGCCATTTCGCACGATCTCGTCCGCCTGACGATCGATGTAGCCCTGATACTTCACACCGATTTCGATCTGCTCCTTGATCTGCGCGAGCAGGACCGGATCATCTGAGAGCGATGTTTCGGGACCGCAGGCGCCATCACGGATAGAGCAAATTCCGTCGTATGAAACTCCGGGCCGTCGCAGGAGATCGGCAAGACTGTATTCGTGATCGATCGGCTTACCAAGCAACACGGTCGCCTCTTCCGCCGGGAGAGTCTTCGGATTGACCCACGTAGAACGAAGGCGTTGTGTTTCACGTGAAACAGCATCGCGCTTGCGGCTGAAAGCGTCCCAGCGGGCGTCATCGACGACGCCCAATTCGCGTCCGATCTCTGTCAATCGCATATCCGCGTTATCTTCGCGCAATGACAGGCGGTACTCGGCGCGACTCGTGAACATCCGATACGGCTCTGATACGCCACGCGTGACGAGATCATCGACGAGAACGCCCAGATACGCCTGATCGCGACGCGGCGACCACGCTTCTTTCCCTTGAACTTGAAGCCCAGCGTTGATACCCGCCAGCAGGCCCTGCGCGGCGGCTTCTTCGTAGCCGGTCGTACCGTTGATCTGACCTGCGAAGAACAGCCCGTTGATGGCCTTCGTTTCGAGCGAAGCCTTCAGCGCGCGCGGATCGAAGTAGTCGTATTCGATCGCGTAGCCAGGTCGCAGGATGTGCGCATGTTCAAGGCCGCGCATCGAGCGAACGAGTTCGAGCTGGACGTCAAAAGGGAGACTCGTGGAAATGCCGTTCGGATAGAACTCATTCGTGGTCAACCCTTCGGGCTCCAGGAAGATCTGGTGCGCGTCTTTGGAAGCGAAACGGTGAATCTTGTCCTCGATAGACGGGCAATATCGCGGCCCGACGCCTTCGATCACGCCCGTGTACATCGGCGAACGATCGAGTCCGGAGCGGATGATGTCGTGCGTTTGAGCGTTCGTATGCGTGACCCAGCAAGGCAACTGACGCGGATGCTGCTCCACGCGCCCAAGGAACGAGAACACGGGGATCGGATCGAGATCGCCCGGCTGCCCTTCGAGCTTCGAAAAATCGATCGTCCGGCCATCGATTCTTGGAGGCGTGCCCGTCTTGAGCCGGCCTTGGGGCAGCTTCAGCTCCTTGAGCCGCGCCGAAAGCGACACCGCAGCAGGATCGCCCGCGCGGCCACCGACGTAGTTGTTCAGCCCGACATGAATCTTTCCGTCGAGGAAGGTGCCTGCAGTAAGCACGACAGCGCGGCCTCGAAAACGGAGCCCAACTTGCGTCACGGCGCCGATGACGCGATCGCCTTCGACCATCAAATCGTCGACCGCTTGCTGAAACAGCCACAAATTGGGCTGATTTTCGAGCCGATGTCGGATCGCCTGCTTGTACAGCAAACGATCCGCCTGTGCGCGCGTCGCCCGCACGGCCGGCCCCTTCGACGAGTTGAGAATCCGGAACTGAATCCCCGATTCGTCCGTCGCCGCTGCCATTGCCCCGCCGAGCGCGTCGACTTCCTTGACGAGATGGCCCTTGCCGATCCCGCCGATCGACGGATTGCAGCTCATCTGCCCCAACGTCTCGATGTTGTGGGTCAAAAGAAGCGTCTTACAGCCCATGCGTGCGGAGGCGAGCGCCGCTTCTGTGCCTGCGTGACCGCCGCCAACGACGATCACATCAAATTCTGTGGGATAAAGCATTGGGATCTCGTGTGCGAACGACACGAACCTGGGAGAGAGAATAACTTTGAATTATAACGGCTTCTTCTCTGCCTCGAATTCGACCGATCGGCCGAAGACGAAAAAAAGGCGTGTTTCACGTGAAACACGCCTTTTGATGGCACTGCAAGCGTCGCGCTTACGCGACTTTTTTCGTCAAACCGAGATAGGTTTCAATGACTTGTGGATTGTGTTGAAGCGCGTCTGCGTTTCCTTCGAGCGCGAACTCACCCGTCTCAAGCACGTAGCCATAATCGGAAATCTGCAAGGCAGCGCGTGCGTTTTGCTCGATCAACAGCGTCGCGACGCCCGTTTGACGAAGGGCGCTGATGATGTGAAAAATCTCTTTCACGATCAGCGGCGCAAGTCCGAGGCTCGGCTCATCGAGCATGAGAAGCTGCGGCTTGCCCATCAACGCACGGCCCACCGCCAACATTTGCCTCTCCCCGCCCGACAACGTCCCGGCCGCCTGTTTCCTCCGTTCCTTCAGCCGCGGAAAAAGCTCGAACACGTGATCGAGTTGGTCGAGAAAGTTACGCTCGCCCGCCCGCTTGCGTCGATATGCACCGAGCACCAGATTGTCTTCAACCGTCATCGTCGCGAACAACTCGCGCTTTTCCGGCACCAGACACATTCCACGTGAAACACGACGTTCAATCGCCAAGGCTGAGACATCTTCGGCGAGATATCGCACGACGCCCTTGGCATGCCCCGTTTGCGGTAACGCGCCCATGATCGCGTTAAGAAGCGTCGACTTACCTGCGCCGTTCGGCCCGATCACGGAAACGATCTGCCCCGGACCGACGGTAAGCTTGCCATCGTGCAACGCCTCGACCTTGCCATAACGCACCGACAAGCCGTCGACCTGCAAAATCGGATTTCCGACCGTATTCGATTCCTTCGCCATCATTCCACTCCGCCCAGATACGCTTCGAGAACCGCCGGATCTTTTTGGACTTCCGTCGGCAAGCCTTCCGCGATCTTCGTTCCAAATTCCATCACGACGAGCCGATCAGTCAAATTCATCACGAAGTCCATGTCGTGTTCGACCAGAAGAATGCTCATTCCCTCGGCGCGCAGCTTCCGCAGCAACTCGGCCAATTGCACCTTTTCTTGATAACGCAGACCCGCCGCAGGTTCGTCGAGCAACAGAAGAGTCGGATCGCAGCACAGCGCCCGGGCGATTTCGAGAATCCGCTGCTGACCGAGCGCCAGGCTGCCGGCCTCACTGTAGATATGCTTCTCCAGACCCACGCGCTTGATCTGCTTCGCAGCTTCGGACATCAAGCGCGCTTCCTCGGCCGCATTCAATCGCACGACACTGCGCCAGACTCCGGTGTTGCCGCGCAAATGCGCACCGATTGCGACGTTCTCCAGCACCGTCATCCCCGGGAGCATCTTGACGTGCTGGAACGTCCGCCCAATGCCGCGTTTGACGATTTCACGTGAAGTGAGCTTTTCGATGCGCTCCCCGTGAAAACTGATCGCCCCGCTCGTGGCCTGAAGCACGCCCGTCACGAGATTGAAGGTCGTGGATTTTCCCGCACCATTTGGGCCGATCAAGCCGATGATCTCGCCCGCCTTTACTTCGAAGCTCACATCGTTGACCGCGACGAGTCCGCCGAACTGCTTGCGCGCTTTTTCGACAACGAGCAAGCGCTCACCCGCGTTCGGCTTGCTGCGCTGCGGCAAAACATCGCCATGATCCGGGACGTGCGCACGCGGCCCGCGCGGGAAAAGGCGAGCCACGAACGGCCAGACGCCCTGTCGCGCGTATTGCAGCAGCAGCACCATCAAGACGCCGAAAACGATAACCTCGAAATTGCCGTTCGCGCCGAGCAGCTTGGGCAGAAGCGTCTGAAGATAGTCCTGCAGAACGGTGAGGATCGTCGCGCCGAGAATCGCACCCCAGACATGCGAGACGCCGCCGACCACCGCCATGAACAGGAATTCGATGCCGTGATTCAGTCCGAACGGCGTCGGATTCACCGCGCGCTGCAAATGGGCGTACAGGAAGCCGGAAATGGCCGCGAGAACCGCTGCGTAGACGAAGATGACGACGCGCATCCAAGCGGTGTTGATGCCCATCGCTTCGGCCATCGTGCCGCCGCCTCGCAGCGCGCGGATCGCACGCCCCGGACGGCTATTAAGCAGATTCTGAACAGAAATCACCGCGAGCAATACCACGACCCAGATCAGGTAATAGATGCTGCGGCCCGATTCGAGCTCCCAGCCGAACACGTTGAGCACGGGAATACCGTTGATGCCGTCGTACTTGCCCAGCAGTTCCATGTTGCCGAACAGATAAAACAACGACAGCCCCCACGCGATCGTCCCGAGCGGCAGGAAGTGCCCGGAGAGGCGCATCGTGATGAGGCCGAGCAATAGCGCGATGAACGCCGTCAGCACGACGCCCGCGATCAGCGCGAGCCACGGCGAGACACCGTATCGCGTCGTCAGGAAGGCCGTCGCATACGCGCCTACGCCGACGAACGCAGCCTGCCCGAAGCTCGTCATCCCGCCGATGCCGGTCAGCAGCACGAGTCCGATCGCGACGATCGAATACAGGCCGATGTAGTTCAGCAGCGTGATCCAGTACTCGGGCACGGCGACCGGCCGAGGCAGGATCGGCAGCGCGAAGACGATCAACAAAAAGATCCAAAAAGAACGGAATTTCATCGGCTTACTCCTCGTCCTCATCCGAATGCGGGCTTGCCAGGCTGCGCCACAGCAAAACCGGAATAATCAACGTGAAGACGATCACCTCCTTGTACGCGCTCGCCCAGAACGACGAATACGATTCGAGCAGACCCACAAGCAGCGAGCCCGCAGCCGCGAGCGGATAGCTCACCAGACCGCCGACGATGGCGCCGACGAAGCCCTTCAGGCCGATCAGAAAGCCGGAGTCGTAGTAGATGGTCGTAATCGGCGCCACGAGCACGCCGCACAGCGCGCCCAGGCCGGCCGCGAGCGTGAACGCGAGGCGGCCTGCCTGCGTTGTGCCGATGCCCACGAGCCGCGCGCCCAGACGGTTCACCGACGTCGCGCGCAAGGCCTTCCCGGAAATCGACCGATCGAAGTAGAAGTACAACGCAGCGATCAACACCACCGCCGTGCCGACGACCCACAAGCTCTGTCCGGAAATCGACACGCTGCCGAGATTGAACGTGGCGTCCGAAAACGCCGTCGTACGCGAGCCTTCCGCGCCGAACATCACAAGCCCGAGGCCGACCATCGCGAAGTGCACCGCCACCGCCACGATCAGCAGCAGAAGCGTGCTCGCCTCCGCGATCGGCTCATACGCGAGGCGATAGACGAACGGTCCCATCGGCACGACGATCAGAAGCGTCAGCGCGATCTGCACGATCATCGGCAGAGGCTGTGCGAAGGCCGCCTGCGTGATTCCCCAGACCGCGACGGGAAACAGCAGATACTTGCCCGCCAGCACGGCGAGCAGGCGCCCGATCTGGTGATATCGCGCAGGATGCCGAACGATACCAGCGAGTTCCGCGACGAAGCAGCCGACGCCCATCGCGATAAGCAAGTAGCAGGTCGCGGGCAGCTTCTGCGTTTGCAGCGCGGCCAGCGTGAGCGCGCCATACGCGACAAACTCGCCCTGCGGAATGAAAATGACGCGCGTCACTGAGAACACGAGCACCAGAGCGAGCGCGAGCAAGGCGTAGATCGCGCCCGTGGTGATCCCGTCCTGCGCGAGGATCGCCGCAATCGATAAGTCCATACTTCCTCTTCAAAGCTTCTTTTGAAACAGGCGCCTCAATAACAGCCGCCGGAACATGGTCAAAGCGGCGCGCCGTTGCCGGTGCGCCGCTCGTTCATCTCGAAATCAAGAAACAAGAACGCGCGATGAGGCGCGTCCCCTGACGCTCAGTCGTTCAGCAATTTCCACTTGCCGTCGACGATCTGCACCATCACGCGCGCGCGATTGTCGAAGCCGTTGTGATCGGTCGGCGTCATGTTCATGATGCCGTGCGACACCGGCAGATCCTTCAGGTTTTCCAGCGCCGCGCGCAGCGCTTCGCGGAATTCCGGCGTGCCCGGCTGGCCCTTCTTCAGCGCCTCGGGAATCGCGCGCTGGAGCATCTGGCCCGCATCCCATGCATGGCCGCCGAAGGTCGACAGCGAGCCCGCGCCGTACGCCTTCTCATACGCTTCCTTGTAGGCGGCCGACGACTTTTTCACCGGATTGCCGTCCGGCAACTGCTCGGTCACGAGCACGGGACCCGCGGGCAGAATCTCGCCCTCGCAGTCCTTGCCGCAGACGCGCAGGAAGTCGTTGTTAGCGACGCCGTGCGTCTGATAGACCTTGCCCTTGTAACCGCGCTCCTTGAGCGCCTTCGCCGGCAGCGCGGACGGCGTGCCCGCACCCGCGATCAGCACCGCGTCCGGGTTCGCGCCCATCGTCTTCAGGACCTGGCCGGTCACGGACGTGTCCGTGCGGTTATAGCGCTCGTTCGTGACGATCTTCAGCTTGTGCGCCGCCGCCGCCGTGTTGAACACGTTGTACCAGCCGTCGCCGTAGGCATCCGCGAAGCCGATGAAACCCACCGTCTTCACGCCGTGCTTCTCCATGTAGCTCGCGATTGCATCGGCCATCAGCGCGTCGTTTTGCGGCGTCTTGAAGACCCACGACTTCTTCGCGTCCATCGGCGCGATGATCGCTGCGGACGCGGCCATCGAAATCATCGGCGTTTTGCCGGCGGCGGCCGCATCGATCATCGCGAGCGAATTCGGCGTCACAGTCGAGCCGACGATCGCATCGACGTGATCTTCGTCGATCAGCTTGCGCGTGTTCTGCACGGCGCGGCTCGTGTCGGAACCGTCATCGAGCACGATGTATTCGACCGATTTCCCGCCGATTTCCTTCGGCAGCAGCGCGACGGTATTTTTCTCGGGAATCCCGAGCGATGCGGCCGGTCCCGTTGCCGAGAGCGTCACGCCGATCTTCACCTGAGCGAACGCCGCGCCCGATCCTGCGAGCACGCTGCCCGCGATGGCGAGCGCGATGCCCGTCCTGATCCATGCCTTCTTCGTTTTCATTGCTTGTCTCCAAACGCGACTTGCGGTTCACGCACCCCTGCGGTGCGCTGCTGCGAGTTGTTATCGATGCTGCTTCCCTGGGCTAACCAAAGAGCCGCCCCAATCTATTTACCGCGTTACTGCGTGCCAAGGCTGGTTTTCCCTGACCGTTGCGCCGTTGCGATCGAGGCTTCGCGCCCTCTTCTTCGCTTCGGGTTCTTACTGCACGGCACAGAAAAAAAGGCGCGTTGTATTGCTAACGCGCCTTTGTTCTCCGAATCGTTTCACATGCGAATGCGTCAGTTGCCCGAGAGCTTCCACTTGCCGCCGACGATCTCCACCATCACGCGCGCGCGCTGGTCCAGTCCGGAGTGATCGTTGGGGCTCATGTTGAAGATGCCGTGCGATGCGGGCAGATTCTTCGTCTCTTCGATAGCCGCGCGCAGCGCTTCGCGGAACGCCGGCGTGCCCGGCTGGCCCTTCTTCAATGCGACGGGAATCGCGCGCTGCAGAATGAGGCCCGCGTCCCACGCGTGCCCGCCGAACGTCGACACTGAACCCGCACCGTATGCGCCTTCATAGGCCTTCTTGTACGTGAGCGCGGCCTGCTTCACGGGATTGCTGTCGGGCAACTGCTCCGCGACGAGCAACGGACCAGCGGGCAGGAACGTGCCTTCGCAATCCTTGCCGCACACGCGCAGGAAGTCGTTATTGGCGACGCCGTGCGTCTGATAGATCTTGCCCTTGTAGCCGCGCTCCTTGAGCGTTTTCTGCGGTAGCGCGGCCGGCGTGCCTGCACCCGCGATGAGCACAGCGTCCGCGTTCTGCGACATCATCTTGAGCACCTGACCTGTCACCGACGCATCGTTGCGCGCAAAGCGCTCGTTCGCGACGATCTTCAGCTTCGCCAGATCGGCGGCTTTCGAGAATTCCTTGAACCAGCTCTCGCCGTAAGCGTCGGAAAAGCCGATGAACGCGACCGTCTTCACGCCGTGATTCGACATGTGTTGCGCGATCGCGGTGGCCATCAAAATGTCGTTCTGCGGTGTCTTGAAGACCCACGCGCGCTTGCTGTCCATCGGTTCGACGATGCTCGCGGCCGCGGCCATCGAAATCATCGGCGTGTGCGTTTCGGAGGCGATGTCGATCATCGCGAGCGAATTCGGGACGACGGTCGAACCGACGAGCGCATCGACGTGATCTTCGCTCGTCAGCTTGCGCGCGTTCTTCACGGCCTGGGTGGAATCGGTGGCGTCGTCGAGAACGATGTATTCCACCTTCTGCCCGGCGATTTCCTTCGGCAACAATGCGACGGTGTTCTTTTCCGGAATGCCGAGCGAAGCCGCCGGGCCCGTCGCCGAGACCGTCACGCCGATTTTCACGTCCGCCAAAACGGGATTGCTGAATGCCGCCGAGAAACTAATGGAAATTGCCGCGACGGCCATTGCGACCGCCTTGCCGCGTAAAGCCAACTTCATTGATTTGCGCCCCGTAAATCAGTTTTCTGCGTGGAGAATTGCCTGCGAATATGCCGCTGATTCGCGTCCGCCGCGAATCACCGACCATTGGGTCGGGAAATGCAGTTTAGCGGACGAAACCACCGCGCAGCAAGCGTTTTGAAGGGTTTAGCGTGCGCTGGAAACCCCGGGAAAACCCGCGTTAAAATCAATCGCGGGATTTTATTCGTATTATCGATGGGGAATAAAAAAAGCGCTGTTGGAATCATCCAACAGCGCTTTTCGGTCGGGCACTTTGTGCCTCATGTCTCCTCGTTCTCCACCTCAAAAAATCTGGGTGCAACAGAACTAGGACGCATATTAAAGAACGCAACAGTATGCGACAACCTAGCATTTACCCTAGTGGTGCATAAAAGCACCTCAAAAGGGCGTATTTCTTGCAATACAGCGGTCTTCTCGCAAGTGCCCGATTCGTTCGTATTTCCAACTAAATCGGGTCAGCCTTGCAGCGGCCGAACCCGCGCGATGATCTCCCCGACGATCCCGCGACGGAACGCCAGCACGCACGCGATGAAGATCAGGCCCGTCACGATCGTCACCGATTCGCCCAGCGAGTTGAACCACGACACGCCCGTGATCCGCGCCATGCCGCTGCCGATGTCGCCGAGCTTGTCCTCCAGCGCGACGATGATCGCCGCACCGAGCAACGGCCCGAACATCGTGCTCATGCCGCCGACGAGCGTCATCAGCACGACGAGACCGGACATCGTCCAGTAGGCGTCGCCGAGCGTTTCGAAGCCGAGCACGACCGTCTTCATCGCGCCCGCGAAGCCCGCAAGACCTGCCGACAGCACGAACGCGAGCAGCTTGTAGCGCGACGTGTCGTAACCGAGCGAAATTGCACGCGGCTCGTTCTCCTTGATCGCGATCAGCACTTGCCCGAACGGCGAATGCACGATGCGCACGATCAGCGCGAACGCGAGCAGCATCACGACGAGCACGACGTAGTAGAGCGTGATGTCGTTGCCCAGATCGAGCACGTTGAAGAGCTTGCCGCGCGGCACGCCTTGCAGACCGTCTTCGCCATGCGTGAACGGCGCCTGCAGGAACACGAAGTACACCATCTGCGCGAGCGCGAGCGTGACCATCGCGAAATAGATACCCTGGCGCCGGATCGCGAGCAGACCGGCGACGAGCCCGAGCAGCGTCGCCGCCGCCGTGCCCGCGATCACGCCGAGCTCCGGCGTGAAGTTCAGCGACTGGATCGCATAGCCGGCGACGTAGCCGGCGGTCGCGAGGAACATCGCGTGCCCGAACGACAGCAGCCCGGTATAGCCGATCAGCAGATTGAACGCCGCCGCGAACAGCGCGAAGCACAGCACCTTCATCATGAACAGCGGATACACGCCGACGAACGGCGCCGCAATCAGGCCGATCAGCAACAGGCCATAGAGCGCTTTTCTCTGCATCATTTTTCCTTGCCGAAGAGTCCTGCCGGGCGAATCATCAACACGATCGCCATGATGACGAAGACGACCGTCGCGGACGCTTCCGGATAGAACACGCGCGTGAAGCCCTCAATCACGCCGAGCAGCAGGCCGGTCAGGATCGAGCCCATGATCGAACCCATCCCGCCGATCACGACGACCGCGAACACGGTGATGATCATCGACTGGCCCATCAGCGGCGACACCTGGATCACCGGAGCCGCCAGCACGCCCGCGAACGCCGCGAGCGCGACACCGAAACCGTAGGTGAGCGTGATCATCATCGGCACGTTGACGCCGAACGCCTCGACGAGCTTCGGATTCTCCGTGCCCGCGCGCAGATAAGCGCCGATGCGCGTCTTTTCGATGACGAACCACGTCGCGAAGCACACGACGAGCGACGCGACCACCACCCACGCGCGATAGTTCGGCAGGAACATGAAGCCGAGATTGGTCGCGCCCTGAAGCAGCGAAGGCACGTCGTACGGCTGTCCCGACGAACCATAAACGGAGCGGAACACGCCTTCGATCACGAGTGTGAGGCCGAACGTGAGCAGAAGCCCGTAGAGATGATCGAGCTTGTAGAGCCAGCGCAGCATCGAGCGCTCGATGACCACGCCGAACAGGCCGACCACGATGGGCGCGAGCAGCAGCATCGCCCAGTACGGGATGTTGAAGTAGGAATAGCCCATCCACGCGAGCATCGCGCCCAGCATGAAGAGGGCGCCGTGCGCGAAATTGATGACGTTGAGCAGGCCGAAGATCACCGCGAGCCCGAGGCTCAGGATCGCGTAGAACGAGCCGTTCACCAGCCCGAGCAGCAGCTGGCTCATCATTGCGGCGAGCGGAATGCCGAATATTTCCATTGAACCTGCCGTCAGAAACGTGTTGACGCGGTTGCGACGGCGAGGCGACCGTTAGGCCGCCCGCCGCGCGAACGCTTGCGCGCTACCGAACGCTTACTTCCAGAGCTTGCAGCGCGATTCGGCCTTGGTGCCGAACGCCTGATCGCCCGGAATCGTCGCGGTGATCTTGTAGTAATCCCACGGCTCCTTCGATTCCGACGGCTTCTTCACTTCCATCAGGTACATGTCGTGGATCATCGAGCCGTCTTCGCGGATGTAGCCCTTCGCGTAGAAGTCGTCGATCTTCGCCTTCTTGAGCTGCGCCATGACCTTGTCGCTGTCGGTCGTGCCGGCTGCCTTCACCGCATTCAGGTACGTCGTGACGGCCGAGTAATCCGCCGCCTGCAGGCTGCCCGGCATCTTCTTCATCTTGTCGAAGTAGCGCTTCGCCCAGGCGCGCGTCTTGTCGTCCTTGTTCCAGTACCAGCTATCCGTCGCAACGAGACCTTGCGTGGTTTCGAGTCCGAGGCTGTGAATGTCGGCGATGAAGACCAGCAGCGCGGCGATCTTCATCGACTTCGTGATGCCGAATTCCTTCGCGGCCTTGATCGAATTGATCGTGTCGCCGCCCGCGTTCGCGAGGCCGAGCACCTGCGCCTTCGAGCCCTGCGCCTGCAACAGGAACGACGAGAAGTCCGACGCCGACAGCGGATGGCGCACTTCGCCGAGCACCTGGCCGCCGTTCGCCTTCACGACATCAGCCGTGTTCTTTTCCAGCGCCTTGCCGAACGCGTAGTCGGCCGTCAGGAAGTACCACGACTTGCCGCCCTGCTTGGTCACCGCGGAACCGGTGCCCTTCGCGAGCGCCATGGTGTCGTAGGCGTAGTGGACCGTGTAGGGCGAGCATTGCTCGTTGGTCAGGTTGTCCGCGCCCGCGCCGATGTTGATGTACGGCGTCTTCTTCTCCGCCGCCACCTGCGCGCTCGAAAGCGCCGTCGCCGAGTTCGTGCCGCCGATGATCACGTTCACGCCGTCGCGGTCGATCCACTCGCGCGCACGCGACGCCGCGATGTCCGCCTTGTTCTGGTGATCCGCGTACACCAGCTCGATCGGCTTGCCGTTCACCTTGCCGCCGAAGTCCGCGATCGCCATGCGAATCGCTTCGAGTCCGCCTTGTCCGTCGATGTCGGCGTAGAGGCCCGACATGTCGGTGACGAAGCCGATCTTCACCGTGTTGCCGTCGGCGGCATTGGCGCTCGTGCTCATCACCGCCACACTCGCCGCCGCAGCCGCAAAGCACAGAGTAGAGAGGCGCGCGAGGGTCTTCTTTTTCATTCCAGTCTCCATGAGTTTTGATTTGATGCGGTGTTACTGGTGTTGCCCTTTCCGATGTGCCGCGCCGGGATCGATTACACCCCGAGCAATTCGTGCAGCACCGGCATCTTCGCTTCGAGTTCCCCCGCGCCGAAATGCTCGACGATGTTCCCGTGTTCCATCACGTAAAAGCGATCCGCAAGCGGCGCCGCGAAACGAAAATTCTGTTCGACCATGACGATCGTGTAGCCGCGCGATTTCAGCATGAGGATCATGCGCGCGAGTGTCTGCACGATGACCGGCGCGAGCCCTTCCGAGATTTCATCGAGCAGAAGCAGATTCGCGCCCGTGCGCAGAATGCGCGCGACGGCCAGCATCTGCTGCTCGCCGCCCGAAAGACGCGTGCCCTGGCTCGCGCGGCGCTCCTTCAGGTTCGGGAACATCGAGTAGATCTCGTCGAGCGGCATTGCGTCTTTCGCGTTGCCGATCATCGGCGGCAAAAGAAGGTTTTCCTCGCAGGACAAGCTCGAAAAAATGCCGCGCTCCTCCGGACAATAGCCGACCCCGTAATGCGCGATCTTGTGTGTGGCGAGGCCGATGGTTTCATTGCCGCTCACGCGGATCGAACCCGTCCTGCGCCCGGTCAAACCCATGATGGCGCGCAACGTGGTCGTGCGGCCCGCGCCGTTGCGGCCGAGCAGCGTGACCACTTCGCCGCGATTCACCTTGAGGTCCACGCCGTGCAGGATGTGCGATTCCCCGTACCACGCCTGCAGACCCGAGATTTCCAGCGCGGGCACATTGCCCGCCGCGCCGTTCGCCTCGCGCGAGCGGCGCTCCTCCACGATCGTACTCATGCATGCGCTCCGGTGAGCGCCGCATCGGCGCTGCCCATGTAGGCTTCCATCACGAGCGGATTCCTCGACACTTCCGCGTAGCTGCCTTCGGCGAGCACTTCGCCGCGCTGAAGCACGGTGATGGTGTCGGAGATGCCCGCGATCACGTTCATGTTGTGCTCGACCATCAGGATGGTGCGCCCCGCCGACACCTTCTTGATCAGCGCCGTCACGCGATCGACGTCCTCGTGACCCATGCCTTGCGTCGGCTCGTCGAGGAGCATCAGTTCGGGTTCCATCGACAACGTGGTCGCGATCTCCAGCGCGCGCTTGCGGCCGTATGAAAGTTCGACGGTTTTCGTATCGGCGAAATCGGTGAGGCCGACTTGCGTGAGCAGGTCCATCGCGCGGTCGTTGAGTGCATCGAGGGAACGCTCGCTGCGCCAGAAATGAAACGACGTGCCCAGTTGCCGCTGCAAGCCGATGCGCACGTTCTGCAGCACCGTCAGGTGCGGAAACACGGCGGAAATCTGGAACGAGCGGATGATCCCGCGTCGCGCGATGTGCGCCGGACGCTCGCGCGTGATGTCCACGCCGTTGAAAACGATCTGTCCCGCGGTGGGTTCGAGGAACTTGGTGAGAAGGTTGAAGCAGGTCGTCTTGCCTGCACCGTTCGGTCCGATCAGCGCATGGATCGAACCGCGGCGAACGCGCAGGTTCACGCCATTCACGGCCGTGAAGCCTTTGAATTCCTTCGTGAGTCCTCGCGTTTCAAGAATGGTGTCGCCGAGAATCATGTCCCCTTCCATGCGAAGTGAAGCGCTGGGCAAATCCGTATTCGCCTGCGCCTTATTTTTTCTTTCCGCGCGCACCCGAACGTTGTCTCCATCCCGGTACTGCTTTGCTTCATGCATCGCTGTTGCGCCCGCACAAAGTGTGCACGAGGTATGCCGAGCATCACTAATTCCGGGGCCATTGTCGCGCCAATGATGCAGCGCAATCATTGGGATTTGCACTTACTAACGTATTGCTTGGAGTTTTGGCGCGTGCACGCAATAGGGGCACGGAGAGTGCTTATTCCCTGCGCATATAAGCAATCGTTTGTGCAACGTCATGCGCGCGCCATTCACGCGTCATCCCGACATGTGAAGCGCGCGCGTCACCGATCTGTCATGCAAGCGCCGTCGCGATCACTTCTTCCGCTTCTATGCCGCGCCTGTCCTCGCGGATCATCTGGCTCGCACGCTCGGCGATCATCAGGGTCGGCGAGTTCGTGTTGCCCGATGTGATCGTCGGCATCACCGATGCATCGACCACGCGCAGGCCGCGCACGCCGATCACGCGCAAACGGCTGTCGACGACCGCGGCTGGATCGTTGTCCGTGCCCATGCGGCAGGTGCCGACCGGATGGAAGATCGTCGTGCCGACCTTGCCTGCCGCTTCGATGAGTTCCTCCTGCGTCTGATACTGGATGCCCGGAAGAATTTCCTCGGGCCTGTATTGCGCCAGCGCGGGCGCGCTGACGATGCGCCGCGTGAGACGCACCGAATTCGCGGCCACTTCGCGATCGTGATCGGTCGACAGATAATTCGGCGCGATCAACGGCGCTGCGTGCGCATCCGGCGATTCGATATGCACGCTGCCGCGCGATGTCGGCCGCAGGTTGCACACGGACGCGGTGAACGCATTGAACGCATGCAGCGGCTCGCCGAAGCGTTCGAGCGACAGAGGCTGCACGTGATATTCGACATCGGCCCGCTTGATCGATGCATCGTCGGGATTGGATTTGGCGAACGCGCCGAGTTGCGACGGCGCCATCGACATCGGTCCGCTTCGCATCAGCGCGTATTGCATGCCGATGAAAAGCTTGCCCCACCAATGCGCCGACAACGTGTTGAGCGTGCGCACGCCGTTGACCTTGTACGCCATGCGCAATTGCAAGTGGTCCTGCAGATTTTCGCCGACACCGCGCAGGCTCTTGACGACATCGATACCGAGACGTTGCAGACGCGCGCCGTTGCCGATGCCGGACAGTTCGAGAATCTGCGGCGAGTTCACCGCGCCCGCGCTGAGAATCACTTCGAAACGCGCACGCGCGATGTAATCGACATCGCCGCCGCGATATTCCACGCCGACGCAGCGCGTGCCTTCGAACACGAGACGTTGCGTATGCGCGCCGGTGATCGTCGTGAGATTGGGACGCTTCATCGCTTCGCGCAGGAAGGCTTTCGCCGCGTTCCAGCGTATGCCGCCGCGCTGATTCACTTCGAAATATCCGACGCCGGTGTTGTCGCCGCGATTGAAGTCATCCGTCGCGGGAATGCCGCTTTGCTGCGCGGCTTGCGCGAAAGTCTCGAGAACTTTCCACTTCAGGCGCTGCTTCTCGACGCGCCATTCGCCGCCCGCGCCATGCCATGAATTGCCGCCGCCGTGATGATCCTCGCTGCGCATGAAGACCGGCAGCACCGAATCCCAGGACCAGCCCGGATCGCCGCTGATGTGCGCCCAGTCGTCGTAGTCCTCGCGCTGGCCGCGCATGTAGATCATGCCGTTGATCGACGAGCATCCGCCGAGCACGCGACCGCGCGGATACGCGAGCTTGCGGCCGTCGAGGCCCGGTTCGGCCTGCGTCTTGTAGAGCCAGTCCGTGCGCGGATTGCCGATGCAATACAGATACCCGACCGGAATGTGAATCCAGTGATAGTCGTCCTTGCCGCCGGCTTCGAGCAGCAGCACGTTCACGTTCGGATCTTCGGTGAGGCGATTCGCGAGCACGCATCCGGCCGTGCCCGCCCCGACGATGATGTAGTCGAATTCGCCTTCCAGCTTGCGCGCGTTCTGCTTCATGACGTGTCTCCTGTCGATGCCGTCTTGCGCGGCTTCGATGATTCGATTACTTCGCTACCGGCATCGTGAATTCGGCGCCCTTCGCGATGCTGTCGGGCCAGCGCTGCATCACGCTCTTGTAGCGCGTATAGAAGCGCACGCCCTCTTCGCCGTATGCGTGGTGATCGCCGAAGAGCGAACGCTTCCAGCCGCCGAACGAATGCCACGCCATCGGCACCGGAATCGGCACGTTGATGCCGACCATGCCCACCTTGATCTGACGCGAGAACGCGCGCGCGACGCCACCGTCCGTCGTGTAGCACGACACGCCGTTGGCGAATTCATGCCCGTTGATGAGCTCGACCGCGCTCGCGAAATCCGGCACGCGTACCACGGACAGCACCGGCCCGAAAATCTCTTCCTTGTAGATGGTGCTGTCGGTTTTCACGTTGTCGAAAAGCGTGCCGCCGAGAAAGAAGCCGTTCTCGTGGCCTTCGACCTGATGCCCGCGGCCATCGACGACGAGCGTCGCGCCCGACTTCACGCCCGCGTCGATATAGCCTTCCACCTTCGCGCGATGCGCGCCCGTGACGAGCGGACCCATTTCGGCGTCGCTCTCCATGCCGTTCTTGATGACGAGCGATTGCACGCGCGGCGTGAGGCGTTCGATCAGTTCATCGGCGATGTGACCGACCGCGACCGCGACCGAAATCGCCATGCAGCGCTCGCCCGCCGAACCGTACGCCGCGCCGATCAGCGCATCGACGGCCTGATCGAGATCGGCATCGGGCATCACGACGAGATGATTCTTGGCGCCGCCCAGCGCCTGCACGCGCTTGCCGTGCTTCGTGCCTTCGGTGTAGATGTATTCGGCGATCGGCGTCGAGCCGACGAACGACAGCGCTTCGATATCCCGATGCGCGAGCAATGCATCGACGGCGGTTTTATCGCCGTGCACGACGTTGAACACGCCATCGGGCAAGCCCGCTTCCGTCAGCAGTTCCGCGAGCCGAACCGATGCCGACGGATCGCGCTCCGATGGCTTCAACACGAACGTATTGCCCGTCGCGATCGCGATGGGAAACATCCAGCACGGCACCATCATCGGGAAATTGAAGGGCGTGATGCCCGCGACCACGCCGAGCGGCTGACGCAGGTTCCAGTTGTCGATGCCGCCGCCGATCTGATCCGTGAAGTCGGTCTTGAGCAGATTGGGAATGCCGCACGCGAACTCGACGATCTCGATGCCGCGCATCACTTCGCCCTTGGCGTCGCTGAACACCTTGCCGTGCTCGCGCGTGATGATTTCGGCGAGCTTGTCGTGATGTTCGTCGAGCAGTTGCTTGAACTTGAAGAGCACGCGCGCACGTTTGATCGGCGCGGTCTCGCTCCATTCGGGGAAAGCGGCTTTCGCGGCTGTCACGGCTGCATCGACTTCGGATGCGCTCGCGAGCGGCACGCGCGAGGCGACGACGCCCGTCGCCGGATTGAACACGTCGCCGAAGCGCCCGCTCGCGCCTTCGACCCGCTTGCCGCCGATGAAGTGCGTCAACGCCGCGACCTGCGCTTCGCTTCGATGTGTCTCGCCCATGATGTCTCTCTTATATATGCGGATAGGCCGAGCGTACTGCTGGATGCATCCCCAAATCCAATGAGATATGTTCAACTGGGATATAAGAAGCTTTAATATCAGCCGATGGACTACATCCTCTTGCGCGCATTCATCACCGTCGCTCGTGAAGGCAATCTCACGCGCGCCGCGGCGCACCTGCATCTCACGCAGCCGGCCGTCAGCCTTCAGATCAAGAATCTGCAAGAGATGCTGGGCGTCGTGCTGTTCTCGCGGACGTCGCACGGACTTCTTCTGACGCGCGACGGCGAAGCGCTCCTGCCGCACGCCGAACGCGCGCTCGCCGCCGCCGCCGATGTGCAGCGCGCCGCTGCCGCGCTGCGTCACGAGGTGAGCGGCACGCTGCGCATCGGCACGATTCTCGATCCCGAATTCCTGCGGCTCGGCGGCTTCCTGCGACAACTGGTGGAGACGCATCCGCGCATCGAAACGTCGTTGCGGCACGGCATGTCGGGCTGGGTTCTGGACCGCGTGAGGGCGCGCGATCTGGATGTCGGCTACTACATCGGCGATCCGGCCATCGACGGCACGCGCGACGGCGAACGCTTTCACGTCGTCAGGCTCACGCCTTTTCTGTATCGCGTGCTCGCGCCGGCGGGCTGGCACAACCGCGTGAACAAGGGCAAACGTAGCTGGGCCGCGCTCGCCAAGCTGCCGTGGATCTGGACGCCGCCCGAGTCCGCGCACAACCGGCTTTTGTCGCGCATCTTCCGCGAGGCGGGCGCGATGCCGGTGATCGTCGCGGAAGTGGATCAGGAGCCGTCGATGCTCGATCTCGTGAAATCGGGCGTCGGTCTGTCCCTCGCGCGGGATTCGATCGCGCTGGCGCAGGCACATGCGCACGCGCTGACGATCGTCGAAGGCGTGACCGTGCCGACGCAGCTGTCTTTCGTCGCGCTTGCGGAACGCCGCGAGGAATCGGCGATCGCCGCGGCGCTGCGGCTGATCGACGCGCAATGGGCGGTTTGAATAGACATCTCAGTGCAAATACCGAGTCCGCGCGTAAGTGCATTCAAGCGAGCTTCATCGATTCTTTGCTAGTCTGAGCCCTCGCTGATCCATCCAACCGTGTTCGAGGAGCCTTCATGGCACGCAACATCGAAATCAAGGCGCGCGCGCATCAGTTCGACCAACTGCGCGAGCGGGCGGCTTCGCTCGCCACCGACGCGCCGCTGGTTTTCCGCCAGCAGGACTTCTTCTACGACGTGCCGACCGGACGCCTCAAGCTGCGTCAGTTCGACAACGGCACGCCGTCCGAACTGATCTTCTATCAGCGCGACGACCGCGACGGTCCGAAAGTCTCCTATTACTCGCGCAGCCCGGTGACGAATCCGGAAGCAATGCACGCGCTGCTCGCCCAGGCGCTGACGACGCGCGGCATCGTCTCGAAGGAGCGGCATGTGTATCTCGTCGGCCGCACCCGCATCCATCTGGATCGCGTGGACGGCCTGGGCGATTTCATCGAACTGGAAGTGGTGCTCGGCCAGGATGACGACGAAGCCGGCGGCGAACAGGAAGCGCACGCGATGTTCGCGCGCCTGGGTGTCGGCGAAGCGGATCTCGTGCCGCTGGCTTACGTGGACTTGCTCAGTCCCGAGTCCTCGTCGGCCAGATGAGCGAGCGGCAGCGGGCCGTTGCGCTTGAACGTCGTGAGCACGATGTTCGAGCGCACGCTGTCGACGCCTGGCACGCGCATCAGCTTTTTCATCACGAAACCTGACAGCGCGTTCAAATCCGGCGCAACGATGCGCAGCAAATAATCGGCGTCGCCCACGGTCGCGTGGCATTCGAGCACTTCGGGCAGCATCTCGATCTGCTGCTGAAACTGCTCGATGATCGAATCGCCGTGATGCTTCAACTTCAGGCTCGTGAACGCCGTCACGCCCAGGCCGAGCTTCTCCGGCCGCAAGACCACGCGATACCCTTCGATCACGCCCGTCGCTTCCAGCCGCTGCAGACGCCGCCCGATCTGCGACGGCGACAGCGGCACCTGCTCGCCCAATTGCTGATGCGTGGCGCGCCCGAACCGTTGCAGCACGTCGAGCAGGGCGAGATCGAAATGGTCGAGTTCGAGCATGAGGCGGATGTGCGCGGGAGCGGTGATAAATGCGACTTTATCGCATCGACGCCGGGTTGCTCACAAACCCCTTGCGCAAAAAGGCCGTTTCGCGCGCATTATGACGAATTGCTTACGGCAGCAAACAAGGTAACGCGCGTGTTACCAATCATGACACCGCGAAAGGCGAAAACTGCGCGTCATTCGGCGAAAACGGGAGAAATGGAAGCAATCGAACAGGAAAAAGAAAGCTTGAATGTCAGGTAGCTTTCAGTCTCGGCTACCATTCCTGAAGCGCTCGTAAGCTTCCCACGCGGCGCGCGCGTCAACGTCCAGTTGCCCGGGTAGCACGCTGGACTGACGCTGTACAATCAGCAGCGCATAGGGCCTGGACAGCGCGCTCGCCTCCTTGCAGAGGCTGAGTTCGTCGCCGCTAGACGGGGAGCGGCCGCGCCAGTAGTTGATCGCGGCTTCGAGTTCGTTGATCGAGATGACAGCCATGTCCGGGCGGAAATACATTCGGTGTACGGCTGCTCGCGGCTTCCGGGATACGGTCGCGCAACGCCGCATGAGATATGAGTTTTGAACCGGCTCGAGCCCGCGCAGCCCCGTCGTGCATGTGAACATGCCACCGACCGCCCCGCCCGCTTGAGCTCAACCCATTGTACTTGAGCGACTCCATGCGAATCCTTCTGATCGAAGACGACCGCCCCATCGCGCGCGGCATTCAAAGCAGCCTCGAACAATCCGGCTTCACAGTCGACATGGTGCACGACGGCATCTTCGCCGAGCAGGCGCTCGCGCAGAACCGCCATGAACTCGTCATTCTCGATCTGGGCCTGCCCGGCATCGACGGCATGACGCTGCTCTCGCGTTTTCGCCAGAGCAACCGCCATACGCCGGTGATCATCCTCACCGCGCGCGACGAACTGCACGACCGCGTGCAAGGCCTGAACAGCGGCGCCGACGACTACATGCTGAAGCCCTTCGAGCCGCAGGAACTCGAAGCGCGCATCCGCGCGGTGATGCGCCGCAGCGGCCCGCACGGCGACGTGCCGCGCCCCGAAGTGACGCTGGGCGGCTTGCGTCTGTCGGGCGTCGATCGCCGCATCTTCAACGACGAACGTCCGCTCGAACTCTCGCCGCGTGAATTCGCCGTGCTGGAAATGCTGCTGCTGCGACACGGCCGCGTCGTGAGCAAGGCGCAGTTGCAGGATCATCTGACGCACTTCGGCGGCGATCTCGGCGATACGGCCATCGAAGTGTATGTGCATCGGGTGCGCAAGAAACTCGAAAACACGCGCGTCGAGATCGTGACGGTGCGGGGCTTCGGCTATCTGCTTCAGGAGATCCGGCAAGCGGCTTGACGCTTCTGCCGTAGACCGCCTTGCGACTTCCCACCCGCCGCGCGGGCGATCAGCGTTTCGCCCGCGAAGACTGGCTCGATCTGGCGCGATCGAAAGCCACCGAGACGCCGGCGCCCCCGAGTCTGCGGCGCACCCTGCTGCGCCGACTCGCCGCGCCGCTGTCCCTGCTCGCGCTGATGAGCGGCCTCATGGCGTACTGGCTCGCCTGGCAGTACACGCAGCACGTCGTCGATCGCTCTCTCGCGGATCTCGCCACCGCCATCTCCAAGCAGATTCAGCTCGCGGGCGTCGATGCGCCCGTCACCGTTCCGCCGCTCGCGCAGGCGATGTTCTCGGACCCCGTCGAGCAACTCATCTACCGTATCAGCACGGGCGACGACGAAATCGCCGGCGAACCCGATCTGCCGCTCACCGGCACCAACGTGCGGCGCATCCACTATGCATATGTGTTCGAGACGCACTTCCAGGGCGTCTCCGTGCGCGCGGCGCAGGTGCGCGTGCCGCAGCCTACCGGCAATCCGATCGTCGTCGAAGTGGCGCAGCGCGTCGGATCGCGGTATCGGATCGCGGTGGAGTTTCTGATCGCGATCATGATGCCGCTCGCGCTGCTGCTGCTCGCCGGCTGGGTGATCGTGTGGCGCGTCGTGAATCAGCAATTGAATCCGCTCACCGATCTCGCCGACGCGCTCAATCAGCAGACGCACATCTCGCTCGAACCCGTCGACGAGACTTTCGTTCCCGGCGAAATCCGTCCGCTCACGAGCGCGATGAACGCGTTGCTCGTGCGCCTGCAGACCGCGCTCGATGCGCAACGCAAGTTCATCGCCGATGCCGCGCATCAACTGCGCACGCCGCTGACCGCGGTCAAGCTTCACGCGGAGCAGGCGCTCAGTTCGCGCGATCCCAACAAAGCCATCGAGGCGGTGAAGGAGTTGCGCGCGTCGGCGGATCGCGCGGTGCGTCTTTCGAATCAGCTCCTTTCGCTCGCGCGCGCCGAGCCGGGCGAACAGGCGGCGCGTTTCGCCGATTTCGACCTCGCCGCGCTCGCCTTCGAAACCGGCGCGGAGTGGGTGCCACGCGCACTCGCCGCACAGGTCGATCTCGGCTTCCAGCGTCTCGACGATCCCGAGAACGAGCATCCGCTGATCGTGCGCGGCAATGTCGTGCTTTGCCGCGAAGTGCTCGCGAATCTGATCGACAACGCGCTCAAGTACATTCCGCCGTTCCGCGTCGAGGGCGCGCGCATCACGATGACGGTCACGGAATGGAGCGACGCGAACGGCCGCCGCTTCGGCGAAGTCGTCGTGGAGGACAATGGCCCGGGCGTGCCGCCGGATCAGCAGCCCGATCTCTTCAAGCGCTTCTTCCGCGGCGACGGGCAGAGCGTGGAAGGCGGCGCGGGACTCGGGCTCGCGATCGTTCACGACATCATGGTGCTGCACGGCGGCACCGTGCACTACGAGGACGCGCCCGAAGGCGGCGCGCGCTTCATCGTGCGGATGCCGCTCAAGGAAGAGAAGCCCGTCGAGGAATGAAAAAGAGCCACGCTCTCTCGCGTGGCTCTTTCGAATCGAAGAAGCAGGCGCGGCCTACTTTTTCTTCTTCTCCTTCTTCACCGCGAGCATCGTGCCACGGCATTTCCTTGCGCCGCATCGGCACTCGTATTCCTTCTTGAGCTTCTTCGTAATGCGGCCTTCGATAACGAGCCCGTAGTCGTAGTTCAGCTCCTCTTCCGGCTCGATGTCGCGCAACGCGTGAATGAACACGCGCCCTTCGACTTCCTCGGCCTCGCAATTCGGCGCGCACGAATGGTTGATGTACTTCGCGCTGTTCCCTTCGATCTTGCCGTCGATCACGCGGCCGTCGTCGAGTGCGAAGTAGAACGTGTGGTTCGGCTCTTCGGGGTTGTGCGGATGGCGGCGCAGCGCTTCCTTCCATGAAATGCGCTCGCCTTTGTATTCCATCACCTGCTCGCCCGCGGCAATCCGCTTCACGGCAAACACGCCCTTGCCATGTACGCCGGAGCGGCGAACGGTGACCCTGCGTGAACTCATCGAACGAATCCTTAAATAACGCTTCGCTCCCGCGCGATCGGGATGAACATCGGGATGAAAAAAAACGCGGTGGCCTCGAAGGCGCCGCGTTCACTCGGTTGAACGCACGCGCTCAACACACCGGTATCCTACACTCCCGGCGCGCGAATGCTCAACCGTCCGGATGATGTTCGAGCGTTTTCAACGTTGCCCGATGGTGATCTCGCCGAAGAGATTCTTCTGTTCGCGCGGCTGCGAGCGCCAGTACTGGGGAGGCGCATCGACGGTCGCGCCGAGCTCGGCCGCGGCGTGCCACGGCCAGCGCGGATCGTAGAGCATCGCTCGCGCCATCGCGACGTAATCGGCCTGGCCGCTCGCCACGATCTCTTCCGCTTCCTTCGCCTCGGTGATCAGCCCGACAGCGACGGTGTTCACGCCCGTCGCTTCCTTCACGGCTTCCGCGAACGGCACCTGATAGCCCGACGACAACGGAATCTTCTGCAACGGCGAGACGCCGCCCGACGACACATCGATCCAATCGACGCCGCGCTTCTTCAGCTCCGACGCAAACGCGATCGTATCCTCGATGCCCCATCCGCCTTCGACCCAATCGGTGGCGGAAACGCGCACGCCGACGGGCTTGTCGGCGGGAAACGCGGCGCGCACGGCATCGAAGATTTCGAGCGGATAGCGCATGCGATTCTCGCGCGAGCCGCCGTATTCGTCGGTACGCTGATTGGCGATCGGCGACAGGAATTGATGCAGCAGGTAGCCATGTGCGCAGTGCACTTCGATGCCATCGATACCGAGCCGCGCCGCGCGTTTCGTCGATGCGACGAACGCTTCCTTCACGCGGATCAGACCGGCGGCGTCGAGCGCGAGCGGCGGCGTTTCTTCCGGCTTATGCGGAATGGCCGATGGCGCGTAGGTCATCCAGCCACCATCGGCGACGGAGATCAACTGTCCGCCTTCCCACGGCTTGCGGCTCGATGCCTTGCGGCCCGCGTGCGACAACTGCATCGTCACCGCGATCTTCGAATACTGGCGTATCGCGGCGAGCACCGGACGCAGCGCGGCTTCGGTGGCGTCGTCCCAGAGACCGAGATCGCCCGGCGTGATGCGGCCGTCCGGCTCGACGGAAGTCGCCTCGATGAACAACATGGCCGCGCCCGACAGCGCGAGATGGCCCAGATGGATCATGTGCCATGCCGTCGCCTCGCCGCGCTCGGCGGAGTACTGGCACATCGGCGACACGAAGATGCGGTTGGGGAGCTGGAGGCTGCGGAGGGTCGTGGGAGTGAACAGCGCGCTCATGGCGGCGACTCGTCGCTAGAAAGGAGCGATCGAGAATAGCACCGCGATTTCTTTCGTGCAGGGACGCGCACCGCGCCGGATGCGGCGCGATGGTTCATACCATCACACGTTCAGCGCGCGTCCACCACGGCAAAGCGATCGAGCCATTCGCCGAACATCGCGCGGGCGGCGCGTTCGAGTGTCGCGCCGTGACGCGCGGTGTCCTCGCGCAGCGCGGCGACCGTCGTGCCGCTCCTCGCGATATCGCCCGGATACGTGACGAGCCAGCTCTCGAAGCGCTCGACCAGCACTTCCGGATGGCATTGCAGCGCGAGGACGTGTTCGCCCCAGGAAAACGCCTGATGCGCGCAGGAATCGGTGGATGCGAGCAGTGTCGCGTCCGTGGGGAGATCGAAGGTATCGCCGTGCCAGTGAAAGACCGGCACGGGCGCGCCATCGGCTTCGAGATGCCGCAGCGCGGACGCGCGTCCCGCGTCGGTCAGTTCGAGCGGCGACCAGCCGAGTTCGAGCGTGCCCGACGAATACACGCGCGCACCGAGCGCCCGCGCGATCAGTTGCGACCCGAGACAGATGCCGATCGTCGGCAAGCCCGCCGCGATGCGTTTTTCGAGCATCGAGAGCAGCGGCGCGAGATGCGGATAATGCGCGTCCTCGTAGGCGCCGATCGGGCCGCCGAGCACGACGAGCAAGGAAGGATCGAGCGGATTGGGCGCGTCGATGCGGCCGCGCCCGACGTCCAGATAGCGCACGAGATGGCCGCGATCGCCGAGCACGTGTTCGAGGCTGCCCAGATCTTCGAAATAGACGTGGCGAATCGCCAGGACTTCATGTTTCATCGGCGGCATTCTCGGGACGGAGTAGTGACGAGCCGCGCCTCGCGGCGAGGCGCGACGGGCACAGTCTAACCGACTCGCCGCGGCCTCACAGCGCCGGATGACGCCAGATGGCTTTTACCCGGTCGGCCCGAATCAGGCGATCTGGGCGAAGACCTTCCAGCTTTTCTTCTGCGTAGCGACGTCGGCTTCTTCGTATACCGAACAGTCGAGACGCAGATCCGTGTCCGCCATGTCGATCTGCAGAAGCGCGCAGTGATGCGGCGCCTTCTTTGGATTCTTGCTCGCCTCGAAATGCGAGCAGGAGAGACACATGCGGTGCGCCGGAATCTGCTGCTGCGATTCGAGCTGACGGATGGTCTTGAGCAATGTGCGATAGAACGCCACCTGCTCGTCCTCGCGCAGCGTGCCGACCGCCTTCGCGAGGAAGTCCGGCCATTGCAGCGCCTTCTTCGCAGCCGTGCGGCCACGCGCGGTCAGCCGCACCGCGAGCGCGCGGCCGTCGTCGATCGCGCGACGCTTCTCGACGAGACCCTTGCCTTCGAGCGTGCTCACCGCATCGCTCGTCGTGGCGGCGGTCAGCGCCGTTTCACGCGCGATCTCGCCGAGGCGCATCGGCCCCTTGCGCTGCATCAGCAGAACGAGAATTTCACCCTGGGTCGGCGTCAGCCCCGCGCCTTCCGCCCATTCCCATGCCTGGCTGCGCATCGCGGTGCTCAGCCTCAGCAGGCCGTGGGTCACCCGCCCCGTCGCCTGCTCTCCGTAAACGCCTTCACTCATAGTCTTTCGCTTGTTGTTCCGCTTATGTGTTCTGACGGCACGTTCGCGCCAACCGCCGCGAACACCTCGTTCGAAACGCCGCCCGCAGAAAATACTCCGAACACCTTGCGAACTACGCTTCGTTCTCGGTCCCCGCCGTCTCAAAATTCAGGCGTGCCAAGCCAATTAGCGGTGCCTGAATGGGGACATTTGCAACCCTCTTCCTATGCGCCGTCTTATGGTCCTGCTCGTGGCGCTGTTTTCCTGCCGACTATAACGCTATGCCAGCAAAGTCGCCATTCTAAGCGACATAGAACAAACGTACACCTTAATTATCCACGCAGAACTGTGGATAACCCGTGGAAAAGCGTCTTCTTTTATGTGTGCGTATTCTTGATAACACTGCGCGTCAAGTCGAGCACCTTTCCGTTGTCCGGAATTCCCTGTCGCGACGCCTGCGCATACCGCGTGGTTATCATCGCGCTAGCGCGTTGACTCTGCACCTCTTTTTGACGTTTTCCACAGCGTCGCGCAAGACTTGTTAACTTCTATTACGTCTGTATACGGATTTCTCGAAGAAATCCTTAGGGACGTCGAATCGGTTCTTCTTCAAACGTTGCCGCGAGCGCTTTATTCCCCTTGCTAGTCAAGCACATGTTTCATACGGACCAAAGTTAAAGGCCGCTTCGCGAAGCGGCCTTTCGTGATGATTCGCTGGCAGGTGTCAGCGTAAGCGTGGTGTTATCGACGCCATTGCAAACATTGCTGCCTGACGGCCTCGTGTAGAGATTTTTCCTTGTCGAACACGCCTCGCAGCCAGGTCGCGTCATTGACGCCGCGTGCGATATCGGCCACCTCCGCGAGCGCGGCTTGCGAACCGAGCGCTTCCGCATGCGGCGCGAGCACATCGAGCGTCGCGAGAATGTCTTCGCCGATGGTCCGCCGTTCGCCCGTCTGCGGATGGATGCACGTGCCTTCCAGTCCGAAGCGGCACGCCTCGAAGCGGTTGAACGTGTAGACGAGATAATCGTCCTCGCGCGGCGTGAGCGGCTTGTCGAGCAGCAGATAGCGCGACAGCGTCTGGATGTAGCAGGCGATCGCGGCGGCTTTGTCGACGGAAAGCGGCGTATCCATCACGCGCACTTCGATCGTTCCGAAGCCGGGCTTCGGCCGGATATCCCAGTAGAAATCCTTCATGCTGTTGACGACGCCCGTATTGACCATCTTCGAGAAGTATTCCTCGAAGCCGTCCCAGGTCAGCACGAAGGGCGCGCGCCCCGAAAGCGGAAAAGCGAATACCGAATTCAGTCGGGCAGAGTGGAACCCCGTATCGACGCCCTGAATGTACGGCGACGACGCTGAAAGCGCGATGAAATGCGGGATATAGCGCGACATCGAATGCAGCAGGAAGAGGGCGCTGTTCGGATCGGGACAACCGATGTGCACGTGCTGGCCGAACACCGTGAACTGCTTGGCGAGGTATCCGTACAGTTCGGAGATGTACTGGAAGCGCGGCGCGTCGTAGATCTGGCGATCGCTCCATTGCTGGAACGCGTGCGTGCCGCCGCCCGCGAGTCCGACGTTCAGTTGGTCCGCCGCGGCGACGAGCGTATCGCGGATCTTGCGAAGGTCCGTGACGGCCTGTTCGTGCGTCGTGCAGATGCCGGTCGAAAGCTCGATCATGCTTTCGGTGATTTCCGGCGTGATGTTGCCCGGAATCTTTTCGTCCTTGATGAGACGCATGAGGTCCGACGCGGCGCGCGTCAGATCATAGTCGTGCGTGTTGACGACCTGGATTTCCAGCTCGACGCCGAACGTGAACGGCTCGGAGTTGATGAAAGGTTCGAGTGCCATGACGCCTCTTGAATGATCAATGCCTGGGCAGGGCGGGCGCGATCACTCGCGCCGCTCGCCGACTGCCGACAGGCTACGGTACACCACGAAAGGCGAGACGATCTGCAGCACGACGATCGAGCACATGATGATCGCGCGCAGCGTCGGATCGTAGTCCGGATAGAGCACGTACATGTCGTCGACGAGCACGTACGCGAGCGCCGACATCGGCGTCAGCGCGACGCCGAGCGCCGCGCCTTGCTTCCAGTCGAGTCCGCTCGGCTTCGCGAAAATCAGCACGCCGACGAGCTTGCCGACGAAACGCGCGACGATCAGCCCGAGCGCCGCGACGCCGCCGAGCGCGATATCGCGCCAGTGGAACGACGTCAGCGTCAGCGCAAAGAGAATGACCGTGAGCAGCCATCCGGCGGAGCCGAAATGCGACGGCCAGAGTTGCGGCCGCTCGTCGGCATTCTTCACGATGATGCCTGCGGCGAGCAGCGCGAGAATCGTCGATAGCTTGAAGATGTGCGCGACCGCGATCGCCAGCAGCACGAGCCCGAAGAGCGCGACGAACGAATGCTCGTCGTTCGCGGGCAGACGCCGCACCAGCATATTGCAGGCACGCGCGAGCAGGAACGCGAGCACGAGCGAGCCGATCAGAAGATAGAGCGGCTGCAGGATCGTCGCGAGCGCGTTGCCGTAGATCTCCTGATGCAGCACGCCGGCCGCGAGCTTCTCCACGATCACCGCGTACATGCTGTTCAGCGCGGTCAGCGTCAGCAGACGCTGCGTGACCTGGCCTTCGGCGCGCAGTTCGGTCTTCAACTGGATGACCATCGCGGGCGACGTGGCCATCGCGATGGCCGCGACCACGACCGATGGCATCGTCGGCACGTTGAGCAGCGTCAGCGCGATCAGCACGAGGCCGAACGTGAGCGTCGACTCGGCGATGCTCGACAGAATCAGATACGGATTGCGGCGGATCCAGCGCAGATCGAGCCGGCCGCCCAGTTCGAAGAGCAGCAGCCCGAGCGCTACATCAAGCAGCGGCCGCGACAGGCCGCCCGCGCTCGAGTCGATCACGCCGAGGCCCGCGTTACCCGCGATCAGCCCGATCACCGCGAAACCGGTGATGCGCGGCAGGCGCCACGCACGCCATAAAAGCTCTCCGGCGAGTCCCGCCGTAATGAGCGCGAGACCGGCCCAGAAAATGGCATCGGGTTCGAGCGGCCAGACGGGCAAAAATGAAAATGCCGAATTCATCGTATTGGCTTCTCCTTCGTAGCTGCAGCAGAGCGTGCACGTTCCGTTGCGTGACTCGCATCGACGGCGCGCGCTCGCGGGCGAGGCGCATCCGCCCGGCTATGCGAGCGTTGGTTCATTCAGGCGAAACGAAATGCGAACGAACACGGCGTCACGGTCGGGCCGTGCACGGATTAGACGACGCGTTCGGCTGGCTGCGATGCGCCTTGCACGCTCCCAATGTCGCACCGGAGATCTCGGATCCGTGTGACACGGGCAACACATGCGGCGCCTGCTCGAATGCCGGGCCGAACACAGCAAACGACGGCGCGGCTTCGTTGATCAGATTCTTGGCGCGCAACCATCGTTCCATTGAAGCGGTCGCCGTCCGAACGGCGCGACGCAGGAAGAAGCGCGATTGTGCCATACCTCGGTTCCCCTGACAGAAAGTCCAAGCTCATGATTCTTATGAAGTAAAAGCGACTGCCTGTTCTCGTCCCGGCTGGAAAGGCTGACCGGTTGCTGCTGTCATGACGTTCGGACTTTTCGTTTACGCCCGACCGATGGCCTCGCCGTCAGGTGTTTACAGGTTTACTGTATATAAACGTAGTAGTAGTTAACAAGAGGCCGCCGCTTCTGTGGATAACCTCGTTTTCGTCTTTTCATTCAATCATTTGGACAATGCAGAAGCGGGCCGTAAACATGTTGGCGCGGCGCGGTCAACGCGGAACAACTTTTGGGCGCGTAAACGTGAAGGCGTAGTTGTCCCGTTTACGTGCACATCGCGTTCACAAGAGTTTCACCGGCAATCCGACGGGTTATCCACAGCGCGCCGGGAACAACTATGTCGAGCCGATCTCTCCATGACGAAGTGCCCGGAGCAAAAATCGGGCTGGGTCGATGGCGTCGGCGAGTTCGCGTTCGATGAGCCACGGCTCTCCTTCGATCTGCGATGCGATCAGCTCGGCCGCGAGCGTCGCCCAGACGAGCCCGCGCGAGCCGAATGCGAACGCGCCATATAGACCCGCCATGCGCGGCAGATCGAGCGGCCACGCGCCCGAAAGCCGATGCGCATCGCGGCGCGCGACGCTCTCGTCGGCGAGCTGGCCGATCATCGGCATGCGGTCGCTCGTCACGCAGCGGAACGCGACGCGGCCCGCGCGGATTTCTCCCGGCGCGCGCGCGAGATCCGGCAACATGCCCGCGACGCGCTCGATGTTCTCCCGATGCCCGGCGTCGCGGATGTCGCGGTCGGGATCGTCGATGTCATAGGTCGCACCGATGAGCGCGCCGTCCGCGCCAAGCGGCACTGCGTAACCTTCGCCGACGACCGGCGCGCGCAGGGCATCGAGCGCGGATGAATCGAGCACGGTGAACTGACCGCGCACGTTGCGTGTCGGCGCACCGTATAGACCGGCGAGACGCGTGGCATCGTGCGCGTTCGCGAGCACCATCACCGGCGCGCTGGCGATCTCGCCGCCGCTCGAATCGAACGCGGTCCAGACGTCGCCATCGTGCGCGATGCGCGTCACTTCGGTTTTCATGCGCGGCGTGATCCGGGCCGCGCCGTCGGCGAGTTGCGCGGCGCAAACGGCCGCGGGCGAGATCGCACCACCGCGCGGAAAGAACCATCCGCCGCGTGCGACATCGATGCCAGCAATGCGCGATGCATCGTCGCGCGTCATCGGCTGCACGTAGTCGGATGGATACGCGAAGCGCGCGATGGCGGCGGCGAGGGCATCGGCGTCGTCGGGCGTATCGGCGATCTGAAGCAGGCCCGCGTCGCTGCGCATCAGGTCGTGACTGGCATCTTCGAGCGCGTGCCATCGGCGCAATGCGTAGAGAAAGCCCGCGCGCGTGAGGCGAGCGGCGACGCTGTCGTCGCGCCAGACGATAGGATGAAACACGCCCGCCGGATTGCCCGATGCATCGCGCGCGGGCAACGCGTGACGATCGATCAACGTGACCTGCCAGCCGCGCCCGGCGAGCCGCGCGCTCACCGCGCAGCCCGCGAGTCCCGCGCCGATGACGATGGCCTCGCGTGTTCTCGCGTCGCAAGGAAGCGGCGGTTCGTGGCGGCGCACGCGCCAGCGCGGCGCGAAGCGTGCGATGAGCGGCATGTCCGTCGCCGCCGACAGGCACTCGAAGCCCGACGATTCCAGCGCGCGGCGCAAAGGCATTTGAAGCGGCCCGGATGCGTTCGCGCAGACCGTCGCGCCGTCGCCGGCGAAACGCGCGAGTGTTTTGCACAGCTTGCGCGGATCGTCGATTGCTTCGAGATGGAATGCATCGGCGCGCAGCCAGAGTTTCGACAACATCTCGTGCGCGTCATCGCCGATGGCGAGCGTCAACACCACGCGACCCTCGTCGAACTCCAGCCGATGCACGCCCGGCACGCGCATCGGCCACGCACGCGCGAGCTCGGCTGCGAGCGGCGATGCGTCATCGGTCGAAGGGGGATCGTCCAGCGCGTTCAGCGTTGCAGTGGCGACGACATGCAGCCGGTCGCATCGTTCATCGTCGTCGCGCCAGCGCTGCCAGAGCGGGAGGAAGGCGCTGAACGTCGTATCGACGAAGGTGAAGACGCGCGTGCGCCGCCAGCGCGCGGGAAGATCGTGCGGCGCGAAAAGCAGGGATTCGGTCATGCGATAGGGAAAGACAAATCAGGCGGAAGACGACTTGGCGATGACCCGCGCGGCGCCGTTCACCGCGTCTTCGATCATCAGCGGTTCGAGCGCGTAGCCCGCCGCTCGCCATGCCGCGAGTCCACCGAGCAGCGGTGCGACATCGGTGAAGCCATGCGCGACCAGGTCCTTCGCGGCGAGCGCGGCGGACACTTCGCTCGGACAATCGCAGTAGGTCACGAGCTTGCGGTTGCGGGCGATGCCGGCGAGCTGCGTGGCGGCGTCGTCGTGGAGGAGCAGGGCGCCGGGAATCGCGAAAGGGTCCATCGCGCGTCGTTCGCGGCGGCGCACGTCGATGACGAGCGGCGGCGGTTCGCCATCGAGTAGCCTGCGCAGCATCGCGATATCGATGCGGGCCATGCGCAGCCTGCGCAACAGCGACACGCGCTGCCACCAGCGCACGGCGAGATAGAGCGCGAGCGCGATGACCGCGAGCACGATCACGCCGCGCCCGAAAAGGTCGAGCCAGGCGAGCGCGCGATCGACGAGATCGGCGAAGATCGCGCCGAACGCGACGCCGATGCCGGACCATAGCAGCGCGCCGAGCGCATCGTAAAAGAGAAAGCTGCCAAAGCCGATGCCGGTCGCGCCCGCGACGGGAATCGCGAGCGTCGACAAGCCGGGAATGAATTTCGACAAGGCCAGGATGCGCACGCCGAAGCGCCCGAAGAAGTCGAGGCTGCGGTTCACGCAGGTATCGCGCGAGATCGACACCTTGCACATGAAGGCGAGCACGCGGCTGCCGTAGCGGCGTCCGAGCCAGAACCAGAGCGTATCGCCGATGAGCGCGGCGATGCTCGCCGTGACGACGATCGCCGCGAGCGGCTCCCACGCACCCGACGCGAAGCCCGAAACCGCACCCGATGCGAAGCTCGCGGAGACCGTGATCGCACCCGTCAAAACCAATGTGGGCAAGGCTGGGAGCGGCAGGCCGAGGCATTCAAGCAGAACGTTGGCAAAAACCAACGGCAGGCCGTATTCGATGATCAGCTCGCGTAGCATGGATCGGACCCAGTTGTTCTGCGCTGAAAAAACCGCCGGGAGCCCAAAAAATATAAGGGTAAATCTTTGAAACCCTTATCCTGATTGGGTTTGCGCTGCGCTATCATACCAAGCGCCGCGTATAGAGGCGGCGTGAAGGCGACGAAGTGGAGCAATGCCGGTGAGATGGCGCGTAACAACGCCGATTCGTCGGGCGGGCGCGCCAGAAGGCCGTCCCTACTCGACTGCACGGTTTGCGCACGTATAATCGGCGCGTTCGCGCTGTTCGTGTCAACCTAAACTGATAAAGGAACCTTAATGAACAAACAGGAATTGATCGACGCCGTAGCCGCTCAGACCGGCGCCAGCAAGGCTCAAACCGGCGAAACGCTGGACACGTTGCTCGAAGTGATCAAGAAGGCTGTCTCGAAAGGTGACGCAGTGCAGTTGATCGGCTTCGGCAGCTTCGGCTCGGGAAAGCGCGCAGCGCGCACCGGCCGCAATCCGAAGACTGGCGAGTCCATCAAGATTCCGGCCGCAAAGACGGTCAAGTTTACGGCTGGCAAGGCATTCAAGGACGCAGTGAACAAGCGGTAAGCTTCTTGCCGATTGTGCGGCTACTCAAAGTAGCCCGATATACATAACCCGCCATCGGCGGGTTTTTTTTCGGCTGTGCGTTTTGCTTTCGAACCGGTCGCGCCTTCAGTGCCGATGATCGTCGCAATCGCAATCGGGACCATGATCGTGATCGTGGTCATGATCGTGCTCTTCGACTTCCCACGCGGGGAACGGATCAGCGAAGCGTTGCCAGCCATCGAGGCCGAGCGCCCATTCGTCGTCGGTCAGAAGGCATGCGTCGAACTTGTCCTGCCATGCGGTCCGATCGAGATGCTCGCCGATCAGCACCAGTTCCTGCCGACGGTCACCGATGCTGTTGTCATCCGGATCGCCATACCATTCTGCAACGATCTCCGCTTCGAGTTCGGGGTCGTCGGTCGGCCATTCGCTGCGATCCTGCGCCGCCCACCAAAGCCCCGCCGGACCATGCCGGACCGTGCCGCCCGCTTGCGATAGCGAGCCGCCGACATCGCTGCGCGTCGCGAGCCAGAAGAAGCCTTTCGCGCGCAGCACGCCGGGCCATTCCTGATGCAGCAGGTTCCACAGGCGCTCGGGATGAAACGGCCGGCGCGCACGATACACGAAATGGCCGACGCCGGATGCATCGGGTTCGTCGCTCGCCGCATCTTCGCCGTTGAGAATCGCGAGCCAGCCGGGCGCGCTCGCGGTCGCATCGAAATCGAAACGGCCGGTGTTCAGCACATCGCCGGAAGGCACGTTGCCCGATTGCGCCCGCACCTGGAGCGCGCGGGGATTGAGACCGTGCAGGATGCGCGCGATGCGTTCCACTTCGTCCGCGCTGGCGAGATCGATCTTGTTGATGACGATGACATCGCAGAACTCGATCTGTTCGATGAGCGTTTCGACGACTGTCTGATCGTCTTCGTCGTCGTGGCCTGCTTGCGCAAGACCGCGCTCGGCCAGCGAATCCGAAGAGGCATAGTCGCGCAGGAAGCTCGCGGCATCGATCACGGTGACGAAAGTGTCGAGATGCGCGCGGCCTGCGAGCGTCGCGTCGTCGTCATCGCCGAACGCGAGATGCTCGGCGATCGTCATGGGATGAGCGACGCCCGGCAACTCGACGACGATCGCATCGAAGCGCTGCTGTTCCGCAATCCATGTGATCGCGCTTTCGAGCGCTTCAATCGACCGGTCGCCGAGCGTCAGGACGAGGCAGCCGTTGGGCAGTTCGGTGGTTTCGCGATCCGCCGCGGACGCGGCCTTGCCGCATGTCACGGCGCCGATGCGGATGTCGTCGGCGTTGGCGAGCAGGGCATCGACGAGCGTGGTCTTACCCGCGCCGGTGAATCCCGATAGCACGGTAATGGGCAATGGCGTCTGGTTCATCGCAGTGGAAGCGTGACGGGGAATGGAGCGCGCGAGCGCGAGCCCGCGCTGCCGTTAGGACGACGGCGCGGGCGATCGAATAGGGGATTTTGCATCAAATGCGCGCGGGACGCGGCGCGCATGCGACGAGTGCGCCTGAGCTCAGCGCGTGGCCTGGAGCAGTTTCCAGCGACGCAGGATCTCGATGATCTGTGCCGAGTACTTGTCGCGCAGCGCGGGTGTTTCGGAATGGTAAGCGCCGACTGCCTGCCACGAATTGCCGTACTTGTTCATTTTCTGGCGCAGATGCCAGGCCGCGACGTACACGCTCTTGCACGGTTCCATGAGCGTGCCGCTCGAAATGCCGTACTGCGCCAGCGTATTGAGATGGATCGAGTTGATCTGCATCAGCCCGTAATCGGTCGAGCCGTTGGCGTTCTTGTTGATGGCATCGGGCTTGTTGTGCGATTCCTGCCATGCGATCGCGCGCAGGATGAGCGGATTGACCTTCTGATACTTCGCTGCTTCGTCGAAGCAGTCTGCGTGCGCGGAGGCGGCCGCTGTGAGCGGCACGCATATCGCAAGTAATCGCAGTGTTCTCTTCATCTTCCTTCTACTCCATCCGCACATGCGGAACGTCATGCCGCCGTTGCGGCGCCTTGGCGCCAACGCCAACAAATCAACGCCCGCGGCCGGACTGCATGGGGAAAACCCGCCCATTTTGCAACCGCCCGGAATGCGGAACCGACCGTATCATACCGGCTGACGAATCAGACCATAAGTTGGCTATCAGACATACGCCTCGCTGACCGACGGAAGTCCTCATACCCAAGAACGCACCCGACCTGTCAATCGGACGTGTTCTAAATGTATGAATAATAAGACTTCTGGACGGGGTACAATTCGACTCCCGCGCGCATCGGCCGACCTTTGGAACCGCTCCAAGTACGGTCTATCGGCAAGTTATTCGAAAGCTTGAGAGCGCTGGTTGGTTTCGAACGAAACAGCAAGGGCAACCTGATATGGAACGAATTGGCACAATTTCGTTACATTATGCTGTTATCGTCATATTTTTTAAAATGATCGCGAGGGGACGGAACTATCCGTTCCGCGACGCGGTTGGCAGCGCTCTCGGCTGAGGAGCGGTGCTGCCTTAGCCGGCTCCCCAAGAGACCCGGCTCTGACATCACATTCATGAGAAGACAACCTATGGCACTGCGTCGTAACGCGACGGCACTGCTGGCGGCGGGACTTATCGTCGCGCAAGCCGCGCACGCGCAAGTGACGTTGAATTTCGTCAACGCGGACATCGACCAGGTCGCGAAAGCGATCGGCGCCGCTACCGGCAAAACGATCATCGTCGATCCCCGCGTGAAGGGGCAACTCAACCTGGTCTCGGAGAACTCGGTTCCCGAGGAGCAGGCGCTGAAGACGCTCCAGTCGTCGCTGCGCATGCAGGGCTTCGCGCTCGTGCAGGATCACGGCGTCCTGAAAGTCGTGCCCGAAGCCGACGCCAAGCTGCAGGGCGTGCCCACGTATGTCGGCAATACGCCGGCCGCGCGCGGCGACCAAGTGATCACGCAGGTCTTTCAGTTGCGTAACGAATCGGCGAACAATCTCTTGCCGGTGCTGCGCCCGCTGATCTCGCCGAACAACACCATCGCGGCGTATCCGGCGAACAACACGCTCGTCGTCACTGATTACGCCGACAACGTGCGCCGCATCGCGGGCATTATCGCGGGCGTCGATACGGCGGCGGGCCGTTCGGTCGATGTCGTGACGCTGAAGAACGCGAACGCCATCGATGTCGCCGAGCAGATGAACAAGCTGCTCGATCCCGGCGCGGTCGGCAGCACGGACGCCACGCTCAAAGTCACGGTCACGCCCGACGCGCGCACCAACTCGCTGATGTTCCGCGCATCCAGCGCCTCGCGCCTCGCCGCGGCGAAGCAACTCGCGCAGAAGCTCGATTCGCCCACCTCGCAGCCGGGCAACATGCACGTCGTGGCGCTGCGCAATGCCGACGCCACACGTCTCGCCAAGACGCTGCGCGGGATGATGGGCAAGGGCAACAACAATTCGGACAATACATCGGGTTCCGGCTCGAACTCAAATTCGTTCGGCCAGAGCGGCAACGGACTCGGCAGTTCGTCGATGTCCACCGGCACGTCCGGCACGCCGCCTCTGCCGGGCGGTCTCGGCGGCAGCACGGGCAGCAGCAACAATCCGATGTCGGGCGGTACCGGCAACCGCGACTCGAGCTTCTCGTCGAACAAGGACAACGAGTCCGGCAACGACCAGGGCGGCGGCATGATCCAGGCCGATGCCGCGACGAACTCGCTGATCATCACCGCAGCCGACCCGGTTTACCGAAATCTGCGCGCCGTGATCGACCAGCTCGACGCGCGCCGCGCGCAGGTCTATATCGAGGCGCTGATCGTCGAATTGTCCGCGACCTCGGGCGCGAACCTCGGCATTCAGTGGCAGGGCGCGTTGCTTTCCAACAGCGGCAACAACGCGCTTTACGGCAGCACGAGCTTCGGCCAGGGCAACACGAATATCGTCGATCTGACCTTGCAAGGCAACGCGATCGCGCAGAATCCGTCCGCGCTCACATCGGCGACGGGCCTGCTCGCACAGGGCGTGAACATCGGGCTGCTGCACCGTTTCGGCAACCTGTTCGGTCTGGGCGGCCTGTTGCAGGCGCTGTCGACGTCGGCGGATGCGAACATCCTCTCGACGCCTAACCTGATCACGCTCGACAACGAGGAAGCGAAGATCGTCGTCGGCCAGAACGTGCCGGTCGTGACGGGCTCCTACGCGACGCCGACCGCGAACGCTGCGACCTCGGTCACCGCGTTCAACACGTTCGACCGGCGCGACGTCGGCGTGACGCTGCACGTGAAGCCGCAGATCACCGACGGCGGCGTGCTCAAGATGCAGATCTATCAGGAAGATTCGAGCGTCGATACCACGACGAAGAACGATCCGGGCGGCGTGACCATCAACACGCGCTCGGTGCAGTCGACCATTCTCGCGGATGACGGCGAGATCGTCGTGCTCGGCGGCCTGATGCAGGATCAGTACAACAATAACAACAGCAAGATTCCGCTGCTCGGCGACATTCCGTTCATCGGCAGCCTGTTCAGAAGCGAGAGCAAGACGCGCACGAAGACCAACCTCATGGTATTTCTGCGCCCGGTGATCGTGCGCGATCAGGCGACCTCCACGCAGATCGCCAACACGCGCTACGACTATCTGCGTCAGCAGCAGTACGGCTCGACGACGGACAACCGTCTCATCAAGGATCAGAATGTGCCGGTGATGCCGCCGAAGCCGCTCGGTCCGAGCGAGGGCGGCGGCGCGCCGGCCCAGAATCTGCTGGACTGGAGCAACACGACGCGCGGCCCCGGACCGAGCACGACGCTGCCGCAGAATCCGGACGCGGGTCCGGCGCCGCAGCCGATGCAGTCCGCGCCGCAATCGACGATGCCGCCGCAGAGCTATCCGCTTCCCGCGAACGGCGCGACCAACGCGATGCCGGGCAACGCGGCGACCAACACCCTGCCGGGTAACGCCGCGACGAACGGCCAACAGGGAGTCCGGCCGTGAGCACGGTCAACGGTGCAGTCGAGAGCGCGAGCAGCGCGGCGTCGCCGCTGGCGGCCCGGCTCGTGCCCTACGGCTTCGCGCGCAGCGGGCAGATTCTGCTCGCGCACCAGCACGCGGACAGCATCGAGGTATGGATCAGCGAGCGCACCACCGACGCGGCGCTCGCCGAAGTCGCGCGCAATTTCGGCGCGCTGTCGATCGTGCGCAAGCCCGCCGCCGAACTCGCCGCGGCGATCAATTCGGCCTACGCGCGCAACGACGGCAGCGCGGCGCAAGTGGTCGGCGAAGTGGAAGGCGAAGTCGATCTGTCGCGCCTGATGCAGGACATTCCCGAAGTCGAGGATCTGCTCGAATCGGAAGACGACGCGCCTATCATCCGCATGATCAACGCGCTGCTCACGCAGGCGGCGCGCGAGCAGGCATCGGATATTCACATCGAGCCGTTCGAGAACGCGTCGGTCGTGCGCTTTCGAGTCGATGGCACGTTGCGCGACGTCGTGCGCCCGAAGAAAGCGCTGCACGGCGCGCTGATCTCGCGTATCAAGATCATGGCGCAGCTCGATATCGCCGAAAAACGCCTGCCGCAAGATGGCCGCATCACGTTGCGCGTGGGCGGACGTCCGGTCGACGTGCGCGTTTCCACGCTGCCGACCGGCCACGGCGAGCGCGCGGTGCTGCGTCTCCTGGAAAAGGACGCGCAGCGTCTGAATCTCGAAACGCTCGGCATGGCGCGCGACACGCTCGTCCACTTCGACAAGCTGATCGGCCGTCCGCACGGCATCGTGCTCGTGACCGGTCCGACCGGCTCCGGCAAGACGACCACGCTCTATGCGTCGATGTCGCGTCTGGAAACCACGACCACCAACATCATGACGGTGGAAGACCCGATCGAATACGACTTGTCGGGGATCGGGCAGACGCAGGTGAACGAGCGCATCGGCATGACGTTCGCGCGCGCGTTGCGCTCGATTCTTCGTCAGGATCCGGACATCATCATGATCGGTGAAATCCGCGATCTCGAAACCGCGCAGATCGCGGTGCAGGCATCGCTCACCGGTCACCTGGTGCTCGCGACGCTGCACACGAACGACGCCGCATCCGCCGTCACGCGTCTCACCGACATGGGCGTGGAGCCGTATCTGCTGGCGTCGTCGCTGCTCGGCGTGCTCGCGCAGCGTCTCCTGCGCCAGCTCTGCCCGGTGTGCAAGGAAGAGCGCGTCGAGGAAGACGGCACGAAGCGTTACCATCCGGTCGGCTGCGAGCGATGCGGCCAGTCGGGTTATGTCGGCCGTCGCGGTGTCTATGAACTGCTTCTGATCGACGACGCGATCCGCCCGCTCATCCATCGCAACGCGGCGGATGCCGAGATTCTCGAAGCGGGCCGCAAGCAGGGCATGCGCACGCTGCGCGAGGACGGCGAGCGCTGGCTCGCGGCGGGCGTGACGTCGCTGGAAGAAGTGCTGCGCGTGACGGGCGGAGAGTAAAGGTATGCCGGCTTTCCGTTTCGAAGCGATCGACCACGCGGGCAAGACGCAGAAAGGCGTGCTCGATGCCGACAGCGCCCGCGCAGCGCGCAGCCAGTTGCGCACGCAGGGGCTGACACCGCTCGTCGTCGAGGCGGCGGGCACGCGCACGCGCGGCGAGCGTCAACAGCGGCTGTCGCTCGGGCGGCGTCTGTCGCAGCGCGAGCAGGCGATTCTCACGCGCCAGCTCGCGAGTCTTTTGATCGCGGGTCTGCCGCTCGGCGAAACGCTCGCGGTGCTGACGGAGCAGTCCGAACGCGATTACATCCGCGAACTGATGGCCGCGATCCGCGCTGAAGTGCTCGGCGGCCATTCCTTCGCCAATGCGCTCGCGCAGCATCCGAAAGACTTTCCGGAGATTTATCGCGCGCTCGTCGCGGCGGGCGAGCATACCGGCAAGCTCGGCCTCGTGCTGTCGCGTCTCGCCGATTACATCGAACAGCGTAACGCGCTGAAGCAGAAGATCATTCTGGCGTTCACGTATCCGGGCATCGTGACGCTCATCGCGTTCGGCATCGTCACGTTCCTGCTGAGCTATGTCGTGCCGCAGGTCGTGAACGTGTTCGCGAGCACGAAGCAGGCATTGCCTTTCCTGACCGTCATGATGATGGCGCTGTCTTCCTTCGTCCGGAGTTACTGGTGGGCGATGCTGATCGGCGTCGTGATTTTCGCGTGGCTCGTGAAGACCATTCTCGCGCGGCCCGGGCCGCGCATGTCGTTCGACCGGTGGCTGCTCGGCGCGCCGCTCATCGGCAAGCTGGTGCGCGGCTACAACACGGTGCGCTTCGCCAGCACGCTCGCGATCCTGACCGCGGCCGGCGTGCCGATCCTGCGCGCGCTTCAGGCCGCCGGCGAAACGCTCAGCAACACGGCGATGCGCGAGAACGTCGACGACGCGATCGTGCGCGTGCGCGAAGGCTCGTCGCTGTCGCGCGCGCTCGGCAACACGAAGACGTTTCCGCCCGTGCTGGTTCACCTGATCCGATCGGGCGAAGCGACCGGCGACGTCACCACGATGCTCGACCGCGCCTCCGAAGGCGAAGCGCGCGAACTCGAACGGCGCACGATGTTCCTCACGAGCCTGCTCGAACCGCTGCTGATTCTCGCGATGGGCGGCGTGGTGCTGGTGATCGTGCTCGCGGTGATGTTGCCGATCATCGAACTGAATAATCTGGTGCAGTGATGAACGCCCTTCAAACTCGCTTACTGACGCTCGCCGCGCTCGCGCTCTTTTGCGTGACGGTGACGTACTGGGTCGTCACGCTGACCGCGCGGCAGACCGCGCCGCTGCCCGCCGCGGCCGCGACGCGCACGCCGTCGGTGGAACAGGCAGCGACCATTTTCGGCGGACGGCTTGAGCGTCAGGCCAATTCGGACGTGCATCTGTTCGGCATTCTCGCGTTGCAGGGCGGCGCGGCGGCCATCGTGAGCTACGGCGGCGAAGCGGCGAAGGCCGTGTCGCTGGGCGGGCCGCTCACGCAGGGCGTGAAGCTCTCGGAAGTGCGCGCGCGTTCGATCATCATCGATCGCAACGGCGTGAAGTCGGAGATCTTCCTCCCGCAGAATCCGCCCGGCCCGACGATCTGGGTGCGCTGAACGTGACGCGATGCCTCGCTCGTGCATGAAGCACGCGACGAAAGCGGATCGATAGAATGACCGGCGGCTTCCGAAAGACAGGAAGCCGCGCGATTTTTCCAATCATCACCGGGCATGAGGCCCGGAAACGATATTTTCAATTCAAGAGGTAGCAGTCATGCAATTGTGGACACAACGCCGCATGCGAATTCAACAGGCTCAGGCGCAGGGACGCCGTCAGCGCGGTTTCACGCTGATCGAAATCATGGTCGTGATCGCGATTCTCGGCATTCTCGCCGCGCTGATCGTGCCGAAGATCATGAGCCGTCCGGACGAGGCGCGCCGCGTCGCCGCGAAGCAGGACATCGGCACCATCATGCAGGCGATGAAGCTGTATCGCCTCGATAACGGCCGCTATCCGACGCAGGAGCAGGGTCTGCGCGCGCTGGTCGAAAAGCCGACGACCGAGCCGGTGCCGAACAACTGGAAGGACGGCGGCTATCTCGAACGCCTGCCGGCGGATCCGTGGGGCGCGCAGTATCAATATCTGAATCCGGGCGTGCACGGCGAAGTCGACGTGTTCAGCTACGGCGCGGACAACAAGGCGGGCGGCGAAGGCAACGATGCCGATGTCGGCTCGTGGCAATGATCGTCGCACGGTAGACGAAGGACAGCGGCGTGAACAGGCACCGACATACGCGACGCAACGCGGGCTTCACGCTGCTCGAAATGCTCGTCGTGCTGGTGATCGCGGGTTTGCTGGTGTCGCTCGCGTCGCTGCAACTGACGCGCAACCCGCGCACCGATCTCAACGAGGAAGCGCAACGTCTCGCGCTGCTGTTCGAATCGGCGGGCGACGAGGCGCAGGTGCGCGCGCGGCCGATCGCGTGGCAGCCGCTCGACGGCGGCTTTCGCTTCGACATCCGCACGGAAGACGGCTGGCGGCCGCTGCGTGACGATCTCCTGCGCCAGCGCCGCTGGGAAGGCGGCGTGACCGGCGTGTCGATCCAGTTCCTCGACTCGGACAAGACGGTGAGCCGGCTCGTGTTCGGCACCGAAGCCATCGACGCGCCGATGGAAATCACGCTGTTTTCGGCAGTGGGGCGCGTGACCATCGTCGGGAGCGGCAACGGCCGCTATCAGGTGCGGTGATGCGTGACCGTCGACATCAGCGCGGCTTCACGATGATCGAAGTGCTCGTCGCACTGGCGATCATCGCGGTGGCGCTCGCCGCATCGGTGCGCGCGGTCGGCTCGCTCGCGACGGGCGAAGCGGACCTGCATCGGCGGCTGCTCGCGGGCTGGAGCGCGGACAACGAACTCGCGCAACTGCGGCTCTCACGTCAGTTTCCGCCGATCGGCTCGCGCACCTTCGACTGCTCGCAGGGCAATCTGAAGCTCGTCTGCACGCAGCGCGTGAGCCAGACGCCGAACCCGATTTTCCGGCGCGTCGAGATGTTCGTCTCGACGCCGGGCCGCTCCGGCAATCTGGCGCAAATGGTCACGGTGGTGGCGAATGAAACGAACCGCTCGCTCTGACCGGCGCGCCACGCAGCGCGGCTTCACGCTGCTGGAGATGCTGATCGCCATCGCGATTCTCGCGGTGCTCGCGGTGCTCTCGTGGCGCGGGCTCGACTCGGTGATCCGCGGCCGCGCGACCATCGAGAACGCGATGCAAGACGAGCGCGTCGTCGCGCAATTGTTCGACCAGATGCGCATCGACGCGCGCCAGGCCGCCACCGACGACGAAGCCGGCCAGCCCGCCGTGCAGGTCGGCAACGGCTCGCTGCAGATCGTGCGCGGCGTGTTCGCGCCGGGCACGCCGCCGCGGCTTCAGGTGGTGCGCTATCGGCTGTCGAACGGGCGCATCGTGCGCTTTGCGTCGCCGCCGCTTTCTAATGTCGGCGAAGTGCGGCGCGCGTTGTCGTCGGGCGACACCGGCGACGGCTGGAGCTCGATTCCGCTGATGGGCGGCGTGGCCTCGCTCGCGACGCGTGTCTACATTCCGGAAAAAGGCTGGTCCACGCGCATGAGCGACGTGCTCGCGCAGATCAACCAGAACGACAACAACCTGAAGGTGCCGCAACTCGGCAACGCGCCGCTCGCGCGCGCGGTGGCAGGCATTCAGATCGCGGTCGGCGCGCGCACGCTCGCGACGCCGCTCACGCGCGTGTTTCTGGTCGGAGAATGAACATGCGCGCTCCGAACCCGAAGAGGCAACGCGGCGTGGCGATCATCAGCGCGCTTCTCGTGGTATCGCTCGCGGCCATTCTCGTGTCGGGCATGCTGTGGCGTCAGCAGGTGCAGATTCGCCGTATCGAGAATCAGCGGCTGCTTGCGCAAGCGCAGTGGATTTCGCGCAGTGCGCTCGACTGGACGCGCCTCATCCTGCGCTCGGAAGCCGATACCTCGCCGACGGTCACGTACCTCGGCGGCGTGTGGGGCGTGCCGATCGCGAAGACGAAGTTGTCGGATTTCCTCGGGCAGATCGGCGAAGTGCGCGCGCAGCAGGGCGCATCAACGTATCTGTCCGGCTCGATCGAGGACGCGCAGGCGAAGTTCAACCTGCGCAATCTGGTCTCGACGCCGACGCCCGGCGTGCTGACCATCAACGTCGCGCAGATTCAGTCGTTCCAGCGGCTTCTCACGATGCTCGGCATCAACGGCTCGCTCGCGAAGACTGTCGCATTGCAGATGCGCGCGGGCCTCGCGCGTTCCGCGACGCGCTTTCAGACGCAGACGGGCGCGAGCGCGACCATGGCGACCGGCGCGAACAACGAAGCGACGACGCTCGCGGCGATCGCGCAGGGCGGCGGCACGGGCGGCGGCAATTTCACCGACGATCCCGGCCTTAAGGACGCGGACAGCAACGCGCCCGTCGCGCCTTTGCAGATGATCACCGTCGATTCGCTGCTCGATGTGCCGGGCTTTTCGCCGGAAGCGGTCACAAAGTTGCGCCCGTTCGTCACCGTCCTGCCGACGACGACCGCCGTGAACATGAACACCGCGCCCGCCGAAGTGATCGCGGCCGTGGTGCCGGGGATGAATCTGTCGCAGGCACAGGCGTTCGTCGCGCGCCGGGAGACGGTGTTCTTCCACGATGTCGGCAACGTGCAGCTTGCGCTGACCGGCGCGGGCGTCAAAACGGTGACGATCGATCCGAACGAGATGGACGTCACCACGAAGTATTTCGTGATCCGCGGAAGCGTCGAACATGAGCGCGCGCAACTGGAGCGCACGACGCTCGTGTATCGCGATCCGACGACGCATACGACGCGCATCGTCTACACGCGCGACGCGCAGTGAAGACGTGCCGCAGTCATTGATGAGAGGAAGTGGCCATTGAGCACACTGATCGTTTTATTACCACCGCGTGATCCCGCGGTGCGCTCGGAAGAGTGGCATCTGCCGGATATGCCGTTTCTGCTGCTCGACAAGCGCGGCGAGCCGCAACGCATCGGCCGTTCGGCGCTCGGGCTTCTGCCGCGTGCGAGCGCGACGGTGCTGATCGTCGCGGCGCGCGACACGCTGCTGCTCGCCGCGTCCCTGCCGCCGCTGAAGGGTCCGCGCTTGCGGCAGGCGCTGCCGAACGTCGTCGAGGATCAGTTGATTCAGGATCCGCAGACGTGCCATATCGCAGTCGATCCGGTCGCACTCGCCGATGGCAAGCGCGTGGTCGCCGTGATCGATCGCGGCTGGTTCCGCTTCGTGCTGGGCGCGTTTTCGGGCGCGGGGCATCGCAATGTGAAGGCCGTGCCCGCGATGCGTTGCCTGCCGGCTCCGGTTGCGGCGCCCGTCGAGGAAGGCCAGGAAGCCGAGGAAACGGAAGCGCCGCCGACGCCGTTCATCGCGGGTCTGCTCGGTCAGGTCGTATCGACCGCGCCCGCGCTGATCGGCGAGCTCGCCGCGCCGTCGCCCGCCACGTTCGGCGCGCCGCGCATCGAAATCGCGATCGCACGCGGTGAGCGCGCGGCGCTTGGCGAAGGTCTCGCGCTGCCCGCCGATTCGATTCCCGCGACGCTCGCGGCGCTCGCGGGCGATCATCCCGCGACGCTCTATTCGCTCTCCGATCTTCCCGGCGACGAGCCGCGCCTGTCGGGTTCGCGCAATGCCGCGGCAGCGGTCGCCGGCGCGCTGCCGCTCACGTTCGAGGCGCTCGCGCGCAACGCCGTCGCGAGCCGCTTCGACCTGTGCCAGTTCGAATTCGCCGCGCAGCCGTGGCGCCTCGACCGCGCGACGATGCGTCGTCTGCGCGTGCCGATCGCGCTCGTGGCGGCGTCGATCGTCGTGTCGATCATCGGCGTCAACGTGCAGTGGCTGCAACTCTCGCGTCAGCGCGATGCGATCAGCGCCCAGGAAACCGAACTGCTGCTCAACGCGTTTCCGAAGACGACCGTCGTGCTCGACGCGCCCGATCAGATGTCGCGCAATCTCGACCGGCTGCGGGTGGCGTCGGGCGAACTGTCGCCATCGGACTTTCTGTCGCTCGCGGACGGGCTCGCGCGCTCGCTCGGTCCCGTGCCGGTGAACGGCGTCGCGGGGCTCGACTATCGCGACCGTCGTCTGGAAGTGACCTTCAAGCCGGAAACGAAGGTCGATCCCGACCTCACGAAGCGCCTCGCCGCGAACGGCCTGAACGGTTCGATCGATAGCAACACCGGCAAATGGACGATCAGGAGCGGCCAATGAAAGCGGAAATCGCACGTTCACTGTCGGAATTCTGGGAAGTGCGCACGCCGCGCGAGAAGACGCTGCTGATGTGGGGCGGCCTCGCGCTCGGGCTCGTGCTCGTGTATCTCGTGCTGTGGGCGCCTGCCTACGAAGGCCGCGCGCGCTTGCGCGAAAGTCTGCCCGCGATGCAACGCCAGCTCGCGACGATGACCGCGCAGGCCAACGACGCGCGCTCGCTCGCGCCCGCCGCCGAGGGCGTGATGCCGACGGGCGGCGCGTTGCGCGACGCGCTCTCGAAGTCGCTCGCCGACAACGGCATGCAGCCGACGCAGGTTCAGGTGATCGGCGCGGCGGTTCAGATCCAGTTGAAGAACGCGTCGTTCCCGAACTGGACGATGTGGCTCGACGACGCGCGCAAGCAGTTCAAGGTGCAGGTGTCGGAGGCGCACGTCACGGCGCTCAAGCCGGATGGCCAGGTGGATCTGACGGCGTCGCTGCAACCGGCCGGCGCGAAATGAGCTACTGGACGCGACGTTTCCGGCTCGCATTGCCGGCGCTTTTCGTGATGGTGATATCGGTCGCCGGCACGCTGCTCACGATGATGCCCGCCGCGTGGATCGTGCCGCAGTTCTCGAAAGCGACGGGCGGCCACGTGAATCTGGTCGATCCGGCGGGATCGCTGTGGAGCGGCTCGGCCACCCTGATGCTCGCCGCTGGCACCGACGGCGCGGGCGCGACGCTGCTGCCGGGGCGCATCGAATGGACGACGGCTTTCCTGCCGCTCTTTACCGGCCGCGTACACATGACGATGCGTCAGACCGACGCGATGCCCGATGCCGTGACCGTCGACGCCACCACGCGCGGCGCGACTGTCACGTCGGGCCAGATCGCCGTGCCCGCGACGCTGCTCGCGGGGCTGGGCGCGCCGTTCAACACGCTGGACTTCGATGGCAGCGTGCGGCTTTCGTGGACGGAATTCCGCCTGCTGAACCGCAACACTTACGGACAGGTGGTCGTCACGCTCGACGATATGGCTTCGCGCGTCTCGCGTGTTAAGCCGCTCGGTTCGTATCGCGTCGCGCTGCAGGCGCAGGGCGCATCCGCGACGATCGATCTTTCGACGAGCAAAGGGCCGCTCATGCTGACCGGCAACGGCGCGATCTCGCAGGAATCGACTTCGTTTCAGGGCACCGCGACGGCCGCGCCGGATCAGCGCGAAAACCTCGCAGGTCTACTGAACCTGCTCGGCCGCCATACCGATCCGGACACGGTCGCGCTGACCTTCATGCGCTAAGAATCAGCGATTGGCGGTTTGCGTCGCGCTCGCGGCGGACGCAGCCGCGGCGGGCGCTTCGACGCCGCCCGTCTCGCGATCTATCTGCGCGACATCCCAGCCGCCGCCGAGCGCCTTCACCAGTCCCACCGACGACACCATCCGCTGCCCCGCGATATTCGCGAGCTTTTGCTGCGCGGTGAACGCGGTGGTTTGTGCGGTCAGCACGCTGATGAATGCGACCGTTCCCGCCTTGTATTGATTGTTGATGATCGCGAGCGCCTGCTGCGCCGATTCGACGGCCTGCTGCTGCACGACGATTTCCTTTTCCAGAATGCGCAGCGACGCGAGATTGTCTTCGACGTCCTGAAACGCGGTCAGCACCGTCTGCCGATAGGTCGCGACGTTCTGATCGTACGCGGCGCGCGCGGCTTCGGTGCGCGCGGAACGAAGGCCGCCGTCGAAAATGGTCGCGGCGATGTCCGGTCCGAGCGTCCAGAAACGCGACGGCGCGCGCAGCAATTGCGACAGCACCGAGCTTTCGAAGCCGCCCTGCGCGGAGAGCGTGACCGTCGGGAAATAGGCGGCCATCTCGATGCCGATCTGCTCGTTCGCCGCGGCCGCCTTGCGCTCCGCCGACGCGATATCCGGCCGACGTTCGAGAATCGCGGACGGCATCTGCACGGGCACGGTGGGCGGCGTTGCGTCGAGCGGAATCGGCGGAACGGAGAAGGTCGAAGCCGGCTCACCGACGAGCACCGCGATCGCATGCTCGAACTGTGCGCGCGCGACGCCGTTATCGATGGCGGATGCCTGCGCGGATTGCAGTTGCGTCTGCGCCTGAATCACATCGGAGCGCGCGACGATGCCCTGCGCGTACTGATTCTGCGTGAGCTTGAGCGATTGCTCGTAGGCAGCGACGGTTTCGTCGAGCAGCTTCTGCTGCGCGTCGAGCGAGCGCAACTGGAAATAGCTTTGCGCGAGCGTGGCCTGCGCGGACAGCCGCGCGTTGGCGAGATCGGCGGCGGCGCCCTGTTGACCCGCTTTCTGCGCGGTGACGGTGCGTGACACGCTGCCCCACAGGTCCGGTTCCCAGGATGCGTCGAGCGAAAGGCTGAACTGGTTGTTCACCGAGCCTTGCTGGCCGAAGCTGGAACTGTTGGTCGACCGGTTGCCCGCGCCGGTTCCGGAGCGCGCAGCCGATGCTGCCGCGCCGATCGTCGGGAAATACGCCGCACGCGCTTCGCTGACGAGCGCTCGCGCTTGCCGGTACGCGGCCGCGAACTGCGCGATGCTCTGATTCGATTGATTAAGCCGCGTTTCGAGCTCGTTGAGGCGCTCGTCGTTGTAGACGGTCCACCAGGTGCCGCGATCGGTCTGATCGGCGGGCTGCGCGACTTTCCAGCCTTCGGGCGCTTCCTTGTAGCTGGCCGGGACCGTCGTCGTGGGGCGCTGATAATCGGGGCCGACCGCGCAACCGGCGATGAACATCGCTAGCGCGGCGGCGAGCGCCGTGGCGGTCAGCGGGCGCGTGACGGTGAAAGCGGGAAAGGCGGGGCGATGCGGCATCTGCTTGTCGGGATTCCTGTCGGCGCCGCGCAGTCCGAAGCGACGGACGCGGCAAGCCGAAATGGTAACGGAACGCGACGGGCGCTTGTCATGCGCGCTCGTCAGGCAGACGTTAGCGTAACGGGTTCGCCGTAAGGCGGGTGTTACGCCGCAGCAGGAATCGGTTACGACGCGTTACGGGGGCGTCACGCGCCGCCGGCGCCGCCGCCGTGGCAGGGCGCGGCGAGCAGAGGCCGCGAGGGCGGCTTCTTCGGAGCGGAAGCTGCCGTCTTGCGCCGGTTCCGATTCTCGAACCATCCCATGCCCAGCACCACGAACGAACCGCCCGGCAGCAGGAACACGATCAGATACAACGCAAGTTTCCACGAACTCAGCTTCGGCGGGACGAAGTGACGGGAAGCGTTGGCGATCAGGCTGCTGATGGGGCCGAAGCGTCGGCGAGCGGTGCGAACAAAGCGGGTCATTGGAAGGTCCTTCGGGCGTCGCGAACGACGGCAGGCGGTCAGAACATGGTCTCGGGCGGCGCATCGAAGCGCATAACTCGTTGCATAGAATAATATTGACTGTGCAACTACTTTTCAAGATACTGCTGATTGCTTTTTCGGTATTGTTGCCTTATTGAGACGCGACGTGGTGTCGCACTTCCGCATTAGCCGTTTGACCGATGTCGCATGAACAGCGAACCGCTTTACGATCCAGCCACGATTCAACTCGAAACGAGCCTCGGCTATTACCTCGCCAAGGCGCGCAACGTGCTCGTCATGCGCACCGATCAGGCGCTGAAGCCGCTCGACCTCACGTCGCCGCAAATCGGCGTGATGCTGTTGCTGGCGTCCGGGCGGGCGCGCACGCCGCTCGAACTGTCGCGGGAAATGTCCTACGACAGCGGCTCGATGACGCGTATGCTCGACAGGCTCGAAAAGAAGGGCTTCGTGAGCCGTGCGCGCAGCGAGGCGGACCGACGAATCGTCGAGCTCAGTCTGACGGAGCGCGGACGCGACGCGGCCGGGCGTTTGCCTGTCATCGGCGCGGCGGTGCTCAACGAGCAGTTGCGCGGTTTCAGCCGCGCGGAGTTGGATCTATTGATCGCGATGCTCGCGCGCATCATCGGCAATACGCCGGCGGGAGATTGCGCGCCATGTTCGTTCGATGAAGCATTACCCTGAATAATCCGACGAAAACGGTGTTTTCTTGCACAGATTTCACTGTCTGGGCAGAGAATGCCGCGACAAGAAATAGTTTGCGTGTGATGCGCGCTTTGAGCGCCGTCCACGCGCCGGAGAACCAACGATGTCCTCATCCGCGACCAGCACGCCCGCCGCGCCGCCCGCGCCCATGCCGCTCAAAGGCGGCATCCTCGCCCTGTTGACGCTGGGCCTCGCGCTCGGCACCTTCATGGAAGTGCTCGACACGTCGATCGCGAACGTCGCGGTGCCGACCATCTCCGGGAACCTCGGCGTGGCGACGAGCGAAGGCACGTGGGTGATCTCGTCGTACTCCGTCGCGTCCGCGATCGCGGTGCCGCTGACCGGCTGGCTCGCGCGGCGCGTCGGCGAGGTGAAGCTGTTCACCATTTCCGTGCTGCTGTTTTCGATCGCGTCGGCGCTCTGCGGCCTCGCGCACAACTTCGAATCGCTGATTGCGTTCCGGCTGCTGCAAGGTCTCGTCTCCGGCCCGATGGTCCCGCTGTCGCAAACCATCCTCATGCGCAGCTATCCGCCGGAGAAGCGCGGCCTCGCGCTCGGTCTCTGGGCGATGACCGTGATCGTCGCGCCGATCTTCGGCCCGGTGATGGGCGGTTACATCACCGATAACTACACCTGGCCGTGGATTTTCTATATCAACGTGCCGATCGGCGTGTTTTCGGCGGCGATCGCGTACTTCCTGTTGCGCGGCCACGAGACCAAGACGACGCAGCAGCGCATCGACGGCGTCGGGCTCGCGCTGCTCGTGATCGGCGTCGCGAGCCTGCAGATGATGCTCGACCTCGGCAAGGACCGCGACTGGTTCAGTTCCAGCTTCATCGTGACGCTGGCGATCGTGTCGGCGGTGTCGCTCGCGTTCATGTTCGCGTGGGAGATGACCGAGAAGGAGCCCGTCATCGACCTTTCGCTGTTCCGCGACCGCAATTTCGCGATGGGCGTGCTCATCACGTCGCTCGGCTTTCTGGCGTTCTTCGGCTCGGTCGTGGTGTTGCCGCTGTGGCTGCAAACGGTGCTCGGCTACACGCCGTGGCTCGCGGGCCTCGCCACCGCGCCGGTCGGCATTCTCGCGCTGGTGCTGTCGCCGATGATCGGGCAGAACATGCATCGGATGAATCTGCGCGTGGTCGCGAGTTTCGCGTTTCTCACGTTCGCGTTCGTGTCGCACTGGAACTCGACCTTCACGCTCGACACGCCGTTCCATCAGATCATCTATCCGCGACTGATTCAGGGCATCGGCGTCGCGTGCTTCTTCGTGCCGATGACGACGATCACGCTGTCCAGCGTCTCCGACGAACGGCTAGCGGGAGCGGCGGGTTTGTCGAACTTCCTGCGGACCTTGTCGGGCGCGATCGGCACGGCGGTCAGCACGACCTTCTGGGAAAACGACATGATCCGCCATCACGCGCGGCTCACCGAGTCGGTCACGCCTTATTCGGCGGGCACGACGGCGTACTCGGATCTGCTTTCGGGACTCGGATTGTCGGGGCAGGCGCTGACGGCGCAACTGGATCGCGTGGTGTCGGCGCAGGCGTACATGATGTCGACCAACGACTTTTTCCGCATTTCGTTCTATGCGTTTCTGGTGCTGGCCGCGATGGTCTGGCTGACGCGGCCGAAGAAGGGCGCGTCAGCCTCGATGGGACACTAGATTACTGAGGCGTGAGCGGCGTCGCCGACTGGCCCGGCTCGTCCAGCGGGATGACCTGCACGCCGCCGGGCGCGGCGGGCGGCATTGTGCCTGCCTGCGGCGTCGCCGATTTCCGCAGCCCCGGACCGTTTCGGATGAACTGCTTGAAGTCGGCACCCGCTTCCCACGGATTCGGCTGGCAGCCGAGCGGGTTGTCGCAATGCGCGGCGAAACCGATGGTCGCGGTGCCCTCGTTGGTCGGCGTCTTGGTGATTTGATACGCGAGCGCGCGCTTGCCGCTCGACGGTCCGGCGGTCTGAATGATCGAATCCGTCACGGTCTGCAGCTTGTACTCCGAATGATTCGTGACCCAAACCTGCGCGCGCGCCCACCACGCGTCGCATTCGGCCTTGCTCATGCAAGTGAGCGGTTGGGTGGCCTGTTCCATGACGGTGCTGCTGACCTGATCCTGCACCGCGCAGCCGCCCAGGAGCGCGAGCGACGTCGCCCCCAGCGCGAGCGCGCCGAAGAACTTCTTTTTCATTGCTCCCTCGATCGTCGAAAAGTCGGCCATATTTTGCCCCGCCAAACCCGATGACGTTGTGACGCGTTTCCCTCTGTTGCATAAGCCGGTAAGCATTGCCAGCGGCCAAAGGCGACTGTCCGGAAAAACCTGCCAGATGCAGCAAAAGCGATCACGCGCTCGCGGGGTTCAGCGTGTAGACCTGATATGCCGCGATGAATGCATCGAAAGATTCGGTGTCGCTGCTTTCCACCACGGTCTGTTCCACCAGGGATTTCGCGGCCAGCTCTTCCATCGCTCGTTCTTCATCGACGGACAGCGGGCGCGCGCGAAAATCTTCCGCGTGACGCGCGCTGAGTTCGAGCGCGAACTCGTCGAAGGTCTGCTGCTTGTCGCGCATCGTCTGCAGCACGCGGGCGGACGGCGTGAGCGATGCATCGGCGATACGCGGCCGCAGCGCCACAAGCGCGCGGGTGTGCTCGTCATTGCCGTTGAGCGCGTCGAGCGTCTTCGCGACGGGTTCGATCGCGTCGAACAGCTCTTCGGCCCATTGCTGCATCGGCACGTTCACGCCGTCGCGTTGTAGCGTGAGGCCAGGCTTGCGTCCTTCCTTCGCCACCGTGCTGAAATTGCCGTTCGCCTCGATGTTCGCGTCGAACGGCAGCAACGGGCTGTCCTCCAGCGCGCAGTAGAGGAGATAGGCGTCGAGAAAGCGCGCGGTTTCGAGCGAGATGCCGGTCGGCACGAACGGATCGATATCGAGGCAACGTACTTCGATGTACTGCACGCCACGCTCCGCCAACGCGTGCAGCGGACGTTCGCCCGAGTGCGCGACGCGTTTCGGGCGGATCGTCGAGTAGAACTCGTTTTCGATCTGCAGGACGTTCGCGTTGATCTGCACCCATTCGCCGTCGCGCCGCGTGCCGATGGCTTCATACGGCGCGTACGGCTGACTCACGGCTTTGGCGAGCACGTCGAGATAGGCGTCGAGGTTATCGTAGCTCGGCAGCAGATCCGCCTGCGCGGGATTGTTCGCGTAGCCGAGATCGCTCATGCGCAGGCTGGTCGCGTGCGGCAGATGGAACGTGTCGGCATCGAATTGTTCGAGATGATGCGTCTTGCCCTCGACGAAGCGCTTGTTCAGCGCCGGCGACGCGCCGAACAGATACATCAACAGCCAGTTCGTGCGGCGGAAGTTGCGGATCAGCGCGAAATAGCGTTCGGACTGGAAATCTTTCGCGGACAGCGTGCTCGTCTTGTCGAGCGCCTGCCACGCGCGCCACACATTTTCGTTGAGCGAATAGTTGTAGTGAATGCCCGCGATGCATTGCATCGTGCGGCCATAGCGCAGCGCGAGCCCGCGCCGGTAGACGGTCTTCAGCCTGCCGATATTCGACGTGCCGTAATAGCCGAACGGAATCTCGTCCTCGGGCGGCAGCGAGTTGGGCATCGAGTCGTTCCACAGCAGCTCGTCGCCCATGTGCGCGTAGGCGAATCGATGCAGCGCGTCGAGGCGATCGAGCGTGATCGAGATGTCGGATTCGGCGGGCGTGATGAGCTCGACCAGTGCTTCAGAGTAATCGGTCGTGATGAGCGGATGGGTCAGCGCCGAGCCGAACGCACGCGGATGCGGCGTCATCGCGAGCTTGCCTTGCGGCGTCACGCGCAGGCTTTCCTTCTCGATGCCGCGCAAGCCTTGGCGCAACGCATCGGCATGCGGGCCGGACGCGAGCGCGGCAAGCCTGCGCTCGTAAGCGCCGGCCTTGGAGTGAGCGGAATTCTTGTTTGTCATTGAAGCAATCTGCGAGGAGCGCGAGCGCGAGCGGCATTCGCCCGGTCGTATTTTTAGGGTAGCGGGCACTTTAACATCTCGGTGTCAGGCGTGCTTGAACCCAGACCAGGCAAGGGATTGCGGGGTTTTCGGGAGTTTCGCGGAGTGCGTTCCGGAGCCGGTTCGCGAGGGAAATCGAAGCGCTCGCGCGTCATGTCGACGGCGAGCGCCCGTGCTTCATGCGACCTTGTTGGTTTCGTTGCGCGTGCGCTCGGTTTCGAGCAACGCTTCCTTGCGCGGCTTGCCCCAGCGATAGCCCGAGATCGCCCCGTCCTTGCCGATCACGCGATGACACGGAATCGCGAGCGCCACCGGATTCGACCCGCACGCATTCGCCACCGCCCGCACCGCGCGCGGCGAACCGAGCGATTCGGCGATATCGCTGTAACTGCGCGTCTGCCCGTACGGGATGGAGCGCAGCGCGTCCCACACGCGCCGCTGAAACGCGGTCGCGCCGATGTCGAGCGGCAAGTCGAAACGCTCGCGCGTGCCTTGCAGATAAGCGCGAATCTGCGCGATGAACGGCTCCATCTTCGCGGCATCCTCGACGCGCTCGGCCTGCGCAAAGTCGGCGGCGAGTTGCTCGGCGAGCGTATTCGCATCGTCGCCGAAAGCGATCTTGCAGACGCCCTTGTCGGTGGCGGCGACGAGCACCGTGCCGAGCGGCGTCGTGGCGGTCGCGTAACGCACGGTCAGTCCCGCGCCCTTGCGCTTGTAAGCCGACGGCGTCATCCCCAGTTCGGTAGGCACGGCTTCATACATGCGCGATGGCGAACCGAAGCCGGCGTCGTGCGTCGCGCGCGTGACGTCGCGGCCGCGCTGCAACGCGTCGCGCAGCACGCCCGCGCGTTGCGCCGCCTGATACTGCCGCGGCGAAATGCCGACGATCCGCGAAAACAGACGCTGCAGATGGAACGGGCTCACGTGCACGGCGTCGCTGAGTTGCGCGAGCGTGACGCGCTGTTGCGGATCGGCGTCGAGCACCTTGCACGCGCGCTCGACGATCGCCAGTTCGCGCGGCAGGCTCGTCGGCTGGCAGCGCTTGCACGCGCGGTATCCGGCCGCTTCGGCTGCGTCTGTGGTCGGGAAGAATTCGACGTTCTCGCGACGCGGCGCCCGCGACGCGCACGACGGCCGGCAAAACACGCCGGTCGTGCGCACGGCGAAGAAGAAGGCGCCGTCGGCGCGCTCGTCCCGATCGACGACCGCTTGCCAGCGGCATTCATCGGACGAAAAGACAGAATCTGCTACGGTTTTCATGACGACCTCGATGGCTCTTGGGTACGGGACCACTGTAGAGCCGCGCAGATGAGGTTACGCGCCGTTTCTTGCTGTGTCATCGGCGGGCGGAATTCGAAAAATGACGCGCAGATACCACAAATGGAAGCTATAGGGGTTTTTACCGAAATTTCTATTGCGTCGCATCAAGTGCCTGTGTATTATTGGAACTGTCTCCTCCATGTCTCCTCCTGATATGGATTCAGCCCGCCAACTAGGCGGGCTTTTTTTCGTCCGTTGCATCTGCGTCAGACGAAAAAAACCGGGCCCTGCAGCCCGGTTTTTTTCTGGACAACGCCGCCGTCGTTACAGCACGTAGCGCGACAAATCCTCGTCCTGCGCCACATCGCCGAGCGCGCGGTCCACGTAAGCCGCGTCGATCCGCACCGGCTGGCCCGCATGATTGCCCGCCGCGAACGAGACTTCCTCCAGCAGCTTTTCGATGACGGTATACAGCCGCCGCGCGCCGATGTTCTCGGTCTTTTCGTTCACCGAGTACGCAATTTCCGCGAGACGCCGGATGCCTTCGTCGGTGAAATCGAGTTCGACGTCTTCGGTTGCGAGCAGCGCCTTGTACTGCTTGACGAGGCTCGCGTCGGTCGAATTCAGGATCGATTCGAAGTCGCCGACGGAGAGCGAATCCAGCTCGACGCGAATCGGGAAACGCCCTTGCAGCTCGGGAATCAGATCGCTCGGCTTGGCCAGATGGAACGCACCGCTCGCGATGAACAGGATGTGATCCGTCTTGATCATCCCGTACTTCGTGTTGATGGTCGTGCCTTCGACGAGCGGCAGCAGGTCGCGCTGCACGCCCGCGCGCGACACCTCGGCGCCGCCCGCCTCGCTGCGCGACGCGATCTTGTCGATTTCGTCGAGAAACACGATGCCGTTCTGCTCGACGTTCTGCACCGCCTTGCTCTTGACCTCTTCGTCGTTGAGCATCTTGCCGGCTTCTTCATCGGTGAGGAGCTTGAGCGCTTCCTTCACCTTCACCTTGCGCCGCGTCTTCTTGCCGCCGCCGATGTTCGCGAACATCGAGCGAATCTGCTCGGTCATGTCTTCCATGCCGGGCGGCCCCATGATGTCCATGCCGACTTGCGGCATTTCCACATCGAGCTCGATTTCCTTGTCATCGAGCGCGCCTTCGCGCAGGCGCTTGCGGAAAGTCTGACGCGTGGCGTTGTCGCCTTCGCTGCTCGACGACTCGGCCGCGCCGAAACCGACCGGGCGCGCGCTCGGCAACAGAATGTCGAGAATGCGGTCCTCGGCGCGATCTTCCGCCTTGGTGCGCACCTTCTTCATCTCGGATTCACGCGTCTGCTTGACGGAAGTCTCGATCAGATCGCGCACGATGCTGTCCACATCGCGCCCGACGTAGCCCACTTCGGTGAACTTGGTCGCTTCGATCTTGATGAACGGCGCATCCGCGAGCTTCGCGAGACGGCGCGCGATCTCGGTCTTGCCGACGCCCGTCGGCCCGATCATCAGGATGTTCTTCGGCGTGATTTCCTGGCGCAGCGGCTCGGCGACCTGCTGGCGACGCCAGCGGTTGCGCAACGCGACGGCAACCGCTTTCTTCGCGCGTCCTTGGCCGATGATGTGCTTGTCGAGTTCGGAGACGATTTCGGAGGGAGTCATGGTGGTCATCGCTTGGGTCCTTTATTCGATCGTCTCGATGACGCGGTTGTGGTTGGTGTAGATGCACATGTCGCCGGCGATGGTGAGCGCCTTCTCGACGATCTCGCGCGGCGCGAGATCCGTATTCTCGATCAGCGCCTGCGCCGCGGCTTGTGCGTATGCGCCGCCCGAGCCGATCGCGGCGATGCCGTGTTCGGGATCGAGCACGTCGCCGTTGCCGGTGATGACGAGCGTCGTGTCCTTGTCGGCCGTGATCAGCATCGCTTCGAGCCGGCGCAGCATGCGGTCGGTGCGCCAGTCCTTCGCCAGTTCGACGGCGGCGCGCGTCAGATTGCCCTGATGTTTTTCGAGCTTCGCTTCGAATCGATCGAGCAGCGAGAACGCGTCGGCGGTGCCGCCGGCGAAGCCGACCAGCACCTTGCCGCCATAGATGCGGCGCACTTTCTTCGCGCCCCCTTTCATGACGATGTTGCCGAGCGTCACCTGACCATCGCCGCCCAGCGCGACCTTGCCGTCGCGGCGCACGGAGACGATGGTCGTGCCGTGAAATTGTTCCATGTGCGTTCCTTGTGAAAACCAGAAGGACGCGGGGCGGTTTCGTCGTCGAGCGACCGGCCGCCACGCAGTCGAGAATTCGATGGAGTGCATGGCGCGGGGTTCCGTCCGGGCTCGAGGCCTCGGGCGGACGGCGCCGCGCGCGCGCCCGTCGCGATGATGCTTTTGCGGGGCGCGTCGAAAGCATTTTAGGGCGGCGCGAGATTTATCAAGACGTACGGTGCCGGCGCTCGCCGTTTTTACCTGTCGGAAAGCAAAAAAGGGCACCCGTTCGATGGGTGCCCTTTTCCTGATGCGAATGCTTGTGTGCAGCTTTTTGCGGCGGCGTCTTCCCCGTGGCGGGCCGGTCCCGCGACGCTCGCCTGCCAACGGCGATTTCAGTCGCCGAAAAGCTTCTGGCGCAGTTCGCGGCGTTCCTGAGCTTCGAGCGAGAGCGTGGCCGTCGGACGCGCGAGCAGGCGCGGAATGCCGATCGGTTCGCCGGTCTCTTCGCACCAGCCGTAATCGCCCGAATCGATGCGCGCGAGCGACTGCTGCACCTTTTTCAGGAGCTTGCGTTCGCGATCACGCGTGCGCAGTTCCAGTGCATGTTCTTCCTCGATGGTCGCGCGATCCGCCGGGTCCGGCACGATCACCGTTTCCCGCAGATTTTCGGTCGTTTGGCCGGCATTCTTCAGAATGTCCGCTTGCAACTGCTCGAGCCGGTTCTTGAAGAAGGCGAGTTGATCCTCGTTCATGTAGTCCTTCTCGCTCATCTTCAGGATTTCGGCTTCGGTCAAGAGTTTCGTTGTCATCTGCTTGCTTCTTCAATGTAAGGCGATGTCTTCGCAACGCCCGCACTTGCGTTGCCCGCATGCAGCGCATCAGTGCGCTTGGGCTGCGCGATGCGCCGATGCGGGGCCGAACTCCTCTGGAAACCGATCTTGGATGATGCTCCGGATGACCGGGCGCATTCGCATGGCCCGGGATTTCCGGCCCCGGTGCTTTGTCTTGATTTGCCTTCCCCCGGCAAATCGAGGCATCGTCCCGACGGGACATCCCTTCTCCTGACTTCCGCCGAGCGAGCGTCTGATCGACGCACATCCGGCGAGACTGCCCTTCTCCAGTGGGGCTGTATTGTAACTGAACCGCAAATTCCGACGATAACGAGGAAAACCCTGTCAATTCGCGACGGAATTTCAAAAATATAACGCCTGGACGTGCAAAAAGCGATGTCGGTTCGTGGCCGCGATTACATACGCGCATCGAAAGTCAATCGTGAAAAACGCCGCACGCGAGGCATTCGCGTGCGGCGTTTTAATCTGATGTCCGTTTTCGCCCCGCGTGAATGGCACGATCCAAGCGAGATACGTGCCGGATTACTTCACGAGACAGGCGTCGAGACCGTCGGTGATCAGATCCTGCGGCAGCTCGATGCCGATGAACACCATCTTGCTGTTCTTCTTCTCGATCGGCATCCACTTGCCGGCGAGGTCGCTGCCCATCATCTGATGCACGCCCTGGAACACGACCTTGCGATCGACGCCCTTCATGTACAGCACGCCCTTGTAGCGCAGCAGGCGCTCGCCATAAATCTGCAGAATGCCGCCGAGGAAGTCTTCGAGGCGGTTCGGATCGAACGGCTTGTCGCTGCGGTACACGAACGACTTGATCTTGTCGTCGTGGTGCGCGTGATGGTGATGATGATGATGCCCGTGCTCGTGATCGTGGCTGTGATCGTGGCCGCAGGTCGAATGATCGTGATCGTCGTCATGCGCGTGGTCGTGCGCGTGATCGTGATCGTCTTCCGCGAGGAAATCCGGATCGATTTCGAGCTTCGAGTTCAGATTGAAGCCGCGCAGGTCGAAGATTTCCTTGATGTCGGCGTCGCCGAAATTCACGACCTTGATCGCCGCGCGCGGGTTCATGTGCACCAGGCGATGCTTCAGCGCGTCGAGCTCGTCTGCCGAGACGAGATCGGACTTCGTGACGAACAGGCGATCCGCGAAACCGACCTGACGCTGCACCACTTCGTGCTGATCGAGCTGCGAATTCGCGTGCTTCGCGTCGACGAGCGTGATGATCGCGTCGAGCAGGAATTCGTCGGCGACGGTGTTGTCCATGAAGAACGTCTGCGCGACCGGACCCGGATTCGCGAGGCCGGTGGTCTCGATCACGACGCGGTCGAAATCGAGCGTGCCCGCCTTCTTGCGGTTGGCGAGATCTTCGAGCGCACGCGCCAGATCGCCGCGAATCGTGCAGCAGATGCAGCCGTTGCTCATCTGGATGATCTGCTCGTTCGTTTCCTGCACGAGAATTTCGTTGTCGATGTTCTCTTCGCCGAATTCGTTCTCGATCACGGCGATCTTCATGCCGTGCTTCTCGTTCAGGATGCGTTTGAGCAGCGTGGTTTTGCCGCTGCCCAGAAAGCCGGTCAGGATGGTTACGGGGATCATGGTGTCGCCTGTGTCCTTGTCTGTAATACGTAGATCGCACTGAATCGGCTATTGAAACATATTTGTCAAGCCGATGCTTCCGTGCTCCGCGCGCCAGTGCATCGCGCGCAGATTAGGCCGATCAGGCGATTTGCAACAGCAGCCCTTTCAGGTATTCGCCTTCCGGAAACGCCGTCAGCAGCGGATGATCGACGCCCGCGCCCAGACGTTTCAGGATCCGCGCATCGACGCGCGCGTCGGCGGCCGCGCCCGCGACGATCTTCTGGAACAGGTCCGAATCGATCGCGCCGGAGCATGAATACGTGAAGAGCAGTCCGCCCGGACGCAGCAACTTGAAGCCGCTCAGGTTGATGTCCTTGTACGCGCGCGCGGCGCGATCGACGGTTTCCTTCGACGGCGCGAACTTCGGCGGATCGAGCACGATCAGGTCGAAGCGCTGGCCTTCGTCGTAGAGACGGCGCAGCGTCTTGAACGCGTCGGCGTCGAGCCATTCGGCTTTTTCCGCGTCGAAGCCGTTCGCCGTGACGTTTGCGCGCGCGAGCGCGAGCGCTTCGCCGGACGAGTCGACGGAAACCACGCGCGTCGCCCCGCCTTTCAGCGCGGCAAGCGAAAAGCCGCCGGTATAGCAAAAGCAGTTCAGCACTTCGCGGCCTTGCGCGTTCTGCGCGACGAGCACGCGGTTATCGCGCTGATCGACATAGAAGCCGGTCTTGTGGCCGTTACGCACGTCGACGTGATGGCGCACGCCGCATTCGTTCGTGATGAGCGTCTCGGGCGGCGCGTCGCCGGCGAGCACGCCGGTCGTCTGCTCGAGGCCTTCCTTCTGGCGGATCGACACGTCCGAGCGCTCGTAGACATTCGGGCAGCCGGTTGCCGCGACCAGCGCCTGCACGATCGCTTCCTTCCACGACTCGACGCCCGTCGCCATGAACTGGCAGACGAGCTGCGCGTGCGAGCCGACGTCCGCGACGTAGTAATCGACGATCAATCCCGGCAAGCCGTCCGCTTCGCCGAAGACGAGGCGCGTGGCGCCGGTGTCCTTCACCATCGTCTCGCGATGCCCGACGGCGCGCTGCACGCGGCGCTTGAAGAACGCGTGATCGACAGGCTCGCTTTCGTCGAAGGTCCAGACGCGCGCGCGAATCTGCGAGTGCGGGCTGTACGACGCACGTGCGAGAAAGCGCCCGTCGGCGGCGCGCACGGTGACGGTGGCGCCGGGCGCGGGATTGCCGTCGATGCGCGCGATGGCGTTCGCGTAGATCCACGGATGGCGGCGGACGAGCGATCTGTCCTTCGCCGGTTTGAGCGTGATGGTGTTCATTGCAGTGACAAGTGCAGCGCGCGGGGCGCTGTCGGGATCAATCGCGCTTCTTTGCGCGCGGGTGCGCCGCATCGTAGACGCGGGCGAGATGCTGAAAATCGAGCGACGTATAAATCTGCGTGGCGGTGATGCTCGCGTGGCCGAGCAGTTCCTGCACCGCGCGCAGATCGCCGCTCGATTGCAGGACATGCGTGGCGAAGGAATGCCGCAGCACGTGCGGATGCACGTTCGACGGAATGCCGGCCTGCAACGCGAGCCGCTTCACGCGCTCGCGCACCACGCCGGGGGACATGCGATTGCCGCGCACCGAGAGAAAGAGCGCGTGCGGATCGAGCTTGACGAACTCGCCGCGCACGGCGATCCACGCGCCCAATGCGTCGATCGCCTTGCTGCCGACGGGCACTTTGCGCATGCGCTTTCCCTTGCCCAGAACCGTGACTTCCGCGCTGTCCAGATCGATCCAGCCCTCGGAGGTATGTTCCTTGGTATCGACGTGACGCACGTCCAGCCCGACGAGCTCGGCGAGCCGCAAGCCCGACGAGTAGAAGAGTTCGAGAATGGCGTGATCGCGCAGCGCTTCGGTCGTGCCGGCTTGCGGCGCGTCCATAAGCCTCATGGCGTCATCGACGGAAAGTGCTTTAGGCAGCGTCTTGTCGCGTTTCGGGGCGCGCACTGTCGCGACGGGATTCGCGGGCATCTCGACGCGCTCGGCGAGCCATCGATAAAACGCGCGCCACGCCGACAGCCGATGCGCGATCGAACGCGACGACAGCCCGCCCGAGTGCGCCCGCACGACCGCGCCGCGAATATCGGCGGTGGTCAGCGATTCCAGCGGACGGCCTTTGGCGAGCGCGCGCAGCTCGCTCAACTCGTGCGTGTAGCCGCGCAGCGTGTGCTCGGACAGATGCCGCTGATGCTCCAGCATCGCGAGATAGTCGGCGATCGCACCGTCCAGCGGGACTTCCTTCGGGGCGGCGGCGTCGGCGGCGGCGTTCATGTTCAGTACGGCAGCAAGCGAGACAGCGCGGCGCTCGCCAAGGCGCCGATGTGCGTGAGGAAGTCCGTCGCCATCCCGTCGTGGAAGCGTCGCGGATCGGGCGAGCCCATCACGAGCAGACCGAAGCTCGGTGCATCCGGTCCGGCTTGCGGATCGCGCAGCGCGATCAGCGACACGGATTCGATCTTGCGGTCGGTGTCGGGCGGGCCGTCGCTCGGCGGGACCGTCGCCGATGCCGAGTTCGCCGCGCCAAGCCACTGCGCCGCCGCGAATCCCGTGTTCGCGCCGCAGTACGGCGCGGCGAGACTGCTCGTGAAAATGCGCACTTCCTCGCCGACCTGACGCGCGAAATCCGCCTGCCGATACGCTTCGTCGATATCCCACACGCGCAGCGCGGCGTGCGGCACGTCGAAGACTTCGCACAGGCCCTTGCTGATCGTCGCGGGCAACGCGTACGGATCGCGCTGGGAAATCACGCGCACGGTCCAGCGGTTGAACTTGGTCGAGATGCTGTCGTTCTCGTGGCCGTAGCGCAGCAGTTCGGCGAGACGCCGTTCGAGTTGCTTGTTCTTGTCGCGCAGCATTTCCATCTGGCGTTCCTGAAGCGACACGGCGGCTTTGCCGTGCGGATTCGAAAGCCGGATGGTGCCGAGCAGTTCCGCGTGCTCGGCGAAGAAATCGGGGTTGTCGAGCAGGTAGTCGGCGACTTCGCGTGGATTCATGGTGACGTGTGTGCGTTAGACGATGCGATCGAGCTCGATTTCGCCCTCGAAAACGGTCGCTGCGGGGCCTGCCATGAAGAGCGCGGCGGATTCGTCGCGCGCGCCGTTCCAGCTTATCGTGAGCGTGCCGCCATGCGTTTCGACGCGCACCGGCGTGTCGAGCGCGCCGCGGCGGATGCCGGCGGCCACGGCGGCGCACGCGCCCGTGCCGCACGCGAGCGTTTCGCCCGCGCCGCGTTCGTAGACGCGCAGCTTCACCGAATGGCGATCGACGATCTGCATGAAGCCCGCGTTGACGCGCTTCGGAAAGCGCGCGTGACGTTCGACGAGCGGGCCTTCGATCAGCACCGGATACGCCTCGACATCGTCGACGATCTGCACCGCGTGCGGATTGCCCATCGATACGACGGAGATCAGGCGCGTTGCACCGTTCACGTCGAGCGGCCAGAGGGTGTCGTTGCCTTCCTTGCGGCCTTCGAGCCCTTGCGCGTCGAACGGCACGCGAGGCGGATCGAAAACCGGCGTGCTCATGTCGACGACGACTTCGCCGTTTTCCTGCATCGTCAGCGTGATGATGCCGTTCTGCACCTGCACGCGCACGGTGGACGCGTCGGTCAGCCGGCGATCGCGCACGAACTTCACGAAGCAGCGCGCGCCGTTGCCGCAATGCTCGACCTCGCCGCCATCGCAATTGAAGATGCGGTATTTGAAATCGACGCCGTCGATCGTCGGCTTTTCGACGAGCAGCAACTGATCCGCGCCCACGCCGAAATGGCGGTTCGCGAGCGCGCGCACTTGATGCGCGGTCAGATCGAGCGCCTGCGTGTAGCCGTCGAGCACGACAAAGTCGTTACCCGCGCCTTGCATCTTGGTGAATTTCAGTTTCATCGCGCTATTGTATGTGACCCGCAAGTGCGGCGTTTCGCGCCGCGCACGCTTCAGTAAAAGCCCGGCTCGCCCGGCGGCCGCGTCTTGAAGCGCTTGTGCACCCAGTAATACTGTTCGGGCATGTGCGGAATCTGCTCTTCCAGGAACGCATTCATGCGGCGCGCGTCGGCTTCGTCGTCGCCGGTCGGGTAGTTGTCCCACGGCTCGAAGATCTTCAGCCGATAACCTTTGTAGTCCGGCAGCACCTCGCCGATGAACGGCACGACCTGCGCCTTGCCCGTCTTGGCGAGCCGGCCGACAGCAGTCAGCGTGCAGGTCGGGACGCCGAAGAACGGCACGAACGTGGAGTTGCGCATGCCGTAGTCCATGTCCGCGCCGAGCATCACCGGTTTGCGGTCGCGCAGCCAGCGCAGCACGATGCGCGCGCTGTCGGCGCGGCTCGCCATGTCGGCGCCGAAGCGGGCGCGCTGCGTCTTCGCGAGTTCCTCGATCTGCGGATTCGAAAACGGCTGATAGAGCGATCCGCATCGCCGATGCAGCGAATAGTTCAGAAAGATCGACCCCGCTTCGATGCCGACGAAATGCAGGCCGAGAAAGAGCGTGGGCGGCAGATCGGGATCGGTGAGATCGACGGCGCTATCTACCTGAATCAGCTTTTCGAGCTTTTTCGCCGAGCCGAACCACTGCACGCTGCGCTCGACATAACTGCGGATCGCGTGCCGGAAATGCTTCTGCGCGATGTCCTCGCGCTTTTCGTCGGACCACGCCGGAAAGCACAGCTTCAGGTTCGTGTGGACGATGCGCTTGCGCCGGCTCGGAATCTGATAAAGCAGCCAGCCGAGGCCGTCGCCGAAACGCGCGGTGATGCCGTAGGGGATGAGCGCCAGAAACTTGAGAAAGCCGATGGCGAGCGCCACGCCGATACGCCCTAGCATGAGCGGCTCCAGCGAGCGGACGGACGGCCGCGACGTGCGGATGGTTGATGCGTGGCGGGTAGCGACAAAAGCGTTCGGCTCTGTGAAAACAAGGGAAACCGGTATAATAGAACCTTCGCCGAGTTAATGGACAACTTGCGGGGCGAAGCGGGCTGGAGACTTCTGAACTTCCGGAAGTCGCCGGCCTGGAAAGACATCCGCTAAAGCGTCGCCGCTTCAGACTCCAAACGAAGACGGCTACGTGAATATCAACCGTACTCAAATGGAGTCTGAAGCGTGTCAAACGACTATCTCTTTACTTCCGAATCCGTTTCCGAAGGCCACCCGGACAAGGTCGCCGATCAAATCTCCGACGCCATCCTCGACGCCATCCTGTCGCAGGACAAATATTCGCGCGTCGCGGCGGAAACGCTCTGCAACACGGGTCTCGTCGTCCTCGCGGGCGAAATCACGACCACCGCCAATGTCGATTACATCCAGGTCGCGCGCGACACCATCAAGCGCATCGGTTACGACAACACCGACTTCGGCATCGACTATCGCGGCTGCGCGGTGCTCGTCGCGTATGACAAGCAATCGCCGGATATCGCGCAAGGCGTGAACAAGGCGCACGACGACAACCTCGATCAGGGCGCCGGCGACCAGGGTCTGATGTTCGGCTACGCGTGCGACGAAACGCCCGAACTGATGCCGCTGCCGATCCACCTCTCGCATCGCCTCGTCGAGCGTCAGGCCGATCTGCGCCGCGATGGCCGTCTGCCCTGGTTGCGTCCGGACGCGAAGTCGCAAGTCACCGTGCGTTACGTCGACGGCAAGGCGCACTCCATCGACACCGTCGTGCTCTCCACGCAGCACTCGCCGGACATCGACCTGTCGCAACTGCGCGAAGCGGTCATCGAGGAAGTCATCAAGCCGACGCTGCCGAAGGAGCTCATCAAGGGCGACATCAAGTTCCTGGTGAACCCGACGGGCCGTTTCGTCATCGGCGGTCCGCAAGGCGACTGCGGTCTGACGGGCCGCAAGATCATCGTCGATACCTACGGCGGCGCGGCTCCGCACGGCGGCGGCGCGTTCTCGGGCAAGGACCCGTCGAAGGTCGACCGCTCGGCGGCTTACGCGGGCCGCTATGTCGCGAAGAACATCGTCGCGGCCGGGCTCGCATCGCGCGCGCTGATTCAGGTGTCGTACGCAATCGGCGTCGCGCGTCCGACTTCCGTGATGGTGAACACGTTCGGCACGGGCCGCGTGTCGGATGCCGAGATCACGAAGCTCGTTCAGGAGCACTTCGATCTGCGTCCGAAGGGCATCATCCAGATGCTCGACCTGCTGCGCCCGATCTACGAAAAGACGGCGGCATACGGCCACTTCGGCCGCGAAGAGCCGGAATTCTCGTGGGAAGCCGCGGACAAGGCGCTCATCTTGGCGGAAGCGGCGGGCACGGAACCGGTCGCGAGCGTGGCGTAACGCCATCCGCTGAACGGGCGGGACAAGAACCGGCGAGCATTGCGCTCGCCGGTTTTTTTTGCGCTTTCGCGGCGCGATTTTTGCGTGATCCTCGGGCAATATCACCGCCGCCGATGGAACCGCCATGCCGTACGACACGCTTCTTTCACCTGTCTCCATCGGCAATCTTCAACTGCCGAATCGCGTCGTGATGGCGCCGCTCACACGCAATCGCGCGTCGCAGCCCGGCGACGTGCCGTCCGAAATGAACGCGCACTATTACGCGCAGCGCGCGAGTGCGGGACTCATCGTCACCGAGGCGACGCAGGTTTCGCGGCAAGGTCAGGGTTATTTCGCGACGCCGGGCATCTATTCGGATGCGCAGGAAGCCGGATGGAAGTCCGTCGTGGGCGCGGTTCACGCGCGGCACGGACGCATCGCGTCGCAGTTCTGGCATGTGGGGCGCGTGTCGCATCGATCGCTTCAGGAAGGCGGCGCACCGCCTGTCGCGCCGTCCGCAATCCGCGCGCGCAATACGCAGGTGTTCGTGAAAAACGATGACGGCTCATACGCGATGACCGACGCCGACGACCCGCGCGCGCTCGAAACCGACGAGCTACCGGGCATCGTGCTCCAGTTCGTCGATGCCGCGCATCGTGCGCAACGTGCCGGTTTCGACATGATCGAGGTGCACGCGGCCAATGGCTATCTGCTGCATCAGTTCATGGCGACGGGCACCAACCGGCGCACGGACGACTACGGCGGCGGCATCGAAAATCGCGCGCGGCTGGTCGTAGATGTGCTGGAGGCCGTGGCCGGCGTGATGGGCGCGAATCGCGTGGGCATTCGCATTTCGCCGAACTTCACGGGATTCGATCTGCAGGACGATGAAGGCGAGGCCTCATCGTTGTATCTGGCGCAGGAGTTGAAGCGCATCGGCATCGCGTACCTGCATCTGGCGGAAGGCGACTGGACCGGCGGCGCGCCGCTTTCGGAAGACTATCGCCGCGCGCTGCGCAAGGCGTATGACGGCGCGATCATCGTGTGCGGCGAATACACGGCGGAGGAAGCGAACGCGCGCATCGAACGAGGCGATGCCGATGCCGTGGCTTTCGGTCGCGCGTATATCGCCAATCCGGATCTGGTCGAGCGCTTCGCCGCAAACGCGCCGCTCAACACGCCCGACGAGGCGACCTTCTACGGCGGTGGAGAAAAAGGCTACACCGACTATCCGTCACTCGACGACGCCAAATCTGGTTGAGCGCTTCAGCGCGCAGCGAACGCGTACCAGCCGGCGCTGCTCGCCGACACGCGACGCGGACGGCGGCTCGTCAGCGCCGCGGCCTTCGGTTTGGGCGATGGGGCGCGCAACTGCACCGGACGGCGCAGCAACGCACGCAATGACACCCGGCGCGATGCCGCACGCACGCGCAAATTGAAGAAGAAACCACGGAACCACGACCGGATGCCGTCGACCGGATGCACGTTTTTCAATTGCTCGGCAAGCACCTGCGTGCGTGCGGAGTGATGGCGCAACGCGCGGATCATGCCGCGGCGGGCAGGGCGCGCCGCTCGCGAGGCAACGCGAGTCAGGCCAATAGCGATTCGGTGGTTCATGTCAGCGGAAGGTCGGTTGCGTGGAAGCAAACTCGACGATAGTCGTCTCAAAATTAGCGTTCAAGGCTTCGATTCAACGGCGTTTGCTTAGTTGCACCGAAATGACGCGCCCAATGTACAAGACCTTTATTACCCGGGTAAGTCCGCGTTTTCCCTGCCGTTTTATGAAGCGTTTGCTGATAAAAATCAGCCGATGCATTGCCGCACGGGCCTTCCCGCGCTGCCGGATTTACAATCGTCGTATTCGCCCCAATTCTAGGTATAGCGTCGACGGCATGAATAAAATCGAAAGCCGTTGGAGGCAAGAACTGAAATGTCAGATCAAAACGCATTGAAATCGAAAAAGGAACAAGTGCGCGAGTTGCGCGAAAAAGGCTACGTGATCGTGAAGGGGCTCGTCACGAAAGAACGTTGCGACGCGATGCGCGAGGTTGCGCGTCAGCAGCTCGCCGAAGCTGCCGCGCCGCTGGAGTTCGAGGCCGATCTGAAATATCCCGGTGCACCCGATTCGAAGGATGCGCCGGGCGGCCATACGGTGCGCCGTCTTCTGGACGCGTATGTGCGGCATCCGCTCTTCGCGGAATTCGCGACATCGCCCGACGTGCGCGGATGGATGGAGTTGTACTTCGGCGAGACGCCGTATCTGTCGCGCGCGCATCACAACTGCATGATGACGAAGCATCCGGCGTACGGCAGTCTGACCGGCTGGCATCGCGACGTGCGCTACTGGGCGTTCGAGCGCGACGATCTCGTTTCGGCCTGGGTCGCGCTCGGCGACGAAACGGTGGATAACGGCGCGCTGTGGTTCGTGCCGACTTCGCACAAGCTGCCGTTCACGTCCGATCGTTTCGACGAAGCCAAGTTCTTCCGCTCCGATCTGCCCGAGAACGCCGCGCTGATCCGCACGGCGGTGTCGCCCGAACTGGAACCGGGCGATGTCGTCTTCTTCCACTGCAACACGCTGCACTCGGCGGGCAAGAACCTGACCGATCAGGTGAAGTTCTCGCTCGTGTTCACGTATCGCGGCGCGAGCAACGTGGCGCTGCCCGGCACGCGCTCGGCATCGAAACCGGAAGTGCCGCTGGTCTGAAGGTCAGCGCTTCGAAGGAATCGCGAGGCCGATCAGCCCCGCGAGCGACGCGACGATCCCGCCCGCGATCAGCCAGATGGTCTTGTTCGTGGGCGAGCCGGTGAAGAAGCGTGCGACGTCGTTGGAGAGCGAATGAAACGACTGGCCGCCGAAATACAGCAGCACGACGCCGCCGACAAGCAGCGCAACGGAAATCGCTCGGGTCATATCGTGTTCTCGTAACTTGGAGGCGCGTCAGGTTAGCGGGTCTGCGCGGGCGCGTCCACTGCGCTCAGGCGGCTTGCGCTTCCTCGCGCGTGTAGGGCTGGATCTTGCGCAGCAGATCGGCCATCACGTACTGATGATCGCTCCTGTTCGTCCACGCGCCGAGGTTGTACTTGACGCCGGTATCCGTGTAATCGGTGACCGCGACCCACGGCGCCGACGGCCCGTCCTGCACGATGCGCGAATCTTCGCTCATCAGGCTGCGCAATTCCGCGAGCACGTGCTCGACCTTCAGCCCATGCTGCGCCTGAAAATTGATGACGACGCGACGGCGATCGTTCGCGCTGTAGTTCGTGATCGCATTCGCCCAGATGAGGCTGTTCGGCACGAACATGACGATGCCGTCGGCTTTCGTGAGGCGCGTCGTGAAGAGTCCGATCTCGTTGACCGTGCCCGCCGTCGTGCCGACGCCTTCGATGTAATCGCCCACGCGGAACGGCCGCAGCAGCAGGAGCATCAGACCGGCCGCGATATTCTGCAGCGTGCCTTGCAGCGCGAGGCCGATGGCGAGGCCGGCGGCGCCGAGCACGGTCAGGATGCTGGCCGCGGCGATGCCGAACTTGCCGAGCGCCGCGACGATGGCGACGACGCGAATCGCCCACATCGCCAGGCTGGCCAGCACCGGCGTGAGCGTGGCGTCGACATTGGTGCGGGCGAGCGCGCGGCGCATGGCGTTCGCGACCGTGTTCGAGATCCACCATCCCACCGCGAGAATCAGCAGCGCCAACAAGATGTCGATGCCGTAAGTCACGGCGATGGCGGTGAAGGAATCGTAGGCGGGGCGCAGTCGGTCGATCGAATCCATGGGTCATGCTCCTTGCAAAAGAATCTGCATTGGTCCGGATTCGCGTTGGATCGTTCCCCTTACTGACCATCCGGCCGATGCCAAATTGGGAGGCCACGGCGCGTGTCGTGCGCGCTCAGCCCCGATTGGCTTACCATTGACGCCCTTGGCAGGGCGCGGGCGAGTGCTCGTTTCCTGTCGGTCGCCGTCCGATCAATTAGCAATCCGCAGAGGAAATCCGTCATGGCCTACGAAGCAGCGTCCGAGCGATATACGCAGATGCAATACCGCACCTGTGGCAGGAGCGGTTTGAAGTTGCCCGCGTTGTCGCTCGGTTTGTGGCATAACTTCGGCGATACCACGCCGATCTCCACGCAACGCGACATCCTTCGCGCCGCGTTCGATCTCGGCGTCACCCATTTCGATCTCGCGAACAACTACGGCCCGCCGTACGGCAGCGCCGAGGCGAACTTCGGGCGCATTTTCAAGGACGACTTCCGGCCGTATCGCGACGAACTGCTGATTTCGTCGAAAGCTGGCTGGGATATGTGGCCCGGTCCGTATGGTCAGGGCGGCGGCTCGCGCAAGTACGTGCTCGCGAGCCTCGACCAGAGCCTGAAGCGCATGGGCCTCGATTACGTCGATATTTTCTACTCGCACCGCTTCGACGCCGACACGCCGCTCGAAGAAACCGCCGGCGCGCTCGCGACCGCCGTGCATTCGGGCAAGGCGCTGTACGTCGGCATCTCGTCGTATTCGGCGGCGAAAACGCGTGAAATGGCCAAGCTGCTGGCCGAGCACAAGGTGCCGCTCCTGATCCATCAGCCGTCGTACAACATGCTGAATCGGTGGATCGAGGAAGAACTGCTCGACACGCTCGACGATGTCGGCGCAGGCAGCATCGCGTTTACGCCGCTCGCGCAGGGTCTTCTGACGAGCAAATACCTGAACGGCGTGCCGCAGGACGCGCGCGTGAACAAGCCGGGCGGCGGCTCGCTCAAGCAGGAGCATCTGAGCGACGCGAACCTCGCGCACGTGCGCAAGCTCAACGACCTCGCCCAGAAGCGCGGCCAGAGCCTCGCCCAGATGGCGCTCGCGTGGGCGCTGCGTGGCGGGCGCGTGACCTCGGTGCTGATCGGCGCGAGCCGGCCGGAACAGGTCGCGGAGAACGTCGGCGCGCTGAAGAACCTCGAGTTCACGAAGGAAGAGCTCGCGGAGATCGACCAGCACGCGCAGGAAGGCGGCATCAACCTGTGGGAAAAGCCGTCGACGGATCAACGCGTCTGACGCGCCGAGCCTTTCGGCAGAAGGGTATTTCGGGATAGGACGACATCCGTTGCTATCATGCGGGCTCGGCGGCTTTTCGGCAGCGATTGCGATCGCCGCCGGTTCAGGCCGCCGTCCGTGCAGCCAGCCGAAAGCGCATTTCTTCAGCACGCACGTTCGCCCACGAGGCGCACGTGCGCGCCTTTGCCGCCGAAACGACGTTCGGACCGCGAAACGACTATCGGGTTAAAATAGCCGATTGCGCCGGGCTGTCTGGTTTTTTTGCGCGATCTTCACGCATGGCGCGGCGTGAAACGCTGTCTTCGAATTTCGGGTTTCGGGTCAAATCGGCAACCTTCACCATTCGATCGTCTGTTCGGCAGCGCAGCGCCCTCGTAGCGCCCTTTATGTTCGACGCCGGCCCGGCGTGGCATCGGCTGCAATCAGCCGCGAGCGTCAGAGCGTCACCGCTTTCGCACAGTTAGAGCACAGTTCAAGAAGCCATGAGCAACCTTAATTCTCAAACCGTTCTGAGCGTCCATCACTGGACCGACACGCTTTTCAGTTTCACCTGCACCCGCGACAGCTCGTTCCGCTTTGAGAACGGCCAGTTCACGATGGTGGGTCTCGAAGTCGAGGGCAAGCCGCTTCTGCGCGCCTACAGCCTCGCGAGCGCGAACTACGAAGAGCATCTCGAATTTCTGAGCATCAAGGTTCCGGACGGCCCGCTTACCTCGCGCCTGCAACATTTGAAGGTCGGCGATTCGGTGCTTATCGGCAAGAAGCCGACGGGCACGCTCGTCGCCGACAACCTGCTGCCCGGCAAGACGCTGTGGCTCCTGTCGACCGGCACGGGCCTCGCGCCGTTCATGTCGATCATCAAGGATCCGGACGTCTACGACCGCTATGAAAAGATCGTGCTGACGCACACCTGCCGTTTCGTCGATGAACTCGCGTACAAGGATTTCATCACCGAGCACCTTCCGGCGCACGAGCATATCGGCGAAATCGTCTCCGAGAAGCTCGTGTATTACCCGACGGTCACGCGCGAAGAATTCGCGAACCGCGGCCGCATCACCGATCTGATCGAGACGAAGAAGCTGTTCGCGGATCTCGCGCTCGAACCGTTCTCGATCGAAAACGATCGCGTGATGCTCTGCGGCAGCCCGCACATGCTGCGCGACACCCGCGAGTTGCTCGACTCGATGGGCTTCCAGGAAGGCAGCAACAACCATCCTGGCCACTATGTCGTGGAAAAGGCGTTCGTCGGCTGAGTCGATACGACAGCACCTTCGCAAAAGACCGGAGCCTCGCGCTCCGGTTTTTTTTCGCTCGCGCCAAATCCGCCTTGTTACAAATTGGCGGTCGCCAGTAAGTGTTTTTCCTACGCATTAGATGCAGCGAACTTGGTAAACGACATGAAGTTCGCCCGTCGAAGCCTTGCCGGACATGGATTTATAATATTTTTGAGATATGATCCGTTTACGCTGAGACGGCGCGCACGACCGTGTAGTCCGTCATCGATGTTACAGAGTGTAAATTCAGTTACGCCTCTCGTGAGTTGGCCGAGGACGTAGCTCCAGTTGCGCTCAACGCGAGGATAGTGAATGAATCCGTCGGCCACGATCACGCTCGATGAGAGCCCGATTCGCCGCGCCCCGCTGCGCGGGGTTCCGTCACCGTTGCCGGAACGCTCCGGCGCGTCGTTTGCCTCTCCGTATTCCGCGCTGATCGACGCCAAGCTCAAGGGCGATCGTCAGATCCAGCGCCTCACCGCCCGCGTCCAGGAACTCGCCGCGCTGCTCGCCGTCACGGAAGAGCGCGCGCGTCAGGCGCTTGCGCAGGATTTCCACGACGGAACCGGCGCGGCGCTCACCGTCGCCAGTCTCGCGCTCGCGCGCGCCGAGCATCGATTGCCCGCCGACGCGCCCGCCGCGTTCGGCGATGCGCTGCTTCAGGCGCGCGCGGCGCTTGCGGAAGTCTGCGAGACGAGCCATCGCATCGTCGAGGGGCTGCAGACGCCGGCCTTCGAAGCGAACTTCGCCGCCACGCTCAACGACTGGATCGCGAGCTTCGGCGCCCGCACGGCGATTCCCGTCGATTTTTCCTGTCCGAACGATGCGCGGCTGGATCGCATGTCGCACGACATGTCGCTTGCGCTCTTTCGCGTGATGCAGGAAGCGCTCGGCAACGTCGCGCGCCACGCGCAGGCCGCGCACACGAGCGTGACCGTTTCGCTCGACGGCCAGGGCGTGACGCTCACCGTCACCGACGACGGCGTCGGCATCAGCGCGGCCGCGCGGCGCAAGAGCGGGCGCTTCGGTCTCTCGGGGATGCGCGCGCGTTGCGAGGCGCTCGGCGGCAATCTGCGCGTCGCGGCGGCGAAGCCCGTCGGGGCATGTGTGCGCGCGCGTCTGCCGTGGTCCGCGGCGCGTCCCGGTCTTTTCACGCTCGGCTCGCTGCACGTGTTCAGCGCCTGAGGCCGCCCGCGATGCTCCGAATTCTGCTCGCCGACGACCACGCCATCGTGCGCCGCGGCGTCGCGCAATTGCTGCTGGAACGCGGCGTTGCATCCGAAGTGTCCGAAGCCGAGACCGGCATGCAGGCGCTCGCGCTGGCCGCGCGCCGTCCGCTCGACATCGCGATGCTCGATATCTCGCTGCCGGACGTCAACGGTATCGACGTGCTCAAGCGTCTCAAGCGCGAAAACCCGCGCTTGCCCGTGCTGATGTTCTCGATGTACCGGGAGGACCAGTACGCGGTCCGCGCGCTGAAGGCGGGCGCGTCGGGTTATTTGTCGAAGACGGCGGACCCCGCGCTGATGATCGGCGCGATCCAGCAGGTCGCGGCGGGCCGCAAGTATGTGAGCCCGGAAATGGCTGAAGCACTTGCGACCTACGTTTCGCTCGACACCGACCGCCTTCCGCACGAAAAGCTATCGGACCGCGAATACCAGACGCTCTGCATGCTGGCGTCGGGCAAGCGGCTGACCGATATCGCCCTTGCTTTATCGCTTTCGGTTAAAACGGTGAGCGTTTATCGCGCGCGGTTGCTGGAAAAGATGAAGCTCGCCAATAACGCCGAGCTTACTTTCTATGTGATGAGCAACCGCCTCGTCGATATGAACCCGGCAATCGCCGGATAGAAATTTATCTCGAACAAGATAAATTCGTAGAAAATCGGCGCAGCGACGCGCGCTATGCCTAATAACCGGGCAATCTTCGAGTCTCCGATAAAATGTCGGGTTTTCCCGCAGCCGGGCGCCCGCGCGCGCCAGAAGGAGACTCATCGCAATGTCGTTGTTCCGCAAGAAAAATATCGAGCACATGCTGGCCGGCGCGCACAGCACGTCGCTCAAGAAGACGCTCGGCGCCCTCGATCTGACGTTTCTCGGGATCGGGGCCATCATCGGCACGGGGATTTTCGTGCTGACCGGTACCGGCGCAGTGCAAGCCGGTCCGGCGCTCATGATTTCGTTCCTCGTCGCGGCGATCGCGTGCTGTTTCGCCGCCCTCGCATACGCCGAGTTTTCCTCGACGATTCCCGTCGCCGGCTCCATCTACACCTATTCGTACGCGACGCTCGGCGAACTCGCGGCGTGGATCATCGGCTGGGATCTGATGCTCGAATACGGGCTCGCGACGTCGGCGGTGTCGGTCGGATGGTCGGGCTATCTGCAGTCGCTGCTGTCGGGCTTCGGCATTTCGCTGCCGACGGCGCTGTCCGCCGCGCCCGGCGCGCTGCCCGGTCACGTCACGTTCTTCAACCTGCCCGCGTTTCTCGTGATGATGGCGATCACGGCGCTGCTGTCAGTCGGCGTGAAGGAATCCACGCGCATCAACAACATCATGGTCGCGATCAAGGTGACGGTCGTGCTGCTCGTGATCGCCGTGGGCGTGTTCCACGTCAAGCCGGCGAACTGGCATCCGTTCATGCCGAATGGCTGGTCCGGCGTGTTCGGCGCGGCGGCGGTGATGTTCTTCGCGTTCATCGGCTTCGATTCGGTGTCGTCGGCGGCGGAGGAAGTGAAGAATCCGAAGCGCGATTTGCCGATCGGCATCATCTCGTCGCTCGCGGTGTGCGCGGTGCTGTACGTGGCGGTCGCGGCGGTCGTGACGGGCATCGTGCCGGCGGCGCAGTTCGCGAACAATCCGCATCCGGTCTCGTTCGCGCTTCAAATGGCGGGACAGAACTGGGTCGCGGGCTTCATCGATCTCGGCGCCGTGCTCGGCATGCTCACCGTGATTCTCGTGATGAGCTACGGCCAGACGCGCGTGATCTACGCGATGTCGCGCGACGGCCTGCTGCCCGCGCGGCTGTCGAAGGTGCATCCGCGCTTCGCGACGCCGTTCTTCACGACGTGGATCGTCGGCATCTTCTTCGGGCTGATCGGCGCGCTGGTGCCGCTCAACGTGCTCGCCGAGTTGATCAACATCGGCACGCTCGCCGCGTTCTCGATGGTCTCCATCGCCGTGCTGATCCTGCGCCGCACGCATCCGGAACTGCCGCGCGCGTTCCGCTGCCCGGGCGTGCCGGTGGTGCCCGTTCTCGCCGTGGCATCGTGCCTGTTCCTGATGGCGAATCTTCAGGCGATGACGTGGATCGCGTTCGCGGTGTGGCTGGTGATCGGCCTCGCGATCTACTTCGCGTACTCGCGCCGACACTCCGTGCTCGGGCGCGCGCCGCTCGAAGCGCCGCACGCCGCCACCGCCGTCAGCACTCAGAAGAAGCGTGAAACCGTGACGCACTGAGCGTCGTCGTTCCTCGCGAAAGCGCCGCCCGAGAGGCGGCGTTTTGCTTTTGCGGCCGAGCCTCCGTGAATATGGGACGGACGTTCGCGCCGATAGCGAGGCCCGCCGATTTGTGTTTTACTCGATGTCACAAACACATAACACCAAATCCGGCTGAACGCTCACGGCGGCAGTAGGCGGTGCGTGGCGTGAAGCTGGTCATCCCCTAGGAGACAGTGAAAATGGCGCTCAGCATCAGCCTGACGGTCAACGGGAAATCCGTGACCGCCACCGTCGAACCGCATCTGCTTCTCGTCCAGTTTCTCCGCGATCAACTCAGGCTCACCGGCACGCATATCGGCTGCGACACCGCGCAGTGCGGCGCGTGCACCGTTCATCTCGACGGCCGCGCGATCAAGTCGTGCAACATCCTCGCTGCGCAGGCGGACGGCATGAGCGTGACGACCATCGAAGGCATGGCGAAAGACGGCCAGCTTCATCCGATGCAGGCGGCCTTCAAGGAATGTCACGGTCTGCAGTGCGGCTTCTGTACGCCCGGCATGGTGATGAGCGCGAGCGCGCTTGCGACGCAATCGCCCGATCTTTCCGAAGAAGACGTGCGCGAACAGCTCGACGGCAATCTGTGTCGCTGCACGGGGTATCACAACATCGTGAAAGCGGTTCTTCAGGGCGCGCAGGCGATGAAATCCAGCGCCTGACGCCACCCAGACTCCCTCCCGAAAACGATGAATCGCGCCTTGAACAGGAGACCGCGATGAATGCCCCTGAGCAACAGAAATTGATCGGCGCCGGCGTCAAACGCAAGGAAGACTACCGCTTCCTGACGGGCGCGGGCCAGTACACCGACGATGTCGTCATGCCGCAGCAAAGCTACGGCGTATTCCTGCGCTCGCCACATGCGCACGCGAGGATCAAGAACATCGATATCGATGCGGCGATGAAGTCGCCGGGCGTGATCGGCATATTCACCGGCAAGGACATGGCGGGTGAGAACGTCGGCGGCCTGCCGTGCGGCTGGCTGATCCACAGCACCGACGGCTCGCCGATGCACGAGCCGCCGCATCCCGTCATCGCGCACGACAAGGTGCTGCATGTGGGCGATCAGGTGGCGCTCGTCGTCGCGGAATCGGTGAAGGAGGCGAAGGACGCGCTCGAACTGATCGAAGTCGACTACGAAGAACTGCCCGCGACCGTCGATACCGGAAGCGCATCGGATGCCGGCCGGCCGCTCGTGCATGACAGCGTGCCGAACAACGTCTGCTACAACTGGGGCCACGGCGACAAGGCGAAAACCGACGCCGCGTTCGCGCAGGCCGCGCACGTGACGACGCTCGATATCGTGAACCAGCGTCTCGTGCCGAACGCGATCGAGCCGCGCGCCGTCAACGCGAGCTATTCGAGGCACGACGACAGCTACACGGTCTATGTCGCGAATCAGAACCCGCACGTCGAGCGCTTGCTGATGGCGGCGTTCGTGCTGCAACTGCCTGAATCGAAACTGCGCGTGATCGCGCCGGATGTGGGCGGCGGCTTCGGCTCGAAGATTTTTCTGTATCCGGAAGATGTCGCGCTGACGTGGGCATCGAAGAAAGTCGGGCGGCCGATCAAGTGGACCGCCGAGCGTTCCGAAGCATTCCTCTCCGACGCGCATGGCCGCGATCACGTGACCAAGGCCGAGCTCGCGCTGGACAAGGACGGCAAGTTCGTCGGCATGCGCGTGCATACGACGGCGAACATGGGCGCGTATTTGTCGACGTTCGCATCGTCGATTCCGACCGTGCTCTATGCGACGCTCCTCGCCGGTCAATACACGACGCCCGCGATCTATGCCGAAGTCAAAGCCGTGTTCACGAACACGGTGCCCGTCGATGCGTATCGCGGCGCGGGCCGTCCGGAAGCGACATACGTCGTCGAACGCCTCGTGGAAACGGCGGCGCGCGAGCTGAACATCGATCCGGTCGAATTGCGCCGCCGCAACTTCATCCGCGAGTTTCCGTACGCGACGCCGGTCGGTCTCACCTACGACACCGGCGATTACGACGCGTGTCTCGATCGCGCGCTCGAACTCGCCGATGTGAAAGGCTTCGCGGCGCGCAAGGAGGAATCGAAGAAGAACGGCAAGCTGCGCGGCATCGGCTACTCGTGCTACATCGAGGCTTGCGGGCTCGCGCCGTCGAACGTGGCGGGCGCGCTCGGCGCGCGTGCGGGCCTCTTCGAAGCGGGCGAGGTGCGCGTTCATCCGACCGGCTCGGTCACGGTCTTCACCGGCTCGCATAGTCACGGGCAAGGGCACGAAACGACTTTCGCGCAGGTCGTCGCGGACCGGCTCGGCGTCTCGATCGATAACGTCGAGATCATTCACGGCGACACCGGCCGCATTCCGTTCGGCATGGGCACGTACGGCTCGCGCTCGATCTCCGTCGGCGGCTCGGCGATCATGAAGGCGCTCGACAAGGTCGAAGCGAAGGCGAAGAAGATCGCCGCGCATCTGCTCGAAGCGGCGGCGGAGGACATCGAGTTCAAGAACGGCATATTCAGCGTCGCGGGCACGGATCGCACGAAGACCTTCGTCGATGTATCGCTCGCCGCTTACGTGCCGCACAACTTCCCGCTCGAAACCATGGAGCCGGGCCTCAACGAAAACGCGTTCTACGATCCGACCAACTTTACCTATCCGTCCGGCGCGTATGTGTGCGAAGTCGAAGTCGATCAGGACACGGGCGAAACGCGCATCCAGAAATTCACGGCGGTCGATGATTTCGGCAACGTGATCAACCCGATGATCGTCGAAGGACAGGTGCATGGCGGGCTGGGGCAGGGCATCGGCCAGGCGATGCTCGAACGCTGCGTCTACGACGACAGCACCGGCCAGTTGCTCTCCGGCTCGTTCATGGATTACGCGATGCCGCACGCGATCGATCTGCCGAGCTTCACCGTCGAGACCGCGAAAGGCACGCCCTGCACGCATAACCCGCTCGGCGTGAAGGGCTGCGGCGAGGCGGGCGCGATCGGCTCGCCGCCGGCGGTGATCAACGCGATTCTCGATGCGCTCGCGCCGCTCGGCGTGAAGGACTTGCAGATGCCCGCGACGCCGCACCGCGTCTGGACCGCGATGCAGAACGTTTGAGGAGACCGACAAAATGTACTCATTCGACTACCAGAAGGCCGACGAAGCAAAAGCAGCCGTCGCGGCGCTGAGCGCGAACGACGATGCCAAGTTTCTCGCGGGCGGCCAGAGCCTGCTGCCGACGATGCGCCTGCGCCTCGCGCAGCCATCGGCGCTGATCGACGTGACGCGCATCGCGTCGATGAAAAGCGTCACGCTCGATGGCGACAAACTCACCATCGGCGGCGCGGTGTGCCATGCGGACGTCGCGTCGAACGCCGACGTGAAAAAGGCGCTGCCTGGCCTCGCGGACCTCGCGAGCCGTATCGGCGATCGACAGGTGCGCGAGCGCGGCACGATCGGCGGCTCGCTCGCAAACGACGATCCGGCGGCGTGCTATCCGAGCGCTGTGCTCGCGCTCAACGCGACCGTCGTGACGGACAGACGGCGCATCGGCGCGGACGATTTCTTCATCGACATGTACACGACCGCGCTCGAACCCGATGAACTCATCACGGCCGTCGAGTTTCCGCTCGCCGAGCGCGCGGGCTACGAGAAGTTTCGCAACCCGGCATCGCACTTCGCGCTCGTCGGCGTGTTCGTCGCGAAGTTCAAGGATGGCGTGCGCGTCGGCGTGACGGGCGCGGCGTCGTCGGTGTTTCGGCCGGCCGAGCTAGAAGCGGCGTTGTCGAAGGACTTTTCGGTGGCATCGGCGCGCGGCGTCAAGATCCTGCCCGACGAACTGAACTCGGACATGCACGCGAGCGCCGAATATCGCGCGCATCTGATTCCGGTGCTCGCGGGCCGCGCGATCGAGCGCGCGATGTCCTTCTGATCGCGATGCAGGGCGAGCCCGCTTCCATCGACGATACGCTCGCGCGTTTGCGCGAGCATCAGTACTTCGCGAACCGCGAACTCGCGACGGCGCTGTTTCTCGCGTTCAGGATGCAGCGTCCGCTGTTTCTCGAAGGCGAGCCGGGCGTCGGCAAGACCGAGCTCGCGAAAGCGGCGGCGGGCCTGTGCGGCACCACGTTGCTGCGCCTGCAATGTTATGAAGGACTCGATACGGCGAGCGCGCTCTACGAGTGGGACTATCCGCGGCAGATCATGGCGCTGCGGCTCGCGGAAGCATCGGGTGAAACGCCGTCGAACGATTCGCTGTATCGCGGCGAGTTTTTGCTGAAGCGTCCGTTGCTTCAGGCGTTGCTGCCCGACCCCGTGAATCCCGACGCGCGCCGCGTGTTGCTGATCGACGAAATCGATCGCGCCGACGAGCCGTTCGAAGCGTTTCTGCTCGAATTGCTGTCGGACTTTCAGGTATCGATTCCGGAGTACGGCACGGTGCGCGCGGCGCGGCCGCCGCTCGTCGTGATGACGTCGAACCGCACGCGCGAAGTGCACGACGCGTTGAAGCGCCGCTGTCTCTATCAGTGGATCGGGTATCCCGAGCGGGATGTGGAACTCGCGATCGTCGCGGCGCGCGCGCCGGAAGCGGGGCAGGCTTTGCAGAAGCGCGCCGTCGAGTTCGTGCACGCGTTGCGCAGGCTGGACCTGTTCAAGGCGCCGGGCGTCGCGGAGACGATCGACTGGTGCCGCGCGCTCGCGGCGCTGTCGGTGTCGGAGCTCGATCCGCAGTCGGTGCAGGACACGCTCGGCGTGCTGCTGAAGTATCAGGACGATCTCGCGCGCATGGACGCCGACACGCTTGCGCACTGCCTCTCCGCCACGCCATGACGATGCAACCGTTCGCCCGCAACGTCGTGCATTTCGTGAGGCTCCTGCGGGGCGCGGGTCTCGGCATGTCGCCCGCCCACGCGGTGGACGCGCTCGATGCGCTGCGCTTCGTCGATCTGAACCGCCGCGACGACGTGCGCGCGACGCTCGCGTGCCTGCTCGTTCACGCGAGCGACGAGCGCGATATCTTCGACGCCGCGTTCGATCTCTTCTGGCGCGATCCCGATTGGGAAGGCAAGCTGCGCGCGCTGTTGCTGCCGAAGGTGAAGGGCGGCATACCGCCGCCGAAGCGCAACAACCGTCTCGCCGATGCGTTGGCGGCGCGCGCCGCGGCATCGAAGGCGCAGGCGTCGGAATCGAAGCCGGAAGAGGCGCACGCGCGCATCACGTTCAGTTCGCAGGAACGGCTGAGTCACCGCGATTTCGATACGCTCAGCGCCGACGAATGGCGCACGCTGCGGCATCAGATTCGCGCGCATCGCATGCCGCTCGCGACCGAGCCGACGCGCAGGCTGAAGGCGGCATCGCGCGGCACGCACGCCGATCTCAAGGCGAGCGCGCGTCATGCCGTGCGTTCGGGCGGCGACTGGACCGTGTGGAAGTATCGCGCGGCGGTCGAGCGCAGGCCGCCGCTCGTCTTGCTGCTCGACATATCCGGATCGATGAGCGCGTACTCGCGCGCCGTGCTCTATTTCTGCCACGCGCTTTTGCAGTCGCGCGAGCGTCTGCAGGTATTCTTGTTCGGCACGCGCCTGACCAACGCGACGCGCGCATTGCGCGAACGCGATCCCGACGTCGCCATTGCGGCGCTCGGGCAGAACGTGGCGGACTGGTCGGGCGGCACGCGCATCGGCGCGACGCTCGCGGAGTTCAATCGACGCTGGGCGCGCCGCGTGCTGGCGGGTCGGGCGACGGTGATGCTCGTCACCGATGGCCTCGATCACGAAGCCATCGACGTGCTCGACGCCGAGATGCAGCGGCTCAGACGCTTCGCGCATCGGCTCGTGTGGCTCAATCCGCTGTTGCGCTTCGCCGATTTCACGCCGCGCGCGCGAGGCGTGCGCGCGATCCTGCCGCACGTCGATGCGATGCTCGCGGCCCATAACCTCGACAGCCTCGGCGCCGTGGGCCGCGAACTCGCCGTCCTGTCGCAACACAAGCCTCTGGGAGGCCCGCGATGGAACTGACCGAAACACACACGCTGCCGGTGCCGCAGGCGCGCGCGTGGGAAGCGCTCAACGACACGTCGATCCTGAAGGCCTGCATTCCGGGCTGCGACAGCATCGACGCCGACGGCGAGAATGCCTACAACGTCGCGATGACGGCGGCGGTCGGACCGGTGAAGGCGCGCTTCAAGGGCAGAATGGAGCTCACGAATATCGATGCTCCGCATACTTACACGATCGTGTTCGAAGGGCAGGGCGGCGCGGCCGGCTTCAGCAAGGGCAGCGCGACCGTGAACCTCGAACCCGGCGACGAAGCCGACACGACGAAGCTCAGCTACAGCGCGAACGCGCAGGTCGGCGGCAAGCTCGCGCAAATCGGCTCTCGGCTCGTCGACGGCGCGGCGCGTAAGATTGCGGGTGAATTTTTCAAGCGATTCGGCGCGCAGTTGCAGGGCGGGCCGGAATCACAGGATGCAGCCGCCGCCGATGAAACCGGCGCAGAAGTGCAGGAAGGGCAGGAGAAAGGAAAGAAATCATGGACAGCGTGGATCTCGAAGTCCTGAAGAACAGCGCGCGATGGCTCGAAGAGGGACATCGCGTGTTGCTCGTGACGGTGGTGAAGACGTGGGGCTCGTCGCCGCGGCCCGAAGGCGCGATGCTCGCCGTGCGAGGCGATGGTCACGTCGTCGGCTCGGTGTCGGGCGGATGTATCGAGGACGATCTCATCGATCGCGTGCGGCAGCGGGGCATCGAGCAGACGAAGCCGGAGGCGGTGAAGTACGGCATCAGCGCGGAAGAGGCGCATCGCTTCGGGTTGCCGTGCGGCGGCACGATTCAGCTCGTGCTGGAGCCTTTGACGATGTCGAGCGGTATCGCCGAGTTGTGCGTGACGGTCGAGAGCGGCAGGCTCGTCGCGCGCATTCTCGACTTGGCGACGGGCGGCGTGCGCCTCGAACCCGCGCAAGCCACCGACGGCGTCCTGTTCGACGACGAGCGGCTCCTGACGATTCACGGTCCGCGCTATCGCATGCTGGTGATCGGCGCGGGGCAGTTGTCGCGCTATCTGTGCAGTATCGCGGTCGGGCTGGACTATCAGGTCACCGTCTGCGATCCGCGCGAAGAATACACGGAAGAGTGGAATGTGCCGGGCACGACGATCGTGCGCTCCATGCCCGACGACACCGTCATGGACATGAAGCTCGACGAGCGCTGCGCGGTGATCGCGCTCACGCACGATCCCAAACTCGACGATCTCGCGCTGATGGAAGCGTTGAAGACACCCGCGTTTTATGTCGGCGCGCTCGGTTCGCGGCGCAATAACGCGGCGCGTCGCGAGCGTCTGAAGGAGTTCGATCTGAGCGAAGCCGAACTCGCGCGGCTGCACGGGCCGGTGGGAATCTATATCGGCAGCAGGACGCCGCCGGAGATCGCCGTGTCGATTCTCGCGGAGGTGACGGCGGCGAAGAACGGCGTGTCGTTGCCCGAGCTGCTTCAGGTCGAAGGCGCGAAGGCGGCGCGTGAGGTCGCAGGGAAAGGCGAGGTGTGCGGCGTCTGAGTGTGCGTCGCACGGCTATATAATAATCGTTCTCATTTGCTCGGCCGGATCGGCCGACGCGAAGCCTTTTCCTCTCAGTTGAACGTCTTCATCGAATGCCCGGCAAGGTTTTGACCGGCGACGACCGGCGCGCTGTCGCGCCGGCCGCATCGCCTCGCGTCGCCGACGAACACACGGCGAAGCGCCACATGAGCCAGCGCGCGCTGCGCATATGGTCGATCGTGCATCGCTGGACGAGTCTCGTCTGCACGGCGTTCATGTTGCTGCTGTGTCTGACCGGGCTGCCGCTCGTGTTCGGCCACGAACTCGACATCCTCACCGGCGATGCGATCGAAGCGCCCGAGCTGCCCGCATCGCAGGCCAATGCGCGCGCCAGCTACGACGCCGTGCTGCGCGCCGCGCTCGCGGAGCATCCCGGCCATGTGCCGCAATACATGATCTGGGAGCCGGACGATCCGCTCTTGCCAATTGTCGTCACGGCGCCGCACGCCGACACGCCGCCCGACGATACGTTGAGCACGACCGTCGACGCACGCACCGCGCGGCCGCTCGGCATGCCGCCGGGCAAAGGCTCGCTCAAGTTCGTTCTGCTGAAGTTGCACATCGACATGTTCGCCGGGCTGTTCGGCAAGCTCTTTCTCGGCGCGATGGGCGTCGTGTTTCTTGCGGCGATCGTATCGGGCGTCGTCGTGTATCTGCCGTTCTGGCGCAAGGTCGGGCTGGGCCGCGTGCGCCTGAAGAAGAAGCGGCGAGTCGTCTGGCTCGACTGGCATAACGCGATCGGCATGTTGACGCTCGCGTGGGCGTTGCTCGTCGGCGCGACCGGATCGATCAACACGCTCGCCGATCTGATGCTCGAAGCGTGGCGCAACGACCAGCTCGCGCAGATGGTCGCGCCGTATCGCGGACAGCCGCCGGTGACCGTGCGCGCTTCCGTCGATGACGCCGTGAAGACCGCGCGGCAGGTCGCGCCGGACATGATTCCGTCGTTCGTCGCGTTTCCGGGGACGCGCTTCGCCAGTCCGCATCACTATGCCGTGTGGATGCGCGGCGATGGCATCCTCACGACGCGCATGCTGCGGCCGGTGCTCGTCGACGCATCGACGGGCGCGCTCACCGACGCACGTGAGTTGCCGTGGTATCTGAAGGTGCTGCTCGGCTCGCAGCCGCTGCATTTCGGCGATTTCGGCGGGATGCCGCTCAAGGTCTTCTGGGCGGTGTTCGATGTGCTGACGGTTGTCGTGCTGGGGAGCGGGCTTTATTTGTGGCTTACGCGGCATAACCGGGGAAAGAAGGCGCAACGCCGATGATGTTCTGCTGAGCTGCAGGCTCGGAGAGAGCAACAAAGTCTCATATCGAAACATTCGGAATTCCCGTGGAGATCTGCCTCTCGTTGACGCTTAGAGTCATGCCCGACTGCCATCGCGCAGTACGGCTCGAACTCGGGCCGCAATCATCGGGAGACAGGGCATGGCTGACAGAGAGACCATTGCAGCAGATCATCACGGGACATTCGAAAGCATCAAGCAAACCAGCGCGGATGACAGTGAATTCTGGTTCGCGCGCGACCTTTCACCGTTGCTGGACTATCAGGACTGGCGAAACTTCGCTCAGGTAATCGAGAAGGCCAGGATCGCGTGCGAGCGATCCGGGCATCGAGTAGCGGACCATTTTGGTGACGTCACCAAAATGGTCCGGCTAGGGTCCGGCGCGAAGCGGCCCGTGTCCGATGTCACCCTGTCGAGGTACGCGTGTTATCTGATCGTTCAGAACGGTGATCCATCGAAGCCGGTGATCGCGAATGGCCAGACGTACTTTGCTCTTCAGACGCGCCGGCAGGAACTTGGCGACGAGAAGGCATTTTCGGGCATGTCCGAGGATCAGCGTCGCTTGATGCTTCGCGGAGAGCTGGCTCATCACAACAAGGCGCTTGGTGCGGCGGCGCGTGCGGCCGGAGTGGAGACGACACTCGACTACGCAATATTTCAGGACCACGGCTACAAGGGACTCTACGGTGGCCTCGGCGCCAGAGACCTTCACGGGAGAAAAGGGCTCAAGAAAAGCCAGAAGATCTTGGACCATATGGGCAGCACTGAACTTGCCGCCAATCTGTTCCGTGCCACCCAGACAGAAGACAAGTTGCGGCGCGACGGGGTCAGCGGCAAGCAGAACGCCAATGACACGCACTTTCAAGTCGGCTCGAAGGTGCGTCAGACTATTCGTGAGCTCGGCGGAACAATGCCCGAGGCACTGCCCACGCCACAGTCGAGCATTCAGCAGGTCGAGCGGGCACAGAAGAGATCCCTGGATCAACAGAGGCAGGACGTAGACGACAATCCGGCGCCATGAATCCAGGCCGCGCCGACCATTTCGGTGACGTCACCGAAATGGTCGGCGCGATGTGCCGGATCACTCACATCAACCCGCAAACAATCGCCGCAATCAGCGATGCCGCCACGATCACCACCCCCGCCGTGCGTTTTTTGTTCAACTCGGTCCACAGCAGCACGCCCGTCAGCGACAGCAAAATGATGCTGCCCGCGAACGTATCGATGAGCAGCACCCAGCCTACGCTCAGGCCCACGCCCTTGTGCAGGTTGGTCATCATCGCGAGGAAGGTGTTTTCGGTGCGTTTCACCGACACGAAGTTATTGCCCACCCAGTACTCCGCCATCACGCTGCCGCCCGGCGATGCGACCATCACCGACCATTGCTCCGGCTGCATCGTGGTCTTGTCGCCCCAGCCGACGGGATGCGCCGGCTCGCGGCGCGCACGCCCGAGATTGCCTTCGATCTTCAATTCCTTCTTCAGCCACGCGCCCATGTCGCGCGGTGTCTTGAAGCCGTCGGCAGGCAGCGGCATCTGCATCTGCGAAACCTGCGGCTCGCCCGTGGAAATGCGCAGCGGCGGCGCGCGGTGATTCAGCAGAAAGCCCGTCGTCCCGAACAGCAGACCAAGCAGCGCGCCCCACAAGCCGATCCAGCCGTGCACCTTGCGCAGCCACTTCAGAAACGTCGAGCGGCGCGAGCGGTTTTTGCGCACGAATTGCTCGGCATCGTCGATGAGGCGCCCATGCGGACGATAGTGCGTCGGGCCGCTTGTCGAGGACGGCTGCGGATTGAGGGTTTCAGGCGCGTTCACGCGTCTCTCCAGAATTCGGGCGTTGGCAGGCAAAGCCGCGCCCCGATCGGCTAGTCGCGAGCGAACGCGCAGCGATCGACGAAAGGCGGGCAAATGAGAATTGTTATCATTACATGCGCAAAAGCACTTTTCAATGCTTTGCGATTGCCTGACAGTTCGTGAATGTCACGAAAAATTTCAGACGGGCCAGAGCGGCCCTTCCTGCATCGCGCCGACTTGCTCGCGCAATTCGAGGATGCGGTCTTCCCAATAGCGCTGCGTGTTGAACCACGGGAAGGCGGCGGGAAACGCCGGATCGTTCCAGCGGCGCGCGAGCCACGCGGAGTAGTGGATCAGCCGCAGCGTGCGCAAGGCTTCGACGAGATGCAACTCGCGCGGATCGAACTCGCAGAAATCTTCGTAGCCGGCGAGCAAATCCGTGAGCGCGCGCGATGCGTCCGCCCGTCCCGCTGGAAGCAGCAGCCATAGATCCTGGATCGCCGGGGCCATGCGGCTATCGTCGAAATCGACGAAATGCGGACCCGCGTCGGTCCACAGCACATTGCTCGGATGACAGTCGCCGTGCACACGCAAGTGCCGCACGTCGCCCGCACGGTCGAAGCAATGCGCGACGCCTTCCAGCGCCATCGATACGACGGTTTCCCAGGCTTCGCGCACATCGTCGGGGACGAAGGCGTGCGTCAGCAGAAAGTCGCGCGGCTCGTGGCCGAACGTGTCGATATCGAGCGTCGGCCGCTCGCGATAAGGCTCGATCCCGCCCACCGCATGAATGCGCCCGATGAAGCGTCCGAGCCATTCGAGCGTATCGCTGCGGTCGAGATCGGGCGCGCGTCCGCCACGCCGCTCGAAGATCGAAAACCGGAAACCCTCGAATTCGTGCAGTGTCGCGCCTTCGAGCACGCGCGCCGGAACGGCCGGAATTTCGCGCGCGACGAGCTCGGCGACGAACGCGTGTTCTTCGAGAATGGCCGCATTCGACCAGCGTTTCGGACGATAAAACTTGGCGACCACCGGCGCGCCATCTTCGACGCCCACCTGATACACGCGGTTTTCGTAGCTGTTGAGGGGCAGCAGGCGGCCATCGGTGCGCGTGCCCGCGGGAAGCAGCACGCTGTCGAGCGCATCGAGCACGCGCTCGGGCGTGAGGCCGGAGAAGGGCGGCGCGTCGTCGGCGGGCGCGCCCTGGGAATCGGGATGGATCGAGTTCATCCCGGCATTGTGCCCGGCCTTCGCGCGGGCGGCATCATTACATCAATGCGACGCGGCGCCGTTCAGTGCACGACCGTGTTCGACGGGCGCACGACATCGCCCGTGTCGATCAGGTCTTCGAGGAAGAACGGCTCCGTATTGAGCAACTGGGTCACGCCGGGCTCGCCCGCGTACCAGGCGACCATCGCCATGTCACCGAGAATGCGCATCACGATGCCGCGCGCCCCTTGAGGCACGGCAATATGCACAGAGCGGACAATCGAACCGATTTGCATGATGAATCCCCGTTTCAACGCCGGCTGTGGATAAAACGCCGGTCATATATTTCACCAAGCACAGGCTTTTAACGGCTCGTGCACCAGACAATCGCCGCGTCTTTGTGGCGGGAAGCGCGACAGGCGCGGCTTTCATGAACGATTGTGCTCTTACTTTAGCGCATCGCGACGCGTCGGCGCGACGCCATTCGCCCCGTTATGTTGCCGATCGCAGACGGCTAGCACTAATTACTGGTGATCGTCGGCGAAATGGGTGTGTCGCATTAGGCAAAACCCTTAGGATCGGCGTATCGTTGAAAGTTTTTCAGCGGAGACTTCATTCGTGAACGCTTCACCGGCGCCGCAGCGCCCGAACGCCGACCACAACGCAGACCGGACCGCCGACGCCGCGCCGTATCTCGAACGCGGTTCGCGCGCCTACTGGCGTGCATCGCTCGCGCTGCTGTTCGCGGGCTATGCGACGTTCTCGCTGCTGTATTGCGTGCAGCCGCTGCTTCCCGAGTTCACGAAGGCGTTCGGCGTCAGCCCGGCGGTCAGCGCGCTCACGGTGTCGGTGAGCACGGCGGCGCTCGCGATCGCGATCTTCATCGCGGGATTCGTTTCGGAAAGCTGGAGCCGACATCGTTTGATGACGCTTTCGCTGCTTGCGTCGTCGGTGCTGACGGTCGTCGCGGCCGTGTTGCCCGACTGGCACGCGCTGCTCGTCGTGCGCGCGCTCGCAGGCTTCGCGCTCGGCGGCGTGCCCGCCGTCGCGATGGCGTATCTCGCGGAGGAAGTGCATCCGGAAGGCCTCGGCCTCGCGATGGGCCTCTATGTCGGCGGGACGGCCATCGGCGGAATGGCCGGGCGTGTGATCAGCGGCATCCTCGCCGATCTCTTCGGCTGGCGCGTCGCGATCGGCGGCATCGGGCTGCTCGGTTTGCTCGCCACGTTCGCGTTCCGCTCGCTCCTGCCGCCGTCGCGACGGTTCAAGCCCCGGCGCGGCGTCGGGTTTGCGCATCATCGGCGCTCGCTTGCCGGTCATCTTCGGCACGGCGGTTTGCCGTTCCTGTTTCTCATCGGCTTCGTGCTGATGGGCAGCTTCGTCACGCTCTATAACTACGTCGGCTACCGTTTGCTCGGCGCGCCGTTTCAGTTGAATCAGACGCAGATCGGCGCGATCTTCACGGTGTATCTGACGGGCGTCGTCGCATCGCCGTGGTCCGGCAAAATGGCCGATGTCTTCGGACGCGGCCGCGTGCTGATCGCGAGTCTCGTGCTGATGATGCTCGGCATTGCGCTGACGCTGTCGAGCACGTTGCCGGTGATCATCGCCGGGATTGCGTGTTTGACGTTCGGATTCTTCGCGGGACACGCGGTCGCGAGCAGTTGGGTCGGGCGTCTCGCCGCGCAGGCCAAAGGGCAGGCGGCGGCGCTTTATCTGCTCGCTTATTACGTCGGATCGAGTGTGATCGGATCGTATGGCGGCCACTTCTGGACCGCGTTCGGATGGACGGGCGTGGCCGGGCTGATCGGCGCGCTGCTGCTGGTCGGGCTGGCGGGCGCCGCGTACCTGAATCGGCGCGAGCACGCGACCTTCTCCTGAGAACCGAAAGCCGGTTGAAATGGAACGAGGCTAAGGGTTTTCCGCGTCCGCTTAAAAATATCAGCGTCTAAAGCCTTGTTACGCAAGGCTTTCGTACATCAGGCAGGTTTCCCATCGCACGAAGATCGGCCGACGTCTTCGACAGAGACGCCTATACTCGAATCGTCGATGCAGGTTTCAACGCGCGACGCTCGAAGCCAGAAAGCAAGACGATGGGAGACGCACTATGACGTACTTCACGATCGGCGACTTCATCCTGATCATCCCGATGGCGCTCGCTGGCGCGCTCTTCCTCGGGGCCATTCCATGCGCGACGCATTTCAAGAACAACGCGCTGCGTGTGTTCGGCGCGCTGCTAGGCGTGCTCGCGGCATTTCTCCTCGTCGAAGGCTTGCCCGCACTGATATAGCGAGCGCCCCGTGCGGGCGCGCTCGCCATAGCGGTCGATTACAGGTGCTCGCCGAGGAAGCTCAGCGTGCGTCCGTGCGCAAGCGCTGACGCCTTGGCGTTGTACGACGCGCGATCGCCGCAGTTGAAGCCGTGATCGGCCTGCGCATAAACGTAGAGTTCCGAATTCTCACGGCCAGCGAATTTCTGACGCACGGCGTCCACCGCATCGGCGGGAATGTGCGCATCGAGTTCGCCGTAGTGGAACTGCATCGGAACCTTCACCTGATCGGCTTTATCCAGCGCGTTCTGGATGCCGCCGCCGTAGTAGGCCACCGCCACATCCACCGAACCCTCCGCCGCCGCGAGATACGCGAGCCGGCCGCCGAAGCAATAGCCGATCGCCGCGATCTTGCCCGTCACCTCGGGTAGCGCGCGCAGCGCCTTCGCGGCCGCGCCGACATCGGCGACTGCGGTATCGAGCTTGGTCTTTTGCAGCAGTTCCATCGCCTTTTCGCGATCCGCGCCTTCGTAACCCAGCTCGACGCGCGGTTGCGTGCGCCAGAAGACATCGGGCGCGAGCGCGACATAGCCATCGGCGGCATATTGATCGGCGACGCTGCGAATGTGCGCATTCACGCCGAAGATCTCCTGCAGGATGATCACCGCGGGTCCGGTGCCTGTCTTGGGCAGCGCGAGATAGCCCTGGAAGCTGTCGCCATCGGCCGGAATGTCGATCCAGCGGGAAGTCACGGATACGGTCACGTCGATACTCCTTGCGTTTGTAAATAGGTTGGCCGGGTGAGTTTGCCAGCTTTCCCTTTCAGTCGCCCTGAACGCCCGCGCGCGCTTGGCACGCGGTTTGACGCGCGGCCGGTTTTTAGAGGCATCGATCTAAACGCAAGCTGAAAGAAGCCTTAATAAACAGGCTAATGACGCAGGCGGGCCGGGATTATCGGCGCGCGCCTGTCAAACTTGAATGACGGTCAAACCTTTGCCCGCCGATGTCGCGGAAACCCGCATGTACAGGGCGTCTTCGCGCGAACACCACCACAAATGGCGGCGCATCACAACTAGCCGTTAATTGGTAGTGACACCAGTATCTTAAAAAACTTCCCTAAATTAATTTGACAACCCTACACTTGCGCGCAGTGCGGATGGCGGCTGCCACGAACGGCCTGCCGGAAGGACTTGCCAAGTGCATGACGATGCATCCGGCGTGGTCGTCCACGGGACTGAGCGATCGTGATGAAAGACGGGGCACAGGGCGATTACGTTGTTTTTGGGACCGAAACTGGAGACTTACATGAACACCAAGCTTCACAAACTGTTGCCGATCAGCGCTGCAGCCGTGCTGTTCGCTACGTTGGCAACGTCCGCAGCAGCCGACCAGGTCGTCAAGATCGGTCACGTCGCTCCGCTGACCGGCGGCATTGCTCACCTGGGCAAGGATAACGAAAACGGCGCGCGGCTCGCAGTCGAAGAGATCAACGCCAAGGGTCTGACGATCGGCGGCCAGAAGATCACGCTGGAACTCGACGCGCAGGATGACGCAGCCGACCCGCGTACCGCTACTCAGGTCGCTCAGAAGCTCGTGGATGACAAGGTCGTCGGCGTTGTCGGTCACCTGAACTCCGGTACGTCCATTCCGGCTTCGAAGATTTACAGCGACGCGGGCATCGTGCAGATTTCCCCGTCGGCGACGAACCCGACCTACACGCAGCAAGGCTTCAAGACGACGTATCGCGTCGTCGCGACCGATGCGCAGCAAGGCCCGGCGCTCGCCAACTACGCGGCGAAGCAACTGAAGGTGAAGACGGTCGCCGTCGTCGACGATTCGACCGCGTACGGCCAGGGTCTCGCGAACGAATTCGAGAAGACCGCCAAGTCGCTCGGCCTGAAGGTGATCTCGCATGACGCGACCAACGACAAGGCTGTCGATTTCCGCGCCATTCTGACCAAGATCAAGGGCGAAAACCCCGACGCGGTGATGTACGGCGGCATGGACGCGACCGGCGGCCCGTTCGCCAAGCAGGCGAAGCAGCTCGGCCTGCGCGCGAAGGTTCTCGCGGGTGACGGCGTCTGTACCGAAAAGCTGTCGGATCTGGCCGGCGACGCAACCGACAACGTCGTGTGCTCGGAAGCGGGCATGGCGCTCGAAAAGATGGACGGCGGCAAGGCGTTCGCGGACAAGTTCCAGAAGCGCTTCGGCCAGCCGATCCAGATCTACGCGCCGTTCACGTATGACGCGGTGTACATCATCGTCGACGCGATGAAGCGCGCGAACTCGACCGATCCGGCCAAGATCGTCGCCGCAATGCCGAACACGGACTACAAGGGCGTGATCGGCCAGACGACCTTCGATTCGAAGGGCGATCTGAAGCACGGCGTGATCTCGCTGTACAACTACAAGGGCGGCAAGAAGACGCTGCTCGACGTCGTGAAGATGTAATCGACGCGGGACTTCGGTCTCGAGAAGCGCGCGGAGCCGAAAGGCCCGCGCGCTTTATATTTTCCAGCGCTTAAGAATGCGCGGCCCGATGACCGTGATGACCAGGCAGCACGCCGCCACGACGCACAGGCCGATCGGCAGGGTGCTGATCTGCGCGACGCCGCCGATCAGCACCGGCCCGAGCAGCAGGCCGAAGTACGCGAGGCCCGCGACCTGCGCGAGTCCTTCGGCCGGCGTGACGCCTTCGACGCGCGCCGCCGCCGCGAAGAGCACCGGCATCATGTTCGCGAGACCGAGGCCCATCAGCGTGAAGCCGGTCATCGTGACGATGGTGTTCGGCAGCACGAGCGCCATCACCATGCCGATGAACGCGAGTCCCGCGCTGCCGAAGATCAATTGCGGCGCGCCGAAACGCGCGCGCACCGCGTCGCCGCCGAAGCGGCCGGCCGCCATGCCGCCGGAGAACGCCGCGTAGGCCGCGCTCGACACCGACGGCGTGGCCTCGACGATATCGCGCATATAGACGGTGGCCCAGTCGTACATCGCGCCTTCCGCGATCAGCGCAATCAGCGCGAGACCGCCGAGCGCCCACAAAGCGCCCGAACGCCAGCGATTCGACGACGACGCCTTCGCGTGCTCGTCGTGATGAGGAACGTGCGGCAGCACGGCGGGCATCGAAACCAGCAGGACGACGAGACTGATGCCCGACGCCAGTGCGAGATGCGCGGCGGGCGAGAGACCGTGCGCGAGCAGCGCGCCGCCCACGGCCGCGCCCGCCATCCCGCCGATGCTGAACATGCCGTGCAGCGACGACATGATCGGACGACTCAATGCCTGTTCGACCGCGCTCGCCTCGGCGTTCATCGCGACGTCGAGCGTCGCCATGCCGAAGCCGAAGATCGCAAGGACGATCAGCAGCAACCAGAACGCGGGCGTCACCAGAATCAGCGAGCCGCAGATCATCATCGTGATGCCGCCCGCCAGGCACGCGGTGCGCGTGCCGGCGCGCGCGATCCACGGTCCAGCCGTGAGCATCGCGAAGATCGAACCGCCCGCGACGGCGAGCAGCGCGAACGAGAGCATGCCCGGGCTGAGCGCGAACTTGTCGCGCACGGTCGGCACGTGCACGCCCCACGACGCGTACATCATGCCTGCGATGAAGAAGACAGCCATCGTCGCGTAACGCGCGCGCACGCGCGTGCCGTGGGGAAGGCTGCGATGCAGCGCGAGCGTCGGATTGGATTCGCAGGCGGCGGAGGCGGTAGTCGAGTCGGACACGAGAGAAGCCGTTTGAAGATTGCGTGAAACGAGAAAGCGACCGGACATCATGCCATCGGACGCGAAGGCTTTCGATTCTATCGAACGGCCAGGCGACACGCTCGCACGCGCTGCATTACCATCGTTCGACGATCGACCAACGAACGAGAACCGGATGAACATTCCGTCGCAAGCGCCGCTTCATCTGCTGCATCGCGTGTCCGAAGGCACGCTCGCCACGCATTCGCGCGAGCCGCGCGGCTTTCCCTACCCGACCGCGCTGCCGTTTGCGCCGACCGCTCGCCACGTGCCGATGTTGCTCATCAGTCATCTCGCCGAGCACACGCGCAATCTTCACGCCGATGCGCGCGCCGGTTTTCTGGTCGCGCACGCCGCGGAAGGCGGCGTGCTGGACGGCCAGCGCCTGACCATGCTCGGCAGCTTTGCGCCGGGGCGGCCGGAGGAAAGCGCGGAACTAGCGCAGCGTTATTTGCGCTATCACCCGGATGCTGCGCGATATCTGGAACTCGGCGATTTCTCCTTCTGGGTGATGTCGCTGGAACGGATGCGGTATATCGGTGGATTCGGTGCAATGGGCTGGCTCGCCGGCGAAGAGCTCGATTCGCTGCCGCCGCTTTGCGCGGCGGACGAATCGTTGCTCTGCGAATATTTCGATGCTTACACGAACCAGCCGGAGAATCTCCGTTTATTGGGGGTAGACCGGTACGGCTGCGATTTGCTGCTTACCGGGACGCGCAATCGTTTTACGTTCGATTACCCGAAACTGACGAACGAGGATTTGAAGGCTGCGCTTATCGATTGCTTCGAGCGGCAAGGCGACTTTTCCGTGCGATAAATCCGAATCTGTTGCGACCCGATTTCGCTTCGAGTGACCGGATGTCTCAATGATTCGCAGCAAGTTGCCATCTCATGAAATTTTCCGGCCGAATTTATTGGCCTTGTTTTCATTCGATGCCATGACGCCATCGAGGGATCGTTTCATCAACTCGTTTTAGATCGTATCAACAACCGCTCCAAACTCGGAATTTTCGGCAAATGTTACGAAGAAAGTTGCTAAACTTTTTATTAAGTGGCAATGCGCACATGCCGCGTTAATGGGAACTGTGTTAATCTGCGTCCCAGTCCGAGGCTTTACAGATACTGATAACTGAAAGCGAGCGCGTTGATTCGCAAAGTCAGCAAACCACTTAGGGAATTGCCATGCCGTCATACAAGGAACTCCTCGCACAACGCGAGTCTCTCGAACGTCAGATTGAAGAAGCGAAGTCGCGCGAATACGCCGAAGTGCTTAATGAGATCAAGCAGAAGATGGCGGATTATGGCATCACGCTTCAGGAACTCGCTGGCGGTCGGAGTGCGAAAGGCGCGAAGGCCGCGCGTAGCCGTTCGGGCGTGGCGCCGAAATATCGTGACCCGGAAAGCGGCAGCACCTGGTCGGGCCGCGGCAAGCCGCCGAAGTGGATCGCCGGACAAGATCGGGACAGCTTCCTGATCGGCAAGTAAATTCTGAGTCGAATCATGCGAAAAATAGGCCGCGTTACATGACGCGGCCTTTTTTATTTCGCAGGCTGATAAATTGGCATCGCCGGTCGCTCGACGGCTGATCCTGAACCAAAATACCGCACGCGCCCAGACGCTCCGAGACGCACCCGCTGATAAAATTCGAAGGTGAAAGGCTCGAGTTCAATTACATGTCGCTTTCGACGACGCGCACCGCGGAAAAACAGGAGGTCGCCCGAAGAACCACCTGGCGGAGCATTGCGCTAAATAGCGTGCTAACCACGGCGCAACTCGCCGTAGGCTTTCTTGCTCACTCTCAGGCACTGATTGCGGACGGCGTTCATTCGCTGGCGGACATTGTGTCTGATTTTATCGTGCTGATTGCGAACGAGCACGCGGGCGCGGCACCGGACGTCGACCATAACTACGGCCATAACCGTTATGAGACGGTGGCTTCATTGTTCCTCGGCGGATTACTGGTCGCGGTGGGCGTCGGAATGCTGTGGCGTGCCGGGTCGCGAATCGTCAACCTTCAGGATATTCCGCCGGTAAAGGTCGGCGCGCTGGCGGTCGCGATAATCGTGCTCGTTTCGAAGGAAGCGCTTTTTCGCTATATGTTGCGCGCCGCTGAACGGGTGCGCTCCGCGATGCTCGTCGCAAATGCGTGGCATGCGCGCTCGGATGCCGCTTCTTCGCTGGTCGTCGCACTCGGGATAATCGGCAGTTTGGCGGGATTCCGGATTTTGGACCCGATCGCCGCCGCGCTTGTCGGCTTCCTGATCGGCAAAATGGGATGGACGTTCGCGTGGGACGCATTACAAGATCTTTCAGATCGCGCACTCGATCAGGCGACCACCGGCGATTTGCGAGCCATTTTGCTGACGACGCCCGGCGTGCGCGAAGTCCACGAATTCCGGACGCGCAAAATGGGCGATCTCGCCATCGTCGATGCACACATTCTCGTCGATCCGCTCATTTCGGTTTCGGAAGGCCATTACATTGCCGAATCGGCGCGCGCGAACATGCTGGCCGACACGCGGGTCATCGACGCGCTCATTCATGTCGATCCCGAACTCGATGAACTCAATCCGTTGCCGGGCAATTTCCCATTGCGTTCAACCGTCAGCGACGCTGTGCGCGCGGCGTTCGCGCGACAGGGTTTGGCAGTGGAGACTTTGAATCTGCACTATCTGAGCAGCGGCTTCAATGTGGATGTCATGCTGCCCGCGCCAGGCGCAGAGGACACCGCCGAAAAGCTGAAGTCGATCGATCTCGATGCGCTCAAACGCAAGATCGGCGCGCGTGAGATTCACGTGGCGCAGGCGCTCGATCTCGCGCCTGCCTCGACGACGAAGCGCGCGATCGATACGCCACGCTGAACGCCGCTCAGAGCGGCAATTGCGTGTCGAACTTGATTTCGCGAAGCACGACGCTCGTTCGCACCTGTGCGACGGCAGGAATCTTGAAGATGCGATCGTGCAGGAACGCGTCGTACGCCTTGATATCCGGCGCAACGATCTTGAGGATGTAATCGGACTCGCCGGTCGTGCTGTAGCACTCGGTCACTTCCGGGCAAGTGGCGATCTCGCGCTCGAACTGCTCGACGCCGCCCTCGGTGTGACGCGTCAGATGGATATGCGCGAGCGCGCAGACGTGCAGGCCGAGCTTCTCGCGGTCGAGCAGCGCCGTGTAGCGCTGAATGACGCCCGATTGCTCCATGTCCTTGATGCGCCGCCAGCACGGCGTGCTCGACAAGCCGACCTGGTCGGAGATTTCCTGAACGGAGCGCCGTGCGTCGAGCTGCAGAAGACGCAGGATTTTTTGTGAGAATGTATCGAGAGTCAACTGCGCCTCCGTTCGGTCGCGATTTGACTCTCATGGTAGAGGCGCCGGAAAAGAAACGCAATGCAAAGCGCCTGCACTGAGGGAGTTTCCCTAACTCATTGGCCTGACTGCGCGGTTTTACCTTCGCCGATGTCGTCCGATTCGGCCGATGTCCGCGCCAGCGCGGCCTGCGACGCCCGCAGCTCCGCGAGCATGTTGCAAAAGAGCGCGCCTTGCTCGATCGCGTCGTCGAGCGCGACATGCGTATGCGGCAACTCGTCGAACCAATGCTTCGGCAGGCGCGGCTTGATCGCCTTGCGGTATGGCAGGCCGGTCATCGCGAAGGCGAGCGTCTTGATGTCGAGCGCCGACCACGAAAATGGACAGCGCTCGGCAAAACGCATCATGTACCAGAACATATAGGTGAAGTCGAAGCCCGCCGGATACGCGACGAACACCGGCTTGCCCGGCAGCGCCTCCACCCATTCGACATAAGCCGGCAGTGCGATCTCCGGCTTCTGCAAATCCTTGCGGCACGCGGCCCACGCGTCGGGCTGCGTTTTCCACCACGCGGCCTGAACCGGATGCGGCGCCGCGCCATCCAGCGTTTCGAGATTCGCGGAAAAGGTGCCGATGAGCTGCTTGTCGGCCGTGAAGGCTGCCGACGCGAAGCTCAGCATCGAATGCGGGCCGGGAATCGGGCCATCGGCTTCGACGTCGGTGCTGACGTAGATTTCGGGAATCGCGTTCACGCTGTCACTCCGTCGCGCACGAACGGGTTGGTGCGCCGCTCTTCGCCGAATGTCGATGCCGGGCCGTGACCGGGAACGAAGGTGACGTCGTCGCCGAGCGGCCAGAGCTTTTCGCGGATCGAACGGATGAGTTCCGCGTGATTGCCGCGCGGAAAATCGGTGCGGCCGATGGAGCCGGCAAACAGCACATCGCCGACGAACGCGAGCTGGTGCGCGCGGCTGAAAAACACAACGTGACCCGGCGTGTGACCCGGACAGAAATAGACTTCCATCGATTCGTCGCCGAACTGCACGGTGTCGCCGTCGGCCAGCCAGCGTTCGGGCGTGAACGCCTCGGCGTTCGAAAAGCCGAAGCGCTGAGTCTGCGCGGGCAGTTGATCGATCCAGAACGCATCCTCACGATGCGGTCCTTCTATTTGTATGCCGTAATGGTCGGCGAGCGCCTTCGCGCCACCGCAGTGATCGAGGTGACCATGCGTCAGAAGAATCTTTTCGACGGTCACGCCCTGCCGCTCCACTTCCGCGATGATGCGTTCGATGTCGCCGCCCGGGTCCACGATGGCGGCGCGTCTGGTCGCCTCGCAGATCACGATGGAACAGTTTTGCTGGAAGGGCGTCACGGGAACGAGAATGACTTTCATATGACTGTCGTCGGTACGCGCAGGCCTGTAAAAACGTTCATTGTACCGGTGCCATAACGCGCGCAAGGGTGACGGTTCGAGCGCTGGAAAACCCGTAAATATCGGCAATTCTTACGCTCATAGCGAAAATCAATGACTGATCGTTGGGTTTGGCGAGACGAACCGCGGTTTTTTTGTATAATGGCACTACTTGTGCATGGATCCAACCATGCCGTCAATAAGCGAAGGTTGAAACGCTAGTGCGTTTTTACAATCGCTGTCAGTACGCTGTTCGGGGCCAAAAGCCTCGCAATTGCAACTCAAGCACCTCCAGTGGGTGCACACGTCTTGTCCGGCCAGACGCCGCGCGTCTGTCAGATGGCTTTGCAGCCGTTACGCCGGATGGGGCCTACGCCGCCGTTCCTGCGCTTAGATGAATTTTTCAGCGCACGAATGTGATGCCACGTTCGATGGCGGCTTGTGGGGTCTGGTCAGGCTGCCGGGGACAGGTTGCGCCAGACGTGAACAATAACCGGGCGTTTGCGGCACGAGTGCGCCGCATCCGAGCACAGTTCGCCGTTCGCTTGACCGAGCGGCGTTCTGCTTTGCACGGCAAAGCCTCGAGCAGCCATGCGCGCGCCGACCAGCGCAGCGCGGCCGCTCCTTTTATCGTAAACACGTCTATGAATGCTCGATTTATTCGACATGTCGGAAGCCTGCTAGCAGTTGGTGTGCTGGCGGGTTGCGCCGCGCCGGGTTCGGGCGATGTCGCAGCCAATCCTCAGAAGGCAGACTCTCTGAGCACGAGCAGTGCCCGCTCGACGGCGCCGCTCGCGTTCGATTCGCACCTTTCCGCACTTCCGGCCGACAAGCCGAACCAGGCTCAGTCGCTTTCGAGCGCCGAGCCGATCACGACCGGTCCCGACGCCGGCAGCTTCGAACAGAAGGGTAAGGCGTCGTGGTACGGCCGCATGTTCCATGGCCGCAAGACCGCGAGCGGCGAAAAGTTCAACATGAACGCGATGACCGCTGCTCACCGCACGCTGCCGCTTGCGTCGTGGGTGCGCGTGACGAACGAGTCCAACCACAAGACGGTGGTCGTGAAGATCAACGACCGCGGACCGTATGTGCGCGGACGCGTGATCGACTTGTCGTACGCCGCCGCGGCGGTGCTCGGCATGCGCGGCGCAGGCACGCAGAAGGTGAAGATCGAAGGTCTCACGCAGCAGGAAGCGCGTGCGGCGCGCGAAGAGCAGGCGCAAGCGCTTGCCGACGACAGCGTCAACTGACCCGACATCGCGCCTTGTAGCACCCGAACGGGCCGTCTCGCGACGGCCCGTTTTCTATTTCGCTTCGTTTTCGTCGCGCTTCGAGAGCTTGAGCGCGCGTTCGTACAACGCGTTGCGCGATGCCCCCGTCAACGTCGCGGCGATGCGCGCCGCACTCTTCACCGACAACTCTTCCAGCAGCGTCGCGAGCAGCGCATCGTGTGCGTCGTCGGCGTCCTGCGTTTCGGGCGCGCCTTCCACCACCAGAACGAATTCCCCGCGCTGACGATTCGCGTCCGCTTCGAGCCACGCTGGCCCTTCGGCCAGGGTGCATCGATGCAGGCTCTCATGTAACTTCGTCAGTTCACGGGCGATCAACAACTGCCGTTCGCCGCCGAATGCCTCGCCGAGCGCGCGCGTCGTTTCCACGATGCGATGCGGCGCTTCGTAGAACACCAGCGCCATCGGATGGTTGACGAGCGTGCGCAGTTGCGTGGCGCGCTGCTTCGACTTCGTCGGCAGGAAGCCGATGAACGAGAAGCCGCGCACCCACGCGCCCGCTGCCGAGAGCGCCGTCGTGAGCGCGCTCGCGCCCGGTAGCGGAATGACGGGCAGTCCGGCCTCGCGCACGGCATCGACGAGACGAGCGCCGGGATCGGAAATGCCGGGCGTGCCGGCGTCGGATACGCACGCGATGCGCTCGCCGTTCCTGAGATGCTCGATCACCCGTTCGGCGGCGCTGCGCTCGTTGTGCTCGTGCACGGCGATCGATGGCTTCGAGATGCCGTAGCGCGCGAGCAGTTGCGCGGTGTTGCGCGTGTCCTCGGCGGCGATGCGATCCGCGAGTTGCAACACGTGCAGCGCGCGCACGGTGATGTCGGCCGCGTTGCCGATCGGCGTCGCGACGATGTAGAGCGCGCTCGTCGGATAGTGCTGCCCGGCGGCGAGTTCGGAGATCTGAAGCATGAGCGCGGGCGTCGAAGGAAAGGACGTCATTTTGCCACGCGCGATCCGCATGGCTCGTCGACAACTTTTATGGAGGAGCCTTGTCCAAAACGCTCGGCGATGTTTTCGAGTCGCATGCGCTCGAGTTTCTGCAGCGGCAGCGCATGCGCCTCGTCGCGCGCAACGTGACATGCCGGGGCGGCGAGATCGATCTCGTCATGCTCGATGAACGCGGCGCGCTCGTGTTCGTCGAAGTTCGGGCGAGGAAGAGCAGGCGTTACGCGAACGCCGTTGCGAGCGTGGACGCGAGAAAGCGTGCGCGCCTCGTGCATGCCGCGCAGCATTTTCTCGCGAGCTGGCGCGGCGCGTTGCCGGCGTGCCGCTTCGATGTCGTTGCGTTCGATGCGGGTCGCGTGCACTGGCTGCCCGATGCGTTTCGCGCCGACGAAGCATGAGCGGGCTTCGCTGCATGATGCATGCGGTAAACTGCGCAACAACCGACGCTTTGAGCGTTCAAGCCACATATTGCCGCGCGCCGCGGCCGATGATCGAGAGTCGATGTCAGTCGAACGTATCCAACAGCAATTCCGCGACAGCGCGGCACTCAAACTCGAAGCACTCGATGCGCTGGCGGTTCCGATCGCGGCCGCCATCGACACGCTGTTCGGCGCACTCGCGAACGGCAACAAGATTCTGGTCTGCGGCAATGGCGGCTCCGCTGCCGATGCGCAGCGCTTCGCCGCGCAACTGATCGGCCGCTTCGAGCGCGAGCGTCCGGGTTTGCCGGCCATCGCATTGACGACCGATACATCGATTCTCACGGCCATCGGCAACGACTATGCGTTCGAACAGATCTTCTCGAACCAGGTCCGCGCGCTCGGTCAGTCGGGCGATGTGCTGCTCGCGCTCAGCACGTCGGGCAATTCGGTCAACGTGCTCGCGGCGATTCAGGAAGCGCACGAGCGCGAGATGATCGTGATCGCGCTGTCGGGCAAGGGCGGCGGCGCGATGACCGACGTACTCGCCGAAACCGACATCCACATCTGCGTGCCGTCCGATCGAACGGCGCGCATCCAGGAAGTCCATCTGCTGACCATTCACTGTCTGTGCGACGGCATCGATTCGATGCTGCTCGGAGACGACTGAAACTGAAAAGGGGAACGGAGTTGACGAACAAGACACGCGTCAAGGCGACGCTGGCCCAGGCCACGCTCGTGGTGAGCATGTTGTCCGGAGTCGCATTGACGTTGCAGGGCTGCGCCCTCGCGGTCGTCGGCGCGGCGGCCGGCGGCACGTTGATCGCCACGGATCGCCGCACGCTCGGTGCGCAGACCGAAGACCGCGAGATTCAGGTGAAGGCGCTTTCGCGGATCAACGAGAACCTGCCCGATACGGCGCATGTCAACGTGACCGTGTTCAACCGGCGCGTGCTGCTGACTGGCGAGGTGCCTGACGAGGCATCGAAGCAGAAGGCCGAGGCCGTCGTGCGTGACATCAATAACGTGGGCAGCATCGTCAACGAACTGTCGATTCAGGGCGCGAGTTCGATCTCCTCGCGCGCGAACGACTCCTATCTCGAGACTCGCGTGAAGACCGCGATGGTCGGCGAGAAGGACTTGCGCGCGAACTACTACAAGGTGGTGTGCGAGCGCAGCGTCGTTTATCTGATGGGACTCGTCACGACGGACGAAGGCGCGCATGGCGCGGATGTCGCCGCGCGCGTGCCTGGCGTGGAGCAGGTCGTGAAGGTGTTCCAGTACATCAAGCCTGAGGAAGCGCAGGCGTTGGAAGCGGCGGCCGCATCCGATGCGAGCGCGGTCTCCGCGTCGAACCCGCCCGCGCCTGCTGACGCGACCGTCGGCACGGTGCCTGATTCCGGCGTGACGTCGCGTCCGCTGGATATGCAGTCGCCCGCGCCCGTGAAGAACTCGGATGTGCATCCGGGCAATCCTAGTCCAGTTCCAGCGGCGAAATGAGCATGGCGCGTTTGATTTGCGGCGCGGTGTTGATCGCCGCGTCTTTCGGTGTGGTCGCGGCAGAGCAGCCCGTGTCATCCGCGAATGCGATGACGATCGCGCGAAGCAATGCGTGCATGGGCTGTCACGCGATCGATCGCAAGCTCGTGGGACCTTCGTTTCAGCAAGTCGCCGAGAAGTACAAGGGCGATGTGCAAGCGAGCGCGAAGCTTGAAAAGAAAGTGAAGAGCGGAGGCGCGGGAGTGTGGGGCTCCATTCCGATGCCTTCCCATCCCAAGATGAACGATGCGGATATCAAGGTCGTCGTCGCGTGGATTTTGGCGGGGGCGCCGTTGAAGTAGTGCTGCGTTGAATCGTCCGAGGGCTTGCCTGCGGGCGATTTCGCTGTGATACAATTTTGGTTCGTTGGGGGGGTAGCTCAGCTGGGAGAGCGTCGCGTTCGCAATGCGAAGGTCGGGAGTTCGATCCTCCTCCTCTCCACCACGAATTTGCTTTAGAAACAACGCACTACGTCTTGCGATGTAGTGCGTTATTTTGCGTTCTGAAGCAGGTTTTTGCACACTAGGTGTGGCGGATTTGTGGCGATGACGTGTTTGCGCGAGCTGTCGAGCTACATGTGTAAAAAAAATCCGCGTGAATTACCGGGACCGGCACGGACGTAGACGGGAAGCTTGCATGCATTAGCAAACCACCGCCGTCATGTGCGAAGTCGTGCATGGCGCTACAAGGTCCAAGCCATGCAAGCGCTTCTCACCGTCGATCAGCTATCCATCTACCTGCATAAGTCCGTCGCGAGCATTCGCAGTGACGCTTCGCGCAACCCTCAAGCGCTTCCTCCCATATGTCGACTACCCGGTACTAAGCGCTTGCTTTGGCGTTTAGAAGACGTCGAGCAGTGGCTGCTTGAGCACGTCGCGTCTGAACTTACGATCGCGAGTCATGCGGCAGTAGCTTCTCTGAAGCGACGCGGCCGACCTACCAAAGCGGAGCAGATCGCAAAGCAGCGCGGGGGCAAACCCGCTGAGAATGTTCGAGTTGGTGCAGCCAAGCTTTGAAACCGTACTCCAGCAGGAGTCGCGCGAAGAAAGCCGGATCACTCGTCGACGCGAATCGAGTCACGGCAGATTTCTTTCCTGCGTACCTACATGACTACGCTTTCAAGTGTGACGCAGTAAGCATGGAATTGCCGATCTTCTCGCTGTCGACAAAGCCCGACCGATCAATCTCGAAATGGGAGAGTCAAGACGGGATGAGACGGATTGCGGTTAGGCCGAGCATGCTTGGGCGCGCCACTCTCCATGACAAGGACGTGCTCATCTTCATCGCTTCCCAGCTCGTCGCGGGTCTAGACCGCGGTCTACCGGACACGAATACCAGAACGGTCCGATTCAGGGCATATGACTATCTAGTTGCGACTGGACGTGGCGTGAGCGGTGCTGAGTACAACGCACTTAGATCATCGCTCGAAAGGCTCCATGGGACTACACTAACGACCAACGTCCGTACCGGCGGGATTCGGATCGACGATGGGATTAATCTTGTTAATCGCTGGAGGATGGTGACGAACGAAGAAGCCTCCTTGAAATCGGGTTTTGTGGAGGTGGAGCTGTCTTCGTGGCTCTATCGCGCCTTATGCGCATTCGAGGTCTTCACACTAAACGAAGCGTATTTTCGATTGAGGAAGCCGCTGGAGCGGCGATTATACGAACTGGCGCGCAAGCATTGCGGGCATCAGGCACTAGCGCGAATAGGGCTGGAACTGCTTCGTCAGAAGGCAGGCAGCAAGGCGACGCTGAAAGAGTTTCGCCGCATGGTGCGTGCCATCGCAAGCGCGGACAACCTTCCCGACTACAAAATTCTCCTTGGCGAGAAAGACATTGTCACTTTCTACACGAGGAATACGGCGAGGCTCGTACAGACTCTGCCCGGACCTCCGAAGCTATCAGCCATTGCCTAGCTGTCGTAACGTGTTTTCACCCACCGCCCTCGAATGGCCAAAGCTCGGACACGTGGTTTCACCCACCAAAACCTGTGGATAGGTACGTGTTTTCGCCCACCGGCCCTACGTGGTATCAGCCACCGACAGTTACCGCGACGCCAGACAGGACGGGGTTCTCACGATGGTGGAGTGAGGCGTAACGCGCGCGCGCGGTTTGTTAACTCTTAAAACCTTTAACGCGCTTTATCTTGTCGATCGGTGGATAACCGAGGCGCGTGGATGCGCCGCTGATTGCTTAGGCGATGCGCAGCAACTCCGCACGTGCTTCAGACGAGCAAAGAGATTCTGGATCTCGTGCATATTCGGCGAAGTCTTCAGCGCCGACGGACTTCCTGTATTCCAGGTCGTTGTGTAATCTGCGTACCTCTGCAGTGAATAGCTCGTTCGATATGCTTTCGTAGACATTGATCGTGGCGCGGTGTGAATTAAATTTTCTCAGCTGCGTCGCGATCGCTTGATCGTTGAGGCACATTCGGACGCACCGGTACGCGCCCACCCCGTCTACTTTGCAAAGCCTACTGATCGCGTCATGAATGCGATACAACGCGATTGCTTCTGACAGGCAATCGATTGTCAGCTCGTCGCCAAACTCTCTATACGCAAGAATTGAGCACTCGAAGTTGTAAAGCGATTCTTCAAACGAAAGGCTGGCGTCAGCCAATACTTCAAGATCATCCGGATCAAACGTTGAGACATCGACGGGTCGTTTCGGGTCTGGAAACTCGTGTGCATGGCCTACTACGCGACATACCGACCAGAGGGTGTCTATCTCGCCCCACAACGCATCAAAAATACGTTCTGGGCCGTCAAAGAAGATCCGTCGAGCGTCGGGAAACAAACGCTGGAGGTTCGACAGCGACCGCTCAGATAGTGGTTGGGCTCCGCTCACAATCCGATACCACTTTTTAGAGTCCTGAGTCTCCGCAACCTGCGTTGCCATATCGGATGCTAATTCCGCAGTTGTGGTTCGCGACCAACCTTCCGTCGACAAATCGAACCATTTCGCGAATTGATTCGCGTTGACCGCCCCGACGCGGGCCATCAGATCGTGCATCAGCACTATTGTTCGAATGCGCCGTCGTTGCAATAGCTCTGCTGGAGATGTGATTCCTTTGCCGATATCCATTGATTGATCGTAATGTGTCGAAAATTGTTCGTATTTTTACCGTGAATTGTGCGCTTTGCAAAGTCAAAATTGAAGTTCCAAAATCTGGTGGGAAAACAAAAGTGGATGAAATGAGTCTGTCGGAGAGAATCGCCGCCATGGTTTTAGCGGAGCCTGGCCGCTCACCGGGCCCAGCCAATCGCGCAACATTTCTTTCCGTGCGAAACGAGGTGCAAGTCGCACTTAGCCAAGGCTGGTCAATCTTGGCCATATATAAGTCGCTGAAGGCCGACGGTGTGATTTCCTTTGGTTATCAAGCCTTTCGTCGATACGTGAACGAGTTGGTTCTGCGAAAAACGTGATCAACGATCAAGACAAATTTGCGGAATTGTCGAACAACCACCGTGCAATAGTCGTTCAGTCACGAAGAAAGCGTTCAAGCTGCGAGCAACGCTGCAATCATCAGGGCGTTGATCGGTTTTATCTTGATTCTTTCCGCAACTGTCGCTGAAACGTACGGCAAATTTTTGGGGCAAGACATGTGAAGTAGGCCCACCCGCAAGCGGGCGGACCTTCTTCACTTTTCCTTATTTGCGCTCCGCGCTCAACGGACATCGTGCTAATGCGAGTGGTCACCTCATGGTGACGACGGCCCGACCAGAGGGTGCATACTGGATGAACGCCAGAATGAATAACGACGTGAAGGCCACCCGAAAAGGTTCTACGCCAATCAAGGTGTGGTGCTTACCGGAAGAGAAGGCGAGCATTGAATGGAACGCGCGTAAGGCAGGAACGAGTGTTTCGATGTACCTGCGTAACGTCGGAATGGGCTACCACATCAAGGGAGTCATTGATGCAGAGCTGGTGTTAAAGCTCGCCAAAATTAATGGAGACCAAGGGCGGCTTGGTGGCTTATTAAAGCTGTGGCTGACAAATAGTGAAAAACTCAGCTCGCAGGATCCTGAGCAAATGCGCAGGGTTATTCATGGCGTGCTCGAGCGGATTGTTACGATGCAAATAGCAATGCTGGATCTCGTTGAAAAACCAGCTGCACGGTAGCCCATCTTCGGTCGTCATCGCCATGCTTTTCGAATGAGTGGCTACTAATTTAATTGCCTTCAATGAAAGCGATTAGCACCGGCTATTTCGGCCGCCTGAGGTTGCCGCCATTCGCGGACTGCAAAATAAGAGCGTCTTGGCTCTCCGGCTCTCCGAGGGTGTCTTCAGAGGACGGTCAACATTTAGCCGCTAAATTTTCAGTCCGGTGCTCTTGCCTGCTCGCCGGAACGGTCCAGTGTTCCGAAGGTCAGGTTGCCGTTATCGCCCAAAGCTGGCGCGCTAGGGGATTTTAGCGGCTAAATTTCGCTCCTGAACGAGGACATGGCGGCTTTGTGACGGCGCGGACCGGAATGTATAACTGGCCGACGAAGAACATGCGGCACATGAGTACGACGGTGAATGCGGTTCAAAGGAGAATAAATGAGCGGAGATAGGATAGTTGAGCAGAGCGAGGACGGATGTGCAACGCCGTGGAAGACGTACTATGAGCTGTTTGATGACGAGGTGTTGCACGTCGAAATCCAGGGGGTTGATTTCGAGGTGTTGGTGGTTCGACCGAAGGCTTCGATTCTATTGCGGTTGCCGCGTGAGTTGGCTCGGCAACTCGGGTTCCGCGTGGGGGAGAGGTTCTGGGACGAAGACCCTGACGGTATCGCAGATGGCGCATAGGTCATCTGTCACAAGCGCTGTTAACAAACGAGGGGCAGGACGGAACGTCTATTCGGTTTGGGTCAACGTATTTCCGACCATCAAGAATGTCTTGATGCTTTTGAACAACGTCACTATGTTTTCCTAAAACGCGGGGGGATTGCATGAAGGATGTGACAGATCGTAGGACGTTGGAGTTGCCGGCGTTCTCGGATCAGACATTGGTAACGCAGCGGGTAGCGTCGGAGCTGCGCGAGGGGGGCCTGTTGACGGCCTTTGCGTTGGTTCGTGTTCCAGGCGGATGGGTGGTTCGCTTCTTTGGAACTAAAGATCGAGCGGTGGCGCTGCGAGCGGTTAAGGATGGTGCCGCTCGTGTGTTTAAGTCGTTGGATGCTGCGGCGTCGGCGGTCGAGGTTGTTGGATTTGAAGTGTCGGCGCTTGGGACCTCGGTGTGATGGGTTGGTCAGGTCGCAAAGCGGCACGTTCGACGCGGAAGCCGCGCCCGTTCGAGCTGGACATTAAAGCCATTCTGCGTGAGCGGCCGTTCGAAGCGGTCTTAGCAGCCGGTCAACCAGCGTATGTGTCGGCTCCGGAAGGGATGGACGGGATTTTGAAGGTGTATCCGGACGGTCGACGGGAGCTGGTGACATTTGACCTGCAAGGCGAGCATTTGAAAGCGGTTTTGCCGAGCTACAAGGGACCGCGGCGCTATCCATCAAGCGCCGTCTCGGGACACCGCCGAAAGGCGGCGGACGGAGGTTGACGGCCCGAGAGAAATAAGCTCCTCGGTAGAACGGAGGGGTTGAGAACGCCACCCGACTGCCGAGCTGGATTGATAACAAGGGGTGGTCGATGGTGGAGCGGGAAAAGCGTAGCGCGTTCCTTGATTGCTGCGTCCGTCCAGAAGGCAAATGACGCTGTAGACGACGCCTGTCGTTCATCTCCGCTTCGAATCGGCGTATTGACAAGGAGAAGGACGAGCCCCACAGGGGTTGAGTCGATAGCAACCAACCCCGCCCCCGTACTGTCAACGTAGAGGCGGCGGCACGATTTTTCGCACGGCTCGAATCAACAAGATCAAGGCGCGGTTGTCTCGGGGCTTTCGACGCTCATGGCGATCCCGTAAGGCCTTCGGGGCCGTGCCTCGCGGCTTGAGATTGTGCAAGAGGCCTTGATTCTGCGCGCGATGGCATCAACGGCAATGGCGCGCGAGGCCGTCAGCTCCCGTTCATTGACAGTACGGGGGCGCGCGGTTTGTTTAATCCCGCAGACTAGAACGACGAGTTTGTGCGGAACTGTAATCGAAGCGATGTGACAGTGGACCGTGCGCAAGCGAGGCCTGACATGAACCCGGAACTAGCTGCCGAACTGGCAGAAGATGCGCAACTGAAGACGGCGATACGCGAATTGCGGAAGCTGAGGAAGGACAGCGAACAGCTTAATCGTGCGTGGTCGGAAACGTGGGTGGCTCGTCAAAAGTACGAGCGAGACTACGCATTCATGGTCAAGCAACTCCGGGAACGGGAGGACCGTATCATGGACGAGCTCAGGCCCTATCTCGCAAAGATCGATGAGCTTGAGAAGCAAGTAAGAAAGCTGGGCCGAAAAATTCGAAAGCGACACAGCAACAAAGGTCGTCCTGAAGCGGTATAGGTCTTTCAGAGTCTTACAGGCTCCCTTGCAGCGCGGCGCTGATATTTCTAGTGCTTTGATGCTCAAACCAAGCGAAAGCTTGCGACGACTGTCGCGATCCGGAGCCTAATCCTTCGCTAGCCGTGCAGCGCTCTGCCCTTAAGCTAATATCATGAAGGCACCGCTAACGGCCTACGGCCGATGCGAAGCAGCTGGCGAACTCGGCAGATTTAGCGGCAAAACTTCATTTAGCCTCGGAGTTGGACCTATTATGAAAGATGACCAGATCAAAGGTCCGCCTGATGATACGGACGAGTGGATTCGTCTTCTGCAATCCGACGATGGCCGTGCAGCGCGCGAGCATCTTGACGCAGGAATGGCGATTTACTACCGCGATGCGGATACCCCAATCGGACTCTGTATCAAGAAATATCCGGATAGCCACCGGGAACTTGTAAGATTTTCCGTGGAGCACGGAGAGCAATTTGTTTCCAGTCTCTCGCCATGCGTTCGGCTCGGTCTTCTGGATGGCAAGCTCGATGTTCGCGATGACTTCAATGAACCCCTGCCGGCCGATCTACTCGACCTACTTGAGAGCGTTGCGAAATCTACAAAAGCAGCTAACGATGCTTTGGATGATGCTCTTGCCTTCATTGATAAGTCAAACGTTCGAATTGAAAGGTTAACGAAGGCCGAATGAATTTGAATGGTTGTCTTCGAGCGCCCAAACCAGATTGAACGTCATCATCAGTTTCAAACACATTGTCCTACAGTTCGGTTTCGAGACCGGAGTATTATGCGCACGTCTTGCGCATACGCCGAATGCTCGATGAACGGTGCAGCTATATGTGATAATGTCCTTTATCATATGTTTGCAGGCGGAGTGAGACCCATGCAAGAACTGCTGAAGGCGATCCCCGAGGTCGATGTGTTGCTGGAGCTTGAACCCGAGGAGCTAGCCGCCAAGGTGATCTTCCTGCTGCGCTCGCGATCGGAGGCCACGTTCAATTTCGGCAACTTGCGCTTGGAACTCGGGATGGCGCGCCATGAACAGTATCCGCGAGAGCACCTGCATGACGTGGATCAGGCGCTTGCCGAGGCATTCGCGTGGCTAGAGGCGCAGGGGCTCGTGATTCCGGACGAAGGGATGAACGGACAGAACGGGTGGCGCCGCCTGAGCCGACGGGCGCAACAGTTTGAAAATCCGGCCGCGTTCGCTGACTACCGGACCGCACGCTTGTTGCCGAAGGATTTGCTGCATCCAACGATCGCCACCACCGTTTGGCTGTCGTTTATGCGCGGCGCGTACCCGACGGCCGTTTTCGAAGCGATGCGGGCTGTCGAGATCGCCGTGCGAGAGGCGGCCGGCTTCGCACACTCCGAACACGGCGTGCCGATGATCCGCAAGGCGTTCAATCCCAAGGGCGGCCTGCTGGCCGATCCAGCTGCGGATGAGGGCGAGCGTGAGGCGTTGTCCGCGCTGTTCGCTGGAGCAATCGGCTCGTACAAGAACCCGCACTCGCACCGGAATGTACCAATCGACACGCCGCGTGAAGCTGTCGAGATCGTCCTGCTCGCGAGCCATCTACTTGGCATCGTCAGCGCGCGGGCTGCAGCGAGGCAGGCTGCGTCATGAGCGAGCTTGTCACGCTCAACGGCATCACAACGCCCGTACTCGTCACGGCCGCCGGCGAGCGGGCCGGCATCCGCTTTCTCGAGTTTTTCGCGTCGGCGATCCGCAATCCACACACGCGGCGGGCGTATGCACGTGCGGCGGGGGATTTTCTGGCGTGGTGTGCCGGCGCTGGTGTGAGCTCGATCACCGCGGTACAGCCGCTGCACGTGGCCGCCTGGATCGAGCTGCAAACGCAGACGCTGTCGGCGCCGACCGTCAAGCAGCGGCTTGCGGCGATCCGCCACCTGTTCGACTGGCTCGTGACCGGCCAGATCGTGCCGCATAACCCGGCGGCCTCGGTGCGGGGCCCCAGTCACACCACGAAGCAGGGCAAGACGCCCGTGCTCGACGCGAGCGAAGCGCGACAACTGCTCGACAGCATCGATGTGTCGACACCAATTGGCCTGCGCGACCGGGCGCTGATTGCGCTGATGGTGTTTTCGTTCGCGCGGGTGGGCGCGGCGCTCGCGATGCGGGTCGAGGACGTCTACATGCAGCAGCGGCGCCTATGGGTCCGTCTGCGTGAAAAGGGCGGCAAGACGCACGCGATGCCCTGTCACCACACGCTGGAAGCGTATCTGCACGCGTACCTGGACGGCACCGGTGTCGCCGGTGAACCGAAAGGACCGCTCTTCCGCACGATCGCGCGCGGCACCGGGCGGCTTAGCCGCACCCCGTTGCCACAGGCGAACGCGTATGCGATGGTGCGCCGGCGCGCACTCGCGGCCGGCATTGGGACGGCGATCGGCAACCATACGTTCCGCGCGACCGGTATCACTGCCTACCTGAAGAACGGGGGCACGCTTGAGAACGCCGCGGCGATGGCGAACCATGCGTCGACGCGCACCACGCAACTGTACGACCGACGACACGACGTGATCAGTCTGGACGAGGTGGAGCGGATCCGCGTTTAACGGCGAGGCTCGCGGCAAAGCGGCATTTACACTCACGCCAGACGCGGCTCGGATGTCGCTGACCGACCGAGGGCGTGTGGAAACGCTGGATACGCGCGACGTTTGAGAAAGGCGACCCTTCAGATCGCGCTGTATCGGCCTGACGGCTTCTTGGGAAGGGTAAAGCGACACCCTGAAACCGAGTACTTTTGCGTTTTCACACGCCCTCGACCCAAAGAAGTCTCACGCTCCTCCTCACTTAAATGACGGCTTTCGAAGGTGGAACTGCCGGCCGTTCATGGAGGGCGTAAACTGATATGAAGCTCTCCATAGTGTCGTACTCTGTCGTCAAATGCGACACAGTAGGCGCTCTCGGTCGATTGTTGGCAGGCCACGTTGCTTCGGAAGACGCCACGCGTGACATCAGTTAGTCTGAGGGTCCGCAGGTCGACGTGGTTTCCGCGCAGACGTTCGCTTGCTGGTCGTGCGTCGCCCCTTCGCCTCGCGATCGAACGGAATTGTATCAAGTAGCGAACGCAGTTCTTCAGTCTCGGCTCTGATACTTTCGGCGTCGGGTACTTCAATACCGTGAACCAGTTGATTGCGAAAGCGACGCAGCCTATCAGCTGACGCGAGAATATCTTGAGGAAGGTTAAACTGGTAAAGAAATCGTGTTGTCGGCATAACGAGAGACGATTCGTCGGAATTGGCAGCCATAGCGCGAACTCGCCTCTCGTATTCGATCCATAGCGCAATAAACTCGCCAATGGCTTGGCTTTGGGAGATTCGCGATGAATCACTCGTCTGCAAAGCAGTAGAGGCCTCACTAAGGCGGATTTGATCGTAAACCGCGTATCGTGCGGGATCTTCAGCAAGGACCTGATCAATGATTTGCTCGGATAACGGTCTCTTTTCGATGTCACTATGTAGAAACGTGACGAATCTCTTGAGTTGGTCGGGAGTGTCTAGATTTGTAGCCTTGAGTAGTTGGTAAAGCACATCGACTCTTCCGATTGAGGCCTCATTGAGATTCACATCACTCAGATTGTCCCGACTTAGATCGAGTAGCGATGCCGCAAGGTCATAGTGGCTTGTGAACTGACGACCTCGCGTCGAAGCCCTAAGCTCGCCGGCTCGTTGCAGCCTTTCTAACGCAATTTCTCCCGATAGCACCAATCCATTCAGCTCGTCGAGAATAGCGTATTCTTCGTCCGAGAGATTGCCTTGCAGCGGTTTATAGACAAGATCATGTTCTACTTCCGACCAGGCGTGCATTAGCACCGATGCGACTTGGACTTCAACTCTTGCTTCCGCGTACCGCTTCTGCGATTCATTTAGGCTTCCATCGGGGATTCGAACGCGATAGTGCGTCGCCCAATAGCCTGAAAAACGCTTCTTGTACGTTGGCTGTGCTGCGGTTGGGAACTCTTTCGGGTCTGAGACGAGCGAAAAGAGATTTTGGATAACCTTGCCTACCTCTTCGCGCTCGCCAGGAAAATAGAGGGCGACCCGCACTCCTGCTAGATCGACAATATCGTCGTAAATATCATCGACCGATTGGTAATTTTCTTTGACCGCTCGTTGCCGAACCTTCGCCTCCAAGCGGGTTGGGTTCTTCGCGCGTGAAGTAACAATCGCTCGAATGCCCGCAGACTGCAGAGTTGAGTCGAGAATTTGTGCAACCATGCGGCATGACTGCTCGTAGAAGTCGTACTCTTTTCGGTAGCGAGCGATAAAGTTGGATACTATGTCCAAGTCGTTCCCCTAACTTTAATAATTTTATTTCATGAAGACATTGTGCCATAGTCACTCGCGAAGCGAGTCAGATCAAACCGGGGATAATACATTGTTGCTCCGTCACGCCTTTCCTTTACCTTGGTCGGGCGGCGCTGATTCCCCAGTGTCAGTCGGAGCACTTTTTTCGATTCCAGCCGACTCGCTCTGGGTAACAACCCTGAAGTCAACGAGCGCCCCGGGAAACAGGATGCCGAGTCGTCCATTTGCTTCATTAAGGCCCAAATCTCTCTCCTCTAAGACACGTTTTACTTGTTGCGCGATCGGTTCATCAAGACAAGTGAGGACGTAATCGATCAGATCGCCGACCACCTTAACTTCGTTATGCAAGCCTGAGTAACCCACCGAGTGAAGATCAACTCCAATGGATCGCTCCCAAATTCCCTTGTACTGAATAAAAACTGGGACCTTTCCATGAAAGTGAACTTCATTAAATCTCAATTTCTCTATTGCAACGTTACCATGCAGCAAATCATTTCTCTCGTTGACGAGAGTGTGATAAGCGCGGCATACATCACTTGCATAGTCCACCGCTCTCGGGAACCCGATGCAGTGCATATGAAGACTCTTTATCCGAATATCGATCGGCTGGCGAATAATATGATCGCGCATCCGTTTGTCAGAGCGTAATTCTGGCCGCATAAGGACGAACAACACCAGGTTAACAAACGCCTCCGCCATTACGGGAATCATGGACCTTATTCCAAAGCAGAGGCCCCGGGCCCGTGCATACTTCTTTAGCGTTTCCGTTAGCGCTGTCTCGCCATTTCCATCGACCAAACTGAAAGGGTCTGGAAGGCTACTGAGCTCCGTCGGTAATTCCAACCCTGCCAAGTCCTCAAGTAGACCATCAACCGATGCTTTTATTCGTTGATACGGGTTGACAAATTCAACCCATTTCTCGAGCACATCTTTCCTCAGTTGCGCCATCTCTCGACCATAGTTGACAAAGTCGCGCTTTATAGCAGCCAGAAAATTACTAACCTCTGATTGAGCGAATGGCGAGATTCCGAACCACATCAACTCGGTTCGAAAGTTCATTCCTTGAAAACTGATCAACCCGCCCTCATACTCGAAAACCCATTCCCAATGAATAAGATTATCTGAATCGTCGGAGCGGAAAAAATTCTGAAGCCCGTTTGGCCTTCCGAATCGCGCTCCAAAATAGCAATAGAGATCGACGGGTTTAATTTCGTTCGTAAACCGCCAAATCCCCCCTCGCTTTGGCCGGGACTTCTCTTCGAAAAATTCGAGAATATGCTTCGGATGGATAGACTTTAAAGATTTAATAAAGGCATCAAAATCGTACATTATTTTTCTCTTATACTGACATAGAAAACAAGGTCGGTCATTCTAGGCCTCGCACTGAGTGCTATGTTGTCCCGATTAGAGTCGCGAGCCATTTGAAAGGTCGCTTCGATTATCTACGAGTCGACACTCCGGACCGCGCACACGTTAGCACCGGCAAGTCTGCTGAACAATCCACTGACTGTGACTTGTCGCGCTGGAACAATACTGGGACACTCTACCTTCAAAATCCGGTTAAAGAGCTGCGCCCTTCGCGCTGCGGCCCCCGCCACAAGCCCCGACGACACGCCCGACTCGTGCCATGTCTTGAAGTGGCGATGTAAGGTTTGCATCGGCAGTCACTCAATCAGCCGTCCAACCGAAGGCGAGTTGGCTTGAGCGCTGGGCTTCTGGCCCGGATCGAGCACACGTACGCCTGAAAGCCGTTGAGCTTGACTAGTTCCCGCTGGTTATAACAGGCACGCTCGAAAGCGCGGGCATCGAGTACTAGTCAGGAAAACGGTGGTTTTCTAAACACCTAAAAAATACCCATGGCAGACTAGCTGAACATCATTTGTCCGGTTAACATTCGCGTCAAGTTTTCAACGTCCTGGTTGTGTCAATGAATCAGCGGATTGGCTATGCGCGCGTCTCTACGGACGATCAGCATCTGGACCTGCAGCGCGACGCGCTCCAGCAGTCAGGTTGCCGTGTCGTCTATGAGGAAGAGGCGAGCGGCAAGAACGCTGACCGCCCAGAGCTTGAGCAATGCCGAAAGGCACTGCGCAGCGGCGATACGCTGGTGGTGTGGCGGCTGGATTGTCTCGGCCGCAGCCTGCCTGACCTCGTGCAGATCGTGGCCGAGTTGGAGCGGTCGGGGATTGGTTTTGAAAGCCTGACCGAGAAGATCGAAACGGACAGCGCGGCGGGCAAGCTGGTCTTCCATGTTTTCGCTGCCCTTGCAGAGTTCGAGCGGGGCCTGATTCGCGAGCGCACCCATGCCGGGCTCGCCGCAGCGCGTGCCAGAGGTCGCTCAGGCGGTCGCAAGCCCAAGCTGGGAGAGAAGCAGATACGGGAGATCAAAGCGCTGCTGCGCGACCCAGACATCCAGGTGGCGGACGTGGCGCGGCGTTACGGCATTTCTCGAACCACGCTTTACAAGCATGTCGGCGTCATTGCTCCGCGCCGTCCATGACTCTTATCGCGCTTACCCGATCCCAACCAACTAAAAGTATGCTGCCCGGGAGACCACATTGAGCATCGAAAAGACCCTCTTCGCCGCCGCCGACAAGATGCGCGGTGCGATGGACGCCGGGGAATACAAGCACATTGCGCTTGGTCTGCTGTTCCTGCGCTACGTCTCTGAAGCCTTCGTGCGGCGGCATGAGCTGATCGCAGAGGAAGGCGGCGATCCTGAAGACCGCGACGAATATCTGGCCGAAAACACTTTCTTCGTGCCGCCTTCGGCGCGTTGGTCCACGCTCGCGGCCCAGTCGAAGGATGCCCGGATCGGCGTGATGATTGATGACGCAATGCGCGAGATCGAGGCGGAGAACGCCAGCCTCAAAGGCGCGCTGCCCAAGGTATTCGGTCGCGAGAGCATCGACCGCGCTATGCTATCGGGCCTGATCGACCTGTTCTCGAACCTCAAGCTCGATGGCACCCGCGCCGATTTCGACCTGATCGGCCGCATCTACGAATACTGTATTGGGGAATTCGCCAGCAGCGAAGGAAAGCGCGGCGGGGAGTTCTACACCCCGAAATCCGTGGTCGATACGCTGATCGAGATGATCGAGCCGACCCATGGCCGCGTCTACGATCCCTGCTGCGGCACTGGCGGCTTCTTTGTCCAGTCGGAAAAGTTTATCGGCGCTCACCAGGGTCGCACCGACGACATCGCCATTTACGGGCAGGAGCGCAACCACACCACCTTCGGCCTGGCGCGCATGAACCTCGCAATCCGCTCGATCTTTGCCGATATTCGCTGGAACTCCGAAGGCACATTGCTGCGTGACGAATTCCCGGACGAACGCTTCGACTATATCCTCGCCAATCCTCCGTTCAACATCTCGGACTGGTCGGGCAGTTTGCTCCGCGAGGACGCCCGGTGGCGGTTCGGTGCGCCGCCGGTGAGCAACGCCAACTTCGCCTGGATTCAGCATATCCACGCGCATCTGTCCGCCACCGGCATTGGCGGAGTGGTCATGGCCAACGGCTCCATGTCCTCGATGTCGGGAGGCGAGGGTGAGATTCGACAGGCGCTGGTGCGGGGTGATGCGGTGGATTGCATGGTCGCGTTGCCGGGACAGTTGTTCTACGGCACGCAGATTCCGGCCTGCTTATGGATCTTGGCTAAGGACAAGTCCAACGGCGTTGCTATGAACGAGAAACTGCGAGATCGACGCGGCGAGGTGCTGTTCATTGACGCCCGCAAGATGGGCACGCTGGTTTCCGGCTCGCGCAAGCAGAAGGAACTATCCGACGCCGAGCTCCGCCAGATTGCCGCCACTTATCACGCTTGGCGTGGCGAGGCGCGCGAGGGCGCATATGCCGATATCGCCGGCTTCTGCAAATCTGCGACACTGGAGGAGATCGCCGCCCACAATTTCGTCCTGACACCGGGCCGCTATGTTGGTGCAGGCGCAGCCGAGGACGACGACGAGGCTTTCGACGAGAAGTTCGACCGTCTGATGGGCGCTCTGCGTGAGCAGTTTGCCGAGGGCCGACGGCTGGAGGCCCAGATCGAGGCGCAGCTGGGGACGTTGGGATGATTGGCCTCGTTACGAAGACGGTGGCTCAGTGGCAGCGCGAAGGTGCGCTGCTCGTTGAAGACGGGAACCATGGCGACAATCGCCCGCGAACACAAGAGTTCTCAAGCGCAGGTATGGCGTTTATCCGCGCGGCAGACATGGCCGACGGAAGGGTCCTTTTTGAGCAAGCAGAAAAGATCAATGCCGTAGCTCAGCAGCGAGTCCGCAAGGGCATTGGCAAGCCTGGCGATATCATTATTTCTCATAAGGGAACTATTGGCCGCGTTGCTCGCGTTGACATGGTCGCTCCAGAATTCGTATGCAGTCCGCAAACGACATTTTGGCGAGTGATGGATGAAGAGAAAATCGATCGCGATTTTCTCTATGCTTTACTCAGGTCTCCGAGCTTTCAGGGATTATTCGCGACTCGAGCCGGCGAGACCGATATGGCTGGCTATGTGAGCCTGACCTCCCAGCGAGAGCTGGAGCTTTCGCTCCCAACCATCGTCATCCAACGGGATATAGGGCGGACAATCCGTCTGATAGACGATAAGATCGAGCTGAACCGCAAGATGGCGGCGACGCTGGAGGAGATAGCGCGGGCGCTCTATCGCTCGTGGTTCGTGGATTTCGACCCGGTGCGCGCCCGCGCCGAGGGCTGCACGCCTGCCCACATGGATGCCGCCACCGCCGCACTCTTCCCCGATAGCTTCGGCGAGGATGGGGTGCCGACGGGGTGGCGCGACGGGTCCCTGAAAGACCTGATCGTTTTCAACCCGAAAGAGCGTCTCCCGAAAGGCACGATCGCGCCATATTTCGACATGAAAGCTCTTCCGACCGTCGGAATGGTCGCGGATAAGCCAATTCAAAGGGCATTTTCGTCGGGCACAAAATTTCGATCAAATGACACCTTGCTAGCTCGCATCACTCCCTGCCTAGAAAACGGTAAGACGGGCATGATCGAAGGACTAGGGGAGAATGTCGTTGCTTGGGGGTCAACGGAATTCATAGTCATGCGCGCAAGACCGGGGACGCCTATGGCGTTGCCCTACTGTGTTGCGCGGGATGCCTCGTTCCGAGACAAGGCGATCGCCACTATGACCGGTTCGTCAGGTCGTCAGAGGGCGGACGCAGAAGCAATTTCCGCTTTGGCTGCCACCGTCCCTCCACAAGCAATCCTGAATGCGTTCGGTGACATCGTGGATCCACTGATAAGGCGCGTTCATGCAAGCGGGCATGAACGCCGCAATTTATCCGACCTTCGAGATGCCTTGCTCCCCCGCCTCATTTCCGGCGAGCTTCGCGTCGGTGCCGCACGCGAGATGATCGAGGAGGTCGCCTGATGTTCTGTGCCGACTGCCTCGAGGATGGGGGCAAAGACTGATGGCCTGGATCAGCGAGGCGCAGCTTGAGACGCACTTCATGGATAGCCTCGCGCGGCTCGGCTATACGCTGACGCACGGGGCTGACGCCTCGCCTGAGGTGAAAGATCCGCTGCGGGCGAGCTTCCGCGAGACGATCCTGGGCCCGGTCCTGTTGGAGAGCTTGGCGCGCCTAAACCTCGATGTGCCGAAAACGGCGCTGGAGGACGCGTCTCGGCGGGTGACCGACAGCGTCTTCGTCTCCGACATCGTGCAGGAAAACCGCCGCCTTTATGATTTGATGGTCCATGGCGTCCCGGTGACGTTCTTCCGCGACGGCGAGGAGCGCAATACCCGCGTTCGACTAGTCGATTGGTCCAATGCGGCGAATGACTGGCGTGCCGTTCGGCAGTTCGATGTATCGGGCAAGACGGCGCGTATTCCCGATGTGGTGCTGTTCCTGAACGGCCTGCCGCTGGTGGTTGCGGAGCTGAAAGGAGTAGCCGGAGCAGACATCAAGGCAGCATGGAACCAGATCGACACCTACCGCACCGATATCCCGGACCTGTTCCGCACCAACCTGCTGACCGTGATCTCGGACGGGTTGCATGCGCGATATGGCTCACTCTCGGCGGGTTTCGACCGCTATATGAGCTGGCGCACGGTGGACGGCGCAACGCTGGTACCGAAGGGCTCGGAACTGGAGCTTTCGACGGTGACGAAGGGGCTTTTGACGCCGCGGGTGCTACTCGACATGCTGCGCTGGTTCGTGGTGTTCGAGGATGAGGGCAAGGGGCCGATCAAGAAGATCGCCGGCTATCACCAGTTCCACGCCGTGCGGAAGGCTTGCGAGACGATTCTGAGTGCGCGTGCAGGAGACGGCAAGGGCGGCGTCATCTGGCACACGCAGGGCTCGGGAAAAAGTCTGTTGATGACGTTCCTGTCCGGCCGGGTAATGCATCACCCGGCGATGGAAAACCCGACCCTGCTGGTACTTACCGATCGCAACGATCTGGACAACCAGCTTTTCGCGACCTTCGCACGCTGCAAGGATTTGCTGGGGGAAGAGCCGGTGCAAGCCGATAGCACCGACGATCTACGCCGCCTGCTGGACCGCAATGTTGGCGGCATTGTCTTCTCCACCATCCAGAAGTTCCGTCCTGAGACTGGCGAGACGTTCCCACAACTGACCGCGCGCTCCAACGTCGTGGTGCTGGTAGATGAGGCGCACCGGACGCAATACGGATTTGAGGCCAAGCTGAACAAGGAAACGGGCGAGATCCGCCACGGCCTTGCCTATCAGCTGCGCAAAGCTTTGCCGAATGCCGTCTATGTCGCCTTCACAGGCACGCCGGTCGAGCTAGTGGGCGCAGATACGCGCGGAGTGTTCGGCGAATATATCGACGTGTACGACATCGCACAGGCGGTCTCCGACGGCGCGACTGTGCCGATCTATTACGAGGCGCGTGTCGCAAAAATCACGCTCAATGATGACATCGTGGCCACGCTGGACGACGATTTCAACGAGGCGACCGAGATGCTGGCCGAAGAGCAGGCCAGCTCGACCGCGAAGAAATGGGCGCGGGTTGAGGCGTTGGTGGGTGCGGACAAGCGTCTGGATACAGTGGTGCAGGATATTCTCACCCACTTTGACGCGCGGTTGGAGGCGATGGACGGCAAAGCGATGGTCGTCTGCATGAGCCGCCGCATCTGTGCCGAGGTTTACGATCGCATTGTCTCCGCCCGGCCGGACTGGCATGGCAACACGGACGACACTGGCAGTGTCAAGGTGGTAATGACAGGTTCGGCGACTGACCCGGCAGCCTTGCAGGCACATATTCGCTCCAAGACCCGACAGGAAACGATCCGGAACCGGTTCAAAAATCCCGTCGACCCGCTGAAATTGGTCGTCGTCCGCGATATGTGGCTGACGGGCTTTGATGCGCCGTGCATGCACACGCTCTACGTCGACAAGCCGATGAGGGGACACGGCCTGATGCAGGCTATTGCCCGCGTGAATCGCGTGTTCCGAGATAAGCCTGCTGGTCTCGTGGTGGACTATATCGGCATCGCCGCCGAGCTGAAGGCCGCCTTGTCGCATTACTCGCAGACCGATCAAGCCCAGACCGGCATCGACGAGGCTGAGGCGGTCGCCGCCTTTGTGGACGCGTTGGACGTGGCGCGAACGCAATTCCATGGCTTCAACTATGGAGCCGCCCTGCATGGCGCACCCAGCGAGCGCTTGGCTGTACTGCCTGGCGCGATTGAGCATGTCCTGGCTCAGTATCGGGACAGCGAAGCCGGACCAAAGCGCTTCCGCGATGCCGTTGCGGCGTTAGTGAAGGCGTATAAGCTGGCATCTGGTAGCCCGCAAGCAACCGAACACGCGGAGGAAGTGGCTTTCTTCGCAGCCGTTCGCTCAAGCCTTGGCAAACTGGGGCTTGGTGTAGAACGCAATGATGGCGGCACTGACTTCGCGATCCAGCAGTTGGTCAACAATGCCGTGGCGTCGACAGAGGTTGTCGACATCCTTGAGGCCTGCGGTTTCGACCGTCCCGACATAAGCGTGTTGTCCGATGCCTTCATGCTCGAACTCCACAACATGCAGCACCGCAATCTGGCGGTGGAGGCTCTGAAGAAGCTGTTGAATGGCGAGATCAAATCGCGGACCCGAACGAACGTGGTTCAGCAGGATGCGTTTTCAGCCCGGCTTGAAGAGGCAATCGCTCGCTACCATAACCGCAGCGTTGATGCCCTCCAGATTCTTCAGGAGTTGATCGCGCTTGCCAAAGACCTGCTCAATGAGCCCGAGGACGGCCTGAACACGGCCGAACGGGCCTTCTATGATGCCCTCTCTCAGAACGAGAGCGCGGTACAGGTGATGAGCAATCAGGAGCTCAGGGTTATCGCCACGGAATTAGTGACGACCGTCCGAAACAATTCGGGGGTGGACTGGTGGAAGCGCGAGAACGTTAGGGCAAAGATGCGCGTGGCCATTAAGCGCATTTTGCATCGGCATGGATACCCGCCAGATCTGGCGTCGGAGGCTGTGAAGTTGGTGTTGCGGCAAGCCGAAGCTTTGGCTGTGGCCTGATGTCGACGCCAATAGCTTATTTTCGAAACCAAATACTTGTACCTATCTAGCTCGACGGCAAAGCGATCGTGATGAGATGAATTTCTGCTTGGAAGTTTTTGACCGGAACCTCCCAAAGGTGAAGAGGATGGACGCTAACTGGACCGGCACATCGCGACGCGCACTATTGCGGCGCTGAGCCAACGACTGCGCTTCAATAAAGTGATAACTTCATTGCCCCTCACGGACTGGATCGACGCAGCCACTGCCCCTGGCGCCGACGGTGTGTATTTCCTGGGTGCCTTCGATCGGCGGATCACGTTTTATTCCCAACAGGTGCGTGGGCTTCGTCTCGCGCACGCGCTGGATGCGCAGGGTCGCATCGTTAAGACGGACAAGATCGCCGTCGTCGGCGCCGGAGCGGCTGGATTGAGCTTCGCGCTCTGCGCGGCCCTATTGGGGTACAACGTCACATTGTACGATCCGGCGAACGAGGCGCTGCAACTTCAGAGTGCATCTCCACGCCTGCTACATCCGCATATTTATGAATGGCCGAACATCGGGTCGCTGGACGACAGGGCTGGCCTCCCGCTGCTGGACTGGAAGTCCGACACGGGCGGTTCGGTAAGCGGCAAGCTCCAGAACGATTTCGCGGCAGCTCTGACAAGGCTCGCGCACCTTCACTTCCAGGCCGAGCGCAAGCTCGTCGCTATGGAGAAAGTGGACGCAGACTGGCGCCTTACGGTCGATCACAAGGGCACGCAGGACAACCGGCGGTTCCAGAAGGTGATCCTTGCGATGGGTTTCGGCGAGGAGTTCCCATGCGGTGGTGCTGAGCCTGTCGCTTACTGGAAGCCGAGCGGGATAGGGACGGCCGCGATTGAGCCGCATAGCGGTGCGAGCTATCTTGTCAGCGGGAACGGTGATGGCGGTCTGACGGACACACTCTCACTCCTGATCCAGAATTTCGAGCATGTGTCGTTCACCCGCGATTTTCTGTCGCACATTTCCTCGAATTCGCTGCGGCAGGCGGCGCTCAACGCTCTAGACGCTGCATCGTCCAGTGGCGACCTCGAGCCCGTGTTCCACACTATCCTTCGCCCCGTCATCGACGAATATGGTGTGATCGACGCGCTGAGGCGACGGCTCCGTAAAGACCGCACCCTCACCATCAACAGCGATGGACCTCTCTTCGCCCCGGGCAAGGCGTCACTTCTCAACCAGTGCATGGTCTTCGCGACGCTCGAAGCAGCGAAGCTCGAAACGGTGGTCGTGAACCGTAGCAGTGGACGCGTCGCCAATGTCGACAAGACGGTGGCAGGCATCTCTGTGACTGGCCCTCTGATGGCTGGCCATCCTCTTGCGGCGGAATTCGATCATGTAATTTTGCGGCACGGCCCTGATCGCGCGACGCGTTACGCCCCTACGAAGGCCTCTTTCGATCTATATGAGGCTCACATCAAGCCGCTGCTTGACTCCACACCGTCGCTCGTCAGCCCGCCGACGCTCGATCCTGAGCTTTTCGACCGATTCGAGGATCTCAAGATCGAGCATCTCGTCGACGCCGCCTCGCAGGCAGGTTTGCGCCAGCAGCAAACTCAGGACCGCTCGCGGCTCGTCCTTGAGATCGATGCGGCCGCCCATCTTCTGACGGAACGAGGGCATGTCTCCTTGCTTGATGTTGCCGAACAGTGCGAGCGATTGACAGCGCCCGTGACGATCCATCTCGCCCTGCCACCAAGCGCCGTGCGCGATGCGTCTGCCTTCCTGCGCTTGAGCCGGGCCAGCAATGGTCGCATTCACCTGACGACGGTGGCTGACCATGCCGCCGCATGGGCGATAATCGCACCGGGGATCACTGTGGCACTGACCGGCGACCCGCGCTATCGCGGCCGAGCGCTCGATCCGAGCTTCCTTCAGGACAAGCTTGACGCCTGCTTTCTGCGTCTTCTAGACGGCTCACTTATGGCGATCATCGCAAGTGGAACTTGCACCACGCTGCATAAGATCGACGGGTCTGTCCGCAACGCGGTGGCAAGCACCTGGGGAAGCTGGGCGGCCGCTCTTCAGGGGACGGCCGCACTTCGTTTCGATTTCCTGCGGTGGCTGGCCAATATCGAGCAGGGAACCAAAACGCCCTGGAGCGGCGATCACGCGCAACTGCCGCGCATGGCGGCCGCCCTGCTGTTGGTGCTTGCCGCCCATCTGGAGGAGCCGCTCACGCCGGCATCGACCGAGCGCGGCAATCTCACCTTCTCAGGAAATGCCAAGGCGCTCGGCTCTGGCAGCGATACGGTCGAAGGCGGGCCGCTAACGACGTGGGACCGGCCAGACCAATGGGACGTCGATGCCCTTATCCTTTCCGGAAGTGCTGAGGTTGAAGTTTATTCGCCCGATGACACCGTGCTCAATGCAGGGTCCATCGGATTAGGGATGCGTACCGCGCGGCGTGTTCGGCCGGCAATCATCCGCAACGACCGCGCCTGGCGCCAGAAGCTCAATGGACCGCTTGCAACCTGGAAACAGGCCGTGAAGCAGGAATTCGAGGAATGGCGTCAACGGGTCCAGGATCTGGAAGACGAGGTGTCGAAATGACCCCGAAAATGTTCAGCGAGCGGCTCCGTGCGTCCGCAGTCGCCTTGAACTGGAAGGCATCAGTGGTGAACGATTTCACTGCGCGACAGTTTCGAGGGCGTGCCGAGGTGACCGAGAAAAGTTTGCCCAAAGATGCCATCGGATTGCGCTTGGGCGATTATCCGGTCCTGGTCGCCTCGATCGAGCTTGGCGATCTCGCCGACATGCAGGCGTCGCTCCGCAGCCTCCACACCCAAATGGTGATCGCCCGTTCCTACATGGCGGCCGAGGAGGTCATCAACGCACATATCATGCTAATTGCACTGGCGCCCGATCCGCTACAGGATTGGCGTCGCGCGCTCGACCTGGCCGAGCGCGATGAGACAGTTTGCCGAAAGCTGATCTGGACGCCGAACCCCGACAAACTCAACGAGAGCTATGCGTTATTCGCTGCCCGGACTTTCCTTGCCACGCCGTGGAACAGCGCGCTGAGCGTCCAGAGTGCTCCTCTCGACCGCAATCAGGGACTGGTCCTGCGCACGCTCGAGAAGCATGGCCTGTCTCAGGAAGCAGCGGCGCAGTGGATCGGCCTCGCAAACCAGATCCATGACGATCCCGATAATTTGGTCGCAGCCCTGACGACAGTGCGGGAAATCTCATAATGGACGACAGCCTCTACCTCACCAAAATTCGTCTCTCGCAATTTCGAAGCTTTGCTGAGCTCGACATTGACTTACCGGCAGAGCCGTCCGTTCTCATTGTCCATGGCAGCAATGGCCTCGGGAAATCGTCGCTCTTCAACGCGCTCGAATGGACATTGACCGACAAGATCGACCATTTTCGCGACGTCAACGGCGTAAAGAAGGTCGGCAAATATCTTTGCCGTTGGCGTGATGGGGATGATGGGCCGACGAGCGCGGCCATGACATTCTGCGATGGCAGCTCGATTGAACGGATGCTGTCTTCTGCCGAGGCGACGCAGTCTACGCAAGGCGGAAATATCGAAGATATTGGCGCTTTCCTCAAGGCGCCGACCTGGAGCCATACGATCCAGTCGCTGCAGCATTACCTTCTGCTCACGCATTTCCTGGGCCAATCGACCCTGTCGCGCCTCACCCATAGGACAGCGGCCGAGCGCTTCGAAATGCTAAAGGAAGCCGCGCAAAGCCGGGAGATCGAGGAGCTTGCCATCGCCCTGCATGGTAAGGGCAACACGACGGCTTCAAAGGCATTCACCCGACGCATCGACCAGCTCGAAAAGGAGGTTGACAGGTTCGATGAACTCCTCACGCAGGAGGCTGAGCTTTGGGAAGGAGCTCAGGCGGAAGGTGCGCTCGATCCGGCGCGCGCGGCGATCCTCGGTCAGACGATCTTGGTCGGGATTGAGGCTGCGCGCGCAGAACTTGCGTTGGGGCCGATCACGCGGCAGGCAACTGCCGCGATCGATTTCAGCGAGCTTACTGCGATATGGAATGATACGCGGGCGCAGGTTCGCGATCGGGAAGCACAGTTGCGCCGCGCCGAGCAGCTTGTCGAAGGGGCGGGACGCCGTACGACGTTCCTGGCCGAGACCGGTGCCGCACTCGAGGAAACTCAAGCTGAGCAGATGCGATTGGCAGCCCGATCGCAGCAGTTGGCAGCGGCACGTATTCCGCAGCAGCAGGTCGCGACACAGGCGCTTGATGTTCAGGCCGCCGCTGTTGCGCGCTTTAGTATGCTCAACACGCTGCGCGCCGCTGCCGACCATTATCGCGAGCAACGCAATATGGTGGCGGAGGCAGTCGCGAACATGGAGATGGCCGAGGTGTCCCATCTGGCAGCGGAACGGGAGGCATCGATCGTCGACCGTCGCGGCGCGATCGTCGCAAGGCTTCGAGTGGATACCGATCGCGTCGCCAACGAGCTTGCCGAGGCGCATCGGCAACGGGATCGGTGCAACCAGTGGCTTGATCGCGCCGAAGGGCTGGACCATCTGCGCCGCGCTCTCGATGACGATCGCGCCAGCTCTCCCGACCTCGAACGGAATGTCCGCGAACTGGAGATCTCCGAACAGGGCGCACGGTCACGTGAAACCAGCCAGAGAGAGGCGCTACGTCGCCTGCAAGAGATTACGGGTGCGATCTCGCAGGCAGTAACGACAATTGCGACCCAGCTCCCGAAGAATGCGTGCGATTGCCCGGTCTGCGCGACTCACTTCGATGAGCCATCGCTCCTGCACGAGCGAGCGTCGGGTGCGGCGGAGCGCCTGGCGCCGCTTCTCTTGGCGCAGGAGCAGCATGTGGCCCGCGCCACCGAAGAACGCGAAGCACTGACGGCGGAACTAGCCGACCAGCGAGCGGTACTGGCCCGGATTCGCGGCGCCGAGGAGAAGGTCGCTGCCGAGGCTGCTACTAATGCTGACCTTGGAGCCGTCTTTGGAGTAGTCGGTACGCTTGACGTCGCCACGGTGACGCGGCTGCGCGACGACGCCTTGCAGGGTGCCAATAGCCTGTCACTGCGCCTGCAACGCCTAGGATATTGGCGGCAACGCCTGACCGATGTTTCGGGCACTCCGCTCGCCCAGGCATTAGCCGGGGCGGTCAAACGGCGGGATGACCTCGAACGTGTCAAGGAGTCTTCCAGCCGCCGTGCAGGCCTCGCGCGTCAGGCCGCCGAGGCGGCACTGGCCAACGTTATCGCGCACGAAGGGATGCTGGGGCTGGACTCCGGGGCGGCTGATCACGATCATCAGGACGCATTTATCGCTGGAGAGACAGTGCTCGCGCAGGCTAAAGCGGATGCGGATCAGGTTACGAAGGCGCTGGCTGAGACCGACGCCGCTTTGTCGGAAGCAAAGACACAGGATGCAATTCTCACGGCCCGTATCGCAGACTTGACACTTCGCGTAGCGAACTACCGCCAAGCGTTTGACGACGACCGGCGCGCGTGGGTCGAACTCGGCTTCACGGGCGCGCAGCCGAATCAGGTCGAGGTGGAAGGCGGCAAGGTGGCTCTCGTCGGTGCGATCGAGCGTCTGGACCGCGCGCAAGATATGATGCGACGGCTCGCCGATGGCGCGGCGGCGTGGGCGCGGCAGGAAAGCCATCGCTCGGCCCTTGAGCGCTTGCGCGACGCAATCGACGGTGCCCCCAATAGCAATCGCGATCAGATCCGAACGGCGGCCGAGACTTTCGCCGGCACGCAGCGCCGGCTGAAGGAGGTGACGACGCAAACCAAGGCCATCGCGCGCGCTGCCAGTTTCGATATCCTAGATCAGGTAGCGGAGTTCAACGCGGCCTATATCGAGCCGCTCGACGATCTGATGAAGCAGATCAACCTCGCAATTTTGTGCGACCCACGGATCGGCATTGACCTGCAGGTAAAGAACAAGAAGATCGAGCAGGTTGCCTACAAAACTGGCGAAGTTCCCACGGGGATGAGCGATATCGATCCCGCCCTCGTCCACAGCGAGGGGCAGATGGCTGCGCTCGGGGTCAGCATGCTGGCAGCGGCGAGCCTCACTTATCCTTGGTCACGCTGGCGCGCGCTGATTCTCGACGATCCCCTGCAGCACAATGATGCAATTCACGCGTCGGCCTTCGCTGATCTCATGGGCAATATCGTCCGGGATCGTGGCTATCAGCTGCTGCTTTCGACGCACGATGTCGCGCAGGCGGAGTTCCTTAGGCGCAAGTTCGACTCGCGCCGGATCCCATGTTCCCTACTTAACCTTCTCGGCACTGGCCGGGAAGGGGTTGAATGGACGCTTCGTCCACCGCGTACGGAGATTCCACATGTCGCCGTCGGATAGCAGTTCGGCATTATCCGAATTTCATTCAGATCGTTGTGAGGCGTGCCAGCGTGCTTCCAAATGGTCACTTGATCGTGAAGCTTTGCTGTTACAAACCAAACTTGTGATCAAGACCTGCCAGTCGGCAAACGGCCAGCCGTCGCCGCGGAGCCGTTGGAGTTACAAGAGTCTCTTTGCTAGATCCTCAGCCCTCGGGTGGTAGTAACGCATCAACATGCGCGGGTCTTTGTGGCCTGTTATCTTTGTCAGTTCGTGCATTGGGAAAATGGATGCCAAGCGCGAGGTTGCCTCGTGTCGCAGGTCGTGAAAGCGAAGGTCCGTCAGGAACTTGCCATCCGGTCTGTGGTTGATAGCCTTGAACTCGTCGACGTAAAGCTTGCGGGCGCGTGTTACTGCGCGCTCGAAAGCTCTCGTTACCGCGTCGCTGCGAATCTCGAACACGCGGCCGGCGCCGCCTTCGTCGACGTCGCTCGCATCATCCTTGGTGTGATCCCGCGCGTCTTTCAGCGCTTGTAGCACCGCAACGGCGCGTGAAGATAGTGGCACGTCGCGGGCGTCTCCGTTTTTTGTCGACGGCAAGTGCACGACGCGACGATTTAGGTCTACGTTCACCCACAATAGGGACACGATCTCGCCCCGGCGCATCGCGGTCTCGACGGCCAACCAAATGATGGACGGCAGCAGCGCCGAACCACTAGCCTTGGCTACCCGTTCGAGCTCATCGTCTTGCGTAGGACGTTGCGAGTCGGATTCTTCTCCGCCGACTGTGCTGACAGATGCGTTGTTGACGGCAATGCGCCGGGTGCGTGCGTTATTTGGCTGAGGCTTGCGGATTAGTTCGATCGGATTCGACAGACTATCCATGCCCCATTCTTTGCGGGCGATGTTAAACACATGCGATAGTACCGACAGGCGTCGTAAAACCGTCGCGGGCTTGTAGTCTTTGAGCCACTCATCTCGGAGTTTTGCTACATCCGCGCTGCGGATTGAAGCAAGCGGCCGCTTAGCCAAGCCAATGACCTTGCAGGTTTTCAGGACCGACAATTCCTGCGCGGCCCCCTTTTTGGACAGTGAGATCTCCACTTCGTAGCGTTGGAGCGCCTCGTATAGC
>JFHF01000006.1 GCA_000648925.1 Caballeronia jiangsuensis
AGCCGAATGCTTCGAGCTTTTCGACGAGCGGCTCGAACGCCATGATCTGCGTCGAGGGGCCATCGGCTTGCTGGTTGTTCACATCGACCATCGCGATGAGGTTGTCGAGCTTCCAGTGCGCGGCGGACATGAGGCCTTCCCAGACGGAACCTTCGTCGAGTTCGCCATCGGAAAAGAGCGTGTAGACGAAGGACTTCGAGCCCTTGCGCTTGAGGCCGAGACAACGGCCTACTGCAATCGTGAGTCCTTGCCCAAGCGATCCGCCCGACATCTCCATGCCTGGGGTGTAGCTCGCCATGCCGGACATCGGCAGACGGCTGTCGTCGCTGCCGTAGGTTTCGAGTTCGTCCTGCGGCAGGATGCCCGCTTCGAAAAGCGCGGCGTACAGCGCGATCGCATAGTGGCCGTTCGAGAGCAGGAAGCGGTCGCGCTCTTCCCAGTCGGGATCGTCGGGGCGATAGTTCATCGCGCCGAAGTAGGCGACGGCCAGCACGTCGGCGATATCGAGCGCCTGGCCGATATAGCCCTGGCCCTGCACTTCGCCCATCAGCAGGGCATTGCGGCGGATACGGTAGGCACGCTCGGCGAGCGTGACTTCCTCGATGACGGGAGTACTCATGTGTTGTCTCCTTGATTGAACTGGTTTCAGCGATTGACGGTCTTGGCGGGCACGAAGAACACGAGCACTGCGCCCAGCACGATTGCGATCGAAATAAAGATCAGGCCCGCTGTCGATTTGCCGGTGAAGTCGTTGAGCCAGCCGACAATCGCAGGCGAGAAGAAGCCCGCGAGATTGGCGAAGCAGTTGACCGCGGCGATGCCCGCCGCCGCCGACATGCCGCCGAGCACCGCGGTGGGCAGCGACCAGAATTGCGACGACGATGCGAGAATGCCGGCCGCCGCGATGCTCACGCAGACGATCGACGCGCCCACGCTGCCGAGCATCGGCAAGGTGGCGAAGCCGGCTGCGGACACGAGCATCGGAATGGCGAGATGCAGGCGGCGTTCGCGGCGCTTGTCGGCACTCGCACCGATCAGCGGCAGCGCGACGATCGCGCAGAGATACGGAATCGCGGTGAGAATGCCGACCCACAGCGGGTCCGCCACACCCGTGCGGCGGATGATCGTCGGCAGCCAGAACGTCAGGCCGTATTGACCCATCACGACGCAGAAGTAGATCGCGGCCATCAGCCACAGACGACGATCGCCGATGAACGCGCGGATCGATACATGCTTCACGGTTTGCGCGTTGTCCTTTTCGACATTGCGCTTGAGCAGGGCCTTTTCTTCGTCGGTGAGCCACTTCGCGCCGGCGATGCCGTTGTCGAGATAGAACAGGATCGCGACGCCGAGGAAGAGCGAGGGCAGCGCTTCGAGCATGAAGAGCCACTTCCATCCGGCGAGCCCGTGCATACCCTGGAACGCATGCATGATGTAGCCGGAGAGCGGACCGCCGACGATACCCGCGAGCGGAATCGCCATGAAGAACAGCGAGAGCGCCTTGGCGCGTCGTGCGGCGGGAAACCAGTACGTGAGATAGAGAATCACGCCGGGCGCGAAGCCCGCTTCGGCGACGCCGAGCAGAAAGCGCAGGACATAGAAGGTCGTCGGCGATTTGACGAAGACGAAACTCGCGGAGATCACGGCCCAAGTCAGCATGATGCGCGCGAGCCAGTTGCGCGCGCCGACTTTATGCAGGATCACATTGCTGGGCACACGATAACGTGCCGTTCGTAAACCGACGAGCGCGAGGCATATTATACGGCGTCGGCGAGACCAGTAGAAACCCTACGGCTTTCCCGTGGTCGTGACCGTGGAGTTCGGTCGCGCGAGGTGACCGCCCTCTCGGCTCTAGCAAGCGCTCAACAAAACGAGCGCTTTATGGCACGGCCGGCACGAACGAACCATTCTGTGTGTTGACGTAGCCTCCGCCCACCGACTGGTAGAACGCGCCAGTTTGCGGATTAATCACGCCGCCCGCTGCCGGTGGAAGGTATTGCCCAGTGGTCACGTCTATGGCCCCTTGCGGAACTGAATTGACCACGGTGGTCGGCGACGAATCGACCAAGGTCGGCGACGGGTTGACGTAGTTCTGCGACGGGTTGACGTGTGCTCGCTTCTCATCGCCGCGATACACCGACGTCATGCCGCCTTCCTCGGAACCTCTGTATACGTGGATGGCCGGCGGAGCAGGTTCGGGCTTATTCGTGGCGACGCCTTGGGGCGCGTGCTTTCCCGGCAGATCGCGCACCGCGCGCGAAACGTCGCCAGCCCACACGGGGGCGGGCTGCGAAGCGGCCGGTGCAGCTATGGCCGGTTCGCGCGTAACCGTGGCAAAGCTGCGCAGCGCGAGTGACAGGCTGCCGAGGCGAGAGGCACCAGAAACCACTTCGCCTTTCCGAGGAGTGACTTCCAGCGTCACGGTGCGCGCCCGGTTGTTCGAGTCGGGGGCATCGCCGATTTTTGGTCGGTTTATTTCCGAGCCTACCGCTAGTACCCGAACCTGCTCGACAATGGTTTCGCTTGATACTGCAAGGTTGGGCAGGTCGGTTCGACGGTCCATCTGTTGCGTCAACAACAAGTCCACATAGTCGCCCGGCTGAATTAGGCCGGCGTTTCCGGAAACATCGTCCACGGCCACCGACACGGCAAGCATTCCAGGCTTGACGGCGGCCGCCAGGAATCCTGGAGCATTGGGCAAAATCACGTCATCCGTTACGACCACGGCACCGCTCACTATGGGGTGGCGCAGAACGGCTCCGATGAGTTCCACCGGCCCCGGCGCACCGGAAATAACGGCGTGCGGAGGAACCTCCGCGACGGGTATCTGCTTCCATGTAATGTCGTCGTCGCGCAGGAGCAGGCCCTGTGGTAAATCGGCGTTACCGACTCGCACCTTTGCGAGCGCAACATCGGGCTTGGAGGGATGCGACGCAGTCGCTATTGCCGTGCGTACGATCAAGGTGATCAAGATAGCGCCGATAAAGAGCAGGGAAATCTTAATGATATTGGACATGAGGACGCCGTCGTATCGCGGCGAGAGCAAACGGTAGAGCCGATAACGGCACATTGCCAGCTTTCTGCATTGGGAGAAACCCTTGTCACGACGGGATCGAGCGGTGGAGATGGTCGTCGGAAAGACCCGGCCCGCTTCTACACCAAGAGTTCAGAGCTAAGTGAATCTCAACACTACTAGCTCATGCTGACCGCCGAATACTCGATCAACGGAAGCGGATCGAAGAATTGGACAGGTACGGCCACGACACGTCGGAGGCCATCGACCGATTCAACAAGGGCGTTTCGAAGGGCGACGATGCATAGAAAGCCTTCCGTTTGAGCGACAGCCCAGCCCGCAGGTTGCGTATCCGCAATGAGACCAAGTTCGCGGGGCGCCGCGTGTCCCGGGCTAAAGCTTCCGGCGCATGGTGCCGTTAAGCTCGGGCATGGACTACTTCATCGGAAAATATCAAGCGCGTGAGTTGTACGAATCCGCAAAGAGCGCGGCAGAAATCACTGTCGCCGCCTATTTCGGCGCGCCCTTCGACAAAGACAACACCGAGCATTGCATCGCCTTCTGTCGAAGCTTCGACGCGCTGCTCGCCGACGATGAGCAAATGCAATTCCACGGTTGGACGGCCGAACAATTGATTCGCTTCGCCTACGGCGGGTAAAGCGCGCGGCGAAGGAGCTTGCCGCACAGCAGTCTGACCGATCGCCTACCTTTGAGACACGACTAGACAACTGCCTGAAGGCCACTTTAAAGGCGGCTGATGTCAACGACGTCACATCGTACGATATCGGTTACCATTTTGCGCCGCCGCGAACAACGGTTGTCTAAACGGCAACAATTACCGAAACGCGCGCGGCAGGCCAATATTCCAATCGTTGCAGGACATCTTGCGGCGCCCTCGCCGAGTAGATATGACCGATCGGGCCTAACCGCTACAATTGCGTTTCCGTGCCGGCGGAAACGGGCATTGTGCGCCAGATAGGATATTAGTAAATGAGCGACCAGTTCTTCGAGCAACCCATCCTCAACTCGCCGTACGCCTATCCGGCACGACATTGGGAACTAGATACTAGCGGCCAGCCCACCCAGCAGATCGTTGAGAAACGTCGCCGTGCAGACTTCATCACGCCCATTCCAAAGCCTCGTAAGAGCGCCAAGGGTACTCAAACTAGCTTGGTCTTCGACGAAGGCAAAGGCCTGTCGACTGGCGAGCAGGTCTACGACCATACAGCCGTCATCAATACGGTCCGGCAGGAAGTGGATGCGTGGCGAAAGCTCCCGCCTTCGCAATGGAGGGTTACGTCAGAAACCGCGCGCCTCCTCGAGCACTGGCGCAGCAACCAATTCACTGGCGTGCGCCCCTTCTTCTGCCAGGTTGAGGCGGCCGAAACTGCAATCTGGCTGACGGAGGTCGCCCCTCAACTGGGCAAAAACGGCGAACGCTTCCTTGACCACCTGAAGAAGGCCAATCTCAACGCAAATCCAGGATTGATGAGGTTGGCGCTGAAGCTAGCGACCGGCGCGGGCAAAACTACGGTAATGGCCATGCTGATCGCTTGGCAAACTGTCAATGCGGTGCGCCACCCGCAGAGCAGAAAATTCACACGTGGCTTCCTGCTCGTCGCACCGGGCCTGACTATTCGCGACCGTCTGCGGGTGCTGCTGCCCAATGACCCGGACAGCTACTATGCCAGCCGCGAAATCGTGCCGCGCGATATGTTGCCCGACCTCGATAAGGCCAAAATTGTCATCACGAACTACCATGCTTTCAAGCTGCGCGAGCGGATGGAACTCTCCAAGGGGGGGCGTCGCCTGCTCCAAGGCCGCACGGGCGTGGAGCTAGACACCCAAGAAACCGAAGGCCAGATGCTCCAGCGAGTAATGCCGGAACTGATGGGAATGAAGAACGTCCTCGTCATCAATGACGAGGCGCACCACTGCTACCGCGAAAAGCCGAAGGACGAAAGCGATGAAGACATCGCTAGTGAAGACATCGCCGAGGCCGAAGAGAACAACAAAGCGGCGCGACTGTGGATTTCCGGCCTCGAAGCGGTGAACCGTAAGCTCGGCCTACAGCAGGTAATCGATCTTTCGGCCACTCCGTTTTTTCTTGCCGGTTCGGGCTACGCTGAAGGCACGCTGTTCCCATGGACGATGAGCGATTTTTCGTTAATGGACGCCATCGAATGTGGCATCGTCAAGCTACCCAGGGTGCCGGTGGCCGACAACATCCCCGGCGCCGACGTGCCCATTTACCGGGAGTTGTGGAAGCACATCGGAAAAAAGATGCCTAGGAAGGGGCGCGGCAAGAATACGCAGCTCGATCCGCAGTCTATTCCGGTTGAACTGCAGACCGCGCTGGAGGCGTTATACGGTCACTACGTAAAGACTTACGACGCATGGAAGCAGGTCGGTATCAAAGTGCCGCCGTGTTTTATCGTCGTATGCAATAACACCGCCACGTCGAAACTGGTGTTTGACTACATCTCCGGCTTCGAGCGCCAAAACGCCGATGGAAGCGCAAGTTATCAGGCCGGCCGCCTGGAATTGTTTCGCAACTTCGATGAGCATGGCAATCCACTGGCACGGCCGAACACCTTACTTATCGATAGCGAGCAACTTGAGTCCGGAGAAGCGCTGGACGACAACTTCCGCGGAATGGCGAGCGATGAAATCGAACGTTTCCGCCGCGAGATCATCAAGCGCACCGGCGACCGCAAACAGGCCGAGGCCATCACCGACCAAGACTTGCTACGCGAAGTGATGAACACCGTTGGCAAGGAAGGTCGCCTCGGAGAATCTATTCGCTGCGTGGTGTCGGTGTCTATGCTGACCGAAGGTTGGGACACGAATACGGTCACGCACATCTTAGGCGTACGCGCTTTCGGCACTCAGCTGCTCTGCGAGCAGGTGATTGGTCGCGCCCTGCGTCGCCAGTCCTACGAGTTGAACGATAACGACCTCTTTGACGTTGAATACGCCGACGTCTTTGGGATTCCGTTTGATTTCACTGCAAAACCAGTGGTGCCTCCACCACCCAAGCCGCGTGAAACCGTCGCCGTAAAGGCGTTGCGTCCGGAGCGCGACGCGCTCGAAATTGAATTCCCATGCGTCCGGGGATACCGCGTCGAGTTGCCGGAAGACCAGCTTGAGGCCGAATTCAACGCTGACCACGCTTTACGCCTTACACCTGATTTGGTCGGGCCGTCAGAGACGAAGAACGCTGGCATCATCGGCGAAGCGGTGGATTTAAACCTGAAACACTTGGGCGACGTACGTCATTCCACGCTGCTCATGGAGTTGAGCAAGCACCTGCTCTTTCAGCACTGGCGCGAGCCGGGCCAGGATGCGCCGATCAACCTGTTCGGCCAACTCAAGCGTATCACTCGTCAATGGCTCGACACTTGCCTGGAATGTAAGGGTGGCACGTACCCAGCGCAATTAATGTATCGCGAACTAGCGGACATGGCGTGTGAACGAATTACCAAGGGCATCACCAGCCGAGAGCTGGCTAAAGGTCGCCAAGTCAAGGCAATCCTCGACCCATTCAATCCAACGGGCAGTACCGCGAGTGTGCGTTTCAACACCTCCCGCGACAGCCGTTGGGAAACTCTCGGCCCGCCGCCGAAGAACCACGTCAATTGGGTGATTTTAGATAGCAACTGGGAAGCCGAGTTTTGTCGTGTGGCCGAATCGCATCCGCGAGTCGTCGCTTACACCAAGAACCACAACTTGGGCTTAGAAGTACCGTACCGCTTCGGATCCCAAAACCGCATCTATCTTCCAGATTTCATCGTCAAAGTCGATGACGGCGCGGACGATCTGTTGCATTTGATAGTGGAAATCAAAGGTTATCGGCGGGAAGACGCGAAGGAAAAAAAATCCACGATGGACACCTATTGGATCCCCGGCGTGAACCACCTCGGTTCGCATGGCCGCTGGGCGTTCGCCGAGTTTGGCGACGTCTACGAGATGCAAGATGACTTCGCCGAGAAGGTGCAAGCGGAATTCGACAAGATGCTGACTACAGCGATAAGGGTTATTCAATGAATCGGCTTGCTCGAAATCTAACTAAAGCTCGACGCGTTCGATAACTACGTAACAGACAAATGGTCAAGAAATCTGCCACGCAACCCAAAATAGTTGAAGACATCGTTCACGGAGAGGCGAAGCGCAAAAACATTCCTACCGTTGAGCATCAGTCGGTGATGCAACACCACGAGCAGGCTCCGGTGAAAGTCACCTTTCCACGCAATGGTAAGACATTGCAGGCGGAGAAAGTGCAGCGCAACGGCGACCTCGACCCCCAATTAGTCTGGCGTGGCAAGGACCAGCAGGACTGGTCTGATTTAGTAGTCAATGCGCCGCCGCTTTACATTCAAGAGAAGGTAAAGCCGAAGGTGTTAATCGACGAACTCCGCCGGATCAGCGAGGCCGCCAATACGCAAGCGGGCGGAACAGCAGACTTGTTCGGGGATTTCAACGGACTTCCTGAAGGCGCGGATAGGACGGAGTTCTATCAGCACGAGGGTCATTGGCAAAATCGAATGATCCTCGGCGACAGTTTGCAAGTGATGGCGTCTCTGGCCGAGCGCGAAGGGTTGCGTGGCAAGGTGCAGTGCATTTACCTCGATCCGCCATATGGCATCAAGTTCAATAGTAACTTTCAGTGGTCTACCACCAGCCGTGACGTAAAGGACGGTAATGCCGGCCACATCACGCGCGAGCCTGAGCAGGTGAAAGCGTTCCGCGATACGTGGCGGGATGGCGTTCATTCATATCTGACGTATCTGCGCGACCGTCTGATGGTGGCACGGGATCTGTTGACAGAGTCGGGCTCAATCTTCGTGCAGATTGGTGATGAGAACCTCTACTTAGTGAAAGCATTGTTGGTCGAGGTCTTCGGCGAAGCGAACTACGTCAATACGATTGCCGTGAAGAAGAAGGGGTCGACGCTCGTCACTGAGAGCATGTTTGACTTCATTGTCTGGTTTTGCAAGACGCCTGAACTAGTCAAGGTGAGACGCCCCATCGAATTCAGGAAATCGCCCGAAGAAGATTCGAAGTTCAACACGCTGATGTCGGTTGAAGGAGAGTTGGTCCGGGCAACCAAATTGAGTAGCGAAACCGTTGATGCAATGCTCAAAGCGGGGTGGTCTTGGGCGCGGGTGAACTACCCTATAGTCAGTCAACATCCGCACGAGGTGCGCAGCAAGGACTACTCATTCCAAGGGCGTTCGAAGAAGTGTGGGCGCAATCGCCAGTGGAGCTTCGATAACCCTGCAGGTTTAGATCGACTTGCAAAGGCCGGACGCCTGTTTGACGCCGAGGGGGAGTCGCTTGCCGGCGTGGTCCGCCACGACGACCGGCCAGCCGTTACTGTGGGAAATCTGTGGGACGACGTGAAGGGCGAAGAAGATCCGATCTACGTGGTTCAGACCGCTTGGCGCGTGGTCCAGCGGTGCTTGTTGATGGCCACCGATCCGGGCGACCTCGTCCTCGATCCTACCTGCGGGTCCGGAACCACTGCCTATGTCGCCGAGCAATGGGGACGCCGTTGGATCACTATCGACACTTCGCGCGTGGCGTTGGCGTTAGCGCGAGCTCGAATTATGGGCGCCCGCTATCCGTTCTATCTTCTCGCCGATAGCAAAGAGGGACTGCAAAAAGAAGCCGAAATCACCCGGAGTGTGCCGTCTTCTCAGCCCACCTACGGGAACATTGCTCACGGCTTCGTGTACGAACGGGTACCCCATATCACCCTGAAGTCCATCGCCAACAACGTAGAAATCGACGCGATTTGGGAGAAATTCCAACGAACAACGGAACCGCTGCTTGGTCAGTTGAACGACGCGCTTGGACACAAGTGGCTGGACTGGGAGGTTCCGCGTGAAGCAGACGCTAAATGGAGCACCGCCGCCAAGACGATACATGCCCAGTTCTGTAAGCAACGCATCGCACGTCAGAAGGAGATTGATGCGTCAATCGCGGCAAAGGCCGAATTCGAGATCCTTTACGACAAGCCATATGAAGATAGAAAGCGCGTGCGGGTCGCAGGACCGTTCACAGTGGAATCGCTCAGCCCGCACCGCGTGCTCGCCGTAGACGAACACGACGAACTGATCGACGGCGCGGCAGAGGATCGCGCTGACAACGGGCAAGACTTTGTTCAGCTAATCCTATCCAATCTTAAAACGGCAGGGGTGCAGCAAAAGAACAAGGAAGACAAGATAGAGTTCACCGCGCTGGAGCCGTGGCCGGGCGACCTGGTCTGCGCCGAAGGCCACTATCTCGAGAATGGGACTACCAAGCGCGCCGGCATTCTAATCGGACCTGAGTTCGGCACTTTGTCACGTGCGGATTTAGTGGATGCTGCGCGCGAGGCGGGCGACGCCGGCTTCGACGTACTGATTGCCTGCGGCTTCAATTACGACGCCCCTGCCACTGAGTTTAGCAAGTTAGGACGTATTCGCGTACTTAAGGCGCGCATGAACGCTGACCTACACATGGCTGACGATCTGAAAAACACGGGCAAGGGCAATCTCTTCGTGATATTCGGCGAGCCTGACGTAGATGTGCTGGACAAACGAGGCCAAAGCATTCGCAAGTATGACGGCAAGCGCGATGTCATTGAAGTACCAGCCGGTGAAGACCTCATCGTAAAGATACGGGGCGTTGATGTGTTCGATCCTAGCACTGGCGAAGTGCGGAGCGACGATCCCGACGACATTGCATGCTGGTTCCTCGATACCGAATACAACGAAGAGTCATTCTTTGTTCGCCACGCCTATTTCCTTGGTGCCAGCGATCCCTATAAGGCGTTGAAGAATACTCTCAAAGCCGAAATCAATATCGATGCTTGGTCGACATTGAATAGCGACACCTCACGCCCCTTCCCCAAGCCGACCACCGGCCGCTTCGCAGTGAAGGTTATAAACCACCTCGGCGACGAGGTGATGAAGGTGTTCAAAGTAAGTTGAGCAGCGGCACAACCTTCGTGCCCCCATCTAATTCGCAACGTCCGGATTGATTGAATCAATGGAATTCCGAATCGCCGACACTTTCACTGCTAGCCTCGCTCGCTTAGGCGGCGATGAACAGAAGGCCGCTAAGACGACCGCTTTCGACTTGCAGATCGATCCCTCCGGCAACGGCATGAGCTTCCATAAGCTCGACAAGGCTAAGGATCCGCGCTTCTGGTCGGTGCGGGTCAATCGCGACATTCGCTTGATAGTCCATAGGGCTCCTGGCAGCTTGTTGCTCTGCTATGTCGATCATCACGACAAGGCCTATCAGTGGGCCGAGCGCCGTAAATTGGAAACGCACCCGACTACGGGCGCTGCACAATTGGTGGAAATTCGCGAGCTCGTTCGCGAAATCGCTGTCCCGGAGGATGTAAGAAAGGCCACACCCGCATCACAAGCACTTTTCGGCAGATACAGCGACGATCAACTGCTGGCGTATGGGGTGCCGCCGGAATGGCTGGGGGACGTCCGTGCCGCGGATGAAGACAGTTTGCTAGAGTTGGTGAGCCACCTGCCGAACGAGGCGGCCGAAGCTCTTTTAGAACTAGCTACGGGCGGCATCCCTGTCGGCTCGAAACCAGCGGACAAGTCTCAAGACCCATTCCGGCACCCGGACGCGCAGCGCCGCTTCCGAGTCATGTCCGATACGGACGAACTAGCGCGGGCACTGGAGTATCCGTGGGATAAGTGGACCGTGTTCATGCACCCAGCTCAGCGACAGATGGTCGAACGCGACTATAGCGGTCCGGCACGTGTCTCTGGCTCCGCTGGCACGGGCAAGACCGTAGTGGCCTTGCACCGTGCGGCCCAACTGGCCCGAGGAGACGAGGACGCGCGCATCTTGCTCTCCACCTTCTCGGACACCTTGGCAAACGTATTGCGATCAAACCTGTACCGCCTCGTTTACAACACCCCGAAATTAGCCGAGCGTATCGATGTCGCGGCGATGGACGCTGTTGGGATCAAGCTATATTCGGCGGAATTCGGCAAGCCCGCCTTCGCGGAACGCGATGAGATTTTTTCTTTTCTGAAGGCGGCGGCCAAGGACGTTGATGGACTCAAACCAAACACATCCTTCTTGCTGTCCGAATGGGAAGACGTTGTGGACACCTGGCAGGTGGAGAGTTGGGAAGCCTATCGTGACGCCAAACGACTTGGCCGGAAGACTCGCTTGCCTGAAGCGCAGCGCGCCCTGTATTGGAAGGCGTTCGCCGCAGTAAAGACGCAATTGCGAGAGAAGAAGAAAATCACCAAGGCCGAGATGTTCGGAAAACTTGCCGAGGTCATGCCAAAGCGTAAGCATGCTGTGTTTGACTACATCGTCGTTGATGAGGCTCAGGACATTGGCGTCCAACAGCTACGCTTCCTTGCGTCGATAAACAGCGGCAAACCTAATGCTCTCTTTTTCGCCGGCGACCTCGGGCAGCGCATCTTTCAGCAGCCGTTCTCGTGGAAGTCCCTTGGCGTAGACGTGCGCGGCCGATCACGTACCCTCAACATCAACTATCGAACCTCGCATCAGATCCGTTCGCAGGCCGACCGTCTGCTCGGCCCCGAAGTATCCGACGTAGACGGAATCGTAGAGAGCCGCAAGGGAACGATTTCGGTCTTCAATGGGCCTGAGCCACTCATCCGTGGCTTTGACGATGCCGAGCTCGAAGGTCAGGCAGTCGGAAGTTGGTTGAAGCAAGCCAGTACCGCCGGTGTGTTACCACATGAAATGGGTGTATTCGTCCGCTCTGAGGGAGAATATCCGCGTGCTCTGGCCGCCGTAGCTGCCGCCGGTCTGGAATCGCGCGTGCTCGACAAGAACATGGCAACCGAGGAAGGTCTTGTGAGCATCACCACTATGCATTTGGCCAAGGGTATGGAATTTCGCCTTGTGGCAGTCATGGCTTGCGACGACGAAATCGTCCCATCTCAGGACCGTATCGATTCTGCTTCTGACGACGTCGAACTTACGGAAATCTACAACACCGAGCGCCACCTGCTTTACGTAGCATGCACCCGTGCCCGCGACTCTTTGCACGTTTCCGCCGTGAACCCAGAATCAGAGTTTCTGCAAGACTTGCGACAGGACTAGCGCTGCGCGCTGACGACGAGCGGATGCAAGGTCACGGATCGGTGCACTTGGTCCGCTTCACCTTTGACGGAAAGACCCTCGCGGGCTAGTGCCACACGAGCCAGCTAGTCGCCACCACTGCTACTTTTTAACTGCTTTCAACGTCGAGCAACTTCGACTTTTACTTTTCGAGAGAATAAGGCCGAACGCGGTCGGGCGCGTGTAAATTGGCGAAGCCCTCTTCGTACCCCGATACGCGGCGCTAACTGCAAGATTGCCGGACCGACGAAAAGTGGAAATCCGAAATGAAATGCGGCGGATGAGGACATGGTCAGGCGCACCGCTTCAAGGGCACACCTGATGCTAATCACCCGTATCGGCACACCGTTGAGCGAGCGAAAAGGAAGTGTTGCGGGACTCGTTCGATAACACTGGCATCCTTGTCTACGTGGCCGGGATCGTCGCGGCGGGCGCGAGGGTCTTCGAGCAGGTCGAGGCGCACGACTTCGAATGGATGGTCGCAAAGCGGCTCGTCAACCTATCAGAGCGGACGATCGAACGATTGGCGGAAGATCAAGTACTCAGGTTATAGCCGTCCGTCTGCGCTTTGTTGGGGACCGGAGTAGGAACTATGGCAAACGGAAGCATCAGTCTCGGCGAAGTCGCTGCTCGCTCAAGGCATATCGAGGTCGCGTGTTCGCGCTGTGAGCGACGCGGACGCTATCAATTGTCCAGGCTCGTCGCTCGACTTGGCGAAGACTTTCCGATGACCAATCTAGCAGAAGAAATCGCAGACTGCCAGAGACAGAACGTCTCGACGACCGAGCGATGCGACGTGTACTTTCCCGGTCTCATACGAATCATGGGCGACGACGAGATGGTCAAGACGCCGACGCAGGGCGCCGGCGACGATGACTACTGAATCCGCACCCCTAACTCAATTGCAGTTGGTGTTGACTTGATTCCCGAAGCGCGTGCTGGTGCAGTGGACGGCTGTATTAGGCTGTACGAAAATTGGCCGGCTAGCGTTTGCTGCCTGCACTTGCATCGCTTGCGCTTGCAGCTGCTGCGCCTGCGCTTGCTGCAACTGCGCGGATATGCCGAGTCCGCGAAGCACCTCGTCGCGATTGTCGACGGCGTGTGAGTTGCCCGATGAAAGGTCCGCAACCAGATCGCTGCGGATCGCCTCGGCCTCTTTCGGCTGCGCCTGCATAGCGGCGCAGTAGCGATCGACGCGCGCGTGCTGCTCGGACATTCGCCTGAAGTGCGGCTCGATCGCACCGCACCAGCCCGCATACCACGCCGCGTCCCGCGTACCTCGATTCAATGCGGCGAACTCCCGCCCGTCCGCAGCCGCGTTCCGATAAGCGTTGACTCGCCCATCGAAGCCGACCCCCTCGATCGCGCATGCCGCAAGCAAGACCGGCAGCAGCGTTAGCCCGATTATCGATTTCTTCATTTTGGTTCCCGCCTGCAGTAGACCGGTGTGCTATCGGCACATCACGCGAAAACTTGAGCCGTACCGCAACGCCCACTCGGTGCCGTCGCGCGCGTCGCCATCTTCAATCATCCGCGACACCTCTCGCCCCGATAGCTTGAATGCCGATGGCGCAACACTGGAAATTAGAGCGTTTGCCCTGCGGAAGTCGTGTGCTTTCGCGTCCCATCTCGACAATATGAAGTTGTCGGCGGCGATGACCGCCAGAAACCAGATGGAGCGCAGCATGAAACGAGTAACGATCACCGACCGCAAGGGCCGATATCCGAAGTTCGATCAGATCGTTGAGGACGACGCGAGCGTGTACTTCCTTATCGAAGATCACGTTGTCGCCAATGGCGGCCGCAAGTGCAGCGTCGGCAAGTCGATGTCTGCATACTTCGGGCGGTTCTATGTGGAAGAGAAGCCCGTCACTGAATAACTGAATTGGAGTCGATCATGACTATCGGAATGTTGATGCTGGTTTTGTTCGTGGTGCCGCTGATTATCGCGATGTGCCGTAAGCATCGCAACACCGCGCCGATCATCCTTGTCAATCTACTGCTCGGATGGACCGTGCTCGGTTGGTTGGTCGCACTGATTTGGGCGTTTACCGACAACGTGAAGCGCGAAGCGAACTGAACCTAGAGTATTCGCACTGACGAAACACCTGTACCGAGATTGAGCATCACAGCAATATGAAGTTGTCGGCGGCGATGACCGCCGCAAACCGAAATCCCGAAACAAACATTTAGGAAACCTACCATGTCGAAGAACGTTGAAATCACCATGCTTGACGAGTCGTCGCTGAACACCATCCGCTCGATCGTCGCCGAAGAAATCCGGCGCTACGCGGAAGAACAGGCGATCGCCAAAGCCGCCCGACCGAAAGCGCGTGCCGAGTTGAGCGCCGAAGAAGCAGCGCAATACATGACCGTCGATGAAGTCGCGGCGGTCACGGGTTACGGCGTGCCGTCGCTACGCTCGATGGCGTCGAAGAAATTCGCGCCCGCCGGGTTCCCGATCCTGCCGGTAAAGGTCGGTCTGCGCAGTCTGTATGTCCGCGCAGATGTGCTCGCGTCGGCCAAAGCGCAGCAGTTCGCGGAACAGGCGGACGGCTTCATCGCCACGCCGAAGCAAATGCCGCCGACGCAGACGATCGACGTCACGCCGGAACCGGCTGGCGCGCTCGGCGCAACGATTCAGAACGCGATCGCAGCCGCGAAGAAGCCCGCCACGAAGAAAGCGCCGGCGACGAAGCAGGCCGCGCCGGTTGCTGCGAAGAAAACGCCCGCCGCGAAGAAAGCTCCGGTTGCTGCGAAGAAAACGCCGGCGGCGAAGAAAGCGACGACGACTCGACGCAAAACCGCCTGAACTCGAAACGGCGCGCGGTAACGCGCGCGCCTCAACCCAGCTAACGAGGACTGTATGACCGAACGAATCATCATCGCCGAGCGCGTACCCGAACATAAGCGGCTCGGATTTCTGCCCGCCGCATTCACGACGCGTCTCATGCTGCGCGGCGAAGCAATGGCCTATCAAGAGGCCGGCCGTATGTCCGACTCGTATAAGGGCGGCATGTGGGAGTTCTACACGTTATCCAACGGCGGCTACTATCTCGCGCCGGTCGCGCCCGAACGGTTCGCCGTGCGTGTCGATTCGAATGGCTATGAAGGCGACGTCAGCGCGGACGCGTTCGGCGTGATCGTCACGCTGTTTGTGTACGGCGCGCTCGTGTGGATCAACGACGACAACCTGCAAGCGAAATTCTCGGATCACTACCATCAGCTTCGCGCGTTCGCGATACAGCACGCCGAGCGTGAAGCGATTCTGAACGCGATCGACTAACGAGAACGAGCATGAGCTATCACATCAAGGGTATGAAGCAGTTTCGCGGTCACGAGGGTGAACCGCTGCAACAAGGTTGGCTGTATCTCGACGATAAAAAGCTCGCGCAGTGGAGCGAGGATACGCACGGCGGTCCGCTGCATCTGCGCTTCATCGATCCGGCCGACCAGCCGGCGTTCGAGAGCTTCGCGTTGGAGTGGTATCAGACGAGCGGCGCGCTCGCCGAGATGGTCGCGTATTTCGCCGAGATGAACAGAGGCAAGAGCAAGCCGGTCGAGATGCCGCCGACGACCGCGTATGACGCGATCGGATCATGGTTCAGCTTTCACGCGGACAAGCTCGCCAACGACAAGCGCTTCGATAAAGCGTCGATCAGAGGCACGCTCTATCGGCTCAAAGGCGACGGCCAGAACGAGTGGCGCATCCACTCGCAACCCTACTCGGACGCGATCGCGGACGGTCTGCGTAAGCACTTCGGCGAGCGATTCGAAGCGCTGTACGTGCCGACGAAGTTCCGCAAGGGAGACGTGTCATGAACTCTTATCTCGTGCGTCTAACCTTTGTGAACGCCGAGCGCGAACGGCTCGGGATCGCGAAGAACTACATGGTCGACGCAGAACGTCCCGAAGCGTCGTTAGCGATCGCGCTGTGCATGTACGTGGACGAAGGTAACGCGGTCCCGCTCGACAGCCATGTGCTCTATCGGGTGTGGTCTCCGGTCGATAACGATTGGGTGATCGACGATCACGCCGACGAGATGAAGTGGATCGAGTCGGCGAGTAAGCGAACGTCGTGACGCGCGCCTATGTGGAACAATGTGTTACTCGTAGTTGGACTTGTATTGATTGGATCGGGCGTCGTTGGACTTGTGGTTTATGCGCTCGTTTGATGTTGAAGCAGCCCGCTCTTTCGAGCGGGCTTTTTTTATCTGTCGCTTTCGTCGGGCTCGCCGTCGCCATACTCGCGAAGCTCGATCACGCCTTCATCGACGGACCCGAAAACGTCCGTTGCACCCGCCTCCAGAATCGTGTCGTTGACGTTGTCGTGATCCGTGATAACGCGGATCGCGTCGTCGCCCTGATTCTCAATCTTGACCTTCATAGTCGCTCCTTTGATAGCCCGGAAATCGGGCGAAAAACCGGAAGTTGCGCGGCGCACCAGAATGCGCCAGAAACGTCCCGCGCGAGCGCGGTAATACGTTCGCGGCCCGGTGCGCCGGGGACGTTCTAGGCGCCTGAAATCTCGCCGCTGGCCGGTCGGCGCTCAGCACGAACACGAGCGCGGCGACGCCGGCGAGGACGATCGCGACGACGACGGCGAAGCAGACGACGAGACGCGCGCGCTGTTTCATCCATCGCTCCAAGACTTGGGTTCCCCGGATTGTCTCCACCGGCTCCGGGTCGGCCGGCTCTTTCCCGTTCGCGCGGACGTGGTAAGGGTCGCCCGCGCGTCCGGACGGATCAGGGTCGAGAGAACGGCGCGGGAGTCGTCGCGCTCGGCTTCGCCTGCGTGGTCGGCGCGGAGTTGATGACGGGCGGCGGCACGACGACGGGCGGCTGCACGGGCTTGCCCTTGCTGTCGCGTGTCGTGGCGGCGGGCGTCGGCTGGTCGATGCTCGATCGGACTTCGGCGAAGCAGAAGATCAGGCAGGCGGGCTGCGCCGGCAAGGTCGTGTTGTGACCGGCCATCGTGCCTTGTGGCGGTGTCGCGATGCAGCCGCCCAGGAGCGCGACGGGCAGAACGAGCGCGAGACGCATGGTCATTCCTTCGGTGTGACGGGCGGCGTGACGGGCGTACTTTCTTCGATGTACGTGACAACATCGGGATTGGCCGAGAGGAACGCGCGCAGCTTCGCGGCGGGATCGTCCTCGAGCGCGATTTCGGCCGCGTTCTGCGCGTCCTGCTCGATCATGAAATCGGGCTGCGGGCTCGGCTGAAATTGCGCAGGCTCGGGCTCGACAGGCGGCGGCGGGGAGATGCCCTGATTGATCGGGATCGATTCTTCATAGCCCGGTGAATGCGGATAGTCGGTCCAGTCATCGACGGGCATCGCCTCGCCGCTACGTTCGATGACGGGTACGATAGGCTTGAAGTCGCTGGTTGCTTTCATGACCGTACGCGTCTCCAGATTGCCGTATGCGCGCATCGGTTCTTCGGGCGGCGGCACGGCGGGGCCGGTCGTGCCATCGGCATGTACGCTGAGCAACGTCACGGGCGGCAGCAGATCGGCGGGCATCTCGAAGACGCGATGCGATTCTTCGGCGGTCTTCGCGAGTTCGATCAGGACGGCATCACGCGCCGCGACGTTGCGCACTTCGTCATCTTCAGGCGGGACGGGCCAGGTGAACGCACGAGGGAAACCCGCCTGCTGCGGAACGTCTCGCAGTGCTTGGCGATACCTGCGCGCCGCTTCGAGTCTCGCATCGTCGCCCGCATCCTCGGCCCGGTACACGAGCGCATCGGCCTTGAGCAGCCGTTCGTTACGCTCCCACCGATGATGGACGCCCGCGATCGTCGCTTGAATCTCGTCGCGATACTGTCCCCACCACGTCAGCAACTGTCCGCGCGACGGCTGCGGGTCCGAAAGCCGCCAGTACTGCAGGAACGCTTCGCCGAGCTGCTTGCCTTCCGTATCGAGCCGATGACCGGTGAGGTAGTGCGTGCCGTTGATCGTGCCGGGCCAGAACTTCTGCAGGAGATAGAACAGTTCCTCGTTCGTCATGGTCATTGATTCCTCAGGCAGACTCCGCGAATCCATTGCGCGCCCGATACCCAGTTGCCGTTCGAGTTCGTGCGCCAGCCTTCCATGACCCACGGTGCGCCCATATCGAGCGTCGTCGGTCCGTTAATCGGTCCCCACTCGTTAATCCCCGAGTCCCATTGCACGCGCGCGCCCGCGTTCGCCTTGTTGCTTACCCATGCGCCGCCATAGGCAGAAATAAAGAAGTTGCCGTCCGAAGATATTGAGACATATCCGCCGCCGTTGAACATGGTTTCAAGGGAGGCGTTATTGAAGTTATAGTGGACGCGAAACTTGTAGTCCTCGCTTCCGGCTCGATTGAAGTCAATATATGGGCCATAGTTATATTCGCTCTGCTTGATGAAGCCCGAGCCGATCCATGTACGGTAGCCGTTCGCGTCTCCGTTGTTGCCGACTCGCTGAAGGTCATTCCATGCGAAGCCGCGCATACTCCAATTGCCGTTATCGGATATTTGCATGTTCCATGCATTGCCCGCGCTATTGATCGAACCGAAGCCGATAGCGCCCGCGCCGTAGCCGTTCGGTATCCCTGCATCGGCGCGCATGCGTGCGTTACCGGCCGCGCCCGAAACGACTACCTGTCCATAGTTCCTCACTTCAATCTGTCCGCCGGTCGCAACATAGCCGTTAGTCGTCACGAGTTGCCCGGTGTCATACAAAGACATTGGCACGGCGTTATTCGCACCGTTCACCCATTCAAAGCCGGATAGTGCGCTATTGCTTCTGAAGTGCGGGCTGTAGCTGCCTGCCTTCAAAAAGAGTTGGAATGAAATCGTCCCGCTGCTATAGAGCGTCAGCGGGCCGGTCATCGTATCGCCGCTTCGCAGCACGCGGTTATTCACGCTGCCGCTGACGTCGCTCAGGAAGTTGTCGATCGGGCCGATATCGATCCATGCGTCGTTCGCGTTGCTACGACGCTTGAGGCGCATCGCGGTCGTGTCGCCCCACATCATGCCGGGGTACGTCACGGTCGGAGCGCTCGGTCCCGAGTTGTCGCCGATCAGCGCGAGCACGATCGCGTTCAGCTGCGTACGCATGTCGAGGCCTGACGGATGCGCCGGGACCTGATATAACGGCACTTGAGCCATGATCTATCTCCTTTCGGTTATTCGCCGTGCTTCAACATGACGGGTCCGATTGCGGCGCGCTGCGCCATCAGCACATCGAGGTCGGCGCTCAGCAGTTCGATATAGCCGACGCCGGCGAGCGCCTTGTGCTCGTATCCATAGCCACGTGCGATCCAGTCGCAGGTCTTTGCGATCCCCGTCCCGCTGGAGTTCTGGAACGCGATCGTGAAGCCCGTCGCGGTCTGGCTCGTTATCGTCCACTTGTCGCCGCTTGCCAAACCCTGCGCGATGATCGAGATAGCGGGTGCGTCCTTAAACGGGACCGTGAACGTGATCGCGGTTCCAGCCGCCGCGACCGCGACGTTGTTCCGACTCTCGATACGGTCGGGCACATCGACCTTGACGCCGAGCGTGATAATGCCCATGCCGGTCGTTACATCGGGCACGACCTCTTGCAGCATGAAGCGCGCGGCGCGGAACGTCAGATCGGAGACGACGAGCCGCTTGTACGGGCTCCAATCGGCGGCGACCGCCGTGCCCGGGTCTTTGTTCGTCGTCGAGACCATGACCATTGCGCCGCCTTCATCGACTTTCGCGCCGTCCACATCGAGACGCGCATCGAAGTCGGGCCACGTGTCGACGTCATCGAGCAGGCCATAGACCGCGCCGTCGATATACGCTGAACAGCGGATCGTGTAGACCTTCGCAAGATCGATATAGGCCGGCGAGAAGTAATACTCCGCGTGCGTAGCGACTGCCGTGCGGTCCGGCTTCTGACTGATATAGAGCACGCCGGTGCGGACCTCGCAATTGACCTTGGCCCCTGCGAAAGTCGGCTGCTGCGCCTGATCGACGATCAGGTTGTAATCGCGCAAGGGTCCGGTCGTGCTGACGATATAGGCCGGGTTCATGCTGAACGCGCCCGAGCTATTGACGAACTTGGCGAGATACGTGCCCTTCATCAGCGGGACGAAGCCGCTCGTCTGCGAGCCCGCGAACTGCGCAATTGGGCTGGCTTCTTCCCACGTTACGGCGGTCGTCATGCGCGTCGAATAGCGGATGGTTATCTGGCCGCCGACGAGCACATCGAGGTCGACCGCTGTGCGCCACGATAGCTGCGCGCTGTCGTTGTAGATATCCAACTGGAAGCCTTGCACGTCGCCCGGTGGCTGGTTGAGCGCGGCGAGATAGACTTGGACGGTAGCGGGATCGCTCGTCACGCCGAGCGCATTGATCGCCCATACCGTGAACGTCCAGGTGCCCTCGAAGGTCGGCTGCACGTCGATGCTCGGCATCCCACTATAGATCGTCGTCGGCTGGCCGTCCGGGTCCTGATAGAGCACGTTGTAACGCACTGCGCCGATCGGCGGCAGCCATGAGAACGTCGCGCGCGCGGCGACGACAACGGGGCTGACCTTGTACTTGCTCTCGACCACCTTCAATTCGGTACAGGGTCCGATATGAAACGGATCGATGATCGAGGTCGGCAATTGCTCCAACTGCAGGTCCTGCTCGATCGCCGCGTACTTGTCGGGCCGGTAGGCGACGCCCGCGATTTCGATATTGCCGTCTCCATCCTCGATCGCGGAGACACAGCGCCATTGCTCGTTGACGAGGTTCGAGCCCTGCATGCTCCAGACGCTTCCCGGCGCGGGCGCGATGCTGAACGGGTCCGACAGGGTAATCAGGTCGCTGTCGATCCTCATGACACCGTGCGTCTCGAACGCACCGGTCTGAAGCATGACGGAAATCGTACTGTTCGCGTTGCCGATCACGACCGGCGCATCGAGGCGGATCTGCGTCGTCGTCGCCGCGATGATGCGCCCGCCCATGCGCGCGCCGGCGCGCGTCTCGTCGGTCGTCGCGAATACGTCACCGGGCCGCGACCATGCGCCGTTGATGCCGGTCTTGAACGTGACGGTCTCGCCGAGCAGCCGTTCCGAAAGCAGCGCCCACTTGCCGATGCGATGCGCCTGTCCGCGCGAGGTGCAGCCGAACGCCTGCACTTCGAGCGCGCGAATGCCCCAGAGCGCGATTGCGTCCTGATCCTCGACATACTCGATCGCCTGCTGGCATTTGTTCGCGGGATCGTTCCACGTAATCATGGCCGTGGTGTGCCGCTGATTGAGCGCGGTCCCCACGTAGTTGAACACGCCGTCGATCACGTTCGCGCGCGTATAGACGACGATCGTATCGGCGGGCATGTCGGCCGCGAAGCTCAACGAGCCGCCCGTCCAGTAGATGACGCCATTAAAGATACTCGCGAACTGCTGAAGCACCGCGATCGCTTCGGCGCGGGTCTGCACATATGCGTTGCACGTATAGCGCGGCTCCATGCCGCCGACGCCATTCGGGACCAGAGCGTCGCAATATTGCGCGATCGTGTAGAGCGTCCACTTATCCACCATCGAGGCGGGCAGGAACGCACCGAGCCCGAAGCGCGCCGTCACCGCGAGGTCGTACGCGATCCATGCGGGATTGTCCGTCCACGCGATCTTGAACGTCCCGTCCCATACGCCCGTATAAAGGCGGCTGACCGGATCGTAATTGCTCGGCACTTGCACGCGCCGCATCTTGATATCGAACGACAGCTTGGGGATGCTCTTGAACGCCGACGCGTCGATCTGCACGCCGCACAATGCCGAGTAGGGATACATCAGCATCGAGTCGACGATTTCCGTCATCGTCTCCCACTGGAATTTGTCGGTGACGTTGACGCTGGTCGAATCGGGCGTGAGGCGCACGACACGAAAATCGAACGTGCCGCCGATCGTGCCGAAGCGCGATTGCAGGTCGATGCGATACGAGCGCTGATAGCGGCTGGTCGTCTTGCCGCTGACTGTATCCGTATAAAGACGCTGGAAGCCGCCACTGTTGCGCTGCGCCTCGATCGCAAGCTGCACGGTCGCGCCCGTCAGGTCGCCGGTCGTCGAGTCGAGCGTCGTCAGCGCGGGAAAGCCGAGCGTGATACGGAACGCCGACATATTCGGGTTCGTGACCGAGCGCACGACCGGCGCGGCGGCGGTGACTTGCACGCCGACGGTGCTCTCGCTCTCGGTCGCGCTAAACCCGCTGATCGGCGGCTGCGATGCCGTGCCGCTGCGCCACTCGACGGCCGCGCCCGAGAAGTTCCATGTCCCGTCCGCGTTCTGCAAGGGCGTGTCGTCAACATAGATGCCCTGTGCGCCGTTGACGATGCCTTCAATCTCGCCTTCACAGATCAGGTTGATGACGCGAGCATATTGAACCGAGCGCAGGCTGTCGGGCGCTTCGACGGGGGCTCGCGATCCGCCCGAGCCGCCGCCTTTGCCGCCACCGCCGCCCGCGCCCGCGACCGGAACCACTTCGCGCGCGTTCATCGGATGACTACCTCGTTGTTCGTGGAAAATCCAACTGAGATGACTTGCGAGCCCACGAGCAGCCGCCCGTATCCAAGTGGCACCGGCCCGCCTTGGCCCATCGTATTGACCGCGCCATCGAACGCGAGCGAGGGTTCGTTCTCGGCCGTCTCCGGGGTGGCCGTGCCCGCGTTTCGCGGCGCGAGCAGCTGCGCGACGCCGCCCAGGGCGAGCGCGATCCCCATGCTCGTGACCATCCCGCCGACGCCCGGAATGAAGATGCCCGCGACCGCGAGCGCAGCGCCGCCGATGATCTTGCCGACTGCGCCGGCGCCCTCGACGACGGGCACGAGCTTGAGCACGCCGGTGCTCTGTGGATAATGCAGATCCGTCTCGTCGTAATCCTGCAAGCCGCGAACGCGGAACTTCTCGGTGGCGTGCTCGACGAAGTAGCGGCGCAGGCCGCGCAGTTGCGCACAGAGTGCGCGTACGGCTTCCGCGGGCGTGCGGACGTCTAACCTGTATTCGCGGCCGAACCGAGCGCCCAGATCGCCGTATAGCTTCACGGTGAGCATTTTTGCGGCTCCTGCATGAATACCTTGTGGCGCAGCACGGCGGTCGTGCGCCGCTGGTAGAACTCCTGATACGCTTCACGGCGCGACGCTTGGCCGATCAGATGATGCAGGATCACGCCGTGCCCGAGGTACACGGCCATGTGGTTATCGCGCGGCGCGCGGATATTCATCAGGATCAGGTCGTGCTCGCGTAACGTCTCGCGCGGGACCTCGACGAAGCCTTCCTTCTCGAAGTTGTCGCGGTAGAGGTCGGGGCCGAGCGGATCGTCCCACCAGCCGAACGCGCGCGGATAATCGTTAAGCGCTATGCCTTGAAGCGCGTAATAGTCGCGCACGATCGCATAGCAGTCGTGGACGCCATGCACGAACGGGCGCGCGAGCAGCGGCGACTTGAAGCCGCTCGGCCAAGTGACGGTATAGCTGCCGACAGGGATATTGACGATCAGCCACGGAAGGCCGGTGCGCTCGATCCCTTCGCGATCAGCAAGCGAGGGCTCCGGCGAGATATACGGATGCGAATGCGCGATCGCCATGACGCGGCCGCTATCCTCGGCGCGCGCATAGTCGCCGCCTGCGATGATGAAGTGTTCGTGCTCGGTCGCGAGGTTGCGACACGCGACATAGACCAGATCGGCGTCTTTCAGAATGACTACGCCGCAGCACTCGCGCGGCGCTTCCGCGTTCGCGTGGATGATGACGTAAGGGACCACGCGCGCCAGCGTCTCGTCTTTCATCGCGGATACCTCTTGCGAAGCGTCGTCTCCGCCATGTGCAGTTTGCGGGCGCGAGCAGCCAGTCCACCGGGACAGACGTTGTTACGTTTGTTTGCGCCTTGCTGCTTCGGCGTTTGCCACTCGACGTTACCCGGAAAATACCCCGCGTCGTTGTCGATACGGCCCACACTGCAACCTTGAGGCTTCTCGCCCATGTAGGTGCAAAAGACGCGGGGATCGAACCACGGAAAATGTACGGCTATACCTCGTCCGCCATATGCGGGATAGTCCTTGTTTCGTACATTTGTGCATCGATCGATCATCGCTTCCCACGACCGGTAAGCAGAATGCTTACTCATATTGTGGGTGGTGAATCGTTCACGCCGCACGTCTCGATTGAGACACCCGCACGAACGCACATAGCCTTGCAAAAGATTTGCGGCGGTCGCCGTTTTTTTGTTGCCGCAGGAGCATAAGCAAAGCCACGAAGGACGCTGATGCTTGATAAAGGCTAACGATTGCACGATGAGACGCCCAAACACGCGGCCCGTAAGGTCTTTGTATCGACTCACGTTTCTATCTCCTATAAACGCCGGCTCCGGGAAATCCCCCGAACGGCAGCCACCCGTTACCGAAGCGCATGCGGCAGGATTGCAGGCGCTTGCCGCACGCGTCGAGGCTCGCGTCGCTCGTCGGGTTGTCGTGAATGTCCGCGACGGGTGGACCCGCGTAGCCGCAGCCGTCGCCGCGATAGCGCCACGGGCACGAGTTCGTGATGACCTGTCGGCGCGGCACCATGACGCCCTCAACATCGAACGGCGGCGCAAGCTCGAACTCGATCACGTCGCCCGATTCGCGGGTCTTCTGATTGACGGCGAACACGTCATCCTCAAAGGACTCATCGGGATTCGCGAACGAATTGCCATTCTGAAAATTGGCCGCGTCGAGATAGCGCGCGAGCGTACGCTTGCGCGTGACCTTGCAGCCGACCAGATCGGAATACTGCCGACAGAGCGCGCCGACAATGCCGGTCACGTTCGACACCGCGAAGTGCGGGCGCGGGGTCGTGCCTTGACCTTTCCACTCGAAGCCGGTAGCGCTAACGGGATAGCGCACGTACGTCTGACCCTGCCAGATCACGTCGCCGCCTAGCTCGTTCGTGCCCGCGTGGAAGTACAGCGACTGCTCGCGATATGGGCGCAGATCGACGACGAACAACTCGATTTCCGCGCTCGGATGCAGCCCTTGGATATCGCCCTTGACGCTCATAGGAACACCTGCTCGAACCGGAACGAGAGGTTATAGAGCAGCGTGCCGTCGCTGACCAGATCGCCATACGCGAGCGACCATGACGGACAGATCACGTCCTGCACGACGGGCGCTTCGGCACTCTGGCGCGGCGGGGTCCAGTTGAACACGTCCACGCCGTTGCGTGCGGAGAGGAACTGGACGACTTCGCCGGCGGTCGTCGAATCGACGTTCTTCATCGCGAGCGACCAGATACAGGCCTGCGTATTGATGCCATCGGGCCGGCGCTGCGCGTAGCCGTCGCCGAACTGCGCCTTGACGGCGCGCGGCTCCAGCTCATAGCTCGCACTGCTGACGCACCACTTGAACGCGAGACCGGATGCTCGGGGCATGCCGACGAGCCGCGGCTCGGTCAGGAACGCATCGAGCCGCACGCGCATCGGCGCGTTGAGCGGCCGTACGGTCGGGGGAACGATCATGATTGACCTCTATCGCGTCGGCGCGAGCAGACCGCCCGAGCGCTTCTCGGTGGCGATAACGGAGCGCACGACCGTCGCAATGCGGTTGCCGAGTTCGGCCATCTGCTTGTCGCTCGCGGTCGTGTCCTGCGTGGCGCGATCGCCTTGCATATTGACGTTGACGACGACGCCGCCACCGCCGCCGCTCGCGCCCGCGTCGGTGACGATGCGCCCCGGCACGTTCGGGATGAAGTACTCCGCGCGCCCCGGTATCTCGTTGACGCGGTACAGATCGCCCGCCGACACCGGGCCGCCGCCTTGCCGAAACATGGTGCTGAAGAAATCGCCCCAGCCGCCGCTTGGACCCTTGCTGATGCTCGCGAACATGCCCTTGAACACGTTCTCATAGAGCAGCATCTTGGCGATGTCCTTGAGCATCGAGGCGACCATCTCGCGAAAGCTCGTCGCCACGTCCTCGGCCCCGAAGATGAAGTCGACAAAGGCGTCGCTCGACTTCTGCCCGAAGCCCTCGATCGCTTGCTGAAGCTCCTTGATCTGATCCTTCAGCGGGTCGGTGCCCTTGACCGCATCTTGCAGTTGCTTCTGATAGTACTTCTGGGCGTCGGCATACTCGGCGTCGGTGAGCGCCCCGGCTTTCTTGGCCTTTTCGAGCGCGATGATCGCTTCGCGATATTCGACGACCGGATCAATCGCGCGTCGCGTCGCGTCCGCGAACTTCTCGGTTTCCTGAATCCGCGCGATCAGATCGTCGAGTCCTTCCTGCTTCGCTTCGTCGTCGCGCTTCTCGGCATCGGCCTTGGCCTTGAGCGCGGCGGTCGTATCGATGATCCATTGCTTGTACGCGATCGCGGCTTTCTGCTGCTCGGGCGAAAGCGCTTGCAGCTTCGGGCTCGACAGGAACTCTTTCATCGGATCGCCCATCGATGCCATCTTCGCGGCATCGACGGCAAGCTGATCCATGATGTTTTTGAACTCGTCAACGTTTTTCTTCGTTTTCTTCGCGGACTTGCCGACCTTATCGAGTGCGTCCGAGTAATGCAGAATCTGCTTGCCGCTGTTCTCGGCGTTGCGGCCGACCACCGCCCAGGCTGCGGATTCCTCGCGCGCCTGCTTGGTCGAGCGCTCGCGGGTCTGCTGGATCTTGAAATCGAGGTCGGCGCTCGCCGCCTGCGACGCCTTGATCGTCTCGCCTACGGTCTTGGCGGCGGCACTGAAGTCGCCCGACAGAAATTGCTTCGCGGCGCTCGCGTAGCCGAGCGCTTCCTTGTAGCCGATGCTGATCGTGCCAAACACCCGCGTGAGATTGATAATGAAGCCCGACAGGAACGCGCCGATCGATTCGAGCGTGTCCTGCCATAGCTCGCTGGTAGTCGACGCCTCGACAGCGGACTTCGCGAACGTATCGAGCGCGGGCGCGAGCCGCCCCGCGATCGTCACGGCCGCGCCTTCCCCGACTTTGCCCAGACGCGTCATATCATCGTTGAGGTTCTCGATCGCGAGCCCCGTTTCGGTCGAGACGATCAGCCCGAGCCGTTCGGCTTCCTTCGTCGCCTCGTCGAGACCTTCCGCGCCCGCGTTCAGCAGTGGGATCAGCTTCGCGCCGTTCTTGCCGAAGATTTCGACGGCGACCGCGGCCTTCTCGCTGCCGTCCTTGAAGCCCGATATCGCTTCGGCCACGGCCTTGAACTGCTCGGCCGGATCTTTCGACCAGAGTTCGGACGCGCTCAGGCCGATCGCCTTGAACGCGGCCGCGCTCTTGCTCGCCGGGTCCTTCGCGTCGAGCATCGAGCCGGTGAGCTTCTTGAACGCGGTCGCGAGGTCTTCGGTCGAGACGTCCGCTAGTTGACCCGCATAGGCGAGCGCCGACAGGTTCTCGGTGGCGGTGCCGATGCTCTGCGCCATCTTGCTCATGGCATCGACGTTCTCAAGCGCCTGTCCGACTTTCTCGGCGAAGCCGCGCGCGAACTCCATTGCGAACTGCGCGCCCATCAGCACCGCCGTGCCCGCGCTGCTCTTGGCAATGCTATCGAGCGATGACTTGATCTCGGCCTGCGCTTTCCCCATGTCGGTGCGCAGGCGCGAGACGTCCGCGGCGAGTTCGAATATCAGCGACCCTGCCGAAGCCATGGCGCCCCCTTATCGCCAAGCGGCGATTTCATCTTCAACACCGAGTTCAAGCGGCGGCGGCGGTCGGTTGGCGTCGCCGAGCACTTGCGCCCAACACATAAATTCATGTGCGCCCATCGTGTTCAGGACCGTTCCAGCCGTCATATGCAAATGTGCTGCGATCGCAAAGACTAGGCGCATGGAAGGAACGGTCATGGTTTTTCCACTTCGCTCGCCTTGCCGTTGATCTTGACGGCAGCCTCGACCAGCCGGCGCACGTCATCAAAGGCGCGCACCGGCAGATCGTCGAATAGCGCCATCTGGAAGCGCTCGCCGTGGGGACCGATCGCGGTGGCGCATAGAAGCAGATAGCCGAACTTCTGCTCGTCCTTGGTCTCGGCATAGTCAGCGTGAATCGCCTGAATCTGCTTGGCGGAAATCTCGCGCACGCGCACCGTGCCAAAGCATTCGGTCTCGACGACCTGCTCGCGATGCTCGATCGTGAAGAAACGTTGCGGCTCGGTGTCGACGCGCGGCTGGCTCATGTCATTCATGGGCGCGCTCCATCAGGATACGGTGACGGCGTTGGCGATAACTTTGGCTCGCGCCGTGCCGCTGACCGTCGGCGTGATATCGGCCGAATACACGCCCGCCACACTATAGGTATGCGGCGCGGTCGTTCCGGTCACGTCTTCGGTCGCGCCGCCGTCCTTCCAGTCCACCGTAAACTTCTCGGCCGTTCCGTTACTTTCGGTCAGCGTCAGCGTCACATCAAGCGGCGATGCGCCGCTCGTCGGCGCGACTGCCGCCGTTACGCTGTACGAGGGATTGACGGTCACGACGTTGGCATCGACCGCAGGCAGCGTCGCGGTGCCCTTGGTGGCGGTGACACTCGGGGTAAAGCTGCCCGCCGTAGTGTAGTCATGCGTGGCCGTGTTCTGGCCGATGACGTCATGCGGCGCGGTGCCGTCGTCCCAATCGATCGCGAACTTCGAGGCGACACCGCCGCTCTCGTTGATGGTCAGCGTCACATGCAGTGGAATGTCGCCGCTCGCGGGTGCCGCGCTCGCGTTGAGGCTGTACTGTTCTTCCGGCTGGGAGCCGGGCGGCTGCGTGAGCACCGGCGCGCCCGTGATCTTGAGCGTCGCGCTGCCCGCGACCGCCTGATCGACGCCGCCCGTCTCGTTGATCGACTGCACGATCACCGGCAAGGTCCGCACCGCGCCATTGCGATAGATGATTTCGAACATGCGTTCTTCGCCATCGTCATACGCATCCAGCAGTGCGAGGTAATCGGGATCGGTCGGATCGATGAAGAAATCGAACGTCAGCGTACCGGGATCGCGAAAACCCACGAGCGAGGTTTTTTCGTCATCGCAGAGCGTCGTCGTGTCGATACTTGTGGCGGGCGTCTGGTTGATCGTGTAGGTCCGCGCGCACACGTCCGCGAACGCGTTCAACTGGAACATGCCGATGCCGGACAGGTCTTCCGTTTCGCTCGTGGTATCGCTGCCGTGCAGCGCGGCGCTTTTACTGTCCGGGTCGAGGTCTTGCAGGACGAACTCCTGATTGTCGAGCGATGCCCAGCCGGTGCCAGTGATATAGATCGGCGCGCCGTCCTTGAGCTTGCTCGCATCATCGAAGACGGCATAGGCCGGCGCGCTGCGGCTTGCCGAAGTGATCGCGCCTGTCGCAATCGGCGCTGCGTTCAGGTTCTCGATGTACATTTTCGTGTTTTGCGCGCTGATTGCCTTTTTCATGCTGTCTCTCCGGTTGACTCCCACGTATTGACCTGCACCATGCGACGATTAAGCCGCGTCTCTACCTCATACATGGACTGCTGGTTTTCGACGGTCGGCTGCGGGTCGTAGGCCCGCAATGCGCGCAGAACCGCCGCCATGTTCGCTTTCGCTTCGCGACGTGTGCGCGCGTAGCTGTCGACCTGCCACGACACATGGTCGAGGCCGGCATAACCGCAGAGCGTGTTCTGTGGCAGGCTCGTGATGTCCTGATAGATCAGATACGGTTCGGCGGTGCCGGCCGGCGCGATCGGCGTGAACACGCGGCCGGGCATCGCGCTTTCCAGCACGGCCTTGAACTCGTATTCGGTCATGGTCAGACTCCCGGCTCGTAGCGAATGCCGCTCTTCTTGCAGTAGGCTTGCATCCGTCTTTCCAGCGCGCGCCGCATCATCGCGCTCGATTCGCTTTGCTTGGCGATCGAGGCGGGCCGCAGCCACGGACGCGCGGGCATCTTGGACGTGCCGAACTCGAGGAAGCGCCCATAGAACGGGTCCTGTCCGTGGGGCTTGCGCATGCCGTTGATGATCTGCGGCTGCTTGCTCGCGCCCCCGCGCGGGCGTTTGAGCGTGACGTTCACGCGCGCAGCGAGCCCCGTCTTTTTGGTCTTGCTGCGCGTGATATGGGAGAACAGCACGCCGCTCGATCGCGGCGAGCCGCCGAACTCGGTCAGCACATTGAGCATCGCCTGATCCATGATCGGCTTGGCCGCGTCGCGCAAGCTGCCCGAGAGCATCGAACGCTGGATTTCTTCGGGGAGCGTCTCAAGAAAGCGGTCAAGCTCCTTCAAGCCCTTGACCTCGCTGACGGAAATCATGGCTGTCCACCTTCAGGGTTGACGCCGCTTGAACACATCAGATGGAGTTCCGACATGCCCTCATAACGTGGCAGCACCGCATCGATGCTGTAAACCATCGCGCCGTTCGCGCGCGTATGGATAACGCGCCATATCGAGGTCACGTCATCGCGCCAGCGGATGCGGATACGCGTCGTCACGCCTTCGCGGAACTCGGCCGACAGCAACCATTCACGGCCGCTGACGGGTTCGATAGCCGCCCATACAGGCGTGCCCGCGTCGATCCAGTCCGTGATGACGGGCTCGCCGCTCGCGTCGTCGATCTGCACGACGGGCTGCTGCAGCTGCACGCGATGACGAAGCGGGCCGCCCGTCATCCCGGTTGTCTTGGCCGGCATCGCTACTCCATCGCCGGATCGCGCCGCTGATGCATCAGGTTGCACACCGCCCAGGGCAGATAGCCTTGTTCCCACGTCTGCGCCTCGACGCCATCGGGATCGCGCAGAAAGATGCCGGTCAGGAGCAAGGTCGCCTGCTTGACGTTGGGCGGGCACGGATCTTCGCTCGTGTACGGGTCGCGCTTCAGATAGGCCATGACCGCATCGCTTGCGCCCGTTATCGCAAGCTGGATCGTCAGGTCGGGGAAGTCGTCATCGAGCCTGAGCGCCGCGCGCGCTTCGTCGATCGTCACGAGGTCGCCTGTCATGCTGCTGCTCCCACGATGCTCATACGCGCGTCCTTGCCGTCCCGCCCGCGCTTGGCCGCCAGCGTCCACGCGTCGCCGCCCGCGTCGGGCTTCGAGTCGGTCGTCGCGTTGCAATGCCACAGGGAACCCGCCCACGTCACCACGTCACCGGCGCGATACGTCTCGCCCGCCTGATATACGCCGCGATAGATCATGACGGGCAGCGCGAACGTGGCCGTTTCGTGTGCGCCGCTCGCGCGTTCGATGTGCACCGTGAAGCTGCGTTCGCTGTCCATCGTGACGCGCGTCGAGGCGATGCCATCGACGACGCACGACCAGCCGTGTTCGCCGCGCGTGTTCGCATGCGCGCGCCAGATCCCGCCGCCATGCTGTGCGAGCGTGCCGCGTGGATAGTCGCGCGCGAAGTCGAGGACGGGCAGCACGTCGATTTCGAACGCGTCGCGCCCCGGCTCGCCGTCTTTCGCGACCGGCGTCTCGCGCGTTTCCAGCGTCTTCACGCGCTCGCCCAAGGCGTCGAAGCTGTTCAGCAACCGGTCGAGCGTGCGGCGGTCCTCGGCCGCTCCCTGCGCGTGCTGCTCGCATTCGCGTCGAAGGCTCTCGATCGTCTCGGTATGGTCCTTGACAGGAAGGCACGTCGGAGTAACGACTGGCTCGCGGGTCTCTAGCGTTTTAACGCGCTCGCGCATGTCGTCGAAGCTGCTGACCAAACGATCGAGCGCACGGCCGTCGTCGGCGGCCCGTCGGTCATTCGACTCTTGCGCGCGGCGAAGGAGATCAATGGTCTCGGTATGGTTCTCGACTAGCAAGCTCGTATTGGTCAGGATGGGATCACGCGACTCCAGCGTTTTAACGCGCTCGCTGATCCCGTCAACCCCGCCCAGCAAGCGGTCGAGCGCGCGCCGGTCTTCGACCGAGCGGCGCTCATGTGCCTCGTGGGTGCGGCGCAAGCCCTCGATCGCGTCGCTATGGTCCTTGACGGGGAAGCTCGTCACGTTGACGACAGGTTCACGCGCGGCGGATTTTTCGAGCGTGTCGAGCCGTGCGACGATTGACGCGCAATAGCTCTTAACGTGCAACCGGATCGCGCGCGCGATGACGGCGAGAAGTTCGTCCGGAATGCCGGTCACGTCACGCATGGTCGTCTCCCTCGGTCAGACCCGCGAGCAGCTTGTCGAGCCAGCGCGCGGCGCGTTCCTGATCCGTTTCGCTCGCGTTCGCGTTCGGATCATCGTCGGCGGCCGGCGCGATGCCCGCGGGCGTGCCGGCGACAGGCGCCGGATCAGGTTTGACGAAAGGCTTGTTGCGATCGCGCTCGTCGAGCGCGGCGAGCGAGTAGTTCTGCTGTTGCAGGTAAGGCGTCTGACCGCCCTTGACGGGCTTCATGTTCAGGCGCTTGCGCGCTTCGTTCGGTGCGACGATGCCGCCGCCCACGCCATCGGTCAGCGTCTTGACCATCGTCGCCGTATCCATGCGCAGCAGCCCGTCGAGATCGAGTGCTGTGCGATAGGTATCGGGCAGCGCGAGCCCTTCGTCCATGCACAGCTCGAACGACTCGATCAGGCTCTGCAGGCATTGCGAGTAGTAGTTCTGACTCAATGCCTCGATGTTGTTATACGTGGGCGCGGTGCCGACGCCGACCATATAGCCGGGGACGTGGAAAACCGAGCATACGATTTCGCCCGTCATCTTGAGTTGATCGATCAGCTGCGCATCGACGGCGGTCATCGTCAGCGGCTCGTATTTCAGGTTGTCGCCCAGGACTGCGATGCGGCCGCGATTGGCCCCGCCATAGTTCTGTTCCCAACGATCCTTCAGGCGCTTGGCGGTCTCGTCGCTGATTGCGCCGGGCGCGACCAAAATCCCACCGGGCTCCGCGCCGTTCTCGAAGAACACGGCGCTATTGTTGAGAATCGCCAGCCCTTGACGCGCGGCGAGCGCGCAGGCGAAAAGCGGCGACGTGCCGACCAGCGGATGAAAAAGACAATTCATCCGGTCGTGAATGATTTCGCTCGCGGGCACGACCATCTGCTGACCGTAATCGCCTGCGGGCACACCCGCGAGCGTGTCGATATCAAGCTGGTAGTAGACCGCGCCATCGTCGGTGACAAGCGGCCGGCAACGGCTTGGGTCGAGCACGTAGAGCGCGACGACCACGCCGCGGTTATCGCGTTCCTTGAGCACGTAGGTGTTGCCGCGCGTCAGCTTGCTCATGATCCAGTTCTCAACGAACTGGATATGGTTCTGGTAGCGGTTGGGCTTGCGCAGCACCGGCGAGAACGCCGGCGACGTGCTCTCGGCCCAGACCTCGTCATCGGCCTTCATCAGCCGCACGGCGAGCTTGCCGATATCGGCGCTGATAAGCGTGATGCACGCATAGACCGTGTGATAGGCGAGGATAGTTTCGGGGCGTAGCTCGATATTCGCCTGCCACGCGCCCGCGAACGATTCGCGCACGATCAGCGGCCACCAGCCGCCCGAACCGAACGGGCCGAGCGAACCGCTGCCGACCGCATGGGCGTCCATCGGCGCCGGCTTAGGCGTTCGCGCGGCCCGCGACACGCTTACGTCAAAGCCTAAGAGTCGCATGGTCATTCACCTTCCGGTTTGGGGTCCGTCTCTTCGGCGACGGCATCCTCGGCGACGTTATCCTCGGCCCGCACGTCGCGCCGCTTGTACGTGCCGCGCGTTTTCCTGCTCTTGCCCGTTTTCGCGGGTTTCTTCTGCGGCGCTTCGGCTTGTAGACTGACGCGGTTCACTGCGGCGAGCAGCTTCGCGTCGCGCTCGGTCATTTCGATATCGTCGCCGCTCGCATAGTGGCGGTTGCCGTAGCTCATGGCGCGCTTAGCCTTGACTTTCATCTCGTGCACCCCCTCAAAAAAGAAAGGGCACCGTCATGGTGCCCTTCGTCCTACGCATCACCGAACATCAAGCGATCAAGCTCCGCCGCCTGTGTCTTCGGCGGGAACACCGTAGTTCGCGCCGCGAATGTAGGCGCAGGCAAGCGTACGGCGCGCTTTCCAGTTGATGAACCGCTCGGCGCGCAGCGCGATCATGTTGTTCTGCCAGAGGCTGACAAGCTGCGTCGCACCGGGGACGGGCGCGCTGTCCATTTGCAGGCTTGCCTCGCGCGACGCATCGAGCGTCACACCGCCATCGTCCGCCATCAGGACTTCGGAAGGCTTCACAAGGATCATGTAGTAGAAGTCGCTCGCGTCCTTCGGGATATTGGTCGAGCAGATCACCGGCAGACCGAAGAACAGACCGCCGTTCTGATCGATGCCGGGGAACTCCGCTTGACCGAGCGGGTTGACCATCATGCCGATCGTCAGCGCAATCGTCGGGTCCATGATCCAGTACGCGCCCGCGACCGAAGTGTTGTTCACGGTGAACGCCGAGAACAGCGAACGGACGTCCCAGCGCAGCGCGTCGGCGGTCGTGCCGGTGGCGTCGATGTAGGTTGCGCCGTGCGTGATCGATTCCGGCGAGACGTTCACGACCTCGGCCTTGGCCGGATCGACGAAGTCGTGATCGAGCAGCTGCGTAATCGTCTCGACCAGATCGCGCTGGACAATGCCTTCCGCGCTGGGATTGGAGAAGCGCACGAGTTCATCGGTCAGCACGACGATACCCGCGACCTTCGCGAAGCCCAGGCGCATCGTCTCGAACGCGAGCGCGCTGACGGGTTTCGGCTTGCCTTCTCCGACCCATTGCGCCGTGCTTGGGGACGTCTGCGCAGGCATCTGGATATTGAAGGGCACGCGGCGGAAGCCTTGAATGCGGCCGATGATCGTCGCCGGCCGCAGCAGTTCGATGAACTCGCCGGTCATGTTCTGATACTCGACGAGCGGCCCCGCCCAGGCGGGATCGGTCGTCGTGCCCGCGGCGACAGCCGCACGCAGGACGGTCTCGACCTCGGGCGTGCTGTCGTGCCAGCCGCGCGCGACTTCAAGGGCCTGCATCAGATTGCCGCGCGAACGCGCCAGCGCGATCGCATAACGGGTGAACGCCGTGCCTTTCGGCAGGTTCTGCTGCACGGTCACGCTGCGCGGGCCGCTCGTGGTCATGGGGCCGATAGGCGCGCGGACGGCGCTGGCGCTCGCCGGATCGGTGACGATGATCGGCGACGCGGTACGAAGGACTTGCGTCTCGATGGTCTTGAGGCGGCGGATATGGCCGTCGATCGCGTCGAGGTCTTGCTGCAAACCGTCGAACTCTTCCTGCTGCGCCGTGTCGAGCGTGGCTCCCGCTTCCGCCGACGCTTCCATGATTTCGGTCATGCGCGTCGTCGCGGTCGTGCGGCGCGCTTCATAGGCCGCGATCTGTTCCTGAATGGTGAACTTCATTTCACGCTCCGATGGATTGTCTGAATCACAAAGGGTTCGCGAGCGCGCGAGGGTTGATCGTGCAGCCGCACGATATGCGAGGCGGGTTGTTCGATCAGTTGCGAACCTTGGCCGGACGCGGCTCGTTCGCTGGCGTCGATACTGCGGACAACATTGATCGTTGCTTCGCCGTTGGCGGGGATAGTGACGAGCGATAGCTCCAACCATTCCCATGACAGAAAACGAACGCCGCCGCCCTCGATCATCGAGTATTCGAGCGGCCGGAAGCCAATCGAGACGGCGCGGATCAGACCGAGCTTGACCGATTGCCAGGCTTCCTCGAGGCGGTCGCGCAGCGTGCCGGGCTCATCGGTCTTCAGGATGCGCGCCTTGAACGGGATGCCGTCGGCTTGCGCCTTGGCGAACTCGACATGACCGACCGGCGAATCGCTTCGGTGTTGCCACAGCAGCGGCATCGGCAGCGCGTATTTCGCGCCGAGCGGTTCGACCACATCTTCATAACGGTCGGGCGTGGGCGTGCTGGCGATGCCTTCAATCGTGCGCGCGTCTTCGTCCGTGCCGCGCACTTCGAGCAGCGCATAGGCGCGTTCAAGTTTCATAGCGTGTCTCCCTCACAAGAAAAACAGTTGATACTCGGGCTCGCGCTCGTTCTTGCCTTCGAGCAGCAAGGCGACGGCCATCGTCAGCGCCACAAGTCCGTCAATCCGGCCCGTCGCTTTCCGCTTGTTGAAGATGCGGTTGTTCTTCGCGTCCGTCTCCGTCACGGTCGACAGCACGTTCCAGCGCAGGCACGGATTGAACGCGACGCGGAGCTTCCGCTCGAACACAAGCTGCTCGACCTGCTCGATCGAGCGCGGCATCCAGAGCCCCGACTCGGCCGCGCGAAAGAAGCCCTGACCGTGCGGGACGAGCTTGATTGACAGGCTCTCGGCGTCCAGGTCGCGCTCGAAGTACTTGATGCGGTACGGGTCGAAAGCGAGCCCGCCGATCGTCAGTTCCGCATCGAGCGCCGCCAGCCGCCGCACGACATCGCCGTAATCGACCGCGCGGCCCTTGCTCGCATGCAGAAAGTTCGCCTTGACCCACGCGTCATACGGCACGCGGTCATGCTGGGCGCGATCGCGCATCGTGTCGGCCGGCGTCCAGAACTCGACGAACGCATCGACACTCCCATCGTCCTGTTCCGCGGCGAGCGCAAGCGCGGTCAGGTCGCGTGTGCCCGACAGGTCGAGCCCGCCCGCGATGCGCCGGTCTTTCATCCGGGCGAGCAGCGCGTCGCGTTCGCGCATGGCGTCGGCGATGACCTGATCCCACTTCGATTCGCCGTCGCGCTCGCTGGCCGTCTGCGTGATCGGCGGCGCACCGACCTCGCACTTGCACCACAGATCGGCGCTAATCCACGGATCGGCGGCATCGACCCATTGACAGAAGTTCAGGCGCCGCACGGTCGATTCGAGCGACGGCATGCCGCGTGCCTGTCGGACCTGCTCGCGCAGATAGTTGTGCTCGATGGTCGAGCCAAGCGAGGGATTGGCCTTGATCCAGCACCGCTCGTCGTCGAACGGTTCTTCGCCTTCGTCCAGGGCGCACACATAGGCGAAGTACGCGTCGTCCTCGATCACGCCCGACGACACGCGCGCGCCATACTCGTGCTGCTCATAGCAGACGGACGTCCGGTCGAATCCCGAATTGGTAATCATCAGGATCAGCGGCTGGCGGCGGCCTTTCTTGCCGGCGCGCATGATGTTGATGACGGTCGGACTTTTGTGCTCGTGCACTTCGTCAATCAGCCCGCAATGCGGGCGCGGTCCGCTCTGGCCGCTGTCGTCGGACGCGATCGGCCGGAAGAACGAACCCGTCTTGACATAGGCGATGTTCCAGACTCGATCATCCCGGCCGGATAGCGTCGTGCGCGAGGCGAGCGCCGGCGACAGCTGCACCATCGCAACGGCGTCCCGGAACAGCACCATCGCCTGATCGCGGCGCGTCGCCGCCGCATAGACCTCGGCGCGCGCCTCGCTGTCGGCGACCAGCATGTATAGCCCGATCCCGGCCGCGAGCGGCGACTTGCCGGAACCTTTACCCGCTTCGATGTAGACCTCGCGAAAGCGGCGCGTGCCGTCATCGCGCTTCCAGCCGAAGATCGTGCCCACGACGAACTGCTGCCACGGCAAGAGGTTAAAGGGCTTGCCTTCGAACTCGCCGCCGTTCAGACACAGCACGTCATGAAAGAAGTCGATCGCGCGCTGCGCGGCCTTCAGGTCCCAGTGGATCTGCATCGGCGGCTCAATCGCTTTCGCGTCGCCGTCGTCGTCCGGGCGGATCTGTTCTTCGGCGGCCGCGCGTCGCGCCAGCTTCTGGCCGCGGGCGCGCTTCAGGTCGTACAGGTGCCGCTCGCACGCGGCGCGCACATGCGGACCTGCGATCGCCTTTCCCGACACGACTGCGCGCGCATAGTCGCGCACCGGATCAGAAGTACGTGTCCGCCTTGCTGCGGTTTTCGTCGCCATGCGGATCGACTTCGAGACGCGCGCGCGCGGCGGGCGACATGCCGAACTCGTTTGCAAAACGGTGCATCAGCATCATCGAACGGTTGGCGACGCCCACCAGCGGGTTCTGGATCGCGTTCCCGTTCTTCGTCTTTATCATCAGTGCGCCGGATAGCTTGTCGCGCGCCTTCATGCGCAGAATCGCTTCCTCGGCTTCGCGCCAGCGCGCATAGGCTTGACAGTAGGCGGCCAGCACGGCGCCGTCGATCATCGTCAGCACGCCCGAGAGGTGCAGTTCGGGCGTGATGCGCTCCCATTCTTCGAGCGCGAAGCCGACGAGATGCGGGGGCGGCAGCGGGACGCCGCGCCGTGGCTTCGGCTCGTTCTTCGGCAGAGGCCGCTTCTCGCGGTTGCCCTCGATGATGCGCAGCGCGGTCGGCTTACGGGGTTGCGACATGATGTTCCTCGGTTTCGAGTTGCGCCGCGCGTTCGTCAGCTTCGTCGATCAGAGCCCGAACGTGCGACGCGATCGCCCGCATGAACAGCGGCGGGACACAGTTGCCGATCGCCGCCCAGCGTTCCTCGAAACTGCCACGCAGCACGAACGGATCGGGGAACGATGCGAGACGCTTGGCTTCCGCGATCGTTATGCGCCGATGTTCGCTCGGATGGCAAGCCTCACATGCGCCGCCTGCGCCACCGTTGCGCAGCAGCGTCGGGCTCGGCTTGTTCGGGTCGAGCCGATGCAGTCCGTATAGCTGTTTGTTCGGGTGATATTGGTCGCCGCTCTCGCCGGGCTGCATCCGGAACAACAGCCGATGCACGATGCGGTTTTCGCCGAAGCGCGCGACCTTGCATTCCTCGTCGGTGTTGACGAGCCCATGCCACGCCTCGCGTACGGTCGGCGGGTACGTGCTGGGTTTCGGGTGCGAGGCTTCGACGCCCAGGGCGGCGAGGTCGTTCCGGATGCCGACGATAATCATCCGCGGGCGCATCTGCGGCACGCCGTAATAGCCCGCGATCAGAATCCGCGCGCTGACCGTATAGCCCGCGTCCTTCAGTTGCTTGATGATTTCCGAGAAGATCAATCGCATCTTGCCGATGACCATCCCGCGTACGTTCTCCATGACGAACGCCTTGGGCGCGAACGCGCGCAGCAGCCGCAGGAACTCGATGAATAGCTGATTGCGCCCGTCATCGAACTTGCGGCTGCCGGCCGTCGAGAAGCCTTGACAGGGTGGCGAGCCGTCGAACACGTCGAGCTCTCCCGGAACAACTCTCGCGCGGCGTAGCGCGTCGTCACTCGACAACTCGGCAATGTCGCCCAGATGCAGCGGGACGTCGGGGAAATTGGCGACGAACGACGCCGCCTGTTTCTCGCTCCATTCGACTGCGAGCCTTTCCTCAAAGCCCGCCATCGAATAGCCGAGCGACGACCCGCCGCAACCGGCGAACGTCGAGACGACTGTCGGCGCATCCGGCTCGCGCGGCGCAAGGTGCGCTTCCCACGCAGCCGCCAACCGATCGGGATAGGCCATCGCTGTGTCTCGCTTCGATTACCTGGGAAACTCATGCCCGCACGCCGGGCACTTGATGAACTTGACCTGTTCGGCCGCGCGCTCGTCATACTCGACGCCCAAGTCGGGCAGATCGGTGACGGTCATCGCCTCAATCTCGCCGGTCGTGAAGCCCGTCAGCGACAGGTCGAACGCGTCGCGCAGTTCCGCCAGTTCAGAACCGAGCATCTCGCGATCCCATGAGGCGTTTTCCGCGAGACGGTTATCCGCGATCACGTACGCGCGGATCTTCGCTTCCGACCAGCCGCGCGCGACCATGACCGGCGCTTCGTCAAGACCGAGCCGCAACCCGGCCATGACGCGCCCGTGACCGGCGATGATCGTGTCGTTCTCGCTGACGAGAACCGGCTGCGTCCATCCCCACTCGCGCATCGAAGCCATGATCTGGCTGATTTGCGCATCGGAGTGCAGGCGCGCATTACGCGCGTACGGGACGAGCAGCGACAGCGGACGACGTTCGATATTCGCCGCAGGCCACGGAGCGCTCTGGGGCGATTCTGGTGCGTCTGGTGCAGGTTCTTGCGCATTCGCCTCGCAGCGCGCAACGTTCTTCGACATTTGACCCCCTGTGTCGTGAAAAGCGGTCATAAAAATAAACCAGCGCGCGTGGTGTCCGCGCCTCTCTAAAAAAGTTGCAAACCACCCCCCGGGGTCGGCTCCCCCGATTTAACGCGCGCGCGTCAGCGCTTCGGCGACGCCGGCGAGACGGGCACGCCGTTCAGGTCGCAGCCGAGCGCACGCAAGCCGAGGTCGTCACGCGTCTTCGCTTCGTGACAGGACGTACATAGTGACTGCAGGTTGCTCGGATGATCCGTGCCGCCTTTGTATAGCGGCAGGACGTGATCGACTTCATCGGCCTGCGTGACATAACCAGAAGCCCAACACATGGCGCAGAGCGGATGCGTCGCAAGCTGGCGGTCTCGAATGCGTTGCCATTTACGGCCACGCGTGCGGTTCTGCTGACGCTGCTGATCGGCGGTCATAGCGGACGTTTCGGCTCAGCGTTTTTAGCCGCTGCCGGGGCGTGTAGCTATCCCAGTACCGGCGAGCTATCAGCAGCCGGTGTTTTGCCTCCGTGTAACTGCTGAGAAACGATTTTTGCACGCAAGATACCTTTCGCGCGGGCACGTTCCTCGTCAGTCATTTCTGCTTTGACCCAGAAGCCGGCTGGATTCTTGACCATGCCGTAGAACCGCATCTCGACGACCGACATACAGCGGCGAGCGCCGGGACCGTCATGCACGCCGACCGTTCCAGTGCGGTGTTTATCGAACGCGCCGGTACTGTTGAACAGTTGGCCGCATTCGCCGCACTGGTTACGGTCTCCGCTAAGGCTGATGCCTTGGCGCATCTCGCGCGCTTGCTCGATCGTTAGCATGTTCCCTCCTTAGGGCAACGCTGAACAAGCCGTTGTATTCATCGATTCGGGCGTAAACGGAGGTGGGTTCATCGTGAGTAAAGCTTTGCGCCTGCATTTCTTGCCCACCTGGGCGTCGCGCACGGGCCTGCCGCCCGCTTTTCGCCCATTACGGGCGTACGTGTGCCATCAATCGCCTGCGAGAGAGATAGACGTTGGTCAACGCCAGCGCGACGAAGGCGCGATTGGCGTTCTTCGCCAGACCGCGATAGCGTACCTTCGTGAAGCCCCACAGGCGCTTGACGACAGCGAACACGTGCTCAACCCGAGCTCTGATCTTCGACTTGTTGCGATTCTTCCCGCGCGCTACCTCGTCAACTTCGCCCGCGCGGCGCGTACGCTGATTGGTGAAGTCGCGCGCCTTGGGAGCTTTGCCACGGATCAGCGCTTTCTGGCTCGCATAGGCGCTATCTCCATAGACCCGTTGCTCTTGCCCATGCAGCAATTTCGGCAGCGGATGTTTATCATGCACGTTGGCCGACGTCACCACCGCTCTATGTGCCAGGCCGCTTTGACTATCGACCCCGATGTGCAACTTCATGCCGAAATACCACTGCTTGCCTTTGCGCGTCTGATGCATCTCTGGGTCGCGCGTTTGCTGCTTGTTCTTGGTCGAACTTGGGGCGGCGATCAACGTCGCGTCCACGATAGTGCCGCTGGCAAGCTTCATACCGCTGGCTTGCAGCACCCGCCCCACCTCGGCGAAGAGCCGTTCACCCAGCTGGTGCTTCTCAAGCAGGCGCCGGAATTTGAGCAGCGTTGTCGCATCCGGGACGGCTTCGCAGCCCAGATCAATGCCCACAAAGCAACGCAGGCTGGTGCTGTCATACAGAGCCTCTTCGCAAGCGAAGTCGGCCAGATTGAACCAGTGCTGCACGAAGTGAATCCGCAGCATGCGTTCCAAACCAATCGGCGGGCGACCGTTGCCGCGTTTCGGGTAATACGGTTCAATTACCGCGCACAGTTCGGTCCACGGAACGATCGTGTTCATCGTGTCAAGAAACTCGTCGCGTCGCGTGCGTTTGCGGCGAGTCTCGAACCCCGCACCTTGATCCGCGGCCATCGCGAGCGTCCGCTGCTTCATTGTCTATTGCCTTTCTCGTTGCTTGTGCGCTCTATAACGCTTGACGCGCACAAGCGGTGGACTTAATCAGCATTGCCTTAGCCACCGATCGGCCGTTGCAGCGGGCGGTCGACGGGATTGATGACGCGAACAACCTCAAGGCGGATCTCGTCGCCTAGCATTAACGGCGCGGCTCACGGTCGAGGGCAGACGATCTCTCAGCAGATTGCGGATAGCAGTGCGGTTTCGGGCATCGCTTGCTCGGGCAACTGGACGACAAGAAAGTCTCCGGGATGACGACTCGCGATCTGGATCGCATTGACGGACGGATAGCCGAGCGGCTTGTACAAGCATTGACCGAACGCCAAAATCGCGAGTCTCCAGAAAAAAAGTCCGCTGCCCCCTTTAGGGAGAAGCGGACTGATTGTTGAGTCAGACGCACGACGCCTACTCTGCGCAAAGAGTAGGCAATTTGTCCCGCTTGCGCAAGCCCCTCACCTTCACTCTCGCGGCGCTGTTTGCGATTCGACCGGTTGGCCCAATCTGTCATGTCGCCATCTCAAAAGCGCACATGAGATGGCACGAGACAACATGCAGGGAACATCTCGCGACTGTGGTCCTTAGAGTCGGGACGCGCAGTCATGCGTGCGCGACTGCCGGGGCTGCGATCAGCAGTCATCGCGCGATACAGAAAACCCTGAAGGTTGTTGACGGAACGAATGTTTAGCCGACTTACATTGGGTCGGCATCGGCTATTTGTTCACCCGCTGTCAGGAAGAGAAGGGCACACGAAATCTGCTTTCCTCGGAATAGTCGATCAAATGGCCCAATCTCGATTCCTCAATTGATTCGATTCGCGTTCAATCGAGCCGGACCAACGCCGCCTAAACCACATGCGTCATTATGACGAGCATCGTCCCCGGACAGATCTGAGAAGTTCTCAACCATCGACCGATGAGGGAACGGACTCCATTCGCGGGGCAATGCGCATAAGTCTTGCGTCTCAGCGGCTTTATCCGGACTCCGCACAATCATCGCATTAATTTTTCCTGACGGCCCCATGCAGACCGGATCGTAGTACAACCGCCGTACAAGGTAACCTCTATCGTTTGGAAATCGATACTGACGGTCGAATATCGCTTCATTGCCCACGAGACATAGCGGCCAATACTCGGCCGGCGTGCCATGCATCCGTATAGCGGCGTAATCACAAGTCAGCGCAGGAGGGCTAAACTCCGTTAAGTCTACGTCCGCTCCAGACGCAACGGTCCTACCGGAACCCTTTCCCACGGCAACGAAGAAGTCCAGCGCGTTATACCTATCGACCGCCATCTCACCTTCAGGATAGCAATCGCTATATCCGCTCGATTTCATGCACTTTCCGGAGACGTCGACGGATCCTTCATCGCATGTGCCCTTAACGGCATCTCTTACGCAACTTGTTGCTGTCCTCAAAACGACGGCATTAAATGTACCGTCAAAAGTTGAGGGGCAGGCATTGGAAAGGGTTCTCTGGCAGGCAACGTATCCAATATTTGGGGCTGAGTCGCTTACGTAGTCGGGGGCTTCACACGCGACAACGTTGTCTTTCAGCGCGCCAAGCACCCATGCGTTGTTAGTGTTCGGGTTCGTTGTTCCGCATTCGCTGCTCCACAAAGCACCGACGGCCACGAAACCAGGTGGAAGGGGTGTGCCCATGCAGATTGCGTCCCCATCTGCCGTGGCGAAGGCATCTTGGGAATGTAAGATTGCGATTAGCGCGTATGTGGCAGCGTATCTCAACTCAACCTCCGCAATTCGGCACGCTTTTCGGATGCCAGAGCGTCCCGTTGACGACCTTTCCTTGACCAACGTGTTCTGCTGGGCAAGCGCAAGCTATCCAATCCGCAGGCACGTTGTTCGCCGCTCTTGCCGCATCGGACTCGGCCTTCTTCTTCGCAGCAAGGGCCGCGTCTCGTTCTTTCCGCGCTTGATCCCGCTCCTTGATAGCGGCATCGCGTTCGCTTTCGGCCTGCTTGCGCTTTCCTGTTTCCGTCTTTGTTTTCTCTTGCTCTGCCCGTAGCTTATTTTGTGCCTTGATGGACTCGTCCAAAGAGCTAACATAATTAGTCGGAAGTCGATTCACTCCTGACGACGGCGGCGGATCGTATCCGCTAGCTGTCGCCACGTCTTGAAGGAAATTAATGCAATTGGAATCCAGCAAGTCGTACTCGTGCGTCGTCCACTTATTAATGACATTTCTCACAGCCCGATACTGCTCTTCGCTAATTTCGATCTCTGAAGAAACAGTCGTATCAGCGGCAGATCGTAGTCGTCCCGCGTATTCCGACTTGCTGCACTCTTCCGAGGGGGCACATCGAAACTCCGAACGCAAAAGCCCTGGTCCTTTGATGATGCCTTTCCCGGAAAAAGTCGCCGGGTAGAAACCAAAGACCTCTTCCTTGATTCCGTTGTTGAGCTTCCACTTCAAGATAACGTAGGCGTGTCCGGTATAGGATGGATTTCCGTAAGCACCGATGGGCTTGATGGGTCTCGCGACGAACTCAACGCTTAGACCGGTAGCCGCGCCGCTACCAATTGGCCAAGCCGAGAGCACCGAGATCACTACTGCGACCGTCAGGCGTCCCATCCGGGAGGTATAGTCAGTAATATGTTGAGACAGTCGGCATGTAGAGCAAATTAAATTCAGAAGGGCCAACAAGAGTCGGCCAGCCCAGCAGCGCATATTTTGTCCCCCGTTGTTGCTTTTTTTCAACGGTCGAAGGTGTCTGTATGAGCGTCTCGTGCCCGATTAAAATCACTAGAGATTCGACGGCCGACTCATGTATTTCATCTGCATGATCATCCTCCCTATCACCTCATCCAGCTCCGCACGCATCACCCGAAGTTCATCAACCCCGATCTGCAACGCAGTGTCGAACGATGATGCGCCGTAGATCTCAATGCCACGGTCAAGAGGAAGCTCATACGCCGGCTTGTGCAAATCCTCCGTCCGGCGAAATCCCAGCTGCGCGTTGATGTCTCGCAGTTCCAACGAGTCGGGAAACGTATCATCTACCGACGCGTTCAATCGATGCTCGAGATAGTGCGCGATGATAAAATTTTCGGAACGAACCGCCTTATCCTGGCGAACGTAGAGTTTTTTGGATCGATCTAAAGCGTAGATGATTTTCGCTCCTTTGCAAAAATACAAGAAGAAGGCTTGCCGTAGTGGCGTGCCCCTTAGGCTGTATTCTCGTGCACCAAGGGCGATGAGCACCTTTTCTATTTCCGGTCTGAGGAAAAATTTCGCGTGACGAGTGCGATCAACGATCGCTAGGAACGAAAGCACTCCGCTCCACTTCCAGTAGTTGTGCGCCGCCTGATTGTAAAACTCTTTAGCATTCTCGTCAGATTGCCGTTTGATATAGGCGGACGAATGATATTCAAGAACGCTTTTGTGTAGAAAAGTTAGGAAGCCACGTCCCTCCTCAATCAAAAGACATGCGACGTGAGTCATATCCCACCTGAAATCTTCGGCCTTACACTGCGAGCCTTCGGTGCACTCCTGTGCCGCTTTAAAGGCTGGGAAGAAAAAAGGGCTGTTAAAAGATCTGCCATAGTCATTAAACATGACCATGTAACTGAAAGCCTCAAACAACTGCTTCATTATATACTCGGAGATGTCGCATTTGCGCGTTCTTAACATTGCTACCTTGAAGCGATCATGCCTTGTGAACATAACTTCAAACAAATCTTCGAAAAAACGTTGCATGATCTGCGGCACTGCGCGTTCATTCAAATATACAAGTACAAGAAGTGTGAGCAGCAACGGCGTCGAAATCAACGCTGACATCTCGTGCGAGCTATTTGCGATTGCATCGCGTATCTCATGGCTCTCCACTGCGCTTAATTTGAGCTTATCGAGAAAACCCGGGTAATCCTCGGGCAACAGAGGTGCAATACGCACGGTGTGGAAGAAATTGCTACGTTGAATTGCACAATCGGGACGAGAGGTCACGACAATCTGCATGCTGTCGTATCGAGTGGCGAAACCTTGAAGTTCGTGAATGACGTTTGGGACAAACCTTTCGTCTACTTCATCGAACCCATCCAGCATCAGAACAAGTCGCCCGGAAGATGCAAGATAATCGAATACATCGTCATTGCATCGAATCCGGAGATTATCGAGTGTTGAATAGACCAAAGCCTTGACTGAACTGTTATTCAATGATAAAAAACGGAGCTCCACGAAAATAGGAATATGTCCGGTAGATGCCTCAGTGATCTCTTGGAGTGACAAAAACCGCAGAAACACTGATTTTCCTTGTCCTACCGTTCCCTCGATTACGATGTTCCTCTTTTTCAAATCGCTCAACGAGTTCACGGCATTGGCGTGTCCATGCTGATCAAGAAGCTTACAGGGGTAATAGAACTCATTGAATGACTTGCTCTCGTCGGGTGTGAGTATCGTCTTAGTCTTGCTTATCTCGATGAGCTTCTGGGCAACTTGCGCGCCCGCGCGTGAGGCACGCCAACGCCAAATACGCTTGGCGACCTCCACGCTGGATTTTTCGTATATATCACGTAACAGTGGCGCGAGGACACGGGACGCTAAAGTAAGTTCCGCCGTTATAGTCATTAGGGCTCCGACCTAGACGAACGTAATCGTGGACAAGCCTTTCCGCATGCTAAAAATGAGTTCCTAGTCGACCGTTTATCCAGTCCTTGGCAACGTTCGGCGCTGAATTCGGACCGCCGCCCACATTCCCGTTCAAGACCTCTCCCATATCTACGTAAAGTGCCTTCGGATTATTTGCGAGCAAAGCGTCCGTGATACCTGGCGCATACAAGGTAGCAAGTCCCTGTATTGTTAGGTTGACTATCATGTTCGCTGGCGCGTACTTTTCAGCACAGCTTTTCGCTTTATCCTTCAGCGTTTGGGGGGCGCTGTCTCTCAGTTCCGAAATCCTTTTTAGCTTGGCCGGAGTTCCATCTTGTATTGCTTTGCGCTGAGCAGCTGCGTCCGCTCTGAGCTTAGTGTAAGCAGACATTGCGTCGACTTTTTGCTGCGCAGACATGGTAGTTGAGGCAAGTATGTTAGCTTCGCTTTGGTTGATGTTTGCTTCTGCAGTCTGTATGGCGAGCGCCTTATCAGAGTCTTGCTTCATGCTCAATTCGACTTGTCCTAATTCGGCGTTAGCCGCCGCAAGATCTTTGTAAAATTGATCCTCGCAATATTCCGCATGGCACACGACCGGCAACAGAGAAATAAACGCTAGGACCGAAATTTTTTTCATTTTCGTTCTCCGCTAGTGTGTATGGAACTGCTCATATAACGTAGGCGGCGCTCAACTACCATGCAATCGTTTAAGTCATTCAACTCTGTGTGGTACCGCACAAAGTGAGACTTTCCGGTGTGTTAGGGGGCTTCGCGATGACAAGAAGCCGAACGACGTCGCGGAAAAATCCGGTATTCGTTTGGCTGATGGGGATATTACTTACAATGCACCAGAGGCCAAACGCAGAGGCCGTCGGCAAGAAACGCCCGTTCGAGAATCGCCAGCGCGAGGAGTTCGAGATTGTCCAATTCACGGTCAACCTCAATCGCGCGACGTGCAAGGGTCGACTTGCTTGTATGTGTGCGTCCGGCAATCGCACGGAGCGACAGGCCGTCACCTTGGGTCGCCGGCAGATAGCGGCGCCAAAGCAGATCCCAAAGCGGATCAGCGGCGAGCGCGGCTCGAGCAGAAGCCGGTCTAGTTGCGGAAAAATGCGCCACGAGCCCGGACACGCCCAGTTGCTTTTCGCGGGGGCTTTCAGAAAAGCGCGCGACGACTGCGGACGCCTGGGAAGGCGAAAGGCGGTCGAGTACGGCTTGACGCACGAGCGCGCATTGAGCACGCGTTTCGAGCCGCGACAGGCCCGAGAAGTCGACGACGCGCGACGGCTGACCAATCAGGCGCTTGACCCAATCGGCGTGCATGCGGCTGCGCGTCGGCGCGAGACAGGCGACGGTGACGAGCGCGCGGCGCGTCGCACCAGCATCGACGGCGGGCAGGTTCGCCATGCGGTAGCTGGTGGCGAGCGCCACACCTACGTCCCGGAAAGTCTCACCGTGCATCGAGCATGCTCCTGTCAGGCGGCGGTCTTGCCGTCGTCGTCGGCGTCTTCGCCCAGGCCGACATCGACATCGTCGCCATTCTCGCGCTCGCGGTGGCGTTCGTCACGCTCGCGCTGATTGTCGTCCCGCTGACGCTGGTTTTCGTCGCGCTGCTGCTGCGCGTCGTCGGGCTCGCTGCCCGGTTGCGGTTGGGCCGGCTGTTTCGTCTGGTTCGTCATGCTTGATCTCCTTCGGGGTGAACGCCATTCGGCGCGGGACTCCTCAGGTCCTTGTTTTCGGGGGCGGCTGAGACGAGCGCGTTACGCGCGACGCGCGCGACGTAGCGCGAGACTTCGTTATCGGGCTGACCGTCGCACATAGCTACGATCAGCTGCAGCGCTTCGCGCATGCGCGCGTTGTCGTTCGCCAGATGGTGGCGAATCGCCTCCAGTCTCACGGTCATCAAAACTCCTTGTCGGTTCATGATTCGAAAGGGTCTTCGATCAGAGGTTGGACGGGCATCGAGTCGAATAGCGACTGCTGCGGCTTGATGTAGGGGATGCGCTCGATCGTCACTTCGACGCACGCTTCGGCGCGCGGTTCGCCGCGCTCGGCGTGTAGGCGCCAGACGAACAGGTCATCGATGAACACGCGGCCTTTGAGCGAGTCGAGCAGGATCTTGAGGCAGTTGTCCAGGTCGCAACACCGCACGCTGTCTTCCCATTCGTCGCCGTACTTGCGCATCCGCTGACGCGCGTCCTGTGGCATCTTCGGATAGAGCTTCACGGTCAGCGCCACGCGTCCGAAGATCGGTTCGCGAATCTTGGCGACCTTCAGAAGCCAATGGATTTCGCGTCGATAGGCTTTCGCTTCTGCGGAGACGACGACCTGTACATTACCGTTGATGACGAACGAGTTCCAATACCTATTGGCGCTCGGCGGATACGGAAGTGTCAGGGTCAGCGGCTGGTCGAATGCGATCGCCGGCGGCAGATCGGGCGCGCGGTGGCCGGCCATGTTCAGGACCATTTACCGTCGCGCATGGTCGCGACGAAGTAGCCGACCTCGCGCAAGGGCCGAACCTTGATATCGCCTAGGGCTTCCAGATACGCGGCGATCCCGGCATCGGTTAGCCGCCACCACTTGCACAGATAGGCGTGAACGCTCGGCACGTTCACCGGCTGGCCGTCCTTGATAAGCGCGCGGATCGTCGCGAAGATCGAGCCGTGCAGCCCATGACGGAAGTCGTTGGGCATAAGGTTCGGACAATGCATCAGCGCGCGCGTGTCTTGCAGCAGGCACGCGATCACGCGCTGTTCGGCTTTGGTCAAGCGATCGCTCTCGAAGTTCATCGTTCTTCTCCGTTGATGATCTGATACAGGCGCATCGGCAGTTCAACCGAAAGATCGGCACCGGCTTGGAAGTCATCGCCCATAATCTTCGCCATCGGTTGCAGGCACGCGTGACAACGGCCCACGTCATTGCTTAGGAGGTCGAGCAATGTCGCAAACTGTAGCCGCTCATGCTCGGTCAGCGGATATTGCATTTCGCGCAGGCGATTGGCGGCGATGCGGGCGAAGTTGCTCATGCTGCAATGTCCTCGTCATCGTCGCCGGGCTCGCGCATGCGCGCTAAATGCGTCACGCCATCGCCGACGATATGCGGTGACGGCACGCGCAGCGGAAGCTCCACATCGTCGATCTGGCGCGCGTCGGGCGTATTGGTCCATTCGCCGTTCTCGTCGAGGTCGTCACGCGAGCAGCCGTGCGTCGTGCACCAGTTGGTAATCGCCTGCTGAGCGATCGCGAGCTTGTTGAGCGGGACGTTTGTTTCATTAGCTTCACGAAGGATCTTGAACGCCCACTTGATGCCGTGCGTTCCGCCACCGGGCTCGCGCTTGGGCAATCGATGCTTCGCGAGGATCGCGTCGATCTTCGCTTTCTGCGCCACGCCAACGGGCGTAATGCGATGCTCGTGCGTCAGAGCAGGCAGCGATGGTGCGCGATGTTCGGGTACAGCGATGCAAAACTCGAGAAATTCCGGCAGAGTCGGCGCGTACTTCGCATGAAAGCACGCCGCGATACCGCGCCGAATTTGCGCCGGACTCAAGCCCTTGAGACCGAGACCCCACGTTTCCCGAAACACGTTCGGGTTTGACCGATGCCACATGTCGACGAAACGCTGCCCGTAGATCGCAGTCAGCCGCTCGAACAGGTCGTCAACAACCGACTCAGGAACCGCGTCTTTCGGCCACATGGCTGACCTCCGTAACGTCCACGTCGATGACTTCCCCGGCCGGGTTGCGTCGCGTGATGGCGGCCATGAACGCGTCGTCGCGATCGCGGCGACTCGCGGTTTTCCCGCCGTTCGCGTGCCCCATCGCATGCGCATCGACGGCGGTCAGCGGCTGGGCGTGTTTCGCCGTCCATGCCCGAGCGGACCGCAGCGCGTAGGCGGCGATGCGCGTCACGTTCGGCCGCTTCTGCGCGTCGTCGATCGCACGGCCGAGCGTGGCGGCGCTGACGCCTTCGGCTTCGGCAAGGTCGGCCGTGGCGCGGTCCTCGTCGGTCGGATCGCAGCCGCGCCGGTCGAGCAGATCCCCAAGGCGCTCGCGGGTCTCTTCCCGTCCCGTCGTCGGGCCGTCGCTCGCGCGCGCGCGCGAGGTTGTATGACGAGATGTGATAGCACGCTGGGTTTTAGGTTTACTCTCCGATGAACCCGATGAACCCGATGAACCCGATGAACCCGGCTTTAATTTCATTAAATGGTTCGCCTTAGGTTCGGCTCGGGTTTGCCTAAGGTTCGGCTTCTTTATCCGGCGCGGGTTTTCGGGTGGACTAGGCAGTACACTTGCAATCTCGCGCGGGTGCGGACGCTGATGCTTTTTCCACTTCGTGATCTGGATGATCGGCTCGCCGTTGACCTCGTAACGCAGAATCAGGTCCGCTTGATCGAGCAAAACCAAACCTTGGTCAACCTCGGGTTCGCCAAGGTCGGTATCGTATGGAAACAGGTCAACCTTGATGCGCCCCGGACGATCCTCAAGTCGTCCTTCACGATCAGCGAGTGTCAGAAGACCCGCGAACATCAGGCGGGCAAGATAAGGCATATGCCCGAGCGCTTCGTTACGAAAGAACTCGGATTTGAGCAGGCGAGCGCGTCCCATAGCACTATTCCTCGACCCGTTCAGTCGGCGGTCGCCAACAAAACTGATAACCGTATCCGGCCGCGACCGCACGCACGCTACGCCTGAAGTCGCTACGAATAGCCGCCCAATCGCAATCCGCCAGTTGCTGGCCTTTCGGCAACTCGAAGTCGAGCGTGATCGCCATATCGGTTAACAACGATAGCGACCCGCCTCGATTGAGAAAGGCTCTAATGAACTCAACGAAGTCGTAAAGCGGACCGCCATCCGCGTGCTGCCGCTCGTGACATTCTTCACAGAGCGTGACCAGTTCGCCCGGGTCGTAGTCCCACGGATCGGCGTCGCGCCGATAGAAAAGATGGTGAACGTTGAGAGTGCGACGACCGCTATCGCAAGCCTTGCAACGGAAGCCATCGCGCTGCATGATTTCGAGCCGCGTTTTTTGCCAGCGCGGATCGCGCAGCTTTGCAGAATAGTCCGTCATGATCGCCCCCGTCAGGCGAACGTGAACGGTAGTGGCGCGACCTGCTGCGCGTTATGCAGGCGCAGCTCGTCGCTCATGCTGATATCGGTGTTCGGACCGGTGAGACGGCCTTTGAAGCGCAGGTCGATCCACCAGTCAAACAGGCCTTCTGTTCTGCACTGGTCTGCACGTTCGTGCGCGTTCATCCATTGCTGCTGCCGATATGAACGTTGTTGTTCGCCCATGATGAATCTCCGTCGAAACATTGACTCCTTTCGGACTGGTCCCGAAACATCGTTTGCGCATCATTTTGGTATCACTGGGCGTCTTTTACGAATTGAAGCTTGCGGTACGGAGAAAAGAGTAATCCCCGAATCAAGCGATTCGCAAGGGGGAATCTGTAACGCGCCGGGATTTTTAGCCGGCAATCTCGCATTATTAATTTTATGTATCGGCGAAAAAGCTCTAAATCACTTTGATAAAGAAGAAAGTCTTGCGCGACGGGGCTTTGCGGGCGATCTAGGTGGATTCCCTTAATAGAGCGTACGGAACGCTTGCTATAGCCTCTATCAATGACAGCAACCGGTAAGGAAACATTCATTGGTGTCGGTATGATGAAATCGCCTGTAGGGGAATTCACCTAGAAAAAGTGGCAAATTTCGCGTTATGACCAGGCCCTGCGTAATGTGCAATATCCGGTCGACTCCCGAAGGGAGTTTTTACTGCGCAAACCCAATCCAGCATACGATTACCGCGTCTGAATTACACTGTTGCCTAATTATTGTCCGTAAAAAGTGGTGGGCGCCGTACGCGATATGTCCAAAAAGATCAAGGGTAAATCATTCTCCTGAGGACTTCCCTTTTTGCGTGACGCGGATTAACTTTCGAATCCTGCGCTGCTCAATCCGCATTAATCCGCGAATCACCACAGCGCGTAAGTCTCGACCTCCGTTGCACAAAAATTAAGTGGCGATAACGCCATAAATTGACGCCGCAATCATTCCGAGGTTGCAATCGTTATTGCAAAGTCTTTTGCATTCGGAGAATCCATTCCATGAAGAAGAAGACCATTTTCGTCGTGCGCGCCGATATGACGCTCGACGAGCTTCGTAGCGCCCGGCTTTTCGTGGACGAATTGATCGAGCAGAAGTTTCAGCCCGAGAAGCCCAAGCGCAAAACCCGTAACGCTGCCGCGCAATCGCTCGATCTGCTCGGCCTGCCCAAGAACCTGCATGGCGCGCTGACCGATGCGAGCTTCGCGACGGTCGGTGACGTTCTCAAGCAATCCAAGGCGTCGCTCATGCACGTGCCCGGTCTGCATTCCAAGTCGGTGCTGCAACTTCAACAGGCGCTGGCCGAACACGGTCTTGCATTGAAGGAGGACAGCGAGCAATGAACAAGGCAACCAAGATCGCTCGAAGTGTCGACGATCGACAGGGCATCATGGGCGGCTCGGATGCGCCGGTTGCGGTCGGCGTCTCGCCGTTCAGGATGAAGATGAATCTGTGGATGGAGAAGACGAACCGCATCGAGCCGCCCAATCTCGATGACGTCGAAGCCGTGCGCTTCGGCACGTTGTTCGAACCAATCCTGATGAACGAGTTCGCGCGGCGCACGGGGAAAAGCGTGCGCCGAGAGAACCTGATGACCGTGCATCCGGAGTTCAGCTATCTCGGCGCGCATATCGATCGGCGCGTCGTCGGCGAAGCGGCCGCCGTCGAAGGCAAGACCACCAGCGATTGGGCGTTCAAGCAGTTATGGGGCACGCCCGGCACGGACGCCGCGCCCGCGTACGTGCTCGCCCAGGTGCATTTCTACTTCGCGCTCTGGCCGGCGTTCGAGAAGTTCTATGTCCCCGTTCTGGTCGGCGGCCAGAAGATGGAAATCTTCGAGGTTCCGCGCGACGAGACGATCAGCAACGAGATCATCGCGAAGATGGTTGAGTTCTGGGAGTGCTATGTCCTGCCCGATGTGCCGCCGCCGCTCGAGGACGAGGACCTCGACCATCCGGGCGCGCTCGAACTGCTCAAGAAGGTCTATCCGCACTCGGATGGATCGGTGCGTCATCTCGATCCGAAGATCCGCCCGTATGTCGAGATGATGATCGCGGAACAGGAGGTCAGGAAGCAGGCCGATGCCGCGATCGACACCTGCAGGACGCGCATTCTCAAGGCGATGGAGAACAGCGCGGTCGGCGTCGTCGAGGGCGTCGGCGAAGTCCATCGCAAGTTCATCCAGCGTCGTGGCTACACGGTCGAGCCGACTCAATACCTCGACCTGCGAATCAAACTGCCGAAGGAGGAAGCATGAACGCGATTCCGCAGCAGCAGGCGCCCTCGATCGAGACCGAGCGTCGAGCGTTGACGACCGTCGATCTTTCGCCACAAGCGATGGTCGATCTGAAGTCGGTGGCGGAGTCGATCGCCCAGGGCGGCATCGTCATCCCGGAGCACTTTAGAAACAAACCCGGCGCGGTGCTGGCGGTCATGATTCAGGCGATCCAGTGGCGCATCAATCCAATCGGCGTGCTCCAGAAAACGCACATCACGCAAGGCGGGCTGCTCGGCTACGAAGCGCAGCTTATTAACGCGATCATTATCAAGAACGCGCCGATCATCAGCCGCCCCGAGTATGAGTACTTCGGTGACTGGTCGAAGGTCAACGGCAAGTGCGAGGAACGCAAGTCCGACAAGGGCGGTAAGTACTACGTGGCCACCTACACGAAAGACGACGAGAAAGGGCTGGGCGTGATCGTGCGCGCGACGTTCATTGGCGAGGACGAGCCGCGCGAGATTGTCGTGACGATGCAGCAGGCCTATCCGCGCTTCTCGACGCAATGGGCCACCGATCCGGCGCAGCAACTCGGCTATCTGGCCGTGCGCAAGTGGTCGCGCCGCTACGCGCCCGATGTGATCTTGGGCGCGTACACGCCGGAAGAACTCGCGGCGCGCGAGCACGAGCGCGATATGGGCGCGGTCGATGAAGTCCACGGCGACGACGAGCGCGAGACCATCAAGACCGGCAACGCCGGATTGAAGCAGCGCATGCAGCGCCGGGCCGCGGCTGCGCGCGAGCCCGTCCCGACGCTCGACGAAGTCCTCACGGCGATCCGCGAGGCGAAGAACAAGGTCGATATGGCGGCGGCGGCCGCGCTCGCTGAACGGCTGCACACCGACGAAGAAAAGGCGATCGCCCGCACTGCCTATGATGATCGCCGCGAGGAAGGACGACGCACCGCCAAGCAGCAACGCGAGCAGCCCGAGCAGCCGGCAGAGCAGGACGATCAGAAACACGCCCAGGACGCGCCTACGAGCGCCCAGAGCGCTCCGTCCGATAACGGCTTTACGGTCACATTCGCCGAGGTCGCGAGTTCGCTGGACGCCGCTGAGCGGCGCGGCGACACGGACGCGCTCGGAGCCGCGGCGGATCTGATCGCGCAGGTCGACAGCAAGGACCAGCAGGCGGAACTCCGCACGATGTTCGAGGCGGCCATGAACCGGCTGCAAGGCGGCGAGACGGGAGACGCGTGATGAGAGCAGCGGCCAGAAGCGAAGCCTATCAGCAAGGCCGGCAAGCCAACTTGAACAAGGAAGCGCCGAGCGATAATCCTTATCATCCTGAGGAGGAGTACGTTAGCTGGAACCAGTGGGACGACGGCTGGGTCGATGCGCGCAACGCCGAGCGGAGGGGCGCATTATGATCCTCGGTCCGCACATCATTGCCACGGAGTACGAGCATTTTGCGAAAGCGAACGTTCCGCCGGGCGCGAGCCTTGGTCAGTATGCGGACATGCAGCGCGCTTTCTTCGGTGGCGTGCTGTTCGTCCTGAGACTGACCGACATTCTGTCCGAACTGGAAGACGAGGAGGCAATCGAGGCATTGAATGAGGTACGCGATGAAGCCAACGGATTCGCGCTCTCGCAATTCCTCATCGGCACGGCGCTCGCTCAGGGAGACAAACAGTCATGATCGACTTCCAGCAAACAGAGTTGCGCATCACGAAAGCCAATCCGCGCGTCGAGATTCATGGAGATGACGAAGTATTGGCGATGGACCTGCGTATCGAGATGAACGTGCCGAACACGATACTGGACAAGCTCAGCGACCAGTTGCGCCCGTCGCTCTATCGCGCCAACGGCGACGGCGACCTGCTCGGCAAGGACGCGCAACACATGCCGCATCTGCGCTTCCCGCAGCTTGGGCCGTTGCCGTGGAATCTGTCGCTCTCGCCGGTCGCGCTGACGCTGCATCTCGGCGCGAAGAAAAACGAAGTCATACTCGCCGATGCGTCGTTCAACAAGTTGCGGATCACGCCTTTCGACGGCGGGACCTGTGAACTGATCTGGCGCTTGCAGTTCCACCCGAGCGAGGAAGAAGCGGCGCGCGTCATGACCGTTCTAAAACATACAATCAAGGGGACGCTCGACACGAGCGAAGCGACGATCGACGGGGAGGACGGCGATGACTGATCGACGTTACTTCGATCCGCGCTCGCTCGATCCGCGTCAGCGCCGACGCGTGCCGGTCGTCGCGCAGATCATGAGCGGGCTGCTGATGGCGTTAGTGATCGTGCTGCTGCTGCTCGCGATCACAGCCGCATCGTGGGCGATTCTATATTTGATTCACTCGGCACCGTGAAAGGACGGGCATCATGCAGAAGCGAGAACAGGAACGAATCGACGACGGCGCGCTTTCGCATGCGGTCATCATCGGGGAGGAAGGCGACGGCTTCACGATCACGACCGAGGACGGGCGGCCGGCGACGCTCGCCGTGATCGATCCCGCGACCGGCGCAGTCATCGAGAGTGGTCCCACGCTGACCGGGGAAGTCTGGTTTGTCGCCGTTGAAGCGTATCGGCGTTTTCTGGTTGGAAAAAAGGCCCTGCGGATCATGTCATCGCCGCAGGGCTTCTTCGAAGACAGGGAGCCAGACTAGGCCGCCGCTTTCACGCGGCGCGCGCGCGTCGGACGAGTCGTCGGCTTCGCGATGATCGACTCGTTCTCGACGTGATCGCCGCGATAGAACGCGCCGGTCTTCCGGTCAATCAGAAACCCTCGCCTGACGTTCTGCTTGGATTCCAGACGTATCTCGATCAGATCCTGGCCGCGATCGGTGGCCCGCTTAATCTCGATGCGCTTGAAGGTGTCGACGACGAGCAGCCGCGCTTTCGTGCGCGCTGCCGGGTCAAGCTGCTCGACGCCATTGCGCAGCTTCGCCCAGACTTCGGCCATCGCCGGGCGTGACGCGCGATGCGCCGACTCGATCTTATATTCGAGGTCGGCAACGGCCTGTTGCTGTGTCTTGAGTTCGATTTCGCGCTTGCGCGCGCGTTGAATGAACATCGCCGGCGTATCGTCGCCGGCCGCTTCGATCGCGTCCAATAGCTTTTGCATGGCCGCTTCGGTCTGCGCGACGGCGGCGCGCGCGAGCGCAAGCTGGCCGTTCAAGTTTCGGCTCTGATCCTCTTGCTCGGTGAATAGCGCTGTGAGGTTCATCTGGTCGCTGCAATAGGCCATGATCGCGCGCTCGATCGGGACGATCGATACGGACGACTCTGTGCACAAGTTTTTTGCTTTCGTCACGCCTGTGCAGATTAGGCGTCTGTGCCCGTCCTGCGGCTTGCCATCGGCGCGACGGCTGCGCGACAAAACATTCTGTCCCGCCATCGCCGATCTGCAGCGCATGCACTTCGTGATTCCCACGCCGTTGATGATCCCGACGATCCGACTCTGATGGTTGGCGACGCGGCCGCCTTGTTTGCGCATCTGCTGCAGTTCTTCGAACTCGGCTTCGGTCATCAGCGGCGGATAGTAGCCGGATAGCACGTAGGTCTGCGCATCGTGATATTGCGACTTGCCGAGGACGATCGTTTTCTCACCGATCAGCGCGCGATTACTCATGATGTCGTACAGGCGGGTCGTATTGGCGAGTCCGCTGATGACGTTACCCATACGCGTTTTCTTGAGCTTGCCGTGTAAGTCGAGCTTCGGCGGCGGCAACGGGATACCCGCTTCGTGCAGCATCGCGAAACAGCGGCGTGTCGATGCGCCCGCTCGGAAGTAGCCGAGCATCGCCATCAACGGCGTGACGAACTCGGGCAGCAGTTCATATTCATTGGTCTTGGCGTTGTACTTGACCCAGCCCGGGTCTTTTCCGACGGCTGCGCGCTTGCGGCTTGTTCCCGCTTGCCATGCTTGCGCGTTCCGATGCGCCGCGTCGAGGATACGATCTTTCTTGCGTTCGCTTTCCTCATTGGCGCGCATGCTGACGCCAAGCGCGAGGAACAGGATGCCCGGATTCTTCTTGACCGATTCGAGACTGATGCGGGTATTGTCGGCGGCCGTCACGACCTCGATGCCCGCGATCAAGATGCCGTAGAGTTGTGCCTGCGCGATGATCGGTTCGGCGCGAGAGAGTCGGTCAAGCGACTCGACGATCAGAACCGAACCGGGCGGGATCAGCCCGTCCTCGATCGCTTTCAGAAAGACGCCGAAATTTCCCTTCTCGATGTGCTTCTCATGGAACGCGGAAAGACCTTCGTCTTTCAACGTCAGACTCGTATCGAGTTCCATGCCATGCTGTTCCGCCCACTTGACAGCGTAATCGAGCTGTCGCGCGATACTCGCGCCGGATGCCTGTTTTGCGTTGCTGAAGCGCAGATAACTATACACGCGCGGGCTGGCGTATATCGCCGGCGCCGTCGCTTTCTTCGTCCTTGCCATGTTCAAACCCTCGCGTTATTGAGAACACGCGCTTCAAGTCTAGGATACGAACAGTACGTTTGCGCACTTCGAACAGAAAGTAGCCGAGGAAGAAGATGCCCGCGCCGATGCCGTAGATGGTTTCGGAGAAGCGCAGATCGTTGAGCATCTGCAGCTTGGCGAAGCCCACATTCACGCGGTCGAGATACGCACCGAGATAACACAGCATCAGAAAGGGAATGAGGCGGCGTCCGACCTTGGCATAGGTCTTCGCCTCGAAGCCGATGTCATCCTCGGAGGACGCGAATTCAGCCGTTGCCGCCGATGCGGCCAGTTTGGATTTCATAGATGTCTCCAGCCATGTTTGGCGCCCCGGTTATCCGGGTGCGCCGTTACGTGCGATCAGTGAATCAACATGCCGCCGTTCACATCGAGCGTCACGCCGGTGAGATACGACGACATATCGCTTGCAAGAAAGAGGCATGCATTGGCGATATCCGCCGCATCGCCGAGACGCGCGAGCGGAATGCCCTTGATGATGTCCGCGCGCATCTCGGGCGTGAGCTTGCCGCCGGTGATATCGGTTTGAATCAGGCCCGGCGTGATCGAATTCACGCGGATGCCGTCGCCGCCGAACTCGCGCGCCATCGCCTTCGCAAGCCCCAGCACGCCGGCCTTCGCCGCGCTGTAATGCGGTCCGCCGAAGATGCCGCCGCCACGTTGCGCCGACACCGACGACATGCACACGATGCTGCCGCTCTTCTGCTTTTTCATGTGCGGAATCACGGCCTGCGACATATAGAGCGTGCCGAGCAGATTCACGCCGATGACGGCATCGAAGTTATCCGCGCCGATCTCCAGCGTCTTGATCGGCTGCGTGATGCCCGCGTTGTTGATGAGCACGTCGATGCGCCCGTACTTGTCGATCGTCGCATTCGCGGCGGCGACGCACGCGGCCTTGTCGGTGACATCGCATGCGAGGCCGAGATGGCCATCGCCCAGATCGTTCGCGGCGCTTTGCGCGTCCGCTTCCTTCAGGTCCAGCACGACGATGCGCGCGCCCTGTGCCGCGAGCGCCTTCGCCGTCGCCTTGCCGATTCCGCGCGCCGAAGCCGCGCCCGTGATGATCACTACCTGCTTGTCGAGCAACATCGTTGTCTCCGTTGGTTGTCTGGTGTAGGCGCAGTTTCCGCGCCTTTGACCTGACGATCAACGCAGTTTGGTTCAACTATTGCTGAGAAATTTTCAGGTATTGGCGCGACGCTCGATTTGCTGGTCCATCCACAGAAGAAACTTGGCGACGCGCGGCAATCCGGCGTTCTGGCTCGGGTAAACCAGATGGTGCGCGCCGACTTCAACGGCGTATTCCTTCCCGAACACGGGGACGAGCGAGCCGCGTTCGAGATGATTGGACGCGAGCATCGTGCTCTCCAGCGCGATGCCGTGACCGAGCGCCGCCGCTTCGAGCGACATGTACGAGCGATCGAAAGCGAAATCGAACGCCTTGCGCTTCGTCGCGACGCCGAACTTGCCGAACCACTGCTGCCACTGCACGAGCGGCGATTCGGAAAAGATCAGGCGACGGTCGAGCAGATCGTCGGGCGAGGAAACCGGAAAGCGTTCGAGATACATGCGCGACGCCAGCGGCGCGATGGTCTCATGACGCAGCGTCTTCACTTCGACATCGGTCCAGTGCGCATAACCGTGACGCACGTCGATATCGTAGTAACCCGAGGTGAACGACACGTCCTCATACGAGCACGCGAGATTCATCTGGATATCGCCGTTGGCTTCCTGAAACGCGGCGAGACGCGGCAGCAGCCACATCAGACCGAAGCTCGGGCTCGAATGAATCCGCAATATCTCGACCGATGTCTCGCTCGACGCGCGCTCGGTCGCGCGGTTCAGCTCGGCGAGCGCGCCGGTGACATCCGAGAGATATTGCGAGCCGGTCGGCGTGAGCACGAGGCCACGGCCCAGACGCGTGAACAACGGACGCCCGACGATGTTCTCCAGATTCGCCAACTGATGGCTGACGGCGGAGGGCGTGAGGCCGAGTTCGTCGGCGGCGCGGTTCACGCTCTTCGTTCGCGCGACGCTCTCGAACGCGATGATGGACTTCAGCGGAGGCAGGCGCATGGCTTCTTATTTCGGCTCTTTCGGCACACGCCCCATCAGAAAGAATTCATCGTTGGGGCGCATCGAAATCACGTTGGCTATGCGATTCGACAAGCCGAAGAACGCCGTGATCGCCGCGATATCCCACGCGTCTTCGTCGCTGAAACCATGCGCATGCAAGGCGGCGAAATCGGCGTCGTCCACGGTGCCCGATGCGCGGCACACCTTCAGCGCGAAATCGAGCATGGCCTTCTGACGCGGCGTGATATCCGCCTTGCGATGATTCACCGCGACCTGATCCGCGACGAGCGGGCTCTTTTCATAGATGCGCAGAATCGCACCGTGCGCGACGACGCAATAGAGGCAATCGTTCACCGCGCTCGTCGCGACGACGATCATCTCGCGCTCGCCCTTGCTGAGACCGCCATCCTTTAGCATCAGCGCATCGTGATAGGCGAAGAACGCGCGGAACTCGTCGGGCCGATGAGCGAGCGTGAGGAACACGTTCGGCACGAAGCCCGCTTTCTCCTGGACCTCGAGAATGCGCGCGCGGATATCGTCGGGCCAGTCTTGCGGATCGGGAACGGGATAGCGGCTGATGGGCTTTGACGTCATGACGTCCTCGAAGGCGTTGATCGAACGCCCATTGTAGAGCGGCGCCCTTCAACGCGTGACGGTCAGCGACAACAGGAGCTTCAGCAGGCTCTCGACATTCACCGGCTTCACGAAGTGATAATCGAAGCCCGCCGATTGCGCGCGCAAGCGGTCTTCCGCCTGTCCATAACCCGTGATCGCGATCAGCAAAGGCGTCGTGTCGCCCTTGCGGCGCAGGCGTCGCGCGAGCTCGTAGCCGTCGATGTCGGGCAGCCCGATATCGAGCAGCGCCACATCGGGTTGCAGCTTCGGCGCGGCTTCCAGCGCTTCCGCCGACGAATACGCGACACGCGCGACATGTCCCTCCGATTCGCACAACATTGCGAGCGAGTCGGCGGCATCGCGGTTATCGTCGACGACGAGAATGCGCAGCGCAGCACGCGTCTCGCGCATGCTCGTCTCCGAGAGCGCGAGCGCCGAATGCCTTTCGTGATGATGCAAACGCGGCAGCCGCACCGTGACGGTCGTGCCCAGACCCGGTCCGGGGCTTTGCACGGTGATCGTGCCTTTATGCATCTCGACGAGCTTCTTGACGAGCGACAGCCCGATGCCGAGCCCGCCGTTCGAACGGTCGAGCGTGCGCTCGCCTTGCGAGAACAGCTCGAACACTTTCGGCAGGAGGTCGGCTGAAATGCCCGTGCCCGTATCGGCGATGATGATCGATACCCATTCGTCATCGGCCTGCACGCTCACGGTGATGCGGCCTTGCTCCGGCGTGTACTTGCTCGCGTTGTTGAGCACGTTGACGAGGATCTGCGAGAGGCGCGTGGGATCGCCGCAGACCCAGGTGGTGGCATCGGACACATCGACGTGAATGTTCTGCGAGCGCGACTCGACCATGCCCGCGATAGCCTCGACCGCGTGATACACGGCCGTGCCGACAAGAATCGGTTCGAGTTGCAGCGCGATGCGTCCCTGCGTGATGCGCGAGACTTCGAGCAGGTCGTCGACGATGCGCGTCATGTGCTCGACCTGCCTGCGCATCAGGTCGATCAGATCGCGCAGATGCGCGTCGCCATCCTGATCCTTCTGCAACAGCGCGATCGCCGTGCGCAACGGCGCGAGCGGATTGCGCAGCTCATGCGCGAGCATCGCGAGAAACTCGTCCTTGCGGCGTCCCGCTTCGCGCAGCATCAGCTCCATGTGCTTGCGCTCGGTGATATCGATTACGCTGCCGATAATGCGAAGCGGCTCGCCGTCCTTGCTGCGCTGAAGCAGCGCGCTGCCCTGCATCCATTGTTCGCCGTGCAGGTTGCGCACGCGAAACTCGAAGTGGCCTTCGGGGTTTTCACCCGCCGCGATGCTGCGCATATAGCGATCGAGCGTTGCGCTGTCGTCGGGATGCACGCGTGCGAGCGCCGCGTCGTAGCTGAGCGTTTCGGTGATCTGACGCTCGCCGCCGGTTTCGAGAAAGAGCGTCCACGTTGCGAGTTCGAGCGATGCGATATGGATCTTCGCGGCCTGCATCGCCACCGTGAGACGCAGGCTGCGCGCTTCGATCGCGGCCTGTGCTTCATAGCGCGGCGTGACATCGGTCGTGGTGCCGAACCACTCCTGAAGGTTGCCCTTCTCGTCGTAGAGCGGCGCGGCATGCGCCTGCACCATGCGATAGACGCCGTCGCGCCGGTACATGCGAAAGGTGAGCGTGCGCGCGGCGCCTTCGCGCAGTGCTTCGAGCCATGCCTGATGCGTGCGTTCGCGATCGTCCGGATGGATATAGTCAAGCCAGCCCCAGCCGGACAGCACGTCCGGCGAGGTGCCCGTGAACTGCTCCCATTCGCCGCCCGAAGGACGGATCTCGCCGTTGGCATCGGCGGACCAGACGAGCGCGCCCGTCGTCTCGACGAGTGCGCGATAGCGGCGCTCCGAGAGGCTCAGGCGTTCCTCGTCGGCACGTTGCGCGCTGATGTCGAAGCTCACGCCGTAGACGCGCGCGAGCACGCCGTGACGGTCGAACTCGGGATGTCCGCGCATGCGCAGCCAGCGTCGCTGGCCCTTATCGCCATCGAGCACGAAATCGAACTCGAATGGTCCGCCTTCACGCAACGCTTCGGTCAGTTCGCGCTGAAACAGCTCGCGATATTCAGGGGCGACGCGGTCCCACACTTCCGCAAGCAGAACCGATTCGGTGCCGGGCGGAAAAGAGTAGAGCGCGGCGAGTTGCGCGGTCATGCGCACGACGCGCGTCTTCATGTCCCATTCCCATGCGCCCATGCGCGCGCCCGCGAATGCGGCCTGAAGCCGCCGCTCGCTCGCTTCGTACAGCGCCCAGGCGTGACGGCATTCATGGATGTCGATTGCGACGCCGACCGTATCGCTGATCTGTCCTTCCTCGTCGCGGCGCGCCTGAAGATGCAGCGTGTGCCAGCGGAATGTGCCGTCGTTACGCAGAAGACGCACATCGGCGTTGCGCAGCAGCGTGCCGTCGCGCATTTGCCGCAGTGCATCGAGGACCGGAGGAATATCGTCGGCGTGGACAAAAGCATTCCAGTGCCGCCCGACCAGTTCCGGAAAGGGAATGCCGAGATAACGGCACGCCCACGGATTGGCGTACTGAATCACCCCGTCTCGCGTCGCGCGCCACACGAACGACGGCAGAAAATGAGCAGGATCGTGCATGGGCGTCTTGCTTCCTTATTCCGGCGAGACGCGTCGCCGGGCGCGGCATCGAACGCTGCGATAGCTTAGGGATACCATACAACAAAAGCAATCCGGAACGCCGCGTGCCGGCGTCACGGTTATCATCGCGCGAGTGCCACGTATGTAATTTGTACGTGCTGACGATCGATTCATCTAATGAATCGCGCACCGTCCCCGCCATGCACGTGGACAACATGCGCGATCTTCGACGATCAACCCGCTTCGCCGACATCCTTCGGATTCGGCAGCTTGCTTTCCTGATCTTTATCGACGGGCTTCGGCGCTTCGGGCTCGTTGGTCATCGCCCGCTTTTGTTCGTCGGACAGACGGCGGTCCGCCACGTTCGGGTCTTCGGGCGTCTGCTTCGGCGGCGTCGCACGGTCGGCTGGTTCGTTCATGAAGGGCTCCTTTCGTCATCGTCGATAGAGTGAGACGAAGATCGCAGGGTGCGTGCCCGGCCTGCGTCAGGCATAAGCGATGCTGCCCGACGCTGCGATGTTCTCCATGCCGCGCCGTATCGAACGATCTTTCTTTCACATCGCTTATGCCGGACACCAAACGAACGCTCATCCGTTTTGCCGCCCTTGCGTGCGCGATGTTCACGCCCTATGGCTTCGCCGCGACGGTCGCTTCCACGCCCTATGGCGCGACGCAACAAGGGCAAGCGGTCGCGCAATACACGCTCTCCAATTCGCGCGGCGTAACAATGAGCTGCATTACCTACGGCGGTATCGTGACGCGGCTCGATGTGCCCGACAGGCGCGGGCGTCGCGCGGACATCGTGCTCGGCTTCGGATCGCTCGGCGACTACGAGAAGTACAACGGCAAGATTCACTTCGGCGGCCTGATCGGGCGCTATGCGAACCGCATCGCCGATGGACGTTTCGAACTCGACGGGCGCAGCTATAAACTGCCCGTCAACGAGCCGCCGAACACGTTGCACGGCGGCCCGCATAGCTTCGACGAAAAAGTCTGGACCGTCGTGAGGACGTTTCAGGGCGCGCAGGGCGCGGGCGTGCAACTTCGCTATGTGAGTCCCGATGGCGAGAACGGCTTTCCCGGCACGCTGACCGTCGATGTGACCTACACGCTCACGGACGACAACGAAGTGCGCATCGACTATCGGGCGAAGACGGACAAGCCCACTGTCGTGAACCTCACGAACCATAGCTATTTCAATCTCGCGGGCGAGGGCAGCGGCGGCGTCGAAGGGCAACTCGTCATGATCGCGGCATCGAGCTATACGCCGTTGCGCGCCGATTCGATTCCGACCGGCGAGACAGCGAGCGTCGAGAACACGCCGCTCGATTTGCGCGCGCTGACGCCGATAGGCGCGCGGCTGCGTTCGTCGAATCAGCAGATGCGTTATGCGCACGGCTACGATCACAACTGGAAGCTCAACAAGAACGGCCAGCGCAATGGCGAGCCGAGCTTCGCGGCGCGCGCCTACGATCCGTCGAGCGGTCGCGTGCTCGATGTCTACACGACGCAGCCGGGCCTTCAGTTCTATACGGGCAATGGTCTCGATGGCAGCGCAATCGGCGCGTCGGGCACGGCGTACCGGCAGACGGACGGCTTCGCGCTCGAAGCGGAGCATTTCCCGGATTCGCCGAATCGTCCAGCGTTTCCGTCGACCGAGCTTCGGCCCGGCGACGAGTATCACGAAGTCACGGTCTGGAAATTCGGCGTGCGTTAGCGTCAGAGCCGGGGCAGATCGGTCGGGTCCACTTGCGCGCCCGGCACGCCCTTCGTGTGCGCGCTGACTGCGAGTTCATGCTGCAAGGCCGCGCGGCGTTCCGTCGATGGCTGCGCGTGATGCGCATTGTCGAGTGCGGGAATCACATAGTCGTTCACCATGTGCCGGAACGTCTGGAGGTTCTTCGCATCGCGCAGGCCGCCATCGACGGACATGACGCTCGTCATCACGATCACTGTATTGCGCTCGGGCAGCACCGTGATGAATTGCCCCTTGAAGCCCATCGCGTCGAATTCGGGCTCTTTCTGCACGATGTTGTTGATCCACCAGTAGTAGCCGAAGTAGGGCGCGACGCCGGGCGACGTCATTTGCGCGATCCATGTCTGCGGCACGATCTGGCGTCCTTGCCAGCGGCCATGATCGAGCACGAGCATGCCGATCTTCGCCATGTCGACGGCGCGCAGGCGCAAGCCCCATCCCGCCGACACGAGTCCCGAACGGTCCGCGCGCGCCCACACCGCGTGCTTCATGCCGAGCGGCCCGAAGAGATTCGCCTGCGCGTAGCGTTCGACGGGCTCGTGCGCCGCAGCGCTCAGCATTGCGGCGGCGAGGATCGGGTTGATGTCGGTGTATTCGAACTCCGAGCCGGGCGCGGCCTTGGGGTTGGTTTCTGCCGCGAGCTTCAGGCGATCGGGCGCGGCGTAGTAGATCGGATCGTCCTTCGGCTTGAAGTCGTAATGCAGGCCGCTCGACATCGAGAGCACGTGCTTCAGTTCGACGTTGCGCTTGTCGGCGAAATCGGCGCGCAGGTCGGGACGCCACGCGGCGAGCTTCGTCGCGACGGAATCGTCGAGATTGATCTTGCCTTCGCCGATGAGCATGCCCGCGACCATCGACGTCACCGACTTCGTGACCGAGTACAACTCGTAGTTCGAATCGCGCGATGCGCCCGCGCCGTAGCGCTCGAAAATCAGCTTGCCGTCCTTCACGACGAGCAGGCTGTACACATCGAGCTTCTGCTCGCGAATCCATTGCGACAGACGCACGAGTTCGCGCGAATCGACGCCCGCATCTTCCGGCGATGCCTGCGTGAGTCCCGCTTCACGCAGCGGCGCGGCTGCATCAGCGTTCGAGATCGACATCGCAACGATGGCCGGCGCGATGCACTTGAGCAGCAAACGTAGTGTCATGGATCAGGTCTCGGGTGCGTCGTTGAATGCGGCCGCCGTGCCGGGCACGCCCTGCGTCTTGTTGCTGCGTTCGAGTTCTTCCTTCAGCGCTTCGGTCTTCGCGGCCGTCGCGACGGGGCGCGCCGCCGGCGTCAACGCGGGCAGAATGAAGTCGTTCACCATGCGGCGGTATTGATTCAGATACGTGGCGTCGCGCAATCCGCCATCGGTCGGCAAGAGGCTTGTCATCACCACGACTGCATGTTGCTTCGGCAGCACCGTGATGAATTGCCCCTTGAAGCCCATCGCGCCGAATTCGGGCTGGCCTTTCTCCACGACATGCTGAATCCAGCAGTAGTAGCCGTAATCGGCGGCGGCGGGCGAGGGCGTCGTCATCTGCTTGATCCACATGCGCGGCACGACTTGCCTGCCTTGCCAGCGGCCATCGTCGAGCATCAGCATGCCGATCTTCGCCATGTCGATGGCGCGCAGCCGCAAGCCCCAGCCGCCCGCGACGGCGCCGGTTTCATCGACGCCGGTCCAGCGGTAATGCGACATGCCGAGCGGTTCGAACAGCTTCTTCTGCGCGAAGCGATCCTCGCGTTCGTGCGCGGCGACGCTCACGGCCGTGCCGACGAGCACCGGATTCACGTCGATGTAATCGAAGTCCGTGCCCGGCGCCTTCGCGGCTTTCGCCGTCACCGCGACACGCAGGCGATCCGGCGCGCCGTAGTAGAGCGGATCGGTGCCTTCGCGCGTCTGATAACTGAGCCCGCTCGACATCGACATCAGATGACGCAACTCGATGTTCTCCTTGTCGGCGAGTTGCGCGGCGAGATCGGGCCGCGCTTTCGCAATGAGCGGCGCGACCTTCGTCGATGGATTCAGCTTGCCTTCACCTTCGAGCACGCCGACGAGCAAGGACGTGATCGTCTTCGTGACCGAATACAGCTCGTAGTTGTTATCGCGCGTGAGGCCGTCGCCATAGCGCTCGAACACGATCTTGCCGTCCTTCACGATGACGAGACTGCGTACATCCATCTTGTCCGCGCGTATCCACTCCGACATGCGCACGAGCGGCGCCGAATCGACGCCGACGGATTCCGGCACGACGTTCGGCATATCTTTTTCCGCGGCGTGCGCCGTCATGCAGAACATCGCGGCGGTCAGTGACAACAAAGGCAGCTTCATCGCTTGCACCTTCATTCGAGATTGGGTTTGCCTGCCGGCAGAAAGCGTCCGCGTCCGTTCGTCACGTTCAGAAGCCTGCCGTCTTCGACGAGCAGTTCGCCGCGCGAGAAACAATGACGCGGCCATCCCGTCACTTCGATGCCTTCATAAGGCGTGTAATCGACAGCGTGATGCAGCGACGCGTTCGCGATGGTCACCCGCTTTTCCGGATCCCACACGACGATGTCCGCATCCGCGCCGACCGCAATCGTGCCTTTCCTCGGATACAGCCCGTAGAGCTTCGCGGGCGCGAGCGACGTGAGTTCGACGAACCGGTGCAGCGAGATGCGTCCTTCCTTCACGCCCTTGAACAGCAACGGCAAGCGCGTTTCGAGACCGGGAATGCCGTTGGGAATGTGATCGAACGACACTTCCTTGCCGCCCGGCTTCTTGCCTTGCGGATCGTCATAAGAGAAAGGCGCGTGATCGGAAGAGACGAGCGAAAACACGCCCTGGCGCAATGCTTTCCACACCGCCTGCTGATTCGCGGGATCGCGCGGCGGCGGACTGCATACGCACTTCGCGCCTTCGTATTCGCCGTGGCCGAGATCGTCGGCGGTCAAGTACATGTATTGCGGACACGTCTCCGCGAGAATCGGCAAACCGCGCGACTGGCCCCAGCGAATCTGCTCGATCGCATCAGCGCCCGATACATGCACGATCAGGATCGGCACATCGACCAGTTCCGCGAACGCGATTGCGCGATGCGTCGCCTCGCGTTCGACCACGGCGGGCCGCGCGAGCGCATGCGCGTGCGGCGCATGCAGGCCTTTGCCTAGCAAACGTTCGGTCAGCCAGCCGATGCAGTCCGAGTTCTCCGCATGCACCATCACGAGCGCGCCGTGCTCGCGTGCGACCGTGAGCACGTCGAGCATCTGACGGTCATCGAGCTTGAGATCGTCGTAGGTCATGTAGACCTTGAACGACGTATAGCCGCTTCTGATCAGACGCGGCAACTCTTCCGCGAGCACATGCGGCGTCGGATCGGCGACGATCAGATGAAAACCGTAGTCGATCAGCGCGCGGCCTTCCGCACGGCTGTGATAGTCGTCGACGGCCGCTTGCAGCGATTGTCCCTTGGCCTGCGCGGCGAACGGAATCACCGTGGTCGTGCCGCCGCATAGCGCGGAGCGCGTGCCGCTGAGAAAGTCGTCGGCCATGCGCAGGCCGTCGGGCATCGGCTGATCGAGATGACAGTGGCCGTCGACGCCCCCCGGCAACACCAGCATCCCGCTCGCATCGAGTTCGCGCGGCGCGTCGGGCAGTCCTTGCCCGAGCATCGCCACGCGGCCGTCGCGAATGCCGATGTCGCACGAAAACCGGTCCGACGCGGTGACGACGTCGGCGTGACGGATCACGAAATCGAGTTCGTTCGACATCGCTCTTCCCCTTAGACGACTTCGCTGAAGAGACGTCCCCAGCCCTTGACGCTGCGCGTGTCGTAGTCCGCAAGCTGTAGCGATTTCCATACGACAGTCGTGATCGTGTCGTAGATCGGAATGCCGGTTTCTTCTTCGAGCTCGGGCACGAGATGCGCGGCGTTCAGGTTGGTGCAGAAGATCGAGATCGCACGCGGCTTGTCCTTCGCCACTTCGCGCACCATGCGGCGGATTTCATCGGGCTGAACTTCCGAGAACGAAAAGTTGACCTTCAGGTTCAGATGCCGCTCGGCGATGCAGTTCAGTCCAACGCTGCGATAGTTGGCGATGATCTTCTCCTGCACGTCGTCGAGATAGGGCGTGACGAGACCGAATTCGCGCGCATCGGTCTTCTTCAGGATTTCGTTCAAAGCGAGCACGGAGGTCGTCGCGGGAATGCCCGTCGCTTCCGTGATGCGCCGGCACAGACGCTCGTCGGCCTCGAAGCCGAGCCAGCCCGACGACGTGCCGTTCCATGCGATCACGTCCACTTTCGCATCGGCGAGCAATTGCGCCGCCTGCAGGATCTTCGAATCGTCGAACTGGCCGAGCGCCTGATCGGAGAGCGAGATTTCGGTCACCGGAAAGCGTGCGAAATGCGCGGAGACGCCGGGCAGATTCGAAACCATCGCGCTCGTCAGCGGTTCGAGCGACGTGTTGGACGAGGGCGTGAGCATGCCGAGCAAAGTGCGTTTTTTCATCGTGATGTCTCTTGTGTGAATTGAGCGAAGCGTTACTGCGTGAACTTGCTATCCCGTTCAGACGGGAATCTTCTTTTCGTAATCGATGGCGCTGGAGCACACGAGCAAGCCGATGCCGGCCGCCGCGAAGAACATCAGCGCGAGGAAGTAGGAGTGCGTGAACTGCACGATCGCGCCGACGATGATCGGCACCGCCACGCCGCCGATATTGCCGCCGAGATTCATGAAGCCGCCGAGAAAGCCGATCTTGTTGCGCGTGCCGAGCGACGACGGAATGCACCAGTAAAGACCGCACCAGCGCAGGAAGAAGAGCGTCGTCGAAAGCAGGGCGACGACCGCGACCGCATTCGTCACATAGGCCACCGAGAAGATCGACACGGTCGCGATAACCGCCGCGATGCCGAAGAGCGTGCGCATCACGACGTTCGGACGCCCGCCCGCGGCCTTCCACTTGTCCGCGATCCATCCGCCGATCAGTTCGCCGATGAAGCCGCTGAAAAAGATGATGAAGCTGGAGCCGCCCATCTGCTTGATGTCGAAGCCGTGGACCATGTGCAGGTAATTGGGCATCCACGTGAGCAGGCCGTAGAACACGCTGTTGAAGCACATCCAGCCGAAGAACATGCACCACACCGAGCGGTACTTGAAGAAATCGCGCGTGCGGCCCGAGAGCGTGGACGGCTCGGCGGCGGCGTCGCGGGCATGCGATTCCTCGATATAGGCCGCTTCGAGCTCGTTCACGCCCGGATGCTCGCGTGGTGTATTGCGTACATAAAACCAGGCGAGGACGCCCGCGAGCACCGTGCCGACGCCGGCCACCGCGAATGCGAGCCGCCACGATCCGAGCGTCGCGATGAGCCCGGTAATCAGGATCGCGCCCAGCGCCGCGCCGAGCGGTGCGCCACCGTCGAGCAGCGTCGCGCCGCGGCCGCGCTCGGTCTGCGTCATCCAGATCGCGTTGAGCTTGCCGCCCGCCGGGTAGATCGGCGCTTCCGACGCGCCGAGGCCGAGACGCGTGAGCAGCAGGCTCGGCGCGTTCGTGCAGACCGCTGCGATGGCCTGGAAGAAGCCCCAGAACACGGTCGCGGATGCGATCACGATGCGCGGCTTGAAGCGGTCGGCGAGCATGCCGCCGGGAATCTGCATCACCGCGTAAGTCCAGAAGAAGGAGGAGAGGATGAGCCCCTCCATCGCCGGGCCGATATCGAACTCCTTGGAAATGAGCGGCATCGCGACGGACAGCGACGCGCGGTCGATGTAGTTGATCGCGATGAGACTCAGCATGACGACGAAAATCTTCCAGCGAACGGTGGATTTGCCCACCGTCAATGCGGCAACACCGGATGTTGAAGACATGTACGGGCTCCTGGATAGGCGGATGTTTTCGTGACGTCGCGCAACGTTGAACAGAGTATAGGATTAGAAATTTATAATTACAAACAGTGTAAACGCTTGGTTTTATTGAAATTTAGATTGCACGATGACGGTGCAGGGTTTTCACCAAGTTCGTGATAAGCTTGCACTGCGATGAACCAGACCACCAAAAGCCCCCTCCTTTTGCGCACGCGCGGCATGGCCGCGGAGATCGCCGCGCGCCTGCGCGACATGATCGACGAGGGCGAGTTGCCGCCCGGCGCGCGCATCGACGAAAAAGAATTGAGCAGCGCGTTCGACGTCTCGAAAACGCCCTTGCGCGAGGCGCTGAAGGTGCTGGTGTCGGAGGGGCGCGTGACGCACCGGCAATACATCGGTTATCGCGTCGCCGAGATCGATCTCGACGATCTCGCCGCCACATTCGAGCTGCTTCACGGACTCGAAGCGATGGCGGGTGGCCTGGTGCAGGCGCGCATCACGAATACGCAAATCGCGGCGATCGCGGCGAAGCATCGGCGCATGGTGGAATGTCACGACGCCGGCAGGCGCATCGAGTATTTCAAGCTGAATCAGCAGATCCACCAGATGATCGTCGATGCCGCCGACAATCCCGTGCTCGCGAGCGTCTATTCGACGTTGATGTCGAAGGTGCATCGGGCGCGCGGCGCGGCGAATGCCGACACGCTGCGCTGGGCCGAATCGGCCAGCGAGCACGAAGCCATTCTGGCCGCGCTCGAACATCCCGCGCGCGAAGGTTTGCCCGCGATCCTGCGCGAGCATTCGGAGAACACGGCGCGCGAAGTGCTCGCGGTGCTCGAACGTGCAAAGGGCGATGCGCCCGCCGCGCGCATCGGCGATCTCGCGCGCGAGGAAGCGTCGGGCTGAACGGCTGAACGCCGAACGTCTTTACGTCAGCACGCTCCACAACGCGAGCGTCAGCACGAGTCCCACCACCGACACGATCGTCTGCAACACGGACCACACCGCGACCGTGCGTTTGAGCGTGAGCCCGAAGTACTCGCGCACCATCCAGAAACCCGCGTCGTTGACGTGACAGAAGAACACCGAGCCCGCGCCGATCGCGAGCGCCATCAGCGAGTTGTGCGTCGCCGTGAGTCCGCTGACGACGGGCGCGACGATGCCCGCGGTGGTCGTCGTGGCGACGGTCGCGGAGCCTGTCGCCTGTCGCAGTGCGACCGCGATCAGCCACGCGAGCAGGATCAGCGGCAGATGCGTGCCCACCGCGATCTTGCCGATGGTCGCGCTGATGCCCGCGTTGACGAGCATCTGCTTGAGCCCGCCGCCCGCGCCGATCGTGAGCAGGAGCGCCGCGATCGGCGGCAGGCTCTTGCGCAGGATGCCGCCGACGCGTTCGCGCGCCATGCCGCGCGACCAGCCGAGCAGCACGATCGCGAAGAGCACCGTCAACGCCAGCGCGACGAGCGGCTCGCCGACGAAATCGAGCGTGTCGTAGAGCAGCGTGTCCTTCGTGAGCGCGAGCTTGGCGACGGTGCGCCCGAGCATCATCACGACGGGCAGCAGGATCGTCACGAGCGAGATCGCGAAGCCCGGCGTCGATGCACCGTCTTCATGCGCCGTGAAGAGCTTGCCCATTTCCTCGGGCTCTTCGATATGCAGGCGTTTGGACAGCCAGATGCCGTAGAGCGGGCCGGCGAGAATCACGGCGGGCAGCGCGACGATGAGGCCCAGCCCGAGCGTCAGGCCGAGATCGGCATGCAGCGCGCTCACCGCGATCAGCGGACCCGGATGCGGCGGCAGCAACGCATGCAGCGTCGTCATGCCGGCGAGCGCGGGAATCGCGATGCGCAGGATCGGCTGCTTCGCGCGACGCGCCATCACGAAGATGATCGGCACCATCATCACGAGGCCGACTTCGAAGAAGAGCGGCAAGCCGACGATGATCGCGACGAACGCCATCATCCACGGCAGGCGGCGCGGTGTCGAATGATCGAGCAGTGTGGTGACGAGCCGGTCCGCGGCTCCGGATTCGGCCATCAGCGCGCCGAGCATGGCGCCGAGCGCGATGATGATGCCGACGTCGCCGAGCAGTGCGCCCGCGCCCTTGCTGAACGCCTGCGCAATCGCTTCGAGCGGTTGATGCGCGGTGAAGCCCGCCGCGAACGTGCCCACGAGAATGGACAGGAACGGCGCGAGCTTGAGCACGCTGATGGAAACGATGATGATCGCGAGGCCGAGCGCGCAGGCGATCAGCAGTTGCGTGTCGTGGGCCGACCAGGGAGTCAGGGTTGTGGGATTCACGGTGACCTTGAGCTGACGCGCATCGCCTTGAATGCCGATGCGATTACGAGGAGCTTTCGTGTCCCGCGCATGACCTCGCGTGTTCTTGGCGAACCATGCGCGGGACGCGAAGCCCCGTCGTAATAGCACTTTTCGACGCGACGGTCAAAATCGACCGCGCGTCGATCGTGCTCTCTCAGGCCGGCCTTGCAATCGGCTTGCCAGTCATTACTGGCATTTTTCGTTTTGCATTCGGAATGCCCTTTTGGGTTTTGCATTCCGCATGCATGTGCGGTGGATGACTACGCGGCGGCCTTGCCGGGGCCGGCGGCGTGATCCTGTGCGAGAAGATCGAATAGCCGCAGTACGCGAGCGCGTTGCGTGGACACGAGATCGCTTTCGTCGCCGAGTGCCGCAAGCCGTCTTTTCCAGTAGGCGCGATCGAGACAGGCGAACGCCTTCTGATTGCCCGCGACTGCAAGCGAACGGATCATGTGTTCGAGATGATCGAGTTGCGCGTCCGCGATGCGCGCAGGCTTGAGCGCCGCTCGCGTGCTTTGCGCGGCGCGGCTGGCTTGCGATACTTTCGACTTTTCCATGTTGACGCCCCGAAACGCCTTTTTTGCTGCATGCGGCTGTGTATTTGTTCTTAGTCAGCCGTAAACCAATGAGTGGGAGACAGCGATGTGACAGCGGGATGACGGCAAGGAATCGCCGACCTGAACCGCCCGCGACGCCGCACACGCTGCTCCTCGTTCAGCACGATATACCTGCATTTCGAATTCGCTTTACCATGCGTCTCATTTGCCGGCGCGCATCGTGTGCGCCACTGCTCGAAAGGACTATTTGAACCGACATCGATTCCATGCCCGCCGATTCCGATCCACGCACGCTATTCACGCGCTTCTCGACCCAGGAATTGCCGCGCGAACGCCAGTTGCTCGCATGGCGCGATCGCGTCGGGCATGTGGTGGATGTTCTTCCCGACAACGATCGCATCGCGCGCGGCTTTGCGGGCAGCATCGATCTGCACGCGGCGGGCGGCCTCGTGTTCACGGAGGCGCGTACCGAAGCGCTGGTGCTCGAGCGATCGATCGCACGCGTCTCGACCGACACGCGCCGCGATTTCGCGTTTCATGTGTATGTGGAAGGCGAGTCCGGGCATGTCAGCGGTCCGAGCGTGAAGCGCACTGCGCCGGGTTCGATGCGCGGCATCGTCGCGTTCGATCTGAATCAGCGCTTTCGCGTCGAACGTCCGGCGTGCCGCGTGCTGACGATGTTCGTGCCGCGCTCGGTCGTCGCCGCGCATATCGATGACTGCGATGCGCTGCACGGCCGCGTCGTGCCTGATGACGCGCCGCTCGCGCGCTTCGTCTTCCAGCATTTCGATGCCACCGCACGCGCGCTGCCGACGCTCGAACGTCCCGATGCCATCGACGCCCTCGATGCCGGCGCGCAACTCCTGCTCGCGGCGTTCGCCGAAAAACTGCATGCATTGCACGACTCGCGCGCCGCGCTGCAAACGGCGGTGAAGGGCCAGGTAAAGCGTTATGTCGAGACGCATCTCCATGAAGCCGATCTCACGCCGATGAAGATCGTCGATGCACTCGGCCTGAAGCGCGCGACCATCTATCGATGGTTCGAGCAGGAAGGCGGCCTCGGCGCGTACATTCGACATCGCCGCCTGCGCGAAGCAGCCGATGAACTCGCGCGGTTTCCGAACCTGCAGATTACCGATATCGCATTCGGTCTCGGCTTCAAGAGCGCATCGGATTTCACGCGCGCGTTCCGTCGCGCGTTCGATGTGAGCCCGCTGGAAATGCGTCTGCGTGCGCTCGACCTGTTACGCGCGGCGGACAGCGATCCCGTCATGCGCATGCGCGCCGCGCATTCGAGGGGCGTTCGGGGAAGCGGCTGAGCGCGAAGAGCGTCACGCAGTTCGCGGCGAGCAGATACCACGCGGGCGTCATCACATTGCCCGTCGCGCCGATGAGCCATGCGACCGCGAGCGGGGAGAACCCGCCGAAGATGACGACGCCGAACGTGTAGATCACCGAGAGACTTGCTGCGCGCCGATGCTTCGGGAAGGCTTCGAGCATGAGCACCGAGCCCGCGCCCGCGTTGTTCAGCGCGATGCCGACATAGAGCAGGATGATCACGAGCGCGAGCGTATTCGGTGCGCCTCGCGTGAGCGCATGGAACGCGGGATATGCCGTCGCGAGCGCGCCGACGAGCGATGCGTATTGCAGCGTCTTGCGGCTCATCAGGCGATCGGCGGCGAGCGCGACGAGTGGTGTGACGACGAGAATCACGAGACCGGACAGCGACGCGATCATGAAGCTGATTGCCGGTGGCCGTTGCAACGTGTGCGTCAGATAGCTCGGCATGTACAGCACGGCAATGTAGATGCTCGACGAAGGCGCGGCCATCATCAGGATGCCGCATGCGAGCGGGCGCGCATGTTCGCGAAGCACGATCGAAAGTGGCGTGCGAGCGGGACGCGCTTTCGATGCCCATGCATCGGCCGGCACGCGGCGCAGAAACCAGCCGAGCGGCGCGATCAATCCGCCGATGACGAAAGGCACACGCCATCCCCATTGCACGAGTTGCTCGTGCGACAGCAACGCGGACGTGCACGCGCCGACGAGCGCCGCTGCGCATGCGGCCGCGCCCTGGCTCGCACCGCGCCAACTGACCATGAAGCAGCGCCGTTCATAGGGCACGGACTCCATCAGCAGCGCCGATGCCGGGCCGATCTCGCCGCCCGCTGCGAGCCCTTGAAGAAGCCGCGCGAACACGATCAGCACGGTCGCGCTCGCGCCGATCGCCGCATGCGTCGGCAGGCACGCGATCAGCCAGGTGCCCGCCGCCATCGACGCAATCGATAGCCGCATGCCGGCCTCCCGGCCGTGCCGGTCCGCGTATCGTCCGATCAGCATCGCGCCGAGCGGACGCATCACGAAGCCCGCGCCGAATGTCGCGAGCGAGAGCATCAGCGACGAAGCGGCATCGTGCGCGGGAAAAAAGAGCTGTCCGATGATCGCCGCGGAGAAGCCATACACGGTGAAGTCGTAGGCAACGAAGCCATTGCTGATCACCGTCGCGACGATGATGCGCGTCAGACTCCCAGGCGTTTTTTGTTGTTCGGTTTGAGTCATGAATGAACGGAGATTGATGCCTTCGAATCCGGCTTCCGATATTAACGGCCGCATTGCTCATATTATTAATACTTCGTCGTAATCGTCACGAATACAAGGCGAGTAATATACGATCACCTTTCAAATTCGCTGGCTTCGTAGTTCGCTTACGAACGAGGAATCGTCTTCATGGATGACGCCACGCGCGAGTTCGACCGGCTGCGCCCTCGCTTGCAGGGCATCGCGTATCGCATGCTCGGTTCGGTCGCCGAGGCCGAAGACATCGTGCAGGACGTATGGCTTCGCTGGCACGCGGCTGCGCGCGAAGCTATCGAGAATGCCGAAGCCTGGCTTGTCGCCGTCACGACGCGCCATTCGATCGACCGGCTGCGCGCCGCGAAATTGCAGCGCGAACATTACGCGGGCATCTGGCTGCCCGAGCCGCAAATCACCGAGCCGCCCGCGACGCCCGAAGAAGTTACGGAGCGCGCGGATGATGTGTCGGTCGCGTTTCTGATGCTGCTCGAACGCCTGACACCCGAAGCACGCGCGGCGTTCTTGCTGCGCGAAGTTTTCGATGCCGATTATCCGGAGGTCGCGAGCATCATCGGGAAGACGGAGGCCGCATGCCGGCAGCTCGTGAGCCGCGCGAAGGCACAGCTGCGCGACGAGCGTCCGCGCCGTTCGGTGCCGCGCGAAATCCACAGGCGTTTGCTGCATGCATTCGCACATGCGATCGAACACGGCGATTTCGCGGCCATTCACGCGATGCTCGCGGACGACGCGACGCTCGTCGGCGATGGCGGCGGCCACGTGCAGAGCTTCCCGGAGCCGCTACTCGGCGGCAAGCGCATCGCGCAGCTTTTCTATGCCGCATTCCTGCGCTACGGAAAGGGCGTGCGTGTCGAACTCGTGATGCTCAATGGCCAATGGGCGCTCTTGCGCTTCATCGACGGCAAGCTCGAATCCGCCCAGACCTACGATATCGAAGACGAGCACATCGTGCGTATTCAGGTGCAGCGCAACCCGGAGAAGCTCGAACGCATCGCGGCGCGTTACGGAAACGCGTGATGGATTGCCTTTGCGATTGATGCGCGCGAAGCAATAGCGTGCGCACGTTCGCGCGTCTACCGCGAGAAGGCGCGCAAACTTACGATGACATCCATGCCGGCTATGGAGCGCCGGCGATATCTTCAACCAGGCATGGAGTCATCATGACGCAGCGAATCAACTACGTTCAACAATCGCCCGAACTGTTCAAGAAGTTCTATGAGTTCAGCCAGGCCTTGCAGGAGTGCTCGATCGAGCGGACAACCCGCGACCTGGTGACGCTTCGCGCATCGCAGATGAATGGCTGCGCCTTTTGCGTCGATATGCATGTGAAGGAAGCGAAGATTCATGGCGAGCGCGAACTGCGCACGCATCATGTGGCGATCTGGCGCGAGTCGACGCTGTTCTCGCCGCGCGAACGCGCCGCGCTCGCGTGGACCGAAGTGCTGACGCGCATTCCCGAACATGGCGTGTCCGATGAACTCTATGGACGCGTGCGCGAGCAGTTCTCGGAGAAGGAGCTATCCGACCTGACCTACGCCGTCATGGCGATCAACGGATGGAATCGTGCGAATGTCGCATTCCAGACGGTGCCGGGTTCGTCCGACAAGGCCTTCGGCCTCGACAAGGCAAACCTGTCGTGATGTGTTCGCGCCGTCATTCGATCATGGGAGAACGGATCATGCACAGCATCAAACGCGTGGGACTCACGCTCGTCTTCGGATGCGCGGCGCTCGCCGCGAGTACGGCGCAGGCCGCGCCGGAGGCCATCGTCAAGGAGCTGATGACGAAGCCGCTGCCCGAGTATCCGGGCAAGGAGGCGCTGATGATCAGCGTCGAATATCCGCCGGGCTCGGTCGATCCGGTGCATCGTCATGATGCGCATGCATTCGTGTATGTGCTCGAAGGCACGATCATCATGCAGCTTCAGGGCGGCAAGGCCGTGACGCTCAAGGCCGGCGATACGTTCTATGAAGGCCCTGAAGATATCCACACGGTGGGCCGCAACGCCAGCAAGACGAAGCGCGCGAAGTTCATCGTGCTGCTGCTCAAGGACAAGGGCAAACCGGTTCTGACGCCGGTGAAATAAAAGAAATCGAGCATGGCGTGTCACAAAGTGCAGGGCGTGAACGTCTAGTGAGACAGAGCCACTACGTTTCGTGCCGCCATGCCATCAGATCTTGCGTGTCATTCCGACGATTCGCTCGCCTATAGCTTCGTGACGAGTTATGCGGGCGTCGTTTCGTTTCTTGCGGTCGCCAATGAAGGCAGCTTCGCGAAAGCGAGCGATCGCCTGGGTATCGGCCGCTCCGCCGTCAGCCGCAACGTGCAGAAGCTGGAAGCACAGCTCGATGCGCGTCTCTTTCTTCGCACCACGCGCAGCACGTCGCTCACGCGCGAGGGCGAGCTCTTCTACAAGAACTGTCAGCCGGGCGTGGAGCGCATCGTGCAGGCGCTCGAAGATATGCGCGAACTGCGCAACGGGCCGCCGCGCGGACACTTGCGCATCGCGTCCGCGCCGGGTTTCGGCCGCAGGGTCGTCGCGCCGCTACTGTCCGGCTTCCATGCGCGTTATCCGGATATCGCACTGGAACTCGTGCTCAACGATCGTCCGTGCGATTTCACGGCAGATCGTGTCGATGTCGCATTTCGCGACGGTCACATGGAAGACAGCGAGGTCGTCGCGAAGCAATTGATCCCGATGCAGATGGTCGTGTGCGCATCGCCGGAGTATGCGTGCGAGCACGGCTTGCCGCGTCGTGTCGATGAGCTCGACAAACATCGCTGCATCAATTTCCGTACATCGGCGGGGCGTATCGCCGACTGGGAGTTCAAGGTCGATGGCCTGCCGCACAAGCGCTCGCTCGCCGCGAAGCAAACGTTCAACGACATCGACCTGATGCTGCGAGCGGTGCTCGACGGGCAGGGCATCGCGCAACTGCCTGCCTATCTCGTGTGCGATGCGCTCAAGGCCGGGCGCCTCGTCGTATGTCTCGCTCAACATGCGCCCGACGACGGCGGCCACTATCTTTGCTATCTCAGCCGCAAGCAACTGCCCGCACGCGTGCGTGTATTCGTCGATTACATGACCGAGCATACGCGCGCGCTCGATCTGCATTGCCTGACGACTCACATGACGAACAAGAGCGATGCGGCGCTCGTGACCGCCGATTGATGCATCGAAGGCAACACCGCGCGTCCGCTGAAGGCGCTACCGGATGCGTGCACATGAACCTACGATGCATCACGCACGACAGATTCAGCGAGCGCGACACCATTCGCGCATCGCGTCAAAGGAGAACATCATGAAGATCGTAGTGATAGGCGGAAGCGGACTCATCGGCAGCAAGGTCGTGAAGAACTTGCGAGCGCGCGGACATGAAGTGATCGCAGCGTCGCCTGCATCGGGCGTCGATACGATGACGGGCAAGGGCCTGAAAGAAGCGCTGAAGGATGCGCGCGTGGTCGTCGATGTGGCCAACTCGCCTTCGTTCGAAGACAAGGCCGTGCTCGAATTCTTCGAAACCTCGGGACGCAATCTCTTCGCTGCGGAGAAGGCGGCCGGCGTCGCGCATCATGTGGCGCTTTCGGTCGTCGGCACGGATCGCCTCGCACGAAGCGGCTATTTTCGCGGCAAGATCGCGCAGGAGAAGCTGATCCGCGAATCGGGCGTGCCGTACACGATCGTTCAGTCGACGCAGTTCTTCGAGTTCCTCGGCGGCATTGCGAAAGCGAGCGCCAATGAAAACGCGGTGCATCTGTCGGATGCGTATATTCAGCCGATCGCCTCGGGCGACGTAGCGAACGCCGTCGCGGATCGTGCAGTCAATGCGCCGGTCAATGGCGTGGTCGAGATCGCGGGTCCTGAGAAGTCGCGTCTTTCCGATCTAATGCAGCGCTATTTCAACGCGACGGGCGATGCAAGGACGGTCGTCGCCGACGAGAACGCGCTCTACTTCGGCGCGCAGCTCGCGGCGGACACGCTCTTGCCAGGCGCACAAGCGCATCTCGGTGCAATGAATTTCGATGCGTGGTTCGAAGAGAGCCGGAGCGAGGTTCAAGCGGCGCATTGAACGATTTGTGGAAGGGGCCGTCATGGAGCCGCTCCAGCCGCCGCCCGTCAGCCTGCTCGACAAGTATGAAGGTCACGACGTGCAGCCGTTGTATTCGACGACCGTCACCGTCACGGGCGGCGATGCGGGGCATGGCCGCGTCTCGGGCATGGCCCGCTCCGACGACGGCAATCTCGAACTCGACCTGCGCATGCCGCAAGCGCTCGGCGGCCCCGGCGGTGGCACGAACCCCGAACAGTTGTTCGCCGCAGGCTATGCCGCGTGCTTTCATGGCGCGCTCATCTTGCTGGCGGCGCGCGCGGGTATCGCGGTGGAGGGCGCGAGCGTGTCCGTTACGATCGAATTCGGCCGCGATCCGATGGACGGCCTCTTCGTGCTTACCGCGCACACGCGCGTTCAGATGCGTGGCATCGAACGCGCGGCAGCGGAAGAACTCGTGCGCAACACCGAACGCTTTTGCCCTTATACGAAGATGACGCGCAAGGGTATCGTCAATATCGTTTCGCTTGCAGCAGATAGCGATGCCACGGATCATTCGGCAGGCACACGCGCCGTCTGATCGAGTGGGTCTGCTTGACGCGATGCATCGCGTCTGCTCAACGCGCCTAACGCGAACGCCGCAATGAACGCGGGAATCGCGAGCAGCGTGAAGACCGCGCTGAATTGCAGGCCCATGCTCATGAGAAGGCCACCGGTCATCGCGCCCGCCACCGCGCCCATGCGCCCGATGCCGAGCATCCATGCAACGCCCGTTGCGCGGCTTCGTGTCGGATAGAACGACGCCGCGAGCGCGGACATCGACGTGACCGCGCTCGTCACGGCCGTTCCCGTCAGGAAGATGAGCACCGCGAGCCAGAACTGATCCGCGACCCCGCGTCCGATCGTCAGCACAAGCGCCGCCGCGAGCACGTAGGCGCATGCGTTCACGCGTCGCGGATTGGCCTTGTCCATCACCCAGCCGAGACACAGGTTGCCGAGAATGCCGCCGAGCGGAAAGAGCGACGTCGTGAGCGCGGCGCGTTCGGCGGAGAAGCCGGCGTCCTTGAAAAGCGTGGGAAGCCAGTTGGTCAGCAGATAGAAGATCAACAGGCCCATGAAATACGCGAGCCATAACATGGATGTGCCGAAACGATAAGGACGCGAGACGACGAGTCCGAGCGCGGACTTGTCCGCGCCGCCGGTGCGCGTGTCGGCGGCGGTGAACGCGATGCGTGCGCCTTCGGCGAGACGCGCATCGTTGGAGATGCGTCGCAGCACGCGCGCTATCTTTTGCGCGGGATGTTTTCTCAGGACCATGAACTGCGCCGACTCGGGCAGCAGAAAAAGCAGCAGCACCGTGAGCACGATCGGGCCGATGCCGCCGGCGACGAGCACGCTCGGCCAGCCGAAATGCGGTATGAGCCACGCGGCGCACAAGCCGCCTATCGAAAGGCCCACGGAGAAGCCGCAGAACATCGTGTTGACGACGACCGCACGAATGCGCGCGGGTGCGTACTCCGACATCAGCGTGACGGCGTTGGGCATCGCAGCGCCGAGGCCCAGGCCGGTAAGAAAGCGCCACGCGGTCAGCGTTTCGACCGAGCTTGCTTGTGCCGACGCGAGGCTCCACACGCCGAAGAAGAACACGGAAAGCGCGAGCACCGCCTTGCGTCCGATGCGGTCGGCAGCCGGTCCCGCCGCGAGGGCGCCGATGCCGAGCCCGACGAGCGCCGCACTCATCACGGGACCCAATGCTGCTCGCGTGATGCCCCAGTCACCGATCAACGACGGCGCAATGAATCCGACTGCCGCCGTATCGAAGCCATCGGCCGCGACGACGAGAAAGCACAGGATCAGGATGACCCATTGATACGGCGAGAAACGCTCGCCGTCGATAAAGCTCTGGACCTCGATGGTCCCGAAGTTCTTTTCCATGCCGGTATGTCTCCATTCATTTATCTAAAAGCTATCGCAAGGATGCGGCCTTCTTCGTGCCGCTATGCCCGGTTCTAACGCACTGCGGGCGAAAGGCTTCTGAACTCGACGCGCCTGATGATGCGGCTCTCCTGCGCGACGATCAGATGCGCCGATGCCTGCAGATAAGCGGGCCATTCGGGATCGTTGTCGCGTGCGGTGCGCCGCTGGTCGTAATCCCCGATACTCTCGTAGCCCCACAGATGCACGACCTGATTCAATGCGCCGATATCGCTCATATAAAAGCCGACTGGCGCGCCGAGGTACTTGAGTTGTATCGGCATAGCGAGACGATCGAATACGTCGATGAATTCCGCCATGCCGCGCGGCCTGATCGTGTAGATACGATGATCGATGATTGGCTTGCTCATGCCGCGCTCCTCAATTCGCTGGAATTCGCGCGCGCGTCGATACGGCCCGCGAGATGTAGTCCGATGAGATACCCGAACGTCATGATCGGGCCGAGCGTGATGCCTGCGCCGGGATAGTTGCCGCCCATGACGCTCGCGCGATCGTTGCCGACTGCATAGAGCCCGGGAATCGGCTCGCTGCCTTTGAGTACTTGTCCGTGCGGATTCGTTGCAATGCCATCGAACGTGCCGAGGTCGCCCATCACGACCTTGAGCGCGTAGTACGGGCCATCGTTGATCGGCGCGACGCAAGGATTCGGCTTGTGCGCGGGATCGCCGAGATAGCGGTTGAATGAAGTCGTGCCGCGGCCGAATGCGTTGTCCTTGCCTGCCACGGCGTCGCGGTTATATTCGCGCACGGTCGCTTCCAGCGCGCTTGCGTCGATGCCTGCGTGCCGCGCGAGTTCCAGAAGCGTGCGGCCTTTGACGAGATAGCCGCTTTTCAGATGGGACCTGAGCGGAATCGGCGCGGGCTTTGCAAAGCCGAGGCCGTATTTGCGGATCGTCGCGTGATCGCAAATGAGCCACATCGCCGTTTCCTTTTCATCGCGGCATGCTTCGATCATCGCCGCGCCGACATCGTGATAAGAATTCGATTCGTTGGTGAAGCGCACGCCGCCGCGCGTCACGCCGATCACGCCCGGCTTGTAGCGATCGAGCAGATGCGGAAACACGCCGTATTTCCCGTCTTTCAGCGGCACGCGCGAGACCGGCATCCATGCGGCAGGCTGCGGATAGCGGATATCGACGCGGCCGCCCACGCGCTCGGCCATGCGCGCGCCATCGCCGGTATTGCCTGCGGGCACCGGCGATACATGCTCGCCGCCGCGCCGCACATGAGGATATGCCTTCGCAATGCGTGCGACATCATGCGAGAAACCGCCGCACGCGAGCACGACGCCACGCCGCGCGGTGATGCGCGTTTCGCGTCCATCCGCGATGACGATCGCGCCCGTCACGCGGCCCTTCACCGTAGTGAGTTCCTTCGCGCCCGTGCTCGTATGAATCGGAATGCCGAGATCAAGCGCGGACTTGGCGAGGCGCGCGGCGAGGGCATTGCCGCTCGTGATCTGCACGCCGCGCTTATAGAGCGCGAGTTCCCCGATATGACTCGCAAGCCGCTTTGCGACATACCATGCCGACGCAAGCGATTTCGTCGCGTTGAAGAAATGCTTGAGATCCGCGCTCGACGAATTGAACATCATGCCGATGAACGTGATCGTCTTGAGCGGCGGGCGCAGGCGCGCGATGTCTTTGCCCAGTGCGCGCGCATCGAAGGGCTTTGCGACGACAGAGCGTCCCACATCGACACCGCCCGGCGCATCGGGATGATAGTCGGGGTAGAGCGTCGGCAGGAATTCGACCGAGGTCTCGCGCTCGAAGAAGTCGATCATGCGCGGGCCGTTGTCGAGAAACGCATCGACGGCGGCTTCGTCGTACATCGCGCCGGTCTCGCCACGCATGTATTGAATCGCGGCTGCACGCGTATCCTGAACACCCGCGTCCTTCGCGTGGCGATTGCCGGGTATCCACAGCACGCCGCCCGAGAATGCGGTCGTGCCACCGAAGTATCGTTCCTTCTCGACGACGATCACGTCGAGCCCTTGCTTCTTCGCTGTGATGGCCGTCGAAAGGCCGCCGGCGCCCGAGCCGATCACGAGCACATCGCAAGCGAGATCGGACGACCGCGTTACGGTAGTCATGATGATGTCCTTTGATTGGAAGCGGGCGCGTTGCGCACCCGCGAGATGGAAGGCCGCGTTTCAGGCGGTGCGCGGCGCTTCGAAGCCGGGACGCGGAACGAGGTCCATCAACATGCATTCGAAGCCGCCATCGACGGCAAGCTCCGCGCCGTTCACATACGCCGCGCGCTGGCTCGCGAGAAACGCCACGACTTCCGCGATATCGCGCGGCTCGCCGATACGCCTGCTCGCGGTCATCGCGCTGCGGCGCGCTTCGACATCGCCTTGCTCATAGAACGCCTTCGAGAGCGGCGTGCGGATCATGCCGGGGCAGACCGTGTTGCTGCGCACGCCACGCGCGCCCCATTCGGCGGCGATCTGGCGCGACAGCATCGCGATGCCGGCCTTGCTGGGGCTATATGCGCCGCTCCAGGTTTGCGGATGATGCGCCGCCACCGATGCGATATGCACGATGCTGCCCGCGCCACGCGCCAGCATGCCGCGTCCGAATGACTGTGCGCACAACATATAGCCCGTGAGATTGACGGCGAGCATCGCATTCCACGCATCGAGGCCGATATCTTCGATGCCGCCCGCTCTCAACAAACCCGCATTGTTCACGAGTACATCGACATGGCCGAACTTTCGCTCGACCTGATCGCGTGCGCGGTTCACGCTCGCCGCATCGGCGATATCGCAGGCAATGGCAATCGCATCCACGCCGCTTGCGCGCAGCGCTTCGGCCACTTCGTTGCAACCCGCTTCATCGCGATCGAGCAATGCGAGGCGAGTGCCCGCATCCGCGAATGTCGATGCGATGGCGCGGCCGATGCCGCCCGCCGCACCCGTCACCACACACACGCTCGATTCGAGCCCGAGCCAATGCGGCGCGGTGTGATCCCGCGCGACCTGATTAGTCATCCTTGTCTCCTGAGTCCATTCGATGCGAAGGCGCGATAGCCTTGCCCGTGAAAAAAGTATATTCACGGCCTTGCATAAAAAATTGGACAAAGGCGGCAGACGACAGGACAATTTGTGCATCAGGAGACGCGCGACATGAGGAAAATCCCTAACTACAACTTGTACGGAGAATCCGCGCGTCCGCCGTGGTATGACGCGTTCAACTTCGAGTGGATCGCCGAGCGTAGCGCGCCGAACGACTGGCATATCGACGCGCATCGTCATGACGCGCTCTTGCAATTTCTGTACATTCGCGGCGGCGGCGGGCAAGTGCTGATCGAGAACCGCATGATCGATATCCTGCCGCCGTGCGTCATCGTGCTGCCTGCGCAAACGGTGCATGGATTCAACTTCGCGCCGGACGTCGATGGTCTGGTCGTAACCGTCGCACAAAGATCGATCGAGGCGCTTGCATCGATCGCGGCGCCGGGGCTCATTCCCGTGCTGCAACGCGCGGGGCTTTCGCGTATCAGCGCCCAGTCCGTGAAGGAAAGCGCGTTCATGCCGATCCTTGAATTGCTGGAGCGGGAGTTTCGCGCGACGAACCGTGGACACATGGCGGCGGGCATGTCGCTGTTGATTGCACTTTTCGTGCATGTCGCGCGGCTATGCGAGAGTGCGTCCGCGCCGAGCGTCGCATCGACAGAAAGACGCGTGCAACAGATCAAGCGCTTCAGGGAACTGGTGGCCGCGCACTTTCGCGAGCATCAGCCCGTGGATTTCTATGCGCAGAAGCTCGGCATGACGGTCACGCAACTCGGACGCATCTGCCGCGAGGAGATATCGAGCTCGCCGCTCGCCATGATCAACGAACATCTCGTGCGCGAGGCACAGCGCGATCTCGTTTATTCGAGCATGTCGGTCAAGCAGATCGCGCATGGATTGGGCTTTGCCGATATCGCATATTTCAGCCGCTATTTCCGCAAGCAGACGGGCGTCACGCCGACGCAATTTCAGGCCGAAGCGCATAAGGCGCTGGCCATTCAATAGCGTGTTCGCACGGATGTCTGAGGGTTGCCACCTTCGTGCAAGCGTGCGATGCTTCGCCGTGCTGCGAATCGACCAAAACAAAAACGGCGCGAGCGAGACCAGTCCGGTTCACTGATCCTTTTGAGGAGGGAGCATGATCGCACTGTTATCGCATCGCGCGGCGCACGAGGCGTCGCGGCGTTTCCAGTTCAAGGCACGCGGAGTGCTATGCGGCTGGCTCGTCATGAGCGCGGCTGCAAACCTCGCGTATGCGGACGCGCAAACCGGTTATACGCTGCCGCCTCCGCCGAGCGAGTTATACGGCGATCTATTCGTCGCCGTGCAGACACAGGGCATTTATCCCGATCAAAAGACCTTCGTGGACGCGACACCGAAGATCGATCCCGCGCAGATCGTGCAGGCCTATCATCAGCAGATGTCGGCGCCGGGCTTTTCGCTGAAGACGTTCGTCGCGCAGTACTTCACGCCGCCGACGGATCAGGTCATCACGCCGCCGCCGAACCAGTCGTTGCGCGAACATATCGACTGGCTCTGGCCGGAACTCACGCGTCTCACGACGACCGCCAACGTACCGCCCAACAGCTCGCTGATTCCGATGCCCAAGCAGTATGTCGTGCCGGGCGGACGCTTTCGCGAAGGTTACTACTGGGACACGTATTTCACGATGCTGGGTCTTCAGGAAGCGGGCCGTGAAGATCTCGTCGACGACATGCTCGATAACTTCGCGTATCTGATCGACACGATCGGACATATTCCGAACGGTAATCGCACGTACTACGTGAGCCGGTCGCAACCGCCGTTTTTCTCCTATATGGTCGAACTTGCCGCGCACAAGGAAGGCGGGCGGGTCTATCAGAAGTATTTGCCGCAATTGCGCAAGGAACATAGCTACTGGATGCAGGGCGCGAATACGTTGCAGCCGGGCGGCGCGGTGCGCAATGTCGTGATGCTGCCGGACAAGACCGTGCTCAATCGCTATTGGGACGAGCGCGACACGCCGCGCGACGAGTCGTATTCGGAAGACGTCGCCACTGCCAAACAGGTCACGAATCGCCCGGCGAACGAGGTGTATCGCGATCTGCGCGCGGCGGCCGAAAGCGGCTGGGACTTCAGTTCGCGCTGGTTCGGCGACAACATGACGCTCGCGACCATTCGCACGACATCGATCGTTCCCGTCGATCTGAATAGCCTGATGTTCCACCTCGAAACGACGATTGCCATCGGTTGCGGCGAGGCGCGCGATTTCGGTTGCGTCGGCGAGTTCATCGGACGCGCGGCGAAGCGTGCCGTCGGCATCAACAAGTATCTCTGGAACAAGAACGGCTATTACGGCGACTACGACTGGAAGCTCGGACAACCGCGCAATAACCCGTCGGCGGCGATGCTTTATCCGCTCTTCGCCAACGCGGCGTGGCCGGATCGCGCGCACAAGACGGCGGAGACAGTCGAAGCGATGCTGCTGAAGCCGGGCGGCCTCACGACGACCACCTACAACACGACGCAGCAATGGGACGCGCCGAACGGCTGGGCGCCATTGCACTGGATCGCGGTGCAAGGTCTGAAGCGATATGGGCGCAGCGATCTCGCGCAGCAGATCGGCACGCGCTTTCTTGCCGACGTGAATAACGTCTACAAGACGCAGCAGAAGCTCGTGGAGAAGTACATCGTGGAAGGCGAGGGAACGGGCGGCGGGGGCGGCGGCGAGTATCCGTTGCAGGATGGCTTCGGCTGGACCAATGGCGTCACGCTGAAGCTCCTCGATCTCTACGCACCGGGGCAATAAGACAGCGAAACGAAGGCATCGCCGTGGTTCTTCATGCGGCGATGCCGTAGTAACGACTTTACTTCGCCTGCTTCTGCCGTCGATATTCCTGCACCGGCAAACCGCCCACGCCCCAGTTCTCCATCTCCACTTCTTCTATCACGACGAACGTAGCGTCGAGTGGCTTGTTCAACACGTCGAGCAACAATTGGCTCACGCCCTTGATGAGTTGCGCTTTCTCATCGGCGGTGACGGCACTCGTGCCGGGCTTGCTGCCTTCGCGTGTGACCTGAATCGTGACCATCGGCATGGCGATCTCCTTGAATGGGAAACAACGAAGCGCCCGCGAAGGGCGCATTCGCAACCGGTGAAGAATCGATCAATCAATGTCCCGCGCTTTGACCGCCGTCGACATGCAGGATCTCGCCCGTCACGAACGGCGCGGAATCAAGATACAGCACGGCGTTCACGATGTCGCTCATTTCGCCCATGTGTCCCATCGGATGCAGCGCGCCGAGTGCTTCGTGCGTTTCGGGCGCGTGCATCGGCGACTTGATGATGCCGGGCGACACCGCATTCGCCCGAATGCCGGACTTCGCATATTCGATTGCCAGTGACTTCGTCGCGGCATTCAGGCCGCCTTTGGTCAGCGACGCCAGCACCGAAGGCACGCCGCTCACCGCATGATCGACGAGGGACGTCGTGATGCTGACGACATGCCCGCTCTTGTTCTTCTCCATCTGCTCGACAGCGAGTTGCGTGATATTGAAGAAGCCGTTCAGGTTCACATTCAGGAACGCCGCATAGTCTTCCTGCGTATATTGCGTGAAGGGCTTGGCGATGAAGATGCCGGCGTTGTTGACGAGCGTATCGATGCGGCCGAACTTTGCGATCGCGGCATCGACGACGCGTTGCGCGGTGGCTCGGTCGCCGATATCGCCAGCGACGGCTATGACGTTCGGATCGTCCGGCTGCGTAACGGAACGGGCGGTCGCGACGACGCGATAACCTTGCGCGCGAAATGCGTTGACGATTTCCGCGCCGATGCCTTGCGACGCGCCGGTGACGATAGCGACTTTGTTTGCGTTGCTCATGATGAACCTCGATAGATGTTGATTTGGGCCTGTTGCGGATCGGACCGACGGCTCCGATGGGTCGTAATCTATGCCTTTCGAGATTCGTTGCGTACACACGCGATGGACAATCAGTCTTGCACGCGAGGAACAAATGCATCGCGGGCGAATCGATCAGACAATTCATTCAATGGGAGAGACACGTGAGTTTGCGCAACGTGAAAGCATTCGTATTCGATGTATTCGGCACGGTCGTGGACTGGCGCGGCGGCGTCGCGCGCGAGGCCGCGCCGTTCCTGCAACGCCACGGCGCAACGAGCGCTGCACCTGAAGCGTTCGCGGATGCATGGCGCAGCCGCTATGTGCCCGCGATGCGCAAGATCATCGGCGGCGAGCGATCGTTCGTGCGGCTCGATGTGCTGCATCGCGAGAATCTGGTGGATGTCTTGCCGGAGTTCGGTATCGATCCGAAAGCTGTTCCTTCGGAGGCGCTCGACGAACTCAATCTCGCGTGGCATCGGCTCGACCCGTGGCCGGATTCGATATCGGGCCTGCAACGGCTCAAGGCGCGCCATATCATCGCGCCGCTTTCGAACGGCAATATAAGGCTGATGGTCGATATGGCGAAGCGTGCCGGCCTGCCCTGGGATGCGATTCTCGGCGCGGAGATCGCGCAGATTTACAAGCCGGATCCGCAGGCCTATTTGCGCACGGCGGATGTGCTGATGCTGAAGCCGGAAGAGGTCTGTCTGGTCGCCGCGCATAACGACGATCTCGCCGCGGCAAGAAAGTGCGGCTTGCGCACTGCGTTCATCGCGCGTCCGTATGAGCGCGGACTGGGCCAGAAAGTGGATCTCAAAGCCGAAAGCGATTGGGATGTCGTCGCGAACGACATGAACGAACTGGCCGATGCCGTGGGCGCCTGAGCGCCGATAACATCGGCCGATGAAGCGACTTCAAGCGCCGTTAAGCGCCTTCGACGACGCGGAAGTCGCGCACCACGGAATCGCCCAGCACTTCCAGCGCATGTTGATACGTCGCGCTGTTATAGGCGGCGACGGCCGCATCGAGCGAATCGAATTCGATGACCACCGTGCGCTCGATCGCGCCTTCGCCTTGCGCCATCGCCGCGACGCCGCGAACGAGGGGACGGCCGCCGCCTTCCGCGATGGCTTGCGTTGCGATCTTCGCGTATTCGGCGGCTTGCTCGGGCTTCATGATCTTCTTGTACACGCTGACCCAATATCCTTTTGCCATCTGTATCTCCAGTGTTTGACGGGCGCTTTGCGCCATGAGGCGAACGCAATGCGCGATTGCGTTCAGTCCGGCGGCCAGCATAGCAAATTCTCGAATGCGGATGCCCGCGCCGCCCGCGCGCTCGATTCTGCGCGTTTCCGTGAAAGGTGCTTTCTTACGCTAGGGGTTAACCCGTTAAGACCAGCGTCATAGACTGCCATTACTGCTTTCGAACGACATCCTGTTCGAAGCCAGGCACCTCATAACACTGGAGTTTCATCATGAAGTCGATCATTCGCGCAGCCATCGTCGCAACCGTTCTTGTCGTTCCTGTCGCTTCGTTCGCTCAAAGCCAGATCACGCGGGCGCAGGTCCGTGCGGAACTCGCCGAATTGCAGAGCGTGGGTTATCACGTGGGCGACGGCGATCAGGCGCACTATCCCGAAGCGATTCAGGCAGCCGAAGCGAAGCTCGCCGCACGCGATGGCGCGACGGCTTATGGCGGTGCGGCTAACGGCACGGCGCAATCGGGCGGTGCGCGCGTGTCGCAATCGGACTGGAACGCGATGTACTCGCGATAAGGCGTACTTCAGGCGAATGAATCAGTCCGCGGCGTATTTGCGGTCGAGTTCATCGAAGAGCGGCTTGTTCACGAGGCGTTGACGTTCGGCGAACGGCGCGACGACTGCCGGATCTTCATCGAGCCGTCCCTGCGATTTCAATGCGCCGAGCGCGGTCTGCATGCCGCGCACGGCACTTTGCAACGCGGCATTCGCATACAGCACGAGACTGAAACCCAGGCGCGCCAGATCGGCCTGATCCGTTACGGGCGTCTTGCCTCCAATCACGATATTGATGAGTTGCGGGGCATCGAGCAGCTTCGGCAGCGATGCGATCTGCTCCGGCGTTTCGATAGCTTCGACGAAGAGAATGTCGGCGCCCGCTTCGACGAATGCACGCGCGCGCTCGATCGCCGCATCAAAACCTTCCACCGCGCACGCATCGGTGCGCGCGATGATCTGAAAGTTATCGTCTTCGCGCGCATCCACCGCCGCGCGTATCTTCCCTGCCATTTCATTCGTCGAGATCACGGCCTTGCCCGCGAAATGGCCGCACTTCTTCGGCATCACCTGATCTTCGAGTTGAATCGCATCGGCGCCCGCGCGTTCCAGCGTGCGCACTGCATGACGCACGTTGAGCGCATTGCCGAAGCCCGTGTCCGCATCGACGATGAGCGGCACGTCCACTGCATCGCGAATGCGCGACGTATGCTCCGCGATTTCCGCGAGGCCGATGAAGCCGAGGTCTGGCATGCCGAGCGACATGTTCGTCACACCCGCACCGGTGATGTAGATCGCTTCGAAACCCAGATCGGCCGCGACGCGCGCGCTCATCGCATTGAACGCGCCGGGCAGAAGCAGGGCGCTGCGTGCGTTGACCCGTTCGCGAAAGGCGGCACGGCGGCGTGAAGAGGAAGTGGTCATGGCTTCGGGTCCGGAAAGTGAGTTCATGTTCAGCGTCTGCAATGCTAACCCGCGATGCGCTTCGGCGCTTGCGTGGCTATCACGCGAAGCGAAACAGGGCGCGCGCCGAATCGCGCAACACGATGGTACGCAGCGATGCGTCCGGAATCCAGCGGTCGAGCGCATCGCGGGAGGCGTCGTAGTCGATCAACCTTTGATGCTGCGTATGCGGCCAGTCGCTGCCCCACACGAGCCGCGCCGCACCGAAGGAATCGAGCAAGGCCGACGTGAGCGATTGGCCGATCGCAACGCCGCTTTCGCCGCACACGCTGCGATAAGCCGCCGATAGCTTGACCCACACGCGTCCGCTCCTTGCCGTCGTCAGAAGATAGCGAAAGCCCGGATCGTCGATGCCGAATGCGGGATCGGGTCGGCCGAAATGATCGACCACGATCGTGCAATCTTGTTCGAGCAGCGGCGTGATGAGCATCGGCAAATCGACCGCATCGCGATGAATCTCGACATGCCAGCCGAGCGCGTTAATGCGACTGAACAACTCGCGCCAATGCGCGTCGCGCAGATCGGGCAGCGCAAGGCCGATCAGATTCAGCCGCATGCCGACGACACCACGCGCCGCGAGATGCTGCAATTCATCATCGCTGATGGAAGAATCGATGACGGCTACGCCACGAAAGCGTTGCGGAAAGCGCTGCAGCACATCGAGGAAAAACGAATTGTCCGTACCCAGAAAACTCGGCTGCACGAGCACCGAATGCGATATGCCGTTCGCGCGCAAATGGTCCGCGTAGGCATCGAGCGTCGCATCGTAATCGGGTGCGTGACGGCGATGCGGTGCGAGCGGAAGGCCGCGCACGAAGACATGCGCGTGACTGTCGATGGCTTCGATTGCAGCGGGCGTCGTTGCGAGCCATTGCTCGTCGGCGAGTGTGGAGTGAAGTGTATGCATCATGGATAGATCAGACATGCGTGGGCGATCGCTCGCTCGATGCAGCTTGAGCGGGCACGGTCGCAATGCGACGGCCTTTCGTTTCGGGCAACAGCAACGCAGCCACGACGACGAGTCCATATGCGATGCCCGCATCGATGCCGAGGGCTTGTCCAAGCGGCATCGAATTGCCCATGTGGCCGACGAGCACCGGAAACACAGCGGACACCACGCGCCCGAAGTTGTAGCAAAAGCCGACGCCCGTGCCGCGCACGCCTTGCGGATACAACTCGTTGAAGAGCGCGCCGAGCGTTGCCGGAATGCCCGCGGAGAAGAGCCCGAGCGGGAAGCTCAGCATTAGCATTGCAACATCGCCGATAGGCAGGAACACATAAACGTTGACCGTGACCGCGCAGCAGATCGCGAAGAGAATCACGTTTTTCCGGCGGCCGATCTTGTCCTGCAACCACGCGCTGACAAAGCATCCGATGATGAACGCGGTAATCACGACGGCCAGATAGCCGCCCGTGCCGAGCACCGACAAGTGGCGCTCGGTTTTGAGGTAAGTCGGGAGCCATGTCGTAATGGCGTGATAACCGCCATGCGCGCCGAGTCCGATCAATCCGCCGACGATCGTCGTGCGCAATACCGACGGATGAAAGATGCCGGCGAGAATAGCGAACGTGCCTTGAGCTTGCACTTGACCTTGTTCGACGGGTTTCGATTCGCGTGGCGGTTCCACGATATTGCGGCGCATATAGACGACGAGCAGCGCGGGTAACAGACCGACCGCGAACAGCACACGCCAGGCCCAATCGGGTGAAATGTACGAGAACACGATGGTATAGAGCAATACCGCGCCGGCCCAGCCGAAGCCCCATGCGCTTTGCACGATGCCCATAGCCTTGCCGCGATGTTTCGCGCGAATCGTCTCGCTGAGCAATACCGCGCCGGCCGTCCATTCGCCGCCGAAGCCCAGCCCCTGAAGCGACTTCAGCACGAGCAATTGCTCGAAGTTCTGCGCGAAGGCGCTGAGAAACGTGAAGAGCGAAAACCAGAGAACCGTCACCTGCAATGCCTTGACGCGCCCGATGCGATCGGAGAGCACGCCCGCAAGCAGTCCGCCCAGTGCACCCGCGACGAGCGTCGCGCCGCCGATCAGACCCGCTTGTCCCTTGCCGATGCCCCATGTCGCGATGAGCGTCGGGATAACGAGGCTGAATACCTGCGTATCGACGCCATCGAGCGCCCAGCCTGCGAAGCATCCCCATAGCGTGCGTTTTTCCGCCGTGTAAATCTCACGGTACCAATTCATCTCGCGTCTCCTGTGCGGGCGCCGGGCCGGCTCTTGTTCAATATGTCACTGCATTCTAGAAACGAATCGCGGCCTCGCATACTATGGATACGTTCGTTTTTCATAGCATTTTGATATGCTCGCAACATGGAGACGCGCAACCTCAAATACTTCCTCGCCGTGGTCGATGCAGGCAGCGTGACTCGCGCGGCCGAGGTGCTCGATATCGCGCAACCCGCGTTGAGCCAGGCGCTTTCGCGCATGGAACGCGATCTGGGCGTGAAGCTCTTCGAGCGCACGCGCCGTGGCGCGCAATTGACACCGGCGGGCGAAGCGATCGTCGAAGACATACGATTGAGCGTAGCGCGTATCGATGCTGCATCGCACCGCGCGCGGGAAATCGGCGCGCAACGTGGCGGGCGGCTGACGATCGGCTTTGCATCGGCGGCGCTTTTCAGTCTGTTGCCTCGCGCGATCGCCGCGCTGCGTGAAGAAGTGCCCAATGTCGAACTCATGCTCAGGGAAATGAGCAATGCGGAGCAGGCGAGCGCGCTGGAGAAAGGCACGATCGATATCGGCCTGCTGCATACGCCTGTTGCGGTGGGAGGGCGTATGCGCGAGAAGATGATTGCAAGAGAACGCTTGCTCGCCGTGCTGCCGCTCTCGTTTGCTATCGGCGACGATGGCAAAGTCGGCCTGAAGGATCTTTCGGATGCAGGCCTCGTGTGGTTTCCCAGCGATCAGTTGCCGGTCGTACGCGCGGGCATCCTGAGTGCTTTTCGTAAGGCAGGTTGCGAAGCCAACGTCGTGCAGGACGCGAATCGCTCGCTGACCGTGCTCGCTTGTGTCGCGGCGGGATGCGGCGCATCGCTGCTGCCGCAATCGGTGACGGCGCTGCAATTCGCCGGCGTGCGCTTTTGCGATGTGCGCGACGGCGATAACCTTCCACCCTTCGAACTCAGCGCAATATGGCCGATGCGCTCACGTCCCACACTCGCGGATCGCTTCGCGGCCTTGCTCGAAGCATGAGGAGACATGCATGAATGAAACTTTGAACGATCTGCCTTTGCCGGAGGGCATTCGGGCGCGCATGATCGACAACGGCAATGGACTTTCGATGCATGTGCTCGAAGCCGGATTCGATGCCCCTGAACGGCCCTGCATCGTGCTCTTGCACGGCTTTCCCGAACTCGCCTATAGCTGGCGCAAGATCATGAAACCGCTCGCGGATGCGGGCTTTTATGTCGTCGCACCCGATCAGCGAGGTTATGGACGCACGGCTGGCGGCGCTTGTGTATTCGATACCGATCTCGACGCGTTCAATTTTCCGAACCTCGTGCGCGATGTGCTGGGCCTCGTTTCGGCGCTGGGTTATCGCAGAGTCGCATCGGTCATCGGTCATGACTTCGGCTCGCCTGTGGCCGCGTGGTGTGCGTTGATTCGTCCCGATGTGTTCGCGTCCGTCGTGATGATGAGCGCGCCTTTCGCGGGGCCGCCCGCGTTCGCGTTCAATACCGCGAAGGACGATGCGAGCCTCGCACGCGTCGAAACGGCGCCATCGGTCATGGCGGAAGCAGTGGCGGGGCTTCAATCGCTCGATCCGCCGCGCAAGCATTATCAATGGTATTACTCGGGCGCGCAGGCCAACGATGATATGTGGCATCCGCCGCAAGGGCTCGCCGCGTTCTTGCGCGCGTATTACCACGTCAAGAGCGCGGACTGGCCGGGCAATCATCCGCATCCGCTTGCATCCGTCACGTCCGATCAACTCGCTATGCTGCCCACGTACTACGTGATGAATGCGGATGCGACGATGCCGCAGACCGTCGCGGAGCATATGCCCGCCGCCGATAAGATCGCCTCATGCGCGTGGCTTTCCGATCGGGATTTGAACGTGTACGCGAGCGAATACGCGCGCACCGGATTTCAGGGCGGATTGAACTGGTATCGTTGCGGCACCGACCCGCATTATGCGGCCGCATTACGGCTTTGGTCGGGATACACGATCGACGTGCCTTCATGCTTCATTGCGGGCGCGAGCGATTGGGGCTATTACCAGCGCCCGGGCGATTTCGAAGCGATGCGCGTATTGGCCTGCACGAATTTTCGCGCGACGCATCTGATCGAAGGCGCGGGGCACTGGGTGCAGCAGGAGCAGCCGAGTACCGTCGTCAGCCGCATCCTGCGGTTTCTGAGGCAGGATGCGCCCGCGATATAGCGAGTGATCGAGAGTTGTATCAAGAAGTGTATGACGTTTCCTCTTGTAAGAGTTGCCGGTGCATCGGCATTCACAGGAACTTCACCGAAAGCGCCAGTGTCCACGAGCCTCGCGGCCTTCGAAGGTCGGCATCAACCGCGAGGAGAGTATCGATGGATAAAGGACGTGTTGCCGCGCTCGACGCAGGCCGGGCGCTCGCGATCGTCGGGGTAGTCGCAGTACACCTGTCGTTTCAATTCCCCAATCTGCCCGGCGCCGTGACGCTCATCGCGCGGATGGGCCAATACGGCGTGCAGCTTTTCTTCGTGATCAGCGCGATCACGATCTTCATGACGCTCGAGATGGATCACGCGCGCTGCGCGGATGCGCGCCATGTCACGTTGCGCTTCTACATCAAACGTTTTTTTCGCATAGCGCCGTTGTATTACGCGGCGATCGCGGTCTATGGCCTCATCAGCTATGGCGCGACGCGTTCGGGTATCGAGCGGGCATGGATTCTCGGCGCGCATGGCCCGATGGACGTTCTGCTCAACATGCTCTTTCTGCATGCGTTTTCACCGACCGCGATCAATAACGTCGTGCCGGGAGGATGGTCGATCGGTGTCGAAATGCTGTTCTATCTGATCGCGCCGCTGCTGTTCTTCCTCGCGATGAATCGCGCGCGTCTTCTGCTCGCGACGGCGCTGCTGCTGGCGCTCTCTTATGCGACGATGTCGATGAGCGACTGCAACGGCAGCCTCGATTGCAATGTCGCCAATAACACCTTCAGCTACTTCTGGCCGCCTGTGCAGGGGCCGTGCTTCATCATCGGCATGTGGGCGTGGTATGCGTTCCGCTCGCATTTGCTCGGCGCGTCCGATGTCACGAGGCGCGTATCGTGGCTCTTTTTTTCGCTCGCATTGGGCTTTGCGCTCGCGACCGCCGCGCTCGGCGTATGGCTCGACAAGGCGCATGCACTCGCGCCCGTGTTCGCTGCGTGCAGCGCCGTGGCGTTTCTGCTGTTCGTGTGTTCGCATCACGCCCGACGACGCCGCGATAGCGCACGAGCGGCGCCGCGCGCTACGTTCGTCCGGCGTTGCGCCGCCGCGCTCGGCCGCGAAAGTTATGGCATCTATCTCTGGCACTTCATTTGCGTCTATGCGACGTTTCATTTCTTCGATCACGCATTCGGCGAAAAGAACGGCGAAACTTCGCTTGCGCTATTCGGCGCGACGCTTATCGCGGTGCTGGTCGTTTCTTATGCGCTTTCGCGCGTGTCTGACCGGCTGATTCAAGGGCGTGCGACGCGTTTGTCGAGACGCCTGCTCGCATCCGTGGACAGACGTTTTCACCTGACGCGTGACGCTTAGCCGCGAGGATTCGCTTGAGCCGTGAACGTCACCGCCATATCGATGCGCCGGCCGCGCGTGCGATACAACACGATGCTCACGGCCAGCGTCGCGAGTTCGGTGATGGCGACGGTCATCCAGATGCCGTTCGGCCCGAGCCATTCGGTGAGAAGCCACAGCATTGCCAGCAGCAACATCCAGCTACGCAGCAGCGCGACGATCATCGACGCGAGCGGCGCCTCGATGGCAGTCAGATAGCCGCTGATCGCGACATTGATCGCGGCCGGCAGGAACGCGAGCGCGCACCACGGCAACGCGTCGCGCAGGAGCGCCTGCGCCGCCGCACTGTCGGGCACGAAGAGCGCGCCCAGCGGTTGTGCGAGCGTGAGAATCGCGAAGGCGGCGACGAGCGCAAAACCGGCCGTGACCATGATGCCGATCGAGAATGCGCGCGACACGGCATGCGCATTGCCCGCGCCGCGCTGAAAGCTCACGATCGGCTGCATGCTTTGCACGAGCGCGACCATCGTGACCGACGCGATCATCGTCATGTATTCGACGACCGCGAACGCGACGAGCCCCGTATCGCCGAGCCGGCGCAGCACCGCGTGATTGAACGCGAAGAGCGTGACGCTCGGCGCGATCTCACCGAGAAACTCCGATACGCCGTTGTAGGCCATGCGCCACGCGTGATCGAGCCGCGCGAATGCACGGGCGACGGGACGAACGTGCCGGGCCCTGACGAAGTGATAGGCCAGCATCGGGATGCAGGCGAGCGCCTGACTGATGCCCGACGCGAGCGCCGCGCCGTGCATGCCCCATTGCATGTGACTGACCATCCACCATGTCAACGCGACGTCGGCGATGCCGCCCGCGATCAGGCATACAAGGCCGAACTTTGCCGCGCCTTCGATGCGCAAGAAGAGTTCGAGTGCATAACATGCGGTCGGAAACAGGACGAACGGCGCATAGGCATGCAGGAAATCTTTTGCGAGGCGCGCGAGTTCGCCGCGAGCGCCTGTCCATTGCACGAAGGTATCGGCATAGAAATAAATGGCGAGTGAGAACGCCACGCCGCATAAGCCGAGCAGCCAAAGCGCTTGCGTGAATGCTTCGGCGGCTTCGCGCTCGCGCCGCTCGCCGAGCAGGCGCGAGACGAGCGTCGATCCGCCGACGCCGATCATCACGCTGAATGCATAGGGCAGATAAAGCAAGGGGACGAGCAGATTCAACGCGGCAAGCGCATCGGCGCCGACATGGCGTCCGATGAAGATGCCGCTGATGACCGAGTGCATGCAGTACACCCATGCCGCGAGCACGGTAGGTACGGCGTAGTTCGAGAATTGACGAACGAGCGATACGTTTTTGTTGAGCGAAACCATGACTGACAACCTGAAATTACCTGCTGCACGCCAATACGAGCACGCGACGCATTCGACGTGCGAGTCAAGGTTATGGCATGCGAATGAGCGCTGTATGAGCGCGCCGGAGAAGCTCGGGCGGGCCGCATATGAATGAAACGAGACTGCGTAGCGCGCGACTGGCGGCGCGAGGATACGCCAGCGGGCTATGAGAGGAAAGGCGTGACGAGGCTAACGGCGCGTGATGCGCGAATGCCGCTTCAGACTTTCACGATGCATCGATTGCGATGCGGTGATTGGAGTGACGAGCACGAGCAAAGGTTCCTTCGCGTGCTTTTAAGCGAATCATGATTCACGCACGAGATCATTCAGCGCTAGCCGCCCGACGCCTCCAGAGGGCGATCCGGTTTCACGCGCAGACCATACGCCGTCAGCATGCGATACAGCGTCACGCGAGAGATGCCCAGTTCATCCGCAGCCTCACCGAGACGGCCGCGATGACGCAGCAGCGCCACTTCGATAGCCTGCCGCTCGGCGGCCTCGCGTGCCTGCGCGAGCGTCATCGGCGCGGCTTCCGCGTATTCGCCCAGTTCCAGATCGGCTGCGAGAATCTGGCGTCCTTCCGACATGACGATCGCGCGACGCACGCGATTGATCAATTCGCGCACATTGCCGGGCCAGCCATAATTATGAAGCGCCGCGATCGCGCACGGTGCAAAGCCGCGCAACCGGCGGCTCGCATCTTTCCTGAAGCGATCGAGCATGTGATTCGCGAGCAGTTCGATATCCTTGCCGCGCACGCGCAGCGGCGGCTCATCGATCTGCAACACGCACAGACGATGGTACAAGTCCGCACGGAAGCGGCCTTCGATCATCGCCGATTGCATATCGACGTGCGTCGCTGAAATGATGCGCACATCGACGTCCGTCGACCCTTGTCCGCCCAGACGTTCGATCTTGCGCTCCTGCAGGAAGCGCAACAGGCTCGCCTGGCTTTCGAGCGGCAGATCGCCGATTTCATCGAGAAAGAGCGTGCCGCCATCGGCCGCTTCAACGCGCCCGATCTTGCGTTGATTCGCGCCCGTGAACGCGCCGCGCTCATAGCCGAAGAGTTCCGATTGCAGCAGATGCGCGGGTATGGCGCCGCAATTGATCGCGACGAATGGCTGATCGCGGCGCACCGAACGCTCGTGAATCGCGACCGCCGTGAGTTCCTTGCCCGTACCCGATTCGCCGGAGATGAAAACGGGCGCGTCGGTCATCGCGACTTTGCGAATCGAGCGATACAGCGCCTGCATCGCATCGCAGGAGCCGACCATGCTGCCTTCCTTGCAATCGTCCTTGCGGGGATCGTTGCTGGCGGTGTCGTGCAGCGACACCATGCCATACGCATGCCCGACTGCATCGACGATACGGTCCGCCGAAGAGGGCACCGTCACATAGTCGAAACAGAAATCGCGAATCAGCCGGCAAATCTCGGGGTTATCGACATGCTCGGCGTCCACGGTCGCGACCCAGCCGATCTGATAACTTGCGAGCATCGCGGTGAGCGCGGCCGCTTCGGCGGCGAAGCCGCGGCTCGTCAGGTCGACGATCCCGGCGGCGGCGCGCTTGCCGTGCTTGGCGGATTTGGGCGGCTTCGCCGGATCGATGCGCTCGATGGCCCAGCCGCGATCATGCAGACGCCCGGACAAATCGTCCGATACGGCCCGACCCACGAAATAGAGCGTTCTGGCTTCCCCGTACATGGCTTTTCTCTGCTTTTTTATAGATGTAGCGGCAAGTATGCGCCCGGTTGCCGCAATGTAAAACGTCTCGCAAACGATTAGCCGATTTTGAATGTTTACATTGATCGGTGGAATCGATTAAGAACGTCAGGGTAATCTTTGCAATACGTCCGTGCAGAAAATTAAGGCACGCACGTGCTTTATGCTGTTCAGCCATATGCCGAGAGGCTTTCGTCCGAAAGAAGGAGCGGAACGAATTACTTATTCACTTATGAATATGATTTGCGCCTCAAGTATCTGCTTAACCGAAACTGGCAGCCGTTGAAATGTCAGATAATTAGTACCGTCATGCATTTTTTTGGATTTGCGGCGCCCGGCATTGCGAGCGTAGAGTTCGTAAGCGAGTACCGTCTGACGAATACCGTTCGAACATGGAAAAAGCAGAGAACCGCACTTCAACCTATCAGCCGCGTTTGCTTCTGGTCGACGACGATCCGGCGATGATCCGCGTCATCGGCGAAATGCTCGCGGAATTTCCCAACCAGCGCTTTGCCCTCACGGGCGAGGCCGCGCTGGCTCTGGCGCGTGAATCGACGCCGGACCTCATTCTTCTCGATGCCAATCTGCCCAACATGACGGGCTTCGATGTCTGCGAGGTTCTCAAGAGCGACGCGAAGCTTGCGCGCGTGCCGGTCATTTTCATCACGAGTCACGACGCGCCCGCGCTCGAAGTCGATGCGTTTCGCATGGGCGCCGCCGATTACGTGATCAAGCCGCTCGTCGCGCCACGCTTGCGGGCGCGCGTGCGGGCGCAGCTCCGTTTGCGGCATCGCGTGATGGAGGCGCACGCAGCGAAGCCCGCAATGACGAAACCCACGGGCGTACGCGTGCTCGGCATCCTATCGGACGACATGGTCGAGGCGCATCGACATGCGCTCGAAGCCATCGGCGCACTCGACGTGGCGAAGGATTGCGAAGCTGCGCTGCGTCTCGCGCAAAGCAAGGAACCGGATGCAATCGTGCTGGATGCGCGTTGCTGCGATAACCCTTGCGAAGCCGTGCAGGCGTTGCTGGCTGAATTGGCTCACGTGCCTATCGTCGTGCTGGCCGATGCACGCGATATCGAAACGGAGCAATGCACGCTCGATGCCGGCGCTGCGGATGTCATCGCGAGTCCGGCGAGGTCTGCTGTGTTGCAGGCGCGTGTGCAAGGGGCGTTGACTTCGGCGCGGCAAGCGCGGGAAGAATTGCGCGCGCAACTCGAATCGGCGGGGGGCGCGAGCGTTCATCCGTTTCCGGTGTTCGCTCGCGATACACGCGCCGGCTAGGTTATAGCGTCTCCTTCATTCAAACCTGTTCGAGCATGTCGCGCGCGATCTCCGATGCGCGCGCGAAATCGAGCGCTCGCACGCGTGCGAGAAACTGCTCGAAGTCCTCGCGATACGCGCCCGGCGCGTGAGGCGACAGGTTCTCGGAAAGCGCGATCGCTTGCAGATTCGATGTATCGAGCAATTCGATGATCGCAGCGAGCCGAGCGCGCCAGTCTTCATTATCGAGCGGTGGCTTGCTGGTCTCCGCATTCACGGACGACGGCGGCCGACCGAATTCATCGACGAGCTGCGTCACGCTCGACGCAAGCAATTCCCGCATGTGCGGCAGCTTTGAACGCGTTGCTTCGAGCACATGCGTATCGGTTTCGAGCGTGCTTGCGAGCTGCGCGAGCGCCGCCGCACCGACCGTGCCCGCGCTGCCTTTGATTGCATGCAGCATCGATGCGGCGGCTTGCGTATCGTGTGCCGCGAGCGCCGAGTCGAGCCGCGCCAGTTGTTTGTCGGTCTGTGCGCCGAAGCGGTCGATTGCATTACGGATCAAATCGACATTTCCACCGAAGCGCGCGACGATCGAATCGCGCGGCTCGATGATCGCCTCGGCACCGGCGTCCTGCGCAGCAACGTGCGCGTGCAGCACCGCGATCAGCCGCTCGACATCGATCGGCTTGCCCACGTGATCGTTCATGCCGGCCTCCAGACAGGCATCGCGATCCGCGCCCGATGCATTGGCCGTCATCGCGATGATCGGCAGCGCGGCGAAACGGCCATCCGCGCGAATCAGACGCGTCGCTTCGAGGCCGTCGAGATCGGGCATCTGCACGTCCATCAGCACGGCATCGAAATGGGCATTGCCTGTCACGATCCGGTCGACGCCTTCACGGCCGCCATCCGCGAGCGTCACGGACGCGCCTTCCGCCAGCAGCAGGCCTTCCGCGACCTGGCGATTGAGCTCGTTGTCCTCGACCACGAGTAACGCAAGTCCCGCGAGGCGGCGGGCTTTATTCGAAGGCGGCTGCATCGTCGTCGGCATCGCCTTGATAGCGCGAGGCAGCGCGGCACGGATTGCGGCTGCGAGCTGCTTCGGTGTCACCGGCTTCGTCAGAAAAGCGGCGAAGGGCGCAGCGCCGCCATCCTGCGACTCGCGCAAAACCTCCCGTCCGAAAGCAGTCACCAGCAGCACGAGAGGCGGCGTCGCGCGACCCTTCATCGCGTCGATCTGCCTTGCAGCGTTCAGGCCGTCGAGTCCCGGCATGCGCCAGTCGAGCAGGGCGATGGCGTAGGGCGCGTCGCTCAACGCAGCGTCGCCGATGCGCTTTACCGCCTCGGCCCCGCTCGTCACGACATCCGCCTCCCAGCCGAGCGAGCGCACCGTGCGCGCCATGATCTCGCCCGCGATCGCGTTGTCGTCGGCGATGAGAATGCGCGCGCCGTGTTCGGGGATCGTGACGTCGTCGAGCATGAGCGCACCGGACGTGTCCACGCCGAGCGTGATGTCGAACCAGAAGCGGCTGCCTTCACCGACGCGGCTTTCGACTTCGAGTTGGCTGCCCATCATCGCGAGGAGCCGCTTGCTGATGACGAGGCCGAGGCCGGAGCCTCCATAACGCCGCGACGTCGATGCTTCCGCCTGCGTGAAGCCCTCGAAGATGCGACCGAGCTGTTCCTCGCTGATGCCGATGCCGCTGTCGCTCACCGCGACGCGTATGCGTACCGCGTCGCCCGCTGGCCCGTTCGCGCCTTCGCATCGATGCACGCTCACGACGATTTGCCCCGTCGACGTGAACTTGAGCGCATTGCCCGCGAGATTGATGAGCACCTGCTGAAGCCGGAAGCTGTCGCCGATCAGCACGGCCGGCAAGGACGGATCGAGATCGAACAGCACTTCGACATCTTTCGTGCCCTGATTGCCCGCCAGCACGATGCCGAGCTCCTGCATCAGCTTCTCCGGCTCGAACGGATGGCTGTCGATTTCCAGCTTGCCCGCTTCGATCTTCGAATAATCGAGGATGTCGTTGAGCAGGTTCAGCAGCGATTTCGCAGCGGTTTCGGCCTTGCTCACATAGTCCTGCTGGCGCGCGTTTAGCGTCGTCAGTTGCACGAGATGCAGCATGCCGAGCACCGCGTTCATCGGGGTGCGGATCTCGTGGCTCATGTTCGCGAGAAACGACGACTTCGCCGCGCTCGCGGCATCCGCCTGTTCCTTCGCGTTGCGCAGATGGAATTCCAGCTCGTATTGGTCGGTGATGTCGTAATTCACGCCGGTCATCACGACAGGCGTGCCGCTCGCGTTGCGTTGCGTGCGCAGACCGGCCTGGATACGCCGCGTCGTGCCGTCCGGCAGGACGATGCGAAACGGCGGCAAAGTCTCGGTCTCGCCCGCCGCGACCGCGTGCAGGTCCGTCATGATCGCGTCGTGATCTTCGGGATGAAGGCGCAGGCGCCAGTGCTCGAAATGCAGACCGTTGTCGAGCATTTCCGGCGGGTACTGATAGAGCTCGAACATGCGCGCATTCCAGTGCACCTTGCCGGTCGCGATATCCCACGACCAGATGCCCAGCTCGGCGATGTCGGCGGCAAGCAGAAGCTGGTCGCGCGCGTGAGCCAGCTCGGTCCGCTCCTTTCTCTGCCGGGAAATATCCGTAATGACAGATACAAAATGCAAAGCGCCATCGAGCCGCATCGCGCCCGTGGAAACGTGCGCGGGAAACGATGTACCGTCTTTGCGCTGCCCGGCAAGCTCGCAATCGGCGGTTGCCACGCCGTTCTCGCCCTTGAATTGCATTATGTATTCGTTATACGCATCCAGATACGGCGGCGGCACCAGCATCCGGATGTTCTGCCCGATGACCTCGTCGGCCTTGTACCCGAACACCTTTTCGCCCGCCGAGTTGAACGAGCGGACGGCGCCGCGCTCGTCCACGGTGATGATCGGGCTGATCGCGGTATCGAGCACGGTCTGCGTCGTCGCGAGGCTGCGGGCGAGTTCCTGCTCGATGCGCGTGCGTGCGTTGACCTGGCGCACGAGCCGCGCGCCGAACATCGCCAGCACGAGCGCGAGCACGGTCGTGACCGACGCGTGCCAGAGCGTGTCGCGCCACCACGGTCCGAGGATTTCGTCTTCCGAGAGCGCCGCCGCGACGAAGAGCGGATAGTCCTGCAATTCGCGCAGGCTGTTCAGGCGCGTGATGTGATCCTGCGAAGAGCGCGTCGTGAACACGCCGGAGCGGCCCTGTTCCAGATGCGAGCGAAAGAGCGCCGTGTTGATCACGTTCTTGCCGACGAAGCGGTCCTCGAACGGACGGCGCACCACCATCACGCCCGAATTCAGGACGAGCGCCGCCGCGCCCGACTCGCCGAGATCGAGGCTGTCGTAGAAACGCGAGAAGAAGTCGATGTCGATGGTCGCGAGCGCGACGCCCGCGAAGCTGCCGTCGGGCGCATCGATGCGACGCGATATCGGCACGACCCACTTGCCCGTCGAGCGGCTTCTGACCGGCGGCCCGATATGCGAATTCTGGTCGGTATGCGTACGGTGATAGTCGAAGTATTCGCGGTCCGAGTTGTTGAAGCGCGAGTCCAGTTTGGGCTGCGAGTTGACGAGCCACGCGCCGGTCTTGTCGTAGATGAAGAGGCCGTTCAGTTGCGGCAGTTGCCCGACGCGCGAGACGAGCGAGCGATGCAGCCGCGCGAGCGCCTGCGGCGACGTGCCGTCTTCCTCGACGCGTTCCACCATGCCGATGAGCGTCGTGTCGGCTTCCTTGAAGGTGTCGTTCGCGTGCTGCGCCATCGCGCGTGCGAGGTTGGATGTCGCCGTCGTCATCTCGTCGATCTGCACGCGGCGCGCGGCGACGCTGCGCCCGATATCGGTGCCGATCAGGAGCATGCAGACGATGACGATGAACACCGTCATCCTGAACGTGAGCGAATGGCGACTGGGCACGCCGTGTCTCCGAATGAGCGATTGCAGGGCGCCGGACCGGGCGCTGCCGTATCTTATCGCGCTGTCCGGGGCGTCCGTCAGACGGCCCAGCGAGGCAAGCGCCGCGTTTTGCGCGGCCATCAGTCTGTCTACGGCGCGACGGCGCAAAAACTTGACCCCGCGCGACGGGAATATTTTCGCGGTTTTTTCCGTATCGCAAGCATGGCTTCGGCTTCGGACGTGTTCGAAGTTCGCCGTCGTTCAGAACCGAAAGCGTTGGCTCGCGCCCGACACTCGTGTCGCCCGGCGCACGGTCGAGTTCGCGTCGAGCCTTGCGGCACAAGGGATTCGCATAACTGGCACGGTGGCTGCATTACATGTCGCCACCGCCGTCGCAGCGACTCCCCGGGTTAACCCGTTTTAAACGATCGCTCAGCGGCATCTCATCAAGGAACGTGCTGGTGCAAGTGGAGCGAATCATGTTGGGATACCTAATCAATGTAGGAAAGGACTTCATGCTGCCGCATCTGATCTGCTGGACAGGGATCTTGCTGAACCGTGCGGAGCATGGCCGCCGCGATGCCTATCTCGGATCGTGCGCGGATATCGGTGAACTCGAGCGCCGCATGCGCGCGTGCGACAGCGACAGCGAGACCTGATCAATCACGAGGCGAGAACGAACGATGATGGCTTTGAACGACGAACACACCGGCGCGCCGGTCATCGCGCTGCATTGCTCGGGCGCGGGCGCGAGTCAATGGCGTCTCCTGGGCGACACCCTCGACGCGCTCAATACCGACGACACGCGCTATTCGCTGATCGCGCCCGAGCATTACGGCTGCGACAGCGTCGGACCGTGGAGCGGCGAGCGAGCCTTCACGCTCGCGGACGAAGCCGCGCGCACCGTCGAGATCATCGATCGATCGCGCGGCAAGGTGCATCTCGTCGGACATTCATATGGCGGCGGCGTCGCCTTGCGCGCGGCGCTCGAGCGGCCGCGCGGCGTTGCGAGCATCACGCTGTACGAGCCGTCGGCGTTTCATTTGCTGAAGGGCATGGGCGCGCACGGCGCGGCGGCCTTCGCGGAGATTCTCGCGATCGCGGCGCGCACGGCCGAGGGCGTCGTCGCGGGCGATCTGCGTGGCGCGGCGCGTTCGTTCGTCGACTATTGGGGCGGGCATGGCGCGTGGACCGCGCTGCGGCCGTCCGTGCAGGCGATGCTCACGCGCTGGGTGCCGAAAGCGCCCCTCGATTTTCGCGCGCTGATACACGAGCCCACGCCGGCCAGCGCGTATGCGAAGCTGCGCATTCCGACGCTCGTGATGCGCGGCGAACATGGGCCCGCGCCGACGCGGCTGATCGCGGAGTCGTTACCCGATCTGATGCCGGCGGCGAAGCTGATCGTCGTGCCCGATGCGGGGCACATGGGGCCGATTACGCATGCGCAGGCGGTGAATGACGCGATCGCACAGCATATCGCCACGTGCGATGCGCGGCCCGTCAGCTAGCCCGTCGGTTGACCACTCAGTCAGCCCAAAAGCCCGTCGCGCGACGGCTCGCTTTTTCCCTGACGCTGAATGAGCCGCGCGCGAAACCAGAACGTCCACGCGAGCAATCCGCCGTAGATCGCATAACTCACGACGGGCGACACGACGAGATAGCGCTCGACGGGCCACGTCCACGCGAACCAGAAGCGCAGCACGGTTTCGACCGACAGGCCGACGCCCCACACCAGCGTCATGAGCCGCAACGATGCGCGCAGCGACGCGCTTTCGCTCCAGTACGCCTCGAAGCGCTCGGCGCCGTTTTCCTGCTCGCGCGTGACGGTGGCGCGGGCGAGATAGAAGATGAGCGGACGCTGGAAGAAAAGCGAAATCAGGAAAACGATGCCCGTCGCGCCCGCCGCGAGCGATTCGCGCACGAGCAGGATGCGCGGGCTGCCGCCCATCGCGAGCATCACGATCGACAGCGCGATGCCGAACAGCACGAGCGCGGAAAGCGCATCGACGCGGCGCGAACGCGCAAATTCGGCGATGCTCCACACGAGCGGCGGCGCCGCCGATGCGTAGAGTGCGCCGACATCGCCCCAATACGGCAGTGCAAGCCGATACGCCAGCCACGGAAGCAGCAGATTGGCGGCAAGTTCGAGCACGAGACCGGGCTTGATTTTTTTCATGGACTCACGAGTGTGCACTTTGAACGCGGAACCGTGAGCCCAGTATAAAAGATCAAACGTGCGCGAATGTACGCATGCGCGCGTGCCGAATCGGCAGAGAGGATATGAGAAAGCGAAGCCGTCTGCCCGATCCGGCAGACGGCATCGCATCGCTTATTTCTTCTGGCCCGCACCCGCGGCGGTGGCCCCGGGATTCACGCCATTCGCGGCGTTCGCCGCGTTGGGGTTATAGGTGGAATTCGCGTTGTAATTCGGGTTGGTCGTGGCGGCGTTCGGCGTGTTGGTGGTCGCCGGGGGCGGCTTGAGCGGCTTGGGCTGGAGCGTCTGGTTGATGACGCCCATCTGGCCCATCTTCTTCGCGGCCTGACTGTCCGCGCTGGCTGCCGTGGCGAAGCACATACCGGCAGCGCCGGCGATCAACGCAATTTGCAGAGCGCGACGTTGCGCGCGATTGCGGCTCTTCTTCATGACGGCCTCCCTTGGGCATCACGCTCGCCGCGCGGATGCACGGCGGCACTCTCATTGTGTGCAAGGACGATGCCCGGAAGTAGGAGGGTTTTGCCTAAGTGCATTTCATGCGCTCTGCGACGTTACGGCACAGCCGCGCTTGATAAATGTCTAACAAATGGATTCGCCCGGTCGGTACTATGTACTTCGAAGTATTTTCGACGAACGCACCGGAGGATCACCGCATGTTTCCCGAGTATCGCGATCTCATCTCGCGTCTGAAAACCGAGGACGCCCATTTCTCGAAGCTGTTCGAGCGCCACAACGAGCTCGATCATCAGATCGCCAACATGGAGACGGGCGTCGCGCCTGCCAATTCGTTCACCATCGAATCGCTGAAGAAGGAAAAGCTGTTGTTGAAGGACAAGCTGTATGCGGTCTTGAGAAAGGCGCACGAAGCCGCGTGAAGCAGAGAAGACAACGAAGAGGAAGGCATGGAGTCGATATCGCCAGAAAAGGCTGCTGAATCGAATGATGGCGACATCGCGGCATGCGCGGTCGAAGCGGCGCATGAACTGCTGACGAGTAGCGTCGGCGACATTCTCAAAGGCTTCGACCCGCACGACCACGAACAAGCGGCATCGCTGGTCGATACCGTGAGAACGCTGATCGGCGGAATGTCGCCGGATGAAGTCGCCATGCTGCGCGCCCATCTTTTCGATGGCGACGCCGTGCTTCGAACGGGCAGCGGATCGGCCGATCCGGACGACGAGCTCTCGCCGTCGTGGCGCGAGGGCAGTTATCCGTATCGGAATCTGATGTCGCGGCGCGCGTACGAGAAGCAGAAGTACCGGCTTCAGGTCGAGTTGCTGAAGTTGCAGGCCTGGGTGCGGGACACCGGCCAGCGTCTCGTGATCGTCTTCGAAGGGCGCGATGCGGCAGGCAAGGGCGGCACCATCAAGCGCTTCATGGAGCATCTCAATCCGCGCGGCGCGCGCGTGGTCGCACTGGAAAAGCCGTCCGAGCGCGAGCGGGGGCAATGGTACTTCCAGCGCTACGTCGGCCATTTGCCGACAGCGGGCGAGATCGTTCTGTTCGATCGCTCGTGGTACAACCGCGCGGGCGTCGAGCGCGTGATGGGCTTTTGCACGCCGCGCGAATACGACGAATTCATGCAGCAGGTGCCCGCGTTCGAGCGGCATCTGTCGCAGGGCGGCACGCACGTCATCAAGCTATGGTTTTCGGTGAGCCGCGCCGAGCAGCGCCGCCGCTTCAAGGAGCGAGAGATTCATCCGCTCAAGCAGTGGAAGCTGAGCCCGGTCGATCTCGCGTCGCTCGACAAGTGGGACGCCTATACCGAAGCCAAGGAAGCGATGTTCGCGCACACCGATACCGCCGACACGCCCTGGACCGTCGTGCGCTCCGATTGCAAGAAGCGCGCGCGGCTCAACGCGATGCGCTATGTGCTGCACAGGCTGCCGTATGCGAATCGCGATCTCAGGGCGATCGGCGCGGTCGATCCGTTCATCGTCGGGCGGCCGTTCTAGCTTGCGTTCGCGCCGTCCATCAGCGTCTCGGCGAGCAGGCGCGCGTGTGGCGTGAGCGCGTCGAAGTCGCGGGCGCACAGATGCAGGCGGCGCGTCGCCCACGGCTCCGAGAGCGGCACGACGGCGAGTTCCGGCCGCTCCAGCATGCGCGCCGACGCCTCCGATAAAATCACCAGCCCGATGCCCGCCTCGACCAGCATGCCGACGTTGTCGATGCTGCGCATACGGATGCGATAGCTGATCTGCTTGCCGAGCCGCGACGCGCGCTCGGCCAGATGCAATTCGAGCGCGGCATCCGATAAGCCCACGAAGGCCTCGCCGACGATGTCCGCGAACGCCACCGCGCGTTCCCCCGCGATGCGATGCGCGCGGTTCGCCACGACCACCAGTTGATCCTGCGCGAGCAGATGCGTCTGTAGTTGTCCGAGGTCCGCGGTGTCCGACACGACGCCCAGATCGGCGCGGCTTTCCGCAACCGCCAGCACGATATCGACGCTCGGGCGCTCGTCGAGATCGATCGAGAGATCCGGATGCACGGCGAGAAAATGCGAGAGCCTAGGCGGCAGGAAGGCGGCCAGCGCGGCCGTGTTCGACATCATCCGAATGCGGCCTTTGAGGCCGGTCGCGAACGAGCGCAGTTCGCCGCGCATCTGCTCGACCTGACCGAGTATCGCGCGCGCGTGGCGCACGAAGGCATCGCCGGCGGCGGTCGCCTGCACGCCGCGCCGGTTACGTTCGAGCAAAGGTGCGCCGAGTGCGGCCTCCATTCCGGCGATGCGCTCGCTCGCCGAAGCCAGCGCGAGATGCATCGCCTGCGCGCCCGCCGTGATGCTGCCGCGCTCGACCACGGTCAGGAAAAGCCGCATGTCGGTCAGATCGAAACGCATGCTTGATCCTTCGGTTTAGCCGAAGCCTCGCATTGGAAATGCCAGATTGTAAGGGCCGCGCGGCGTCGTTAGCATCTGTCGCATGGAACCCTTTATTCTCGTCATCGGCGCCGGTTTTCTCGCGGGCGCGATGAACGCACTCGCTGGCGGCGGCTCGTTCGTGAGCCTGCCCGCGATGATCGCCGCCGGCTTGCCACCGGTTCAGGCGAACGCTTCGAGCACCGTCGCGCTCTTTCCCGGCGGCGTGGTGAGCGCGTGGGCGTATCGCGACGGGCTCGGTCCCGTCGGCTCGGTGTCGATCCGCAAGATGCTCGTGACGACGCTCATCGGTGGCTTTGTCGGCGCGGCGCTCCTGCTGTCCACGTCGTCGAAAACGTTTTCCTTCGTGCTGCCGTGGCTCCTCCTGTGCGCGAGCTTCACGCTCGCGTTCGGCCGCAAGCTCGGCGAGGTGTTGCGGCGGCGCTGGCATATCGGCGTGGCGGCGGTGCTGTCGATCCAGTTTCTGCTTGGCGTGTATGGCGGGTACTTCGGAGGCGCGGTCGGCATCATGATGATGGCCGTCTGGGGCCTGCTCGATTCGCGCGACCTGAAAAGCCTCAACGCGCCGCGCACGCTGCTCGTGAGCGCGGCCAACTCGGTGGCGGTGCTGACCTTCGCGGCGGCGCAGGCCGTGCGCTGGCCGGAAACGATCGCGATGCTGCTCGCGGCGATCGCGGGCGGTTACAGCGGCGCGCAAATCGGCCGGCGCGCGCCGCCGCACTGGATTCGCGCGGGCACGCTGGTCGTCAGCGCCGGCATCACGATTGCATTTTTCGTCAAGACCTACGGGCCGATGCTGTCGCATCGATGATGCGCGTGAATCGCGCAGGGGAGACCGTCATGATTCCCGCGTTGCTCGAAACCATCGGTGCGCTTTCGCTGCTCGTGAGCGTCGCGGCGAAGATCGCGTTGCTGCGCGGGATATGCGACGAAGCCGGGCCCGCCACGCCGCAAGCCGTGTCGGCCGGGCATGTCCGGGCCGCGTGCGCCGGTCGCCAGGAGCGGCACGAAGCGCGTCGCGAACGCCGCGCGCGCGTGCCGCTCAATGCGCGTTGCGTGCGAGCGGGGGCAGGCCGAGCGGCACTCTCGCGGCCTCGTAGGCACGGATGAAGCGCGGATCGTCGTCGAGCTCGCGCGCCATCCACTTCGAGAGATCCGCACCACAACCGGGATCGGCGATGTCGCGAAAGCACGGCGAATTCGCCGGCATCATGCTCGCGGCCCAGTAAAAGCCGAAGAGCGCCTGCTTTTCGGCGGGCTCCATGGCAATTGCTTGCGGGTCGGTTCCGGAAAACCAGTGATCGAGCCGGGACGCGAGGGACGCTTCCGTTTCGTGGCTATCGTAGGAAAAGACATAGCCGCCGCCCGCCTGCGCGGTGTGGAAGTCGTTCATCACGACTTCCGTGACGAAGCGCGCCGCTTTCTGGTTAGCCGCGAACGATTGCGCGTGCGCATCGCAAGTCAGGAACCACATGGAGACGAGCAATGCCTTTGTTTTATGCCGAACGAGAGTACGGCATTTTTTCCGATTGCTTGTCGAGTTCACGCAGGTGAGTGGAAATAAATTCGCGTCGCCGCGAATGGGTATGGCCTGAATAAGATGACGATTCTACTGATCTATTTATATCTCGCTTGTCCGATCGAACCCGCCGGAAGGCAAGCTTATTCGCGCACCAATGCAAAACGGCCCGGAAGGGCCGTTTTGTGCCTTAAGGCGACAGCGCCGAACTTACAGCGGCTGGATCGTCGAAGCTTGCTTGCCCTTCGGGCCTTGCTTGACTTCGAAGCTCACCTTCTGGTTCTCCTGGAGCGACTTGAAACCCTTGGACTGGATTTCGGAGAAATGTGCAAACAGGTCCTCACCGCCGTCGTCCGGCGTGATGAAACCAAAACCCTTCGCATCGTTGAACCACTTGACCGTACCTGTTGCCATTTTGTCCGAACCCTATTGAGACGATTAAACGTTGAAGTTGCGCTTCGAATTTCGAGCGACACAGAGTTTTACCATGCCAGAATGCGGAGTTCAAATAAGCGTTTCTGCTAAGAGACACGACATAAGCGCGTCATACTTCACGCCGCCAGCAGCGCTTTCGCGGAAATCTTTTTTGATCGGACATTATCCGTCCGCCCGGTCGATTATTCTCGACATTCCGGTCAGGCAGACGATCAAAGGCACATCATATGGCTCATACGCTTTCCAATGCCGCGCAACGCGTCACAACCGTTTCCGCCCGGCTCGTCGCCCCCGAGATTGCCGAGGCGCGCCGCCAGCTTGCCGCCTGTTTTCGGCTCGCGGCGCTTCACGGCTTCGAAGAGGGCGTCTGCAATCACTTTTCCGCGATGGTGCCGGGCCGCGACGATCTGTTCTTCGTGAACCCCTATGGTTATGCCTTCAGCGAGATCACGGCGTCGCGTCTGCTGATCTGCGATTTCGAAGGCAATGTTATCGACGGCGAAGGCGAGCCCGAGGCGACTGCATTCTTTATTCACGCGCGCGTGCACAAGCTGATGCCGCGCGTGAAAGCCGCATTTCATACGCATATGCCGAACGCGACCGCGCTATGCCTGCTCGACGGGCCGCCGCTCCTGTGGCTCGGGCAGACGTCGCTCAAGTTCTACGGCCGCACGGCGGTCGACGAGCACTACAACGGTCTTGCGCTCGACGATGCCGAGGGCGATCGCATCGCCGGTGCGATGGGCGACGCCGATATCCTCTTCCTCAAGAATCACGGCGTGATGGTTGCGGGCGCGACCATCGCGGAGGCGTGGGACGATCTCTACTATCTGGAACGCGCGGCAGAAGTGCAATTGCGCGCGATGAGCGCAAACCGTCCGCTCAAACCTGTGCCGCACGACATCGCGCAACGCACGTATGAGCAGATGCGCGCGGGCGATGCCGAGAGCGCGCGGGCGCATCTCGCAAGCGGCATGCGGCAGTTGCGGGCGCGGAATATCGATTTCGAGTCGTGATTACTTTCGTGCGCCGAAGCGCCTGAACCATCCGCGCTTGCCCATATCGGTCTGTTGAAGGAACACGGCGATAACAATGATCAATCCCTTCAGCACGAGCTGCGTATTGCTGTCGATATCGTTGAGCAGCAGGATATTGCTCAGAAAACCGAAGATCAGCACGCCGGCGACCGTGCCCGACACGCGCCCGACGCCGCCTGAAAGGCTCGTGCCGCCGATCACCACGGCGGCGATCGCATCGAGTTCCCAGCCCATGCCGGCGTCCGCCTTGCCCTGGCGATACTGCGCCGCATAAAGCACGCCGACGAGCGCGGACAACAGCCCCGAGATCGCATACGCCGCCATCTTGTGCCGTGCGACATCGAGCCCCGACACGACCGCGCATTTCTCGTTTCCGCCGATCGCATACAGATACTTGCCGAACACCGTGCGATTCATCACGAAGCCGACGACCACAGCGATCGCGAGAAAGAAGAGGGCGGGCACGGGCACCACGTTGAAGAGCAGCGCGCGCAGTGCTTCGATATCGGAGGTCGCATTGGTGCCGCTATAGATCGAATAGACGGCCGTGTCCTGGCCCGCGATCAGGCGTGCGGCGCCGAGCACGCCTACCATCGCGGCGAGCGTCACGATGAAGGGCTGCATGCGCCCGCGCGTGATGATCCAGCCGTTGAGCGCGCCGAGCGTGAAGCCCGCGAGCGGCACGATCCACATCACGGCGAGCAGGGGCATGCGATGCCCGCCGTGCAGCGCGATATACGCGCACGCCGACGCCGCGACGAGCAACGCAATGCCCGCCTGTATGGCAACGGATGAACGGTCCGCGACGCGCACCGTCTGCGTATCGCGGGCGCGCATGATGCCGCGCACGACGCCGAGCGCGGCGAACACGATCGCGAACATGGCGATCGCATCGAGCACGAGCGATGCATACGTCGCGCGATTCCAGCCATCGGTTGTCAGCAGCATGGCGGTGAGCACGCTGCCGAGACCCATGATCGCACCGACCGAGAGATCGATGCCCGCCGTGATGATCACGAGCGTCATGCCGATGGAAATCACGCCGACGTTCGCCACCTGACGGAACACGTCGGAGATATTCGCGCTCGACAAGAAGATGTTGCCGCCATCGGCCGCGTGCGGCGATGTCAGCGCGCCGACCACCAGCAGCACGATGAGCCCCAGGTAATACTTCAGATACGTGAGGAACGTGCTCAGGTGTCGCTGGCGGGCGTTGGCCGCGGGCTCGGCGAGTTGGTCCTGCGCGTGCAGCATGGTGTGAGTCTCCGGTTCTTCCTTCAGGGCGAGGCCATCTTGATGAGCACATCGCCCGAGAATTGTTCTCGCGCCAGCACGCCGCGTGCGTGTCCTTCGCACATCACGAGGATGCGATCGGAGAGCAGCATCAGCTCGTCGATCTCCGAGCTCGCGACGATCACCGTGACGCCCTCGCGCGCGGCCGCGAGTATCTGCCGATAGATCTCCGCCTTCGCGGCGACATCGACGCCGCGCGTGGGTTCATCGAGCAGAAGAATGCGCGGCTTCGTCATCAGCCATTTGCCGATGATGAGCTTCTGCTGGTTGCCGCCGGATAACGTGCTCGCATCTTGCGAGAGACTGCGATGCTTGACGTTCGATGCCCGCGCCTGCGAAGCGGCCCACGTGTGCATCCGTGCGCGCCGATAAAACGGAAACCCCGGCGCACGCGAGAGCGATGGCAACAGCAGATTCGCTTCGAGCGACTGATCCAGCACGAGCCCGTCTTTCTTGCGGTCCTCGGTGACGAACGCGAGTCCGGCCGCGGCCGCGCGATCGGGTGAATCGATCGTGCGCGCATGATGCGCCACGCGTATCTCGCCTTCGCGCCGATACGGCGAAACACCGAAGATCGCCTCCAGTATCTCCGTCTTGCCCGCGCCGAGCAGCCCCGAGATGCCGAAGACTTCGCCCTGCTGCACGGAGAACGAGACATCCGACACGAGCGCGCGCGCAGGCCCCGACAACGTGAGTCCGCGCACGTCCACCGCGAGCGGTCGTTCTTGCGGCGCTTCGGCTTCGGTGCGTTCGGGCGGCGCGAAGTCCTTGCCGATCATCATCGAGACGAGCGCCTCCGACGATTCCACTTGCCGCATCTGCAAGGTCGCGATGCGCCGTCCATCGCGCAACACGGTGACGCGATCGGCAACCGCGAACACTTCGCCCAGACGATGGCTGATGAGCACGATGCCGATGCCTTGCGCGCGCAAGTCCTTCGTGAGCGCGAGCAGCGCGTGCGTTTCGGTGTCGGAAAGGGCGGATGTCGGCTCGTCCATGATGAGCACGCGCGCATCGGCGAGCAATGCCTTCGCGATCTCGACCAGTTGCTTCTCGCCGACGCGCAGCGTGCCCACGAGCGTCTCGGGCTGCAAGCGAAAGCCCAGTTGAGCCAGCACTTTCGCGGCGGCCGCACGCATCGCGTGGCGATCGGGAAAGCCCATGCGCGTGCGTATTTCCTTGCCGAGAAAGATGTTATCGACGGCGGACAGCGTGTCGACGAGATTCAACTCCTGATGAATGATCGCGATGCCCGCGCGGGTCGCGTCGTTCACGCTCGTCATGCGCGTCGGCTCGCCGCGCACACGGATGCTGCCCGCGTCGGGCGAATAGAGGCCGCCCAGAATCTTCATCAGACTCGACTTGCCCGCGCCGTTCTCGCCGACGAGCGCATGCACCTCGCCCGCCGCGACATCGAAATCGACGTCCGACAGCGCGGCGCTCCCGTTGAACGAGATCGACAAACCCGCGGCTTCGATGAGCGGCGCGGCAACGGTTGCCATCGCGTGTCTCCGTTACGCTCAATGACTCGCGATGTACTGCTTCGCGTTGTCGACGAAGATGCCTTGCGTCGGCAGCGTGACCTTCTTCGGCACCTTGTCGCCATGCAATACCTTGAGCGACTGGCGGATGCCTTCCGCGCCCGGCGTCGGATACATGAACGTGCCCGCGAGCAGCCCTTGTTCGACCCATGTCGCGCCTTCCTGCGGCAAGCCGTCGATGCCCACGAACTTGATGCTCTTCTCGCGGCCCGCATCCTTCGCGGCGAGATACGCGCCGTAGGCCATCGGGTCGTTGTGCGCATAGACCACGTCGATCTTCGGCTGCACGCGCAGCACGGTCTTCATATAGTCGTAGGCCTTGTCCTGCTTCCAGTCGCAATCCACCCGTTCGCCGACGCGCTTGATGCCTTTCTCCTTGGCGATGGCCTTGTCCGCGCCGTCGTGACGATCGTGCGCGGGCTGCGCGCCGAAGCCGCCCCAGATTTCGACGAGATTGCCCTGCGCCTTGCCCGGCCCGCCCGTCAGCTTGACGATGAAGTTGCCCGCTTCCTCGCCGATCTGCACGTTGTCGCCGCCGATGAACTGCGTGAACTGGTCGCCGTTGACTTCACGATCCAGCACGAACACGGGAATGCCTGCTTTGAAGGCCTTTTCCACGACGCCCGTGAGTCCCGCCGACTCCTTGGGCGAGATGAAGATCGCGTCCATCTTCTGCGTGATGAAGTTCTCCATGTCGGCGTTCTGCTTGTCGGTGCGGTCGCCTGCATCGGCGATGATCAGCTCGACCTCGGGATGCTTCGCGGCCTCGGCCTTCATGTCCTTGTTGAACTGCACGCGCCACGGCTCGACCGTCGTGACCTGCGAGAACCCGAAGCGATACTTCTTCTGCTGCGCGAACGCCGGTTGCGCGATGAGCGCGGATAACGAGCCGATCGCGCCGGCCAGCGGTGCGGCGATGAGACTCGCGGTGATGATGCGTCGTTTGCTGTCCATTGCGTCTCTCCTGTTTTGGTTGCCAGCTTCGGGTCTGGTTTTCAGGGCTTGCTGATGCTCTCGCTGGTTCTGATCTTCGATGAAAAATAAAACGTTATAGCGCCGTCAGCGATCCGCGAGGGCGGCGCGCTTGCGGGTTTCTTTGGTCATTACCTTGCTCGGCGGCGCGGTGCTTTCGCGCACGCGCAAATCGGCCTTCATGCGCAGATGCACCGGCTCCGATGATTCGCCTTGCAACTGCTTGTGCAGCAGTTGCCAGATCGCGCGTCCCACGGCTTCCACCGGCTGATGGATCGAACTGATGCGCGGATGCAGCACCGACATCCACGGCGCATCGTCGAAGGAGAGCAGCGAGATGTCGTCGGGCAGGCGCAATTCGGCGTCGCGTATCGCGCGCAATGCGCCGAGCGTCGCCACGTTCGCGCCCGTGAACAGCGCAGTCGGCCGATCGCGTTCCGACAGCAGCCCGAGCGTGGCCGCATGGCTTTCCGTATCCGTCATCCCGCACACGACGACGCGCGCATGACGCGCGAGCCCCGCGCGCTTCATCGCGTCGAGATAGCCGTCCGCGCGCTCGCGGCTGTTCACGAGATCGAGCGCATTCACGATGAACGTGATGCGCTTGTGCCCGAGCGCGATCAGATGATCGGTGCCGTCGCTCGCGGCGCGCCGGCTATCGGTGGTGACGGTATCGGCGGGAAAGCTGTTGTCGACGCGATCCGCCATGACGAGCGGCACGTCGCATTCGCGCAGCTCTTCTATCGCGTGATCGTAGCCGTGACATGGAATGATGATCATGCCCGCCACCTGCCGCGAGAGCACGAAGCGAATGCGTTCGGCTTCGCGCGCGGGATCTTCCTGAGCATGTGCGAGCAGAAGTCGATAACCGCTCGCGAGCGCATGATCCTCGACCACGCACAGCAATTCGATGAAGAACGAGTTGGTCAGATCGGGCACGACGAAACCGATGGACGTCGAACGGCTGCTGCGCAACTCGGCCGCCAGGCTGTTGCGCCGGTAGCCGAGCTTGCGCGCCGCGTCCCGGACCTGCTGCCGCCGTGCGGGACTCACGCCTTCCGCGCCCGCCATGACCTTCGACGCGGTGCCGAGCGAGACGCCCGCCGCGTTGGCGACGTCCTTCAACGTGCGGGCCGGTTTTTTTCGTGAGTCCAAGGCGCGATATCGTCGATATTTTGAAACGTTTCAAAATATTAGGAAGTGCAGGCGACCGGAGCAAGTGAGTGTTTTTACCGAGCCGGAGTGAGCCGCTTCACATCGAGACGTCGTGCAGGTCCTTCACGATGGGCGGGCCGATCCTGAAGTCTGAGAAACGCACGTTGAGACCGCCGCGCTCCGGCGTGCAGCACATCGGGCCGACGAGCCAGTGCGCATTCGCACCGCTTGGCGCAAAAGGCGCGAGGCGCATGAGGGTCCAGTTGCGTTCATCGGTGCTGCATTGCACTTTGAGGACGCCTTGCGCGATCGTCATGCGCAGCCGGAAGCGGTTCGTGTCGGCGCGTGAACTGAGCGACCAGTCGGAGAGTTCGTTAGTGAGTACAGTGCTGAAGCTGAGCGCGCCGTCGCTGTATTCGGCGCCCGCCTTCATCCAGCGCTCGGCGCTTTCGCGCACCATGAGGCCGGCCTGGTCGTATAGCGAGGAGAAATCGCCATCGACCGCGACTTCGGCCGTGAAATCGCCGTCCACGCTCGCCGCCAGAACGTGGCCGTTGTCGCGCACGAAGCCGTAGTGGGTCTTGCGCCAGAAGTCGGTGTGCGTGTCGGTGGTGACGAAGAGCGTGTCGTTCTCGACGCGCCATTGCGCGGGCTCGTTGATCCATCGGCATTGCTCGAACATGGCGTCTCCGTCGCGTGAGGATGGGCAGCGCAAGTATGTCACGGCGTATTCGTGATGCGGTGCAGCGCATTCGAACGATCGTGCGATAGAGTTCACTGCGCCGACTGCACTAACATGTGCCGGCACTTACCGTCATTTTTTGGAAAGAGAGAACGATGGTCAAGCTGATGATGATCCTGCTGGGCGTGGACTATTTGCGCAATCGCTGGCGCAGCCTGTTGGTGATCGGCTGGCTGTTGCTCGTTATCGGCATCGGTGTGTTCATCGATGCGCTCGACGGCGCGCTGGGCTTTCCGATCGCCTTCGTCGGCTGGCTGCTGCTGATCGAGGCCGCGCTTACGCTGGCGGTCGCATGGGCCGGCGTCGGCGGTCAGCGCAGGTTGCGCTACGCGAAGGGCATCGCGTTCGTGCTCACGGCGGCGCTCATCTTCGAAGGGAATCATCACGGCCACTTCATTCTCTCGATACTGATCGGCCTTGCGTTTCTCTTCGATGGTCTGTTGCAGGCGACGTCGGCGCTCGTCGTGCGTTACCGGCGCTATCGTGTCGCGTTCGGCTTCGCGATCTTCGAGATCGCGCTCGGCGTCTTCATGATTCAACCGTTTCCGACGCACTATAAAGGCACGGTGCCGTATTGCATCGGTGCGTTCTTCATCTTCGCGGGATGGAATCTGATCATGATCGCGATGCGCGTGCGCAAGCTGACGAGCAACCCTGCCGTATGGGGCGATGCGAGCGCGGAAGCGGCGAGCGTTGCGGGCAAGGGACATGACAGCGCGCTTCCTGCATTGCAGGCGAGAGAGTGGGACGGCCCGCCAGCCGACGATGAACCAGCGCTCACGGTGCACGTATGGACGCCGGTGGGATCGTCGAAGGCAGAGACGCAGTGGCATCCGATCGTCGATCGTTATATCGCCGCGGTGGATCGCAATGGCGTGATCTCGACAGGCCACGCCGCGCTCGAATCGCCGGATGGCATCTACGTGAGTCTCTATCCCGCAGTGGAGATCGACCGCTCGCCCGATGACTTCGCGCGCCTCTTGCGCGGCACGCGCGAGAACGACGTGCCGGGCGTATTTCAACCGAGCTATGCGATCGAATCGAAGGCATGGTGCCCATCGACCGTGCGTGTGCGCATTCGCAATTACGATCCCGCGCGGCTCGATAGCTTCTGGCGCAACTATCGCGAGGATACGACGTATAACCTCACGCACCGCAATTGTTCGAGCAGCGTGTCGCGCGCGCTCGATGCCGCGCTGGAAGGTGCGGCAGGGCGCTTGTACGGTGCGCGCGCGGGCTGGGGCGCGCTCTTCAGGATGATCGTCACGCCGGAACTGTGGGTCGCGGCGCAGGTGCGCAAGCGCGCGGTGACGATGGCATGGACGCCCGGCCTCACGCTCGACTATGCGCGCGCGCTCAGCATGGTCGCCGATCCGCGTCCTTATGGCTGGCTCAAGGTCGCGCGCATGGCGCTCACGAAGATGCGCGAATCGCGGCGTGCATGGCGCGAGGAAGGGACGCTTGCGCCACGCGGCGGATCGAACGTCGATCCGCCGGCGCGCGTTTGATGAGACGTGCCGCCGCTAAAGATCGAGGTCGTCGGCTTCCTTGCGAGCGCGGCGTTCCTCGTTCGCGCGGCGCGCGCGCAAGCGCTGACGCGACAACTGCGCGATCACTTCGCCAGTCGATGCGCCTGCCGGGATTTCATTGCGGATGACCTTGGGCACCATCGGCAATCCCATGCGCTGCCGGCGCAGCGCGCGGGCGATGGCGGTGCGGCACTCCTGCCCGTGACAATCCCATTCGTCACGGATTCGCTCACAGTAGGGACATTTTTCCATTCCTAAAGTCTACCGCGAAATAGTGCCCGCTTTTGTGCACCTATGCGCACCAGACGCCGCTTGCCGCGGTTCGCGCTACATAGTCCTCGAAGGAGCGGGCTTCGCGATTCAGGGCGGCGCGCACGCCATCGGCAGGCTGCTCATTGCGGCCATCGAGCACGGTGGTGAAGAGATAGAGGATCAGATCGGTTTCCTCGTTCGATACGCCCGCTTCGAGCAGACCGGCGCGAAACGCATCGGCGGGCACGGGCGCGAGATGCAGGTCGCGCCGCGAAGCCTTCGCGATGCATCCGAGCGCTTCGGCGAAAGAGATCGCGCGAGGGCCGGTGAGTTCATAAAGCCTGTTTTCATGGCCCGGTTGCGTAAGTGCCGCAACGGCTGCGTCGGCGATATCTTCCGCATCGACGAAAGGCTCCTCGATATCGCCGACGGGCAGCGCGAGCGTACCCTCGCGGATCGGATCGAGCAAAAAGCTCTCGCTGAAGTTCTGCATGAACCAACTGCAACGCAGGATGGTCCAGTTCGCGCCCGAGCGTTGCAGCGCTGCTTCGGCGGCTTGCGCTTCCTCCTCGCCGCGCCCCGAGAGGAGCACGATTCGTTCGGCGCCGCTTGCCAGCGCGGTGTCGAAGAATGCGCTGACCGTATCGAGCGCGCCTGGTACAGCAAGATCCGGCTGATACGTGACATACGCGCGCTTCACGCCTTCGAGCGCCGCGCGCCATGTCGCGCGATCGTTCCAGTCGAAGCGGGGCTGCGTGGAGCGCGCGCACGCGCGAACCGCGAGTCCCTGTGTGCGTAGCCGCTCCGCCACGCGTCGTCCCGTCTTGCCGTTGGCGCCCAGAACGAGGATGGGCGCGGCGTCGAAGTCCGATTGAGCCATGACTGTCTCCTGAGTTTAAAACGTGAGAGTTGCTCACGTTTTAAACATGATAGATACTCACATTCGACTGTCAAGCATTTTCGAGCCTGCTTTCATGCGGCAAAGGAGTCACCATGCAGGAGAAGCCGCCACGCATCGCAGCGAAGGGAAGCGTCGCGCGCAGGCAGCCCGCGCAGCAGCGCAGCCGCGAACGCCTCGATCGCATCCTGGAGGTTGCGCAGCAACTGATTGCGGAGAAGGGTAGCGAGCACGTGAAGATGAGCGAGATCGCCGAGCTTGCGGAGATATCGATCGGCTCGCTGTATCAGTATTTCCCCGACAAGCGCGCGATCGTGCGCACGCTCGCCGAGCTGTACGCAGACGAGAGCCGCCGATGCGTGCGAGAAGCGCTCGATGCGGTGCAGGACAAGGCGCAACTGCTCGACGCGTTCGCCTCGCTGGTCGACCAGTACTACGAGATCGTGATGGACAAGCCCGTGATGCGCGACATTTCGTCGGCGCTGCGCTCGGACAAGGAATTGATGAACATCGAGATTGCGGAGAGCCGCGCGTGCGGCGCGTTGCTCGCAGCGGCGATCCGGCGCGTGACGCCACGTGCGGACAGCAAGCGCGTCAGCGCGCTCGCGTTCCTGATCTGGCAACTGGGAGAAGAGACGATGCGCCTCGCCGTCGCGCACAAGCGCAGCGAAGGCGCCATGCTCGTCGATGCCTACAAGCGAATGAGCCTGCGGGCGATCGACGAGGCATGAAGGCGACGCGCGCTTATCCGCTCAACTGATTCGAGGTGCTCGGGCGCCGTTCGCGCTGATGATGATCGAGACTGCGCCGCAATACTTTCTTGACGAGCCCCTTGAGGAAGTGGATCGAGCGGTCGGCGCGCACGTTCAGATCGAAAGGCGCAAGCGCGACGACTTCACGCCCGCCATGCGCGGTGAGTTTCTCGCGCATCTTGCGATGATCGACGGCCATGGCCGTGAGCGTCTCCGATGCCTGTTTGAACGACGCACGATCGACGCGCGCGCAAACATGGCATGCGCGATGGAATAGCTTGTCGAATACCGTGAGCCAGTAATCGTCCGTCTCGCTGCCGTAGCAACGCGCGAGCGCCTCCTGACCGGACACGCGCAGATTCAGCATATCGCTCAGCTTGGCGGTTTGCGTAATGCTGCCGAAGCGCCGGCGATAGCCGATCAGCGCCTTGGGAATACGATAGATGCTGTTCGCGCGAAGATAAGTTGCGGGCACGAGCGCCATGTCCTCGTAGTTTCGTCCGACCGGAAACGGCGCTTCGTCGAAGAGGTCGGTGCGATAGGTGCGCGCCCATGCGAACGTATGGAATCGATCCGCGAATTGCTTCAGCGCCGCGCGATCCATCGGATGGCCGCCGCTCGTCGCGTCGTCGGCGATTTCGATTTCGTCGAGCTCGCGCCCGTTATCGTCGATGATCTTGACGTTGTATTCGACCACATCCCATTTGCGCTCGGCGAGCACGGGAATGATCGCGTCGGTGAAGCCCTTCAGATAGATATCGTCGCCGTCCAGGAAGCCGACATACGGCGTGCGCACCGCCGCGAGGCCCGTATTGCGCGCGGCGCTCAGGCCGCGGTTTTCCTGATGCAACAGTTCGACGTGCACGCCGCGATCGCGCTCCACGATGGCGCGCGCTGCCGCATAGGTCTCGTCGCGAGAACCGTCATCGACCACGATGATTTTCATCGCGTCGATATGAGGTTGGGATAAGAGGGATTCGAGCGCTTCCTCGATATATCCCTCGATGTTATACGCCGCCACGACGATGCTGAGCAGCGGACCGGTGTCTCGCAATGAGTCACTCTCAAACGGCATAGATGACGCTCTCCGTCGATGATTGGATTTCCGTGTGCCACGCGCGTGTATCGCGGCACGGTGAGACATGCAGTTGGTCTGAAGGCGACGCAAGGGACGCGTTGTTGTTGGAGCATGTCACGTCATATGGCGGGCCCCGGATGTCCCCGCCTGATGTGCATGTCGATGGAAAACACGTTAATAGAGCAGATCGGAGGGCTTACGTTCCCCGACGGTCTGCAAGTTGATCCTTCGGAAATACTAGTAGAAAAACGAGGACGTGACGCCCGCGAATCTGGAATGCCATCTGGAATGGCTCGCAAACGTTATCGTCCGGACTCGTTGCATCGTCCTCCGTGCGCTTGGACACATGCGAAGTTCATTGAAAGTAAGGAAGCGTGACAAACCGTTTCAGGTTGCAAGCAACATTAGAAACATGAGTACATTTTTCTTCTTTCATGCCTAGCCGAAATCAGAGCAGAAAAAAGTTCATACCCGGATGCCGCGCTTCCCGATTCGCTTCAATGGTGTATGTAGAGCGATTGCCCCAGCGCTTGCGGCGAAGGCTGCGTCGTCCAGCCGCTTTGAACGCTGCCCTCCATGCCGGGTCCGTAATCTGAATTGGCCTTCTGCGACTGTTCGTTTTGCGCTTCGGCGTCGGCACGTCTGGCCGGCGCGGGCGTTTGTGCGTAGGAAAGCATCGGCACCATGACGGAGGCTGCGAGCAGCGCGACTGCGAGTTTCTTCATGATCATTCTCCTTGAACGAGTGGACCTCGATAAGGAGACTAGGCGCGAAGAATTAGCCGATCGTGAGTGCTTCGCCAACGCTCAGACATTCTCCGGCGTGTAGAGCTGCGCGGGCAGCGGATACTGGCTCGCTTGCGCGGCTTCGCCCGGCAGCGCCTGCAAACTCCGCAGCATCGCCTGAATGGCCGTTTCAGCGATACGCTGAAGCGGTGTGTCGATCACGAGGTCTATGACGCCTTCGACGAGCGCCTCGTATCGGTCGGGCATCAGATCACTGCACACGGTGACGATGCGTCGACCCGCGCCTTCCTCGCGCAGCGCGCGAATCACGCCGCCTACGCCGCCGCCGGGAATATAGAGGCCGGCGAGATCGGAATGGCGAGCGAGCATCGCGAGCGTTGCTTCATAGGCGAGTTGCTTGTCTTCGAGATTGATCTGGGTGTCGAGCACGCGCAATCCTGGCGCGTGCTCGCGCAAGTACGAGCGAAAGCTTATCTCGCAGCTTTCCTGGCCGAGATAGCGCGGCGTGCCGACGAATACGCCGACCGTGCCTTCGTCGCGGCGCGTGAGACGACTCACGGCCCACGCTGCGGTGCGCCCGCTCTTGCGCGGATCGACGCCGATATAACCTGCACGCAACGGCGCGCTCAAATCCGACAATAACGTGACCGTCGGCTTTCCCTGTGCGTGAAGCGTTTCGACGGCAGCGGTCACATGCGGATGATCCACCGCAACGACGCCGAGCGCCTGCGCCTGTTCGCCGAGCGAAAGCAGCGTGCGCGCAATCGACGCGGGATCCAGTTCATCCATGTATTCGATGACGGCGGTGCAATGCTCGGGCTCGTGACGCGCGGCCGCGTCCGTCAGGATGCGCGCGAAGGTCTGATAGAAAGGATCGGCGCGCTTTTGCAGACAAAAGCCCAGCGTGTATCGCTCATGACGTTCGCCGCGTTGCGCGCGCAGGCGATCGCGCATCAGTCCAGCGCCGTGATAGCCGATACGCTCGGCCGCTTCGATCACGCGCAAGGCCGTGCCTTCACGCACGCTGATGCGGCTGTTGAACACGCGATCGACGGTTGCGGGACTTACCCCGGCAGCTTCGGCCACTGACTGAAGAGTGGGACGCTTGCTCATCGTTGATGTAAATGATGGATTTTCAGATCGCGCGATGATGCCTAAAGATAGCAAATGCGCGCGAAGATTGCACAGCCGACGCTTCCGCTCCTATCATCGATCCAACAATGACGAATGATGTAATTCCAATCATCGGATGAGGTGACATGATGGAATCCGGGCAAGGGCATCGCGCAGGCGAGCAGGATAGCTATCGCGATTACCAGTTGATCGGCGGCGCGGGCGAGCGTGCGAAAGCCGCAGGTCTCGTCAATGCCGAGTGGTACAAGTGCGCGGTGCCGCGCCCTCTCATGAAGAGCCTGATGCAGCGCGGGGACGCACGCGCCATCCGCGACACGCTGCTCTGGTATGCGGCGATCATCGCGAGCGGCGTACTTGCATGGTTCGCGTGGCAGGCGCATTCACTCTGGGCGATTCCGGCATTCCTTCTCTACGGTGCGCTGTACTGCGGTCCCGCGGATTCGCGCTGGCACGAGAGCGGTCACGGCACTGCATTCAAGACAGCGTGGATGAACAAGGCGCTCTATCAGGTCGCGTCGTTTCAGGTGTTTCGCCGGCCGACGATATGGCGCTGGAGCCACGCGCGGCATCACACGGATACGCTCGTCGTTGGGCGGGATCGCGAGATCGCGGTGCCGTTGCCCACGGACTGGCCGAGCCTCGCGCTGAACGTGTTCGCGCTGAAGCACGCCGCGGCTGAAGTGCCGAAGATCATCTCGTCTGCGTTCGGCAATATCGGTGAAGAGGAAAAGACCTACGTGCCGGAGTCGGAATGGCCGAAGGTGATTCTGGAGGCGCGCATCACGCTCGCGATCTATGCCGTGGTGATCGGCGCGTGCCTTGTTTTCCATTCGATCCTGCCGCTGCTCTATATCGGCTTGCCGAGCCTCTATGGCGCGTGGCTCTATCTCTTCTTCGGCCTCACGCAGCATGCGGGGATGCCCGAGAACGTGCTCGATCATCGCAAGAATTGCCGCACCGTGATGATGAATCCCGTGTTCCGGTTTCTCTATCTGAACATGAACTATCACGTCGAACATCACATGTTTCCCATGGTGCCTTATCACGCGCTGCCGCGATTGCACGAAGCGGTGAAGGACGACATGCCGCCGCCCTATACGAGCACGATCGCGGCCTATGCGGAGATCATTCCGGCGCTCGCACGGCAAAGACGCGACCCGTCGTATCACGTCGAGCGGCCCATGCCCGCCTCGACCGCAACCCAGGCTTGAACCGGCATAACGACATCGAGAGAAAGGAGACGAACCGCCATGACGCAATGGATCGATGCAGCCCTGATGGACGATATCGAAGACGAAGACGTGATGCGCTTCGATCACGATGGCCGCACTTTCGCGATCTATCGCGTGAACGACGAGGTGTATGCGAGCGATGGCCTATGCACGCACGAGCACGTCCATCTGAGCGACGGGTTCGTGATGGACCATGTCATCGAATGTCCGAAGCACAACGGACGTTTCGATATCCGCGACGGCCGGCCGCTATGCGCGCCCGTTTGCGAAAAGCTGCGGACGTATCCCGCGAAAGTGGAGGGCGGGCGCATCTTCATCGAGATCTGACGTCGTGATCTGGCAAGCACGCGGATCATCATACGGAGAACAATGATGACTCAGTTCGAAGGCAAGGTTGCGGTCATCACCGGTGGCGCGCAAGGTCTGGGCGCGGCCGTGGCGGCGCTCTTCGCGGAGCGCGGCGCACAGGGCATCGTGATTTGCGCGCGTTCGAAGGACAAAGGCGAAAACAAAGCGCGCGAGCTTGCCGAAGCGAGCGGGGCGCAAGTGCGCTTCGTCGCGGCGGATCTCGCGCGCGTGGACGATTGCCGCGCGGTCATCGCCGCCGCCGACGAGCAATTCGGCCGCATCGACGTGCTGGTCAATGCGGCGGCAACGACGGATCGCGGCACGATCCTCGATACCGATCCCGAGCTCTTCGATCGCATGTTCGCGACGAACGTGCGCGCGCCGTTCTTTCTGATGCAGGACACCATCCGCATCATGAAGCGCGAAGGAACGGAGGGCGCGATCGTCAATATCTGCTCGATGTCGGCGATGGCGGGACAGCCGTTCATCGCTGCATATTGCGCATCGAAAGGCGCGCTCGCCACGCTCACGCAGAACACGGCTTATGCGCTGCTGAGCAATCGCATTCGCGTGAACGGGCTGAATCTCGGCTGGATGGCGAGCGAGGGCGAGGACCGCATTCAGCGCACGCATCATGGCGCGGACGACGACTGGCTCGAACGCGCCGCGGCCGCGCAGCCCTTCGGACGCTTGATCAACACGAACGAAGCGGCACGCGCGGTCGCTTATCTCGCGAGCGCTGAGTCAGGGCTCATGACGGGATCGATGATCAACTTCGATCAATCGGTATGGGGCGCGTATGACGACGCGCCGCATCCTCTGGAACCGCTGTGAATAGTCGATGACTCAAACGCGAAACATGCTGACAGCGCGTTCGAGACGCTCGGCCTGATCGCGCAGTTCGGCAGCGGAGTGCTCGGCTTCCCCCACGAGCGCCGCATTCTGCTGCGTCGCTTCGCCGATCAGCATGACCGCGCTGTTCACCTGCTCGATGCCCGACGCTTGCTCGCGCGACGCGACGCCGATTTCATCGACGATCGCATTCACGCGCGACACGCGCTCGACGATGCCGCCCATCGTGCTGCTGGCATGCTCGGCGATCTTGTAGCCCTGCGAGACCTTCTGGGCCGATTCGGCGATCAGCGCTTCGATCTCTTTCACTGCGCCCGCGCTGCGTTGCGCGAGCGCGCGCACTTCCGATGCGACGACCGCGAAGCCCTTGCCATGCTCGCCCGCGCGCGCCGCTTCGACGGCTGCGTTCAACGCGAGGATGTTGGTCTGGAACGCAATGCCTTCGATGGTCGCGGTGATATCGGCGATACGGCGTGCCGATGCATCGATCTCGCTCATGGTCGCCACGACGCGTCCCACGGCGTCGCCACCCGCGCGCGCCGCCTCCGAAGCCGATGCGACGAGCGTGCCTGCCTGCGCGGTGTTGGCCGCGTTCTGCTGCACGGTGCTCGTGATCTGTTCCATGCTCGCGGCGGTTTCCTCGACGCTCGCCGCCTGCGTGGCGATGCGCGTCGCGATATCGCTGCTGCCCGACGCGATGCGCGCCGTGCCGTCGTTCATGTCCGCCGATGCGCTGCGCACTTGCGCGACGATACCCGCGAGCCCACGTGCAATGCCATCGATCGCACGCATCAGGCGGCCGATATCGTCCTCGCGCGTGCTGTCGACGCGCACGGTGAGATCGCCCGCGGCGATGCGTTCCGAGGCGCGCGTGACGTCGTCGATCGGACGGCCCACGAGCTTCGTGACCGCGAAGAGCAGCACGCCGACGAGCAGCCCGACAACGACGAGGCCGAGCATCAGAAAGCGATTGCGGCTCTCGTGCACATCCGCGAGCAGTTCGTCGCGATAGGCGATGCCGCCGATCATCCATTGCCACTGCGGCACCGTCATGTAGACGATTTCCTTCGTGCCGCCATGCACGCGCGCATCCGCACCCGCGATATCGGCGCCTTCGAACGTGAGCTGGCCTTCGTGCGAATCGAGCATCTGCCTGAAGGGCGCGACGCGCTCGTCGGCCAGTTCGTTTTTCGAGCCGGGATGCACGAGCAGCTTGCCGCGATTCGCGCCATTCGATGCATCGACGACGAAGTGATAGCCGCTCGCACCGATCACGAGTTTCGCGATTCCGTCCTGCAGCGCGGCGAATTCGGAGGTCACGTCCACGCCCACGAAGAGCGCGCCGATCACGCGGCCCGATGCATCGGTGACGGGCTTGTACTCGGTGATGTACTGTTTGCCGAAGAGCGTCGCGATGCCGATATACGGCTTGCCCGCGATCATCGGCGCATACGCGGGGCCCTTGCGATCGAGCAGCGTGCCGATGGCGCGCGTGCCGTCCTGCTTCTTGAGCGACGTGGTCACGCGCACGAAATCATCGCCGGTGCGGGCGAAGATCGTCGCGATCGCGCCGCTTTCGTCGAGAAACGCATCGGGGATCGCGAAGTCGTTGTTCAGGGGCTTGTCGCCCGCGAGGAAGCTCGGTGTCGCTACGCCGCCGATATCCACGGTGCGCGTTTCGTCGAGCGTGAAAGTGGCGGGCAGGCGGTGCGCGAAGATCGTCATGAAGCGCGTGACTTCCGCGCTCACGGCTTTGTCGTAGAGTCCGATCATCGTCGCGATCGAGCGATTCTCGCTTTCGACGCGTGCGAGCGCGTGCTCGTCGACCTGTTCGCCCGCGCTTCGCGTGACGGCGATGGTGAAGAAGGCAACGACGACTGCCGTGAGCGCGCAGGCGAGCACGGCGAATTTGGTCCCGACGTTCATGCGGGCCAGAGTATTACGAAACATGGGGGAATGACTGGACGATAAGAGTTGTAACGCTCCTTATCGGCACATCCTTGCCAGGTCTTTAATTTTCCCTTGCGCCACGCGCTATCGGCGTTGCCTCATGGCGAGCGCGACGCCCGAGAGCGTGAGCGCCATCGCGATCGCCTCGCGCGCGCCGAGCGGCTCGCCAATCGTGAGCGCCGCCGCGACGATGCCCATGATCGGCACCAGCAGCATGCCGATGGAGGCGACCTCGGCGGGCAGGCGGCGCAACGTTGCGAACCATGCGAGATAGCACACGGCCATCGGCACGAGGCTCATGTAGACGAGCACGGCCCAGCCGTCGAGCCCGAGCGCGGAAAACACCGGATGCTCGATATAGAGGCCGAGCACGATCATCGGCGCACAGCCGATGCCGACTTGCCACGCGACGAGCGTGATGGGCGGGATGGGCATCGGCCCGTGCGTGATGACCGTGCCGAGCGCGAACAGCAGCGCGGCCGAAAGCGCGAACGCGATGCCGGCGAGCTTGCCGCCATCGAACGAAAGGCCGTGCGCGGACAGCAGCACGACCACACCCGCGAGTCCCAGCGCAAGGGCGCAGAAGCCCGCGACCGACGGCTTGCGCTTCGCGATGGGCCACGCGAGCAGCATCGCCCAGATCGGCATCGTGTAGACGAGCAGCGCGCCTTCACTGACCGATAGCCATTTCATCGAGAGCGTGGAGAAGCCCATCCACGCGAAGACATTGATCGCCGATGCGAGCAGCAGCCTCGGCACCAGCGCGCGCGGCACGCGCATGTTCTCGCCTGCCAGCCTTGCGATGACGCCGAGCAGCACGGCGGCCGCGATGCCGGCGATGCCGCGCGAGAAGAGCGGCGGCCACTCGCGCAGCAGGATTTTCATGGCGGGCCAGTTCAGCGCCCAGCCGGTGGCGGTGACGAGCAGATACAGGAGCCCCGTCAGTCGAGCAGGCATGGAAGGCGTTTGTCGTTGTTGTCGATTGGGGTTCGATCATACAGGCGCATCGGCGGGGTTCGAAGGTGTTGGGGGCGGCATTTTGTATGCGTGAGACGGCATTCAAAACGCCAAAGTGCATGCGAAACGCCGAATGCAAGCTCGTCCGAAGCGGCAGGATGGAAAATTTATAGAAAACGATTAACTACGAGCGGCAATCAAATCTCTTGCAGTAATAAGGCGCGCAGGCCCTATACGTCTGCGTTACGGCCTGGATTAGGGCAAACACCAGGATAGTCAGTCGAGAGCAAACCCACTATCCTTCGAAAAACGTTTTCCAAAACCCAGGCTGGCTTGCGGCTTCACCACCCACGCAGGCCATCGCCACGGCGCTCGTCGCCGGTCACGCAACAAAGAACGCGGCACGACGAGCGCCGCCGCGTCCGGAGACTTTCATGAACACTGTCGTTGCCGGCGTCGTGCGTACCGCTAGCCGCTATCGCTGGACCGTGTGCGCGCTGCTCTTCTTCGCCACGGTCATCAACTACATGGACCGGCAGATTCTCGGTCTGCTCGCCCCGATGTTGCAGCACGACATCGGCTGGACGCAGATCCAGTACGGCCGCATCGTGATCGCGTTCTCGGCGTTCTATGCGATCGGTCTGCTTTGCTTCGGACGCATCGTCGACTGGCTCGGCACGCGTATCTCCTACGCGCTCGCGATGTTCGTATGGAGCATCGCCGCGATGCTGCATGCGGCCGTCGGCTCCGTGATGGGCTTCGCGATGGTCCGCGCACTGCTCGGCATCGGCGAGGGCGGCAACTTCCCGGCCGCCATCAAGACGACCGCCGAATGGTTCCCGCGCAGTGAGCGCGCGCTCGCGACCGGCATCTTCAACTCCGGCGCGAACATCGGTGCGGTGTTCGCACCCGCGCTCATTCCGGCCATCGCGGTGGCGTTCGGCTGGCGCGCGGCATTCGTGATCGTCGGTGCAGTCGGTCTTATCTGGCTGGTCGTGTGGTTCTTCATGTATCGCCAGCCGGACGGCAGCGCGCAAGAGGACGATCTCGCGAACGAAGGCGACGAAACGCGTTCCGCCGATGCCGCCAACGCGAAAGCAGGCGCGCCGGGCTTCAAGGTGCTCATCAAGCAGCGCGAGACGTGGGCGTTCATCGTCGGCAAGTTCCTGACGGACCCGGTGTGGTGGTTCTATCTGTTCTGGCTGCCGAAGTGGCTCAACGAATCGCGCGGCATGGACATGCAGCACATCGGCTTGCCGCTCGTCGTGATCTACGCGATCACCACCATCGGCAGCATCGGCGGCGGGTGGATTTCGTCGGCGCTGTTGCGTGCGGGCTGGACCGTGAATGCGGCGCGCAAGACCGCGATGCTGATCTGCGCATGTGCCGTGCTGCCGATCGCGTTTGTCTCGCAGGCCGACAATCTGTGGGTCGCGGTGGCGATCGTCGGTCTCGCGGCGGCAGCGCACCAGGGCTGGTCGGCGAACCTCTTTACGACGGCGTCGGACCTGTTCCCGCGTCGTGCAGTGGGCGCGGTGGTCGGTATCGGCGGCATGGCCGGTTCGATCGGCGGCGTGCTGTTCTCGGAAGTGATCGGCCAGGTTCTGCAGCGCACGGGTCACTACTGGGTGCTGTTCGCGATCGGCGCATCGGCGTATCTCATCGCCTTCGCGATCATGCATATGCTCACGCCGAAGATGACGCCGGCGAAGCTCCCGGCCTGATCGCTAATTATTAGTCAAGCAGTGCGCCGCGCCGCCAGCACTCGCAACCCGCAGGCGGCGCGGCGCGAATCACGCGGCCGCAGCAGTCGATTCACGCACGATGAGCCGCGGCTCGAACATGGAGTTGCCGGGGTCGGGATGACCGGCGAGCGCATCGATGAGCTTTTGCATCGCCAGTTCGCCCATCTTCTCGCTCTGGATGTCGACGGTAGTGAGGCCAGGCGCGGCGTACGCGCCGTAAGGCACGTTGTCGATGCCGGTCACCGACACGTCCTGCGGCACGCGAATGCCGAGCGTCGCGGCTTCCTTCATGAAGCCGAGCGCGATGAGGTCGTTGTAGCAGATCACCGCTTGCGGCCGCTTCGGTCCGAGCATCACGCGCGAGCAGGCCTGTTCGCCCGCAAGCGAAGTCGGCGCGTGCGCTTCGTAGATGTCGAGTTCGAGGCCCGCTTCGGCGAGACAATCGCGTGCGCCGCGAATCCGTTCATCGTTGATGCGCGCATGCTCGAAGCCGAGATACGCGATGCGGCGATGGCCGAGATCGAGCAGATGGCGCGCGAGCATGTAGGTAGCGAGACGGCTGTTGATGCCGACGCTCGGAATCGGCAGCTCGGCATTGCGCAGAAGCACGACGGGCTTGTCGAGATCGAGCATCCATTGCGCGTTTTCGTCGGCGAGACGCGAGCTGACGAGCAGCCCGTCGACGCGCTGCGCGAGGGCTTCGATGAGCGGACGCTCACGCGCCTGGTTCTCGTCGATATCGACGAGCAGCAGCGTGTAGTCGTGGCGCAGCGCGATGCGGTTCGCGCCCTTCACGACGTTGGTGAAGTGCGGATTGCTGATATCGAGGATCGTGAGGCCGATGGTGCGCGTCTTGCCCGTGATCATCGAGCGCGCGAGCGGGTTCGACCGGTAGCCGAGGGTATCGATGGCTTCCTTGAGCTTGGCTTCGACCGGCGCGGAGAAGCGTTGCGCGCCGTTGATGTACTTTGAGACGGTCGCGACGGACACGCCCGCTGCGGCGGCGACGTCGCGAATGGTCGGGGAAATTTTCTTCATTCGGAAGGTAACGTTTTCGCAATGTTTACGGATTGTCGCAGAAAACCGGGAAACAATGACGCGCATCATGCATTTTGCATGCAGCGTTATGAATGCTGGACGGCGATTGACGGCGGTTCCGCCTCGTCGCTATAGTCCCGAAAACGTTTTCTTCATTTTTGCTTTCAACGCATTACCACGTATTGGACAGGAGTCTCGATGAATCAGCCAAACGCAGCGGGCAAACCGTTCAAGCGCCTGCTTTTGACCGGCGCCGCCGGCAATCTGGGCCGTCAGTTGCGCGGCGCGCTCGCGCAATGGGCCGACGTCGTGCGGCTCTCCGACATCGCGCCGCTCGACGATGCGGCGAGCCACGAAGAAATCAGCGCCGTCGATCTCGCGGATCGCGAGAAGGTGATGCAGCTCGTCGAAGGTGTCGATGCGATCGTGCATCTCGGCGGCATCTCGACCGATGCGCCGTTCGACGATCTGATCGAGGCGAATATCCGCGGCACGTACAACATCTATGAAGCTGCGCGCCGTTATGGCGTGAAGCGCATCGTGTTCGCGAGCTCGAACCATGCAATCGGCTTTCATCCGGTCACCGAGGTGATCGATACGGATGCGCCGCATCGCCCGGACAGCCTCTATGGCGTGACGAAGTGCTTCGGCGAATCGCTGTCGCGCTATTACTTCGACCGCTTCGGCATCGAGACGGTGAACCTGCGCATCGGTTCGTCGTTCGAGGAGCCGAAAAATCCGCGCATGCTCGTCACGTATCTGAGCTACCGCGATTTCATCGAACTGGTGCGCTGCTCGCTGTTCACGAATCGCGTCGGGCACGCCGTGGTGTATGGCGCGTCGGACAATCCCGTGAAGTGGTGGGACAACGCGAAGGCCGGCTTCCTCGGCTTCAATCCGAAGGACAGCTCCGCGCAGTTCGACGGTCTCTTTCCGGCGACCGGGCCGACCGCCGAACGCGACGACCCCGCGCAACGCTTCCAGGGCGGCGCGTTCGTGCTGGGCGAACCGATGGAGCGCAAGCGATGAGCGCATCCGTGCGCGCCGAACGGCTCGACGCGGGCGGCCGTGCAACGGTCGGCGAATGTCCGGTATGGCGCGCGCAAGAGGGCGCGCTGTATTGGACCGATATTCCCGCGCGCCGTATCGTCCGGCTCGAAGTCGAAAGCGCGCGCCGCACGGAATGGGCGTTTGCCGAACAGGTCGCGTGCTTTGCGTTCGATGAAGCGGGGCGGGTCGTCGCGGGCATGGAGACCGGCATGTTCGCTGTGACGCTCTCCGGTGCGGGCGAGGCGAACGAAGGACGCGCCGCGAAGCTCGCCGCGCCAGCGTTTCCCGCTACGGGCATGCGTTTCAACGATGGCCGCTGCGACAGGCAAGGGCGCTTCTGGGCCGGGACGATGGTGCAGGACATGTCGCTCGCGAGTCCTGCCGGCGCGCTGTATCGCTACGACGAGCACGGCACGCTTTCCGCGCCGCTTGTCGATGGTTTGATCACCCAGAACGGTCTCGCGTGGTCGCCGGATGGCAGAACGATGTATCTGTCCGACTCGCACCCGCAACGCCGCCTCGTGTGGGCCTTCGACTTCGATCCCGATACGGGCACGCCCGGCGCGCAGCGTGTGTTCGCCGACCTGCATCATTACGCGGGCCGCCCGGACGGCGCCGCGGTCGATTCGGACGGCTGCTACTGGACCTGCGCGAACGACGCGGGGCGCTTGCTGCGCTTCACACCGCAGGGCAAGCTGGATCGCGAGATCGCGCTGCCCGCGAGCAAGCCGTCGATGTGCGCATTCGGCGGCGCCGATCTGAAGACGCTCTATGTGACGACAATTCGTCCGGCAACGAACGCCACTGACGACGACGGCTATGTGTTCGCCATGAACCCCGGCGTGCAAGGCTTACCGGAACCGGATTACGCCGGATTGTTACCGGTCGCATGATCGTCGCGAAACGGGGCGTATCGAGCGCCCCGTTCGCAATTTTTACGCATACTTTGGGACGCAAACGATTCGGTGCACCGCATTGGCGCGCATCGAATCGACAGACACGTACCGCTCCGGAACCGATACCAAGAACAAACACCAATGCTGTAGTTCCTCCGTAAAGAGTAGTCTCCGCAGGTACCTCAAGTACCAGCGATCTACCCGATTCTCTTATCCGGAGGAGACCTAGATGGACCTTGAAGCTCGCACCATGAAGCGCGTGATGGTTCGCCTCGTGCCGTTCCTGATCTTGTGTTACTTCATCGCGTATCTCGATCGCGTCAACGTCGGCTTCGCGGCGTTGCAGATGAACAAGGCGCTCGGCTTTACCGCCAGCATGTTCGGCTTCGGTGCCGGCATTTTCTTTATCGCCTATTTCTTTTTCGAAGTTCCGTCCAATCTGCTGCTCGAACGTTTCGGCGCGCGTCGCTGGATCGCGCGGATCATGTTCACGTGGGGCATTCTCGCGGCGGCAATGGCCTACATTCCGCACATCGCGCAAGCGACGGGCCTGTCGAACGCCTACGTGTTCTATGGCTTGCGCATTCTGCTCGGCATCGCGGAAGCAGGCTTCTTTCCCGGCATCATCTTTCTGCTGACCTTGTGGTTTCCGGCGAAGTATCGGGGCCGTGTGGTCGGATACTTCATGGCGGCGATTCCGCTGTCCACCGTGATCGGCGGGCCCATCTCCGGCGCGCTGTTGCAGATGGACGGCATCAACGGCATGCAGGGCTGGCAATGGCTGTATCTGATCGAAGCGATTCCCGCGCTCCTGCTTGCGTTCGTCGTGTATTTCTATCTGACCGACAGACCGTCCGATGCGCACTGGCTCGCGAAGGAAGAGCGCGACTGGCTCGTGAATCGCCAGGCGCAGGAACGGGCGCATCGTGAATCGGTGCATGCGTTCAGCGTGAAGGAGGCGATTTTCAATCCGCGCGTGCTGGCCATCGCGCTGATCTACTTCGGCGCGAATGCGACCAACTACGGCCTGAGCTTCTTCCTGCCGCAGATCGTCAAGGCGTTCGGGCTGACTAATCTGCAGACGGGCTTCGTCACGTCATTGCCCTATGTCGTCGGCGTGATCAGCATGGTGCTGTGGGGCCGGCATTCGGATCGCAAACTCGAGCGTCGCTGGCACGTCGCGATTGCGCTGATGGTGGCGGCGGGCGGCATCGCGGCTTCCGCGGGGCTGGATAACCCGGTGTTGAAGATGATCGCGCTGTCGATCGCGGGCTTCGGCATCTTCGGTTGCCTGCCTGTGATCTGGACGCTGCCGGCTTCGTTCCTGTCGGGGGCTGCTGCTGCGGGCGGTATCGCGGCGATCAACTCGCTCGGCAACCTCGCGGGCTTCTTCGGCCCCTATGCGATGGGCTGGATCAAGGACAGCACGGGCGGCTTCGGCGCGGGCTTGCTATGCCTTGCAGGAGCGGGCATGGTCGGCGTGGCGGCCGTGCTGCTGCTGCATCACGATTCGTCGATGGAGACGATTTCGGGCGCGCACGATATCGAGGATGGAGAGCCGAACATGGCTCGCTGAAGCCGTCGTATCGGCGGCAAGGATCGCTCGTTACGCGGTCCTTGCCGCGCATTCACGCAGACGTTGCCTGCGCCCGCCGCAATCTTTCCCGGCTATTGATCAAATGCAGACGCATCGCGGTGCGCGCGGAATCCGCGTCGCCGCGTTCGATGGCGTCCGCGATCTGCTCGTGCTCGCGATTCACGCGCATCAGATACTCGGCGTATTGTTCGCGCGGAATGGGCGTGGCCGTGATGCGCGTGCGCGGAATCATCCGCGTGCCGAGATGCTCCATGATCTCGACGAAATAACGGTTGCCCGTCGCATGCGCGATCTCCATGTGAAACCGCAAATCGGGCGCTACCGTATCCGATGCCGCGCCCACGCTCTTTGCGAAATCGGCGAGCGCCGAGCGCATCGTCGCGAGGCGGTCGGCATTGCAACGCATCGCCGCGAGTCCCGCGCTTTCCGTTTCGAGGCTGATGCGCAATTCGAGGATGGCCAATGCATCGATGGAGCCCGCGACATCGGCGGGATCGAGGTGCAAGAGCGGCGACGTGTTCGCATCGCACACGAACGTGCCGATGCCATGCCGCGTCTCAACGAACCCCGCCGCCTGCAAACGCGATAACGCCTCACGCACGACAGTGCGGCTCACGCCGAACCGCTGCACCATCTCCGCTTCGGTCGCGAGGCGGGCGCCGGCCTTCAATTCCTTCGCATCGATTTGCGCGCGCAACGCATCGACCAGTTGCGCGGTGAGACTGCGCCGCGCGCCGGGCAGCGCAATGGATACATCGGTTGAAGAGGGATGGTGCGTGTCGGCATGCGGATCGGGCGATAGCGTCACGGCGTTCTCATTGGAGTGGGTTTTACACACATTGACAAATCGGTCGGCAAATGATGATATGCGTGATGCGGTGATATGACAACGTACAAGGAGGCGCGTGCCGGGTAATCCCTAGCGACGACAGCCTTCAGGAGACACAGTTCGATGGAACAACAAAACAGCACGCCGTCCACGGGTGACGCCGCGCGATTCGATCGCCTTCTGCTGACGGGCGCCGCGGGCGGAATCGGGCGGGCGATCCGGCATCGCGTCGCCGAATTCGCGCAACACGTGCGCATCTCCGATTTGCCCGGCGTGCTGCCGGACGATGCGGCGCCTCACGAAGAACGCGTTCCTTGCGATCTGGCCGACCGCCAGGCCGTCGATGCGCTCGCCGCCGATTGCGACGCGATCATCCATCTTGGCGGCGTGTCGGTGGAGCGGCCGTTCGAGGAGATTCTCGAAGCCAACATCAAGGGCGTGTTCAACCTCTACGAAGCAGCCCGCCGACAGGGCGTCGGGCGCATCGTGTTCGCGAGCTCGAATCACGTCACGGGTTTCTATCGGCAGGACGAACGAATCGACGCCACCGCGCGCAAACGCCCCGATGGTTACTACGGCTTGTCCAAGTCCTTCGGCGAAGACATGGCGCAGATGTATTTCGACCGCTACGGCATCGAGACCGTGAGCATCCGCATCGGCTCCGTGTTTCCCGAGCCGAAGGACCGCCGCATGATGGCGAGCTGGATGAGCTACGACGATTTTCACGATCTCTTGCGCCGCAGCCTTTTCACGAAGGACGTCGGCCATACGATCGTGTTCGGCATGTCCGCGAATGCGCACACGTGGTGGGACAACCGCTGCGCAGCGCATCTGGGCTTCGTGCCACGCGACTCGTCGGAGCAGTTCCGCGAAAAGATCGAAGCGACGCCGCCTCCCGCTCCGACCGATCCCGTGGCCGTGCTGCAAGGCGGCACGTTCACGACGACAGGCCCGTTCGACCCGGTTTAATGCATGCAACATGCAGTATCACGACATTCGTAGTATGTCGTCATACATCCAGCGCCGGCCGCATCGAGCACGACGCCCGGACATCACAGGGACATTTGCCGCCATGTTTTCTCTCGATTTTTCACCGCTGCTGCCGTACTGGCCGACGTTCCTGCTGGGCGCATGGCTCACGCTCAAGATGACCTGCGTGGCCGTGTTCTTCGGCCTGATCCTCGGCATGCTCGTCGCGTTCGCCAAGCGCGCGAAAGTGCCGGTGCTCACGCGCATCTGCATCGTCTATATCGAGGCCGTGCGCAATACGCCGTTTCTGGTGCAGATCTTCCTCCTGTACTTCGGTCTCGCGAGCATCGGCCTGCGCATGCCGACCTTTGCGGCCGCCGCGCTCGCGATGACGATCAACATCGGCGCCTATGCGGCCGAGATCATTCGCGCCGGCCTGGAATCCGTGCCGCGCGGACAGATCGAGGCGGCCGAGTGTCTCGGGCTTTCGAAGTGGCGCATCGGCTGGCATGTGATGCTGCAACCGTCGATCGAAAAGGTCTATCCCGCGCTGACGAGCCAGTTCCTGCTGATGATGCAGGCCTCGGCGATCGCGTCGCAGATTTCAGCGGAAGAGCTCACGGCGGTCGCCAACACCGTGCAATCCGATACGTTCCGCTCGCTCGAAACATACATCGTGGTGGCAGCGCTGTATCTCGTGCTGTCGTTGATCATCAAGCTGATCGCGTGGGCGGTGGGCGAGCATCTCTTCAAGCGGCGCCGCGCGATCCGTCTCGCCGCGAAACGTGCCGGCAAAACGCCGCCCGACTCGCAGCGTATCGATACGGTCATTCCCGGAGGTGCGGCATGAGCGGCGGATTCACGTCATCGCATCTGGTTTATCTGGTGCAATCGATCGGCTGGACGCTCGTGCTCTCGTTGCTCGCGTTCGTGCTCGGCGGTATCGGCGGCTTCTGCGTGATGCTCGCGCGCATTTCGCCACGCGCGTGGCTAGCGCGCGCCGCGCTCGTCTATATCGAAGCGATTCAGGGCATTCCGCTGCTGATCCTGCTCTTCATCGTGTACTTCGGTTTGTCGGTGTATGGCTATCAGGTGCCCGCGCTCGTCGCGGCCGGCCTCGCGCTGATGGTCTATTCGAGCGCATATCTCGGCGACATCTGGCGCGGCTGCATCGAAGCGATGCCGAAGCCGCAATGGGAAGCGTCGGAGTGCCTGTCGCTCACGCGCTGGCAGACGCTGCGTCTCGTGATCATCCCGCAGGCGATGCGACTCGCATTGCCGCCGACGGTCGGCTTTCTCGTTCAGCTCATCAAGATGACCTCGCTCGCTTCGGTGATCGGCTTCGTCGAACTGACGCGCGCGGGGCAGATCATCAACAACTCGATCTTCCAGCCGTTCCTCATCTTCGGACTGGTCGGCGCTTTCTATTTCGTCCTGTGCTATCCGCTTTCGCGCTGGAGCCAATCGATGGAGAACAAGCTCAATGTCAGCAATCGTTAAGGTCGGCGATATTCACAAGAGCTTCGGCTCCAATCATGTTCTCAAAGGCGTGTCCTTCGAAGTCAACAAGGGCGAGATGATTGCCGTGATCGGCGCGAGCGGCTCGGGCAAGAGCACGGCGCTGCGCTGCATCGACAGGCTGGAGACGATCGACCAGGGGCAGATTGAAGTGTGCGGCATTCGCGTCGACGATCCGAAGGTCGATCTGCATCTGTTGCGCCGCGAAGTGGGCATCGTGTTTCAAAGCTATAACCTCTTTCCGCACCTGACCGTGGAAGAGAACATCAAGCTCGCGCTGCGCCACGTGAAGAAGATGTCGAGCGATGAAGCGCGGCGCATCGCGATGAACGTGCTGGAGCAGGTCGGACTTGCGCAGAAGGCCGACGCGTATCCCGAACAATTGTCAGGCGGACAGCAGCAGCGCGTGGCGATTGCGCGCTCGCTCGCGATGTCGCCGAAGGTGATGCTGTTCGACGAAGTGACGTCGGCGCTCGATCCGCAACTGACTGGCGAAGTGCTGCGCGTGATGGAAGACCTCGCGGCAGACGGCATGACGATGCTGCTCGTCACGCACGAAATGGCCTTCGCCAAGCGCGTCGCGGACCGCATCATCTATATGCATCAGGGCAAGGTGTGGGAAGTGGGCGACGGCAGCATGCTCGATGCGCCGCGCACGCCCGAATTGCGCGCATTCCTCGATAACGGACTTTGATATTCGCAGCATCTCATCCAGCAGCATCCAGCAACATCAATAACGACGGAGACTCGACTTGAAAGCGAAGACAATCATTGCACGCGCGGCCCTTGCAACCTTGATGATGGCAGGCGCGGTGCACAGCGCGATGGCCGATCAGCTCGACGACATCAAGAAGGCGGGCGTCGTGCGTGTCGCCATTGCGATCGGCACGCCGCTCTTCAGCTATGCGGATCAGAATCTGAAGCCTGCGGGATCGGACGTCGATACCGCAAACGCGCTCGCTAAAGATCTCGGCGTGAAGCTCGAACTGGTGCAGATCACCAACGCCGCACGCATTCCGACGCTGCAGGCGAAGCGCGCGGACCTCGTGATCTCGTCGCTGTCGGTTACGCCGGAGCGCGCGAAAGTGGTCGATTTCTCGAACCCGTATGCGGTTATCTCGATCATCGTCGGCGGCGTGAAGACGATCAAGGTGAAGGATTACGCGGACCTCGACGGCAAGACCATCGGTCTCACGCGCGCCACGGTGAACGACACGCTCACGACGCAACAGGCGAAGGGCGCGCAGATCCAGCGCTATGAGGACGACGCGACGCTCATCACATCGATGGTCACGGGCCAGGTCGAAATCTTCTCCAGCACGCCTTCGAACCTGAAGGAAATGCAGGATCGCGCGCCGCAACGCAACATCGAGATGAAGTTCGAACAGAAGACCTTCGATCTCGGCGTCGCGATGAACAAGGATCAGCCGCGCCTGAAGGAATGGGTGAACAACTGGGTCGGCACGAACATGAAGAACGGTAACCTGAACACGATCTACAAGAAATACCACGGCCGCGATTTGCCGGATACCGTGCGCAAGGGCGTTTGAACTTCAATCCGGTGCGAGCCACGCGGGATCTTCGAGCGCCCGCGTAACATGCCCGACCGCCGTGGCGCACGCAGGGTTGTCCGTCTGCGTGCGCCACGCGAGCAACAAATCCGCCGTGACATCGTCGAGGCCCGTGAGCGGCTTGAACGCGACATCGGGAAATCTCACGCGCTGCGCCGATTGCGGCACGAGCGCGACACCCAATCCGGCGCCGACGAGTGCGAGGATCGAATGCGTCTGCGTGACGTGCTGCGTCTCGGCGACCGTCACGCCCATCGCATGCAGCACGCCGGTGATGAGCCGATGAAAATACACGCCCTCCACAGGCGGATACGTGATGAAGCTTTCGCCCGCGAGATCCTGCAATGCGAGCGTTTCGCGTGATGCCAGCCGATGATCGAGCGGTACGATCGCGCATAGCGGCTCGCGATACACACGCATCGACGCGACGCCAGGCTGAATGATCGGCGGACGCGACAAACCCATATCGATCTGCTCGTCGCGCAATGCGATGAGTTGTTGCGGCGAACTCATCTCGCGCAACGTCAGCGACACCTCCGGCATTTCCCTGCGCAGGAGCGCGACGAAGCGCGGCAGGAACACATAACTCGATGCCGCCGTGAACGCGATCGTGAGCGAGCCCGTATCGCCGGCCGCGATGCGGCGCGCATCGAGCACGGCATCGCTCGCCTGCGCGACGATGCGCCGGGCCGAACGCGCGAAAGCCGCGCCCGCAGGCGTCAGACGAATGGCCCGCGCGCCGCGATCGAAAAGCGAAGCGCCCACCGCATGTTCAAGCGCCTGAATCTGCCGCGTGAGCGGCGGCTGCGTCATGTTCAGACGTTCGGCCGCGCGCCGATAGTTCATCTCTTCGACGACGGCGAGAAAGCAGCGGAGCTGGGCGAGCGTGATCATCGATGCGCAATAGGTATCAACTGATGCAGACACGAGCCTATCGGGTATCAGTCGCGAGCGCTACGCTTGGTTTCACCGATCAAACGACACCGTCTGCCCCGATATGAACCTCAACGATCTCCCCGCCACCCTTCATCGTCCGCACGACACGCTCGCGGCGTTCGCCGCACAGCTCTTCACCGCGGCGGGCATGGACGCCGATAAGGCATCGTGCGTAGCGGAGCTGCTATTGCTCACCGACATGATGGGCCGCTCGACACACGGTCTCGCGCAATGCCCCGCGTATCTCGACGAATTGAAGAAAGGCGGCATGCGCGCGACGGGCGATCCCGAAGTCGTTCGCGATACGGGCGCGACGCTCGTGTGGGACGGCGACTATCTGCCGGGTCTGTGGCTCATGCAGCGCGCGCTCACGCTCGGTTTCGAGCGCGTGCGCGAGCTCGGCGTGTTCACGTTCTCGATGCGGCGCAGCCATCACATCGGCTGTCTCGCCGCGCTTGCGAAGCAGGCGACCGATCGCGGCTTCTATGCGCTGATTGCATCGTCCGGACCGCATACGAAGGCCGTGGCGCCGTTCGGCGGGAAGGAAGGTCTCTTCAGCCCCAACCCGTTCGCGTTCGCGTTTCCGACCTCGCATTTTCCCGTGCTGATCGATACGTGCGCGTCATTGGCGACGGTCTCCATGACGCGCCAGAAAGCGAGCGCGGGTCAATCGTTCGATCATGCGTGGCTGCTCGATTCAAAGGGCCGTCCGACGCGCGATCCGCGCATGCTCGAAGGCGACGGCGAGCGCGGCAGCCTGATGCTCCTCGGCGGCGAGGACGCGGGGCACAAGGGCTTCGGCCTCGCGCTGATGGTCGAGGCGCTCACGCAGGGACTCTCGGGCTTCGGCCGTCGTGATGCGCCCACGCGTTGGGGCGCGAACGTCTACCTGCAACTCATCGATCCGGCCGCGTTCGCGGGCAGCGATGCCGCCATCGCGCAGATGGACTTTCTGGCCGAGCAATGCCATGCCAACGCGCCCATCGATCCCGCGAGGCCCGTGCGTCTTCCGGGCGAGCAGGCGACGCGCAACATCGAAAAGCATAGGCGCGAAGGCGTCGCGCTCACGCCTAAGACGGTCGCCGCGTTGCGCGCATGGGCCGCGCAATTACAGGTCGATGACGCTGTGCTCGCATGACGCGCTGAACGATCGCCGCACGAAAACATATCACCAGGAGACGACACATCATGGAAAACGAGGCAACCGCCGGCACGGTCGCCGGCAGCTACGCGCATGCCCGGCGACGCACCCGCGCGCGATGGTGGATGCTGGGGCTCGTGTTCATCGGCACCATCATCAACTATCTGGATCGCACTAACATGTCGGTCGTGGCGCCGCAGATCGCGAAAGAGTTCTCGGTAAGCCCGGTCATGATGGGCGTGCTGTTTTCCGCGTTCTCCTGGGCCTTCGCGATCGCGACGTTGCCGGGCGGCTATTTTCTCGACCGCTTCGGCACGCGCGTCACGTATGGCGTGTGTCTCGCGGGATGGTCGATCCTGACGACGTTGCAGACCTTCGCGGGCGGCTTCGCATCGTTGTTCGGATTGCGCTTCGGCGTCGGTGCGGCCGAGGCGCCCGCGTTTCCCGCCAACAACAAGCTCGCGACCGCATGGTTTCCGCAACGCGAGCGCGGCGTGGCGGGCAGCGTGTGCTCGATGGGCGTGTATGTCGGCACGGCCTTTCTGACGCCGATCGAGTTCTACGTGGCATCGACGTACGGCTGGCGCGCGGTTTTCATGGTGTCCGGGCTGCTCGGGATCGCGTGGGCGGCGGTCTGGTTTTTTGCATATAGAGAACCGGCGCAAAGCCGGCTGGCGAACGACGCCGAGCTCGATTACATCCGCGACGGCGGCGGCGTGGTCAACCCGTCCGCGAACACGACCCACGCGTTTCGCTGGGATCACGTCTGGAAGCTGCTGCGCTTTCGCCAGATCTGGGGCGTGTGCATCGGCAAGCTGGCCGCGACCACGACGCTCTATTTCTTCCTGACCTGGTTTCCGACCTATCTGATGCAGGCGCGCGGCATGAGCATGCTGCACGCGGGAACGGCCGCGGTCGGGCCATACCTCGCGGCGGCGGCGGGCGTGATGTTCGGCGGATGGTGGGGCGACTGGATGATTCGCCGCGGCGTTCCGGTTTCGACCGCGCGCAAGCTGCCGATGGTGATTGGCTTGCTGTTCACCGGCACCATCGTGCTCGCCAACTACACGACATCGAATGCACTCGTCATCGGCATCTTGTGTGTTGCATTTTTTGCGCAAGGCATGTCGTCGACGACGTGGGTTGTCGTCTCCGAAATCGCTCCGCGCGATCTCGTCGGCATGACGGGCAGCATCGCCAGCTTCGCGAGCAATCTGGCCGGGATCATCACGCCGATCACCATCGGCTTCATCGTGCAGAAAACCGGCTCGTTCGAATGGGCGCTCGCCTTTTGCGCGATCGTCGCGATGATCGGCGTGCTGTCCTATACCGTGGTGCTCGGGAAGATCGAGCGGTTGAGCGTCGATTAGGCGATCCGGCAATCGGAGCAACGAGCGGGGCGGAGTCGATCGACTCGGCCCCGTTTGTCGTTTGCATTCGGCATACAAGATTCGTCGGCGAATAATGCATTCGAAATGCCGCTATCGCCGTGCCCGAAAGCCCCGTGCGAATCACGCTGCATCACCGCGCCATGAGGCGTCGGCACCGTTCGAGACAAGCCGCGGCGCTCCGGCGTACACTCGCTTTGCGTTTTGAATCCTGCATGCATTGAGCCATTGCGAATTCGCGGCCGCGCGCAGGCCGTGGATTCGCCACTCATTGGACTCCCTCTCTTCATCACAGGAAGCATCATGGCAAAGAACACGATTGCGGACTATCTGGCGAAGACGCTTGCGGCAGCGGGCGTGGAACGCATCTGGGGCGTCACGGGCGACAGCCTGAACGGACTCGCGTTCAGCCTCGATCGCGTGGGCTCGATCCGCTGGATGCATACGCGTCACGAAGAAGCGGCCGCCTTCGCGGCGGGCGCGGATGCAGCCACTACGGGCAAGCTCGCCGTGTGCGCGGGAAGTTGCGGGCCGGGCAATCTGCATCTCATCAACGGGCTCTACGACTGTCATCGCAATCATCAGCCGGTGCTCGCCATCGCCGCGCATATCCCGTCGACCGAGATCGGGCTGGGTTACTTTCAGGAAACGCATCCGCAGGAGTTGTTCAAGGAATGCAGTCACTTCGTGGAACTGGTGTCGAATGCATCGCAGTTTCCACGCGTGCTCGAGCGTGCGATGCGCGCGGCCCTCGATCAGCGCGGCGTCGCGGTCATCGTGTTGCCGGGCGATGTCGCATTGAGCGAGGGCCCGAGCGTGGAGCCGCGCTGGACCGCGAGCGCGCCGGGCGCGATCGTGCCGGCCGATGCCGACCTCGGCAGACTCGCCGACCTTCTTAACGGCTGCGAAGCGGTGACGATCATGTGCGGCAGCGGCGTCGCCGGCTCGCATGACGAAGTCGTCGCGCTTGCAGATACGCTCGGCGCGCCCATCGTGCATGCGCTGCGCGGCAAGCAGTTCATCGAGTACGACAATCCATTCGATGTCGGTATGACGGGGCTCATCGGCTTCAGTTCCGGCTATCACGCGATGATGTCCTGCGACACGCTGCTCCTGCTCGGCTGCGATTTTCCGTATCGCCCGTTCTATCCGCCGCAGGCGAAGATCGTGCAGATCGACTGGCGCGGCTCGCAACTGGGTCGTCGCGCGCCGCTGGAAATGGGGCTCGTCGGCACGATCAAGGAAACGTTGGCGGCGCTCTTGCCCAAGCTTCAGCGCAAGGACGAGCGGCGCTTTCTGGAGAACGCGCTCAAGCACTATGCGACCGCGCGCAAGGACCTCGACGATCTCGCGACGCCGTCCGCGCCGGGACGTCCGATCCATCCGCAATACCTCACGAAGCTCGTCGATGAAATCGCCACCGAAGACGCGATCTTCACCGTGGACGTCGGCACGCCGACGCTCTGGGCCGCGCGCTATCTGACGATGAACGGCAAGCGTCAGTTGCACGGCTCGTTCAATCACGGCTCGATGGCCAATGCGATGCCGCAGGCGCTCGGCGTGCAGGCCGCGCAACCGCAACGGCAAGTGGTGTCGCTATCGGGCGATGGCGGTCTGTCGATGTTGCTCGGCGATCTTCTCTCCGCCGTGCAGCTCGACTTGCCGATCAAGGTCGTCGTGTTCAACAACAGCCTGCTCGGTTTCGTGTCAATGGAGTTGAAGGCGGGCGGCTATCTCGACACCAATGTCGATCTGAGCAAGACCGATTTCTCGCAGATCGCGAAGGGCGCGGGCATCTGGTCGGTGCGCGTGGAAGAGTCGGAGCAACTGGAGAACGCGTTGCGGGAAGCGTTCGCGCACAAGGGACCGGCGCTCGTCGATGTCGTCACGTCGAAGCATGAACTCGCGATGCCGCCGACCATCGAGCTATCGCAGGCGAAAGGTTTCAGCCTCTATATGTTGCGAGCGATCCTGAGCGGGCGCGGCGATGAAATCGTCGAACTCGCGCGCACGAACCTGCGTTGAGCGGGACAGCGCCATGAGCGAAACGAAAGACAGCCTGCCGCTCGATCATGTGTTCGACTTCGAAGGGCAGGCCGTGCGCTACGGCGTGATGGGCGAGGGTGCGCCACTCGTGCTGGTGCACGGGACGCCGTTTTCATCGCAGGTATGGCGGCGTATCGCGCCGATTGCGGCCCGTTCCCGGCGCGTGCATTACTTCGATTTGCTGGGCTATGGCGCTTCGGAAATGCGCGACGATCAGGATGTCTCGCTCGGCGTGCAAAACCGCGTGCTCGCGTCGCTGATTGCCCATTGGCGCGCCGACTGGACTGGCGCATTGCCCGACGTGCTCGCGCACGACTTCGGCGGCGCGACGTCGCTCAGGGCGGCATTGCTGAACGGCTGCGCTTATCGTTCGCTGATGCTCGTCGATCCGGTTGCCGTGGCGCCTTGGGGATCGCCGTTCGTGCGTCATGTGCGTCAACATGAAGCCGCGTTCGCCGGCGTGCCGCCGTACATGCATCAAGCGATGCTCGATGCGTATCTGCAAGGCGCGGCGTATCGAAAGTTATCGGAAGAGACATTGCGAATCTATACGCAGCCTTGGACGGGCGAGAAAGGACAGGCCGCGTTTTATCGACAGATTGCACAAATGGATCAGCGCTATACCGATGAAGTGCAATCGCGCTATGGCGAATTGACTTGTCCCGTGTCGATTCTATGGGGCGAGGAAGACGAATGGATACCGGTCGAGCGCGGTGTCGAACTCGCGTCGCTGATTCCGCAGGCGCGCTTCACGCGCGTGCCCGGATCAGGACATCTGATGCAGGAAGACGCGCCCGAGGTTATCGTCGGCGAATGGCTGAGCTTCATGCACACTCACCGCCCTTAATTTCACCCCTTGTTTTTAGCACCTTCGGCGCGAAATGCCGCTTCGCCCGCGTCGGATACTTCCACCCATTTCCGGTCGGGCGGTGCATCGTCGACATAACTATCGTGCCAGTTCCACCACTTGTAGGTCTGCGTCTGCGGATAGCCTTCAGGCGAGTCTTCCCATAACTCCTGACGTCCAAGCGGCGTGATGTCGAGATAGTTCCAGGTATTGCCCATCTGCTCGTCGCCGCGGTTGTTGAGGAAATACGTGCGGAATACCTGATCTTTATCGCGGAAGAACACGTTCGTGCCGTGCCATTCGTCGACGCCGAAGTCGGCATCGAAACGATCCGTCAGCGTGAACCACGGGATGTTCCAGCCCATGCGTTCCTTTAGCCGAGCGATGTCCTGCTGCGGCGCACGCGATACGAAAACGAGCGTGGTGTCGCGTGCATTCAGATGAGAAACATGAGCGACCTGATCGGCGACCAGCGAACAGCCCCGGCACGCATGCTCGGGCCAGCCGAACACGCCGGGCTCATAGAACGCGCGATAGACGATCAACTGGCGCCTTCCGTTGAACAGATCGAGAAAGCCGATCTTGCCGTCGGGACCCTCGAACACATAGTCCGTCTTGACGGACATCCACGGCATGCGGCGACGCTCGGCGGCGAGCGCGTCGCGAGCGCGCGTGTGGGCCTTTTCCTTCACGAGCAACTCCTGACGCGCCGCTTCCCACGCTTGTTCCGACACGACGGGCGGCGTGCGCATCTCAGTCTGTTCGCTCGTCGTTCCTTTTTCGTCTGATGTAGTCATGGCTTTGCAACCTCCTGAGTGAACTCTTGCTCGTTGTTCGCCGTGAACCAGTCTGCACTCGAATGCGGCTGACGGGGAGTAACAAGTGTGACGGCATTTTCCGGAGGTTGCGCGCAGACCAATCAGGCCCACGAGGCGCGCAGCGCGTACATCGTTTTCCAGTACGTGAAGAAGCGTCCGGCGAACATGCCCGCGACGACACCCGACACGGCCGCATCGATCACGCCATACGTCACGAGCGCCGACAGATTCGTCACCGTCGCAATCTCGAAGCCGAGCCAGAACTTCGCGATGAACGTCGCGGCGATCAGCAGCAAGGGCACGAACGAACCCGGCAGCATCACGGTGCGAGCGATCGGATCGACGATGAAGCGGCTCCGGCTCGCATTGAACACGCCGGCCATGACGCCCACACCGAGCGCGAGAATCCACGCGGCGACAGCGGCCACACCCGTGAGCGGTGACGAAATCAGATGCGCGATGCCCATGCCCGCAAAAACCAGAGGGATGATCGCGAGTTTCGAAATCGGCGTGGTGCTGGCCTGCATGGCCTTGATGCCGCGATACAGCAGGAATGCGAGCAGCACCCAGACCCATGTCGGTGTGCCTTGGATGATGGCGATTGGTGTCATGTTCATCTCCTTCAGACCGGTTGTTTGATGCGCATGATGCCGCCGGTGAATTAGCTGCGAATGAGTCGAACAAGCCGGGCGTTTGCATCGCGTGTATTAAGCGCTCCCCGAAATCTGGCCGCGCGCCGGGTAAAATGCGCCTGCCCGCCGTTCGGCCGCAGATGCGTGTGACCCGCGCATTGACGGCATTGCGGGCCGCGTCCGCCTCACGAAGGCAAGCTTCCTTCCGTCTGCGTCCGTCCGGTCATCCCGCGCACCGCCGCTTTCGCCGAACCCCACACGCCACGCAACGACATTCGAGGATTGTTTTCATGCTTGCCCGCATCACCCGCCTTTTCCCGCTCTGGGCCGTGCTGGTTTCCATCGCCGCCTATAGCGCGCCTTCGTCCGTGACGGGCATCGCGCCGCACGTCACGACGCTTCTGACGGTCATCATGCTGTCGATGGGCGTCACGCTTTCCATCGACGATTTCAGGCGCGTCTTCACACGTCCCGCGCCGGTCATCGCGGGCATCGTCCTGCATTACCTCGTGATGCCGCTCGCCGCATGGGCGATCGCGAAAGCGCTGCGCATGCCGCCCGATCTGACGGCGGGCATGGTGCTCGTCGGCAGCGTCGCGAGCGGCACCGCTTCGAACGTGATGATCTATCTCGCACGCGGCGATGTGGCGCTGTCCGTCACGATCAGCGCGTTGTCGACGCTCGTCGGCGTGTTCGCGACGCCACTGCTCACGCGTCTTTATGTCGATGCATCGATTGCCGTCGATGTGCACGGCATGCTGATGAGCATCGTGCAGATCGTCGCGCTGCCGATCGTCATCGGCCTCGTCGTGAATCATCTGTTCGGCAAGCTCGTGCGCAAGATCGAATGGATGCTGCCGCTCGTGTCGATGGTGTCGATCCTGCTGATCATCGCGGCGGTCGTCGGCGGTACGCAAAAGAGCATCGCGTCGGTGGGCATGGTCGTCGCGGTGGGCGTGGTGCTGCACAACGGCATCGGTCTTTTGGGCGGATACTGGGGCGGCCGTCTGCTCGGCTTCGACGAAGCCGTCTGCCGCACGCTCGCGATCGAAGTCGGCATGCAGAACTCGGGCCTTGCAGCGACCCTCGGAAAGCTCTATTTCACGCCCATCGCGGCCTTGCCCGGCGCGCTGTTCTCGGTGTGGCACAACTTGTCGGGATCGATGCTCGCGGGCTATTGGGCGGGACGCCCCGCGAAAGGCTCGACGCGCGATACCGATGCACAAGGCGTCGTCGCGCGGCAGAGTTGATCGTTCGCACGCAATCGAGTGAATTAAAAACGCGCCCATGCCGGCGCGTTTTTTTCAGTTCACTCCAAGCAGCCCGCGAATCGCTTCTTCAGTCTGCGCATAGCGTCCTTCGCCGAAATGCGTGTACACGATCTTCCCGTTCTGATCGATCAGATAGAGCGCGGGCCAATACTGGTTGTTATACGCATTCCACGTTGCGTATCGATTGTCCTGCGCGACCGGATATTCGATTCCATAACTCGCGATAGCTTTCTTCAGATTGCCGGTGTCGCGCTCGAACGAGTATTCGGGCGTATGCACGCCGACTACAACAAGTCCTTTATCCCGATAGCGCGCATACCAGTCCTTCACATGCGGCAGCGTATGCGCGCAGTTGATGCAATCGAAGGTCCAGAAGTCCACGAGCACGACCTTGCCGCGCAACTGCGCGAGATCGAGCGGCGGGCTGTTGATCCAGTTATCGATGCCGGCGAAATCGGGGGCTTGCGCGCCGGTCTGCTGCATCGCTTTCATGCCGGCCGCGGAGTCGGTCGATGAAAAAGCGGTGAGCGCCGCGACGGCGCCGAGCGCGGCGACCATGGCAGTGCCGACGGCGGCGATCTTGAGTCGGGCAAACATGGCGGATTCTCCTTTCGGTTTGGCGGTGAAGCGTATTGAAGCGCGCGGATGTATCGGGCGCGTGTCCCGTTTGTATCGCCATGTATCCGGCGACGCGGCCGATACACGGCGTTGCACGGCGCGCCGTTTCTGAAATTCACGCGATACATGAAGGCGCTGAAATACGTCACATGGCCTGATGTGCCGTTTCCCCGGCGTTCGATGCCGGTCCGTCCAACCGATTTCCACGGAACACCGATCTCATGTCACTCATCGTCATCGCATTCTTCGGCGGCGTGTTCACCGTGCTGAGCCCCTGCATCCTGCCGGTCGTGCCGTTCGTGTTCGCGCGCTCGGACAAGCCCTTCGTCACCGATCGCCTGCCGCTTCTCATCGGACTCGCGGGTACGTTCGCGCTCGTGACCGGCATCGGCGTCGCGGGTCTCGCGGGCGCTGCCCAATTGAACGAATACGGCCGCTGGATCGCGCTCGCGACGCTCGGGCTGTTCGGCGCTGCGCTGCTGTTTCCATCGATTGCCGAGCGGCTTACGCGTCCGTTGTCGGCGCTCGCGGATCGCATCGTCGCGCGTTCGCAGACACAGGGCACGACGCGCCGCATCGCTTCGTCGATGCTGCTGGGCGCGGCGACCGGCCTGCTGTGGGCGCCGTGCGCGGGGCCGATCCTCGGCGTCATTCTCACGAGCGCGGCCTTGCATGGCGCGAACTGGCACACGGCCGCGGCGCTCGCCGCGTATGGCATCGGCGCGGCGAGTTCGCTGGCAATAGCATCGAGCCTCGGCAAGCGCGCGCTGGACATGCTCAAGCGTTCGTTCGGCGTAGGCGAGCATCTGCGCCGCGCAACGGGCGCGCTCGTCGTATTGACCGTGGCCGCGATCGCGACGGGCCTCGACACGCGCGTGCTCGCGCATATCCCCGGCGCGCCGACGAACGGCATCGAGAGCAAGCTCGTCGGCGTGCTGAAGGCGAAACAGACTTCGCACGATGCACGACAGGGCGCGCGCATCATGCGCGTATCGACGATGGCCACGCTGCCGGTTCAGGGCAAGTTGCCATCGCTCGACGGCGCGACGACCTGGCTCAATTCAGCACCGCTTTCCGCCGATGCATTGCGCGGCAAGGTCGTCGTGGTCAACTTCTGGACGTACTCGTGCATCAACTGTCTGCGCACGCTGCCGTATCTCAAGACATGGGCGCAACGTTATGGCGATGACGGGCTCGTCGTGATCGGCGTGCATACGCCCGAGTTCGGTTTCGAGCGCGATACCGCAAACGTGAAGCGCGCGCTCGCGAATCTGAACATCAAGTACCCCGTTGCCGTCGATAACGACTACGGCATCTGGCGTGCGTTCGGCAATCAATACTGGCCGGCGTTCTATATCGTCGATGCGCAAGGGCGCGTGCGCTTTCATCACTTCGGCGAAGGCGGATACAGCGAAGCGGAGAACGCGATTCGCCAGTTGCTCGCCGATAACGGCGCGACGATGACCGCCCGCGATGCGCAAAGCGTGCAGGGCAGCGGCGCGCAGGCGGCGGCCGATCCGGCGGACATCGGTTCGGACGAGACCTATGTGGGCTACCGGCAGGCGCAAGGCTTCGCGTCGCCGCAACGTGTGATGCCCGATGCCATCGAAACCTACACGCTGCCCGCGCGACTCTCGCTCAACGACTGGGCGCTCGATGGAAAGTGGAACGTCGGCGCAGAGGCGGCGGTGCCGGCCGCGCCGCGAGCGCACATCGCGTATCGCTTTCATGCGCGCGATCTGCATCTCGTGCTCGGGCCATCGCCGGATGGCAAGCCGGTGCGCTTTCGCGTGACGATCGATGGAGCAGCGCCGGGCGCGTCACACGGCGCGGATATCGCCGCCGATGGCAGCGGCGTCGTGACGAACGCGCGTCTTTATCAGCTCGTGCGTCAGACGGGCGCGGTTGTCGATCGTACTTTCGAAATCGAATTTCTCGATCCCGGCGCACAGGCGTATAGCTTTACCTTCGGTTAATTCGCTTGCTGACTTTCCCCTTCGACGCCGCGCCCATGCGCGGCGTTTTTTCGTCTTTACCACCAGAAAAAGTCATCCGGACGGCTCCGGCTAGGTGCATTCCCTAGCGTCTCTTTTGAAAGGTCGCGTGGCGCGCTTCGTCCACGCGCCCATCCTGTCGCCGCAAAGCCGCGCCGGCTCTGGTTCCGCGGCCCCTGCGCAGCGCCGCACCATACTCAAGCAGCTTCTGCACTGCTGGCATGCATTACCAGAAGTATCGGAAAGTGCTCAGAAAATGTCGGTGGGTGATCGAAATTGGCCATGTACGCTTCATTCAACGCAAAGAACGCCGAGATGTACCGGCAGCGACAAATCCCTTTCTCGAACTTGCCAGGTGACTGAACCGATGATTCCCAACCTGACTCTCGCACCGAACGACGTCACGAATCCGGCTCCCTTGCAGTCGGGAACCGTATCGCCGGCCCGATCGGTTGCGGCGTCCCAGACCGAGATCCTCACGGTCAAAAACCTTTCGAAGATTTTCGGCGCGAAGCCGGAGCGCGCTCAGGAGTTGTTGAACCAGGGCCTCGGCCGCAACGAAATCTTCGCGCAGACCGGCAACATGGTCGCCGTCGACGATGTGAGCCTCGCCGTCAACGCGGGCGAGATCTTCGTCATCATGGGCCTTTCCGGCTCGGGCAAATCGACGCTCGTGCGTCTGCTCAACCGCCTCATCGAGCCGACCTCGGGACAAGTGATTCTCGAAGGCCGCGACATCGCGCCGATGAGCACGCCCGAACTGCGCGCCGTGCGCCGCGAAAAAATGGCGATGGTGTTCCAGTCTTTTGCGCTGCTGCCGAATCGCTCGGTCATCGACAACATTGCTTACGGCCTCGAAGTCGCGGGCAAGAAGAAGGCGGATCGTTATGAAGTCGCACGCGCCGCACTGACGCGCGTCGGCCTCGCTTCCTACGAGAAGCTGTTGCCGAGCGAACTGTCGGGCGGCATGCAGCAGCGCGTCGGTCTCGCTCGCGCGCTCGCGGTGAATCCTTCGGTGCTGTTGATGGACGAAGCGTTCTCCGCACTCGATCCGCTCATCCGCTTCGAGATGCAGAACGAACTTCTGCGCCTGCAGAAAGAAGAACAGCGCACGATCGTGTTCATCTCGCACGATATCGAAGAAGCGGTGAAGATCGGCGGGCGCATCGGCATCATGAAAGACGGCCGCCTGATTCAGGTGGGCACGCCGGCAGAACTCATCCAGTCACCCGCCGACGATTACGTGCGCGACTTCTTCCGCAATGTCGATGTATCGCGCTTTCTCGAAGCATCGAGCCTGATGACGAAGGTCGAGCGCGGTCTCATCGCGTGCAACACGAGCGCGCCGTCGGAGCGCTATCTGAACGGCCTGATCGACAGCGGCGCCGAATGCGGCTACGTCTGCGACGAGTCGGGGCGCTATCAGGGCTGCGTGACGCCTGCATCGCTGCACAAGACCGGCAACCGGCCGATCAGCGACGCGTTGCTGCGCGATGTCGCGGCGGTCCCGCTGACCGCCGATCTGCATCAACTCGCGACCATTGCGCTCGGCCAGGAGCACGACGTGCCGGTCACCGACGAACAGGGCAGACTCGCGGGCGTGGTGTCCTGCCGCACGATTCTCAAGCAGGTCATGGAGCGGAGAGCAGCATGAATTCCTCGATTTTTGGAAAGGTCGCCGAAGACGCAGTCAACTTTCTTTTCTCGCATTTTCGCGGCGGTTTCGACGCATTCTCGGCCGCGCTCGGCGCAGTCATCAAGCTGCTCGAAGATGGTCTGGGCGCGGTGCCGTTCATCGTGATGCTCGTGATTCTCATGGCGCTCGCGCTGTGGAGAAGAGGTGTCGTGTTCGCGGTGTTCGTCGGCGCGGCGCTCTATGTGATCAACTACATGGGCCTCTGGGCGCAGACCACTTCGACACTCGCGCTCGTCGTCGCGGCGACCTTCTTCAGTCTCGTGATCGGCGTGCCGCTCGGCATCTGGGGTGCGCGCAACCGGCGTGTGGAAGTCGTGCTGCGTTCCCTGCTCGACTTCATGCAGACGATGCCCGCGTTCGTCTATCTGATTCCCGCGGTCATCCTGTTCGGTCTCGGACGTGTGCCCGCGGTGATCGCGACGATCGTCTTTGCCATGCCGCCGGTCGTGCGCCTGACGACGCTCGGCATCCGTCAGGTGCGTGAGGAATTGCTCGAAGCGGGCCGCTCGTTCGGCAGCACGGATGCGCAACTGCTCTGGAAGATTCAGTTGCCCAATGCTCTGCCTTCGATCATGGCGGGCGTGAACCAGACGATCATGATGGCGCTGTCGATGGTGGTGGTCGCATCGATGATCGGTGCTGGCGGGCTCGGCGAATACGTGCTGAGCGGCATTCAGCGGCTCGATATCGGCATCGGCTTCGAAGGCGGCCTCGGCGTGGTGCTGCTCGCGATCATTCTCGACCGGCTGACGGAGAGTTTCGGCGTGAAGTCGAAGAAGAAAAAGAAGGTCATCTCCACGCCGGTCAAGCCTGCCCCAGCCGCAAACACCGCTCAGACCTGAGCAGCACAGCGTCGCCAATATCTCAAATTCTGAACCGCAAGATACGGAGTCCGAAATGAATAACAGCTTTATAAAATCCCTGATCGTCAAGATCGTGACGCCGGCCATCGTGGCGTTCGGGGCCGGTGCGAATCCGGCGATCTCGGCCGAGCCTCTCAAAGTCGCCGTCACGAACTGGGCCGATGTGCTCGCGGTCGCCAATGTCGCGAAGTACGTGCTGGAAACGAAGCTCCAGCAGCCGGTGCAGTTCGTTCAGGCGGATATCGGCATCCAGTATCAGGGCGTGTCGCGCGGCGATCTCGACATCATGGTCGGCGGATGGCTGCCGGTAACGCACGGCCAGTATGTCGCGCGCTACAAGGACACGCTCGACGACGTCGGCATCATCTACACGGGCGGCAAGAATGGCTGGGCAGTTCCCGCGTATGTGCCCGAGTCGCAGCTTTCATCGATCGAAGACCTGAAGAAGCCCGAGGTGCAGAAGCAGCTCAACGGCGTGATCCAGGGTATCGAGCCGGGCGGCGGTCTCATGCAGGCATCGGAAAAGACCATCAAGGCGTATGACCTGTCGGGCTACAAGCTGCAATCGGCGAGCGAGGCCGGCATGCTCGCGTCGATTCAGCGCGCATATGGATCGAAGCAATGGATCGTCGCGACCGTATGGAGCCCGCACTGGCTGTTCCAGAAGTGGCAGATGCGCTATCTGAAGGACCCGAAGGGCACGCTCGGCGGCGAGGAGCAGGTTCACGCTTTCGCATCTAAGCAGTTCGCGACCAAGTTTCCGCGTGCGGATGTATTCTTCAAGCATTTCAAGCTGACGCTCGCGGATGTCGAGTCGATCGAATTCGAAGGCAATTCGACCAACGACTACGCGACGGCCGCGAAGAAGTTCGTCGACGCGCATCCGGACAAGGTGAAGGCGTGGCTCGCGCAGTGAAGTCTGCGTTTAACGCCTCGTAGAGCTGTATTGCACGACACCCTCGGAGTCTTTCTCGTGAACGAGTATTCGCGCTTCTTTGGCCAAAGCCTGCAGAGCCACGATCCCGTGATCGCATCGGAGATCGCGCTGGAGTTGCGCCGTCAGCAGACGCAGATCGAACTGATCGCATCCGAAAATATCGTGTCGTCGGCGGTGCTGGAGGCGCAAGGCACCGTGCTCACGAACAAGTACGCCGAAGGCTATCCGTCGCGGCGCTACTACGGCGGATGCGAACATGTCGATCGCATCGAGGCGCTCGCGATCGATCGGGTGAAGGCGCTGTTCGACGCGGAGTTCGCCAACGTGCAGCCTCATTCGGGTGCGCAGGCGAACGGCGCGGCGATGCTCGCGCTGCTCAATCCCGGCGATACGATCATGGGCATGTCGCTCGATGCGGGCGGGCATCTGACGCACGGCGCGCGCCCCGCGCTGTCGGGCAAGTGGTTCAACGCGGTTCAGTACGGCGTGAGCACGGATACGCTGCGCATCGATTACGACGACGTGCGGCGGATGGCGGAGCAGCATCGCCCGAAGCTCATCATCGCGGGATGTTCGGCGTATCCGCGCGCACTCGATTTCGCGGCGTTCCGCGAGATCGCGGACAGCATCGGCGCGTGGCTGATGGTGGACATGGTGCATATCGCGGGCATCGTCGCGGCGGGACGGCATCAGAATCCGGTGCCGTTCGCCGATGTGGTCACGTCCACCTCGCACAAGACGCTGCGCGGCCCGCGCGGCGGCTTCATTCTCACGAACGACGGCGACATCGCCAGAAAGGTCGACTCGGCGGTGTTTCCCGGTTTGCAGGGCGGACCGCTCATGCATGTGATCGCCGGCAAGGCGGTCGCGTTCGGCGAAGCGCTGCGGCCCGATTTCACCGCTTACATCGATCGCGTGCTGCGTAATGCACAGGCGCTCGGCAAGGTATTGCAGGCGGGCGGGCTGAGCCTCGTGACGGGCGGCACGGACAACCATCTGCTGCTCGTCGATCTGCGCGGCAAGCGCATCACGGGCGTGCAGGCGGAGAAGGCGCTTGAGCGCGCGGGCATCGCGTGCAACAAGAACAGCATTCCGTTCGATACCGAGAACCCGAGCGTGACTTCAGGCATCCGCCTCGGCACGCCCGCGGCGACGACGCGCGGCTTCGGCGTCGCGCAGTTCGAGCAGGTCGGCGCAATGATTCTCGACGTGCTGGCCGCGCTCGAACATGCGCCGAATGGCGACGAGCACGTCGAGCGCGCGGTTCGCGCCCGCGTGCGCGAGTTGTGCGGCACGTACCCGATTTATTCACATGCGGAAGCGCTCGTCTGACGCGCATCGCGCATGACCACACACTATCATTTCATCAGAGAGACACAATCATGAGCTTCGAAGGCGTTCATACTCCGCTCGTCACCCCGTTCAAGGACGACGGCGAAATCGATCACGAGATGCTCGGCAAGCACGCCGCCAGTCTCGTGGGCCGCGTGTCGGGCATGGGGGTCGGCGGCACCACCGGCGAATACTACGCGCTCAGCTTCGACGAGCGCGTGAAGACGTTCGACACGGTGGCGTCGGCGGTCGGCGGAAAGACGTACCTCACCGCGGGCATCAACGCGACCACGACGAAGGAAGTCGTGCGTATCGGCCAGGAAGCGAAGCGCGCGGGCTATGACGCGTTGCTCGTCGCGGCGCCGTACTACACGCAACCGACGCAGGACGAGTTGCTCGATCATCTGCTGAAGGTCGATGACGCGCTCGACATGCCGATCATGCTCTACAACTTTCCGGCACGCACCGGCACCGCGATCGGCGACGAAGTCCTCGACAAGCTGATCGCGCGCCCCAACTTCGCCGCGATGAAGGAAAGCACGGGCGATATCGCGCATCTGCATCATCTCGCGACGCATCTGCCGGAGCGCTTCGTCCTCAGTTGCGGCATGGACGATCAGGCGCTCGAGTTCTTCGCGTGGGGCGTGCGAAGCTGGGTCGCGGGTGCTTCGAACTTTCTGCCCGAAGCGCATACCGATCTGCTCGAAGCATGCGTGAAGCGCGGCGATTTCAACGCGGGCCGCAAGCTGATGACGCAATTGCTTCCGGTGCTCGAACTGCTGGAGCGCAGCGGCAAATTCATCCAATATGTGCGTTATGGATGTGAACTCGCGGGCACGCGCGTCGGCAATGCGCGCGCGCCGCTCGGCACGCTCAACGACGAAGAGCGCAGTGCCTTCGCCAAGATCGTTCAACCCTTGCTGCGCAACGCTCAGTAACGTGAATGGCCTCGAAACTGGATTTCGTGCGGTTTCCCGCACCCGATGGCGTGAACGGCTGGTGGGAAAGTCTGCCGCCCGCCGCGCCCGCGAAAAGCGTGACAGGCGAGCAGCGCTTCGACTTCGTGGTGGTCGGCGGCGGCATCACGGGCTTGTGCGCGGCGCGGCGGCTTGCCGAACTTGCGCCGGATGCAGCCATCGCGCTGGTGGAAGCGGATCGCGTCGGGCGTTCGACAGCGGGGCGCAATTCCGGCTTTTTCGTCGATTTGCCGCATGACATCAGCAGCGAAAGTTATTCGCGCAGTGTCGAGGCCGATAAGGCGGATGTGCGCCTGCAACGGCACGGCATCGACTATGTGCGCAGCACGGTGAAGGCGCATGGCATCGAATGCGACTGGCGCGACGACGGGAAGTATCACGCGTCGGTGAACAAGAAGGGTCACTCTGCGCTGACTCATTTCGCGGATGGACTGGCGCGCATCGGCGAGCCGTGCGAGTGGCTCGACGAAGCCGCGATCGCCAAAGTGACGGGCACGCGCTTCTATCAAAGCGCGCTCTTCACGCCGGGATGCAGCACGGTTCAGCCGGCGGCGCTCATGCGCGGCCTCGCCGCGACGCAGCCGTCGAACGTGACGGTCTTCGAAATGAGCGCCGTGAAGGGCATGGAAACGCGCGGGCAGACCAACGTCCTGAGCTTTGCGAACGGCAAGATCGAGACGAAGCGCGTCGTGCTGTGCACCAACGCGTATGCGGCGACCTTCGGCGGCCATCCGAACGGCTTGCTGCCGGTCTATACGTTCGCGTCGATGTCGCGCGTGATGACCGGCGACGAGATCGCGAGACTCGGCGGAACGAACTCGTGGGCGCTCATTCCCGCCGATCCGATGGGCACCACCGTGCGCCGTCTCGCGACGAACCGCATTTGCGTGCGCAACCATTTCGCGTTCCGGCCGAATCTCTCGGTATCCGAAGGCGATCTCGCGAAAGCGAAGCATCTGCATCAGCGTTCGTTCGACCGGCGCTTTCCGATGCTCAAGGATGTCGAGCTGCAATACACATGGGGCGGCGCGTTGTGCCTCTCGGCGAACAACGGCGCGCTCTTCGGGCAACGCGAGGATGGCGTATTCGAAGCTGTCGGCTGCAATGGCCTCGGCCTGAGCCGCGGATCGGCGGCGGGCAAGCTCATCGCAGAACACGCGCTGGGGCAATCGAACGATCTGATCAATCAGCTGCTGAAACAGCCGCATCCGCGCTCGCTGCCGATGCGGCCGATCGCGGACGTCGCGGTATCGGCGGCGATCTGGGTGAAGGAATTCTCGGCGGGCGCCGAACTTTGAATCTGTGAGGACATGACATGACGACGCATCAGGATTGGAAACGTCAAGCGGAGCATCTGTCGCTCGACGGCCGCGCATTTATCGCGGGAGCACGCTGCAACGCCGCATCGAATGAAACGTTCGACACGCTGAATCCGTCCACCGGCAAGGTGCTCGCGGAAGTCGCGAAGTGCGACGCGAAGGACATCGACCGCGCGGTCGTCGCGGCGCGCGAGGCATTCGAATCGGGCGTGTGGTCGAAGGCCGCGCCAGCGCAGAGAAAGGCGGTCCTGCAGCGCCTCGCACAATTGATCGACGACAACGCCGAAGAACTCGCGCTGCTCGAAGCGCTCGAAGCGGGCAAGCCGATCAGCGAATGCATGGGGCTCGACATTCCCGAATCGGCGGCGTGCATCCGCTGGCATGCCGAGGTCACGGACAAGCGTTACGACGCGCTGTCGCCGTCCGGTCCGAGCGTCGTGAGCATGATCACGCGCGAGCCGATCGGTGTTGTCGGCGCGGTGCTGCCGTGGAATTTTCCGGCGCTGATGCTGGCGTGGAAGATCGGGCCGGCGCTGTCGGTGGGTAACAGCGTCATCGTGAAGCCGGCGGAACAGACCTCGCTCTCGACGCTGCGCATCGCGGACCTCGCGCTGGAAGCGGGTCTGCCTTCAGGCGTGTTCAGCGTCGTGACGGGTTTCGGAGAAAGCGCGGGCCAGGCGCTCGGCACGCACGCGGATGTCGATCTCATCGCGTTCACGGGCTCGACCGAAACCGGCAAGCGCTTCCTGCGCTATTCCGCCGATACGAACCTGAAGCGCGTCGTGCTCGAATGCGGCGGGAAGAATCCGCAAGTCGTCTTGCCCGATGTCGCCAATCTCGATGCCGTCGCGGAGCAGGCCGTCGCCGCCGCGTTCTGGAACATGGGCGAGAACTGCAGCGCGGGCTCGCGCATTCTGGTGCACAAGAGCCAGAAGGCCGAGCTGCTGCAAAAGGTCCAGGCCGTGCTCGAAGGCTGGAAGGTCGGCGATCCGCTCGATCCCGATGTGAAGCTCGGCTCGCTCATCGAGGAAGCGCATTACCGCAAGGTGCTCGGCCATATCGAGAAGGCGAAGGCGGAAGGCGCGCGTGTCGCGAGCGGCGGCAACGCGACGCTGACTGAAACGGGCGGCTGGTTCGTCGAGCCGACCATCTTCGACAACGTCACGCCCGAGATGAGCATCGCGCGCGACGAGGTCTTCGGCCCGGTCGTGTGCTTTATCGAATATGCTGACGTCGACGAGGCCGTGCGCATCGCGAACGATACGTGCTACGGACTCGCGGCATCGCTGTGGACCGATAACGTGAATCAGGCGCATAAAGTCGCGGCGCGCATTCGCGCGGGCACCGTGACCGTGAACTGCTTCGGCGAGGGCGATCTTTCGACACCCTTCGGCGGCTTCAAGCAATCCGGTTTCGGCGGACGCGACAAGTCGGTCTACGCGCACGACCAATACTGCGAGCTGAAGACGACCTGGCTGAAGCTCGATTGACCATCGGACGAGGCAACATGCGCATTGGCTTCATCGGCACCGGCACGATCACGGAGGCGGTCGTGACCGGCATGATCCGTTTCGGCGTGTCTTTCGAGCGCGTGGCGCTGTCGCCGCGCAACGCGAAGATCGCGGCGCGGCTGGCCGCGCTCGATGCGCGCATCGAAGTCTGCGAAAGCAATCAGGACGTGCTCGATACATCGGACGTCGTGTGTCTTGCGGTCGTGCCGCAGATCGCGGCGGACGTCCTGAACGAACTGACCTTCGATGCGCGGCATCACGTCATCAGCTTCATCGCGGGGAAGTCGCTCGATCAGATCGGGGCGTTCGTGCGCCGCGCGTCCAAGGTCGTGCGCGCGGTGCCGCTGCCCGCCGTTGCGGCAGGCAAGGGCAGTACGGCGATCTGCCCGCGCGACGACATCGCACGTGCGCTGTTCGCGCCGCTCGGCGAAGCCGTCGAAGTCGACGACGAGCATCAGTTCGACGCGCTTTCCGCCGCGACCGCGACGATGGCCGCCTTCTTCGCGCTGCTGGAGCAACAAGCGTCGTGGCTCGTCGCGCAAGGCGTGCCGTATGCGTCGGCCCGGTCGTTTTTGTCGGGCTATCATGTGGGGCTCGCTCATGAAGCGACGTCAGGCACGGAGCCTTTCTCCGCGATGATCGGGCACGCGAGCACGCCCGGCGGTCTCAACGAGCAACTCAACCGCGAGCTCACGGAGCGGGGCACGTACACGCACTACGCAAAGGCGCTCGACAACATCATGCGCCGCGTGCAAGGGCGTGGATAACGACGAACAAACGACAAACGCGCCCCTCGAAGGTGATTCGCATGCAGAAGAAACAGCAGTTCGCGGACCGGCTTCTCGCCCAGATGCCATCGCTGCGCGCGCTCCGGTGTTTCGTCACCGCGGCGCGTTACGAAAGCTTCACGCAGGCCGCGGAAGTGCTGTGCGTCACGCAGGCGGCCGTGAGCCGGCAGATCAAGGAACTCGAAGACACGCTCGAAGTCGCTCTGTTCGAGCGTACCGGCAGACATATCGCGCTGACCGACGCGGGCCGCATTCTCTACAACGCGTCGTATCTGTCGATCATGAATATCGCGGAGGCGGCGCAGGCGGTGCGGCGCGTCGATCGTCACGCGCTGACGCTCTGCATCTCTCATACTTTTTCTGCGCTCTGGCTATCGTTCAGGCTGCCCGCGTTTCGCCAGCGCTTTCCGAACATCCGCCTGCATGTGATGGTGACCGAGCACTTCATGGAGCTCGACGACCTCATGGAGCCCGATGTCATCATCACGAAGAACCCGCCGCGCGAGGCGGAGTATGAAGTCGAGCCGCTCTTTCACGACATCGTTTATCCGGTATGCAGCGTTCCGTTTTATGAGCGCTATTTTCACGGACGCACGTTGAAGCCGCTCGATCTGCTCGCGCATCCGACGCTGAGCCTGTCGCTGCTCGGGCGCGCGCAAGTGTGCGAGCACGTCGACTGGCGCGTGTGGAAAAACTGGTATCAGCAAGGCGACGGTTCCGAGCGCCTCGATCAGCATGACGATCTCGAGAGCAACGACTATCGGTTGCTCGTCGCGCAGGCCGAAGCGGGCGAGGGGACGCTGCTCGGCTGGCATCATCTCGTGCATCGTCAGGTCGAGCAGAAAAAACTGGTTCGTCCCGTCGACGATGCGCTCGTGTTCCATGATCGTCACCACTACGTGATCACGCATCGCAATGCAAAATCCCGCCCGGAATACGTGCAGTTTCGCCAATGGCTCGACGAGGAGATCGCCACGATGATGCAGGGATGGCCCGCGGCCGAATCGAAGGCCGTTCTCTGAGCGCCGCATGAAACCGGCGACCGAAAAACCGAAGGGGTATCGGCGGCTCATTCCGTCGGTGACCGCGCTGGTCGAGTTCGAAGCCGTCGCGCGTCTCGGCAGCTTCACGCTCGCGGCGCATGAACTGGGCGTCACGCAGGCCGCCGTGAGCCGGCAGGTCCGCTTCCTCGAAGAGACGCTCGGCACGCGGCTTTTTCGACGGCTGCATCGCGCGATCGAACTGACCGGGGAAGGCGAGGCGCTATATCGCGTCGTCGCGGAATCGATGCAGAAGATCGCGAGCGTGTTCGACCGCATCGCGCGCGGCCCCGTGCAGCAGGAGCTCGTGCTGGCCGCGACTTCCGCGTTCTCGCACTTCCGTCTTTTGCCGCGGCTCGCGTCGCTCAAGGCCGTGCAGCCCGATTTGCAACTGCGGCTGTCCACCCAGATGTTCACGGCGGATCTGCGGCACAAGGAAATCGATGTCGCGGTGCGCTTCGGCAGCGGCGTATGGCCGGACGGCACGGCGACGCTGCTCTTCGACGAGGAAGTGTTTCCGGTCTGTTCCCCTTCATGGCTCGACACGCAGACCGCGCCGGCGTCGCTGGAAGAGCTCGCGGGCTGCGTGCTGGTCGAATCGGATTCGACATCCGAAGGCTGGATGGGCTGGGAAGAGTGGTTCCATGCGGTCGGTTTCCGGCCGATGCGTCTGAATTTTTCGCTGCGTTGCAGCCTCTACACCGACGCGATCCAGGCCGCGCGTTACGGCCAGGGCGTCGCGCTCGGCTGGGGCCGGCTCGTTCAGGATTTTCTCGAAAGCGGCGAGCTGGTGAGGCTGAACGTGGCATCGTTCAGGCCGGGCGATTCGTACTTTGCCGTGGTGCCGCACGGCCGCGCCATCACGCCCGCCATCGCCGCTCTGATCGAGTGGCTGCGCGACGATGCGCACGCATAATTCAAAGTAATCCGAGATCGAAAATAAAGCGCATTGACGCTAATTTCTAGCGATCCAATACTCGGGTTATCGCGGGACCACACGAAGTCCCGATCCCTGAACGATGGAGAGCGACGATGTCCGAAGTGCAATTCAAGACTCATGGCGAACTGATCCGCAGCCGCGAGCCCGGTCACGGATTGCCCGGCGAGCTGTTCGGGCGGCAGGACGTGTTCGAGACGGACGTCGAGGTCTTTTTCCATAAGCACTGGATTCTGGTCGGCGTGACGGCGGACGTGCCCGAGCCGGGCGATGTCTCGACGGTGGATATCGGCCGGGCTTCGATCATCATCGTTCGCGATGACGACGAGAATATCCGCACCTATCGGAACGTCTGCCGCCATCGTGGCGCGCGCCTGAAGGAGCCGGGGAAATCGACCGTCGGCATGCTGGTGTGCCCGTATCACCAATGGACCTACGATCTCGACGGCAGCCTGCGCCACGCCGCGCACATGGGCCGCGATTTCGATCCGAAGTGCCGCAGTTTGCTGCCGGTGCATACGCGCATCGTCGGCACGCATATCTTCGTGTGCCTCGCTGACGAACCGCCGGCGGATATCGCGAAGCTCGAAGACACGATGACGCCGCGATTCGCGCCCTACGATATGCGCAACACGAAGATCGCGTTCGAATCGGAAATCATCGAGAACGGCAACTGGAAGCTTGTGATCGAAAACAATCGCGAGTGCTATCACTGCGCCGCGACTCATCCGGAACTGACCGCTTCGTTTCTGCCCGAGGATTTCGGCTTCTGTCCCGAGAATCTTCCCGATGAAGCGCTGCGCGAAATCGAGGCTTACAAGGAACGCAACGCCGCGTGTCAGGCGAGCTGGGAAAGCGATGGCTTCACGAGCGCGACCGTCGAATGGCTGGATGAGGATGCCGTCACGCAGTTCAGAACGCAGCAACTCGTCATCGCGGGGCACGGCGAGTCGCAGACCATCAGCACGAAGGTCGCAAGCGAAAAGCTGCTCGGCGATCTGCAGCGGCGCGATCTGGGCGACACGCATCTCTGGACGCACAATTCATGGACGCATGTGATGAGTGACCATGCGGTGGTTTCGTACATTATTCCGCTTGCGCCGGACAAGACGCTCGTGCGATCGAAGTGGCTCGTGCACGCGGATGCTGTGGAAGGTGTCGATTATCAGGTTCAGGATCTGACGGAAGTGTGGGTCGCGACGAATGCGCAGGATAAGCATCTTGTCGAGATTACGCATGAGGGTACGCAGGATCCGGCTTTTCGGCCGGCTGTGTTCTCGCCGTTCACGGAGAGTTATGTGGAGCAGTTTTCGCGTTGGTATGTCGCTCGGTTGGGCGCGCATGGGGTATAGGGGTTCTTGGCTAGAGCGTTTGATTCGTTGGATGTTTGTCGCCGGATCCCGTTAGCGTGTCGGTCTATTGGCACTGCCCCTCCCCGGGGCGGGGGTCACTTTCTTTGCTGCTGCAAAGAAAGTAACCAAAGAAAGCAGCTTCTCATCGCCCGCGGTCACACGCACGTTGGTCATGCTTGCCAGCCCGCGGTGGCCCTCGCCTAAGTGTCGCCCCCAAAGGACCAACCGGGCTTGGCTCGCGCACGGTCTGCCGCCCGAGACGATGCAGCGCGCTGGTTCAGCACGAAAGAGCTTCGGCACAGCGCTACGCGCTGCCGTTGGGTATGCGAGGGAAAACGAAGAAGAAGCGCACGCGCACCCGATCGACCCATCGGCCGCGAAGCGGGCCGGAGCTATTTGGTGCTGAACCAGTGAGGCAAAACATTTGGTGGCGCAGACCGTGCGCGGTCCAAGCCCTTGTCTGCTTGTGAGGGCACTCGCTACTGCCGGGCCATTCAGCCAATCGCCTGTGCCGCGGCCGGTGTGAAGTGCTTAGGCTGGGGATAGCTGTTTCTTTGGTTACTTTCTTTGCAGCAGCAAAGAAAGTGACTGCCGCCCCGCACAGGGGCAACGCCAATAAACCAACACGCCAACGGGATCCATCAAAACCCCAAAGCACCTCCCCCCACAGACGTTAAAATCCACCACATCCCTCCCGCTCGTCGCTTTTCTCAATGCCATCACCACGCGCATCGTCCACACATCTCGTCCTCATCCCAAGCTACGACCCTGGCGAGAAAGTCGACGAAACCGTGCGCGGCGCGCGGGAACAGTGGAATCCGGTATGGGTAGTCGTAGACGGCAGCACGGACGGCAGCGCCGAGCGCCTCTTAAAAATGGCCAAAACCGACCCCGGCCTTCACGTGATCGTGCTACCGGAGAACCGCGGCAAAGGCGCGGCGATTCTCGCGGGCCTCGACGAAGCCGCAAAACTCGGCTTCACCCACGCACTGACGATGGACTCCGACGGCCAGCATCCCGCCGCGCTGATCGGCGCTTTCATGCAAACGTCGATGCGCGCGCCCCACGCGATGATCCTCGGCCGCCCGACATTCGACGCAAGCGCGCCGCAACTGCGCGTTCAGGGCCGGCGCATCTCGAACGGCTGGGCGAATCTGGAGACCCTCTGGATGGGCATCGGCGATTCGCTGTACGGCTTTCGCGTCTACCCGATCGCGCCCCTCGCCGCACTCATGCGCAAGCACACGTGGATGCGCCGTTTCGACTTCGATCCCGAAGCCGTGGTGCGCCTCTGCTGGCGCGGCGTACGCCCGATCAACCTCGACGCCCCCGTGCGCTATTTCACGCCGGAAGAGGGCGGCGTCTCGCATTTCCGCTATGGCCGCGACAACGCGCTGCTCACATGGATGCACGCGCGGCTTCTTTTCGGCTTCGTGCTGCGCTTGCCCTTGCTCATCGCGAGACGCCTGTCCGGGCGATGATCAGCGCGGATCGCTGACCGTCGAATTCATCGTCACGCCCGCGATCACCGTGTTCTTCAACACGATGTCGTGCACGTTGTACGCGTAGATCGGGCCGGGCGTCGTCGCGGTGGCGGGACCGGCCGCAACGGGCGTGCCGAAATCGCAATCCGTGATCGTCACGCCGGTGATCGCCGGAATCGCGGGCGTCGGCGCGGGGCCGTTGTAATCGAACGCGACCGGGCCTTGGGCGACGATCGCCTGAAAGCACGAACCGGTCACGCCGTTCAGCGACACGTTGCTCGCCTTCACGTTCGAGATGTTCACGTTCTGCACGAGCGCGGGCCGCGTGCGGATCGCGTCCTTCGACGGCTGATAGTCGCAGTCGAACGTGATGATCCCGCCCTGCGCCGCCGACGGATTCGCCGCCGCCGCCGTCGCCACGCCGAGCGGCACCGTCGCGTTGATCGGGCTGCCCGCGAGCAGGCTGCTGCCGTATCCGGAAGGCGTGAGGCTCACGCCGTTGGGCAGCGTCACGTTGTCCACGTAGAAATCCTTCACGAAGCCGCCGCGATTCATGTTCGTCTTGATGCGGATCGCGATGTTCAGCGAATTCGTCGCCCAGAACTTGTTGAGCATCTGCAGATTGCGCGCGTAGATCTGCTGCACGCCGCCGCCCATCTCGCTGCCGAGCGTGATGCCGCCGTGGCCGCTGTTCATCGTGCAATTCTGGATGACGTGGTTCTGCGCCGGGCCGTATTGCGTGTCGAGATCCTTGCCCGACTTGATCGCGATGCAGTCGTCGCCGGTATTGAACGTCACGTTCTCGCACAGCACCATGTCGCAGGCGTCGGGATCGAAGCCGTCGTTGTTCGGGCCGATGCTGTCAACGGTCACGCTGCGCATCACGACGTTCTGGCAATCGGTCGGATGGTGCTGCCAGAAAGGCGTGTTGTTCGTGCGATAACTTTCCATCAACACATTCGTGCAGCCGATGAACTCCACCATGCAGGGCCGCAGATAATGGCCGATGCCGAAGATGCGCTTCTCGATCGCGACGCCCGCCTCCGATAGCGCAGGCAGATAGTTCTGGTCCTGCTGCCAGGGCGTGGCGGGATCGGTGAGCTTGGCGTAGAGCGCATCGGGGATGCCGGGCACGGCGGTTTTCAGATCGACGTTGTTCGCATTGCTCGATGCCTGCGAAGGCGTCGACGAATTCACGCAGCCGTAGACGCCGTTGTTGCCTTTCCATGTCCACCAGCAGGTCGCGGTGTTGCCGCTGCCGGCGAAGGGCGTCATCGCCTGGCCGTTGAGCACCGAAGTATCGCCTTCGCCCGTGACCGCGATGTTCTTCTGGTTGCGCGCGTAGACCGGCGGGCCGTAGTTGAGGCAGTCGTTCGCCTGCCAGCGGCTGTAGAAGAGCTTGCCGTTCGGGCCGCAATCGATCGGGCCGTCCTTCGCATAGTCGGCGGGATTCGGGCTGAAGTAGATCGTGCAGTTCGCGGACAGATGGAAGTCGACGTTGGACAGCAGCACGATCGGGCCGGCGCAATACCACGCGCCCGCCGGCACGACGACATGGCCGCCGCCCGCCGCGTTGCAAGCCGCGATGGCCGCGAGAAACGCTGGACGCGAGTCGAAGGAGCCGGGCGCGTTAGTCTGGTCGGCGCCCGTGCTCAACGGCGATTTCGTCGGATCGGTGTACGGATTCGCCGCCGCGACGACCGCGCAGGGTTTCGCGCCGTAATCGGTGACGAGGAACTGGCGGCTCGGAAACATCGACGTCGATACGCCTTGCAGCGCGTTCACGATCTGCGTCGCCGAACCGGACGCGCCCCAGATCGGGTCCTGTGCGGCAGGCGGCGGCGTCGAGCCGGAGCCTGAATTCGAATCGTCGTGGCCGCCGCAGCCCGCGAGCGTGCCGAGCGCGCCCATCGCACCGAAGAGCGGCGCGCCCGCCGAAATGCCCGCGAATTTGACGAACGTACGGCGCGCGACGGATCGCACCGCCGACGCATGTTTCGGTTGCTTCATGAAAGTCTCCTCGATGCGGATTTTTGAGCGCGCGCGAAGCGCACGGACGCACGGCGCGGCGTCCGGTTTGAGATTCGAAGGGGAAGGGTGAAGCGGGCGTCAGCCGGAAGGCTGCGAGGGAGAAAACAAACGATGTCGTACAACATCGGCGCGGCGGGGCATGGCGTCTCCAGCGATGTCCAATGCGCGCGTGGGGCCGCGCGTCATGGAGCAAACGTTAGCGGGATCGCTATCGGACGTCAAGCGGGGCTAACGTGTAGTCCAGGTTTGATATGGGACGTCGTATGTTAAGTCGCCTTTTTCAGGACGAGACGCGCTTCCAGCCCGCCGCCTTCACGATGATGCAGCGTGAGCGACGCGTCCATCGCGAGTGTGAGTTGCCGCGCGATGGCAAGCCCCAGACCCGTGCCGCCGGTCTGCCGGTTGCGCGAGCCTTCCAGCCGCACGAATGGCTCGAACACCGCCTCCAGCGATTCGTCGGGAATGCCCGGCCCGCGATCGAGCACGGCGATGACGGCGCGGCCATCGTCCCGCGTCGCGACTTCGATTTCCGCCGCGCCGGAATACTTGATCGCGTTATCGACGAGATTGCCCACGACGCGCTTCAACGCCTGCGGAGGCGCCATCAGCGCGCCGCTGATATTGCCGCGCAGCGTCACCGATTGCCCGGCATCGAGATAGTCATCGACGATGCTCTCGAACAACGAGTCCGGATCGATGCGGCGCGGCGCTTCGTTCGTGCCGTGCAGCGTGCGCGCGTAGGTCACGCCTTCCTTCACGAGCGACTCCATTTCCTTCAGGTCCTGCTGAAGCTTCGCGCCGGCGGCTTCGTCGTCCATTACATCGACGCGCAGGCGCATGCGCGTGATCGGCGTCTGCAGGTCGTGCGTGATCGCCGCGAGAATCTGCATGCGCTGGGTCATGTACGTCGAGACGCGGTCCTGCATCGCGTTGAACGCCTTCGCCGCGCGCGCGACTTCCTCCGGCCCGGACTCGGGCAGGCGCTCGGCCTTGAGATCGGGACCGAGCGTGTCGGCGGCATTGGCGAGGCGCTTGAGCGGGCCCGTCGCGAGGCGCACCGCGAGCCAGCAGCACCCGCCGAGCACGATCAGTTGCAGCACCAGCACCAGCGGCAACCAGCCGGAGAGCGGCGTGCCGACCATCGGACGCATGTCGATGGTGAGCGGCGAGCCGTCCGACAGCCGCAGATGCACCTGGAAGCGTTCCTTGTCGCCCGGCACGGCGTTGACCGTCAGCGGATAGCGCTTGCCGATGCCCTCGCCGATGGACCGCGCAAAGCGCTCCGACAGCGCGGCATCCAGCGGCGCGCCCGTCTCGCCGGGTCCGAGAATGAACGTGTAGCTGCGGCGCGCGAGACGCGGCAGCCACGCTGCGCGCTCGTCCGGCGGCAGATGATCGAGCAGCGCGACCGAGCTCGCCACTTCGCGCTCGACGTAGCCCACCATCATGTGGGTCATCGAATCGTCGCGTTCGCGCATCGTCAGAAGGAACGAGAACGTCTGCGCGAGCGCCAGTCCGACGACGAGAATCAGCGCGAGCCGCGCGAACAGCGTGCGCGGCCAGTGCAGCAGGGAAGCGGGCGTTACCGTGCTCATTGCGAAGACTCGATCGGTTTGACCTCGGCAGAAAACACATAGCCTTCGCTGCGCAGCGTCTTGATGTAGCGCGGCTCGCGAGCGGTGTCGCGCAGACGCTGGCGCAGTCGCGACACGAGCAGGTCGATGGAACGGTCGAACGCATCGGCCTGGCGTCCTTGCGTCAGGTTCAGGAGTTGATCGCGCGTGAGCACGCGCTGCGCGTTGTCGAGAAACACGCGCAGCAGCCGGTATTCCGCGCCGGACAGCGCGACCATCGTGCCTTCGGCATCGAGCAGATGACGCGCGGTCGTGTCGAGGCGCCAGTCGCCGAATGCGAGCATCGGCGCGGATTCGCTCACTTCCATTCCCGGCGGCAACATGCGCGTGCGGCGCAGCACCGAGCGGATACGCGCGAGCAGCTCGCGCACGGCGAAGGGTTTCGGCAGGTAATCGTCGGCGCCCATTTCGAGACCGAGAATGCGATCCGCTTCTTCGTTGCGCGCGGTGAGCATCAGCACCGGCACGTCGCGATACTTGCCCGCGCGCAGCTCGCGGCACAGCACGAGACCGTCTTCGCCGGGCAGCATCAGATCGAGCACGATCAGATCCGGCGCGCCTTGCTGCTCCAGCACGGCGCGCATCTGCCGGCCGTTCGCCGCGAGCGACACGCGCATGCCGTTCTTTTCGAGGTAGGTGGCGAGCAGTTCGCGAATGCCGCGATCGTCGTCGACGATCAATACGTGATCAGTGGTTTCCATCGATGGATCGTTGTCGTTGACGCTTGAGTTGCACCCGGCTCGGGCTGACCAGCAGACACTGAACCGGATGGGCCATTTCCGTCGCGATACCGCCTAAGAGAAAGGCGAGAACCGCCAGCATGCGTTTCATTCGAAGCTCCCGCCGATGATGCGATGTCTGCGTTATAGCGTGCTTCGGCGGAAGTTTTGTATCGCAGTGTATCCCGCATGTCGCGCGATACATAACATTGCGCAGCGCGCCTTTTTCCGACACAAGCGGGATACGCGCGAGCAGTCCAATGCGGTCATGCCGATGAATACGTCGGCCTGCCGGGGCGACGGGTTCATATCGCGTCGCCCCGATTTTCTACCGCATTCAGAGGACTTCGACATGCTCGCCGCCATCAAGAACGCCGCCGCGTGCGCCGGACTGGCCGCCTGCGCGGCCATTACGCCCGTGCACGCCGCCGCGCCCGCCAGCGCCAACACGCACTCCAACGCCGCGCCGGAATTCGCCGGCATCGACACATGGCTCAACAGCGCGCCGCTCACGCTCGCGCAGTTGCGCGGCAAGGTCGTGCTCGTCGATTTCTGGACCTTCGCGTGCGGCAACTGCGTCAACACGCTGCCGTCCGTGAAGTCGTGGCATCAGAAGTACGCGGACAAGGGGCTCGTCGTCATCGGCGTGCATACGCCCGAGTTTCCGTTCGAGCAGGACACGAACAACGTGAAGCGCGCGATCGAGCGCTTCGGCATCACGTATCCCGTCGCGCAGGACAACCGCTATGCGACCTGGGCTGCGTACGGCAATCAGTATTGGCCCGCGTTCTATCTGATCGACAAGCACGGGCAAGTGGCCTACACGCACGTCGGCGAGGGCGATTACGCGCAGACCGAAGCGGCGATCCAGAAGCTGCTGGCCGAGCGCTAAGCCGGGTTTCGTATCGCAATGTATCTGGAACGTGCGCGATACAAAACATTGCACAAGACCCGCATACCGGACACAAGCCAGATACCTGCGGGGCTTCAAATACACACAACGACGGCTCACGAGTGAAACGCAAGACGAACACCGCGACGCCCGAGTGCCGTAACTCACACAACCGACCGATTGATCCGCCAAGGAGAAACACCATGAAATCCACGATCGTTGCTTTCGCTCTCGTCGCCAGCGCTGTTGCGGGTGTGGCTCACGCCGCCGTGCCGGCCAACCCGGTGAACGTGCAGAGCCAGCAGACCGTTGCGAGCCAGAACAATGCCGGCAAGACCCGCGCCGAAGTGAAGCGCGAACTGGTTCAGGCACAGCGCGATGGTCAGATCGCCGCGCTGCGCAGCCTGTATCAAGGTAGCTGATTCGTTATTACCAAATATCGACCGACATTACTCATAGAGGCTCAATCATGATCAAGCAATTCGTCACCGCCGCAGTCATCGCCGTCAGCGCCGTCGCCGCCGGTTCCGCCTTCGCCAGCAGCGGCTACGGCCCCGCGCCGCACTATGACCCGCTCGCGGGCGCGCCCGCTTCTCAACGCGGCGTGAGCGTGCAGACCATCGCCAGTGAAAGCGCCGCGATGCCGATGCAGGCGTACGGCGGCGTGACCGACACGGTCGCGCAATCGGGCGCACGCGTCACGTCGACGAACGATACGACCAGACTCTTCGCGCATCACTAAGCCAATCGACTTTCGAACACATAGAGGAACGCATCATGACCCAGATCGACACCGTCCTGTACACCGGCAAAACGCACGTCGTCGGAGGCCGCGAAGGCCATGCGAAGAGCACCGATGGCCGTCTCGACGTGAAACTCTCGCCGCCCGGATCGACGGGCGCGGGCACCAATCCCGAGCAGATGCTCGCCGCGGGCTGGTCCGCGTGTTTCATCGGCGCGATGGGCAAGGCCGCCGCGAAACTGAAGGTCCGCCTGCCCGCCGACACCGCCGTCGATGCGGAAGTGGACCTCGGCATGGCGGGCGAAGCGTACCTGCTGCGCGCGCGCCTGAACGTGAGCCTGCCGGGCATCGAGCGCGCGGTGGCCGAGGAAATCGCGAATCTGGCGCATCAGACCTGCCCGTACTCGAAGGCGCTGAAGAGCAACATCGACGTGACGATCACGGTGGTCTGACGCGTTCCACGGGCGCGCTGCGGCGAGCGGGTCCGGTAGACTTGGCGCTTCATCGATCACGCGAAGCACCGAGCCGACATGGACCGAATCGACGCGATGAAGGTTTTCATCGCCACGCTGGACGAGGGCAGTCTGGCGGGCGCGGGGCGGCGGCTCGGCCGCTCGCCCGCCGCCGTGAGCCGGGCGATCGCCTTTCTCGAAGAGCACACCGGCACGGCGCTGCTCCATCGCACGACGCGCACCATCAAGCTGTCCGAAGCCGGCGAACGTTACGCCGTCGCGTGCCGCCGCATCCTCATCGATCTCGAAGAAGCCGACTTGCTGATCGCGCACGAGCGTTCCGCGCCGCGCGGCCTGCTGACGATCACCGCGCCCGTCGCCGCGGGCGAAGACTTTCTGCGTCCGATGCTCGACGATTTCATCGCGCGCTTTCCCGCCGTTTCCGTGCGGCTGCAAATGCTCGACCGGCCCGTGAGCCTGATCGACGAAGGCATCGATGTGGCGCTGCGCATCGCGCATCTGTCGGACTCGACGCTGATCGCGATTCCCGTGGGCGAAGTGCGGCGCGTCGTGGCCGCGTCGCCGCGCTATCTCGCGAAGCATCCGCGCATCGGACAGCCCGCCGATCTCGCGCAGCATCAGATCATCTCGATGACGCACTTCGGCCTCGATTCGTGGAGCTTTCCGACGTCGGGCGGCTCGACGATTCCGCAAGTCGTGCAGTTCGCGCCGCGTTTCATCGTCAACACGGTGCGGGCGGCCGTGGCATCCGCCGTCGATGGGCACGGGCTCACGCGGCTCTTTTCGTATCACGTCGCGAAGGAAGTGAAGGACAAGACGCTGCAAATCGTGCTGCCGGACAGCGAGCATGCGCCGTTGCCGGTGCATCTGCTGACGCCGCACGGACGGCTTTCGGTGCCGAAGGTGCGGGCGTTCGTCGATTTCGCGACTCCGCGTCTGCGGCGTCACTTCAAGCAATCGCAACTCGATTCAACCGCATAACGGAAGATTATCTTCCGATCGACGTCGATTCTCTCTTGAAGCGATCGAATATAGACTGGCCTTCATGAACGGGCGTGCAGAGCGTGCCCGGCGGGGACTACCGCTTGTTGTTCGTGATCGGCGCGGGCGCGCTTGCGGTTGCGCTTGTCACGATCTGCTTACCGCGTCGAGGTCGAAATGAGCCAGGTTATTTCAGCAGCCATCCCGCTCGGCTATGCCGAACGCAACGGGCAGTACTGGCGGCGCAATCTCGCCGTCTGCGTGTTCGGTTCGTTCACGACGCTCGTGAGTCTCAGCATGCTGCTGCCGTTTCTGCCGCTGTATGTGCGGCAACTCGGCGTGGAGTCGCAGTCGGCGGTGATCGAATGGTCGGGCGTCGCGTTCAGCGCGACGTTTCTCGGCACCGCGGTCACCGCGCCGATCTGGGGACGTCTCGCCGATCGCTACGGCCGCAAGCCGATGCTCGTGCGCGCGGCGGTCGGCATGGCCATCGTGATGTCGCTGATCGGCGTTGCGCATTCGGTGCATCAACTGGTCGCGTTGCGGCTGCTCGCGGGGCTGATCGGCGGTTACGCGTCGGCATCGACGGTGATGATCGGCACGCAGGCGCCGCGCGAACGGGCCGGCTGGGCGCTCGGCATACTGTCGACGGGCGCGCTCGCGGGCAATCTCGCCGGGCCGCTGATCGGCGGCATGTTGCCGGGATTGATCGGCATTCGCGGAACCTTCTTCGCGGGCGCGGGGATGATCGCGGTGGCCGCGCTCGCCACGATCTTTCTGGTGAAGGAGGACTTTCATCCGGACGATGCGAAAAAGCGCGCGTCGCACACGGATTCGACGCAGGCGCATCGCACGAATTACGTCGTGGTCGCCGCGCTGCTCATGACCGCGATGATGGTGCTGCTCGCGAACATGTCGATCGAACCGATCATCACCGTCTATATCGGCGGGCTCGGCGTGAAGGCCGATAACGTGGCGCGCATCGCGGGCGTGGTCATGGCGTGCTCGGCGCTCGGCAGCATGCTGACGGCGGCGCGGCTCGGCGCGCTGGCGGACCGCATCGGAAGCTGGAACGTGATCGTCGGGTGCCTCGTGCTGACCGGCATCGCGATGATTCCGCAGGCGTTCGTGCATCAGTGGTGGCAGCTCGCCGCGTTGCGCATGCTGATGGGCATGACGCTCGCCGGCTTGCTGCCCTCCATCGCGAAGCTTGCGCGCAGCGCCGTCAGCGAAAACAGCAGCGGACAGATGCTCGGTTATCTGCAATCGGCGCAGTTCAGCGGGCAGGTCGTCGGGCCGCTGATCGGCGGGCAGATCGGCGTGTTGCTCGGCTTGCACTCGGTGTTCTTCGTCACGGGAAGCCTGCTGATCGCGTGCGCGGGACTCGCGCACTGGGCGCGCACGCGCTAGCCCGTGTCGCGCGGTTTAAGTTTCACTTAAGCCGCGCAACTTACGGTAGCGGACTCTTTTGCCTGTCGCTGCCCCATGCCGCTGCCACTCTTTTCGATGACGCGCATCTGATCGCGTCATGCTCAAAGTCCATCTCTTCTTCATCGTCTTCATTGTCGCGAGTCTCGTGCCGCTCATCGCGCACGCGAAAAGCGTCGTCGCTGCCAAGCCGGTCTTGCAGGCGCGCGCCGCGATCGCCGTCGATCTCTCCACCGGACGCACGCTCTACGCAAAGCACGCCGACGCGCGCGTGCCGATCGCATCGCTCACCAAGCTTCTCACCGCGATGGTCGTGCTCGACTCGAAGCGCTCGCTGCTCAAGCCCGCGCGCATCACCGATGCCGATGTCGATCGCCTCAAGTGGTCGCGTTCGCGCCTGCCAGTCGGCTCGCTTCTGTTGCGCAAGACGATGCTGCATATCGCGCTGATGTCATCGGAAAATCGCGCCGCGTTCGCGTTGAGCCGCGATTATCCCGGCGGCCGCGCGGGCTTCGTGCACGCGATGAATCGCACCGCGAAGCGCCTGCATATGAATCGCAGCCATTTCGTCGATCCGACCGGTCTCTCGCCGCACAACGTATCGACGGCGCGCGATCTCACGAAGCTCGCGCGCGCGGCGTATCGCTATCCGACGATTCGCGAATACGCGACTTCGCATCACAAGCTCGTGCTCGGCGGCGCGGGGCCGCTGATGTATCGCAATACCGATCCGCTGGTTTATCGCGCGGCGTGGGGCGTGGGATTGCAAAAGACGGGTTTCACGAACGAGGCGGGGCATTGCCTCATCGTGATCGCGCAGGTGCATGGGCGGCCGACGCTTTTCGTGATTCTCGGCGCGCCGGGCGAGCACGCGCACTTTCAGGATGCGGTGAAGCTGCGGAGTTGGTTGTTGAAGCGATGAGTCAGGCACGCGCCCCCGCAAGAGAAGCCTCGTCGACAGGCCGATCATCGATAGGAAAGTGCAGCAGCGCCGCGACGAGACCCGCGACGGCCGTCGCACCCCAGATCAGCGTGTACGAACCGGTCGTGTCGAACACATAGCCGCCGAGCCACGCGCCGAGAAACGATCCGAGCTGATGGCTGAGAAACACGACGCCGAACAGCGTGCCCAGATGCCGCGTGCCGAATACCTTCGCGATGAGCCCGTTGGTGAGCGGCACCGTGCCGAGCCACGTCAGCCCCATGACGGCGGCGAAGATGACGACGGATACGCTCGTCGTCGGCAGCAGCACGAAGAGGGCGATCGTGCCGCCGCGAATCAGATAGAGCCACGCGAGCACGTGATGCTGCCGCCAGCGTCCGCCGAGCCATCCGCATCCCCAACTGCCGATCATGTTGAAGAGGCCGATCAGCGCGAGCGCCGTCGCGCCGAGCCCGACGGGCATGTGGCAGAGCATGAGATAACCCGGCAGATGCGTCGCGATGAACGCGAGCTGAAAACCGCATGTGAAAAAGCCGAGCGTCAGGAGCCGGTAGCCACGATGACGCGACGCATACGCGAGCGTCTCGCGCAGCGGCATCGCGTGCGTTTCATGTGATGCCGATACCGCCACCGATGCCTTGCTCTGGCGGCTCGCGCGGTCGAGCACGATGCCGAAAGGCGCGGCGAGCAGCAACACGAAGGCGAGGGCATAGAGCGACGCCGCCACGCCCGCGTGCACGCGCACTTCCTGCGCGAACGGCACCATCAGCACTTGTCCGAGCGAGCCGCCCGCGCTGGCGAGACCCATCGCGACGCTGCGCGTTTGCGGCGACGCGACGCGTCCGACCGTCGCGAGCACGACACCGAAGCTCGTGCAACTGATGCCGATGCCGACGAGCAGCCCGAGGCCGAGCACGAGCATCCAGCCGGAAGTCGCGGCCGCCGCGAGCGCGAGGCCCGCCGCGAACGTGGCGGCGCCCATCGCGACGACGGGCGCGGCGCCGTATCGGTCGGCTGCGGCGCCGGCGAAGGGCTGCGCGAAGCCCCAGACGAGATTGTGCAGTGCGATCGCGAAGGCGATCAGCGTGACGGGCAGCCCGCGATCGAAGGAAAACGGCCCGATGAAAAGCCCGAAAGTCTGACGCACGCCCATCGCGGCGCTCAGGATCAGCGCGGCCGCGCCGATGAGCGCCCACGTCGTTGCGCGGTTCGTGCCGGTAGTGCTCGATAGTGACGACATGGCGCTATTCCTCCTTGCGGCCATCCTCGCAGGCGAACGTCCGTGCTGACAAACGAAAAGTTTTCGCTGACGGATGAACGCAGTTCAACCGCGACGCTTCGCTTCGTCGCCTTCGCAATCGTCGACGAACTCTGCCGCCTGCGCGATCAGCCAGTCGCGGAACGCGACGAGATCCGCGCGGGCGCTCGCTTGCGGCGTCTCGCAGAGCCAGTACGCGGTCTGCGTCTCGACGCTCGTCGCGGACGCTTCGACGAGCGTGCCCGCGACCAGTTCTCGATCGACGAGCGGACGACGGCCGATGACGACGCCGAGTCCGGCCGCGGCGGCATCGAACGCGAGCTGCACGGTATCGAAGCGCAGGCCGCCTTGAAGATCGAGACCGTCGATGCCCGCGCCGTCCATCCACGCCTGCCAGTCCTGGCTCGCGGTATCGACATGGATGAGCGCGGCGCGCGCGAGATCGGGGATGCCGTCGGCGCCCGTCAGCTTGGCGCGATACGCCGGACTGCACAGGGGCACGAGGCGCTCGCCAAAGAGACGTTGCCACGACGCGCCATCCACCGGGCCGCGCGAGAGGCGCAGACCGAAATCGAAGCCATCGACGGGAAAGCCCGCCTGTCGGCGCGAGGTGTCGATGGTCACGTCGATGTCGGGCCAGCGCGCGCGGAAATCCGGCAGGCGCGGGACGAGCCAGCGAGCGGCGAGCGTCGGCGCGCAGGTGACGGCGATAGCGCGACGCGTGCGTTTGCCGGGCAGCGTCTGCGTGCCGATCGCGATGAGCGAGAACGCTTCGGCGATATACGGCAGATAGTGCTCGGCCGCCGCGCTCAGCGAAAGCCCGCGCGGCTCGCGCACGAAAAGCTCGACGCCGAGCACCTTCTCCAGCGCGCCGATGCCATGACTCACCGCGCCCGGCGTCACGTTGAGTTCGGCGGCGGCGAGCTTGAAACTGCGATGGCGCGCGGCGGCTTCGAAGAGACGCAGGGCGTTGAGCGGCGGAAGGCGCTGGGGCATGTTGGCGTGTCGGATCGACGAGGTGTGCGCCTATATTGCCATCGTCGCGGGAGGCGATGTCAGCGGGCCGAGTGACGCCGCGCCTTCCACCAGGCGAGCGAACGCTGCGCCATGAGCCCGAATGGCGGATTGGCGAACAGCACCGCCGCGCCCAGCGCGATCGCACCGCATACGAGAAACGTGCCGCGATAGCCGAGCGCCGCCACGAGCGCGCCGGACAACACGCCGGAAAGAATCGAGCCGACGCGCGACGCGTTGAAAAACAGCGCCGTCGCCGCGCCCGGCGTGCGGGGCATGAGGTCCTGCATATAGGTCATGCCGAGACACGAAATCACCGACACGACGAACGCGTTGAAAGCCTGCATCGGGATCAGGAACTGGACGCTCTGCGATGCCGCGACCGCGATGAAGTAGATCGTGTGCACGGCCGCCGACGACGCGAGCCAGCGCTGCTTGTCGAGGCGCGAGCCGCGTGCGCCGAGCGCGAGCATCATCGGAATTTCGAGGAGCGCGCCGAGCCCGAGCATGACGGACACATCGATGCGCGAGCCATGCATGCCGTGCACGACGTAAAGCGGCAGCACGATCATGGTCGCGCTCGCCGCAAGTCCGATGAGCGTCATCGCGACCGTGGCGCGCCATATCTCCGCGCGCGAGTGCGATACGCCGGCGTGCGGCGGCACGAGTTCATCGGTGTCGGGCGCGGTGACTTCGAGCAGCGATGACGGATCGCCTGCATAGTGCGCGGGCGCGCTGTGCGGGTCGCCCTTGGGCGAATCGTGCATGCGCCAGACGATCGCGCCGCACGCGATGAAGCAGCCCGCCGCGAACAGGAACAGGCCGTAGAAGCCGGCCGCGGCCAGCACCAGCGCGCCGACGGAAGGCCCGAAAACCCAGGCCATCGAGAGCACGGTTCTCAGCGTGGCGAGCGCGAGGGCGCGCTCGGCGACGTCATCGACGGGCAGGGCGGCGCGCGCAAAGGAAAACACGAGCGACATGGCCGAGCCGCCCGCGCCGAGAAACACGACGCCGATCGCCACCAGCGCGGCGTAATTGCGCACCAGACACAGCAGCAAGAAGCCGAGCGACGACGCGATGAGCGCCGCGAGCAGCAATTCCCGATGATGACCGTGCCTGTCGGACCATTTGCCGGCGAATGCGCTCGCCACGACGCCGCTCGCGGCGATGACCGTCATGAATACGCCGAGCCGCAGAGGGCTCATGTCCGCCTGCTCGACGCTGAACAAGGACAGATACGGTGCGGTAAACGACATCGCGACACCGAGCATCAGCGTCGCGCCGGAGAGCGGCAGAAAGAATGGGATCCGGGTGAGACTGAGCAGGCGTGTATTCATCGGGACGTGGGGCGGCTTGTGCGATTCAGGCGCGAAAGTGCGAGTTGCGACGCGCGCGTGTCAGCGGGCAGTTTGCCACCACGATCCCGATAATGTGTGGCAATCGGTCGATCTTGGATGTTCGCCGGTTAGCCGAAAAATGGAAGAAGCTACATCGACTGAGGGACGATATGGACGGTGCCGAGCCTGGCCGGGGCCACAACTGCACCGTCGCGATCCCGGTTCTAGAATGCCCTCAACACCGTCCGGAAGCCGATGTGCACCGTGCCGAGCGTCGGGTCCTGAGGCTGTCGGGATGAAGGACGATAGCGCACGCAGAAGTTCGGCGCGCACAGGAACGAGCCGCCCTTGATGACGCGCGCCGGATGATTTTCGTTGTCGAACGGCGCGGCCACTTTCACGATGAGCGGATTGTCCGCTTCCTCGGCGGGATGCCGGTCCCGGTACACATCGCGGGTCCATTGCCATACATTGCCGACGGGATCGAGCAGGCCATATCCATTCGCGGGATAGCATCCGACGGGCGCGGCGTCCCTGTGTCCGTCGCTGGTTTCGTTGTGCGCCGGAAAATCGCCCTGCCACGTGTTGGCCATGTACTTGCCGCCGACCTTGAACGTGTCGCCCCACGGAAATGTCTCGCCTTCCTTGCCGCCGCGCGCGGCGTACTCGTACTCGGCTTCCGTGGGCAAATCGTGACCGAGCCACTTCGCGTAAGCCTGCGCATCGCGATAAGTCACCTGCACGACCGGATAGTTATCCTTTCCCACGATGCTGCTGCGCGGCCCATACGGATGCCGCCAGTTCGCACCGGCGCGAAACCGCCACCATCGATACGACTGCTCGAACTGCTCCGCGCCGCTGGGCCAGACGAACACCACCGAACCCGGCTGCAACTGCTCATCGGGCACGCCGGGGAAATCCGCGGGGTCGCGCTTGCGCTCCGCTTCGGTGACGTAACCCGTCGCGCGCACGAACATCGCGAACTGCGCGTTGGTCACTTCGTGCGCATCGATCAGAAAGCCGTCGAGTTTCACGGGCTGCACATTGCGCTCTTCCGGATAACCTTCCGTCGAGCCCATGAGGAATCGACCGGCCGGTATCGGGATCATTCCGGCCCGGTTCGGCGCGTTGCCGTGCGCCGCGCCGAAGCCGGCAGGCACGCCGCGGTAAGCCTCGCACAGCGGCTTGTCCGCCGACGCGAACGCCGATGAGCACGCCCCCGCAAACAACGCGACGGCGAGCGCGCCTCGCTTACTGATTCGTGTCGAGTTCATCTTGGTAGTAGTGAGTGCCGTTGCTGTAGCCGGGACGTTCCGCGAGACCGGGAATATCCTGAACGCCGTTGGCCGTCTGGTACTTCGCGTAATCCGCGACGAGTTCCTTCAGCTTCGCGGGATAGCGCGCGGCGACGTCATGCAGTTCCGAACGGTCGACGCTCAGGTGATAAAGCTCCCAGCGATCCTTGCCCCAAGGCTTGTTCGCGTACGCGATTTTCCAGTCTCCCTTGCGCATCGCGCGGCGGCCGTTAAGTTCCCAGCCTTCGGTGAACTGCGTGTGCACCTTGTTGCTTTGGCCGCTCAGAAAGCTCAGCATCGACGTGCCCTGCATGCGGAATACCGGCCGGCCGTCGTATTCGCCATCGGGCGGCTGCACGCCCGCGACTTGCAGGATGGTCGGCGCGATGTCGGTCACATGCGCGGGCACGCGGCTGATCTGTCCGGTGCGGGCAGAGCGCGGCATCACGACGATGTTCGGCACCGCGATGCCGCCTTCATGCGCGAAAGCCTTGTACAGATGCAGCGGCGTCGCGCTGACCTGCGCCCAGCCAGGACCGTATTCGACGAACGAGCCCTTGCGTCCCGTATTGGCGATGCTGTTATCGGCGTGGCGTTTGATCCAGTCGCGATCGGCTGCTTCGTCGAGAATACTGTTGCCGTCCGCGCCGTTGTCCGACATGAAGAGGATGAGGGTGTTGTCGTACTGGCCGGTCTCCTTCAGATGCGCGACGATGCGCCCGATCTGCGCATCCATCGCTTCGACCATCGCGGCGTACACGGCCATGCGCTTCGCCTCGATACGCTGCTGCACGGGCGTGAGCGCGCTCCATTTCGGCCACGCGTCGTTGCCCTCGTAGGTCTGCATATCCTTCGGAACGATGCCGAGCGCCTTCATGCGCGCGAGGCGTTGCGCACGGATGGCTTCATAACCGACGTCGTACTTTCCTTCGTATTTCGCGATGTATTCGTCGGGCGCCTGCAGCGGCCAGTGCGGCGCGGTGTAGGCGACATAGGCGAAGAACGGCTTGCCGTCGTCCTTGTTGCTGTCGATAAACGACAACATCTTGTCGGTATAGAACGTGGTCGAATAGAAGTTGTCCGGCAGGTCGACGAGTTTGCCGTTCTCGCGATACATCGCCTTGGGCGTCTTGTCGGGATCGGTCGTGATGATGCCGGTCTGGTCGAAGTGGCTCGCGCCGCCTTGCACCATCGCATACGACTGCTCGAAGCCGCGCTCGGCGGGACTGTACTCTTCGGTCAGGCCGAGGTGCCACTTGCCGACCATATAAGTGTGATAGCCCGCGTTCTCGAGCAGCGTCGGAAACGTGACGACCGAATGCGTCAGATAGCCTTCATAGCCCGCCGCACTGCGCTGTGCGGGCGTCAACAGTTCGGCCATGCCGCCCAGTCCGACGCGATGATTGTCGACGCCCGACATCAGCATCGCGCGGGTCGGCGAGCAGAACGGCGACGCGTAGAAGTCGGTCATGCGCAGGCCGTCTTTCGCGAGCCGATCGAGATTCGGCGTGTCGATCTCGCCACCGAATGCGCCGATGTCCGAGTAGCCGAGATCGTCCGCCAGGATCAGCAGGATGTTCGGGCGCTTGTCGACGTTTCCGGCTTGCGCGCCGGACATCGCGAGCAGGGCGCATGCGATCGCGCATGCGCTGATGAGGTGCTTCATCGCGTCTCCTTGAATGTCGTTATTTCGTTATGGTTCGAAGCATCGGGGATCACGCAACGGCGCGCGCCCGTATCACCTCCGTTGTCGGCACGTCGTTGCGCTCACGCGAGAGCGTGAAGTCGAAATCGATCAGCGCGAAGTTGCCATGCACGCCGTACCGCTCGCCTTCCGCGCCTTCGGCCTTCTTCAGTTCCGGCACGAGTCCTTCGCGCGTGGCGAACGCGAAGTCGTCCCACAGATACGGATCGCCTTCGATGTTGATCTGCGTCGTGAGCTTGCGATAACCCGGCGACGAGACGAAGAAGTGAATATGCGCGGGCCGGTGACCATGCCTGCCGAGCCGATCGAGAAGTTGCTCCGTCTTGCCGCCCGGCGGCACGCTGTAGCCCACCGGCACGACGCTGCGAAAACTGTAGCCGCCTTGCGAGTCCGTCCGGATCGAACCGCGCAGGTTGAACGCGGGCTGTGACTTGTCGAAGTGCGAGTAATTTCCCAGATGGTTCGCGTGCCACACTTCGACCAGCGCGTTCGCGAGCGGCTTGCCGTCGTCGCCGAGCACGCGGCCGCGCATCACGAGCGTCTGACCGGGATCGTTGCCGTCGTCGATACGCGCATGGCCCGGCGACTCCGGCGCACCGGCGACATACAACGGCCCTTCGATCGTGCGCGGCGTGCCGCCTTCGAGGCCCGCTTTCTGTTCCGCTTCATCGAGGCGCAGATCGAGAAAATGTTCGAAGCCGAGTCCCGCAGCGATCAGGCCGAACTCGCCGCGCTGTCCCGTCTCGGTCAGGAAATTGAGCGCGGTCCAGAATTCATCGGGCGTGATGTCGAGATCCTCGATCGTATAAAAAAGATCCCGCACGATGCGGTTCACGATCGCCTTCGTGCGCGGGTTGCCTTCGCTCGTCGCGCTGTCGTTGATCTTTTGCAGGAGCGTGTCGATCGTATCGTGGTTCATGGCGTCTCTCCGTCAATATTCAGATCGATTTGAACAAGGGGCTCTTCGCGAGCGCATCGGCGCCGTCCGCGCTGGTGAGGAACTTCTCCGTGTAGATGTCGCGCTCGAAAAGCTGGCCTTGCATGAGCGTGCGGATCGCGGCTTCGATCATCACGGGTGGGCCGCACAGATACGCCTTGTGTCCGCGGAACACACCGTCGAAATGTGCCTTCGCCGCGTCGTGCACGAAGCCGCGAAAGCCTTGCCAGGACGAATCCGACGCTTCGTCGGAGAGCGCCGGCACATACGTGAAGTTCGCGTGCGCGCTTTCGAGCTGCAGAAAAAAATCGTGGTAGTAAAGCTCCGCGCGATTGCGCGCGCCGTACACGAGCGTGATCTGCCGCGCGTCGTTCTCTTCGAGCAGATCGATGAGCATCGACTTCGGGCTCGACAGTCCCGAGCCGCCCGCGATCAGGATCACCGGCTGCGGGTCCGACTTGCGCACGAAGAATCGCCCGTAAGGACCGCTGAAGCGGATCTCGTCGCCGGAGCTGATTTTTTCGTGCAGATAACCCGTGCCCTTGCCGCCGGGCACGCGCCGCACATTCAGTTCGATGACCGTGCGCGACGCCGGCTTGTCCGCAAGCGAGAACGCACGCGGCATGTCCTCGCCGGGGATATGCACGTTCACGTACTGCCCCGCCTGAAACTCGATGCCGTCGCCGTCCAGTTCGACGAAAATGCCCTTGATCGTCGGTGTGAGATCGATCATCTCTTTCACGCGGCCGGTGTAGTCGCGCACGGGGAAGTGGCGCGCGTCCTCGTCTTCGTCGATGTCCGCCTCGATCGTCAGGTCCGATTGCGCCGTCGCGCAGCACGCGAGGCACTTCTGTTCGTCGCGCTCGAAGTCCATCAACGCGAACGGCGAGGCATGTCCATGTTCGATCTCGCCGTCCAGCACCTGCACCTTGCACGTCGCGCACAGGCCGTGACAGCAGGCGTGCGGCAGCCATACGCCGGCGCGCATACACGCATCGAGGATGGTCTGCTCCTCCTCGATCTCGATCGTCTGCCCGATCGGCTCGATGGTCAGTTGGTAGCTCATCATCGTCTCCGTTCTAGCTGCACGATCCGCCGATGCCCGTCAGACCCGGCGTGCGAAAGCGAATGACCGCCTTGTGACCGAGTCCGTTTTCGCCGATGCTCCTGTCGAAATCTGGCGTGAACGCCTCGCCGGACCTGAACCATTCGATGGCCTGCACATCGACCTTTTGCCAGTCCGGATGCGAGCCATACATCGCCGGAAGCACTTCGTCGATGAGCGCCCTGAACGGCGTCGCCGCTTCGACGGGAATGCAGTGCGGCGCGCAGAACATCAGATGATCCTCCCAGCCGACGAAGAGCAATTGCTTGCCGCGATAGTTCTCAACGCGGTCCCTGATCTCGCCCGTATAGCCTTCCTTCAGCGCGATGACTGACATGATTCGTCTCCTGTGTGGTGTCTTTACGCAGCGTCCCGATGCGCCTCGGGCGCTTCTTCGCCGCCGTGGCTCGGCTTGCCGGTCCAGCGCAGCCAGTTCCTGCGGTCGGGCGAGTCCTCGAACTCGTGGCCGTCCTCGCCCACGTTGATGTGGTAGTAGCGCAGCACTTCGAGCATCGGATCGAAGCCGGGCGCGCTTGGGTCGGCATCTTCGGCAAAGCAGTTGCCCTGATAGATCTGCTGCACCGGCATCCATGCCTGCACGTACTTCTCGGGCTCGTTGTCGAAGATGTCCTTGCAGCCGTCTGAACAGAAGTGAAACTTGTTGCCGAGGTAATCGCTCTCGCGGTAGCAGATCTTCGTCGGGTCGTCGGGTTCGGTGAACGCCATCGGAATCTGGCAGGTCTGGCACAGCATCGGCAGGGTCATGTTGTAGAAGCGTTTGCCCGCCTGTTGCTCTTCGCGCCAGTGTTCGAGGCGCGGGCGATAGAGCCGGTCGAAGGTGTCCGGATATTTTTCAGCGAGCCACTGCATCTCGTCTTCGAACGGAATCCACGTATGCATCGCGGCGGCGTGCGTGTAGTTGTAGAAGATGCCCCACGCCTCGTGCGAGAGACGGTCCTTCTCCTTCATCGCCACGTCGTGATACTTCGGCATGCGGATGCCGTAGCGTTCGAGATCGTGAAAGAGCGCGCCGCCGTTCTTCTCGAAGTACGTCTCCCACGCTTCCTGCCACGACATGATGCGTTTGGGGAGCATGTAGTCCATCATCATCGCGACCAGCGTGAGCAGGCGATAGCCGCGCCAGAACCACTTGTCGATCCACTTCTGGATGATCGGCACATTGCCCGGATCCTGCTCCAGCAGGAACTTCACGACTTCGAGGCCCAGCGTCATGTGGCGCGATTCGTCGGACTGCGCGGAGAAGCCGAAGGTGACCGTCGCCATATCGCCGTTGAAGGCCGCGCCCGACATGAACGGCATGAACAGCAGATTGGTCAGCACGTATTCGAACGAGAACGAGATGGCGGTCACGAACTCGAACGGGCCGGCGCTCATCGCGTCCTCGAAGTACGACTTCGGCACGGACAAGTACCACACGCGATCGTGCATGTGCCTGAAGTCGTGAAAGCCGTTGAAGTACTTGTTGTAGTGGCTGATCGTATGCACCTGCGTCTGCGCATGACGCAACTCGTCGATCGCCTGCATCTGGCACGCGATGCGCGCACCCGCGCCGCGGAAGTTGCGCCCCGCGAGCGCAAAGCCGCGATGCGCCGCGTATTCGAGCGGACTCACGCCGGTGAGAAAGAGCTTGAGCGCGTTGATGTAGCGCGGGTCCGTGACGTTGAACTGGCCGTTGTTCTGCTGGAAGGCGTCGATGATCGCGTAGAGCTTGCGTTCCTTCTCGCCCTGATACTTCCAGTAGGCGTCCATCGTGAGGCGGAACGGGTCTTCCCACTTGTCCCAGTCGTGCACCTTGATGCCTTCGAAGCGGTCATAGGGAAAGACCTCGTCCATCGGCTGATAGGTGGTGTCCCAGCCGAGGCCGCGTGTAAGCATCGCGTAGTTTTCCTTGATGCTCAGCTTCTTCGGCGCGGATTGTTGTGTGCTCATTTGCTTGACTCCCTTAGGTTGCCGCTCAGGCTTTCCATTCGAGGATGAATTCGTCGTCGGTTTCGTCGATGTTGCCGCCGAGCGAAATCAGGTTCAGTTGCAACTCGCGCAGGTCGAAGTCGCGGCCGATCAGCGCTTCGATCGATTCGCGCCGGATGACGAGCCTGCCCACGGCATCGATCTTGACCATCGCCGGAAACGCGTTGACGACCGCATGCGGGTTGTCCGCCTGAATCGCCTCGATGATCGGTCGCGAATCGTCGTTCGCCTGAAACGCGATGAATACGGAATCAGCCATGACTCGCCTCCACGCCCTGTTTCGCGATTCGCGCATCGAACGCCTGCGCGATGGCTTCGAGCGCGTGATGCGCGTCGTCGTCCAGCGCCGCGATGGCGAACGGCTTCAATGCCTCGATCACCGCGGCCCGCCACTTCGCGATCCATTGCCCGAGCAATGCCGCATTGGCGGGCGACTCGGCGGCCGCGGTCTTGATGGTCGCGTCGACCCAGCGGCTCGTTTCATCGAACCAGCTGCTCGCGAACTCGTTGAGCATGCCGAGCCCCGGACCGTGCAGACGCGTGATGCGCTCGTCGATGTGCCGGTACACGAGGGGATACAGCAGGCCGTCGAGCACGACGTTCTGCGCGACGAAGGTCTCGAACCAGTCGCGCACGACCATCGTGTCCTCCACGACGCGCCGCAGTCCCTGCCACATGGGATCGTCGAGCCAGCGCGCCTTGCCTTCGACGAGCGACGTGCCCTGATTGCCGTCCAGCGCGAGCCCGATGCGCGACAGGTATTGCGCGATGCCGAGCCGGTCCATGCAATGGAACATCGTCGCCTGCGTGATGGCCGTGCCCCAGCCGTAGCCGGTCACGAAGCAGTTGTTCGTGTTGGCCGCCCATTCGACGTGACGCAGCGGCACCATGAGCGATGCGATGTGCGCCTTCGCTTCGTCGGAGAGAGCGGAAAGCAGATGCCGCCTCGCGACGAACTCGAAGTTCTTCTCCATCGCTTCCTGTTGCCTCGATCGGGCGATGGTGTACGCGCCGTAGTAGTACTGACGCGGGTCCTTGAACGCATACCAGTCGTTCATCACAATGGCCGTGCGGCCTTTGTCGTAAAGCTCGAACTCCGGCTGCCACAGCGGACGATAGTGAAAGTTGACCTCGGGTTGCAGGTCGAAAGTCGCTTCCTGATAACGCGACGCGGGCTTGTCCGCGCCGAGCCGCCGCGCGACGTGCGAGAAAGTCTGCCGCACCTGCTCGACGGCCGACGTCTTGATGTCGATCTGCATTCCTCACTCCTCTGGTTTGACTTAGTGGGGGATCATTCGGAGAGTCCGGGCTGGCCGTAGCGCCACTTCGCCTGATCGATGTCGAGCTGCGCGCCTTCGTCGCGCGTCAGATAGGTCACGCGATTCGCGCGGCAGAATGACTGAAATTCGCGCAGCGGCATCACGAGCTCGACGCTCAACTCCGGATCGCCGATCGAAAAGTCGAACTCGACGAAGCCGTCGTCCCTCTGCTCCCTGAAGCGCACATAGCGCCGGGTGATGTCGAACGTGCGCGGAGGCCGCGCATAAGCGGGCAGTGACATCGCTGTCTCCTTGGTTTTCGTCTACGTGGCCGGCCTTGCATCGATGATTTGATCGGGAACCGGCGTGCGCACCCTATAAGGCAACACGTGTGCCAATCGTGGAATGCAGAGGGAACGATGGCGTCGTCGCGCGATGGCGCGAGCCTTGTGCGACGGGCGCGCGAGGCATCGAAGCTTTTTCCGCTGCGCGATTCCATGCCCGTCGGCGCATTCTCCCGAGTCGATCAAATGCTCGAAACGCGCGTGATTCCGTGCGTGACGGGTTTATCAAATCCGTATCAGGGAAGGCCCCGATAGCGCCGCTGCCGCCACCCGCGAACCGGGCGGCCGAGCATTGCGCGCCACACGCACATCGCCTATCGTGGTGCCATGAAAACGAGTAGACAGCAGGAGACAAACGCAATGCCACGCCGCGAGAAAGCGTCTGTGAACGCGCAGGACGGCATGTCGATGGTCGCGCCCAAGGGCGCCCCGGTTGACAGCCTTCGCTATCCCGACATCGCCGATCTGATGTCGCGGCTGCACTTCTCTCCCGGCGACGGCCGCATCTGGCTCGACGAACAGCGCATGCTGCTCGTGCATACCGGCGCGATGGGCTCGATGCGACGCGAGTTGATCGAGAGCCTCGGGATCGATGCCGCACGCGGTCTGCTCACCCGCATGGGCTACAACTCCGGCGCACGCGATGCCGAACTCGCGCGCCGCGTGCGCCCGGAGAACAGCATCACCGAGATGTTCGCGGTCGGGCCGCAATTGCATATGCTCGAAGGCATGACGGTGGTGGAGCCGGTGCGCCTCGAAATCGACGTCGAGCGCGGGCAGTACTACGGCGAATTCATCTGGAAGAACTGCGCGGAAGACGAGGAGCACGTGCGGATCTACGGCATCGGCGCGGAGCCGGTCTGCTGGACGCAGCTCGGCTATGCGGCGGGCTACACGAGCGTATTCATGGGTCGCCCGATTCTCTATCGCGAAGTGGAATGCCGCGCGCTCGGGCAGGCGCATTGCAGGATCATCGGCAAGCCGGTGGAAGAGTGGGGCGAGGAAGCCGCCGACGATCTGCGCTTCATGCAGGCGCAGACCTTCACGCAGGGGCTATCGGCGAACAATGCGGGCGGTCAGGGCGCGTTCGGCGACGAGAACATGGTCGGCGCTTCGCCCGGATTCAACGCGGTGTGCCACATGATCAGGCGCGTCGCGGGCACGCGTGCGACCGTGCTGTTCCTCGGCGAGAGCGGCGTCGGCAAGGAAGTGTGCGCGCGCACCTTGCACAGGATCAGCAAGCGCAGCGATGGCCCGTTCGTCGCCGTGAACTGCGCGGCGATTCCCGAAGCGCTCGTCGAATCGGAGCTCTTCGGCGTCGACAAGGGCGGCTTCACCGATGCCACGCAAAGCCGCCCCGGACGCTTCGAACGCGCGCATGGCGGCACGCTGTTTCTCGATGAGATCGGCATTCTCAGCATGACCGCGCAAGGCAAGCTGCTGCGCGCGTTGCAGGAAGGCGAGATCGAGCGCGTGGGCGGCACCGAGACGCGGCGCGTGGACGTGCGCGTGGTCGCCGCGACCAATCTCGACCTGCGCGACGAGATTCGCGCGGGGCGCTTCCGCGAAGACCTGTACTTTCGTCTGAACGTGTTTCCGATTCGCGTGCCGTCACTGCGCGAGCGGCGCGAGGACCTGCCCGTGCTGCTCAATCACATGCTGCGCAAGTATCGCGAGCGGCACGAGCGCAATGTCACCGGCTTCACGCCGCGCGCGCTCGATGCGCTCCTGAACTATGGCTGGCCGGGCAATATCCGCGAACTGGAGAATATCGTGGAGCGGGGCGTGATCCTCGCGAACCATGACGGCGCGATCGATATCGGCCATCTCTTCACGAGCGGCGAGAGCATCGACACCGGGACATTCGGTATCGGCGACGATGGCTCGCTGACGGCTTCGCGCTCCTTGCTCGCGCAAGCGGGCCAAACGGGTGGCGACGAAGTCGATCGCGTCACGCGCAAGGTGAATAGTCTGTTGCTGGGCATCGGCGGGGACGTGGAGCCCACGTCGCTCGATGACATCGAAACCGCGTTGCTGAAAAGCGCGGTGCAGCGGGCGGACGGCAACCTCTCGGCGGCGGCTCGTACGCTCGGCATCACGCGGCCGCAACTCGTTTATCGCCTGAAAAGCCGGGGATTGCGTCTTTGATGTCGGGCGTCTCTTACTGACGCAGTTCCTCGGTTCCTTTGCCCGTCCAGCGTTTGAGCGCACGGCGGAAATTCGCGGCATCGCTGAATCCGAGCAGCATCGCGACGTCCTCGGTGCTCATCTTCGTCGTCTTCAGGTATTCGAGCGCGAGCGAGCGTTTGACGTCATCCACGATCGCCTGAAACGACGAGCCTTCTTCGTCCAGTCGCCGCCTCAGGGTGCGTGAGGTGAGATGCATCGACCTGGCGACGGTCTCCATGTCGGGAAACGATCCGGGCGTGGCCATCAGGCATTGATACACCTCGCCCGATACGCCGCTCGATGTCTTCGCCTGTCCGATCAGACGATCGCAAGTCTCCTGCAGCAACGTCGTCGTGAGCGGGTGGGCGAGTTGCGGCTTGCGGTCGAGAATGGCGCTGTCGTAGATCAGTTCGCATTGCTCCTGATCGAAGAGACATTCGCAGCCGAGATAGTCCGGGTAGATGGCCGCGTGCGCGGGCGCGGGATACGAGAAGCACGCTTTCATCGGCGGACAGACACCGCCGGCGACGTCCTGAAGATGCGTCACATGCTGGGTGTATTGCTGCTCGATGATGAACTCGCGCAGTTCGCGCGACGGACTCGAAACGAACGCGTCGGGAAATGTCCAGACCATGCGATCCGGATACTCCGTCCATTCGATTGCGACGGTCGGCGTGGCGAGCCTGTGATACTTCACGCCGAGCTTGAAGTAGTCGCGCAACGACAGACACGACATCAGCGCATAGCCATACATGCCGTAGGCGGACAGATGCAACTTGCGTCCGACCTTGAACGGCGTATCCGGCTCGCAGCCAAGCGATACGGCGTTCCGGCAGACGGTCGCGTACTGACCGACGGACGTGAGCACCGACGCGTCCTGCAGATCGGCGACCGTGACGTCCGAGCCGCTCAGGCTGTCCTCAGGCGCGATTCCCTGTTCCGCAAGCACTTCGACGAGCGCGGCGATCTTGTAAGGCGCGAACATACGCTCGTTCAGCGGAGGTCGGAGGGTGGCCATGTTTCAATTGTCCTATGAGGACTCGCGGGTGTCCGAAAAAGACCTTTTCCGGAAAATACTATCTCAATAAGATCTCAGTCACAAGGCGCCGCTCCGACCAGGAGATGCGTCGAACAGAAACGGAGACGAGGGATCTCGATGAGCGATACAACCCGCAAGGTCATTATTTCGTGCGCTGTCACCGGCGCCACGCATGTTCCGACGATGTCGGAGCATCTGCCGATCACGCCCGCGCAGATTCGCGACGAGGCGATTCAGGCCGCCGAAGCGGGCGCGGCGATCATCCATCTCCACGCACGCGACCCCAACGACGGCCGTCCGACGCCCAACCCCGACATCTTCAAACAGTTCGTGCCCGCCATCGCGGAGGCGACCGATGCGGTCATCAACATCACGACGGGCGGCAGCACGCGCATGACGCTGGAAGAGCGGCTTGCTTATCCGCTGCGTGCCGCGCCCGAGATGTGCTCGCTCAATATGGGATCGATGAACTTCTCGATCCATCCGCTTGCGTCGAAAGTGTCGTCCTGGCGCTACGAATGGGAGAAGGGGTATGTCGAGGGCATGGAGGACATGATCTTCCGGAACACGTTCAAGGATATCAAGCACATCCTTCTCGAACTGGGCGGTAAAGGGACGCGCTTCGAGTTCGAATGCTATGACCTGGGGCATCTCTACAATCTCGCGCATTTTGTCGATCAGGGCTTGATCAAGCCGCCGTTCTTCATTCAGTCGGTGTTCGGCATTCTGGGCGGCATGGGCGCGGACCCCGAGAACATGACCGTGATGCGCGCAACGGCAGACCGTCTCTTCGGACGCGAGAACTATCACTTCTCCGTGCTCGGCGCGGGCCGTCACCAGATGCCGCTGGTTACGATGAGCGCCATTCTCGGCGGCAATGTCCGCGTCGGGCTGGAAGATAGCGTGTATATCGCAAAGGGCGTCAAGGCCGAGTCGAACGCGCAGCAGGTGCGCAAGATCCGTCGAATCCTGGAAGAACTTTCGTTCGAAATAGCGTCGCCTGACGAAGCGCGCGCGATGCTGGGACTGAAGGGGCGCGACAAGGTTACACCGTAAGACCTTCAATATTCATAGACGGGGCGAAGACCCATCCCGGAGACAAAATGAACATCACCGACGAATTCGACAAGCTGCACCGCATCGCCACGCACAAAGCGATGCGGCGACTCATTCCACTCATGTGCGCGATCTACTTCATGTCGTTCCTGGATCGCACGAACGTGGCCCTGGCGAAAGCTCAACTGGCAATCGACGTGGGCATCAGCGCTGCCGCATATGGATTAGGTTCGGGCATTTTCTTCATCGGCTATGCCTTGCTCGAAGTGCCCAGCAATCTGGCTGCGCATCGCGTCGGGCCGCGTCGATGGATCGCGAGAATCGCGGTGACGTGGGGCATTCTCTCCACCGCGATGATGTTCGTGCAGGGCGAGTGGTCGTTCTACGTTCTGCGCGTGTTGCTCGGCATCGCCGAGGCAGGGCTCTTCCCGGCGCTCATGTATATGGTCACGCTGTGGTTCGCACCGAACGACAAGCCTGTCGTCGTGGGGTGGATCTACATCGCGCCTGCGCTTGCACTGATGCTCGGCAGTCCGCTCGGCGGAGCCCTGATGCAAATGAATGGCCTCGCCGGCCTTCATGGCTGGCAATGGATGTTCATGATCGAAGGCATTCCGAGCGTGCTCGTCGGCATTCTGCTTTTTTTCAAAATGCCGGAGCGCCCGCGCGACGCCCGCTGGCTGTCCGTCGAAGAGGCTCAGGCGCTGGAGTCGCGCGCAGCCGCCGATGCGCAAGGACATCCGGAGCTCACGTCTTCGGACTGGATGGCCGCGTTGAAGCGTCCCACGACCGTTCTGATGGGCCTGATCTACTTCCTCAATCAGGTGGCGTTCGTCGGACTGTACTTCTTTGCACCGTCGATGATTCAGCAGATGCACGTAAAGTCGCCACTGCTCGTCGGCGTGCTTGCCGCGAGCGTCGGCCTTGGCTTTCTGCTGGGCGTGTTGATCCTTCCGCGGATTCATCGGCGCTACGGCAATGACTGCGCGTTCCTCGGCATTCTCACGGTGGGACTGATTGCCGGCGCGTGCGCGTTCATCGCGACTTCCACTCCTGCGGCGCGCATGACGCTGCTTGCTGTCACCGCATTTTTTGCGGGAGGCGTGTTGCCGTCGTACTGGGCCATTGCGATGAAGCGGCTGCACGGCATTCAGGCGGCGGCAGGTCTCGCGTTCATCAATACGATCGGGCTGATCGGCGGGTTCGTCGGACCTTACCTGTTTGGATTGGCGGAAACGTTCACGGGACGTAGCGATTCTGGCTTTTACATCATTCTCGTGGCATCGTTGCTCGGCTTGCTGCTCGTGCCGTTGTTTGCAAAGGCGATACGCCGCGAGACCGAATCGCTTGTGTCGCCTGGAAACGGCAGCGCCGCCGGAATGCAATCCTGAACGATCGATAAAAAATGGAAAAGATGAGACTAAAAGAAAAAGTAACGCTGATCACGGGCGCGGGGCAGGGCATCGGCGCCGCCACCGCTCACAAGTTCGCACAGGAAGGTGCCACGGTCGTCGTGTGCGACGTCAATGAGGCGTCGCTCGAAGAAGTGACCGAGACGTGCAGGAAAGCAGGTGCAGAAGCAGCGGGATACTGCATCGACATGACCGATAGGCTCAGCGTGGACGAGGTGGTCGCGAGCGTGATCAGGCGCTTCGGCCGCATCGACGTGCTGGTGAACAACGCAGGCATTACGCGCGACGCGCGTCTTCAGAAGATGACGCTCGATCAATTCGACGCGGTGATCGACGTCAATCTGCGAGCCGTCTTCCATGCGAGCCAGGCCGTCGTGGAAGGGATGGTCGCGCGGGGCTCGGGCGTCATCTTGAACGCGAGCTCTGTCGTTGGCATCTACGGGAATTTCGGTCAAACCAACTACGCCGCATCCAAGTTCGGTGTGATCGGATTCACGAAGACATGGAGCCGGGAGCTCGGGCCGAAGGGCATTCGCGTCAACGCGGTCGCTCCGGGTTTCATCGACACGTCGATTCTGTCGACGATTCCCGATGACGTTCTGCACAAGATGCGTGAACAGGTGCCGCTCGGCCGCCTTGGCGCGCCGGAAGAGGTCGCCAACGTCTACGCGTTTCTGGCGAGCGACGAGGCGAGCTACATCAATGGTGCGGTGATCGAAGTGTCCGGCGGCATGACGCTCTGACATCCTCGATATAGAAAGTCCAATTTTTCCGACATGAATACTTTTGAACTGTTGAAGCCGCAGCCCGGTCTGCGGGTGTTGATTACCGGCGCGGCCTCGGGCATCGGCGCCGCGATGGCGCAGGCGTTCGTTCAGGCCGATGCGCACGTCGTCATCTGCGACATCGATGCAGCGGCCGTCGAAGCGTTCACATCGACGAGCACGTCGTTACATGGCTGTGTCGCGGACGTGAGCGACTCGAACCAGGTCGATCAGGTCGTCGCTTTAACCGAGCGCACGTTGGGCGGCCTCGATCTGTTGATCAACAACGCCGGGATCGCAGGACCGACAGGGGCCATCGAAGATATCGACGAGCAACAGTGGGCGCAAACGGTCACGACCAATTTGAACGGACAGTTCAAATTTTTGCGCAGGGCGGTGCCGCTCATGAAGGAGACATCGCGGAGTGCGAGCATCATCACGATGTCATCCGTCGCGGGACGGCTCGGTTATGCATTCCGCACGCCCTATGCGGCGACGAAGTGGGCGCTCGTGGGGCTCACCAAATCGCTGGCCATCGAGTTGGGGCCCAGCGATATTCGCGTCAACGCCATTCTGCCGGGCGTCGTGCAGGGAGAACGGATGGATCGCGTGATCGCCGCGCGGGCGGAATCGCTCGGGATCACTGTGGACGCGATGCGGGATGACTATCTGAAGAAGATCTCGTTGCGTCGCATGGTGACGATGCAGGACATCGCGGCCACGGCGCTTTTTCTTGCTTCACCGGCTGCTCGTAATATCACTGGACAGTCGATCAGCGTCGACGGGAATGTCGAGTATCTTTGAGTCGTTGGATCGGCGCCGCGGTTCAATTGCGGTCGGCGCCGCTGATGTCTAACTTGACATAATGTAAATTAGCGAATTTTTGATTGCTGCGGCAAAGTTGAAATGTCCGCTCATAGCCCAAAACGAATGCAGCGGACCACACCACAGACCGCCGCATTCAGCGCTATCCGCCCGCACAAACCGCCGGACAAATAGCGCACACCTGCACTCACGCACAATGCCCTTTGGCGCGCTCGGCGCGCGTCACCGTATGTCCGACGAGCAGACCAAAATCATAGGCGCGTTCGAGCGCGCGCCCGATGTCCTCGACACGGCACATGCGTATGTCGGCGCTCGGCTTGCCCATCGGATCGAATGATTGAATGCCAAGCTCGTCGCGTGCGATCGTCAACAGCGGCTCCCAATAGGCTTCGTTTTTGTTGCGGTAGATCATAATGCGCGCTCCTTTTGCTTGCATTTACTAGTTAACTAGATTAATGCGATACCGGCGCGCAGCCTGCGGCGGATCGCCGCGATTGGAGCGTTGTCTCTAGAAACCACCGATGCGCTGCGAAACAATAGCGCGCTTTTCGCCGTCATTGCTCTCGGAACGAGAACGCGGCGTTTCAGAATCCGAATCAATGCGAGCATCGCCCCACAAACAGCGTGCTTTTGCGAACGCGCATTCATTCGGTCAGCGAATCACGAAGCCGTTGCCTATGATTTACCTCAGGCCGGTTTCAGCTCATATCGTCAAGGAAAAGGAGTCGTTCACATGAAAGCTCCTCAGCGTTTGGCACGAATCGAGTTGATGGCGCCGCTTTCCGGCGTGATGGTGCAACTCGACACCGTGCCCGATCCGGTTTTCGCACAAAAGATGGTCGGCGATGGCGTGTCGATCGATCCGACATCCGACGAATTGCTCGCCCCCCTTCCCGGCACGATCACGCAACTGCATCGCGCGGCGCACGCGGTCACGGTAACCGGAGAAAACGGCCTCCAGGTACTGATACATATCGGCCTCGATACGGTGATGCTGCGCGGCGAAGGCTTTACGCCGCTCGTCAAGGAAGGCGATTCCGTCACGACCGGCCAGCCGCTGATCCGTTTCGATCCGCTCATCGTCGGCGCGCGAGCCGTGAGTCTGCTCACGCAGATGGTCATCGCGAATGGCGAGGAGCTCGTCACGCGCTATATGCCCGCGACGGGCCTCGTCACCGCGGGCAAGGACGTTGCGCTGGCGGTCGAGTTCGTCGGCGGCGCGCATGAAGATGCCGGTGTCGGCGCGGCCGGCGCCATCCGGTCCGACGACGTCACGCTGCCGAATCCCCAGGGACTGCATGCGCGGCCCGCGGCGGTTTTCGCGGCCGAAGCGAAGAAATACAAATCCGATATCCGCCTTCTGCGCGGCAGCGATAGCGCGAACGCGAAGTCCGTGGTCGCGCTGATGGCGCTCGCGACGAAGTTCGGCGACACGCTGCGCGTCGAGGCCGCCGGCCCCGATGCGGGCGAAGCCGCGGCGGCGCTCGCGCGTCTGCTCGCGTCGGGCTCGGGCGAGAAACCCGGCGATGCGCCCGCGCCCGACGCGCCCGCAACCCAATCGGTCGCGACGAAACCCGCTGCGCCCGCCGATGCGAACGAATTCACCGGCGTATCGGCGTCGCCGGGGCTCGCGGTCGGCAAGATCGTGCAGTTCCGTCAGGAAGTCATCGACGTGGCCGAAGCCGGTGAATCGCCGCAACGCGAGCGCGCACGGCTCGACGCGGCGCATCATGAAGCGCGCCAGCAGATCGAGGCGCTCAAGGCGAAGCTGACCGATCCGTCGAAGGCGCAGATTCTCGATGCGCATCTGGAACTGCTCGACGATCCCGGTCTCAACGACACGGCCATCGGCGGCATCAGCGAAGGCAAAAGCGCGGGCTTCGCATGGCGCGCCGCGTTCGAGGCGCAGGCGAACAATCTGGAGAAGGTCGACAACGCGTTGCTGCGCGAGCGCGCGGGCGATATCCGCGATGTGGGCCGCCGCGTGCTGGCGCTGCTCGCGGGCGTAAAGCAGGCGCATATCGATGTGCCCGGCGAATCGATCCTGATCGCGGAGGAGTTGTCCCCTTCCGATACCGCGTCGCTCGATCGCAGCAAGGTGCTCGGCTTCTGCACGACGACCGGCGGCGCGACGAGTCACGTGGCGATCCTCGCGCGCTCGCTCGGCATCCCGGCGATCTGCGGCATCGACGAGGATGCGCTGCACTTGCCCGATGGCACGCTCGTCGTGCTCGATGGCTCGCACGGCAGCCTGCGCCGCAATCCGAGCGCGGACGAACTCGCGAAGGCGCGCGAACGCATCGAGCGTCAGACGAAGAAGCGCGAAGAAGAAAAAGTCGCCGCGAGCAAGCGCGCCGTCACCGCCGACGGTCATCGCGTCGAAGTGGTCGCGAACATCCGCAATGCGCAGGAAGCGCGCGACGCGGTCGCGGCGGGCGCGGAAGGCGTCGGGCTGCTGCGCTCCGAGTTCCTGTTCGATAACCGCGACACCGCGCCATCGGAAGACGAACAGGCCGCCGAATATTGCGCGGTCGCCGAAGCGCTCGGCCGCGAGCGTCCGCTCGTCGTGCGCACGCTCGACGTCGGCGGCGACAAGCCGCTCTCCTACATGCCGCTGCCGAAGGAAGACAATCCGTTCCTCGGGCTGCGCGGCGTGCGCGTGAGTCTCGATCGTCCCGACATGTTCCGCACGCAATTGCGCGCCATTCTGCGGGCCGCATCGATCGGCAATCTGCACATCATGTTTCCGATGGTCGCCGCGATCGAGGAAGTGCGCGCGGCGAGGCGGATTCTTCAGGAAGAAGCCGGCGATCGCATCGGCGACGTGAAGGTCGGCGTGATGATCGAAGTGCCGTCCGCCGCGCTGATCGCCGAGCCGCTCGCGCGCGAAGTCGATTTCTTTTCTATCGGCACCAACGATCTGACGCAATACACGCTCGCGATGGATCGCGGGCATCCCAAGCTCGCTAAGCAGGCCGATGCGCTGCATCCGGCGGTGTTGCGTCTCATCGGCATGACGGTCGAGGGCGCGCACCAGCACGGCAAATGGGTCGGCGTGTGCGGCGGCATCGCATCGGACGCGATGGCCGTGCCGGTGCTCGTCGGGCTCGGCATCGACGAGCTATCGGTCAGCGTGCCCGCCGTCGGCTCGATCAAGGCGCAACTCGCGCGCCTCACGATGGACGAAGCGCGCACGCTCGCGGCGAAAGTCATCACGCTCGGCACGGCCGAGGAAGTGCGCGCCCTCCTCGCGCCCTACGCAGAATAAGCGGAGACCTTTCATGTTCAAGAATGCATTCGGCGTGGTGCAGAAAGTCGGCAAGTCGTTGATGCTGCCGGTCGCGGTGCTGCCGGTCGCGGGTCTGCTGCTCGGCCTCGGCGCGACCGATTTCCACGGCTACGTGCCCGCGATCATCCTGGAACTGATGAAGAACGCGGGCGATGTGATCTTCGGCAATCTGCCGCTCATCTTCGCGATCGGCGTCGCGCTCGGCTTCACGGAGAACGACGGCGTATCGGGCATCGCGGCGACCATCGGCTATCTCGTGATGACGGCGACGCTCGGCGTCATCGCGAAGGTCGAAGGCGTCGAGACCAGCCTGATCATGGGCATTCCATCGATCCAGACCGGCGTGTTCGGCGGCATTCTCGCGGGCGGTCTCGCCGCGTGGATGTTCAACCGCTATTACCGCATTTCGCTGCCCGCCTATCTCGGCTTCTTCGCGGGCAAGCGCTTCGTGCCGATCGTGACGGCCATCGGTTCGATCGTGCTCGGCGCGGTGTTGTCGGTCGTGTGGCCTCCGATCGGCGGCGTGATCAAGGCGTTCTCGCAATGGGCGGCGGTCTCCGATCCGCGCACCGCTGCAACGGTCTACGGCTTCGTCGAACGTCTGCTGATTCCGTTCGGCCTGCACCATATCTGGAACGTTCCGTTTTTCTTCGAAGCGGGCAGCTTCCTCGATCCGACGACCGGCAAGGTCGTTCATGGCGACATCAACCGTTTCTTCGCCGGCGATCCCACCGCGGGCATTCTGTCCGGCGCGTTCCTGTTCAAGATGTTCGGCCTGCCTGCCGCGGCCATCGCGATCTGGCATTGCGCGAAGCCGGAGAAGAAAGTCGCGGTCGGCGGCATGATGGTGTCGGCGGCGCTGACGTCGTTTCTCACCGGCATCACCGAGCCGATCGAGTTCGCGTTCCTGTTCGTCGCGCCCGTGCTGTACTTCATCCACGCGTGTCTCGCGGCGTCGGCGCAGTTCGTCGCCAACACCTTGGGAATGCGCATGGGGTTCACCTTCTCGCAAGGCGGCATCGACTTCCTGATGTTCAACCTGATCGGCAACAAGGCGACGCACGCGTGGTACGTGTTCATCCTCGGGCCGATCTACGCGGCGATCTACTACTGCGTGTTCCGTTTCGTGATCACGCGTTTCAACATGAAGACGCCGGGACGCGAGGACGATACGGTGGAGAGCGCGGCGGTAAGCACGGGCCCGGGCGGACGCTCGCGCGATCTCGTGCTGGCGTTCGGCGGCCGCTCGAACATCAAGAGTCTCGATGCGTGCATCACGCGCTTGCGGATCTCGGTGAACGATCCATCGCTCGTCGACGATGCGCGCTTGAAAGCGCTCGGCGCGGCGGGCGTCGTGCGCGTCGGCAATGGCGTGCAGGCGATCTTCGGGCCGTTGTCGGAAAACATGAAGACCGACATGCAGGAATACCTGAAGTCGGCGGGCAGCGATGCCGATCTGCCGGTGGCCGGCGTGGCCGCCGCCGCGCCAGAAGCTGCGCCCGCGCCGGCTGCTGTTGCCGCGCAGGACACGGCACAGCAGAAGGCACGCGCGGAAAAGATTCGCGCGGCGCTGGGCGGCGCGGCCAATATCCTGAAGCTCGAACCGCTCGCGGCCACGCGATTGCGCGTCGCGCTCGGCGATGCATCGCGGCTCGACGGCGCCGCGTTGAAGGCAGCCGGCGTGCCCGCGACGCAAGCGCTTGCCAATGGCGAAGTCGATCTGATCGTCGGACTGGAAGCGGAAAATCTCGCGGGCGCGATGCGGTGATCGACGCACGTGCGATCGACGGTCCCGCATCGATGCGCGGCCGTCGATTCGGCATGCGCGCGCGGCTATGCGATGATTCGAGGCTCCGCCACGATATTTTCGCGTCATGCCTTCCACCGCCGTCACGCGCACGAGTCACCTGCCGCTAGCCAGCATCGGCTTCATCCTTGCTTCGATGCTGTGCTTCGCGATCGTCGACACGCTGGCCAAAGCGGTCGCGCTGCACTATCCGGCAAACGAGCTCACGTTCTTTCGCATGCTGTTCGGCCTCGTTCCGGCGATAGCCGCGTGCTGTGTCGGCGAACGATCGCTGATCGATCGCGTGAAGCGTCTCGACATCAAAGGGCAGACGTGGCGCGCGCTCACGCTGCTCGGCGCGTCCGGTTTCTTCTTCGCGGGTCTGCCTTATATGCCGCTCGGCGAGGCGGTGGCGATTGCGTATTCGGAGACGCTGCTCGTCGTCGTGCTTGCACCGTTCATCCTGGGGGAACGGCTCACGGCTCGCTCGGCGGTGGCCGCGCTCATCGGCTTTATCGGCGTGCTGCTCGTCGTGCGTCCGGGTGGCGGCGAGTCGAACTGGCTCGGGCCGGTGTTGTTGCTGCTCAGCGCGTTGTGCGGCGCGCTCTCCATCATCCAGATCAAACGCATTCGCCCCACCGACGATTCGCGCACCACGGTGCTGTTCTTCACGGCGGTGGGAACTGTCGTCAGCGCGAGCACGCTCCCCTTTAGCTGGAAGACGCCGATGCCCGACGCGCTCTTGCTCATGGCGCTCATCGGTGCATTGGCGACCGTCGGGCAGATTCTGATGACGGTCGCCTTCCGGCGCGCCGACGCCGGCACGCTCGCGCCGTTCAACTACACGAGCATCGTGTGGGCGGCATTGTTCGCCTACATCGCGTGGGGCGAGATCATTACGCCGCTGTCGCTCGCGGGCATCGCGTTGATCGTCGGCAGTGCGATCGCCGTTGCGTGGCAGCGCAAGATTCCCGAAGGACCGATCGCGTGAACGGGCCGGGCATTTTTCTGCACGTCACGCCGCGAAAAGCCGCTCATAAGCGATGAGTCCGCCATACACGAGCCCGGCCGCGAGACTCGTGCAGCCGCTATAGGCGACGAGGCCGAGCGCCCATCCTTCATTGCCGACGATGAAGCGCAACGCGAGCACGAGACCGCACCACCCCGCGATGCGAAACCCGCGCGATTGTCCGGCGCGAAGCTCGCGCCCGAACAAGGCCATCTGATGACGGTCCATCGAGACGGCCAGAAAAGCGAACGCGATCACGCAGAAAACGATGCTCAGGAGATGCGTCATGCGCTTTCCTTCTCGCGCTCGGGCATCGCAACGCGTGCGCCCGCGCCCTTGCCCGCGGGCATCACGCGCGGACGATGCCGAGCCACGCGCAATGCCAGGGCCGCATGCAGCGCGGCGAATGCCCACATCATCAGATCGAAACCCGCAAAGACCCAATCGCCTTGCTCGATGCTGCGCCACAAAGGCCGATCGGTAGTCAATGCGTTGAGCACGGGCAGGAGCGCGAGCAGCGCCGTCGCGAGCCACAACGATTCGATCCACGCGCGCTTCGCCGGACGCACGAACGCATAGAGCAAGGTCGCGCCCCACACGGCGAAGAACACGTTGATCTCGACGTTGTCGCGCGCGGCGATCCCGAGCGGCAGCAGACGATTGGCCCACAGAAAGCTCGTCATCGCGACGGAAAGCCCCGCGATGCTCGCGATATTCAAACGCTCGACGATCAAGAAGCCGACATGAGGCCGCGCCGGATCGGGCAGTTTCTGACGGCGCTTGACTGTCCACATCACGAGTCCGGTGCCGACCATCGCCGTGCCCGCGAGACTCACGATGAAGTACAGCCAGCGCAATTGCAGATCGCTGAAGCGTCCGAGATGCAGCGCATACAACACGCCGCGCGTTTCCGCCGCGCCGCCGACACTGTCCTTCACGTCGATGAGCTTGCCGGTCACGCCATCGAAGAGCATGTATTGCGGGCTCATCGATACGCGTGACGCCTCGCCGCGCGAGACGGCCACGCGCGCGGTGGTATCGCCGGGATTCGTGATCGTCACGCGGCCCACCTTGTCGCGGCCCCAGCGCGCCTGCGCTTCGCGCACCATCGCATCGACGGGCGCGAGCTCGGCCTTCTGTCCGGAAGGCTTGCCGGGCTGAATGAACGCGCTCAGTTGCGATGTCATCGCCTCGCGTTCGGCGGGCGTCCTGAACGCGGTCTGCGCGCCCCACGGCATGTACATCGTCATCAACGTGACGAGACCTGTGTAGGTGATCATCGCGTGAAACGGCAAGCCGAACACCGATAGCGCGTTGTGCGCATCGAGCCACGAGCGCTGCCCCTTCCCCCATCGGAACGTGAAGAAATCGACGAAGATTTTTTTGTGCGTGATGACGCCGCTCACGATCGCGACCAGCATGAACATCGCGCACAGTCCCGCGAACCAGCGGCCCCACAGCACCGGCATGTAAAAAAACTGAAAATGGAAGCGATAAAAAAATTCGCCGCCGAGCGTCTCGCGCGCGCTCGTGCGCTGGCCCGTTACCGGATCGAAGCTCGCCGATTCGAATGTGCGCTTGCCTGCCGCCGCACCCGGCGTGCGCCAGAACGAACCGATGACGCTCGTGCGCTCGTCGGGCAAGTCGAAGCTCCATTGCGAACTGCCCGCGGCGATCGTGCCGAGCGTCGCGGTGACGCGTTGCGCGACGCGCGCGGCATCGGGCATGTCACGCTGATGCGGCTGCTCCGGCCGCATCCATTGCGACGTTTCGTCCTTGAAGTAGCTGACGGTGCCGGTCAGGAACATCGCGTAGAGAATCCAGCCGGCGAGCAGACCCGCCCACGTGTGCAGGTCGGACATGCTCTGGCGAATGCCGCGGGCTTTCGGTTCGGGATTGCGAGCGCGTTTCACGAGATGCGCCCTGCCGTCCATACGCTCGACGCGGCCAGCAACAGCGGCACGGCGACGATCACGAGACCCGTCCACGCGCGCCTCGCGCTGCGAACCGCGAACACCCAGATCACCGCGCACGTGTAGACGATGAAGCTCGCGAGCATGCCGGTCAGCACGGCTTGCGGCTTGCTCATCGGCAGCGCAAGTGCTGCCACGCTCGCGAGTGCGGCGAGCGCGTAGCCGCCGAAGATAGCCGCGACGATTCGAGCGACGAGCGGGCCGTGCCTGACGATCGCGCTTATTGGTCGGATGCGCGTCGGCGCGTCTTGTGTTTCCACTGATTGGTCTGCGAATGGTTTGGCCGGAGGAACGTGCGCATCGATCGATGCGGGAGCCGGCGCGCCTGAAGAAATGCCTGACGTAAATGATAATAATTATCAATAACGCGGGGCAAGCTTGTCAAGCGACGCTTAAAACCAGGTGATATCGCGTGAAGACGACGCGATGCGCCTTTCGGCGCACCGGGATATGGAAGATGAGCGGTGGCGGGACCGGCTTACTCTTCGCCGGTCACCCACTTTTTAGTGGCGTGATAGCCGCGCTTTGAAGTGTCCGCGATGGCGTGTCCGGCCGATTTCGCGCCGTCGCCGATCGCGTGCGCGGCATCGCGCGCTGCGTGGCCGGTCTGACGTCCCGCCGATTTGACGTCTTCCTTGAACTGATGCGCGCCCGATTCGACGCTCGCATACGCGAACGGGCAGAGCGCCATCAGCAAGGCCGGAACGATGAGCAAAGTCGTCTTTTTCATATCGACGATTTTCGCACATCGCGATCATCGCGCGTAAGCGGCGCTCGCCTTCGCTCTCTCCGGCGGTACGGCGCTTGCGTCGCCGATGTATCGAAGTTCCTTCATGCCCGGAGTAGACCATGCATATCGTCTGTCACATGATGTCGTCGATCGACGGCCGCAGCCTCACCGATAACTGGAATCTCGATTTCGCGTCGCCCATTTACGAGGACACCGCCGCGCGCTTCAAGGCCGATGCGTGGGCGTGCGGCCGCGTCACGATGCAGGAAATCTCGCACGGCAAGGATCGCGACTATCCACGCGGACTCGCGAAAAGCCCGATTCCGCGCACCGATCATTTCGCCAAACGCGATGCGAGCCAGTACGCGATTTCCATCGATCCGAAGGGGCGCGTCGCGTGGAAGAACAACACGGCGCTCGACTCGCACATCGTCGAAGTGCTCGCCGAAAGCGTCGAGGACGACTACCTCGCCTATCTGCAATCGATCGGCGTGTCGTATGTGTTAGGTGGTAAGGACGATATCGAACTGGAGCGCGTCGTCGATGCGCTCGCACGCGAACTGAAGATCGGCAAGCTGATCGTCGAGGGCGGCGGCCATGTCTCGGGCGCGTTCGTGAATGCACAGCTCGCCGATGAAGTCAGCGTGCTCCTGATTCCGCTCGTCGATGGACGCGAAGCGCATACGTCATCATTCGAAGTCGCGATGGACAAGTGGCAAAGGCCCACTTATCTCAAGCTCGAATCGATCGAAAAACTGGAACACGACGTCGTCTGGCTGCGCTACACACGCAAGTCCTGACGTCTCGGGATTTACCCGCGCCGCGCTCGGCAAGCCGCTAAAAATGCGGCTTGCATTGTTATAATCCTTTCATCGAACGACCAAAACCTAACACAACTCGCGCGACACGCCGCCACCAAGAGCGCGCCTCGTCGCGCCACCCCGATGGCCAAGAACGAACGCCTGCGCGCCCTTTCCGGTGCGCTCGAAAAACAGAGCGTCATGCGTCTGCGCGATGCGGCCGCATTGCTCGGCGTATCGGAGATGACGGTGCGCCGCGATATCGCCGCGCATCCCGGCCAGTTCACCTATCTCGGCGGCTATATCGTCAGCGCAGCCGATGTGCCCAACGCGGGCTACACCATCGAGGAAGAAAAGGATCATTTCGCGCAGGCGAAGGCGATCGCATCGAATCACGCGGCGCGTCTGCTCGTCGATAACGAAACCATCTTCATCGATTGCGGCACGACGCTGACGACGCTCGCGCGGCAGATTCCCACGGAGATGCATCTGACGGTCGTGTGCTATTCGCTCAATGTCGCGGAGATTTTGCGTCGCAAGCCGAATGTGCGCATGATCCTGCTCGGCGGCGTGTATGTGCCGTCGTCGGAATCGTTCGCCAGCGACGAGAGCGTCGAAACGCTGCGGCGCATGGGCATCAACAAGGCGTTCATGTCGGCGGGCGGTGTCGATGAAGCACGCGGCGTCACGTGCTGGAACTTTCATGAGGTCGCCATCAAGCAGGCCGCGATGGCGAGCGCGGTGGAACGGCATCTCGTCGTCGATGCGAGCAAGTTCGGCAAGGTGAAGGCGGTCCGGTTCTCGCAGATTTCGGAGTTCGATTCGGTGATCACGGAGCAAGGCCAGGCGCTTAAAAAACGCGCCTGATTCGTTCCGCTTAAAAACAGAAAGGCTCGTTCAGGATTTGAACGAGCCTTTTTTGTTCCGCTTTTTTAGAACGTTACTGCCTGCGTCCCAGCGCGAACAACGTCCCCGCAACGAGAATGAACGCGCCGATGATCACCTTCTGCCAGGTGCTCGGCACGCCGACGAGAATCAGCACGCTATTGATGAGCGTCACCAGCACGACACCCAAAAGCGTGCCGACTACCGTTCCCGTGCCGCCCGTGATGCGCGCGCCGCCGAGAATCACGGCGGCGATCACGTCGAGTTCGGTGCCAACGAGATCGAACGGATTCGCAAGCCGGTTGGTCGATACATGCAGAATGCCCGCGACGCCGGCCAGCAAACCGGTATAGCCGAACACGAACAAATGAATCGCGCGCAGGTTGTAGCCGAGCCGTTCGGCGATGGCGAGCGAGCCGCCCATCGCATAGACGCCGCGGCCCATCATCGTGCGATTGAGCAGCCACCATGTCACGACCGCCGCGATCACGAGCGCGAGCACGGAGACGGGCAGCACCGCGCGCAAGCCATCCGGCGTGTGATAGAAGAACAGCGGCAGGCGCCCGAACGTATCCATGCTATGCGGAATGTTCATGAAGAACTGCGTGCCGACGAAAGTCAGCAACAAGCCGCGATACAGGTATTGCGTGCCGATGGTGACGATCAGCGAAGGCGCCTTCAGCCGATGCACGAGCATCCCGTTGATCACGCCGAGCACCACGCCGCCGATCGCGCCCGCGAGCAGGATCAGCACGAACGGGCACTCGGGCCACCAAGCGAACACGGCTTTGGTGATCGAGTACATCGTCAGCGCGGCAATCGCCGTGAACGACACGTCGATGCCGCCCGACGCCAGCACGACGAGCGTGCCAAGCGCAAAGAGCGAGACCGTCGTCGCGGAATGCAGCAGGTCGAACAGCGTGGCGAACTGGAAAAAGCGCGGGTTGATGCTGCCCACGACCAGACACGTCACCACGATCAGCCCGAGCGTGAACCACTCGGGATTGCGCATCAGTCGCGCGTACAGGTTGCCCTTGCGCACACGCGGCGCGATTTCGGCCGCGTGCTGCGGCATCGTCTCGCTTCCCGTGCGGCGGATGGATTCGCTCATGCTCATGCTGCCTCTGAAAGTAGCGCGTGATAAAGATCGGCCTCATTCAACCGGTCCGCGCGATATTCGTTCGCGACGCGGCCCTTCTTCATCATCAGAATGCGGTCGCAGTTCTGCAGCAACTCGGGCAAGTCGTCGCTGATCAGGATGATCCCGATGCCTTCCTTCGAAAGCCGCTGCATGATGCGATAAATGATGTCCTTCGATCCCACGTCGACGCCGACCGTCGGTCCGTGCAGAATCAGCACGCGCGGATCGATGGCGAGCCAGCGGCCGATCAGCACGCGCTGCTGGTTGCCGCCCGAAAGCGATTGCACGGGCTTGTCGACATCGGGTGTCGCGATCTGCAAGTCCTTCACGGTACGCTCGGCAAGCTCCTGCGCGCGCTTGCGGTCGATCTGGCCGAAGCGGTCGCGCAGGCTCGCGATCATCGCGGTCACGACATTGTCGCGAATCGGCTTGTCGAGAAAAAGCCCTTCGTTCAGGCGGTCTTCCGGCACATAGCCGATGCGCTGCGCTTTCGCATCCGCCGGCGAATGCAGACGCACGCGCATGCCGTCGAGCGTCACGGCGCCCATGTCGGCGGGCGCGACACCCGCAAGCGCACGCGCGAGTTCGTTGCGGCCCGAATCGAGCAGACCGGTCACGCCGAGAATTTCGCCCTTGTGCAGCTTGAACGACACATCGGCGAACTGGCCCTTGCGGCCGAGACCTTGCACATCGAGCACGACTTGCGATGCGCCTTCTTCCCCTTGCGCGCGATACCGCTCCGTCGACAGATGCTTGCCCGTCATGAGCTCGCTGATCTGCGCCTTCGTGTAGTTTTCGATCGGTCCCTGCGCCATCTTCTGGCCGTCGCGCAGCACGATCACTTCGCCGCCGATCGCATAACATTCGTCGAGCTTGTGACTCACGAACAGCACGGCGACGCCATCCGCGCGCAAACGTGCGAGCACGGCGATGAGGTTATCGACTTCCTTCTGCGTGAGCGATGTCGTCGGCTCGTCCATGATGACGAACTTCGCCTCGCTCGCAATGGCCCGCGCGATCGCGACGAGCTGACGCGTCGCGAGCGGCAACTGCTCGATGAGCGTCTTTTGGAAATCCGCGTCGCCCGGCAAGCCGACTGCTTCGAGCGCGCGCGCGGCGGTTTCGCCAAGCGCACGGCGATCGAAGGTGCGCGCGAGCTTGCCCGCATGTTCCGCGAGCTCGGAGGTCAGCGCGACATTCTCCGCGACGCTCATGTTCGGCAGCAGCGACAAGTCCTGATAGACCGTTTCGATGCCCGCCGAAAGCGATTCGAGCGGCGAGAGCTTCTTGTGACGCACGCCTTCGATCACGAGCTCGCCTTCATCGGGCGGCTGCGCGCCCGAAATGATCTTGATGAGCGTGCTCTTGCCGCAGCCGTTCTCGCCGAGCAAGTGATAAATCTGGCCGCGCTCGAACGCGAGGCTCACGCCGCGCAGCGCATAGACGCCGGTGAAGCGCTTGTGAATATCGACGACTTCGAGGAGCGGTGTCGTTGTGGTCATGTCTGTCCAGGGCAAGCGGCGCGCTCTTTTAAAAGCGCGCCGCGCGCGTCACATCAGAAGTTGTATTGCTTGTAGTTCGTCTTGTCGACGTCGACCCAGCCGGTGCCGCGCACGATCACGCCCTTGCCCGGGCCTTTCGTCACGCTGACCTTGTTATAGCCGGTGATGCCGAGGTCCGCACCGTTCTGCACTTCCTTGCCGTCCACGAGCATCTGCGCGACCTTGTTCATCGCGAGACCGGCGAGCTTCGGATCCCAGAACGCGATGCCGTTGATCGCGCCGCTCTCCAGGAACTTGCCCGCTTCCGTCGGCAGGCCCGTGCCGTACACGCAGATCTTGCCGACCTTGCCTGCTTCCTCGACCGCGCGGCCGATGCCGATCACATCCAGCGACGACGAACCCTGAAAGCCCGTCAGATCCGGATGCTTGCGCAGCACTTCCTTCGCGACCTGATACGCGCGTTCGCCGTCGTTATTGGTTTCGAGTTTCGGCTCGACGAGATCCATCTTCGGATACTTGGCCTTCGCGTTGCCGATGCCGCCATCGGCCCATTGAACCTGCGAGCGCGAACCGAGCGAGCCGACCAGCACCGCCCATTTGCCCTGCTGCCCCATGCACTTCGAGAGGCGCTCGTTCAGGCCCGCGCCGTATGCGGTGTTGTCGAAGGCTTCGATATCGACCATCGTGTTCTTGGCGTTGTCCGCTTCATGCGTGACGACCTTGATGCCGCGATCCATCGCCTTCTTGAGCGCGGGTTCGAGCGTCGGCGGATCGTACGGCACCACGGCAATCGCCGTGACCTTCTTCGCGATCAGGTCTTCGATGATCTTCAGTTGCTGCGCGGCGTCGGCGCGGCCCGGTCCCGTCTGATATGCGTTGATGTTCGGGTTCTCCTTGCCGAACTCCTTCACGCCCTCGTCCATGCGATTGAACCAGTTGATGCCGGTCACCTTCACGACCGTCACGATGGTTTCGTTCGTCGCGGCTTGCGCTGCCGCGATCGCGCCCGCTGCGAGTGCGATCGCCGTGAGCGCGGTGCCGAATCTGTTGAGCATCATTGCTTGTCTCCTTTATTTCGATTGGTCTCTTAGATGAATCACACGCAACACTAACGTCCCGTCGATGCGGGCGGCGGCGGAGCATTGCGCTTGGGCGCGGCCCCGCCGATACCGAAGATCGCGCGCACGCGATCGCCGCCCGCGAATGCGAGCGATGCGAGCAGCAGAAAGCCCCACGCGCAATCGCCGAAGAACTGCGATACGCCGAGCAGGTTGAACAGGCTCGACAGAAACTGCAGCACGGTAGCAGCGAGGAATACGCAGACGATGCGTCCATACCCGCCCGCCGGATTCACGCCGCCCATCACCGCGATCAGAATCGCGATCAGCAGATACGAATTGCCGTAGTCCCACTTCGCGCTCGACGTATGCGTCGCGCTGATGAGACCCGCGAGCGACGCGAGCACGCCGCACATCCCGTACGTGAGAATCAGCATCCGCGCGCGCGGAATCCCCGCATAGAAGGCGGCTTTCGGGTTCGTGCCCATTAGATAGAGACGCAGGCCGAACGGCGTGCGCTTGAGCACCCAGCCGAGCAGCAGCACGGCGGCAATGAAGATCCACAATGAAATCGGCACTTGCAGGAAGGTGCCGTTGCCGATGTTCGAGAGCGGATCGACATATTCCACGCGCACCGATGCGCCGTTGCTCAGCACGACCGCGATGCCGGTGAAGAGCAGTTGCGTGCCGAGCGTGCAGAGAATCGGCGTGAGCTTGAGCTTCGCGATCACGACGCCGTTCAGCAGCCCGCCGATCGCGCCCATCGCCACGACGATGCAGATGAACACCGCCGTATAGAGCGCGGGCGAATCGTCGGCGGAAACCATGTGCGGCAAGAGCATCGCCGCGACCATGCCGGAGAGATTCGCAAGCCCCACGCCGGACAGATCGATGCCGCCGTTGCCCGACACCATCGACAGCATGATGCCGAGCGCGAGCAGGCCCAGCTCGGGCAACTGGCCGCCCATCGATTGGAGATTGTCGATATCGAGGAACTGGCCGTGCGACATCCACGTCGCGACGATCACGACGAGCACGTTCACGGCGATGAGGAAGTTGAACTGGCGATCAGCGAGCCACTTCGACGCTTTCATTGCGTGACGCTCCCTTGTTCGAGCAACGCGTTGATCTCGTCGAGACGCGGCATCGATGGCGCGGTGCCCGGGCGCGTCACGGAGATGCTCGCGAGCGCGCAGCCGAAGCGCACCGCATCGGCCGGGCTTTCGCCTCGTGCGAGCGCGGCCGCGAAGCCGCCGGTGAAGCCATCGCCCGCGCCGGCGGTTTCGACGACGCGGCCGCAATCGAACGCAGGCACGAGCGTCGATTCGTTCGACGTATGCAGCAGCGCGCCCGCCTCACCGAGCGTGACGATCACCGCGCGTGCGCCTTTCTTCAGCAACACGTCGGCGGCGCGGCGCGCGTCATCGACATTGGCGATAGGCACGCCCGTCAGCGCCGTCGCTTCCGTTTCGTTCGGCGTGATGTAGTCGCACAGCGGATAGATATCGTCGGTGAGCGGTATGGCGGGCGCCGGATTGAACACGGTCGTCACGCCATGTTTGCGCGCGAGTTCCAGACCGCGGCGCGCGGCCGGAATCGGCTGTTCGAGTTGCGTGACGAAGACGCCCGCGCGCGCGATATCGTCCTCGATCGCATCGACGTCTTCGGGAGCGAGCGCGCCCGCCGCACCCGCCGCAACGATGATCGCGTTGCCGCCCGTGTTCTCATCGACATAGATATGCGCGGCGCCCGTTGCGACGTCGTTCATCACGGTTGCGCGCGATGTGATGCCTTCGGCAGCCCAGGTCGCCTGCGCGATCTCGCCGAATGCATCCGCGCCGATGCGCGTGCAGAAGATCACGTCCGCGCCCGCGCGGGCGGCGGCCACCGCCTGATTCGAGCCCTTGCCGCCCGGGCCCATCTTGAACGCGGAGCCCGCGACCGTTTCGCCGAGCAGCGGCATGCGCGCTGCGCGAAACGCGAGGTCCGTCACATAGATGCCGAGAATGACGACGCTTTTCATCGCGTGCCTCCTTCCGGTGCATCAGGTGCGAGCCGCACGCCTTTCTTGAAGATGAAGCAGCCGTAGCCGCGCGCTTCGCCCGTCGCGATCACGCAATAGGCCTTCTTCGCGCGCTCGTAGAATGCGAAACGTTCGATCGGCGCAAACGGCGTCTGGCGGCCTTCCGCGTCGTCCACTTCGCGTTGCGCTTCACGCTGCACGGCCGGCAAGCTCGATGCATCGCCGACTATCTCCATGCGGCCCGCAGGATCGTCAACGAACGTATCGAGCGGCAGCACCGACAGCACCGCGCGCACCGCACGCGGCGCGTTTGCGCCGTCCACGCGCAGCAGCTTGCCCAGCACCGTTTGCCGCGCGACGGAATCGGCGGGGAAATGGGCGTCGCAGATCACCACTTCGTCGCCGTGACCCATCGCGGCGAGCGCGTACAGGATATCGGCGTTCAAGAGCGGATCGATGTTCTTCAGCACAGCGTCTCCTCCATGCGTGGGCGTGTCTCGTGTCGAGATCTGCGCCCGTTCAATGCTACAGTCAGTCTCCGTACGGCACCCAGATGTTCTTGACCTGCACGGCCTGGCGAAGAAACGGCAGTCCTTCGCTCGCGGCATCGTGCCAGTCGAACACGCGGCCCTGATCGACGAAGGTGCGCTTCAGGTTGCCGGTCGATTCACGCTCGGCCATCGCCGAAAGCGACGCGCCGTGGAAGCACCAGAGCGCATCGACATCGTCGTGTTGTGCGAGCGTCTGCGCCAGCGAGCGCGCGTCGCCGGTGACGATGTTCAGCGCGCCGCCCGGCACATCCGATGTCTCGACGACCTGATAGAAGTCCGTCGCCATCAACGGGCACGTCTCGCTCGGCACCACGACCACGCGATTGCCCAGTGCAAGCGCGGGCGCGACGAGCGACACGAAGCCGAGCAACGGCGCTTCGTCCGGACACACGATGCCGATCACGCCGAGCGGCTCGTGCATCGCGAGCGCGACGCCTTGCAGCGGCGGCGCATGCACCGCGCCATCGTACTTGTCGGCCCACGCGGCATAGGTGAAGAAGCGCGCGATGGACGCATCCACTTCGCGCTTCGCATCGCGCTCGTTCGAACCCGCGCGCGCGACGAGCTGCTTCGCGAACTCATCGGCGCGTGCGCTCAGATTTTCCGCGAGGTAGTACAGCACTTGCGCGCGGTTGTGCGCACTCGCCGACGACCACTTGCTCATGCCGCGCGCGGCAGTCACTGCATTGCGAATGTCCTTGCGGCTGCCCTCGCCCACTTCACCGCCGATCTCGCCGGTGGGCGAATGCACGAGCCGCGAGTAACCGCTGTCGGGCCGCGCCTGCTTGCCGCCGATGAAGAGTTTCGCGGTGCGATCGAGCGCGCTGACCTTGCCGGCATCGACGAGCGAATCGGGTTGCGCCTGCAACGGCTTCGATTCGCCGCGAACCGGGAGTCTGGTCCACGCGCGCGGCTTCAGATATTCGTAAATGCCCTCGCGTCCGCCTTCGCGCCCGAAGCCGGATTCGCGATAGCCGCCGAAGCCGACGGCCGCATCGAAGAGATTGGTCGCGTTGATCCACACGACGCCGCATTGCAGGCGCGGTGCGACATCGAGCGCGCGGCTGATGTTCTCGCTCCACACGCTCGCGGCGAGGCCGTAGCGCGTGTTGTTCGCGAGCGCGACGGCTTCTTCCGGCGTGCGGAAGCTCATCGTCACGAGCACCGGCCCGAAGATTTCTTCCTGCGCGAGCGTCGATGCGGGCGCGACATTGGTGACGAGCGTCGGCGGAAAGAACGCGCCGTGTTCGGGCAACGTGGCACGCGGCGACTGGTAGATTTCGCAGCCTTCGCTTTCGCCCTTGTCGACGAGCGCGCGGATGCGTTCGAGCTGCACGTCATCGACGACCGCGCTCATGTCGATGCCCTTGTCGAGCGAGATCCCGACGCGCAGCGTATCCATGCGGCGCTTGAGCTTCTCGACGAAACGCGCTTCGATGCCTTCCTGCACGAGAAGACGCGAGCCCGCGCAGCACACTTGTCCCTGATTGAACCAGATCGCATCGACGACGCCTTCGACGGCGCTGTCGAGATCGGCATCGTCGAACACGATGAAGGGCGACTTGCCGCCGAGTTCGAGCGTCAGCGATTTGCCGGAGCCGGCAGTCGTCGCGCGAATCTGGCGGCCCACTTCGGTCGAGCCCGTGAACGCGATCTTCGCGACGCGCTTATGCTCGACGAGCGCCGCGCCCGTGCTTCCGTCGCCGGTGACGACGTTGAGCACGCCCTTGGGCAAGCCCGCGCGATGCGCCAGTTCGGCGAACAGCAGCGCGGTCAGCGGCGTGAATTCGGCGGGCTTCAGCACGACCGTATTGCCGAGCGCGAGCGCGGGCGCGATCTTCCACGCGAGCATAAGCAGCGGAAAATTCCACGGCACGATTTGCCCGATCACGCCGAGCGGCGCCCAGTCGGCGAACTCCTTGTCCTGCAACTGCGCCCAGCCCGCGTGATGCAGAAAGTGCCTTGCCACAAGAGGTATATCGATATCGCGCGACTCGCGAATCGGCTTGCCGTTGTCGAGCGATTCGAGCACGGCGAAGAGACGGCTATGCCGCTGCACCATGCGCGAAAGCGCATAGAGATGCCGCGCGCGCCCCGCTCCGCCGATCGCCTGCCAGCCTTCGAGGGCGGCATGCGCGGCTTCCACCGCGGCGTCGACATCGGCTTGCGTGCCTTGCGCGATCGATGCGAGCACGCGGCCCGTGGCCGGTTCGCGCGAATCGAAGCGGTCGGCGTCGTCGCTGTCGCGCCATGCGCCATTGATGAAGTGACCGAAGCGCCCGGCATGCTGATCGAGCCATGCGCGCGCGGCGCGATCGTCTTCCGGTGCGGGTCCGTATTCCATCGAGGAGAAGTATTCGGCAACGCTCATGAGGCTGTGTATTGAAGGTGAATCAGGCGACGGGATGACGGTTGAACGCCGAGTAGCGTCCGCTCACATGATGTTCGAGCTGGCGTTCGATATCCGCGAGCAGGCTCGATGCGCCGACACGGAACAGGTCCGCTTCGAGCCATTCGCGGCCGAGCTCCTCCTTCATGAGGATCTGATATTCGAGCACCGATTTCGCGGTGGATACGCCGCCGGCAGGCTTGAAGCCGATCGCGACGCCGGTACGCGCGAGATATTCGCGAATCATGCGCACCATCACGAGCGATACGTCGAGCGTCGCGTTGACGCTCTCCTTGCCCGTCGATGTCTTGATGAAGTCGGCGCCGGCCATCATGCAGACCATCGACGCCTTCGCGACGTTCGACAGCGTGCGGATATCGCCGGTCGCGAGAATCGCCTTCACGTGCGCATCGCCGCATGCAGCGCGGAAATCGCGCATCTCGTCGTAGAGCGCCTGCCAGTTGCCCGTGAGCACGTACTCGCGCGTGACGACGATATCGATCTCCGACGCGCCGTCTCGCACCGATGCCTCGATCTCGCGCAGCTTGAGATCGTGCGGATTGAGTCCGGCGGGAAAGCCCGTCGATACGGCCGCGACCGGAATGCCGCTGCCTTCGAGCGCGTTCACGGCGGTTTTCACGTAACGGTGATAGACGCACACCGCGCCTGTTCTGATCGATGCGGGCGCCATGCCGAGCGCGTCGAGCAGATCGTCGCGCAACGGCCGGCGCGCTTTCGCGCACAGGCGTTCGACGCGGCCGTGCGTGTCGTCGCCGCTGAGCGTCGTGAGGTCGATGCAGGTGATCGCCTTGAGCAGCCACGCGGCCTGCGCATCTTTCTTGACGGCGCGGCGCGTGCCGAGCGTCGATGCGCGGCGCGTCACCGCCGATTGATTGACGCGCAGCCCGTCGAGCCACGAAAGATCGAACGGCACGCCCGGATTGCGGGCGCTGGCGTGAACTTGCGCCTTTGCGGGCCAGGCGACGATGGACTTCGATGCAGTTTCCAGCATGAGATCGGTATGCCGGCGTCTTGTGCGACGCACAACAGTTTTTGATAGATTGATCTCAGTTTATAACATCGATGTGAGGATCGTAACATAGGGAAAGTTCGTAGACGGCCGATGGCCGCTATGTGGCTGCCGGGACCGCAGATTGCGCTATATCGTGACCCCCCACTTTTCGAAACAGAGGACACGATGCCCCGCCCGACCCCCACACAGGCTGAGACTGCCGCCGCTTCCCGCGCCACGCCGACCCAGGACGCCATTCAGGTGCTGATGGACGATCATCGTGCCGTTAAAAAGCTGTTCGATGCGTTCGAGAAAACAAAGGACGACGATCTCGATGCGAAAACCACGCTCGTGCGCCGCGCGTGTGAAGAGTTGACGGTCCACGCGATGATCGAGGAAGAGTTGCTGTATCCGGCGGCGCAGGAAGCGCTGGACGAAGACGACCGGCCCGATGTCGAGGAGGCTTATGTCGAGCACTTTCTCGTGAAGGTGCTGATCGAAAAATTCACTACGCTCAGAGCGGGCCAGCCCGGCTTCGATGCGACCTTCAAGGTCATGAGCGAGATGGTGCAGCATCACATCGAAGAGGAAGAATCGGATCTGTTTCCCAAGCTGCGCAAGTCCAGCGCCGATCTCGACGCGCTCGGCAAAAAGCTGATGCAGCGCAAGGAACAACTGGAGGCGAAGATCCCGAAAGATGCCGGCGACAACACGATGCGCCTGCATTGATCACCATCGACGTCTACCGGAGCCGCAGCATGAAAAACCCTTGGGTGAAGAAGAATCCGTTTCTCAGCATGTGGCTGTCCGGCGCGAATGCGGTCATTGGTTCGACGCGAGGCCGCGCCACCGCACAAGCAAAACGGCAAGCGTCGGCCTTCTGGACGGCGGCGCTCACGCCGCCCAAGCCGAAGAAGCGTCGTACGCGGCGTTAGGCGTTAGGCGCTCGGCAACGGGCAGTCATCCACGCAGCGCGTTGAGCACATCGGAGAACGCCCGATGTGTCGATGCGCTCAATCCCGCGCCGACTGCCGTCTGCACCGTGCGGCGCACGCCGAGAATCGCGATGCCGACGAGCGCGAGCGCAATCAGCTCGGCATTGGGCGTGCGCAGGAACCACGGCGCGGGTCGCGTTGCCGGCAACGTGCGCGGCACACGCGTAACGCGCGTGACGCGCAAAGGTTCATCGGCGATATGCGCGGCGATCAATTCCGCGCGCGATTCCGCCATGCGTGCGAGTACGGCTCCCTGAGCTTCGGCATGCTTCATTGCGCTGCCTCCCTGATGGCATCCACGTCGCGTCGCAATTCCTCGCGCAGCAACTGAAAAGGTTGCGCAGGCTTGCGCGACATCATGACGATGACGGCGATCACCGCGACGGCGAGCCACGCGCCCGCCACGCACCACGCCGTCAGTACGAGATACGGCGTGGCGGCCGCCGTCACGATCACCGCGATCGACACGAAAGAAAGCGTGAACAGTGCGCCGATCGTGAGTGCGACGAGCGCGACCACTTCATGCAGCACGCGCTTCTTGGTCTCAGCGAGTTCGATGGGAATCAACTCGCCGTAATCGACGAGGCGTCTCGTGCAGAAATGGCCGATCCTGCGCCAGTCGGCGATCTTTCTCTGGATTGTCATCGTTGCTTCTCCAGCGAGGTTTCAGTCAAGACGGAGTGCCTTGCCAGAATGGAGAGCAGTGCGCATGCCAGCGATACACGCGATCGATAAAAATCAGCCGTTATTTCACGCAGACACGAAAGAGGCGACAGCACCGCTGCCGATCCGATGACGGATGCCGGCCTCGGCGCAGGTAGGAATAGTTGACACGCGAGCTGAAACGCTAGGGATGAATTAACGCGGCGAAGGCAAACCGTCTCCGGATCGCCTTCCGCGATTTTTACTTCTTACTTGAGATCGTCGGGCACCTTGCCGCCGTTTTCCGCGAGCTTCTGCATGACCTGCTTGTGAAGCCAGATGTTCATCGAGGCCGAGTCTTCCGTATTGCCGGTGTAGTGCAACTCCGACGCCAGTTCCTTGCGCGCGGACAGGCTGCTGTCGAGGCCGAGCAGCTTCATCAGATCGACGATCGAGGTACGCCAGTTGAGTTGCGCGCCTTGACTCGCCTGCATTTGCGTCAGCACTGCTTCGACATCGACTTCCTGCATCGGTGCTGCGGCAGGCTGATCGGGCGTGGCAGCCGTCGTGGTGGCCGGTGCGGCGGCAGGCGCTGCGCCCGGGCTTGCGCTGGCCGGCGCACTGTCGTGGTGAAAGATTTTGTTCAGGATATTTGAAAAGATACTCATGACATCTCCTTTGAAAGTGAACCCACGGACGTGCAAGTGTCGTGCCGCTACGCCTCCGATGCAACTGTCATTTGATTCAATTTGACGGTTGTGGAATAACGCGTGAACGATGAGTGTCGTGTCATAAAAGCACGGTAGCGCGAAATCCCGACGATCTCAGCAAACACCGTAACACGGCGAGGAGTCGTCATGGGTATATCGTTCTGCTTCACTTAAAAACGCGCCGTCGTAGCGTTCACTTTTTCCATGCTTTAACGCGCCGTGGAGAGATGCGTAATTACTTCTGCACGCCCGGTTGCAGCACCGGCACATCGCGCCCGGCCCGAGGCGCCATGCGCGCGAAAAACACGACACCGGCGGCCACGACCGACATCACCGCGAGACCCGTCAACCCGCCCTGAATCGAACCCGTCTTCTGTTCGAGGAAGCCGAACGTCGCAGGCGCGACGAAACCGCCGAGATTGCCGATCGAGTTGATCAGCGCGAGCACGGGCGCTGCGATGCGCGCATCGAGATAGCCTTGCGGAATCGGCCAGAACAATGACGATGCGGCCTTGAAGCCGATCGCCGCAAAGCAGATCGCGACAAACGAGAAGACCGGGCTGCCGAGACCCGCGGCATACATGCCGGCCGCGGCGATCAGCAACACACACGCAACCCACGCCTGCTGAAACTTGAAGCGCGCCGCGAGTGCCGCGAACAGGTACATCGCGACGATGGAAATGAGCCACGGAATCGAGTTGAAAAGACCGACCTGGAAATCGTTGAGATGCCCCATCTTGCGGATGATGCTCGGCAGCCAGAACGTCGCGCCATAGATCGTCAGCGAGACCGAGAAATAGATCAGGCAGAAGATCAGAATTTGCGGATCGCGCAAGAGACTCCACGACGTCGGCTTCTTCGCGTGCACGGCATCGCGACGGCGCTGCTCGTCCTCGATTTCGGCGACGACCGCATCCTGTTCGGCGCGTGTGAGCCACTTCGCGTCGCGCGGCTTCGAATCGAGCCAGAACCACACGAAGCCCGCGAGCACGACCGACGCCATGCCCTCGATGATGAACATCCACTGCCAGCCATGCAGGCCCACGCCTTCGATCAGCATCAAGCCGCCCGAGATCGGTCCGGAGAACACCGAAGCCAGTGCCGAGCCGCTCAGGAAGATGGCCATCGCCTTGCCGCGTTCATCGCGCGGCAGCCATTGCGTGAAATAGAACACGACGCCCGGGAAGAAGCCCGCTTCGGCCGCGCCGAGCACGAGCCGCATCGCATAGAACGATGTCTCGCCCTTCACGAAGGCCATGCCCACGGCCGCGAGCCCCCACGTGATCATGATGCGCGTGAGCCACGCCTTCGCGCCGAAGCGCTGCATCAGCATGTTCGACGGTACTTCGAACACCGCGTAGCTCACGAAGAACAGGCCCGCGCCGAGCCCGTAAGCCGCAGCGCCGATGCCGAGGTCCGCGCTCAAGTGCTGGCGCACGAAACCGATGTTCACGCGGTCGATGTAATTGACGATGAACATCACGACGAAAAGCGGCAGCACATGCCACTTGATCTTGCGAACGGCGCTCGACAGCACGCTGGAACTGCTCATGAGGGTGTCTCCTGGAATGCGCGTGTACTTGTTCTATGACTCAGAAGCGCGGGTTCTTGCCGGTGAACTCGGGCTGATACTTGCGCATCTGCGTGAGGTCGTCGCGATTGCGCACGCCGCACGTCAGGTATTGCTCATGCAATGCGGCGAGTTGCTCGCGATCGAGTTCGACACCGAGACCGGGCGTCGTCGGCACGCGCACCGCGCCGTTATCGAACTTGACGCGGCCGCCCTTGATCACTTCTTCTTCCTGCCACGGGTAATGCGTGTCGCACGCATACGTGAGGTTGGGCACGCTTGCCGCGACATGCGTCATCGCCATCAGGCTGATGCCGAGGTGCGAGTTCGAATGCATCGACATGCCGAAGCCCCACAGACGCGCCATGCGCGCGAGCGTCTGCGTGGCGCGCAGGCCGCCCCAGTAGTGATGATCGGAGAGCAGCACCTTGATTGAGCCCATGTTGCAGCCGCGACGGAAGTCGTCCATGGTCGTGATGACCATGTTGGTCGCGAGCGGCAGCTTCGTGTGCTTCTGCAGTTCGGCCATGCCTTCGAGGCCGGGGCACGGGTCTTCGTAGTATTCGAGGATTTCGTCGAGCTCGGGCGCGGCCTCGATGCTCGTCTTGAGCGTCCAGTTCGCGTTCGGATCGAGGCGCAGCGGCATGCCGGGAAACGCCTTCGCGAGCGCCTTCATGCAGGCGATTTCATGCGCGGGCTCGAACACGCCGCCCTTCAGCTTGATGCTCTGAAAACCGTACAGGTCGATCATGCGCTGCGCCTGCGCGACGATCTGCTCGGGGCTGATGCCCTCGCCCCACGCATCGGGTGCATAGGGCTTGTCGATATGTTCCGCGTACTTGAAAAACAGATACGCGCTGTACGGCACGGCGTCGCGGACCTTTCCGCCCAGCAGATCGACGACCGGCGCGCCGACGATCTGCCCTTGCAGATCGAGCATCGCCACTTCGAACGTGCTGATGACCTTCGGCGCATTTTTCGCGGCATGCGAGCCGGGCGCGAGTTCGAACTCGACGGCGCCGGGCGTCGCCTTGATCGTCGCGCGCACGCGTTCTTCCATCTGATTCAGGTCGAACGGCGATAGGCCGATCACGAGGTCTTTTGCCTGATCGAGCACGCGCAGCATCGGCTCGTCGCCATAGGTTTCGGAGATGCCGATACGCCCGTCGCTCGTTTCCAGCTCGACGATGGCGCGCAACGCCCACGGCTCGTGGATGCCCGCGGCGTTGAGCAACGGGCCGTCGCGGAAGGCGATCGGCGTGATTCGAACCTGGGTGATGGCGATGTCGCGGGTCATGTCGGACGTCCGGAAGTAGCGAGAGTAGCCGAATGGTAAAGCACTAATGTATTAGTGTGTCAGTCGGGTATACGCGAATCGTTCTTTTCGAGCTTTCCATGCCGCACAAGGCTAAGCGCGGCTATAGTACTAATGTTTCAGTCGCCTATTGCTTTCTGTCTGACATGAAAAACGCCGCTTCCGCTTCGGTCCATCGCCTGGATCGCTCCCGCCATGCCGCGCCGCAGGTTTTCGAACGGCTGCGCGAAATGATCCTGTCGCTCGAACTCGAGCCCGGCACGGTGCTGTCGCGGATCGAACTGGCGACGCGCTACGGCCTCAGTCAGACGCCCGTGCGCGATGCGTTGATGAAGCTCGGTGAGGAAGGACTCGTCGATATCTTTCCGCAACACGCGACGGTCGTGAGTCAGATCAGCGTGGCGTCGGCGATGCAGGCGCATTTTCTGCGCCGTTCGATCGAACTTGAGGTCGTGCGCACGCTGGCGCGGGAGCACAAGGCGTCGCTGGTCGCACGGCTTCGCGCGACGATCGCGGAGCAGACGGAGTGGCTGGATCCGAAGGACGTCGAGCAGTTTTCATTGCTCGATCAGGCGTTTCATCGGCAGATGTATGAGGCTGCGGGCGTGCCGCAGCTCTGGGATCTGGTGCGCAGATTGAGCGGCCACATTGACCGGCTGCGCCGTTTGCATTTGCCGGTCGAGGGCAAGACGATGGCCGTGGTGCGGGATCACACCGAGATCGTCGATGCTATCGAAAAGGGGGATTCCGATGCGGCTGATGCCGCGTTGCGTAAGCATCTTTCGGGCACGCTTAGTCAGGTGGATGAGATTCGTATGCGTCATCCGACTTTTGTGACTGATCATTGAGGGCGGGGGTTTTTGGGTTGGCGTTGTTCAGGTTTTCGGTGGATCCCGTTTTGTTTTTGGTTTATTAGCGT
>JFHF01000007.1 GCA_000648925.1 Caballeronia jiangsuensis
CGCCGGCCGATGCGGCTCCTCTCGGCGCGATGGCCCCGACGCCCGCGAGCGCGCCCCGCGTGGCGGCGCGTCCCGGCGAGATCGCGACGCGCGAGGACGCCATTGCGCTGCTCGACGCGGTCTGCGCGTTTCTCGAACGCACCGAGCCTGCGCATCCCGCGCCGCTTTTGATCCGGCGCGCGCGCGGGTGGCTCGGCAAGGACTTCCTCTCCGTGATGCAGGACCTGGCGCCGGAGAGCCTCACGCAGATTCACCTGATCGCGGGAACCAGGCCGCGTTGACCGCGCGGGCCGCAACCCGCTTTAAAACAAGCCACGCGTGAATCGTCTTCCAGGCGTGGCTCATGCACATGCACAGGAGGCCTCATGGCAACCAGCAGTCAGAAGTTCATCGCCCGCAATCGCGCGCCGCGCGTGCAGATCGAATACGACGTCGAGACCTACGGCAGCGAAAAGAAGATCCAGCTTCCGTTCGTGATGGGCGTCATGGCCGACCTCTCCGGCAAGCCGGCGGAAGCGCTGCCGCCCGTCGAGCAGCGCAAGTTCCAGGAAATCGACATCGACAACTTCGACAGCCGCATGAAGGCGATGCAGCCGCGCGTCGCGTTCCAGGTGCCCAACAAGCTGACGGGCGAGGGCAATCTGAGCGTCGATATCACCTTCGATACGCTCGACGATTTTTCTCCCGCCGCCGTCGCGCGCAAGGTCGACTCGCTCTCGAAGCTGCTGGAGGCGCGCACGCAGCTCGCCAATCTCGTCATCTTCATGGATGGCAAGAACGGCGCGGAGGAACTGATCGCGCGCGTGCTCGACGATCCCGCGCTGCTCAAGACGCTCGCGACCGCGACGCCCGACAAGGCCGCCGCCGACGACGCTTCGACCCCAGCCGCCGCGCCCGCCGCCGAGTGAGCGTAGCGCGCAAGCCATCACGAACGAGCCCTGAAAGGTAACGACCATGTCCGACATTCCTCAAGCGGCCGAAGCCGCACCCGAACTGCAGGGCGCGACGCTCGAAGGCAACGACCTCGCCTCGCTGCTGAACCGCGAGTTCCGCCCCAAGAGCGACGAGGCGAAGACCGCGGTGCAGACGGCGGTACAGACGCTCGCGCAGCAGGCGCTCTCGCAGACGCAGATCATCTCCGGCGACGCCATCCGCTCGATTCAGGCGATGATCGCCGAGATCGACAAGAAGCTCACCGAGCAGGTGAACGAAGTGATGCATCATGCCGACTTCCAGAAGCTGGAAGGCTCGTGGCGCGGGCTGTACTACCTCATCAACAACACCGAAACCGACGAGATGCTCAAGATTCGCGTGATGAACATCTCGAAGAAGGATCTCGGCAAGACGCTCAAGCGTTTCAAGGGCGTCGCGTGGGACCAGAGCCCGCTGTTCAAGCAGATCTACGAGCACGAGTACGGCCAGCTCGGCGGCGAGCCGTTCGGCGCGTTCATCGGCGACTACTACTTCAATCAGACGCCGCCCGATGTCGAACTGCTCGGGGAGATGTCGAAGATCGCGGCCGCGGCGCACTCGCCCTTCATCGCCGCGGCCGATCCGAGTCTCCTGCAGATGGATTCGTGGCAGGAGCTCGCCAACCCGCGCGATCTCACGAAGATATTCGGTACACCGGAATATGCGAGCTGGCGTTCGCTGCGCACGTCGGAAGATTCACGCTATATCGGCCTCGCGATGCCGCGCTTTCTGGCGCGCGTGCCTTACGGCGCGAAAACCGAGCCCGTCGATGAATTCGACTTCGAGGAAGAAACGGGTTCCGCCGATCACTCCAAGTACACATGGGCCAATTCGGCCTATGCGATGGGCGTGAACATCACGCGTTCGTTCAAGCTCTATAGCTGGTGCTCGCGCATTCGCGGCGTGGAGTCGGGCGGCGCGGTCGAAGGGCTGCCCGTGCACAGTTTCCCGACCGACGACGGCGGCGTCGACATGAAGTGCCCGACGGAAATCGCCATCTCGGATCGCCGCGAGGCCGAACTCGCGAAGAACGGTTTCATGCCGCTGATCCATCGCAAGAACTCGGATTTCGCGGCGTTCATCGGCGCGCAATCGCTGCAGAAGCCCTTCGAATACGAAGACCCCGACGCCACCGCGAACGCCGCGCTCGCCGCGCGCCTGCCGTATCTGTTTGCCTGCAACCGCTTCGCGCATTACCTGAAGTGCATCGTGCGCGACAAGGTCGGCAGCTTCAAGGAACGCTCCGACATGGAGATCTGGCTCAACAAGTGGATCACGCAGTACGTGGACGGCGATCCCGCCAATTCCTCCGAGCACACCAAGGCGCAGAAGCCGCTCGCTGCCGCCGAAGTGAAGGTGCAGGAAGTGCCGGGCGCGCCGGGCTACTACACGTCGCAGTTCTTTCTGCGTCCGCATTATCAGCTCGAAGGGCTGACGGTCTCGCTGCGGCTGGTCTCGCGCCTGCCTTCGCAGAAGGAAGCGGCCTGAACGTTTCAGATGTTTCGTATCGCCGATGCCCGCATCACGCGGGCATCCGCAACACCGTGGTTTCCGATGCATCGCCCACCCACACCGCGCTCGCGGTGAAATTGTCATGTCTGGGCCGCGCGCTGCCGCGCAGACGCGTCACCATCAGATCGAGCCATGCGGCAGGCGTCTGCGCCTGTCCGATCGACTCGATCATCACGGATTCGTCGAGATACTCCCAGAAGCCGTCGGTGCAGAGCAGGAACGCGTCGCCATCGGCGATCGGGAACGGCTCCGCCGACGCCGCGATGGCGAGATCGTCCGCCGTGCCGAGCGCCGAGAACAGCACGTTGCGGCGCGGATAGCTGCGCACGTCGCGTGCTTCGAGCAGGTTCGCATCGATCATGCTCTGCACGAGACTGTGATCCTGCGTCTGCACGACCGTCGCGCCGCGCCGGAAGCAGTAGAGCCGCGTGTCGCCGCAATGCGCCCACGACGCGAGGCCCGCCGCTTCGTCGATGCCGAGCAGCACGGCCGTCGAGCGCATCTGCGCCAGATCGCCGTCATGCTCCTGCGCATCGATGATGGCGTCGTTCGCGCGCAGCAGCACGCGCAACAGGTTCGGCCCGGTGAGCGCGACGCCCGCCTGCGCGACGCGTGCGAGTTCGGCGAGTACGGTATCGACTGCGATGCGCGAGGCCGTGTCGCCGCCGCCGTGACCGCCCGCGCCGTCCGCGACCACGCTCGCGAACAGCGCCGCGTGCCGCCATTGCCCGTAAGCGTCCTCGTTGCGCGAGCGCCCGCCCACATCGCTCACGCTTGCGGTTTGAAGTTGCATGTCGGTTCTCCGGCGCGCGTCACGGGCGGCCGCGGCGTTTCAGTTCGGTGATCTGCGCTTCGTAGGCGGCGACGAACGCCCGGCCGAACAGCATATGGAAATCTTCGGTCGCCTCGCTCGACAACTGGCCGTAAAGCTCGGTGAAGAGATCCCAGCAGCGCGCGCGGCGCTTCTTGCCGGACATGAGATCGTCGAACCGCGAACGCCCGGGCAGACGCGCCTCGATGCGTTGCGGCTCGAAGCGCTCGAACACGCCGTCGAGCGCCGCGCGCATGCCGGCGACCATGCCGACCTGATGCGCGCGCAGATCGGCGCAGGCATCGGCGAGCGCAGCGGCGGGCGGCATGAAGCCGCGCGTGGGCCCGCTGAGCAGATGCGCGAGCGCGGCGTCCACGTTCGGCGAGAACTTGAGCGGATTGTTGTCCGCCGCCGCGATGATCGTCGCCTCCGTGCGCATTTCGCGCTTGAACGCGGCGCGCGCGGCGAGCAGTTCGAGCGTGCCCTGGATCGATTCGCGCAACAACGTGCCGATGAGCTGCATCAGCGCGGGCGTGAGCGCTTCGATCCGCACGCCGGGGGCGTCGAGGCCTTGCAATAGGGCCGCGATGAGGGCGCGCTGATCGCCCTGCACCGCAGGCGCGGGCGAAGGCGCGGCTGCCGGCGCTGGCGCGGCGCGTGCGGCCGGCGGCGTGAACGCGCTGTGCAACTCCGAGCCGGCGTCGGACAGCGTGGCGGGCGGCGCGACTGGCCGCGCCGCGCCGGTCAGACTCGCGAACGGGTCGTCGTCGTGGGCGGTGTTGGGCTGTGTGATCGGATCGATGAGCGGATCGATGAGCGGTTCCATCAGCGGATTCGACGCGCCCGGCGCGAGACCGAAAAGCTCGTCGATGGAACGCTTTGAAGCTGGATCGTCGAACTCGAAGTCGAAACGCTCATGCGCCGCGCCGGACTCGGGCGCTGCGAGCGGTTCGGCCGCGGCGGGCGCATCGAAGAGGCCCGCGAACGGATCGTCCGGCGTTGCGGCGGCGTTTGCGTATGGCGTCTCGAAGGACGTCTCCGTGCGATCCTCGTCGCACACTTGCGCGCGCAACTGATAGCCGCCGATCTGCACTTCATCTCCGTGCGCGAGCGGCACTTCCTGACCGGGGTCGAGCGGCACGCCGTTGACGAGCGCGGGATTGCTGCCGCGATCGGTCAGCCGGTACGCGCCGTCGCGCCACGCGATCTGCGCGTGCATACGCGAGACGGTGCGCTCGGCGTCGTCGAGCACGAGCCGGTTCGTCACCGCGCGCCCGATGGTGCCGCCCTCGGCGCTGAAGCTCGCCGCGAGCGGCGTGCGCGGCGGCTGGCCGTTGTGACGGGTCACCGTGAGTGTGAGCATGGTTCAGTCGAACGCGTAGACGAAGTCGTTCGCGCTCGCCGACAGCCGGATGCGCCCGAGCGCGCCGCCTTCGGTGAGCCGCGTCAGATACTCCGTGGAAATGCGCGGCAGCACGGTATTGGTGAGCAGCGCGTCGATCACGCGTCCGCCCGATTCGGCCTCCGTGCAGCGCGACACGATCAGCCGCACGGCGTCGTCGTCGTAGTCGAACGGAATGCCGTGATTGTCCGACACGCGCCTGCGGATGCGCTCCAGTTGCAGACGCACGATATCGGCCATCATCGCGTCGGAGAGCGGGTAGTAGGGCACCGTGACGAGCCGCCCGAGCAGCGCGGCGGGAAACACGTCGAGGAGCGGACGGCGCAACGCGGCGGCGAGCGCGTCCGGCGCGGGTGCGTTCGCGGGGTCGCGGCACATCGACATGATCAGCTCCGAGCCGACATTCGAGGTCAGCAGGATGATCGTGTTCTTGAAGTCGATATAGCGTCCCTCGCCGTCTTCCATCCAGCCCTTGTCGAAGACCTGGAAGAAGATTTCGTGCACGTCGGGATGCGCCTTCTCCACTTCGTCGAGCAGCACGACGCTGTACGGGCGGCGGCGCACGGCCTCGGTGAGGATGCCGCCTTCGCCGTAACCCACATAGCCGGGCGGCGCGCCCTTGAGCGTCGAGACCGTGTGCGCTTCCTGGAACTCGCTCATGTTGATGGTGATGACGTTCTGCTCGCCGCCGTAGAGCGTTTCGGCGAGCGCGAGCGCGGTTTCCGTCTTGCCGACGCCCGAAGTGCCCGCGAGCAGGAAAACGCCGACCGGCTTGTCGGGATTGTCGAGACGCGCGCGCGACGTCTGGATGCGCTTCGCGATCATCTCCAGCGCGTGGCGCTGGCCGATCACGCGGCGATCGAGCGCATCGGCGAGATTGAGCACGGCGGCCAGCTCGTTCTTGAGCATTCTGCCGACGGGAATGCCGGTCCAGTCCGCGACCACGCCCGCGACCACGCCCGCATCGACGCTCGGCAGGATCAGCGGCGCGTCGCCCTGCAATTCGACGAGCCGCCTCTTGAGTTCGGCGAGACGCGCGAGGCGTTCATCGCGCGAGGGCGGCGTTTCGCCTTCCGCCGGGGTATCCACGGCCGCGCCGCTTTCGCGCAACGCGGCCCGCAACGCCAGCAATTCGTCGACGACCTGCTTCTCGTCCTTCCAGCGCGCTTCCAGGCCAGCGAGCGTGTCGCGTTCGCGGGCGAGCGCCGCTTCGACATCCGCTGCACGCGTGCCGACATCGACGCCCACATTCGACTCGCGCGCGATGATCTGCGCTTCCACGTCGAGCGATTCGATGCGCCGCTGGCAATCGTCGACCTGCGGCGGCGTCGCGTGCTGGCTGACCGCGACGCGCGCGCACGCGGTATCGAGCAGCGACACGGCCTTGTCGGGCAACTGCCGCGCCGGAATGTAGCGATGCGACAGCCGCACGGCCGCCTCGATCGCCTCGTCGAGCAACTGCACGCGATGATGGCCTTCGAGCACCGCCGCCACGCCGCGCAGCATGCGCACCGCCTTGGTTTCATCGGGTTCGTGGACCTGCACGACCTGAAAGCGCCGCGTGAGCGCCGGGTCCTTCTCGATGTGTTTCTTGTACTCCGCCCACGTCGTCGCGCCGATGGTGCGCAGATCGCCGCGCGCGAGCGCCGGCTTGAGCAGATTGGCCGCGTCGCCGGTACCCGCCGCGCCGCCCGCGCCGACGATGGTATGCACTTCGTCGATGAACAGGATCACCGGCTTCGGGCTCGCCTGCACGTCCTCGACGACTTGCCGCAGCCGCTGCTCGAATTCGCCCTTCATGCTCGCGCCCGCCTGCAACAGACCGAGATCGAGCGACCAGAGCGCGACTTCGCGCAACGGCGGCGGCACGTCGCCGCGCACGAGACGCTGCGCGAAGCCTTCGACGACGGCGGTCTTGCCCACGCCAGCCTCGCCGGTCAGAAGCGGATTGTTCTGCCGCCGGCGCATGAGGATATCGACGAGCTGGCGGATTTCATCGTCGCGGCCGGTGACGGGATCGAGCGCGCCGCGACGCGCCTTGTCCGTCAGATCGGTGGCGTATTTGTGCAGGGCTTCCTGCTTGCCCATGCTCGCGGGCGCGGTCTCGCCTTCGGGCGCGCTCGTCTGCGTGCGCGGCTCGTCGGCGTTTTCCTCGACGGAATCGGCGACGATGCGTGCGAAGTTATCCGAAAGATCTTCCGGCCTGATGCGCTCGAATTGCCGCGAGATGCCGACGAGCACGCCGCGCAAACGCGGTGTCTTCAACATGCCGACGAGCAGATGACCCGTGCGCACTTTGCTCGCGCCGTACAGCAGCGTGCCGTAGACCCAGCCGCGCTCGATCGCGTCGGTGATGTGCTCGGAGATGTCGGAGATGGACGTCGCGCCGCGCGGCAGCCGGTCGAGCGCGGCGGTCAGCTCGCGGGCGAGCGCGGCGGCGTCCACGTCGTAGTGCGCGATGATCCGCTGCAGATCGGAGCGCGGCGTCTCCAGCATCTGCATGAGCCAGTGCGCGAGTTCCACGTAGGGATTGCCGCGCATCTTGCAGTACACCGTCGCGCTCTCCACGGTTTTGTAGCCGAGCCTGTCCAGCTTGCCGAACAGCGCCACACGACTGATCTCCGCCATCGTCCGACTCCTTTGAACGCGCGCGCGCCGACCGGAGGCGCGGCTTCATCCGATAAGACGGCGCTCGTGCGGTGTTTTTGCAAAGCGCATCGATTCAGGCGACATGCGCATCGGCGTCGAGCGCGAGATCGGCGCGATCGGTCTTGCGCGCGAGCGTGCCGAGCCACGCCGAATAGCCGAGGCGGCCATAGCGCCCCGGCCGCGCGGTCGGCACTTCCTTTGCGGCGAGCACGAGTTGCGCATCCCATGCAAGCTCGCCGTTCAGATGCCGGCGAACCAGCGCGACGAGCGTCGATAGCGCCGCGCCGCCCGGCAGGAACGATTCGTACTGCGCGAGCGTGAGCGGCCCGAGCACGAGGCGGAATGCGTGCTGACGGTCCCACACGCGCGCGCCGAGCACCGCGCCGTGGCCGAGTTGCGCGAAGCCCGCCGAACGCGATGAAAAGCGCGTCGCGCGCGATCGCAACGCGGTGCGCTCGGCGCGCGGCAGCGTCATCCAGTGCCCGCGATACGGCTCGATGCGCACCGGCACCCGCAACAGCGCGGACGTGATGCCTTCGAGCACGTCGGCCGGACGTGTCTGCATGTTCAGGAGACCCGCGAAATGCAGCTTCGCGTGATCGGAGACGGCGTCGCGCGCTCGCGTCGCCGGATCGGCATGACCGATCAGCGCGCCGGCATAGAACGCGAAACGATCCTGCGCCGGACGGTCCAGCCCGTTGACCGGACGGCCCTGCGCCCATGCGCGATAGAACAGCAGCAGAAAGCGATGCAGCAGCGTATCGAGCAGCCGCGCGAAAGCCGTATCGCCATGATGCAGCGCGCGCTCGCGGGCGAAGTCGGTCAGATGCAGCGGCAGCGGTCCGTTCGGTCCGAGAAAGCCGAAGAAGCGCTGCGCGAGGCGCGGCGCATGGCCGCCGTCATCGTGTGCGAGCGCGGCGAGCGGCGCGGGCGCGAAGGCGAGCGAAACATCTTGCGCGAGCCGCAACGGTTCGTCGGCGGGCCGCGCGCCCGCGCCGAGACGCGGCAGGTCCGGCGTGAGCGCCTCGATGTGCCGCATCAGCCGATAGAAGTCGTGACGATGCGGCTCGGCGGCGACGGCGTCGAACAACTCCAGCAGCGCGCGCGTGTGCGCGGGCGCTTCGGCGGGCGCTGGCCGCGCCACGGCTAGAAGATCGCTCGCGTGCCGCATCGCGCGGGCAGGCTCAGGATTTCGCCGCGCGCGCCGGTGCGCAGCGCAGTTTGCACGAACGAATTGATCGACACGTAGCGCGCGAAAAAGCGGTCGAGCACGCAGCCGAAGAGCCACGCGCTGCCGCCCTGAAACGCGAGATCGTCGACCGTGACATCGATCGAGAGGCCGCGCCCGAAGGCGATCGGGCCGGGCATCGGCAGGCGGCGCACGACGGGCTTCGCATCGACCGCGACCACGCCCGCGACCTGATTGCGGCCGGTGTGATCGGCGGGCGCGACATGCAGCGCCAGGAGCGCGCGCAACGCCGCCGCCGCTTCGCGCGGACCGTTGCAGAGCGACAGATAGTGCAGCGACAACTGATCGATCAGACGCCAGGTCTGCGCGGCGTCGAGCGGCGCGGGCGCGGGGCGCGACGGTCCGCTCACGCACTTCACGGCGGCGACGGGCGCTGCGATGTCGAGCGAGAAGTCGCTGCCCGGACCGCTTGCCGCCATCATCATCGGCAAATCGCGGTTGCTGCAGAGCGTTTCGAACGATAGTTGCCGCAGCGAGCCGCGATACGGCGCGGCGCGCGGATCGACGATCGACACATACGTCTCGCTGCCGACGTAATCGGTGCGCGCGCCGCTCTTGCGCCGCGCGGCGGGCACGAGGCGCGGCTCGCGCTCGGTCGTGAAGTACGCGGCCTCGGCGGGGCGGTCGGCGAGATAGTCCGCGTAGAACGGATGGAAGGTCTGCTCGCTGTCGTCGTGCGCGCCATAGCCGGAGACGCCCGTGACCGAATGCACTTCGAAATCGAGCGGATGCGTGCGGTCGGGCACCACATGAAAGCGCGCGCTGGAATCCGTGACGAGCGCGCGATCCGCGTGCCTCGGAAAGAGATTGACGGCGGGCACGCAATCCAGCAGCACGTTCTCCTTCGTGACGATGCGTTCGAGCGTGGCGTCGCCCGCATCGAACAGCAACGTGAGTTCGATGTCGCGCGCCGCGAAGGCGGGCAGCACGTCCGCGAGCCCTTCGATGCGCGCGAAGCGCAGGCGCTGCGGCAGCGCGAAATACTCGTGCAGCAGCCGATAACCCTGGAACGCGTTGGGCGTGACGGGCAGCAGCGCTTCGTCGTCGGCGAAGCCCGCGGGCGCGACGGCATCGCCCGGCAGCACGGCGAGCGTCGTGGCCGGACGTTCGGGCGTCGATACGACGATCGCGAGCGTATGGCCGAGCACGAGCTCGTGCAGCCGGAACGCGATGTCGTCGCCGCCGGCGAAGTAGAGGCTCAGCGCATCGAGACGCAGCGCATCGAACGACAGACCTTCCGGCGTCGCGAGCCGGACGCGCAGCGCGCCCTTCACATGCGGCGCGAGCGCGCGCGTCGCGGGCAGCGTGGCGAGCGGCAGATCGGGCGTCTGCGCGAGGTAGCGCGCATCGGTCAGCTCGACGGGCCAGAGCGTGAGCGCGGCGCCGGTGCGGAACTCGCAGGGCGTCGTCTGCGCGGGCGTGCGCAACGAAAACAGCGCGGTGTGACGCGGCACGGTGAAGCCATCGGCGAGATTGGGATTGGCGAGATCGGGCGCAAGACGCGCGATCAGCATCGCGGGCGTGGGACACGCGGCCTGCGGCAGCACGACATGCGTGAGTTGCTGCGTGAAGCGCGGAAACTCTTCTTCGAGCTTCAACTGGACGCGTGCGGCGAGAAACGCGGTGCCTTCGAGCAGCCGTTCGACGTATGGATCGGCGACGTCGATGCCGCTCATCCCGAGTCGCGCCGCGATCTTCGGAAACTGCTGCGCGAACTCCGCGCCCATCTCGCGCAGATGCGCGAGTTCGGTGTTGTAGTGACGCAGCAGGCGCGGGTCCATGAGTGTGCTTTCGTCCTTTGCGCGCGATCAGCGCGGCAGTTCCATCACCGTGATGCCGCCTTCTTCGAGATCGATCTGCGTGCGCAGCGCGAATTCGAGCGGCACCGGCTGCGCCCACAGGAGACCGCGAATCACGAGCGCGATCTGGTTGTGCATGTCGAGCACGGAGCGGTCGAGGACGGGTTCGATCTCCAGCGTCGACGGATCGATGCGCGGCTCGAAACGCTCGATGGCGGTGCGGATCGCCTGTTCGAGCACGACGGGATCGACCGTCGATGCGAAGCGCCCCGACAGGCACGGCAAACCGTAGTTGAGCACCGACGCGAACGCGTGCGTGAACTGGTCCTCGTCGATCTCGCTGCCGAGATTGGTCGTGTTGAAGAGCCACGAGACATCGCGCAGCACCGCCGCGCGCAGGCCGCGATGCGAGAGAAAGCGCTCGCCGGCGGGATCGGTACGCGATGTGGGATCGTCGTCGATCAGCCGGTCGAGCAGCGTGGGCTGGAGGCGATCGGCGGTGCTGGGTGCGTTCATCGACATGATGCTCAGCCGATGCGTCGCGTGGACACGTCGAGCGCGAAGGTCACATCGGCGCCGCGCGCGCCGGTTTCGGTTTGCGGCGCGCAGGTCATCGTGAGTTGCTGGGCCGACAGTTCGAAGATCTCGCACAAGCGGCCGAAACGCGGGCTCGTGAAAATCTGATAGTTGCGCAGATACGCCTGTTCGAGCTTCATCGACAGGAACTCGATCTGCACGCCGTGATCGGTGCCTGCCGACTTGAAGCAGCGGATGTGCGCGAGCGCGAGCAATTCGGCCTGCGCGCACAGTTTCGCGATGACGGGCGAGGCCGAATCCACCGTGCGGATCAGGCCGAGCGAACTTACGCGCATGTCGCTCGCGTTGAGCGCGGCGGTGTGCTGTACGGCGTCGTAGCCCTGCGCCCAGCGCCAGCCGTGAATCTGCATCGGCGTGTCCCAGTCGCCGCGCTTGCTCGCTTCGCCTTTCACGGGCGTGTTGCTGCGCTTGGGCACGACCTGCAACAGCATGTCGTTGGATTCCGGCAGCGCGAGCTGGTCGAACTGACGGAGGGCATCGAGCGAGAGGCAGTCGTGCGGGCGCGGCTCGCGCATGTCGGAGCTTGGCATCGTCCTGGTCCGGGAAACGGTCATCGAACATAAGACGGCGGCTGCGTTGCGATTTTGAAGCCGATCGATATTGAAAATTTTCCGCCGATGTTCGTCCTACCTGCAAGCGCGAATCCGCGCGACGCAAACCGGACCACTACGGAGGACCACATGGCAACGATCGACTGCTATCTGAAGATTGACGGAATCGAAGGTGAATCGAAGCACAAGGGCGCGGAGAATCAGATCGAAGTGCAGTCCTTCGACTGGGACGTGACCAACGCCGGCAGCCCGGCGGTCGGCGGCGGCAGCGGTCAGGGCAAGGCGAAGCCCGGCATGTTCACGTTCTCGCATTTCTACGACAAGGCCTCGCCCACGCTCGCGAAGAGCTGCGTGAGCGGCAAGCACCTCGCGAACGCGAAGCTCACCGTGAGCAAGTCGGGCGAAGGGCAGAAGGAATTCCTCACCGTCACGATGAAACAGGTGACCGTGACGCACGTCGGCATGGGCGGCGGCATGGGCGGCGAGTTGCACGAGAACGTGAGCCTGCTCTACGCGGATATCGAGTTCGAATACAAGCCGCAGGATGACAAGGGTGCGCTGGGCGGCGCCGTCAAGTTCGGCTACGACGCCTTGACGACCGAAGTGCGCTGACCTTCGCAACCGACTCTCACGACGCGGGTGCGCCGATGTCCACCACCGATGTCGCCACGGCGCAGCCGCTCGCAAGCGTCGAGACGCCGCTCGCCGACGATCTGCGCTTCCTCTCGCTGCGCGCGAGCGCCGAACTCGGGCGCATGCCGCGCTGTGAACTCACGCTCGTGTCGAAGCGCGCGGATATCGACTTCAGCAAGATACTCGGCAAGCACGTGAAGGTTTCGCTCCGCGTGGACGGCGCGAAGCCGCGTGTGTTCGGCGGCTATGTGGTGAGCTTCCGGCAGACCGGCATGCGCGGACGTCTGTACGCCTATGAAGCGGCGGTGCGTCCGTGGCTGTGGCTGCTCACGCGGCGCAGCACCTGCCGCATCTTTCAGAACAAGACGGTCGAGGAGATCGTGAAGGCGGTTTTCGCCGATCCGGTCTACAAGCAGCTCGAACTGGGCGAGATCAAATGGAAGGCCAATTCCCGCGCGCATCGGCCGCGTGAGTACTGCGTGCAGTATCGCGAGTCGGACTTCAATTTCGTGAGCCGGCTGCTCGAAGACGAAGGCATCTACTACTGGTTTCAGGACAAGGACGGCAAGGAATCGCTGATTCTCACCGACACGCTCGCCGCGCACGAAAGCGTCGCGGGCTGCGAATCGCTGCCGTACGGCGCGGTGATGAGCGCCGCGCCCGGCATGGAATACGTAAGCGAGTGGCGCGTGAATCACATGATCGAGACGCGCAACTGGGTGCTCACCGATTACGACTTCAAGCATCCGTCGCGGCCCTTGCAAAAGCAGGCCGTCAAGCAGATGCCGGGCTTCGACGCGTTTTCCGGGCTCGAACACTTCGACTATCCCGGCGGCTATGTCGAGGCCGATCACGGCGAGAGCCGGGCAAAGTCGCGTGCGGACGAAGGGCTCATCGAGGCCAGCGTCACCGACGATCCTGCGATCAACTGGCATCAGGTCGATGCGCGCAGCAACGGCAGGAGCGTGCGCGCCGGCACGCTGCTGAAGCTCACGCGCCATCCGCGCGCCGATCAGAACGCGCAGTACCTCGTCACGCGCACGCACTACGAGATCGATCTCGCCGACTACGAAGCCTTCGACGGCGCGCAGTCGAATCGCTGCGAGTGCTGGTTCTCCGCGATCGACGCCAAGCAGCACTTCACCCCCGCGCGTGCGACACGCAGGCCTTTCGTGCAGGGGCCGCAGACGGCGGTGGTCGTCGGGCCCGGCGGCGACGAGATTCATACGGATCAGTATGGGCGCGTGAAGGTGCAGTTCTTCTGGGACCGTCAGGGCAAGCGCGACGAGAACAGTTCCTGCTGGATTCGCGTGTCGCAGCCGTGGGCGGGGAAGGGCTTCGGCGCGGTGGCGATACCGCGCATGGGGCAGGAAGTGATCGTCGATTTTCTGGAAGGCGATCCGGACCGGCCGATCATCACGGGGCGCGTCTACAACGCCGAGCAGATGCCGCCGTACGACTTGCCCGGCAACATGACGCAGACGGGCATCAAGAGCCGTTCGAGCAAGGGCGGCAGCGCCGCGAACTGCAACGAGTTGCGCTTCGAGGACAAGAAGGGTGCGGAGCAGGTGTTGCTGCATGCCGAGCGCAATCAGGATATCGAAGTCGAGAAGGATGAGACGCATTGGGTCGGGCACGACCGCAAGAAGAACATCGACCACGACGAGACGACCGTCGTAAAGCACGATCGCACGGAGACGGTGGGGAACAACGAGAAGATCGACGTGACGATGAACCGCACGGAGACGGTGGGCGTCAACGAGAGCATCACGATCGGCTCGAACCGGACCAAGACCGTGAAGGCGAGCGAGACCGCGACGGTGTTCCTGCAACGCACGCATAGCGTGGGCATCAACGAGACGATCACCGTCGGGGCGGCGCAGGAAGTGACGATCGGCGCGTTTCAGGCGGTGACCGTTGGGGCTTATCAGGCGGTGACGGTGGGGGCTTATCACACTGAGACCGTCGGGGCGAGTCAGACGGTGAGCGTCGGGTCGAGTCAGAGCGTGACGGTGGGTTCGGATCAGACGGTGAATGTCGGCGGGAATCAGGCGACAAGCGTCGGCGGGGATCAGTCGTTGAGTGTGAGCGGCGGGCAGACGGTGTCGGTCGCGAAGGATGCGAGCGAGTCGATCGATGGCGCGCAGGCGAGCAAGGTGGGGAAGGGGCGGACCACGGAGGTGGGCGAGGACGATGCGCTCAAGGTCGGGAAGAATCTCGTCATCGAGGCGGAAGAGTCGGTGGTGATCAAGACTGGGGATGCGAGTTTCAGCATGAAGAAGGATGGGACGATTCAGATCAAGGGGAAGGATATTACGGTGATTGGGAGCGGGAAGATTAGTGTGAAGGCGGATGGGGACATCACGATGAAAGGGTCGAAGATTTTGCAGAATTGAAGGCTGGAACATCCGCGTCCCAAAAACCAGGTCCGCAGCCACCAATCATTTACAAAATCGCGCGCCCTTATTTCCCGAACACCCAACCCCACCCCCCGCTACCACGCCCCGCCCCACTAATCAATCGATAGTCATCCCAATCGTATCCAACGTACCCTCGCGTACGATCAATATTCCTGACCAAATGCGATGCAGGGAGACAGTCCGGTGAAAGCATCTCGTTTGATGGTCCTGTGCGCCGCGCTTGCCTCGTCTCCCATGACCAGTCATGCGCAATCCCTGCAGAATCTCTACATCACCGCCGGCTGGTTTCATCTCGCGCCGCAGGACAGCAGCGGCCCGTTCACGGTGACCTCGGTCAACGGCCGGCCCGTCAACATCGTCCAACCCAACACAGGCGCGGGCGCGTCGAGCGCCGACACGTTCGGCGGCACGATCGGTTACTTCGTGACCAGTCACATCGCGGCGGAGCTCGAAATCGGCATCCCGCCGAAATTCGATATCAACGGCACCGGATCGCTCGAAAGCTTCGGCAAGCTCGGCACTGTCAAGCAATGGAGCCCCGCGCTGATCTTCAAGTACGTTTTCTTCGAGCCGCAAGCGAAATTCAGGCCGTATATCGGCGTCGGCGTCACGCGCACCTCCTTCAGCGACGCGGAAATCACCAACACCGCGTTCGAAATGCGTGCGCTCGGCGGCACGACGACCGCCGACGCGGACTCGACCTGGGCGCCCATCTTCAACATCGGCTTCACCTACGCCGTCGACGAGCACTGGTTCGGCGTGATGTCGCTGTCCTACATTCCGCTGCATACGACCGGTCACTTCACGACCACGAGTCAAACGCCTCTCGGTCCCGTCACCCGGCGCTCCGAGGCCAAGCTCACGCTCGATCCCATCGTTTTCTCGCTGCGCGTCGGCTATCGGTTCTGACGCGAAACGGCAGCCCCGCTTTTCAATCGGGGCACGCTCGCTTCGTCTTGTCGCCATGATCCGCCCGAAATAGCACGGACGGATGGCGTAGCATTCCTAACGTCTGTCGGGAGGACATGCTGCGTCTGTCACATAGTGAATCGGCGCGAGACACCGTGACACGTGTGCCTGCCCAATCGACGGGAGCTCGGCGATGACCAGTATCGTGGTACTTTCTGACGGCACCGGAAACAGCTCCGCCAAAGCGCAGAAGACCAACGTGTGGCGCATGTTCCAGGCGCTCGATCAATCGGCGAGCGATCAGATCGCGTTCTACGACGACGGCGTCGGCACATCGGCCAACAAGTATCTCGCGCTCGTCGGCGGTGCGTTCGGCTGGGGCCTCAAGCGCAACGTCATCGATCTCTACAAGTTCGTCTGCCGCAACTATCGGCCGGGCGACGACATCAGCGGTTTCGGCTTCAGCCGCGGCGCCTTCACCATCCGCGTGCTCGTCGGCCTGATCGACTCCGAAGGTCTGCTCGAAGCGGCCTCCGAGGAAGATCTCGATCGCGATGCCCGCAGGGCTTATCGTCACTACCGTTCCGCGCGCTTTCCGTCGAAGAGTCCGCTGGTCTGGGGACTGCGCGCATTGCGCGACGGCTTGCTGTGGGCATCGGACCGGGTGCGGCGGCGGCCGCTCTATGCAGAGGTCAAGAAGCGGAAAGAGATACCGATTCGTTTCCTCGGTCTGTGGGACACGGTCTCAGCGTACGGCGTGCCGATCCTGCCGCTCAAGCGCGCAATCGACGCAACCATCTGGCCGATGATGTTCGGCGATCTCAAGCTGTCGCCGCACGTGAAACGCGCGTGCCACGCGCTGTCGCTCGACGACGAGCGCTCGACCTTCCATCCGCTGCCGTGGGACGAAACCGGCGAACCGCAGACCGGCGACGCGCACGGCGGCATCGAGCCGGGACGCATCACGCAGGTCTGGTTTCCCGGCGTGCACTGCAACGTCGGCGGAGGCTATCCCGAAGATCAGCTTTCGCTCGTCTCCCTGCACTGGATCCTGAACGAGGCGATCGCCGTGGGGATTCGCGTGCTGCCTTCGGCGCTCTCCGATATCGTCGCGACACAGTCGCCCTTCGCGCGCGTCTACGATTCGCGCAAGGGGCTCGCGGGCGGCTATCCCTATCTTCCGAGGCTGGCGTTGCCCTGCGTGACGAAGGATGGAAAGCCGTTCTGGCCGATCGTGCACTGGAGCGTGCCGGTGCGCGTCGCATTCGGCACCGATCGTTACGCGCCCGTCGCGCTGCGCGAAAGCTTTCAGGTGCTCAAGCCCGATGGCACGCTCGAAGCGGTTCCCGCGAATCCGGGCATCGTCGCGCCGCCGTTGCTACGTCCGGCGCAGGCCGCGACGCCGCCCGCGGGCGAAGCCGCCGCCAGGCTGAAGGAGAACGAAACGACGCTCCGTCAGGCTCTCGACTTGCTCAGTAAGCGTGACACCGCGGCGATGGGCCTCGCCTGGGACACGGTGTTCTGGCGCCGCGCCGCGTATCTCGCGACGCTCATCATTTCAGCGCTGCTGATCCTTTTCCCCTGGTTCACGATCGGCATCGAATGGCTGGAGAAGTGGCACGGCGGCGCGCTGAGCGTTTCGAATCCCGCGCGACTCGAAGACGACATGTTCAACACGGCGCTGACCTTCATCAAGGGCATGCTTCCGTCGTGGAGTTCTCCGTGGACGAGCGCATTCGGCGCGCATTCGAGCGTCTTCGTGCTGACGCTGCTCGTGTGGCTGTGCTCGCTCCAGTTCGGCGGCGTGCTGAGAAAGCGCGTGCATGACCGCGCCTATCTCGCCTGGCACCCGGAGCTTTGCCTCACCTATCTCGAATGGCGCCGGCTGTCCGAGGCGGGCAGCCGCAACATGACGCTGGCGGGCGCGGCGTTGTTCGCACTGCTCGCGGCCTTCGCGTGGGGCACGCTGAAGAACCAGCGCACCAGTTGGGAACTGACGGGGGCCGCCGTCGCGCTATGCGGCCTTGCGTTGTGGCGACAAGCGCGCGTGAGGCGGCTCGACCGGAACCATAGGGCCGTGAACCAGCGCGATGCCACGCCTGCGGCGATTGCGCAGGCCATGAAAGGCGGTTTCGCGCTGAGTCTCGCGCGCAGGCTGCGTGACAACGGCGCATTCGGGTATGTCTGCAAGAAGATCGAATGCGTGATTCTGCCGGGCCTGTGCCTCGCGTTTGTCGGGCTACTCGGCATCGCCGTGGCGAACCGCGCGCTCTTCGACGGCCTGAGCGCGGTCGGCAAGGTTTGCGCAATCCAGAAGACCGTCGATTCGGCACCCGATCCAGCGAAGCCGGCCGGCGTCGCGTTCCACACGAAGGATCTGTGCTGGGATTCGGGCGTGACGCTTGCGAAGGACGCGCGCTACGAAATCAGGCTCGTGACCGACGGCGACTGGCTCGACCGGACCGAGCGCGCGGACGTGGGCGGTTTTCCGACCGACACGGCCGCTCACTTCGCCGCGGCCGGGCTCAAGCGCTGGTGGTTCGAAGACTGGTTCAAGCCGATCGCGCGGATCGGCGAAGGAGGGCACGACGAATATGTGCTCGAACCCGAAGCGCCGTTCGCATCGTATCGATATGCGAACAATCATCGCGCGAGCGGCGTGATTGCCGCGGGCTCGAAGCCGCCGCTGTGCGATGTCGGCGGCGGACATCTCGAACCGCTCGGCGCGCAGCAGGCCGCGTGCGTCGTGGCCGGCGATCCGACGCCCGCCGGCCGCAAGGTGCTCGTGTCGCAGATCACCGCGAAGACGGGCGGGCGGCTCTTTCTGTACGTCAACGACGCAGTCGCCCCGATAGCCTTCGACAAGGGCCGTTTCTACCCCAACAACCTCGGCTGCGCGCAGGTGATCGTCTCGCAGGTGATGGACGACCGCGTCCGTAAGCTCGTCGGGCAGAGCCTGCCGTGCACGGCGGCGTTGCCGGCCGCGAACGCCATCGTGCAGAACGCGCCGGTGTCGCGATAACGCGCGACGGGGTCTAGTCCGGCGTCGCGCATGTCGACAACAACTGCCGCGCTTCTGTCACGAGCGCGCAGTCCTGCTCTTCGGCGAAGCTGGCGACGAGCGCTTCGAGACACTCGCTCGCTTCGTTGCCGCGCCCTTCGATGCGCAGCACGCCGGCAATCTCGATGCTGGCGCGCAGTTCGAGCAGCCGCAGGTTCTGCGCGCGTGCGTCGGCCGCCGCCGCGCGCAGCAGCGTGAGCGCGAGACCCGGCTCGGCGCGCGGATCGGCTTTCTCGACGACACCCGCCGCGTAAGAGAGATCGACGAGGCCGGTGCGCTGGCCCGTGCGCAGGCAATCGGCGCGCGCCGCGGCGATGCACTGCCGCGCGTCGTCGTGGCGTCCGAGGTGCGTGAGCGCCTGCGCGCGCCACGCGTGCACGTAGGCGAGGTCGTTGCGCCCGCCGTTGCCCGCGAGATGCTCGACCGCTTCCTCCAGCCGTGCGAGCGCGCTCGCGTGCTGGCCTTCCCGCGCCGACGCGACGCCCTCATATACCATCGCCCAGCCTTTCCAGAACGGCAGACGCTGCGTATCGCACAGGTCGATGCAGCGGCGGCACAGCTCGCGCGCCGCGCCGATATCGCCGATCTCGACGAACGGCCGCGCGCCGACGGCCAGCGCCTGCGACAGCACGAACGGCTGCGCGAGCGCGTCGGCGTGATCGATCGCCATGCGCGCGAGCCAGCGGGCGCGGCCGAAACGTCCCGCCGACAGCTCGCAATAGCCGAGCCAGCAGCACGCGGTCACCTTCGCGTCGTTGAAGCGCCCATAGCCGGTCGAATGCGCGAGGTCGTAAGTATCGATCACATATTGCAGGAGCGTCGCGCAGCGCTCGAACTGGGCTTGCTGATAGAGAATCGGCCCGACCGCTGCATAGGCCACGATCTTGCTGTCGGTATCCTGCGTGCCGGAAGCAAGCTCGATCAGCCGTTCCGAGGTCGCGACGCACTTGGGCGAATCCGCGGCGGCGTAGGCGAAATTGTTGATGCCGACGAGCGCCAGCACGCGCAGCCGTTCCTGCGTCACGCCGTCGAGCAGCGCTTCGGCGCGCGTCCAAAGCGCGGCGCATTCCTCGCACGCGTAACCCTTGAGCGCCCAATGGCACGCCGCGCCCATCACCAGCAGCGCGACCTCGCAGTCGGCGCGCCGGGCCGGATTCGAATGCGCGACGAGCGCGAGCCCCGAATCGACATGCGCGAGCGCCTCGCGATGACGATACCGCGCCATCGCGACCCGCGTGGCCGCGATCCATTGTGCGAGTGCTTCGTCGGTCAGGCCCGCGCGCGTCAGGTGCAGCGCGAGCAGTTCGGGACTCACCTTGACGCGATCGGCGAACACGTCCGCGAGCGCCTTCGCGATGCGCGCATGGATGCGCACGCGCTGGCTCTTCAACAAGCTGTCGTAGGCGACATCGCCGACGAGCGCGTGCTTGAAGCGGTAGATCGCATCGTCGCCGCCGCCGCGCCGGAAAACCAGCCCGCTCGCTTCGAGCGACGCGAGCGCCTCGGCGAGCCGCGCATCGTCGACGGGCGCGATCGCGGCCAGAAGCGCGTGGTCGAACTCGCGCCCGATGCACGCGCCGATCTGCGCGATGGTCTTGACCGGCGCGAGGTGATCGAGCCGCGCCATCAGCGAGTCGTGCAGCGTGAACGGAATCGCGAGCGGCGCGGCGGGCCCGTTCGTTTCCCAGTGATCGCCGGCGTCGCGCAGCAGCCCGGCTTCGAGCACGGTCTGCGTCAGTTCCTCGACGAAGAGCGGCACGCCGTCGGCGCGTTCGAGAATCTGCTCCAGGACGTCGGGCGGAAGCGGCTTGACGGCGGTCAGCTCCGCCGCGATCTGCGCACCCTGGCGCTTCGCGAGACGGTTCAGATGCAGGAGCGTCACGTTGCCGTGCGCGGTCCACGCGGGCGTGAACTCGGGGCGGCAGGTGATCAGCATCAGGATCGGCCAGTGGCGGATTCGTTCGATGAAGCGCGCGATGGTTTCGAGCGTGTCGGCGTCGGCCCATTGCGCATCCTCGAAAATGATCAGAAGCGGCTGACCGCTCGACAGCCGGATTGGCTGCTCGACGAGCGCTTCGATGGTCACTTCGCGCAGCCGTTGCGGGGAATCCATGCGCGGCGGATAGCGGTCGGTCGGCAGCGAGAGCAGCGCGGCGAACAGCGGCGCGACCTCGGCGCGCTCGCCGGGTTCGAGCCGCAGCGCCGCTTCCAGCTTGTCGAGGCGCGTATCGGGCGAGTCCTGGCGCTGGAAGCCGCTCGTTTCCGACAGATGCCCGATGATCGGATGAAACGACGAGCTGGTCTGAAACGGCGAGCACTGGTAGAGCAGGGTCAGATGCTGCTCGCCGCTCAGCCGTTCGCGCAGCACATGGGCGATGCGGCTCTTGCCGATGCCAGGCTCTCCCATGAGCAACACGGCCTGGCCTTCGCCGTCGCGCGCGGTGCGCCAGCGCGAGACGAGCAGATTGACTTCGTGTTCCCGGCCGACGAACGGCGTCGCGCGATTCGGGCGAAACGCGCTGTAGCGGCTTTCGCGGTGCGCGAGGCTCGCGACGCGCGACAGGTTCACGGGCACGCTGATGCCCTTGAGTTCGTGCTCGCCGAGTTCTTCGAGTTCGAACGTGCTGCCGAGCAGGCGGCGCGTGCTCGGGGCGATCACGATTTCGTCGGGGCCGGCGTGCGCGCACAGGCGCGCGGCGAGGTTCGGCGTCGCGCCGACGGCGGTATCGAAAGGCGAGGATTCGTGGCCTTCCAGCTCGCCGACGACGACCGCGCCCGTCGCCACGCCGATATGCACGCGCAGCGGCGCGCTGGCCGAAAGCCGCCCGACTTCGGCGACGATTTCGAGCGCGGCGCGCACCGCGCGCTCGGCGGCATCTTCGCGCGCCTGCGGGAATCCGAAATAAACGAGAACGCCGTCGCCGAGATATTGCGCGACGTGTCCCTCGTAGCGCGTGACGACCCGTGCACAGGTCTCCTGATAGATCCGCATCACTTCGTGCAGTTCTTCGGCGTCCAGACGCTGCGCGAGTTCGGTCGAGCCGGCGAGATCGCAGAAAAGCACCGTGAGCTGACGCCGCTCGCCCGGCGCGCGATGACCCCGGGAGGGCAGCGGCGCTTGCCGCGCGGCTTCGCGCTGGGGTTGAGGGTGCGACAAGGCATCGAGCAGACGCCGGCGATGACCGAGCAGCATGCCCAGTTCGGCGAGATCGCGATCGGTCAGGAGCGGCAGCGATTCCAGGTCCACGCCATTGGCCTCGAATACCGTCGCGTAACGTTCGAGGCCAAGCTCGCCAAGCCATGTCGAAAGCGGATCCATCGAGCGACTCCTCTGTGCCGACGTGCGCGCGCAACATCGGCACGCTGCGACTCGCGCGTGAACCGGCGACGGGTCGAATCGGCAGGACTACGTGAGGCCAGCGTTCCTCTGGCCTATTAGATTATCGTGGATATGGGCGCATTTAATTAGCCCTAAGTGGGCTGTATCGAAATGATTTGCGCAGGCGCGACAGACGACGATGAAGCGGACGCTTCAAATGTGCCGATTGGCCGTCCGACGACGCACCCTTCACGCTCGCGGCGAACGATCGGTCACGTCAGGGAGACGACGCGTGGGGGGGGGCCGCGATCATCCGCGCCGCGCGTCTTCGAGGATCGCGTCGCTGGCTTTCTCGCTGATCATGTACACGGGCGTGACGATGAAGAATCCCGGAATGCGCGGGAACACGGACGCGTCCACCACTCTCAGGCCGGTCGTGCCGAACACGCGGAAGCGCGAGTCGACGACCGCGGCCGGGTCGCCCGGCGCGCCCATTTTGTTCGTGCATGACGCATGATGGCCCCAGGTCTCGTTCATTACGAAGTCCCTGACATCGCTCTGTGACTGCACCGCGTCGCCCGGTTTCATTTCGCGGCGCACGACCGCGCGCGAGCGGTGCATCACGCGGCGCGCGAACTCCACGCCTCTCACCACCGCATCGAGATCGGCTGCGCCGCCCGCGCCGTCGTCGAAGTATCGGAAGTTGATGTCCGGCGTGTCGCGCGGATTCGCCGATCGCAATTTCACGCTGCCGGTCGCGTTGGACGTGTGCGCCTTCAGAATCGCCCACGTGAAATAGTTCTTCTGGATCGCGAGGTCTTTCGAGTAGCCGGGGAAGTAGCCCGTGAAATAGCCCGGCAGGCCGAAAATGAAAAGGTCGGGGTCCGGCAGATCCGGACTGGAGCGCTTGATGATGCCGAGCACGACGCCGTTGGTCGCATAGATGCCCTGACGGTCGCGCTGCCATTCCTGATACGCGCGGTCGCCGGTGCCGGCGGAAAACGTCGCCGGCTTGAGCACGCTGAGCGGACCCTGTAGTTCGTTGATGACGCCGACCTCGTACCGGTCCTGAAGGTTCTCGCCCACGCCCGCGAGTTCGACGCGCACATCGATGCCGAAGCGGCGCAGTTCATCGCCCGGACCGATGCCGGACAGTTTCAGAAGCTGCGGACTATTGAATGCACCGCCCGCGAGAATGACCTCGCGCCGGGCCCGCGCGAGCTTCGTTTGTTGCGCGCCGCCGTTGGTCGCGCCAGGGTCGGCGGCATAGAGATGAGCGCCATGCAGATATTCGACCCCGGTCGCACGGTTCGACGCATCGAGGACGACGCGCGTCGCGAGGGCATCGGTCAGGATCGTGAGATTGCCGGCGCACTTCGACTGCGCTTCCCGCAGGCGCTCGCGCACGCCGTTGCGCTGGCCGTCCCGGATCGCGACCGGCACCAGAAACAGTCCTTCGGGATTCTGCTGGCTGAAGCCCGCATCGTTGGGATCGAAGCGGCGCAGCGCGACGCCGAGCGGATCGCCCACGCGCTCCCCCAGCGTTTCCTTCAACGCCGACAGCGCGATGCGTCTCAGTTGCCCGTCGCCGAGCGCGTTCGGCAGCGGAATTTGCTGATCGATTCTGCTGGTCGTGAGCCAGCCATCGAAGCCATGTCCGTGCGCGTTGCCGCCCTCGATCGGCCGATGAACATAGGTGCAGCGTTCGAGCCGCTGAAAGTAGCCGCGCATTTGTGGCGCGCGGAATGACGGATCGCCGGTGATATCGGCGATGTGGTTCCAGTCGCTGTCGTGCGGCAGGATCGTGATCATCGCGTTGTGCGCCGTGCAGCCGCCGAGCGTGCCGGCCCGCGGATACCAGATGCCGCCTTGATCCGTCACATACTTCGGATCGCGACGCGCGCGCGATGCCGACGAATAGTGGCTCACGAAAAAGTCCCAGCGATAGTCGCGGTCTTCCGTCGAGAGCGGATGGAAAGCGGGGACGCGATAGTTGTCGTTCTCCTTGTCGCTGCCCGCTTCGAGAACGAGCACACGGTAACCCGCCTCGGCGAGATTGGCGGCGAGCGGTCCGCCGCCCGCGCCCGAGCCGACGACGACATAGTCGAACTCGTCGCCGCTCTCGACCGTCGTCCTTGCGCAGACGTTGCTCGTGCTCGTGCTTGCGTTCGCATTCGCGGCGGCCTCGTCGCTCTTGCCCGGCTCGGCGTTCATGCAGCCCGCGAGCGACATCGTCGCGGCGGAAGACATCTTCAGGAACGAACGGCGTCGTTGGTCCATGACATCTCTCCAGTTGTGCCTTAGAAAGCCGGCCGCTTTCGCTAGGGAAGACGAAGCAGCTCTTACAATTTGGAAGCGCTCTCGTGCTGTCGTGAAGAACGTCGAAACATCGGGCATGGCTGCGCGAGTCGGTATAGCATGGATCGCATGTACCTACTGCTTATCGGACCGGCGGGACTGTTTCGCGACGGCGTTGCGGCGCTCCTGCGCGCGTTCGTGCCGGATGCCGACGTGCAGGGATGCGAGCGTCTCGGCGCCGAATGGCCGGGCGGTCGCAAGCCCGATTGCATCGTGATGGACGGCGACCTCATGAGCGAGTCGAACGAGGCGCTCGAGGTCGTGCGCGGCCATGCACGCACCACGCCCGTCATCGTGCTGCTCGCCCGGGCGAAGCGCGAACTTGTCGATGAACTGATCGCGGCGGGCGTCGCGGGATGCGTCGAGAAATCCGCGTCGGCGGAGCTGCTTACCGGTGCGTTGAGTCTCGTGCTCGCGGGCGGCGTGTCGCTGCCGCGTTCGCTTCTCGCGGCGGGACGCGACGCGCCGTCTGCGTCATCGGAAAGGACCGCGCCGCGTGTGGCGGCCGAGCCCGGCCCGGACCTGCACCTGACGCCGCGCCAGATCGAAGTGCTCGCGCTTCTCGCGCGCGGGCGCTCCAACAAGATGATCGCGCGCGAACTCGATTGCGCCGAAGCTACCGTCAAGACGCATCTGACGACGATCTTCAAGGCGCTGAACGTATCGAGTCGCGGCGAAGCGAGCGCGGTCGCGGCGCGCATGGAAAAGATCCGCGATACGCAGGTCAATCATGCGGTCAACGGCCTCTTGCCGGTCGCGCGGCTGCTCGGAAGGATGGAGAGTCAGCGGTTTCGCGCCGGCGAAGTGCTGTTTCGCAAGGGCGACCCGAGCGGCCAGATGTTCTATGTCGAGACAGGCGTCGTGCGGCTTTCGGAGCTCGGCATCGAACTGGGCGCGGGCACCGTGCTCGGCGAGATCGGGCTCTTCTCGCCGGAGCGCCGGCGCACGTCCACGGTGATCTGCAAGACCGACTGCGAAATGCGCACCGTTTCGGCCGCCGACGCGATTCGGCTCTACTATCAGGAGCCCGAATTCGCGCTCTATCTCGTGCAGCTCATCGCGGGCCGCCTGCAAGCCGACAAGGAGCGCGGCGCATAGGCGTTTCGTGACCCGAAGCATCGCCGCGCGTCGTTCATTCGTGCGCTTCGAGTGCGAGCAGGTTCAGCACGATCAGGATTGCGTCGCGATTTTCCGGCGTGATCTCGATGCCGAGCGTCTGCACCATCCATCGGCCGATTTTCGTCGCGGCGAAGCACGCTGGCGTCGCGTCCTTCTTCATCGTCACGCCGAGCTTGCGCGCGCGATAGTGATACGAAGGCACGTCGTATTGCTCGGCGACGCCCTTGAGGCCGCCCTTGCGTTCGCTGCTCGCGCCGAGGCTGCCCGCGAGGATCAGCCGATCCGGCGCGTCGCACATCGCGATGAACACCCGTGCGAATGCCCGCACACGCGCCTCGTTCAGCCCGAAGTCGGCGAGCGTGGCTTCGACTGGATCGTCGGGTGCATGTGCGCGGGAGTCGACTTCGTCCTGCACGCCGTCGACTTCCAGCGACAGATTGCGCTGCAGGCTCGCGCTACGCAGGCAATCGATCAGAAAGCGGCGAAAGTACGCGCACAGCGCATATGCGGTGGACGGTGCGCTCTCCGCCGACGCGTGCGACGGGCGCTGCTCCGAGTCGAGCCGCAACACGCGCGAGAAGAAGAACTGCGAGATCAGTTCTTCCTTGTCCTCGTGCAGGCCGCGCAGTTCGGGCGGGTAGTAGGACCGGAGCGTAGACAGCACCAGCCGGTAGATATGCCCGATCTCGATGTCCGAGAGGCTCGCGCGGCGATGCCAGAGGTCGGCGAGCGAATAACCCTCCCGCGCGAAGGCGCCGGCGTCCTGATGGGTCAGTGCGTCCATGACGGCACCGCATCGTGTGGAACCGGGGCGCGGCGCGCCGTGTGCATCGCCGTGAAGTCGAGTTTCTTGAACATGGCCCCTCCTGGGGAGACCGGTTCGCTGCCAGGCGAGTGGCCCGAGGCGCTTCGGCTTTGCAGCCGTGCCTGCGAGTCGGCGCTTACAAATTAGTGGCAGGAGGAGGGGGGCGAAATCAGCCGGACGACCTACATCGAAAGTCGTAGAGGGGCAATGCGGGTGCTGTAAGGCCAGCCGGATTCATCGGAGCCAGAGCGTCAGGGCGACATCTACGCTCGTCACAGATAAGGACGATGGTGGACGCGGTATTTCGAACGCTTCACGACGCGTTGTCGGAGGATGCACGCCCTAGCGAAGCTGTTCGTCCCGCTTTTGCTTGCATAGCTCGATGAATCGCTGCACCGGAGCGGTCGCCGTGGCCCCGCGACGGGTCGCGATTCCATAGGGTGCGCCGCGCCGCTCTATGCGGATCGGCAACACCGCCATCATTCCGTGCACCTGAAAGTACTGGGCGACTTTCAACGGCATCAGTGCGACGGTCCCATCGCTTGCTCGCAGCAGCGACAACGTGGCGAACGTCGAAGACGTTTCGATGGCGTAACGCGGAAAGGGCACCTCGGCGTCGTCGAAAAGCTGTTCGAGCAGGGAGCGCATCGGCAGGGCTGCCTGCGGCACGATCCAGGGATTGTCGGCAAGCTCCGCGAGCGTCATGCGCTGCACGCTCGCCAGCGGATCGGCGCCGTCCACCACCAGACACACTTCCTCCACTTCGAGCGGAATGAAGTCGTAAGCTTCCGGATGCACGCTGATGCTCGGCCGCCCGATCACGAGGTCCAGCAGACGCTGATCGAGCATCGACAACAAACGCGCGCTGTTGTCCTCCCAGACCTCGACGGACACGTCCGGCTGCACTTCGCGCAGCGAGCGCAGTATGGGCGCCAGCCATTCGGGCATCGAGCCCATCACGGCGCCGATGGCGAGCATGCCGCCGCCGCCGCGCATGATGGCCGCAAGCTCGTCGCGCAGCGCACCGATCTCGGATCGCACGGCGCGCGCATGACGGATCACGCAGCGTCCGAGTTCGTTCGGCACGATGCCGCGCGGCGAACGCGCGAACAGCTCCGTGCCGAACATCGACTCGATTTCGCGCAGCGACTTGGTCGTCGCGGGCTGCGAGAGCGACACCTGCTGCGCCGCCTTGCGCAGCGAGCCGTGGTCGTCCAGCGCGATCAGCAGCGCGACATGATTGCCGCGCAGCCGCCTCAATATCGCATCGATACTGGTTATCACCGATATAACTCCAACGTCTCACCTGATCGGAAGGTTTCATTATCTGGCCGCGTCGATGCCTCTTTAAACTGGCCCGGTCGATGTTCGTCACGGCGCGGCGCCCGGCGGCGCGGCTCGATCATGCCGGAACACACGCGGCATGAGCAAGCGAACCAGAAATCACGCATCCACAGGAGAGAAGCAAATTGAAAAGAATCGGACTCGATGTCGGCGGCACCTTCACCGATGTCGTGATGGTGGACGATGAGACGGGGCGCATCTGGTCGACCAAGGTGCCGACGACGCCGAAGGATCGCGTCATCGGCACCATCGAAGGCTTCCGCAGGATTCTCGAACTGTCGGGCACCGACAGCGCGGACGTCTCGTTCCTCGGCCACGGCACGACGATGGCGACCAACATGGTCGTCGAAGGCACCGGCGCGAAGACCGCGCTCGTCACCACGCGCGGCTTTCGCGACATCCTCGAATTGAGGCGCGTGTCGCGTCACGATCGCGCCGATCTGTACGATCTGCTGTTCGACAACCCGCGTCCGCTCGTCGAGCGTCGCTGGCGGCTCGAAGTGAACGAGCGTCTGCGCCATGACGGCAGCATCGAAACGCCGCTCGATCACGCGCAGCTCGAAGCGCTCGCCGATCAGATCCGGGCGTCGGATATCGAAGCCGTCGCCGTGTGCTTCCTGCACGCGCACGTCAATCCGCGCCATGAACGCGAAGCCGTCGATACGCTGCGTCGCCTGTTGCCGGACCACTTCATCTGCGCATCGCACGAAGTGAATCCCGAATCGATGGAATACGAGCGCGCAAGCTCGACCGTCATCAACGCGATGCTCGGGCCGGTGTGCGGACGCTACATCGGCCGGCTCATCAGCGCGCTGGCGCAACACGGCTTCGCGGGCAAGTTCCTCTTCATGCAGTCGAACGGCGGTCTCGCGAGTCCGGCGATGGTCGCGGACAAGCCCATCGTGCTGCTCGAATCGGGGCCGGCGGGCGGCGTCTCGGCGGCGATCCGCAACTGCGAGAAGAGCGAACTCAGGAACGCGATCCTCGGCGACATGGGCGGCACGACCTTCGACGTCTCGCTGATCCGCGACTTCCGGCCCGAACTGCGCAACAAGAGCCTGCTGCATACCTATACCGTGCGCTCGCCCAGCATCGACATCGATTCGGTCGGCGCGGGCGGCGGCTCGATCGTGTGGATCGACGCGGGCGGCGGCGTGCGCATCGGGCCGGAGAGCGCGGGCGCCGACCCCGGTCCCGCGTGCTACGGACGCGGCGGCACGCGTCCGACCGTCACCGACTGCAATCTGGTGCTCGGCTATATCGATCCCGACAGCTTTCTCGGCGGCGAATTCAAGCTCGATGCGCAGGCGGCGTGGCGCGTCGTCGATGAAGTCATCGCGAGGCCGCTCGGCGTCTCCGTGCCCGAAGCCGCGCAAGTCGTGCGCTCGGTCGCCAACGCGCTGATGGCTCAGGCCATCCGCATCATGACGGTCGAGCGCGGCTACGATCCGCGCGAATTCTCCTACATCTGCTACGGCGGCGCGGGGCCGGTGCACGCGGTCGATCTGGCGCACGAAATGGGCATCCGCCGCGTGGTGATCCCGCCGCTGCCGGGCCTCTTCAGCGCGTTCGGCATGACGGTCGCGGACCAGCAATACGACTATCAGCGCCCGCTCGAAAGCGATCTCGCGAGAATCGACGACGCAGCCCTGCACGCCGCGCTCGACGAACTGACCGCGCAAGGCATGGACGAGTTGCGGCGGCACGGCGTCGAAGCGCAGGGCGTGAAGGCCGTGCGCCTCGCCGATTGCCGCTACGCGGGCCAGCCCGACGTCATCACCGTCGAAGTGCAGGGCGAGGCGCAGGGCATCCGCGAGGCGCTCGTGCGCGCCTTCGAAGACGCGCATCTGCGGCAATGGAATTTCATCAGCAAGAACAAGCCGGTGGTGGTCGCCAACGTGCGTCTGCAACTCGTGACGACGACCGGCTGGCGCGGCGGCGTCGCGAGCGCCGATGGCGGCGAACTGCCGAAGCCGGTACGCACCCGCGAGGTGTATTTCGATGGCGGCGTGCGCACCTTGCCGGTGTTCGCGCGCACGCAGATTCCGGTCGGCGCGACCATCGAAGGGCCGGCGGTCATCGAGGAGCACAGCAGTTGCGCGGTGCTGAAGGCGTCGCATGTCGCGCGCGTCGATCCCGATCTCAATCTCGTCATCGAACTGGCAGCCTGAATAATGGACATCGTCACTTACGAAATCATCCGCAGCAGTCTCTTCGCGGTCGCGCGCGAAATGAAGATCGCGATGATGCGCACCGCCGGCAGCCCGCTCATGCACGCGAGCGGCGATTCGTCGGCCGCCATCTTCGACGCCGACATGCAACTCGTCGCGCAAGGCAACGACATTCCGACGATGCTCGGCTCGGCCGTCATCTCGACGCGCGTGTCGGTCGAAGCGGTCGGGCGCGAGAACCTGCGCCCCGGCGACGTCATCGTCAGCAACGACGCCTACGTGGGCGGCGGCAATCATCAGCCGGACGTGCAGTTCACGCGGCCCGTGTTCGCTAACGGCAGGATCGTCGCGTTCGTGATGACGCGCGGCCACTGGACCGACATAGGCGGGCAGTCGCCGGGCAGCTATACCGTCACGACCTGGGACGTGTTCGCCGAAGGCATCCGCATTCCGCCGGTGTTTCTCTATCGCAACGACGAGCCGGTGCAGGACATGCTCAACCTGCTCACGCGCAACAGCCGCAACGCGCACGAACTGCTGCTCGACATTCAGGCGCAATACGCGGGCACCTTCGTGGGCGACCGCCGCATCGGCGAACTGGTGGCGAAGTACGGCGCCGATGCGCTGCGGGACGTGATGAGCCAGAGCCTCGATCACTCGGAAAAGCTGATCCGCGCGGAGATCGCGCGCATTCCCGATGGCGTCTATGAAGCGCAGGAGTATCTCGATCCGATCGAAGCGCCGGGCTGGAAACAGGAGCGCCCGCTGCTCAAGGTGAAGATCACCAAGACCGGCGACCAGATCACTTTCGATTACACCGGCACCGGCCCGCAGGCGCGCGGCGGCATCAACTGTCCGCTGTCGGTCACGTGCAACAGCACGTGGTTCACCGTGAAGGCGCTGACCGATCCCGGCATCCCGATCAACCAGGGCTGCTATCGGCCGGTGACGATCATCGCACCCGAAGGCAGCGTGCTGAACTGCCGCTATCCCGCATCGGTCGTGTCGGGCAACACGGAAACCTCGCCGCGCGTGATCGATCTGCTGCTCAAGGCGCTTGCGCCCGCGGTGCCGGAGCGCATCACGGGACAAAGCAACTGCGCGTCGTGCGCGGGGATTTTCAGCGGACGCGATACCGATGCGGCGCGCGTCGCCCGCACCGGCCAGGAATTCGTCACCATGCACGATGTCCACGCGGGCGGCATGGGCGCGCGCGCGGGCAAGGACGGCGTGAGCGGCGTGCGCGTCTATGTGGGCAACGCGGGCAGCCAGTCGGTCGAGATGATCGAAGCGACTTCGCCGCTGCTGGTCGAGGAATGGTCGCTCGTCACCGACAGCGGCGGCGCGGGCCGCCGGCGTGGCGGGCTGACCTCGCGGCGCGTGTATCGCGTCGAGTATGACGAAGCCACCTTCACCGTTTCCGGCGAGCGCGGACGATCGGCGCCCGAAGGCCATTTCGGCGGCCAGCCCGGCACGCGTTTTCAGTGCGTAGTCGAGCGCGCGGACGGCAGCGAGCACAAGGTCGCGGCGAAGGGCGGGCAGACGGTCGTGTATCGCGGCGATCGCGTGACGGTGCAGCCCGCGGGCAGCGGCGGCTACGGCGATCCGGGCGAACGCGAGCAGACGCGTATCGACGCCGATGTCGCCGATGGCTACATCAGCGCGGACGCGGCGGCGCAACTCTACGGGCAGCGTCATCATGCGGCGCCGGAGCAGGCGGCCGACGCGCCGTTGGAAGTGGCGGCCCCATGAGCACGCACGAAACCATGAACCGGACACTGCCGCTCGCGGGCGTGTGCGTGATCGAGATCGGCCACAGTCTTGCCGCGCCGTACGCGGGCATGATCCTCGGTTCGCTGGGCGCGGAGGTGATCAAGATCGAGAGCGCGGAGCACGGCGACTACGCGCGCGACTGGGGCCCGCCCTTCGTCGATGGCGCGGCCGCGCTGTTTCATGCGGTGAACCACGGCAAGCAGAGCATCGCGATGTCGCTGTCGAATCCGGATGAAGCGCAGGCGTTGCGCGAACTGATCGCGCGTCGCGCCGACGTCGTGCTGCAGAACCTGAAGGCGGGCGGCACGGAGAAATACGGTCTCGGCGGCGAACAGATGGTGCGCATGAAACCGTCGCTCGTCTATTGCAACCTCGGCGCGTTCGGCACGGCGGGGCCGCTGCGCGACAAACCCGGCTACGATCCGCTCGTGCAGGCGTTGTCCGGCCTGATGAGCTTTCTCGGCCAGCCGGGCGAACCGCTGTCGCGCATCCCGGTGTCGGTGAACGACATGGGCACGGGGCTGTGGGCCGCGATCGGCGTGCTCGCCGCGCTGTTCAGACGCCAGGCGACGGGTGCGGGCGAAGTCGTGTCGGTGTCGCTGTACGAGACCGCGATCAGTTGGGCAGGCATCCAGATCGCCGACTATCTCGCCTCGGGCGTGTTGCCCGGACGCTGGGGTTCGGGGACGGCCGCGATCGTCCCGCATCAGGCCTTCGAATGCGCGGACGGCACCATCATGGTCGCCGCCGGCAACGACCGCCTGTTCCGCCGCCTGTGCGACGTGCTCGCGATTCCCGCGCTCGCCGACGATGCGCGCTTCGTCACCAACGGCGCGCGCGTGAGCAACCGGGTCGAGCTGATCGATCTGCTGCATGTCGAATTCCGCAAGCGCGGCACTGCGCACTGGCTCGATGCGCTCGATCGAGCCGGCATTCCGTGCGGACCGATCCAGACCATCGATCAGGTGGTGCGGCACGAGCAGACCAAAGCGCTCGACTTGCTGCGCACCACCGACGACGGCGCGGCCACGGTCGTCGGCGTGCCGATCTCGTTCGGCGGCGCGCGGCCCGCGCACACGGGCGTCACGCCGAAGCTCGGCGAACACAATCATCTGCTGGCGAAGACGCCACTGGAGACATCTTGAAACTTGCATCGCAACTGGCGGGCGCGCTCGACGCGCTGACGCTCGAAGAAATCGACGAACAGATCCTCATCGTCAAGCTGAACCGTCCGGAAGTCTCGAACGCGATCAGCACGGCGATGGGCGAGGAAATCATCCGCGTATTCGGCGCGCTCGAAGCGAACCCGGCGCTGTATCGCTGCGTGATCCTCACGGGCGCGGGCGAGCGCGCGTTCTGCGGCGGCGCGGACCTCAAGCAACGCGAAGGCATGACCGACGAGCAATTCGGCGTGCAGCACTATCTGTTCGAGCGCATGAACCGCGCGATCACGTATTGCCCGGTGCCGATCATCTGCGCGGCCAACGGTTCGGCGGTCGCGGGCGGGCTGGAACTGCTGCTCGCCTGCGACTTCGCGTATGCAACGGCGAACGCGGTGTTCGGGTTCACGGAAGTGAAGCGCGGCATCATGCCGGGCGGCGGCGGCACGCAACAATTGCCGCGGACCATCGGCGTGCGGCGGGCGAAGGAGCTGATCCTGCGCGGCGCGAAGTTCACGGCGCAGGAAGCGCTCGCGTGGGGCGTCGTCAACCGGCTGTGCGAACCGGGACGTGTGCTGGCCGATGCCATCGACGCGGCGCGCGACATCTGCACGAGCGCGCCGCTGTCGGTCGCGCAGGCGAAGAAAGCGATCGACCTCGGCATGCAGGGCGACCTGCGCACCGGGCTGTATCTGGAAATCGAAGCGTACAACCGGCTGATTCCCACCGAGGATCGTCTCGAAGGCATCAGCGCCTACAACGAGAAACGCTCACCCCGATTCAAGGGCCGCTAGACCATAACGGCACGGCCGACCCGAAACCCGGATTCACCGGAGGAGACAGACATGACACCCGACATCGGCAGCTTCGACAGGCCGGACGCCGAAGCGACCTACGGCAAGATCACGCGCAGGCTCATACCGTTCCTGTTCCTGTGCTACGTGTTCGCGTTTCTCGATCGCATCAATATCGGCATCGCGCAGCTCGACATGAAGCACGACGTGGGCTTCAGCGATCTCACCTACAGCATCGGCGCGGGCATCTTCTTTCTCGGCTACGTGCTGATGGAAGTGCCCAGCAATCTGCTGCTCGCGCGCATCGGCGTGAAGCGCACGTTCTCGCGCATCATGATCCTGTGGGGCTTGATCGCGGCGGGCACGGCGTTCGTCACGCTGCCTTCGCATCTCTACACCGTGCGCTTTTTTCTCGGGCTCGCGGAGGCGGGGCTTTATCCCGGCGTGATTTTCTATCTCACGCGCTGGTATCCGGTCGAGCGGCGCGCCAAGGTGATCGCCATCTTCACCTGCGCGACGGGCATCGCGGGTCTCTTCGGCGGGCCGCTGTCGGGCGCGCTGATGACTTACTTCAACGGCTACTTCGGCCTGCATGGCTGGCAGTGGATGTTCATCGTGCAGGGGTTGCCTGCGAGCGTGCTCGGCGTGGTCGCGTTCTTCTTTCTCGATGACGGTCCGCAGCAGGCGAAGTGGCTCACCGAGCGCGAGAAAGCCGTCGTGCTTCACGACATTCGCCGGAGTTCGAGCGTTTCGACGACCCACACGGAGCACACCTTCGGCCGCGCGCTTCGGGACTTCCGCGTCTACGTGATGGGCTTCGTGTGGTTCACGCAGATCGCCGGCGTGTTCGCGATCGGCTTCTGGCTGCCGACGCTCATCAAGAGCGCGGGCGTGTCGAGCGCATTGCAGATCGGCTGCTATTCGGCGATCCCGTATTTCGTGAGCTGGATCGCGCTCATCATGCTGAACCGTCATTCCGATCGCACCATGGAGCGGCGCTGGCATTGCGCCATCGCGATGGTGTTCGGCGCGGCGGGCCTCGTCGTCGCGGCGTTCACGACGGGCAACCTCGCGCTGTCGCTGGCGGCGCTGTCGGTGGCGACGGCGGGCATCCTCGCGCCCAATCCGCTGATCTGGGCCATCTCGACCGATTACATTCGCGGCAGCGGCGCAGCGGGCGGCGTCGCGGTGATCAATTGCGTCGGCCTGCTCGGCGGCTTCGTCAGTCCGATGATCATCGGCTCGATCAAGACCATGACCAACAGCATGGCCGGCGGTCTCGGCGCGATCGCGCTGCTGATGGTGCTCGGCGCCATCGCCGCCGTGGTGCTCGCGCCTGCGACATCGGCCGCCGCGGCCGTCGCCGGACATACCGATGAAGGCAGCGATGCCGTCGCCGATGCGACGATCTGAACCGGAGCTCACATGAACGATAGAGAAGTGCAGATTCGCGAAGTCGGCTTGCGCGACGGCTTGCAGATGGTGCGCACCATCCTCACGAGCGAGCAGAAGCTCGAATGGTGCGCGCGTCTCGTCGATGCGGGCGTGACCGATATCGAAGTGACGTCCTTCGTGCCGCCGAAAGTCGTGCCGCAGTTCGCGGACGCGGTCGAGGTCGCGGCAGGCGCGCTCGCCATCGACGGTCTTCATGCCGCGGCGCTGGTGCCGAACCTGAAGGGCGCGCAGCGCGCATTCGACGTGGGCCTCGCCAAAGTGCACTACGTGCTGTCCGCGAGCAACGAGCACAATCTGAAGAACGTGCGGCGCAGCACGGCGGAGTCGGTGGACGACTTCGTGCGCATCGCGGCGGCGCGCGACGAACTGGGTCGCGACATCGTGCTCGGCGCGGGCGTGGCGACCGCGTTTGGCTGCACGATCGCGGGCAAGGTGGACGAAAGCATCGTGCTGGGACTTGTCGAAACGCTCATCGAAGCCGGCGCGCAGGAGATCACCATCGCCGACACCGTCGGCTATGCGAATCCCGCGCAGGTGCGTGGGCTCATGCAGCGAGTGCTGGCGCTTGCGGGGCAGGTGCCCGTCGCCTGTCATTTTCACGACACGCGCGGTCTGGGCCTCGCCAACGTCATGGCCGCGCTCGATGCCGGCGTGCGTGCGTTCGATGCCTCGCTCGGCGGGCTGGGCGGCTGTCCGTTCGCGCCCAACGCGACGGGCAACATCAACACCGAGGACACGGTGTTCATGCTCGAAGCGCAAGGTCTGCGCACGGGCATCGATATAGACGAATTGCTGGCGATTCGCGAGACGATCGCCGCATGGCTGCCGGGCGAGCCGTTCACCGGCGCGATCGCCCGCGCGGGATTACCGAAGACCTTCGTGCATCGGCAGGCGATCGCCGCGTGAGTCGCGCGAAGGCCTAGGACGCCGCCGCGAGCCGTTCGAGCAGATCGGCCAGCAGGACGGGCGCGAGTACCATCGCATCGTGGCCTGTGTCGATGCTCTCCCAGCCCCAGTCCGGCTGCCGCGACCGAACGTGTTCGCGCACGTGCGCCAGCGTGTCGTACGAAGGATTCCCGCAATGCACGTAGGTGCAAGGCAGCGCATTGCCGGGCGGATGTTCGAGCAGAAGCGGCGTGGTGTAGGTCGCGAGCGGATGCGGCGTGAGCCGCCGGAGAACCCAGCCGGCAAGCGGATGATCGTCCGGAATGCCGGTGCCCTTCAATCCGCTGACCGGCATGCCGAGCGACTGGCCGCTTGCCCTCACCGATTCACGACGCTCGTCGACGACGCTTGCGGGCAGGACATCGAACGCGCACTGTCCGCTTTCCACGAGCAGGCTGTCGAGGAATACGATGGTGCGCAGCGCGTGGGGAATACGATCGGCGACGCCCGATGCAACGAGACCGCCATAGCTATGACCCACGAGCACGACATCGTTCAGTTCCTCTGCTTCGATGACATTGACGATATCGGCGATGTTCACATCGAGCGACGTTGCCGACGCGATCAAGTGATGGCGCTCGCCGAGACCGGTCATGGTCGGCGCCATCACGCGATGGCCGCGCCCGGTGAGTTCGTCCATGACGGATCGCCAGACCCAGCCGCCGTGCCAGGCGCCGTGGACCAGTACGAAGTTGAAGCGAGGCGGGGTATCGGGCGAGTCGTTCCGTGGGGTGTCGTTCAAGCCGGTCTCCTGATCGATGCATGCGTGCATGAAAGCACGGTGAATCGTCGCAGAGATAGAGCCGCTACGCAACCGATCGACCGGTGCTTCGAGCGTAGCCGGTTACTGGTTATCACCGATATAACCCGGGCGTCTCACCTGATCGGTACTTTTCATTATCTTCGCGCATCGATGTTTCTTAGACTGACCTGATTGCCGGATTCTCGAGCCGATCACATTAGCCCTAGCCGCAAGACATGGAGACAGCGAGTGAACCAGTCCGTTCTAGAGTCCGATCCGACATCAGCCGATTCTCTCGAGTCCGGCTCGAGCGCAAGCGCGCGTGAGCGCGCGCTCTATCTGCGAGTCACGCTTCGCATCGTGCCGCTGCTCTTCGTGTGTTACGTCGTCGCCTTCCTGGATCGCATCAATGTCGGCTTTGCGAAGCTGCAGATGCAGGATGCGCTCGGCTTCAGCGATAGCGTCTACGGCCTGGGCGCCGGCATCTTCTTTCTCTCGTACTGCCTGCTGGAAGTGCCGAGCGCAATGCTGCTCAGGCGCATGGGCGCGAAGAAGACCATTGCGCGCATCATGATCTGCTGGGGCATCGTCGGCGCGTGCTCCGCGTTCGTGACGAACGTCCCTCAGTTCTATGCCGTGCGTCTGCTCCTGGGCGTCTTCGAAGCGGGCTTCTTCCCCGGCGCGATCTTCTACCTGAGCTCATGGTTTCCGGAGAGAAGGCGCGGCGTGATCATCGCCTGCTTCATGGTCGGCTTCCCGGTCGCGGGGCTCGTCGGCGGACCGGTGTCGGGATGGGCGATGACGAGTCTCGCGCACGTCGCCAACCTCGCCGGATGGCAATGGCTCTACATCGTCGAGGCGTTGCCCGCGGTCGTGCTCGGTCTCGTCACGCTGTTCCTGCTGGACGACAACATCGACAAGGCAAGATGGCTCACCGAAGCGGAAAAGAGCGTGCTTCGTCAGGGCTTCGAAGTGGAGATGGAGCGAAAGCGCAGTGCCGGGCAGCTTGGTCATGCGAAGCTCGCCGAGGCGCTTTCGGATCCGAAAGTCTATATGCTGGCGTTCATCGATTTCGCCTTTGTCTGCGGAACCTATTCGGTGACGTTCTGGCTCCCGACCGTCATGAAAGACGCGGGCATTTCGAATCTTTCCCTGCTCGGATGGCTTTCCGTCATACCGTACGGCATGGGCGCGATCGGCATGGTCGCGATAAGCCGAAGCTCGGATCGGATGCTCGAACGCCGGTGGCATGCGGCCATCGCGGGCTTCATAGGCGCCGTCGCGTTATTGCTCGTGTCGCATCCGACGAATTCTGCCGCGCTGACCGTCGGGCTGTTGACAGTTGCCTGCGTCGGCATCTTCGCCACGAATGTGCTCATCTGGTCGCTCGCGGCGGACTATCTGAACGGCTCGCCGGCAGCAGCGACGAGCATCGCTTTCGTCAACTGCATCGGCTTGCTCAGCGGCTTTTGTAGTCCGTTCGTCATTGGGTGGCTCAAGACCGCGACGGGCACGCTCGTCAGCGGCCTTTACGTGATGACGGCGATACTCGTGGCGGGCATTCTCGTCATGTTGCTCGGCTTCAGAGGTCGGGGCGAAGCGCAGGCATGATCTGCAACGAGAGGACCGGTGCGCAGGATGACGGACGTATCGGCCGAATTCGATTCGACAGGAACAGACTGAGACATATGCACAACATTGCCATTCTCGATGACTTCCAGAATACCGCGCTTCGATTCGGCGACTGGGACAGCTTGCGCGAACACGCCGACATCACCGTCTTCACGAACACGATCAGTGACGAGAACGATCTCGTCGAGCGTCTGCAACCCTACGACATTCTTTGCGTGATGCGCGAGCGCACCTGGTTCACGCAACGCATCCTGTCCAGGTTGCCGAATCTGAAGCTGCTGGCAAGCACGGGACCGTGGAACGCAGCCATCGATATCGAGGCCGCGCATGAACTCGGCATCACGGTTTGCGGAACCGCATCGTCGCCGACGGCTGCGGCGGAACTCGCCTGGGCGCTCATCCTCGCGGCGACGCGGCATATCCCGAGCGAAGTCGCTTCGTTCAGGAACGGAGGCTGGCAAGTATCGGTCGGTGGCGACCTGCATGGCAGGACGATCGGACTTCTGGGCCTCGGCTACACCGGCGGCGCGACCGCGCGCGTGGCGCAGGCGTTCGGGATGCGCACGATCGCTTGGAGCCAGAACATGACCCGGGAGTCCGCGGCGAAGCATGGCGCGCTTTATGTGCCGAAGGAGGAACTGTTCGCCTCCAGCGATATCCTCTCGGTTCACGTACGGCTATCGGACCGAACGAGGAATCTGATCGGCGCAGCCGAACTGGCCGCGATGCAACCGCACGCCTTGCTGGTGAACACCGCACGCGGACCGATCGTCAACGAGCAAGCCCTGATCGATGCGTTGCGAGCGAAACGCATCGCGGGCGCGGCGCTCGACGTTTTCGATCAGGAGCCCTTGCCGGCAACGCACCCGTTCCGCTCTCTGGACAATGTGATAGCGACGTCGCACATCGGTTATGTCACCGATGAGTCTTATCGCATCTACTATGGCGAGTCGGTTGAAAACATTCGAGCCTGGATAGGCGGTACGCCCGTCCGCGTGCTCACGCCTGCGAAACGCGAGATCAGCTACATCGCACAAAGTGCATAGACGCGCGTTTGCAGCCGACATGGCCGATACCGGCTAAGCCGCGCCCGCTTCGCCGTTTCGCCGCCCCGCGGCTTTCGTTTTCCGTTGCAGCGACGGAGACCGCTCGGTCAGGCTGGTCGCCGTGTCCTTTTCCGCGATGCCCGCAGCCAGAAACCGACGCCGATACTCCGCCGGCGTCGTTTGCTTCGCGGCCTTGAACTGCCGATTGAAATTGGCGACATTCGCAAAGCCCGAGCGGGCAGCGATGACGGAAATGGGCAAGGACGTGTCGCCCAGCATCCGGCACGCATGGCCGATGCGAACGCGGGCGATATACCGTCCGACGCTCTCGCCGATATGCTGCACGAAATAGCGGGTCAGCGTGCGTTCCGACAGGCTGGCCGCTGCGCAAAGCTCCGCAAGCCGCAGCGGTTCGGCGAAGCGGGCATCGATCATCGAAAGAACACGATTGATCCTCTCCGGTTCGTGACCGGATGGGCCCGCGTTCGTCTGATTGAAGGCGCTCGGCGACGCGAGCGGATGGCCGGGCGCTTCGCCGAGCGTGCACAGAATGTCGAGCGCCGCGCTCAGGCGTTCGCGTGGCGCGTTCGAGAGCAAGGGCCCGAGGCGGCCGCGCATCCATTCCCCCACAGCCGGCTCGAAAGCGAGCCCGCACGCCGCACGGCGCAAAAGCTTGCGAAGCGGCTCGTATTCACGGCAACAATCCGCCATGCGTCGCGCCCACTCGCCGTCGAACCAGATGACGATGGCGACTTGCGGCAAGCCGGAATCGATCGACCGGTTCGATGACCACGTATGCGGCAAATCGGGCGGCACGAGCACGAGATCCTCGGCCTGATAGTCGTTGACCGAGTCGCCGATGTAGCGCTTGCCCTGGCTGTTCATCGTCAGCGTCAGCTCGTATTCCGGGTGGTGATGCCACTCGAACGGAATGCGAGGAAGCCGCCGATGGTAAACCCGCACCGAACAATCCTCGCCGAACTCGACATGTTCGTACGCTGGTTTCATGGCCGAAAGTGCGAATGAATTGCCTGAATAGTATCACCCGCGCTCGCGCCGGCGTCATATGCTTTTCGCACAGAAATTTACGTGGAGACGATCATGGCGCTGAAAATCGATGACTTGTCGAGCGCGATCCGGCAGGCGAAAAAGGAACTGCGCGCGGCGCTGCCGAACTACCGGGAAGTCTTCGCCGAAGTCGAAGCATCGATCGGTGAAGAAGCGAAACGAATCGCCGCGCAACGCGATCGCGGAGAGAACGTCATTCCCGAGATCCGGTTCTCCGACATCACCGGACAAAGTGTGAGCGCCGATGAAATCGCGCTCGTCAAATCGCGCGGCGCGTGCGTGATCCGCAATGTCTTTCCTCGCGAGCAGGTGCAAAGCTGGGACGACGATATCGCGCAGTACGTCGAGTGTAACCATCTCGACAAGCGCCTTGAGAATCGCGCGGAAGACAAATACTTCGGGCAACTGGCATCGAGCAAGCCGCAGATTTACGGCGTGTACTGGTCGAAGCCGCAAGTGCTGGCTCGTCAGTCGGAGTCGCTCACTGCCGCGCGCGTCTTTCTCAACAAGCTCTGGCGCAACGAAAGCGAAGGGCGCGTTCACTTCGATCCGGAACACGTGCCCGTCTATGCGGACCGTCTGCGCCGCCGGCCGCCCGGCTCGGCGTCGCTCGGCCTGTCGGCGCATTGCGATGGCGGTTCCGTCGAACGCTGGATCGAAGGTAATTTCCGCAAGGTGTATCGGCATGTGTTCGCGGGCGACTGGCGCGATTACGATCCGTTCGATGCCGCCTTCCGCCCCGATGTCGAAGAGATCGCATCGCCTGCCGTCTGCTCGATGTTCCGCACGTTCCAGGGCTGGACCGCATTGACGCCGCAAGGCCCCGGCGACGGCACGCTGCAACTCGTGCCCATCGCCAACGCGATGGTGTATATCCTCCTGCGCGCCCTTCAGGACGATGTCGCCGACGACGACCTGTGCGGCGCGATGCCGGGACGCGCGCTCTCGATCAAGCCGGAATTTCACGCGCCGCTGTTCGAAGCGCTGTCGTCGATCCCGAAGATGGAAGCCGGCGATACGGTGTTCTGGCACAGCGACGTCATCCATGCGGTCGAAGACGAGCACAAGGGCGCGGGCTACAGCAATGTGATGTATATCGCCTCCGCGCCCGCCTGCGCCAAGAACGATGCCTATCTCAAACGTCAGTCGCCGAGTTTCCTGAAAGGCGAGAGTCCGCCCGACTTCCCGGCCGATCATTTCGAAACCGATTTCACGGGCCGCGCAACCGTCGACGATCTGTCGCCGCTCGGACGGGCGCAACTCGGGCTCGACCTGTAGCCGGCAAAGAACGCGTCGCATCACTCAAAAGACAAAATCGGAGACTGCAATGAAATACTCACTGACGTCGGCGGCAGCGGCCGTCGCGCTCGTCATCGCCGGTACGCATGTCGCACACGCCGCCGAACAGATTTCGGTCCTGCACTGGTGGACGTCCGGCGGTGAATCGAAAGCCATCCGCGTGCTCAAGGACGACATGAGCAAACAGGGCTACGAGTGGAAGGACTTCGCTGTCGCGGGCGGCTCGGGCACGGCGGCGATGACGGCGCTCAAGACGCAGGTGATTTCGGGCAACGCGCCATCGGCTGCGCAGATCAAGGGGCCGCTGATTCAGGACTGGGCCGACCAGGGCGTGCTGGTCACGATCGATCAGGCCGCATCGGACTGGAAAAGCCAAACGCCCGCACAGATCGACAAAGACGTGAAGGCGGGCGGGCACTATGTGGCGGCGCCTTTTTCGGTGCATCGGATCAACTGGCTGTGGATCAACAAGGCGGACCTCGACAAGGTGGGCGGTGCGCCGCCCACGACATGGCCGGAGTTCTTCGCGCTCGCCGACAAGTTTCGCGCGGCGGGCATCACGCCTGTCGCGCACGGCGGTCAGCCCTGGCAGGACATGACGATCTGGGAGACGGTCGTGTTGTCGCAGGGCACGGACTTCTATCGCAAGGCGCTCGTCGATCTCGATCAGAAAACGCTGACGTCGCCGCAGATGGTGCAGGTCTTCGAGACCGTGCAGAAGATCCGGACTTACTTCGACAAGGCCTATCACGGCCGCGACTGGAATCTCGCCACCGCGATGGTGATCTCCGGAACGGGCGGCATGCAATTCATGGGCGACTGGGCGAAGGGAGAGTTCGCCAACGCGAACAAGAAGGCCGATGTCGATTTCATCTGCGCGCCCGCGCCCGGCACATCGAATGCCTACACGTACACGGCGGATGCATTCGTGTTCTTTCAGCAGAACGGCAAGAAGGACGCGACGCCGGGACAACTCGCGATGGCCAAGACGATCATGTCCCCCGAGTTTCAGGAGCAGTTCAGTCTCAACAAGGGTTCGATTCCCGTCAGGCTCGATGTGCCGATGGACAAGTTCGATAGCTGCGCGAAGAAATCGCGTGCGGACGAACAGGCGACGATCAAGTCGGGCGGGTTCTTTCCTTCGTTGGCCTTCGGTGAACTTCAATCCCCGGTGACGGCCGGCGCAATCACCGATGTCGTGACGAATTTCATGAACTCGAACGAGGACGCGAAGGAGGGCGTGCGCAAGCTCGCTGCCGCGGCGAAGGTCAGGTAAAGGAATTCGATCAGAAGCCGTACAACGCCGCCGGATTATCGACGAGTATCCTGCGGCGAGTCTCGTCCGTTTCCACGAGCCGCATCGCCCAATCGATCATGCGCGCGTCGTCGGGAACGGGCTTGACGTTGGGGTGCGGCCAATTCGATGCCCACACGCCGCGCTCGGGAAATCGTGTCGATAGCGTTCGAACGAGCCACGACACGTCATCGAAAGCGGGCGCGCCGTCGCGCGAACTTTCGTACGGCGCGGACAGCTTGATCCAGCAACGCGGCCCGTCGAGCAGACGGCACAACGACGCGAATCCGGCGCTTTCCGGCGTGACCGGCGCGAGAAACTTGCCGAGATGATCGATGACGAGCTTCGACGGCAAGCGCGCGAGCATCGCTTCGTGTTGCGGCAGCGTGTGGCCGTCGAGCTGAAGATTCACGTTCCAGCCGAGCGGCGCGATGCGCGCTGACATATCCATGAGCGCGTCCCACGGCAGCACGCCGCCCGGAAGCATCATGAATCGCACGCCGCGTATGCCCGCATCGTGCAGGCGCTGGAGTTCGTCATCGCCGACATCGGGCGGCACGACCGCGATGCCGCGCGCGCCGTCGCCGAGCTGCGCGATGGCCGCGAGCGTGCAGCGGTTATCGAAGCCGTATCCCGTCGGCTGCACGACGATCGCGCGCGAGAAGCCCAGCGCACGCTGCACGTCCCGATAGGCCGAGGCAGGCGCGGGCGGCGGCGTGAACGTCGCGCTCGCGGCCAGCGGATAAGCCTTCTCGTAGACGTGGATGTGGCAATCGCACGCGCCTTCGATGTTCATCGCGCGTCCGCCTGCAAGTGGAAACCCGAAAGACGGAACGCGTGCGCCGCATTCACCGCGCCGGCCGGCACGCGGCCCTGAAACAGCGCTTCGGTCTGCGCGACCGTTTCCATCGACTGATGCTCGATCGCGCCCGGCGTCAGCCCGCCGATATGCGGCGCGGCGATCACACGCGGATGCGCCGCAAGCTTCGGTGCGGGCATCTGATCGGTGGCGCGGCCCACATCGAGCGCGCAGCCCGCCAGATGACCCCGCTCCAGCGCGGCGAGCAACGCGTCATCGTCGACGAGCTCGCCCCGCGCGGCATTGATGAAGTACGCGCCGGGTTTCATCGCGGCGAAGGTCTGCGCGTTCATGAGATTCGCGGTCTGCGCGTTGGCGGGCGCGAGGCACACGACGAAGTCGGACTGCGCGAGCAAGTCGTCGAAGCGCACGTGATGCACGCGGGCATCATCGACTTTCGCATACGGATCGGAGACGAGCACGCGCATGCCGAATGCGAGCGCGAGATCGCACAGATAGCGCGCAATCTGCCCGTAGCCGATCACGCCGAACGTGCTGCCGCGCAACTCGCGGCCCATCTTCGGCACGGGCGCTTCGTGGCGGTGATACGCCTCGGCATAGGCGGTCGTGCCGCGCGCGAGATCGAGCATCGCGCCGATCACCCATTCGGATACCGACGGCACGAAGCCCGCGCTCGCCTGCGTGACGAGCACGCCCATTTCGCTGGCGGCATCGACATCGACGGTGCGGATATCCACCGCGCAGCGCACGAAGGCGGCGAGCTTCGGCAGCGCCTCGAACAATGCGCGCGGCGCGGGCGTTTGCCGGTACGCGATGATGACATCGGCATCGCGCGCGGCGTCGGCGAGTTCTTCGGTCGTCAGTTCGCGGTCTTCGGCGTTGTACGCGACGTCCGCGAACCGCGCGAGCGCAGCCGATGCGCGCGCGCCGAAGTAATGGTCCAGCATGTGCCGGGGATGACTCACGAAAACCTTGTTCATATCTTCGTCCTGAATTGCTTCGCGGGCCGCGCGACCGACTCGCGCTCGACCAGCGTGATATCCGTGAAAAGCGCTTGTTCCGATGCGGGCATCGGTTCGTCGTGCGGACGCATCGCGCGTTCGACCATCGCGGCTGCCATCGCGGGCACCGGAAGCTGGACGGTGGTCAGCGCCGGGTTCGAGATCGCCGCGAGGAAATGCCCGTCCATGCCGACGATCGACACGTCTTCGGGCACGCGCAAGCCGCATTCGCGCAAGCCCGCCATCAGGCCGAGCGCCATCAGATCGTTGACGGCGACGACGCCCGTCGGACGCGCATCGTCTCTGGCCAGCAGACGCGCGAGCGCGCGGCCGTTCTCGGCGATCATCGAATCGCCGTATTCGTTCACCGGGCCGCTGTCGAGCACGCGCGCGTCTTTCGACAGGCCCGCATCCGCCGCCGCCGAGAGAAAGCCGTCGATCTTGTCGCGGCGGCTCATCGTCATGCCGGTCAGCGTGGCGAAGGCGAGCCGCGTGTGACCGTGCGCGATCAGATGCCGCGTCGCGATTCTCGCCGCCTCGAAATTGTCCGGCGTGACGTGCTCGACGCGCGTGGTCTCGCCTTCGGTCGCGCGGCGGTCGTAGCTGACGACGACCATGCCGCGCTCGACGGCGGTTTCCAGATGGCGCTCGTTCGCAAGCGACGAGATCACGATCACGCGCCGCACGCCTTGCGACAGCAGGTCTTCGAAGAACGACGCTTCCTTCGCCGGATCGCGATACGTATTGCCGATCATCACGCGATAGCCGTAGCGCTCCTGCGCGCAGGTTTCGACTTCGCGCGCGATATAGCCGTACATCGGATTGGCGATCGACGGCACCAGAAGTCCGATCAGCGGCGTCTGCCCTGTCTTCAACTGACGCGCGAGCGTGCTCGGCCGGTATTGCAGCGCGCTCATCGCGGCCTGCACGCGCGCGAGCGTTTCCTGGCGCATCTGGTCGGTGCGGCCGTTGAGCACGTTGGATACCGTGCTGACGGACACACCGGCCTCGCGGGCGACATCCTGAATGGTGCTCATAAGGTTTTGCTTCTGCCGGCTACAGGCCGAGCCGGGTCGGCAACCACAACGAAAACGACGGCACCAGAATCAGCACCACCAGTGCAACACACAGCACCAGCAGGTATTTGAGCATAGGACGCGCCACCGCTTTCATTTCCGTGCCCGTGATCGCGCAGGTCGCGAACAGGCCGAGGCCGACCGGCGGCGCGAAGAGGCCCAGGCCCATCGCGACGACGATCACCGTGCCGAAATGCAGCGGGTTGATGCCGAGCTGCGTCGCGATCGGCGTGAGCAGCGGCCCGAAGATGATGAGCGCGGGCGCGCCTTCCAGCACCGCGCCGAACACGATCATGATCAGCACGGACAGCAGCAGGAACATCGTCGGGCCGTATTGATGCGCGAAGGCGATCATCGAATCGGACACGAGCGCGGGAATCTGCTCGATGGTCAGCGCGAACGACACGCTCGACGCCGCCGCCACGATGAACAGGATGCTGCTCGCCATCGACGCCGAGCGCACGAACACGCGCGCAACCGATTTCGGCGTGAGTTCGCGAAACGCCAGCCAGCCGACGACGAGCGCATAGACCACGGCGAACGCGGACACTTCCGTCGATGTCGCGATACCCGAGGTCACGCCCTTGCCGATCATCGTGATCATGACGAGCGCGACCAGCGCGCCGCCGGCGAGCGGCATCCACGCGCGCGGGTTGGTGAGCGCATCGGCGAGATTGATGCGGCGCCCGAAGATCACCGCGACGATCGCCAGCGCCACCGCCAGCACGGCGGCAGGCACGACGCCCGCGAGAAACAGCCCCGCGATCGAAATGTTCGCGACGAAGCCCATGATGATCATGTTCACGCACGGCGGAATGGTCTCCGCCATCACGGCGCTGCAGGCGAGCAATGCGGCGGCTTCGTTCGGGTCTTCCTTGCTCTGGCGCACGGCCGGCATCACGACACCGCCGACCGCCGCGATATCCGCGAGCTTCGAACCGGACACGCCCGAGAAGAACGCGGTCGCCATGATCGTGATGAGGCCGAGGCCGCCGCGCACGCGCCCGAACATCCGCAGCAGGAGTTCGATCAGGCGCGAGGACATGCCGTTGGTTTCCATCAGCAGGCCGGCCAGCACGAAGAACGGAATCGCGAGCAGCACGAAGTGGTCGGTGCCGGCCATCACCTGCTGCGAATAGACGAGCATCGGCAGGGACGGCTCCGCGAGGAAGTACAGCAGCGCCGAAAACGCGAGCACGAAGCCGATCGGCACGCCGAGCACCAGTCCGCCTATGAAGCCGGCCATCAGCAAGAAGCCGGGCCTGAGCGCGTGATCGGGCACGAACGCGTTCCACGCGAACACGGCTGCCGCGAGCAGCACGCAGCCGATCAGCGTGCCGAGCACGGTCTTGCGCGCGCCGTTGACGGCATTGGCGAGCGCGAACACCGTCATGAAGACGCTGCCGATCACGAGCGGATAGACGTTGATCCACGCGGGCAGGCCGCTCGGCGTCATCTGTCCGTAGGAATCGATCAGCAGCAGGCACGACGACACGCACAGATTTCCCGCGACGCCCGCGATCACCCAGTGTCCGACATGCACGAGCGGGTTCTGCCAGCGCCGGGGCAGCATGCCGCGAAACAGATCGACGCCGACGTGCTGGCTGCGCCCCAGCACCGTGGCGGCGCCGAAGAACACCAGCACGATCATCAGCGCGCCGGCGACTTCCTCGGCCCAGTCGAACGGATCGTGCAGAAAATAGCGGTAGATCACGGAGAGGAACACGACGATCACGTCGGCCGCCAGCACGGCCGCGCACAGATATTCGATCCAGTGCATGAGGCGCACGAGGCCGCGTGCGAGCACGGTCTCATGGCCGAAGCCCGGCGCGGCGAGTTGCGCTTCCGGTCCGGGCGTCGCGGAAAAAGTGGTCATGGTGTGCCTGCCTCGTTAGCCGCGCGTGGCGGCGATGGCGGTGAAGAGCGGCGCGGTCGCGGGATACTGCTTCGAGAAGCTCGCATACAACTGCGACTGCATCTCGCCGCGTGCGGTGTCGCGGTCGGCCTTCGACATCGGATAGAACGTCATGCCGCGCTTCTTCAGCTCCTGCTCGGCGCTGGCAGCCGTCTGGATGGCCGCGACGCGCTGTTTCGCGGTCGCGTCCTGCGCCGCCTTCTGAAACGCGGGGCGCAGGTTCTCGGGAATCTTCGCGAGCGCGCGGCGGCCCATCGCGACGACGAGCGGGCTGAAGACGTGCTGCGTCTGCCAGCACGACTTCACGACTTCGTCGTACTTGCTCGCGAGCACGGTCGCGCAGTCGTGCTCGAAGCCATCGACGACACCTGTTTGCGCCGCCATATACAGCTCGCCGATGGGAATCGGCGTCGGCACCGCGCCCATCAGCTTGAAGGTCTCCATGAAGGCGGGCGTGGGCAGCACGCGCAGCTTCACGCCCTTGATATCGGCGAGCGATTGCGTGGGCTTCTTCGTGAACACGTTGCGCGCGCCGAACGAATAGCCCCACGTGAGCACCGAGCAGCCCGCGCGCTGTTGCAGCATGGTGTCGAACGACTTGCCGACGGTGCCATCCATCGCGCGGCCGACATGGTCGAAGTTGTCGAACACATAGCCGAGATCGAGCATGCCGAGTTCAGGCAGCACGGTCGCCCAGATCGACGAGCCGGTGACCATCATGTCGACCGCGCCGACCTTCACCTGCTGGACGACGTCGCTTTCCTTGCCGAGCTGGTTGTTCGGGAAATAGTCGATGCGAATCTGGTCGCCGACGCTCGCCTTCAGATTCGCGGCGAGGTTCTGATACCACACGTAGTGCGCGGCGTTTTCGTTCGGCGGCATCGATGACGAGAGCCGCAGCGTGGCAGCGGGCTGGGCGCGCACGATCGCGGGAAAGCCGGCTCCCGCCGCCGCGAGCGAGGCCGCCGAGGCCGTTTGAAGGAATCGTCGCCGGGAAATCGAATGCATGGTGTTGTCTCCTGGATGCCGCTCCGAGCGCGGGCGGACGGGTTCAGTGCGACACCCCGAGGCGGCGCGACTGTATCGATTTAGTGTATCGATACAGTAAGTCATCGGATCGGGCGGTCAAATGGGCGTTTACCCGCAACCAGGGTTCATCGTCCGTTGTGACAAAACGAGGGAGCGTCGGTAGTAAAGTGAGCGCGTGTAGGACAATCCGCTGGTGCGGATTTCGTGTCATGAAGATTCACAGCAGTTACGGAGATATGAATGACCAAGGTAAAAGTGGCCGGCTTCAGTGTTTCGCTCGATGGCTTCGCAGCGGGCACCGATCAGAGTCTGGACAATCCACTGGGTGTGCGAGGCGCGGAGCTCTTTCAGTGGTTTTTCCCCACGCGGACGTTTCGCCAGATGCAGGGAAAAGACGATGGCGACACGGGTCTCGATGACAGCTTCGCGCGACGCGCAATGGATGGCTTCGGAGCGTTCATCCTCGGCCGCAACATGTTCGGACCCGTTCGCGGCGAATGGCCGGACGAGGAATGGAAAGGATGGTGGGGCGACAATCCGCCGTATCATGCGCCGACCTTCGTGCTGACTCATTACCCGCGTCCGCCGATCGAGATGCTGGGCGGAACGACATTTCATTTCGTCTCGGAAGGCATCGAGGTTGCGCTGCAAAAGGCGCGCGAAGCGGCGGGCGAAAAGGACATCAAGATTGGCGGCGGCGCCGAAACGGTGAGGCAATACATTCAGGCCGGCCACGTGGATGAAATTCACCTCGCGTTTGCGCCGGTGGCGCTCGGCCAGGGGGAATCGCTTTTCAGCGGACTCGATCTACACGCGCTGGGATATCGGACGATCGAGCATGTTCCGACGGAGCGGGCCACGCACATCGTTCTCGCGAAGTAGGGCGTCGGACCGGACGGTTCTCGGTCGAGAACCGTCTCTCGTCCAGCAGGTTAAAGAATGCTGTCCAGCGCCTTGGCAAGCCTGTTCACGGTGCCTTCGACGTCATGCAGTTTGTCTAGCCCGAACAGTCCGATGCGGAAGGTTTTGAAGTCCGCGGGCTCGTCGCATTGAAGCGGAACGCCGGCCGCGATCTGCAAGCCGGCATCCGCAAACTTCTTGCCGGACCGGATGCCGTCATCGTCCGTGTAGCAGACCACCACGCCCGGCGCCTCGAAGCCATCGGCCGCCACGCTCCTGAAGCCTTTCTCGGCCAGCAGCGAGCGAACGCGCTTGCCGAGTTCGAGCTGCTCCGCTCTCACTTTGTCGAAGCCGTATGCTTCCGTCTCCTTCATCACATCGCGCAGAATGGTGAGACCGTCCGTGGGCATCGTGGCGTGATACGCGAACCCGTTGTTCTCGTAGGCTTCCATGATTTGGAGCCACTTGCGAAGGTCGCAAGCGAAGCTGGTGCTGGTCGTCGAATCAATTCTCTCGCGGGCGAGCGGGCCGAGCATGACCAGTGCGCAGCACGGTGAGGCGCTCCATCCCTTTTGCGGCGCGCTGATCAGGATATCGACGCCGCTCGCCTGCATATCGACCCATACCGTGCCGGAAGCGATGCAATCGAGCACGAACATTCCGCCGACTTCATGAACCGCGTCGGCCACCGCGCGCAAGTAGGCATCGGGCAGCATCATCCCGGATGCGGTTTCGACATGCGGCGCGAACACCAGATCCGGCTTATTTTCCCTGATCGCCGCGACCACTTCTTCGACCGGCGGCGGTGCATAGGCGGCCTGCCTCCCTTCCGCGACCGGACGCGCCTTCAGAACGATCGACTCCGACGGAATGCCGCCCATGTCGAAAATCTGCGACCAGCGGAAACTGAACCAGCCATTGCGGATGACCAGACACTTCCTGTTCGTCGCGAACTGGCGGGCAACGGCTTCCATGCCAAAGGTCCCGCTGCCCGGCACGACAACGGCCGACTTCGCGTTGTAGACTTTTTTCAGGGCAGCGGAGATGTCGCGCATGACGCCTTGAAAGAGCTGCGACATGTGATTGATTGATCGGTCGGTGTAGACGACCGAATATTCGAGGAGCCCCTCGCGGTCCACATCGGGAAGTAACCCTGGCACGTTTGCCTCCTGTGATCGACGAATTCGACGTTCAGAATCAGATTCTAACGAAAGCGACTCGCGGCTGACGTGACGAGCATTGTGCTGCCAAATCGTGGGCTGACGCTTGAGCGCTGCCACTTCGATGGGCACGCCCGTCAGCATGATGCAAAATACGCGCACGTCAATTGCGGGGGATGGTTTGTGGGCGTCAACTTCGACCTGAACGATTTGCAGGCGTTTCGAGCCGTCGTGGAGATGGGTAGCTTCCGCAAGGCAGCGGAGGCGGTCAACATCTCTCAACCGGCGCTCAGCCGGCGCATCGAGAAGCTCGAGGCGGCGCTCGGCGTGCGGCTCTTCGAGCGGACCACGCGCAGCGTGATGCTCACCACCGTGGGCCGCGTGTTCGCCCCCAGCGCGGAACAGCTTCTCGACGATCTCGATGTCGCGTTGCTCGGCATCCGCGACGTCTCCAGCAGCCGGCTCGGTCACGTGACCATCGCATGCGTGCCATCGGTTGCCTACTATTTTCTGCCGAGCGTCGTGGCCGCCTATCACAGCCGCTATCCGCGCATCCGGGTCAAGCTGCTCGATTCGAGCGCCAACGAAGTGCTCGGCTCGGTCATCAGCGGCGAGGCCGATTTCGGCGTCAGCTTCATGGGCAGCCAGGAAACCGAGGTCGAGTTCAAGGTTCTGCTGCAGGAACGGTTCGTCGCCGCGTGCCGTCGCGATCATCCGCTGGCAAGAAAGACGCGCGTGTCCTGGAGCGAGCTTTATGAACACGAATACGTTTCCGTCGACAAGACTTCCGGCAATCGCCTGCTGCTGGATCAGGCGCTGACCAGCGTGTCGCCGGCCGCGCCGAGCGTGTGCGAGACTCGCCATGTCACCACCATGCTCGGCCTGATCGAAGCGGGACTGGGTGTGGCGGCCGTGCCTTCGATGGCGATGCCCATGCGCGACCATCCGATCCTCACGAGCGTGCCGCTGGTTGATCCGGTCGTGACGCGGCGAGTGGGCATCGTCAGGCGGCGCGGACGCCCGCTCGCGCCGGCCGCGCAACAGTTCTATCAGATGATCCTCGAAACGAAACGCAGCGGCGTGGCCCGTGCGGCGAAGAAGACTGCGAAGTGAACCTGCCAAGGCCCTTCAATCTGCTGTACGTTCAGGTTCTGCTCGGCATGGCGCTCGGCATGACCGTCGGGCACTTCTGGCCACAGTCCGGTGCGGCGCTCAAACCGCTCAGCGATGCATTCGTCGCGCTGGTGCGCATGATGATCGCGCCGATCGTCTTCTGCACGATCGTCACCGGCATCACCTCGCTGTCGAGCGGCTCGAAAATCGGCCGGACCATCCTGAAAGCGCTGGCGTTGTTCTACGTCCTCACCATCGCCGCGCTCCTTCTGGGCCTCGCGACGGCGTTCGCGCTGCAACCCGGCGCCGGACTGCATATCGACCCACGCCATCTCGACACGGCCGTTCTCGCGCAGTATTCGCCGCGCACGCAGCCGCGCGGGCTCGTCGAATTCGCGTTGCATGTGATTCCGGAGACGTTCGTCGGCGCCTTCGAGAAAGGCGAAGTGCTGCCGGTCCTGTTGCTCGCGCTTCTGTTCGGCTTCGCGTTGAACGCCAGCCACAGCGCCGGACAACGGGTGCAGACATTCATCGATGCCATCGCGCACGTGCTGTTTCGCATCCTCGCGCTGATCATGCGGCTCGCGCCCGCCGGCGCATTCGGCGCGATGGCGTTCACGGTAGGCCGCTTCGGCATCCGGTCGATCGGCTCGCTCGGCATGCTGATGGTGTCGTTCTATGCGGCGTGCCTGGTGTTCGTCGTCTGCGTGCTCGGGCTGCTCGCGCGCCTGCATGGCTTCTCGCTCTGGCGGCTGCTGCGCTACATTCGCGAGGAACTCATCATCGTGCTCGCGACGTCATCGACGGAACCGGTGTTGCCGCGCCTCATCGTCAAGCTGGAAGCGCTCGGCTGCGACAAAGGAATCGTCGGTCTCGTGCTGCCCGCCGGCTATTCGTTCAACCTCGACGGCACGGCGATCTATCTGACGCTCGCTTCGATGTTCATCGCCCAGGCGTGCGACATCCACCTCTCCGGCGGCCAGATCGCGACGATGCTCGCGGTCATGCTGCTCACGTCGAAGGGCGCGGCGGGCGTATCGGGCAGCGGGCTGGTCGCGCTCGTCGCGACGCTCGCCGTCATCCCCGATCTGCCGCTCGCGGGTGTCGCGCTGCTGGTCGGCATCGATCGCTTCATGTCCGAGGCGCGCGCCCTGACGAGCGTGATCAGCAACGCCTGCGCGGTGATCTTCGTATCGATGTGGGAGCGCGCCTGCGACCGGGCGCGCCTGAAAGAAGCGTTGAGCGTTGCGCGCGAGCCGCAAGAACCGCTCGATCGGCCCGCCGATCTGCCGGGCTGAATCGTTGCCGTCGTCTCAATGCGTGGCGACGGAATCGAGCCCGGTCGATGTCACTTCCGGCTGCACGGCGGGCGACGCGAGATAGTCGAGCAGCGCTTTCGCCTCCTTCGGATGCTGTGCGCCGACCGGTATGCCCGCCGCAAAGCGCGTGACGGATTGCACCGACTCCGGAATCTTGCCGACGTACGCCGCGCCCTTCACCGGCAGCAACTCGCTCACCTGCTGGAAGCCGACTTCATAGTCGCCGGTCGCAACCACGGACGCCACTGGAATCTTCGGGATCATTTTCGCCTTGGTCTTCACCTGGTCCTCGATGCCGAGCCGCCTGAACAACTCGCGCTCGATATAGACGCCGCTCGCGCTGTCCGAATAGACGATCGACCGGGCATGCAGCAAGGTCTCTCTGAGCGCCTCCTCGGACCCGATGTCGGGCTTGGGCGCCCCGTCGCGCACGACCATGCCGATGCGCGAATCCGCGAGTTCGACGCGCGAATCGGGAATGACCTTGCCCTGTTTGATCAGGTCGTCGAGCGCGTAGCCGACCATGATCACGACATCGGCGGGCTCGCCGCGTTGAAGACGGTTCGGAATGGCTTCCGGCGATTTGCCCATCGACGGGCCGAGCGCGGTATCGAGCGTATTGCCCGTCGATGCCGCGAATTTCGGGCCGAGCAATTTGTACGCCGCGGTGAACCCGCCGGAGCTCATCACATGAAGATCGGCGGCCTGTACGTTTGCCGCGGCGACGGCGCCGCCGAGCAGCGCGACGGTGCAGCATTTCAGAAGGATGGATTTCATGTTCGAACCCAGGCGAAAGGTCAGGACGCCGCAGGCAGCGGAACCGGACGGCGCCGATACAGCGCCAGCGTCGCAACCAGCCCGCACACGGCGGCGAAGCTCATCCAGTAGCCGGGCGCGGCCTTGTCGCCAGTCATGTGGATCAGCGCCGTCGAGATGACGGGCGTGAAACCGCCGAAGATCGCCGTCGCGAGGCTGTAGGCGAGCGAGAATCCGGCGACGCGCACTTCGACCGGCATCACTTCGGTGAGCGCGACGACCATCGCGCCGTTGTACATGCCGTACATGAACGAGAGCCACAACAGCACGAGCAGCATGTTGACGAAGCTCGGCGCGTGGGCCAGCAGCGACAGCGCGGGATAGGCGGTCGCGATCGCCAGGATCGTCATTGCGAGGAGAAGCGGGCGGCGTCCGATCCGGTCCGACAGCGCGCCGCCGATCGGCAGCCAGATGAAGTTGGAGATGCCCACGCACAGCGTGACGAGCAGGCTGTCGGCGGTGCTCAGATGCAGGACCGTCTTGCCGAAGGTCGGGGCGTACACCGTGATCAGATAGAAGCTCGTGGTCGTCATCGCGACGAGCAGGACGCCGGCGATCACGACGGTCCAGTTTTGCCCAAGCGTGGCGAAGACTTCCTTCATTGTCGGACGATGCTGACGCTGCTTGAATTCCCGCGTTTCCTCGAGATTGCGCCGCAGAATGAAAATGAACGGCACGATCATGCAGCCGACGAAGAACGGCACGCGCCATCCCCACGCGGCGATCGTCGCGGTGTCGAGCCATTGGTTGAGCGCGAAACCGAGCGCCGCCGCGACGACGATAGCCACTTGCTGGCTGGCGGATTGCCAGCTCGTGAAGAAGCCCTTGCGTCCGGGCGTCGCCATTTCGGCGAGATAGACCGATACGCCGCCGAGTTCCGCGCCCGCCGAGAAGCCTTGCAGCAGGCGGCCGATCAGGACCAGCGCCGGCGCGAAGAGTCCGATCGACGCGTAACCGGGGACGAAGGCGATCAGGATGGTGCCGGCCGCCATGATCGACAGGGTGACGATCAGGCCCTTGCGCCTGCCGACATCGTCGATATACGCGCCGAGGATGATCGCGCCCAGCGGCCGCATCAGGAAGCCTGCGCCGAACACCGCGAAGGTCATCATCAGCGAAGCGAACTCGCTTCCCGCCGGGAAAAAGACGGTGGCTATCTGCGTGGCGTAGAAGCCGAACAGGAAGAAGTCGAACTGTTCGAGGAAGTTGCCTGCCGTCACGCGCAGCACGGCGGATGCCTTCGATTGCGCGGAAGCGAGGGTCGTAGGGGAAGGGTGCATCGAGGTGTCTCCAGATATTCTTGGCTTGCGGTGTTCGGGCGATTTATTGTTTGTCGAATACTCGCCTGAACCTCGCGACACGATAAGTGCTATTTTTGGAACGATTGATGTGCGCCGGTTATCAATGCCGATCCAGGCCTTCGTGCCTCAGTGCCCGCGAGGATGCGCAAGGAAAAAGCGCACCATCTCCGCGCTGGCGTTCGGTCCGGTGGGGTCCGTATAGCTGCCGTTCGAGGAACCGCCCGACCACGCATGAGGCGCGCCGTGAATGATCCACAATTCCGCGGGCGTGCCTTCAGGCGATTTCATTCGCTGGACCGCGTGCTTGCGTGCTCCGGTATCGGTGGATGAGCGGTGTCCCGCTTCGGCTCCATTCGGCGTGAATCCGCGCAATAGTTCAGTCGCGTTGACGTGATGCACGGTCGCGTCGGCATCGCCGTGAAAGACGATCAGCGGGCAGCGAGATGTTGTCGTTGCGGCCTTCGGCTTGGCCTTGCCCCCGCGCATGGCCGCGAGCGCGGACGGCAGATCGTGCGCGCATCCGACGGGCAGGCCCGAGTGGACGCCTGCCGCCGCGTACAGATCGGGATAGCGCTGCGCCATGACTGCCGCCATCGCGCCGCCGGCCGAAAGGCCTGCCACATACACACGCTTAGGGTCCACGTTGTGTTGCGTCATGATCTCGCGCGTGATGCCCGCGATCAGCGACGGCTCGCCCTGATCGCGTTGCTGATCCGACGGCTTGAACCAGTTCCAGCACCTGGACGGATTCGCGCCCTGCGGCTGAATCGGATACGCGACCATGAAGCCGTGGGTTTCGGCGAGCGCGTTCATCTGCGTGCCTGCCGCGAAATCGTCGGCGTCCTGCGTGCATCCGTGCAGCATGACGACGAGCGGCAGCGGCTCATCGCGATAGCTGCTCGGCACGTAAAGCTTGTAGCTGCGTTGACCCGCGCCGTTCGCATAGCGTCGGGTGCTGAAGTGCCCACGATCCTGCACGTCGGCGTCTGTCCGAGCGGGCTGCGAGGGGCGCCGGGCGCGAAAGACATCGGTGAAGCGCGTTCGCGTCTTTTCGATGTCGATACCGATATCGGCATCGTTGTGCGTGCGTGCGACGTTCGTCTGCTCGCCGTGCATGGCGCGCTTCACGATTTCAGCCGCGGCGGCGGGATCGTTCTTGCGAAAGAGGGCAAACGCCTCTTTCATCGAGTCGAGAAAGCCTTCGTTGAGTTTCATGTTTTCCATTGCCGAATATAGGGTGAGGCCGCTATCGGATGCGATCCGCCAGCGCAGCCTTGACTGCCGGTGATGCGTGCAACGCGCCGCGAACCAGGATCGAGTCGATGGTTGCCAGCGCGAGTTCGGGCGATACGTCGCTGGCGATGCTGGCGAGACCCAGCACCTGGATCTTGAGCCGCTGATTGGCCGCGCGCGCCGCTTCGAGGTCCTGCTTCGAAAAGTACTGGAGGCCCAGCACCAGTTCGCGTCGCGTCACGGTGTCCTTGACCACCGGCGCGTGAATGGACAACTGGTTGCGGATCGCCGTCCGGATGAGGTCCGTGCGGTTCGAGTAAAAACCTTCCTCCACGAGCAAATCGATCTGGCCCAGGTCGATCGGGCCCAGGTTGATCGTGATTTTTTCGGTATCGCTGCCTCGGGAGCGATCGACCGGTTCTTTTGCCATATAGTCCTCTTGCCTTCCGGATACCATCCATATGGATGGTTATAGGCTGATTTCAAGGAAGAGGCAACGAAGAATTTCGAATCGGCCCGTTTCCGGCGGAACAGGCCGCGCGCAGGTGTTCGGCCCGGAAGGATCGTGAGATGATTGATGAACGCGCGCCATCATCCATCGCTCGAACAGACCCGCTTTACAGCAAAGAGACGCGTGCACGTTCGAGCAGATCCAACCTTGCCACCAAACGACCATGAATAAGGGAAAGACGAAACTGACCCGTCAGGATGCCGAGCGCCTTTTCGAGGGGCTGCCCCCGTCGAATGCGAAAGTGTCGAGCCGGCCCGAGAATCCTTTCGGACCGGCGGCGTCCGACGTCGTCAAACGCGTCGAGGACGAATCCGCACTCTGGAAGGACAGCCTGATCACGCTCCCGATAGCGATCGAGTTGCCTGCGGGCTACGCGTCGGTGGCTCGCCTGCGCGAAGCGGTCACGCGAGCGTGGCGCGTGAAGTGGGTGAGGGAGACCAAAGACGAAGTCGTCGCCGATTTTCCCGACGGATGGACCGCCGTTCGGCCGAAAAGCGGCCCCATCGAGTTGCGGGATCCGTCCGGCGTGGTCCGCGGCGTATTCGGCTGGGCCAAGGATGCCGAACTCAGAATTCTGCCGCGCTATCTCATCGAATCGCAGGCAAATGGCTCGAACGGACTCGGCAGTGTGCTGATTCGCGATCGCGGGAACGGCCGGATTCTCGAACGCTCTTCGACCTGGTCGGCGCGAACGGGCGTCAACCATCCGGACTGGCACAAACTCGAAGCGTGGCTCGACCAACGCTATCCGGACCATCGTGACCCGCTTCGATACTGGGACGATTGCGAGGAAAATCTTCGCGGCTGAGCGCGTCCGGATTCAGGCATCCGCGACTATTTCCCGTCGCGCGTTCCGGCGCAGCACATCGGCGGGCACACCGTAGGTTCGAACGAACGCGCGACGCATACGCTCCCGGTCCGCAAAGCCCGTCTCCTGAGCCACGACGTTGATCGTATGCCGGCCTTGCTCGATCATGAATCTTGCCGCTTCCAGCCGAAGCTGTTCGACCGCCTTCGCCGGCGATTGACCGGTTTCGGCCAGAAACGCGCGGCTGAACTGCCGGGGGCTGAGGTTGGCCACACCCGCGAGTTCGTCGATGGTGAGCGGATTGCGCAGGTTGCGCCGTATGTGCGCCAGGACCAGTTCGATTCGATCTGACTTCGGTGTCATGTCGAGCAAAGCCGAGTGTTGCATCTGCCCGCCCAGCCGGCGCTGATTCATGACGAGGAGCCTCGCGACCAGCTTCGCGGCATCGGGACCGAGGTCGTTATCGAGCAGGGCCAGCGCAAGGTCGATACCGGCTGTCATGCCCGCCGAGGTCCAGATCGGACCATCGTTGATGAAGATGCGATCTTCTTCCGTGACGACATCGGGGAACCGTGCCCTGAACTCGGACGCATGCGCCCAATGCATCGTTGCGCGGCGGCCGTTCAGAAGTCCCGCCTCGGCAAGCACGAATGCGCCGCTACAGATCGAGGCTATGCGTCTCGACGCTTTCGCGGCCTCTTTCACGAACGCGATCACGGCCGGATCGAATGGCGGAATCCGCATCTCGGTGATCGAGCCCACGATGACCGTGTCGAATGCCGTCTCTTCGAATGCCGTGGTTTGCAGCGTCATTCCGCCGGACGATACGACGGGTCCGCCGTGTTCGGACAGCAGGCGAATGTCATAGCACGGCCCTCGCGGCGGCATGTTCGCAAGCTCGAACGTGGTGAGCGCGGCGAGACTCATCAACTGGAATCTTGGCGGCACGATGAAGCCGATCCGATGCATATCCACTCCTGCATTTCGTGATCCGGACGCGGTTGCCAGCGAGCCCGATCGCGACTCGCGCCCACGCGACGGATGGCACGAATGGTGGCAACAACGACATACATGCTAATGACTCGCGGCGCTAAGGTATAGGCACTTCTTCTACCGCCAAGGAACGACGTCATGTCGAAAATCATCCGGGCCGCAGCCGTGCAGATCGCCCCCGTCCTCTATAGCCGCGAAGGCACCGTCGCCAAGGTCGTCCAGAAAATTCTGGAACTCGGCCGGCAGGGCGTCCAGTTCGCGACCTTCCCCGAAACCGTCGTTCCGTACTACCCGTATTTCTCGTTTATCGAATCTCCCTTCGCCATGGGCGCCGAGCATTACAAGCTGCTCGATCAGGCCGTGACGGTTCCGTCGGAGACGACCCGCGCGATCGGCGAAGCGGCGCGACAGGCGGGGATGGTGGTGTCGATCGGCGTCAACGAGCGCGACGGGCGCACGCTCTACAACACCCAGTTGCTGTTCGATGCCGATGGCACGCTGGTGCAGCGCCGTCGAAAGCTCTCGCCGACTTATCACGAGCGAATGGTCTGGGGGATGGGCGACGGCTCTGGCCTGCGCGCGGTCGATACCGCCGTCGGCCGCGTAGGCCAGCTTGCCTGCTGGGAACACTACAACCCGCTCGCGCGATACGCGCTGATGGCGGACGGCGAGGAAATCCATTCGGCCATGTATCCCGGCTCATTTGCCGGCGATCTGTTCTCGGAGCAGATCTCCGTCAACATTCGTCAGCACGCGCTCGAAGCAGGCGCGTTCGTGGTCAACGCGACGGCATGGCTGACGCCCGAACAGCAACAGCAGATTCTGCTCGATACGAACACGTCGCAGATCGGCCCGATATCGAGCGGCTGTTTCACCGCGATCGTGTCGCCGGACGGCGAGTTCATGGGCGGCGCGCCGCTGCGCGAGGGAGAGGGCGAGATCATCGCGGATCTGGACTTCTGGCAGATCGACAAGCGCAAACGCATGATGGACTCGCGCGGCCATTACAGCCGCCCCGACGTGCTCGGACTCGTGATCGATCGGGCGCCGAAGATGCACGTCATCGAACGTTCTTTGCACGCGCCGGCAGAGGCGTCGCTCGTGGATCTGGAAGTCTCCGCCTGATGTGGTGTGCGCTGATGCGAGCGCGCAGCGACGACCGAAACGAAACCGACCGGGCGGCTTCGCCCGAACAACTGGGAGTGAGCAGAATGGACTTCAACGATGTCATGCTGGAGCGCAACGCCGAGTTCGCCGATACGGCTTTTTCGGCCGAACTCAAGATGATGCCGTCGACCGGAACCGTGATAGTCGGTTGCGTCGATCCTCGCGTCGATCCGGTGCACGTGCTGGGTTTGAAGCAAGGCGAAGCGGCGGTGATTCGCAATGTCGGTGGCCGGATCAACAAGCCGCTGCTCGAAACGCTGGCGGTGCTGGCCGTCGTCGCGAAAGCGGCCGGACGTCCGGACGGCGCCCGCAATCTGGTGCTGCTCCAGCATACGGACTGCGGGATCATCGGTTGTCACAGGCATGCGCCGGCATTGCTGGCGAAGCATCTCGGCGTCGAAACCGACGCGCTCGACGCGCTCGCCATTACTCAGCCCTACGAAGCAGTCGCGCTCGACGTCGCAGCACTCAGGGCGAACCAGGACTTGCCGGACAGCCTCATCGTGTCGGGGCTGGTCTACGACGTCAAGACCGGCCGTATCGAGACAGTCGTTCCTGCCGCGCCCTTGCGTGCGCCCGCAGCGTGAAGGGCTACGCCGGATCGGTCAGCGCGTGAACTCTTGCGCCGACATCAACTTCGCATACCCGAAACGCAGCGCCGCCATGAAGGCCGCATGCACGTGCGCTGCCGGGACATGCACGCCATCGAATTCGAGATCGTGCGTCGCGCAGGCATCGTGGATCACGGTGGTCGCATAGCCGAGGTCCACCGAATGACGCGTGACCGCGTCGATGCACATGTGGCTCATGTTCCCGATGACGACAACCGTATCGATACCATTCGCCTTCAACACGTGCTGAAGGTCGGTCTCGCGAAACGGATTCATGTGGTGTTTCAGGATCACTCGCTCGCCCGGAAGACTCGCCGCCTTCGGATGAAGTTGCGCGCCTTCGGTATCCGGCACGAAGAACGGCGCGTCCTTCGCCAGAGTTTCATGTCGGATATGAACGACGAGGTCGCCGTTCTTTCGCGCCTGCGCGAGCACGGCGGCTGCATTGTCGGCGGCAGCATCGACTCCGTTGAGAATCCACTTGCCTCCCGGAAAGTAGTCGTTCTGAATATCGACCGCGATAAGCGCCTGCTTTGTCATGCTTCCTTCTCCGCGTATGGGGATTGACGTCGCGCACCGCATGCTGCGATGCGATAGAAGGATCATGACCAATCCGACGGGATAGGGGAATGGCCCGATGGCGCAAACCACAATTCTCGCTTCGAGAACAATGTGAAGGCGACAGCGCATGCGCGGCGCGATACATCGTCATCGCGATCGGCGATGGTGCCTTTCCAAAAGACCACGAACAACCGCGCTCGCCTGGTCCATGATGCTCGCAAACCACAACCGATTGCGAAAGCGCATACCCGCGCTTGCCGCAGCCGGCAGATCGATGGAGCGAGACGAAGCAATGCAACTCGACCAGGAAAGGCACGGTCCGCGAACGCTTTACGACAAGATCTGGGACAGTCACCGCGTGATGTCCCGCGACGATGGACAGGATCTGCTGTTCATCGACCGGCATTTCATACACGACGTCACCGCGCAGTCGTTCGACCTGATGCGCCAGCGCGGGCTCAGGCCTCGCTCGCCCGAGCGCATCTTCGGCACCGCCGACCACTACGTTTCCAGCACGGCAAACGACATCGCGGCAGTGGCCGATCCGGAACGGCGCGCCATGATCGAAGCGCTGCAACGCGACACGGCCGAGTCGCGCATCACCCTGTTCGATATGAACGATCCGCGACGCGGCATCGTGCATGTCGTCGGACCCGAGCAGGGGCTGAGCCTGCCGGGCATGACCGTCGTTTGCGCCGATAGCCACACGTCGACGCACGGAGCAATGGGCGCGCTCGCGTTCGGCATCGGTGCGACGGAAGTGGCCCACGTGCTCGCCACGCAAAGCTTGTGGCAGCGCAAGTCGCGGAACATGCGCGTCACGCTCGACGGCGAGCCGGGTGCGGGCGTCACCGCGAAAGACCTGATCCTCGCCGTGATCGCGCGGATCGGCGTGGCCGGGGCGGTGGGACACGTAATCGAATATGCCGGCTCCGCGATCGCGGGCTTGTCGATGGAAGGGCGGCTCACGCTGTGCAACATGACCATCGAGGCTGGCGGTCGCGCGGGCATGATCGCGCCGGACGAAACCACGTTCGCGTATCTCGACGGGCGTCCCTACGCGCCTTCGGGCGACGAGTGGAACCGGGCAATGACGCACTGGCGCAGCTTGTTCACCGACCCCGGCGCGACGTTCGATCGCGAGGTGCACATCGACGTGGCCGGCATCGCCCCGATGGTGACCTGGGGCACGACGCCCGAATATGCCTGCGCCATCGATCGCCGCGTGCCCGATCCCGCGATGCAGCCCGATCCCGATCTCCGCGCCGCGATGTCGCGGGCGCTCGACTACATGGGACTGGCCCCGGACGAAGCGCTGGAAGGCGTGGCGATCGACAGGGTGTTCATCGGCTCATGCACCAACGGGCGCATCGAGGATATGCGCAGCGCGGCGGCGGTCGCGCGTGGCCGCCACATCGCGCCCGGCGTCGAGGCGTGGGTGGTGCCGGGCTCGCACGAGGTGCGCACGCAGGCGGAGGCCGAAGGGCTCGACCGCGTGTTCAAGGACGCGGGCTTTCAGTGGCGTTTCCCCGGCTGTTCGATGTGCCTCGCGACCAACGGCGATATCGCCGCGCCCGGGCAGCGCTGCGCGTCCACGTCGAACCGCAATTTCGTGGGCCGCCAGGGGCCCGGCGTGCGCACGCATCTGATGAGCCCGGCGATGGCGGCTGCGGCCGCCGTGACCGGCCGCCTGACCGATGTGCGCCGCCTCATGGGAGCCTGACATGGAAGGCCTCACGCACCTCGACGCAGTGGCGGCGCCGATCGTCGCCATCAACTGCGATACCGATCAGATCCTGCCCGCACGCTACCTGCAAAAACCCCGCTCCGACGATTTCGGCCAGTTCCTGTTTCGCGCGCTGCGCTTCGGCCCGGACGGCGCGGAACAACCGGACTTCGTGCTCAACAGGACGCCTTTTCGCGAGTCGCGCATCGTCGTCGCCAACCATAACTTCGGTTGCGGCTCGTCGCGCGAGCATGCGGTCTGGGCGCTGTACGACTACGGTTTCCGTGCGGCGATCGCCCCGAGCTTCGGCGACATCTTTTTCATCAACTGCCTGAAGAACGGACTGCTGCCCATCGTGCTGCCGGAGGCCGTGGTCCTGCCGCTCCTGGAGACGCTGTCGGCCAGTCCCGGCAGCCGCATCGCCATCGATCTGCCCGCGCAGACCGCGACCTTGCCCGACGGTTCGTCCCATGCCTTCGACATGGAGCCCTTCGCAAAGGAGTGTCTGCTGCGCGGGATGGACGAGATCGACTACACGCTTTCGCATCGGGATCGCATCGATGCTTTCGAGCGCAATCGTGCCGGAGACTTTTGAAGGCGCGCGCTTCCTGAAATCGACCAAGGAGAAGTACAGATGAAGATTGCAGTCATGCCCGGTGATGGTATCGGTCCCGAAGTGGTGTCGCAGGCGCTCAAGGTGCTGCGGGTCGTGGCGCCGCAGGCCGAGACTCAGGAGGCGCCCATCGGCGAGGCGGGCATTCAGGCGCACGGCGTGCCGCTGCCCGAGCCCACGCTCGCGCTGGCGCGCAAGGCCGACGCCATCCTGTTCGGCGCGGTAGGCGTGGCCGATGAAGCCGCGATCGAGCGCGAACGTCGTCCCGGAACCGGCTTGCTGCAATTGCGCGAAGCGTTGACCCTCTACGCCAACTTCCGCCCGGCCTACATGTTCCCGGAACTCATCGGCGCTTCGACCTTGCGGCCCGAAGTGGTCGACGGGTTGGACATCGTGATCGTGCGCGAGTTGAACGGCGACGCCTATTTCGGCCAGCCGCGCGGCTTCGAGATCAATCAGGCGGGCGAGCGGGTGGGTTTCAACACGATGCGTTATTCCGAATCCGAGGTCGAGCGGGTCGCGCATGCCGCGTTCCGGGCGGCGCGCCGTCGTCATCACAAGCTGTGCTCGGTGGACAAGGCGAATGTGCTGGAGGCGAGCCAGTTGTGGCGCGAGGTCGTCACGCGCGTCGGGCAGGATTACCCGGACGTCGAACTGAGCCATCTCTTCGTGGACGCCGCCGCGATGATGCTGATGCGCCGGCCCAAACAGTTCGACGTGATCGTCACGGGCAACCTGTTCGGCGATATTCTCTCGGACGCCGCCGCGATGCTGACCGGTTCGATCGGCATGCTGCCCTCGGCCTCGCTGGGCTACGAGCGCAAGGGGCTGTACGAGCCGGTGCACGGTTCGGCGCCGGACATCGCCGGCAAGGACGTGGCCAATCCGCTCGCCGCCATCCTATCGCTCGCGATGATGTTGCGCGAGAGCTTCGAGATGGACGATGCGGCGAGCCGCGTCGAACAGGCTGTACGCGCGGTGCTGGCCGCAGGCTACCGCACCGCCGATATCCGTCAGGACGGCACGCAATGCGTCGGCACCCGCGACATGGGCGATGCGGTGGTCGAGGCGCTTCACAGGCAGGCGGCCTAGTTCGCAAGCGCGTCAGGCGGACCGGGTTCGGCATAAGGCCCGGTCATCCCAGGCAGTTCGTTGCACCAGAAAATCCCGCGAAAGGGAGGAGACGATCATGAAGCTGAAACTTGGCATTGCGCTGTGCGCAGCGTTCGGGCTTGCCTTCGGTTCCGCCACGGCCGTGGCCAAGGATGTGCCCGAGAAGCCCGACCTGCACATCGCGGCGGCTTCGACAGGCATCACCTATCTGCCCATGCTCGTCGCCAAGACGCGCGGCTACTTCAAGGACGAAGGGCTCGATGTGACCATCGCCGCCTTCTCCGGCGGCTCGAAGACGCTGGAGGCGCTTCTCGGCGGCAGTTCCGACATGGTGGCGGGTGCCTATTCGAACACCATCACGATGGCGACCAAGGGCCAGCATCTGGTGGTGGTGGCGGCGCAGGTCATCTGTCCCGGCTGGATCTTCGGCGTGTCCCAGAAACGGCAGGCCGAAGTCAAATCGCCGAAGGATCTGAAGGGCATGCGCATCGGTGTGAGCGCGCCGGGTTCCAGCACGCACATGGCGGTCAACTACATCCTGCACAAGGCGGGACTGCAGTCTTCGGACGTGTCGATCATCGGCGTGGGGCAGGCGGCGGGAGCGGTGGCGGCGGTGCGCGCCGGGCAGATCGATGCGCTGATCGTCAATGATCCGAGCGCCACGATCTTAGTCAAGGACGGCAGCCTCAAGCCGCTGGAGAACATGCGCACGGCGGACGGCAACATCAAGGTGTTCGGCTCCGACTACCCCGAATCGAGCCTGTTCGCGACGCAGGACTTCGTCAACAAGAATCCGAAGACGGTGCAGGCCGTCGCCAATGCGATCGTGCGGGCCGAGAAATGGATCGCCAAGGCCACGCCGGAGCAGGTCGCGGACAACGTGCCTCCCGAGTTCCTGGGCGACAACAAGGCGCTCTATGCCGAGGCCTTCACGAACAGCCGCCGCTGTATCGCGCAGAACGGGGAGATCACGGCCAAGGGCGCGCAGACCGTGCGCGACGTGCTGGCGGCGTTCGATCCGACCGTGGCATCGGCCAAGATCGACCTCGCCTCGACCTATGACAACCGGTTCGTCAGGAAGGCCGCGGAGATCCAGCCATGAGCACCGCGACCTGCAGCATCCCGATCGATAGCGGACAAGCCGCGCGGCGCGAAGCCCTGCGCTTCGACAACGTGACATGCACCTTCGCGGGCAATGGCAAGAACGCGCAGACCTACACCGCCATTGCCGGGGGCAACCTGACGATCGGTGACGGAGAGTTCGTCTCGATCGTCGGGCCCACGGGCTGCGGCAAGTCCACGCTGCTGAATGTGGCGGCCGGACTGACCCGTCCTTCGTCGGGCAGCCTGAGCGTGTTCGGCGAGAAATTGACGAACGGCCTGAACCGGCAGGCCGCCTATCTGTTCCAGGTGGACGCGCTCATGCCGTGGAAGACGGCCGAAGAAAACATCGCGATGGGTTTGATATTTCGCGGCACGCCACGCGAAGAGGCGCTGAGCGTGGCGCACGACTGGCTGAAGCGCGTGGGCCTGCACGGGCACGGCAAGAAGTACCCGCACCAGTTGTCCGGGGGCATGCGCAAGCGCGCGGGCCTCGCGCAGGCGCTGGCGCTGAACCCTCGCATCATCCTGATGGACGAGCCATTCAGCGCACTCGATATCCAGACCCGGCATCTGATGGAAAACGAGCTGCTGCAACTGTGGTCCTACGATCGCAAGTCGGTGATGTTCGTGACGCACGATCTGGAAGAGGCGATCTCGTTGTCGGACCGCGTGATCGTGCTGTCGGCGGGGCCCGGCACGCGGCCTATCGCCGAGTTCGAGATCGATCTCGAACGTCCGCGCGAAATGTCGGAGATCCGCATGACGCAGCGTTTCCTGCAACTGCACACCCAGATCTGGGACGTGCTTCGAGGCGAGGTACTGAAAAGCTATGCGCGCAACCGTGTTTGACCCCAACAATCGATTCACGGTGTTGATCGCCCGGCTGGCCATCCTGTTCGGTGTCCTGTTTCTGTGGTGGCTCGGCACCGGTCAGAAATGGCTGTCGCCGTTTTTCTTCGGCGATCCGGTCGGCGTGGCGCTTCGCATCGTCGACTGGTTCGTGACGGGTTCGGTGTTTCGCCATCTCTACACGACGCTGGTCGAAACCATGCTGGCGTTCGCGATCGGCACGGCGTTCGGCCTGGCGTTCGGTCTGTGGCTGGCGCTCAACCCGTTTCTCGCGGTGGTGTTCGATCCGTTCATCAAGGCCATGAATTCGATGCCGCGCCTGATCTTCGCGCCGATCTTCGCGCTCTGGTTCGGCCTCGGCATCTGGTCGAAGGTGGCGCTCGGCGTCACGCTGGTGTTCTTCGTGGTGTTCTTCAACGTCTATCAGGGCGTACGCGAGGTCAGCCCGACGGTGTTGTCCAACACCCGTATGCTCGGCGCCAACTCGCGCCAGCTACTGCGGCATGTGTATCTGCCTTCGGCGACGAGCTGGGTCTTTTCCAGCCTGCATAACGCGATCGGCATCGCGTTCGTGGGCAGCGTGGTCGGCGAGTACCTGGGATCAGAGAAGGGCGTCGGCTATCTGATTCTGCTGGCCGAAGGCGTGTTCGATATCAACTCGGTGATCGCGGGCATTCTGGTGCTGACCGTGTTCGCCCTTCTGCTCGATACGGCGGTTTCGATGGTCGAGGACCATCTGCTGCGCTGGCGCCCCGTCGCCGGTCAGACCGTGGCCGCGGGCGCCTGAACTTCGAGGAAAACCATCTTGCAGACCAACGCGATCAATCTGAAGGGCCGCGTCGCCGTCGTGACCGGCGGCGCACAGGGCATCGGCCTCGCGGTCGGCCAGCGGCTGCTCGCCTCCGGCGCGCGGCTCGCGATCTGGGACATCAATCCCGCGGGCATGGAGCAGGCCCGTGCCGAACTGGGCGGGCACGATGTCCACTTCGAGCGTGTCGATATCGCCGATTACGAGAGCGTGCAGGCCGCGGTCTCGGGAACGCTGAAAGCCTGCGGGCGTATCGATATCCTGATCAACAACGCGGCGATCGTCGGTCCGAATGCCACGTTGATCGACTATCCGATCGACGTGTGGAAGCAGGTGATCGATATCGACGTCAACGGCACGTTCCACTGCTGCCGTGCGGTGGTGCCGGGCATGATCGGCCAGAACTACGGCCGCATCGTCAATCTCGCTTCGGTCGCGGGCAAGGAGGGCAACCCGAATGCGGCGGCCTACAGTTCGGCCAAGGCTGCGGTCATCGCGATGACCAAGTCGCTTGGCAAGGAGCTGGCGAGCCACGATATCGCCGTCAACTGCGTCACGCCCGCCGTGGCGCGCACGCCCGGCGCGATGGAGCAGTCGCCCGAGCATATCCGCTACATGCTGGGCAAGATTCCGCGTGGCCGTTTCCTCGAACTCGACGAAGCAGCCGCGATGATCGCCTGGCTTGCCAGCGAAGAAAATTCGTTCACCACCGGTGCGGTCTTCGACCTGTCCGGCGGACGCGCGACCTACTGAGACGAGCCTGTACATGAAGCCGGGAGACAAACCATCGTGAAAGCGCTTTGGCGTCTGGTGTTGCCGGTGCTGGCCACCTGCGCGGTCGTCGTGAATGCGTCGGCCGCCGGCGCCGCGCCTGTGCCGGAGAAACCGAAACTTCATCTGGCCGCCGCGGGCGTGGGATTCCCTTATCTGCCTTTCGTCATCGCGGACAGCCGCGGGTATTTCAAACAGGCGGGGCTGGATGTGGAGATCGGCGTGTTCAGCGGCGGCGCGAAGGCATTGCAGGCGTTGATGGGCGGCAGCGCCGATATCGTGGCGGGCGCCTATTCCAACACGATCACGATGGCCGCCAAAGGCCAGCAGCTGGTCTCGTTCGTCACGCTGGCCTCCTGTCCCGGCTGGGTGTTCGGCGTGACGCGCGCGAGCCACGGCAAGGTCAAAACGTATGCCGATCTCAAGGGCATGCGCATCGGCGTGAGCTCGCCCGGTTCGAGCTTTCACATGGGCGTGAATTATCTGCTGAGCAAGTCGGGCGTGAAACCGGGCGATGTGTCGATCATCGGCGTGGGTTCGTCCGCCGGCGCGATTGCAGCGGCACGCAGCGGGCAGATCGATGCGTTGATGAGCAACGATCCGGTCGCGACCGTGCTTCAAAGTAGCGGCGATCTCTTTCCGCTTGCCGTGATGCGTGATCCGGCGGACACCCGCGCCACGCTGGGCGGCGATTATCCGGAAGCGGCCATCTACACGACGAAAGCGTTCGCCGCCAAAAATCCGAATACCGTGCAGGCGGTCACCGACGCGATCCTCGAAGCCGAACGCTGGATGGCGCAGGCGACGCCCGAGCAGGTCGCGGCAGCCGTGCCGCAGCAATACGCGCTGGCCGACAAGGATGTCTTCGCCCAGGCCTACGGCAACATGCGAAGCTGCATCTCGCGCGACGGCCTCATGACGGACGCCGCCGCGCATACCGTACACGATGTGCTGGCCGCCTTCGATCCCGACATCGGCAAGGCGTCGATCGATCTGAAGGCCACCTACGACAATCGCTTTGTCGAGAATGCCGGCAAGCACTGACCTGGCGAGGGAGCGACGATGGAGAGCGGCATCCGCATTCTGGCTGAAGGCCTGAAATTTCCCGAGGGACCGGTGGCGATGCCCGACGGCTCCGTCGTGCTGGTCGAGATCGAGCGCGAGACCATCAGCCGCGTGGCCGACGACGGCACGGTGAGCGTGATCGCGCAGGTGAGCGGCGGCCCCAACGGTCTCGCGATGGGACCGGAAGGCGTCTTCTACATCTGCAACAACGGAGGCTTTCTGTTCCGCACCGTCGCCGGGCTGAATCGCACGAGGGCGGGCGTGCATCCGGGTTATACCAGCGGCCGCATCGAACGTTTCGATCCGCGCACGGGCGCGCTGACGACGCTGTACGACCGCTGCGGCGACCATCCTCTGTGCGGTCCCAACGACATCGTGTTCGATCACGACGGCGGCTTCTACTTCACCGACTTCGGCAAGAACCGGCTGCGCGATCGCGATCATGCGGGTCTCTATTACGGGCGCGCCGATGGTTCGATGATCGTCGAAGTCGCATATCCGCTGACGACGGCTAACGGCGTGGGCCTGTCGCCGGACGACAGTGTCGTCTATGTGGCGGAGACCGAAACCGCGCGTCTGTGGGCGTTCGATCTGGAGGCGCCCGGCCGCGCGCGCAAGCATCCGTATCCGTCGCCGCACGGCGGGCGTCTGGTGTGCGGCTTGCCGGGTTATCAGCGCTTCGACAGCCTGGCCGTGGATGCGGAGGGCAACATCTGCGTGGCGACGCTCGTCACCGGCTGCATCACGGTGGTCGCGCCCACGGGCGAGGTGCTGCGGCAGGTGATGGTGCCGGACGGCATGGTGACCAACATCTGCTTCGGCGGCGCCGACATGAAGACGGCGTACGTCACGCTCTCGGGCACGGGGCGGCTCGGAACGCTGCCCTGGCCGCAGGCAGGACTGAAGCTGGCTTACGCGTGATCGCCGGGCGCCGGGTGCGCATCCTGGCTCGCGAGTAGATGCTTGAGAAAGAGCTGAACCGGCGCGGGGAGCGACTCCGCCTCGCGCACGCAGATCTTCCAGTGCCGCTCGGCCCAGGGTTCGTCGAGCGTCACGGCGACCAATGGCGCCGAGCTGACATAGCGCTCGGCATGATGCTCGGGCACGAGGCCGATACCGAGGCGCGCCTCCACCATGCTGCGCACCGGCTCGAAGCCGTTGACCCGAATCGACAGCTTGAGCGGATGATCGAGGTCCGCCGCCGCGCGCAACACCAGCGAGTTCAGATAGCTGCCCGCTTGCGGCCCTACCAGCGGGTACTTCGCCACTTCGCGGAACTTCACCCGACCGGCATGGCTGAGCGGATGATCGGGCGGCATGATGACCACCAGCCGGTCGCTGCGATAGGGAAATACCTGTAGTCCGGTGGTCACGGTCGTGCCGCCGAACACGCCGATATCGGCCGTGTTTTCCGCCACCGCGCGGACCACAGCAGGGCTGAGGCTTTCCTGAAGATCGATGCGCAGCCCCGGGTGCAGCTCCAGGAACTCGCGGATGTCGTTGGCGATGTACTGCACGATCGTCGAGAGGCTGGCATGCAGCCGGATCTGGCCGCGCACGCCCTCGGCATGATCGAGCAGTTCGCTTTCCATCTGCTGGATATCGCGCAGGAGCACGCGGGCATGCTGCAAGAGGGCGGCCGCCGCCGCGGTCAGTTCCAGCCCCTTGTTGCTGCGCACGAAGAGGGCGGTCTTGAGCGTGTCTTCGAGATGCGACATGCGCTTGCTGAGAGCCGAAGGCGCGATATTCTCGGCCTCCGCCGCGCGGGCAATGCTGCCCTGCTCGCAGACCGCGACGAACAATTTCAGCGATTGCAGATCGAAACGCATCGACGCTCCGGGAAGCCGTCTCCCAACGGCAGTGTTGCTTCGGTGCAGAGAGTATGCACGTGGGCAGTTGCAAGTGCAAAGCCACGGCAGCGGCAGGACCGATACGCCGTTCCGCCTCGCGCGAGTGTCAGTCCTCGTCCTCGTCGATGTCGTTGTCGCCCACGCCGATGGGATCTTCCTTCGCGGCTTCGGTGAACATCGTCGTGAACTGATCGAGCGTGGCGAGCGTGTCGCGGCCGGTTCGCGTGATGCGATAGAACGATAGCGGCACCTCGGGGCGCAACGCGTCGACGCGCACGTTGTAGCGATAGCAGATATGTTCGCTGAAGGACGGCATGACCGCCGTGCCGAGCCCTTCCTGCGCCATCGCGATGGCCGTCTGAAGATGACCCACGACGATGCGGCGGCTGACCGTCACTTCCTCTTTCGAGAGCGTAGCCTCGATCAGCCGTTGCAGCGGATTGTCCTTCGGCAGCGTGATGAGCGGCTGATTCTCCAGCGCGGTCCAGCGGATGCCGGGACCGCGCAGCGGCGTGCCGGCCTGCGCGGGCGACACCGCGACGAGCCGCGTCGGGAAAATCGGCGTGCGGTCGATGCCGGAAAGCTGCGAGAAGAACACGCCGAAGGCCGCATCGAGATGACCTTCCTCGACCATCTGCACGAGCTCGGTCGGATTGCGGTCGACGAGTTCGATCTGCGCATTCGGATACACGCTCGAAAAGCGCGCGAGCACCGAAGGCATCAGGCTCGCGGCGATCATCGGCGTGCAGCCGAGCAGCAGCGACGATTGCTTCTGACGCCCCAGCTCATTGAGCTCGATGACCGACTTCTCCAGCGACTCGACGATCGCCATCGCGGTGGGATAGAAAAGGCGGCCCGCTTCGGTCAGCGAGACCGTGCGCGTGGTGCGTTCCAGCAGCCGGCAATCGAGCTGCGTTTCCAGTTCCCGAATGATCGCGGAAAGCGCCGCCTGGCTCAGATGCATGCTCTGCGCGGTCTTCGTGAAGCTCGACGCGTTCGCGACACCAAGAAAAACCTTGAGTTGTTTGAGGGACAGGTTCATTGACGACAGCCGTTTCTTTTTCGCGCGTGGAGCCCGATTCTATCCCGTCCGTTGCAGCGGCTGCCGTACCCTGAAACTGCGGTGCGGCAGCCGCCGGGGCGTTACGCGAGGACGTAGCGGCCTTCTTCGTCCCGCGCGATCGCACGGCGTTGCGCCGTGTCTTCGAGCCAGCGCACGACTTCGCGGCCGTCGCGCGTGCCCGTCGCGGCCATCAGCTCGGAAAAGCGCTTCGGTCCGTCTTCGAGCGCCGCGTCGAGCGAGTCGAAGCGCGCGCCGCGATACGCAGGCGGCGTCGGTACGCGATGTTCGAGATCGCGCTCGGCGCCCGGCGCGAGCAGCGGCAGCGTGAGATCGAAGCCGGCCTTCGCGGTTTTCGTCGCGCCGAGCAGCGACGGGTCGAGCGGCATCGCGCGCAGGCTGTCCTGAAGCACCAGATCGCGGTCGGCCTGGAAGCGCGTGGCGAGCGCCCAGTCCATCTGCTCGTCGGAGAACACGTCGATGTCCGGATCGACCACGAACACGTGCTTTACGTTCGCGAGCGACGCGAACACCGCCGCGATCGCGTTGCGCGCCTCGCCCGGCACGCGCTGCTGCATGGCGACGCGCACGTTGAACATGCCGCCGGTGGCCGGGTTCGCATAGACGGCCTTCACTTCGCGCACGGCGGTTTCGAGCGCGCGCCACACCGTCACTTCCGTGCGCAGCGCGGCGAGTTGCGCGGTGTCGGTGCGCGCCATCGAGCGCCCGCCGATCGTGCAGGTCTGAAACACCGCGTCGCGCCGATGCGTGATCGCGGTCAGATGAAACAGCGGATTCGTCTTCACGCCGCCGTAGTAGCCGAGGAATTCGCCATACGGGCCTTCGGGTTCCGCGTGGCCGCGTTCGTCGAGATAGCCTTCGAGGATGAACTCCGCGTCGGCGGGCACGAGCAGATCGTTCGTCGCGCACTTGACCACGCCCATCGGCGCGCCGCGCAGTGCGGCGACGAGTTCGAGTTCATCGGCGGGAATGCGCATGGTCGCACCGACGTGATCGATCGGATGCGTGCCCACCGCGAACGCGATCGGCGTGCGCTCGCCGCGCTTCGCATGGCCGATGGCGATCGCGCGCAGATCCGATGGCGCGACGAGATCGATGCCGGCCGTGCGACGCCCGCGCAGCATCAGCCTGCGAATGCCGACGTTGGTCCAGCCCATGTCGGGATCGACCGCGAAGTCGATCGACGCCGAGATGTACGGCGCGCCATCCAGTTCGTGCTGGAGATGCACGGGCAGGGCGGTGAAATCGCAGTCGTCGCCGGTCAGCACGACCTGCTGCACGGGCGCTTCCTCGCGGCTCACTTCGACGAGCCGGCCCTTCGCGCGCAGGCGTTCGCGCACGGTGTCGAGCAGGCGTTCAGGCGTCGTGTCGAAGGCTTTCGCGAGGCGCGAGCGGCTCGCGGCGACGCTGCCCGCGAGCGAGATCGCGCCGCCGGACGGACGGCTGAACCACACGGCGCGCGGATTGCCTTCCATGATGCCGGCGATCTCGGCGAGATCGACGCTCGCGTCATGGCGTTCGAGTTCGGTCTCGTCGAGCGATTCGAGAAAGCGCCGCAGACGGAAGCGTTCGAGGTCGGGCGCGGGCGTACCGTCTACGGTCGAGGGAATGGCGGTCTTGGGTCTCAATCTGGGTTCCTTGATGCGTGTCTTAGAAGCGCGCGGAAAGCGCCGTCGCCGCGAGATGCGCCGCGAAGCCGCTCGCGCCGCTCGCCGGCATTTCAGGCGCGAGATGCAGAAACTGCTTCACCGCGCGCAGCGTGACGGCGCTGCAGCCGAGCAGGGTGTCGACGAGCGCGTCCGCTTCCGCGTCGAGGCTCGCCGCCGGCACGACGCGGCTGACCAGACCCGCCTGGAGCGCTTCGCTCGCGGACAGCCGCACGCGGCTCAGCACCATATGCGCGACGGTCTTCACCGGCACGCGGCCGATCAGCGCCGACATCACGAGCGTCGGCGGAATGTCGCGTTCCATTTCGGGAATCTGGAACACGGCGTCGTCGGAGGCGAGCGCGATGTCGCATACGCCCGCGAGCGCGCAGCCCACGCCGAGCGCCTCGCCGCGCACCACCGACAGCACCGGCACGCGCACCGCCTTGAGCGCGTCGTACAGCGCGAGCGGCGGCGCGGCGACCACGCGGCGCAGCGTTTCGGCGGACGGCTTTGCATCCTTTGGCGGCATCGGCGAGAGGCGGCCCTTGCAGAAGTCCGGGCCGCTCGAAAGAATGCGCACGAGCTTCGCTTCATCGTCGAGCGTCGTGACGGCTTCGATGATCGTTTCGCTCATCGATGCATCGATCAGATTGCCGTTGCCGGGATGGTCGAGCACCACGTCCACGAGCGGGCCGTTGCGTCGAATCGCAACGTGAGGGCTGGTCATGCAGGTCTCCTTGTTGAGCGTATTCATGCGTCGCGGTGGATGAATTCCCACACGACTTTCGGCGTGGCGGGCATCGCGAGTTCTTCGGTGCCGTATTCCTTCAGGGCGTCGGCGAGCGCGTTGAAGATCGTCGCCGTGGCGGGCGTGATGCCGCTCTCGCCGCCGCCCTTCACGCGCAGCGGGTTGCCGTGCGTCGGGTCTTCGGTGAGTTCGAGATTGAGTCGTGGAATCACGCCGGCGCGCGGCATGCCGTAGTCCATGTACGAGCCGGTCAGCACCTGCCCCGTCTCGCGATCGAGATAGCAGGTTTCCGAGAGCGCCTGCCCGATGCCCTGCGCGAGACCGCCATGCACCTGACCTTCGACGATCAGCGGATTGATCGGCTGGCCGACATCGTCGACGGACGTGTAGTTGACGAGCTTCACGACGCCCGTGTCCGGGTCCACTTCGAGTTCGCAGACGGCCGCGCCCGTGGGATGCGCGGGCACCCGCGTGTTCACTTCGGCTTCCGCGTACAGCCTGCGCGTGGCGCGCTCGCCGGGCATGCCGTCGCGGGCGATGTGCGCGGCCACGTCGAAGAGGCCGATTTCGCGCGACGAAGCCGCATCGGCGAACACGCCGTTCGCGAAGCTCACGCGTTCCGGCGGGACATCGAACAACTCGGCGGCCACGCGCTTGCCCTGCGCGACGATCTGCGCGGCGGTATCGACGAGCAGCATGCCGCCGAGACGCATCGAGCGGTCCGAATGGCTGCCGCCGCCGACGCTCACGAACGCCGTGTCGCCGGTGCGCAGCGTGATCGATGCGATCGGCACGCCCAGATGCTGCGCGATGACCTGCGCGAAGGTCGTTTCGTGGCCCTGACCGGTGGACTGCGTGCCGGACACGATATCGATGCGGCCTTCCGGCAGCACCGTCAGTTCGATGCGTTCGCGCGGCGCGCCCACCGGCGACTCGATGTAGTTGGCAAGCCCGATGCCGCGCAGCATGCCGTTCGCACGCGCGGCCGCGCGACGCGCCTCGAAACCGTCCCATTCGGCGAGTTCCAGCGCGCGCGCCATGTTGCGTGCGAATTCGCCGCTGTCGTAGGTGAGGCCCATCGGGCTGCGATACGGCAGCTTCTCGTGAGCGATCAGGTTGCGGCGGCGAATCTCCGCGCGCTCGATGCCCAGTTCCGCCGCCGCGAGATCGAGCATACGTTCGATCACGTGCGTCGCTTCGGGCCGCCCCGCGCCGCGATACGGCGCGGTCGGCACCGTGTTGGTCAGCACGGCGCTGATGTGCACGGCGGCGAGCGGCACGTCGTAGACGGTCGTCATGATGCGCGTGCCGTTCGACATCGGCACATAGGACACCGTATGCGCGCCGACATTGCCGATCCACGCGTTGTCGATGGCGAGAATGCGGCCGTCGCGCGAGAAGCCGAACGTGGCGCGCACGATCTGGTCGCGGCCCTGATAGTCGGAGAGAAATGCTTCGCTGCGATCGCTCGTCCATTTCACCGGCCGGCCGATGCGCCGCGCGGCCCACACCACGGCAAGCTGCTCGACATAGATGAACGAACGCGGACCGAAGCCGCCGCCGGTATCGGGGCAGACCACGCGCACCTGCGCGGGCGGCACTTTCAGCGCGACGGCGAGGCAGAGCTTCTGCCGCACCGCGCCCTGGCTGCCCGAGATCAGCGTGTAGACGCCGCTTGCGCCGTCGAACACGCCGATCGCGCCGCGCGGCTCCATCTGGCAGTTCACGACGCGGCTGTGATGGAATTCGCGCGTGAGCACGAACGGCGCATCGGCGATGATGCGGCGCGCTTCCTCGCGATCGCCGATCTGCGTCTGAAAGCACAGATTGTTCGCCGCGCCGTCCCACAGTTGCGGCGCGCCGTCCTGCATCGCATCCGCCGCGTTGACGACGGCGTCGAGCTCGTCGTAGTCGACGTCGATCATCTCCGTCGCGTTGCGCGCGGCGAGCGCGGTCTCGGCGATCACCATCGCGATCGGCTCGCCGACATATCGCACGCGGTCGATCGGCAGCGGAACATGCGGCTGGTTGAAGATCTCGCCGGTCAGCGAGCTAAGGAAGGCTTTCTTCGTGGCATCGACGGCGTCGATGGGATTCGGCACGTGATCGACGCCCTGAAAGCCGTCATCGAGATAATCCTGGCCGACGAGCACCGCGATCACGCCGGGCGCTTCGCGCGCAGCCGATACGTCGACCGAGCGCAGCGCGGCATGCGCGTGCGGCGAGCGGAGGAACGCGGCATGCACCTGGCCTTCGACGCGCAAATCGTCGGTGTATTGACCGTTGCCGGTGACGAAGCGCCGGTCTTCGAGGCGCGGGATGGGTTGGCCGATCATCGCGTGGCTTCCTCCGTCGCGGCGTCGCCGGGTGACGGATACATCTCGCGCGCCGCATGACGCACGGCCTCGATGATGTTCACGTAGCCCGTGCAACGGCAGATGTTGCCTTCGAGCGCGTGGCAGATGCTTTCTTCATCGAGCGACGGCTGCTGGCGCAGATAGTAGCTCGACGCCATGATCATGCCCGGCGTGCAGAAGCCGCACTGCAAACCGTGACACTGCACGAACGCGTTCTGCACCGGATGCAGCGGCGCGCTGTCGTTTTCGCGCAGTCCTTCGACCGTCGTGACCGTGCCGCCGCTCGCCTGCGCGGCGAGCACTGTGCACGACTTCACCGATGCCCCGTCGAGATGCACCGTGCACGCGCCGCACTGGCTCGTGTCGCAGCCGACGTGCGTGCCCGTCAGGCGCAGCGTTTCGCGCAGGAACTCGACCAGGAGCGTCTGGTCCGGCACCTCGCGCTTCACGTCGACGCCGTTCACCCGTAGTTGGATTTCAGCCATGATTACCTCGTTCGTCTTCCTGCGTGCTTACTGCGCGGCGGCGCTGGCTTCCGCGCTCATCGTCGCGTTGAAGCGCGTGAAGAATTCCGCCGCGAGCTTGTTCGCAACCGACGTGACGAGGCGCGAACCGATCTGCGCGAGCTTGCCGCCCACTTGCGCATCGGCGACGTAGGTGAGGAGCGTGCCGCCCTCGTCGGCGTCGGCGAGCGTGACCGTCGCGTTCATCTTGCCGAAGCCCGCGATGCCGCCTTCGCCCTGGCCCAGAATCCGGTAGCCGTTCGGGCCGTCGCGATCCGAAATCACGAGCGTGCCTTTGAAGCGCGCCTTCACGGGGCCGACCTTGGCGACTACCACGGCCTTGTATTCGTCGTCGCTTTCGCCGATGAACTCCTCGCAGCCCGGCACGCATGCCTGCAGCACTGCGGCATCGTTCAAGCCTTTCCATACCTGCTCGCGCGTGGCGGCGATGGTCTGCGATCCGGTGAATTCCATGTCTTTGTCTCCTGAAAACGGTTTAGGCAGGCTGGCGCAGCGGCTGCGTCAGCAGCGCCCGCAATGCGCGGCGCGTGTAGGTTTCGATCAGATGGGCGCGATAGGCGGACGAACCGTTGGCGTCGTCGGGAAGCGAGGCGGCGTCCATCTTCAGCGGGGCGAGCGCGGCTTCGGACAGATCGGCGGCCAGCGCGGCTTCGGCATCGAGCCAGCGGAACACCGACGCGCCCGCGCCGGTCACCGCGACGCGAATCGCATCTTCGAATTGCGCGATGAACACGCCGACGACGGCATAGCCCGACGCCGGCTGGCGGAACTTCGCATAGGCGGCGCGCAAGGGAAGCGGATACTCGAATCCCGTCACGAGTTCGCCGGGTTCGAGCGCGGTCTCGAAGGTATCGACGAAGAAATCATCCGCGCCGATGCAGCGTTGTGACGTGAGCACGCGTGCGTTCAGCGCGAGCACCGCGCTCGGATAATCGGCGGCGGGATCGTTGTTCGCGACCGAGCCGCCCATCGTGCCGCGATTGCGCACCTGCGGATCGGCGATCACGTTCGCAAGCTGCGCGAGCGCGGGGATCGCCGTGGCGACCACTTTCGATGCGGCCACTTCCGCGTGTTTCGTCAGCGCGCCGACGCGCAGCACGCCGCCTTCGACGCTCACGCCGCGCATCGCTTCGATGCGCGTGAGGTCGATCAGATGCGATGGCGCGGCGAGCCGCTGCTTGAGCGTCGGAATCAGCGTCATGCCGCCCGAGAGCGGACGGGCCTCCTCGTGTTCGCGCAGCAGGCCGAGCGCTTCGTCGAGCGAGGACGGGCGCAGGTAAAGGGTTTCGTACATGAAGTCTCCCGCGGCCAGTGGCCGTCAGGCCTGTTTCAGCCAGTTTTCGAGTGCTGTCGCGAGCGCGACCGGCACTTCGTACATCGGGTAATGTCCCGCGTTCGCGATCGTTTCGACGCTCGCGTGCGGATACCACGCGAGCCAGGTGCGATTCATCACGTCGGCGGTGAGCGTCGGGTCGTGTTCGCCGATGAAAAGCTTCACCGGCGTCGCGTTGCCCATCACCTCGGACGAGAAATCGCTCGCGGCCCAGTGCGGCAGATAGCCCGCGAACGCATCGGCGCGCGCTTGCCGCTGCGATTCGCGCGCGAGGTGCGCGGTGAAACGCGGCGCGAGGCGGTTGCCGGTCGAGAACGCGATGATCGCCGCGCGCCGCTCGATGTCGTCGACCGCCGCGCGAAAACCGGCGAGGCGCGTTTCATCCATGCGCGAACCGCACGCGGGCACGGCGCACACGCCCGCCATGCGATCGATGCGCCCGTGCGCGGCGAGCAGCACACGCTGGATCGCGACGCCGCCCATCGAATGGCCGATCAGACTGAAGGTGTCCCAGCCGAGATGATCGGCGAGCGCGAGCACGTCGCCGGCGGCTTCGTCGAAGGTGAAGGCGCCGTCGCGCTCGCGTGAGCGGCCGTATCCCCGATAGTCGAAGAACACGTAGGTGAAGGCATCGGTGTCGAGTGCGGGGACGAGCGGCTGCCAGTCGGCGGCGCTGCCGAACCAGCCGCTCATCGCGAGCACCTTGCGCGGACCGTTGCCGACCTGCACATAGCCGTTGAGGGTCTGCGTCATGCCGCCACTCCCGCTTCGCGCGACGCGAATGCGAACGCCGGCGCGATGCGGCCACGGCATTCGCCGAAGCCGATCGATACCGCGCCTGCCTTCGACGCGCGCGCGCTCAGCACGATCTCGTCGCCGTCTTCGAGCGCGGTGCGTGTTTCGCCGTTCGGCAGGCGCAGCGGATCGCGGCCCGCATTCGTCAGCTCGGTGAGGCAGGCGCGCGCCGCGTCGGTCGCGCCGGAGATCGTGCCGCTGCCGAGCAGATCGCCGCTGCGCAGATTGCAGCCGTTGCTCGTGTGATGCGCGACCATCTGCGCGAAAGTCCAGTACAGGTTGTCCAGATGCGTGTGCGTGATGCGCACGGCGTCATGTCCGGCTTCGCGCAGTTGCCGCGTCGACAGATCGGCGTGCAGTTCCAGATGCAGCCCGCCTTCTTGCCGGTCGCGCGCGCCATGCAGATGCGCCATGAGCGGCGGATCGTCCGCGGCGCGCGCAACGGGCGCCTTGCGGAACGGCGCGAGCGCCTCGGACGTGATGATCCACGGCGACAGGCTCGAATGAAAGCTCTTGCCGAGAAACGGGCCGAGCACCTGTTCGAACCACTGAATGCTTTTCGCGGACCAGTCGTTGAGCAGCGAATAGCCGAAGATGTGCGCGTGCGCATCGTCGACGGAAATCGGTTGCGTGAGCGCATTGCCTTCGCCGATCCACGCCGCCAGTTCGAGCTCGAAATCGAGCGCGGGCGCGGGGCCGAACACGATCTGTCCGTTCGTATCGCGATACTGGCCGTGCGGACGGCGCACGTCGCCGCCGCTCACGCGCAACGACGAAGCGCGGCCGTGATAGGCGATCGGCAGCGACTTGAACGCGGGCGGAAGCGGATCGGCGAGACCCTTGTAGCGCCCGTGCCGCTCGGTGTGATGGAGCGACGTGAGGAAATCCGTGTAGTCGCCGACTTCGCAGGGCAGGCGCAGTTCGAGCGTATCGATGCGCGGCAGCAGCGCGTCGGCTTGCGCCTCCATGCGCGCGCGCTGCGGCGCATCGCTCATCAGCAGATCGGACAGCGCGGCGCGCAGGGCGCTCGCATGGCGAGGCGGCATCCCCATCAGGCGGTTCAGCGTGCCGCCACGGGTGGCTTCGCAGGCGATCGCCGCATCGCTGCCCGCGTCGAGCAGGCCGCTGTCCGCGAGCGCGTGCAGGTCCACGGCATGTTCGCCGATGGCCACGACGGCGCGAGCGACGCCGTCGCGCACGAACGCGCCCAACGGCAGGTTCTGGATCGGGAACTCTGCTTCAGGAAGGTTCGCCGAGTCGATCCAGCTACGCCGGGCCGGATCGTGAGTGGAGTTGAGCGCGCTCATGCGTGAGGCGTCTCCGCGATGGCGCTCTTGCCTTCGCCCGCCCACGCGTCGAGTGCGGGCCGCGCCTGTCGTCGATAGGCAGCGAGCGTTTCGAGCGACGCGACGGGCACGGTCAGTTCGAGCCGCAGGCCGTTCGGATCGAAGAAATAGATCGAGCGCACGAAGTGATGATCGACGACGCCCAGCACGTCGATGCCGTGATCGACGAGACGCTGCTTCATCGTTTCGAGCTCGTCGAGCGTGCCGAGCCGCAGCGCGATGTGGTTGACCCACGGCGGCGTGTTGGGCGAGGGTTCGGCGGCCGTGTCGTCGCCGAGATCGAAAAACGCGATGTTCGAGCCGTCCGCCATCTCGAAGAACAGATGCACGTAGGGGCAATGCTCGCCGGTGCTCGGCACGCGGTCGAGGCGGATCAGATGAACCAGCGGCAGGCCGAGAATGTCCTCGTAGAAATGACGCGTTTCTTCGGCATTGCGGCAGCGCCAGGCGAAGTGATGCAGGCCGCGCACGGGCGGCAGATGGTCGGACATGCTGTGTCTCCTTGATGCGGCTTGATGAAGCGAGCTTTGCGCGCTCAGACTTCTATGGCGTCGACGTCGTATTCGAACAGCCAGTTGTAGCGTTCCTTCACGCGCTCCTCGCTCCACTCGCGATCGACGTATTCCGCCGCGCCTTCCGCATGCGCGAGCGCGGGGTTGTGAAAGCGCTGCGTGTTTGCCGCCGAACCGCGCACGATGCGCGCCGTGCGTTCCACGCGCAGCGCCTCGTAACGTTCGAGCGCGCGCGGCAGATCGTTCGCGTGGCGCGCGAGGCAGCGCGCAATCAGATAACCGTCTTCGAGCGCCATGCCCGCGCCTTGCGCGAGGAACGGCAGCGTGGGGTGACAGGCGTCGCCGAGCAGCGTGGCGTTGCCCGACGTCCAGCGCGTCATGGGCTCGCGGATCATGAGCGCCCACTTGTACGGGATGTCGATGGCCGAGATCATCGTGCGCACGTCTTCATGCCAGCCGTCGAAATCGGCGAGACATTCGTCGATGGTGCCGCGCTCCGACCACGATTCGACCTGCCAGCCATCGCGCTCCACCGCGCCGACGAAGTTGATGAGCTTGTGGCCGCGCAGCGGATAGTGGATCACGTGTGCGCCCGGACCGACCCAGTTGGTGCCGTAGGGCGTGCGCAGATGCTCGGGCAGCTTGGTGGCGTCGATCACGCCGCGCCAGGCCATCACGCCCGAATAGACCGGCTCGTCCGCGCCGAAGAGCGCACGGCGCACGCGCGAGTGCACGCCGTCCGCGCCGATCAGCAGGTCCGCTTCGAACGTCGCGCCCGAGACGGTCTGCACTTCGACGTGGTCATCGTGCTGAACGATCGACTCGACCTTGTGATCGAGCCTGATCGCATCGGGGCTGAACGCACGCACCGCATCGACGAGCGCTTCGTGGAGATCCGCGCGGTGCATGGTCAGATAGGGGAAGCCGTACACTTCGCGCGATGCCGCGCCGAGATCGAAGAGCGGCCAGGTCTGCCCCGTGTTCCAGAGGCGCACGCGCTTGCCGGGCGGCTCGCACGCGAGGCTTTCGAGGCGCTCGCCGACGCCGATTCCGTAAAGCACGCGCGTCGCGTTCGGACTCAGTTGCACGCCCGCGCCGATTTCCCCGAGGGCCTTGGCCTGTTCGAGAATGGTGACGTGAAAGCCCGCTTTCAATAATGCGGCTCCCGCCGTCAGGCCGCCGATACCGGCCCCTGCAATGACGATCTTCATTCGACCTCTTTCGTATTAACGCTGTCTCTTATCGAGAAGATTTATGATTCGATCGATAAATCTTTTAAATGGGGTTTCGTTCTGAAACAAAACCACTTTAAATGAACGTCAGCCGCTAAAGAAGCAAAAGAATTCGAACGAGTTATCAGTGAAAATTGATAATGCGAGAGAGTGCGCGCGCGAATCTCACATGCCCCAGCGATGCACCACGGAGGATTCGATGCCGAAGAGATCGAGCACGCGCCCGATGGTGTGATCGACCATTTCGTCGAGCGATTCGGGGTTCGCGTAGAATGCCGGCACCGGCGGATAGACGATTGCTCCGGCCTCGGTCACGCTCGTCATGCTGCGCAAGTGGCCCAGATGCAGCGGCGTTTCCCGAACCATCAGCACGAGCCGGCGGCGCTCCTTGAGCGTGACGTCGGCGGCGCGCGTGAGCAGCCCGCTCGTCACGCCCGTGGCGACTTCCGAGAGCGTGCGGATCGAGCACGGCGCGACGATCATGCCCATCACGGGGAACGAGCCGCTCGAAATCGCCGCGCCGATGTCCGTGTTCGGATACGTGACCGTGGCGAGCGCGCGAACGTCGGCGACGCTGTAGGGCGACTCGTGCGCGAGCGTGACCTGCGCGGAGCGGCTCATCACCAGATGCGATTCGATGTCGAGTTGCCTGAGCAATTGCAACAGGCGGACACCGTAGACGACGCCCGATGCGCCGCTGATGCCCACGATCATGCGTCTGGGCTGTACTGCGCTGAAATGCATCTGTGCTCTCCGTTTTATCGGTGATGAATTAAACGTCGCGGATGTTAGCACGGCGATTCAATCTGTCGATGAGGTTATCGGCATTTTTGGAATCGATGAGTAAATACCCTGATCGAGTATTCGGGATGTTCGATTGATTGATAAATAACTCGTGATTCAAAAGCCGAATTGAAGTAGTTAAACTCGGTTCCGCATCGGGCAGAGCAGCACTGCGCGATGCAAGAAGCCGGCGCCGACGAGCGACCGGCCAACGATAAAAACATTGGAGACTTCGGTTGAGAACTTGTCTGCTGGTCGGCGGTTGCGCCGCGATCCTGGCTGGCCCCGCGTGGGCGCAGTCGTCTGTGACGCTGTATGGGAGCGTCGATGTTGGCGTCGATTTCGTATCGAACTCCCAGGGCAAGCGTCTGTATCAGGAATCGTCCGGCAAGCGCACGCCGGATCGCTGGGGCCTTTTGATCAAGGAAGATCTTGGCGGCGGCAATTCCGCGTTCGCGCGGCTGGAATCGGGCTTCCTGACCAACACCGGCGCACAGATCAACCCGACGAGCTTCTTCAACCGCAATGCCTACGTCGGGCTCTCGAACGATACCTGGGGCTCGCTGAGCTTCGGCAACATCAACGACTACATCTACCAGTACGTCGGGCGGCTGAACAACTCGGTGCCGGGCATCTCGTCGTACTACACGCCCGGCAATCTCGACGGCCTCGCGAACACCCATGCGCTGAACAACGCCGTCAAGTACGAGACGATCAACTTCCACGGCTTCCAGGCCGGCGCGATGAACGCATTCGGCAATCAGGCCGGCGACTTCAGCGCGGGACGCCAGTACAGCGTCGGCGCGCAGTATTCGAGCGACACCGTGAATTTCGGCGTCGCGTACACGATGTCGCATAACCGCACCGCCGACATCTTCGGCACCTTCAGCCTCAACTCGCTGCTCGGCCAGCCGTTGAGAGCGGGCACGATGTTCAATGCGAGCCGTTACAGCACGCTCGCCGCCGGGGCGTCGGTGAAATTCGGCATCTTCACGCCGCACGTGACCTACACCGGCGTGAAGCTCCAGAACGCGCAGGGCTCGACCACGCTCAACAACTATCAGGCCGGCGTGAACACGGAACTGGTCGGCAATCTGGGCTTTTTCGTTCTCGGCCTGTCCGCGGATCACTCCCTGTTTCAGGGACTCACGATCAACCAGTACAACCTGTTCCTGACCGATTATCTGTCGAAGCGCACGCAGGTCTACGCCGGCGTGGGCCTGCAGCGCGCTTCGGGTCCCGGCGCACGCGCCGCGCAGTTCGGCTATCAGCCTTCGTCGAGCGGCAGCCAGACGGTCGCGCGCATCGGCGTCAACCATATGTTCTGAGGACACGGAGGGCGGTCATCGTGCGGTGAAACATAGTGCAAACGGGGTGCGAATGAGCGCGCGAGGCGGATTCATCACTTATTTCGATCGCATCATCGTTTCTTTTTGATTGAGCCGCGCGGGGCCGACTCTTATATTGTGGCTCGGGCCACGGCGCCGTCATGAGAGACATTCAGCAGCAGTGCAAGCGGGCGCGCCTTTGCGGTGCGTCCCTTGGCACGAGGTAAATGGGACATACATGCAAGCAGACCGGACTTTCAACATCGCGACATTGATAGAAGAGCAGAAGACGGGACGCTTCGCCGCCGGTCTGCTCTTCTGGTGTTTCCTGATCATGCTGATGGACGGCTACGACCAGACGGCCGTGTCGTTCGCGGCGCCGGCCATCATCAAGGACTGGCACGTCGCGCGCGGCGGATTCGGCCCCGTCTTCGGCGCGGGCCTGTTCGGCACGCTGATCGGCTCGTTCATCTTCGGCTACCTGGGCGACCGGCTCGGCCGCAAGCGGGCGATCATCATCGGCAGTCTTTTCTTCGGCGCGCTGACCTACGCGTCGGTGTGGGTGACCTCGCTGCAGGAACTGATGCTGCTGCGCTTCCTGGCCGGCATCGGCATGGGCGGCGTGGTGCCGAACTCGGTCGCGCTGGTCGCGGAATATGCGCCGAAGCGTTTGCGCGCCACATGGGTCACGCTGATGTTTTCGGGCTTCTCGATCGGCGCGGGCTCGGGCGGTCTGGTGTCGTCGTCGCTGATTCACCGGTTCGGCTGGCCTGTCATGTTCGCGGTGGGCGGCGTCGGCTCCTTGCTCGTCGCGCTGCTGCTGATCTTCACGCTGCCCGAATCCGCGAAGCTGCTCGCCATCCGGCAACGCGATCCGCAGATGCTGCGCAAGCTCATCACGCGTCTGCGTCCCGATCTGAAGATTCCCGCCGATGCGCAGTTCATCGCCGGCGAAGTGCGCGAAAAGCAGCGCTTCGTGCTCAAGCTGATTTTCTCCGACGGCCTCGCCGCGATCACGCCCTTGCTGTGGATCGTGTTCATCGCGAACTCGATGGCGCTCTATTTCCTTCAGAACTGGCTGCCGATCCTGATGGAAGGCATGGGCATCGATCCGCGCGGCGCGGGTCTCATCACGATGATGTTCTCGGTCGGCGGCGTGATCGGTGGACTCGTGCTGTGCCGCTTCGTCGATCGTCACGGTGTCGCGGCGATCATCTCGCTGCCCGTCATCGGTCTTCCCGTCGTGGCGGCGCTCGGTCACGGCTCCTCGCAGGGCTGGCTCATGCTTGCCGTCTTCGCCACCGGCTTCTGCGTGGTGGGCGCGCAGTACGGCCTGTATGCCGTGGCGGGCATGATCTATCCGACGTCGTTCCGCTCGGCCGGCGTCGGCAGCGCGATCTCGGTGGGCAAGATCGGCTCGGTGTCGGGGCCGGTGATCGGCGGTCTTCTGCTCTCGATGCACCTGCCGATCACGCAGCTTTTCTACGCGGCGTCGTTGTTGTTCCTCGTTGCCGCCGTGTTCTCGACGATCCTCGCGCTGCTGTACCGCAAGCGCTTCGGCGAAACGCCGGGCGTCGGGGCGGGCGCGGACGCGGGCCGGGGTTCGCTGGTGCAGGACGCGTAATTTCCACAGCGAGGCATGTCGTATCGATGCCGCGCTTCGTGAATCGATTCGGATGCCGAAACATAAGTGCGTCGGCGAAAAAAATAAAGGAGACACGGATGGACCGAGACGAGATATTGCCGCGGCATGAAGCCCACGGAGGATCACGACGATGAGCAACGTCGCCGCCCCGGAGACCACCATCAACGTTTCGGCGCTGATCGAGCGCCAGAAGCTCGGCGGCTTCGCGCTCTTCCTGATCATGTGGTGCTTCCTGATCGTGTTGATCGACGGTTACGATCAGGTCGCGGCGGCCTTCGCCGCGCCCGCGCTGATGCACGCCTGGCACACGAACGCGGCCGGCTTCGGACGCGTGTTCGGCGTGGGACTGTTCGGCGTGCTCGTCGGCTCGCTGTTGCTCGGCTTCAGCGGCGACCGCTACGGACGCCGCCTCACGATCATCTACGGCTCGCTCTGGTTCGGCATCCTGACCTTCATGTGCGGCTATGCGGACTCGCTCGGGCAACTCACGCTGCTGCGCTTTCTCGCGGGCATCGGCATGGGCGGGGTCGTGCCGAACACCGTCGCGCTCGTTTCCGAGTACGCTCCGAAAGCGCGCCGCGCGACGTGGATCACGCTGATGTTTTCCGGCTTCTCGATCGGCGCGGGCGGTGGCGGAGCAGTCGCCTCGTGGCTGCTGCCGCGCTTCGGCTGGCCCGTGCTGTTCACGCTGGGCGGCGTTGCGGCGGTCGTGGTGGCGCTGGCGTCGTTCGCGCTGTTGCCCGAATCGATCCGCTTTCTCATCATGAACGGGCGCGACGTTCGCAGGATTCGACGCATCGCGGCGCGTCTCGGCGCAACCGCCGAGGGCGAAGGCGTGCGCTATGTCGTGGACGATGAAACCCGCGTGCGCGTGCGGCCGGCCGCGCTGTTCCAGCATGGCCTCGCCAAGGTGACGCCATTGCTCTGGGCGATCTTCATCCTCAATTCGCTGGCGCTGCACTTCCTGCAGAACTGGCTGCCGATCCTGTTCAGCATGAGCACGCTCGCGCCCGCCCGCGCGGCTCAGGCGGCGATGATGTTTCCGGTCGGCGGCACTGTCGGCGCTCTTGCGCTGAGCCGCTGCGTGGATCGCTATGGCGTGCGCGTGATTCTGCTGCTTGCGCTGGCCGGTTGTCCCATCGCCGCATTGCTCGGCATGCCGATGCCGACGGCGTGGCTCTTCGCGGCCGTGTTCGCGAGCGGCGTGTGCGTGATCGGCAGCCAGTTCGCGCTCTATGCGGTGTCGGGCATGGTGTATCCGACCACGTTGCGCTCGACCGGCGTCGGCACGGCGATCGGCATCGGCAAGCTCGGCTCGGTCGCGGGATCGATGCTCGGCGGCGTGCTGCTGTCGATGCATCTGCCGGTCGCGCAACTGTTCTTCAATCTCGCCGCGGTGTTCGTGTTGATCGTGTTGCTCTCGGCGTGGCTCGGCGGCGTGCGGCGATACGAGCGTCCTATCGCAACGGAGCCATGCTGAGCACGGGCATCGTCGCGTCGGGAAATGTCTCTGATTCGGGCGTCGTGCGTGGCGCCCGTTTCTTCGTCGGCGATCTCGCGTGATCGGATAATTTGTCTAGACAAGACTCGACGATTCATAGAATTCGCAAGAATAGAACCGGCCGCGCACGCTCCGCGCGGCCGTCGAGCATCGTTCCAGATACGCTTCTTCTCCATCCCGAACCGCTACCCGACGCGATGAAACCGGCCTAGGTGTTTGCCCGCATGGCTGTCACATCTTCTTGATGGAAAAGTCGAGCGGGTTTAGATTGCAAATCTTGTATATACAAGCGTGCGATCTGCCTAAGGCGCGCATTCGCTGGCGCGTCGCGGCATGCATCGAGCCCAAGGTCCCAAATCACTGGAGCGCAAATGTCTTCCGCCGAATATCTGCAAGGTGCGTGTGTGTGGAATGGCGTCGAAATGCGGGAGAATCAGCGATGGATCAAACAGATTCCTTCTGCCGTGCTCGACGAGATCGATTCGGCTGTCGCCCGAACGGCCGATATCGGCTGGCGTGACATCACGCGCGAAAACTTCCCGCTGCCGGGCGCCGCCGCATTCTTCGACGATGTGCGCGCCGAACTGGAAAACGGCTCCGGAATGGTCAAGATCCGTGGCCTCGATGTCAGCCGCTACGACGCGGAACAACTGCGCCGCATCTGGTACGCATTGGGCCGTCATCTCGGCACGCCGATGTTCCAGAACCGCCGTGGCGAACTGATGCGCGAGATCAGGGACGAAGGCGCGGGCGTCGGTGCGAAGCTCTATGGCTCGACGGTGGACGCATCGGGGAAGGAGTTTCTATCGTCGGGTGCGCGGACGCTGTCGCCGGGTGAGTTGCGTTTCCATACGGACCGTTGCGATGTCGTCGGCTTGCTGTGTGTGCGGCAGGCGTCGGAGGGCGGCGTGAGCAAACTCGCGAGCAGCGCGACGATCTACAACGAAATGCTCAGACGCCGCCCGGACCTGCACGCGCTGCTTTGCAGGCCCATTCCGCGAAGCCGCTTCGGCGAGGAAGCGGGCGGCGAGCACGTCGCTTACGATCTGCCGGTGTTCGGCGTACGCGACGGCAAGCTGACGAGCCACTTTTCGCTGACGTATATCGAGAACGCGCAACTGCTTCCCGGCGTGCGCAAACTGACCGATGCCGAGCACGAAGCGATTCGCCTGCTGCTGCAGCTTGCGCAGGAGCACTGCTTCGAGATGCGTTTCGCTCCCGGCGATATCCAGCTTCTCAACAACCACGTCATCTATCACGGACGCACGGCGTTCAAGGACGACGTGAGCACCGGCCAGGACAGGATGCTGATGCGTCTCTGGCTTTCGGTGCCCAACTCGCGCGCGCTGCCTGAAGATCATGCGATCCTCTGGGGCGATGTGTCGGGCGGCATGCCTCATGGCGGCATCGCGCAACCGGCGACGCCGTGCATGAACTGAGCGTGTTGCCGGTAGAAGGCGTGCTTCATTCCACCAAGAGGAGACTAACGTGATGCAAAGCAGTATGCCTCGCGCAACAACAGGTGCACTCCGGCTTCAACGAGCGATCGTTTCCATCGCGATGAGCGCGTTCGCTATCACGGCGAGCGCCGCGACGGACTATGGAAATTGTGAAGTCACCGGCGACAAGGGCTCCGTCAAACTGACGACCGTCACACCCGGCGCGCTTTCGGTGCGGCCGGTGCTCGGCGTGCCCGGCTGGTGGAACGGCGACTCGCTGGAGACCATCAAGGATGGCTTCGAGTACTGCATGGCGGCCAACATGGCTTATCGCGCGGGCCTCGATCGCGTCGTCCTGGTGAGCCGATCGTTTCAGCAGGTCCTCACGGGACAATCGCAGGGATTCGATATTGCGCTGAGCGAGATCACCATCACCGACGCGCGCAAGAAGGTGGTCAACTTCACCGAGCCTTACTTCAGTTCCGATCAGGGCGTGCTCGTGAAGGCGGGCACCAAGGTCGACAAGAGCAACCTGAGCAGCCTTCGCTATGCCGTCGAGCGCGGCACGACGGCCTACGACTACATCATGGAGAAGATCAAGCCCGCGGAGCAGCCCAAGGTGTTCAACGATCCTCCGTCGATGTACACCGCGCTCGCAGCCGGACAGGTGGACGCCGTGATCTACGACACGCCGAACGTGCTGTTGCGCGCGAAGAACTCGAACGGCGCATTGCAAGTGATCGGACGCTTCGATACGGGCGAGAAGTGGGGCGGCGTGGTCAACAAGGATTCGCCGAATCTCGCGGCTTTCAACCAGTTGATCGAAGGTCTCAAGAAGGACGGCACGCTCGAACGGCTGAGCGCCAAGTATCTGACGCCGGAGCTCGGCACCGATCCGACCAAAGTGCCCGTGCTGAACCCCTGAGCGAGCCTGAACCATGAGCAACGCAACGCGACACACGAGCGAGGTGGCGCCGTCACCGGCTCCGGTGACGAACGGCCGCCGCCTGAAGACGGGCGGCATGCCGTGCGTGCCGACGTCCCTGCTGAGCACATCGATCGTGACGGTGGTGGCCGTCGTCCTGGCAAGCTGGTACACGATTGCCGTGATGCGAAGCTCCCTGCTGGCCGCTCAGCTCGACAGCGCGGCGGTCAACGCGCTCGCTGTCGTGCTGGCGTTGCTCTCCCTGGCGATCGTCGTGCCGCTCGTCAGGGCGCTGCGTTTCGGCAATGCCATCCGCGACGCCGCCGCGCGCCGCGATCTGGCGAAGGCGCGCGGCGCCCGCTCGGCCACGAGGGATCAGTGCTTCATCGCGCTGGGTTATGCGCTGGCGCAACTGGTTCTGGTCATCGTATTGCAGTTCTTCCTGATCAATCATCAGGCGGTCGCCAAGACGTTCTTCGCGGTGCCCTTGATGATCAAGACGTTTCCGCTGGTGCTCGCCGCCTTCTGGATGAACGTCAAGATTGCCGTCATCACGGAGATACTCGTCCTGGTCTGGGGCTTGATCGTGGCCATCGCGATGTTCGCGCCGGGCGCGGCGGGCAAGCCCGTGCGTCTGATCGCGACGGCGTATGTCGATATCTTCCGCGCGGTGCCCGCGGTGCTCGTGATCTATCTGGTCGGCTTCGGCATTCCGCTGACCGGCATCCCCGTGCTCAAGGATCTTTCGCTGACGATCTTCGTCATCGTCGCGCTGACGTTGACGGTGGGCGCGTACGTCGCGGAAATCTACCGCGCCGGGATTCTGAGCATCCACTGGAGTCAGAGCGCGGCCGCGCGCTCGCTCGGCCTGTCGCACTTCCAGACCCTGCGATTCGTGATCGTGCCGCAAGGCGTGCGGCAGATCATTCCGCCGCTGCTCAATTCATTCATCTCCCTGCAGAAAGATACCGCGCTGGTGTCGGTGGTCGGCGTGATCGATTCGTTCAATCAGTCCATGCTGATCGCGTCGAACTACTACAACCTGTCCGCGGTCAGCACCGTGGCGCTGCTGTTCATCGTGATATCGATCCCGCAGACGCGCTTCGTCGAGCGGATGATGCGACGCGACCGGGCACGTATGCGTGCCGGCGAAGCCTGAGGAGACGAGCCCATGTCGTTCATCGACATCCGTGACATATCGAAGTCGTATGGCAAGGTGCCCGTCATCCAGCGGCTCGCGATGACGGTCGAAGAGCATGAAGTCGTGTGCCTGATCGGGCCGTCCGGCTCGGGCAAATCGACGCTGCTGCGTTGTATCAACGGTCTGGAACTGATCGACGACGGCGAGATTCTGGTCCACGGCGATCCGATCACCGGCCCCGGCGTGGACGTGGATGCGTTGCGCCGGGACATCGGCATCGTGTTTCAGGGCTATAACCTGTTCCCGCATATGAGCGTGCTGGAGAACGTGACGCTCGCGCCGATCCGCGTGCTCAGGCAATCCAGGGCCGAGGCCGAGGAACGCGCGATGGCGCTGCTCGGGCGCGTCGGTCTCGCGCACAAGGCGAAGGAATATCCCGACCGGCTCTCGGGCGGGCAGCAGCAGCGCGTGGCGATCGTCCGCGCGCTGGCGATGGACCCGATGGTGCTGCTGCTCGACGAAATCACTTCAGCACTGGACCCCGAGCTCGTCTCGGAAGTGCTCAACATCGTGCGCGATCTCGCGAGCGAAGGCATGACGATGCTGCTCGCCACGCACGAAATGGGCTTCGCGCGGGAAGTATCGTCGAAGGTCTGTTTTCTGTGCGACGGCGCGGTGTATGAAGAGGGACCGCCGGAGCAGATTTTCGGCGACCCCGTGCGCGACAGAACCCGCGCGTTTCTCAGAAGCATTCGGGAAGCGAAGCGCATCTAGGCGACGGCTTCCCGACGATCACATCAACGCGGCGTCAATGCTTCCGTCGCGGCTTCATCGGCCTTCGCATTGCGTGAGGATGTCGCGGGGCCGCGATCGTTCGGTTCCTGCGCGCTCGTGTCATACAGACGGTCGGGAATGAAGAACGCGCAGACGCCGCTCAGGAAGAACACCGCGCCGACCATCAGAAAGCTCACGCCGAACGTAAATTGCGTGGCGACATAGCCGATCACGACCGGCGCCGCGCCGGAGCAGAAGCGGCCCACGTTATACGAACCGCCGACAGCCGTGCCGCGAATGCGCGTGGCGAAGCTCTCGGACATGAACGCGCCCATCGTTCCCAGCGGCACGCCGTAGAGAAAGCCGAAGAACAGCATCAACCAGACGATGTTCTCGCGCGTGTGAAGAAACACGATGACCGGCAGAAACAGGGCCGCGCCGATGCAGCCGAGCACATACACGCCGCGCCGGCTCCACAGATCGCCGACCCAGCCCGCGACGATCTTGCCCACGAACGCAACGACGTACGTGCCGATCATATAGCCCGCCATCGAGCCGAAGCGCACGTGCAGTTCTTTCTCCAGATACGTCGGCAGCCAGTTGTTCAGCCCGTAGAAGCCCGATAGCGCAAACACGGATGCGAGCGCCCACAGGATGAATATCTTGCGCGCCTCGCAATCCGAGAAGATCAGGTAATAGCGGTTCTCGCGCCACGGTCGGCGCACGCGCGGCGCGCCTTGCCGCGTCGCCACGCTGGCGCGCCAGCCGGGCGGCTCGGGCACGAACCAGTGAATCGCCAGCGCCAGCACGACGGGAATCGTCGCGACGTAAAAGAGCATGCGCCAGCCGTAGAGCGGCAGAATCCAGTTGGCGAGCGAGATCACGACGATATAGCCCGCCGATACACCCGTCTGCAACATGCCGAGAATCAGCGAGCGCCGTTCGGTCGGAACATATTCGGCGACGAGCGTGCTCACGAGCACCATGCAGCCGATCCCGAGCGAACTGATGAAGCGCACGAGCGCGAACTGCGCGAAGGTATGCGTGAGTCCGAGCAGGCCCGCGCCGAGCGAGAAGAGCGCGAGCGCCCACACGACGACGCGCACGCGCCCGAGCGCATCGCTTGCCCAGCCGCCGAGGATGCCGCCTACCGCCATCCCGACGAGCGTGAGGCTGCCCAGCGCGCCGGCCTCGACATTGGTGAGGCCGAATTCGCTTTTGATGCGGGTGAGCGTGAGGCCGTACATCATCACGTCGGCGCCATCGACGAGCAGCGCGAGATAGCCGAGCGCGAACACCATCAGCCAGCGCCCGGCTTCGGGAGAGGCGCGATTCATGAGCGCGGTTCCTCGTCGGCGAAGAGCGGCATGCGGGCGACCAGCGCGGGCGCGAGAAACGAACCGAGCAGCACGCCCGTGTCTTCGTGCTCGCGCTTGTACCAGTGCTCGACGTGCGTGAGATTCATCGTGCCGATGCATTCGCCGTCATAGGCGATCGGGATGTTGAGGATCGAGCCGAGGCCCATGTTCGCCATCGTCATGTGATCGTCGAACGCGCGGCGGATGTCGTGCGCGGTCTCGCCGCGAAACGGCCGCAAATCATGGAGGATTTGCGTCGCCCACGCGGTGCCGCGCTTCTTCTTGCGGCCGCCGGTCGGATAGACCTCGGGCATGTTGGTGAAGACGCGCTCCACTTCGTGATTGCGCGCATCGTAGGCCATGATGGTGAAGAGCCGGAAGCCGATGGTCTCGGCGGCGACCGCCGCGACCGCGTCGAAGAGCGTCGCGGGCTGGGCTCTCTCGCGCATCGCGTGTGCGAGCCGTTGCAGGTCGTTCAGTTGCAACGGGCGCGTGGTGTGTGCTTCTGTGTCGCGCATGATGTCGTTATCGGTGTAAGCGCTCAGCCGCGCAGATGAGTGGAGGCGAGACGGTCGCGCGCATCGTCCTCGATCGCGCCGTTGATCTCGATGTCTTCGAGCGAGCGATTGCGCGTCTCGATGCCGAGGAAGAACACGACGCACGCGCCCGCGAGCAGCACGGCGGTGGTCATCGCGAAGACGCCGAAGAAGCCGAACGACGGATACACGATGCCGACGAGAATCGGCGCACTCACCGAGCCGATGCGCCCGAACGAGGACGACGATCCGGTGCCTGTGGTGCGCACGGCGGTCGGGAAAATTTCGGGCGTGTACGCATAGACGCCCGCGAACGCGCCGTTCATGAAGAACGACAGGCAGATGCCCGCCGCCATGATCTGCACGCCGGTATGCGACAGCGACAGCATGATCGCGGCGATGCCGCCGAGCGTCATGTACGACGCCACCACGCCCTTGCGGCCGATCTTCTCGTTGAGCCACGCCGCCGAGAAATAGCCCGGAATCTGCGCGCCGTAGATGGCGATGGAAAAGCCGAAGCTCTTGGTGATCGTGAGCCCTTCCTTGACGAGCAGGCTCGGGATCCACGAGAAGAACGAGTAGTACGCGAAGGCCACGGCGAACCACATCAGCCAGCTTACGGCCGTCGTGCCCGCGAGGCGCTTCGACCACAGCGTCTTCACGTTTTGCCAGGCGCTGCCGCTGCTCTTTGCGGCCGACGGAATCGCCCCCACGGCGGACAGCGGCGCGAGCGCGATGCCGCGTTGCGCGTACCACGCCTCGATATCGTCGACGATGCTGCCGGCCTCGGCGACGCGGTCCTGGCTTTCCATCCAGCGCGGCGACTCGGGCAGCGTGCGCCGCCACCACAGCAGCATGACGACGGGCAGGGCGGTGATGACCGCGAGATAGCGCCAGCCGTCCGGAAAATTGCGCACGACGGTATAGCCGAGAATCGACGAGCTCAGATAGCCGAACGACATGAAGCCGACCAATGCGCCGCAGAACATGCCGCGATAGCGGCGCGGCACGAATTCCGCGAGAAACGGCGCGATCACGACGGTTTCCGCGCCCGAACCGAAGCCCGCGACGATGCGCAACGCGAAGAACGTATGCCAGTCGTTGGCGGTGGCGCTCGCGAGCGACGCGACGCAATAGATCGCGAGCGCGCTCATCATGATGCGGCGCCGGCCGATGATGTCCGCGAGCACGCCCGACAGGAACGCGCCGAAGAAATAGCCGATATACGTGCTGCTCGCGACGAGTCCGGTCTGCGCGCTCGTCAGGTTCCACAGCTTGCTGACGACGGGAAGCAGGAACGCGAGCGACGACGAATCGAGGCCGTCGAACATATAGCCCATTCCGCCGATGATCAGCAGCTTGCGATGAAAGCCGGATAGCGGCAGCCGTTCGAGGCGGGCGGCGACAGCGGACATGATCGATGTTCTCCGATGGATGCTGCGTCAACGCCCGATGGCGTAAGCCTGCATCTGGCGCGGCGTGGCGGCGCCGCGCATCAGGCCGTGGCGGATGCCCACGGCGCACACGCGCCCGAGCGACCAGGGTTCGGCGACCGTGAGTTCGTGGCCGCGTGCGCGCAGTTCGTCGAGCGTGGCTTGCGGAAACGTACCTTCCGCCGACATCTTGCCGAGTTGAATGTCGCGCGGATAAAACGAGCCGGGGAAATGCGCGGTCTGGAACGAAGGCGAATCCACGGCGGCTTGCAGATTCAGGCCGAAGTGCACGTGCCGCAACAGCAGTTGCAGCGACCATTGATCCTGCTGATCGCCGCCCGGCGTGCCGAGCGCGGCATACGGCTTGCCGTCGCGCGTGACGAGCGTCGGCGAGAGCGTGGTGCGCGGACGGCGTCCCGGTCCGAGCGACGAGGGCAGTCCTTCTTCCATCCAGAACATCTGGCCGCGCGTGGTCACGTTGAAGCCCAGTCCGGGCACCGCGGGCGATGCTTGCAGCCAGCCGCCCGACGGCGTCGCCGACACCATGTTGCCCCAGCGATCGACGACATCGAGATGCACGGTGTCGCCGCGCAACTCGGGCAGCGGCGCGAACGTGGGCTCGCCCTGACCGAAGCCGCCCGGTTGCTGGCGGCCCGCGTTGGCCAGAATCTTCGCGGCGCGCGCCTCGCTGTCGAGCAGATTGCCCGGACGGAATTCGAACGACGCGCGGCGCGGATCGATTTGCCGGCGGCGTGCGTCGTTGTAGGCGTCGCTCAGAAGCGTGTCCATCGGCACGTCGGAGAAATTCGGGTCGCCGTAGAAGACGTCGCGGTCCGCGAACGCGAGCTTCGCGCATTCGATGACCGTGTGAACGAAGTCCGGTCCCAGCGGGTCCATGCCCGCGAGATCGAAGCCCTTCAGCAAAGCCAGTTGCTGCAGGAACATCGGGCCCTGGCCCCACGGTCCCGTTTTGTGGACCATGAAGCCTTCGTATTCGTAGGAGACGGCGTCTTCGTAGGTCGCTTCCCAGCGCGCGAGATCGGATGCATCCAGCAGCCCGCGATTACGCTGGCCCGACGTATCGAGCACGTCGGTCGAGCGGAAGTACTGATCGATCGCATCCGCGACAAAGCCGCGATAGAACGCCAGGCGCGCGCGTTCGCACTGCTCCGCGCGGTCGCCGCGCGTGTTCGCTTCGCGCAGGATGCGCTTGTAGGTTTCCGCGATGGCCGGATTCGCGAACAGACGATTGGGACGCGGCGCTTCGCCGTCGCGCAGCCATTGCTCGGCGGACGTGCGCCATTCGCGCTTGAAGAAGTCCTGGATCGCGAGGATCGACGACGCCATGCGCGGCAGCACCGGATAACCATGTTCCGCATAGCCGATGGCATAGCTCAGCACGTCTTCCAGCGGCAACTGCCCGTAGTCGCGCAGCAGGGTCATCCAGCCGCCGAACGCGCCCGGCACGACGGCGGGCAAGAGGCCCGTGCCGGGCATCACGGTGAGGCCCAGCGCCTTCATGCGCTCGGTGGTCATGGCGGCGGGCGTCACGCCCTGGCCGCACAGCACGCGCACGCGGTCTTCCTTCGCGCTGTAGAACACGGCGGGCAACTCGCCGCCCGGCCCGTTCAGATGCGGCTCGACGATCTGTAGCACGAAGCCGGCAGCCGCTGCCGCGTCGAACGCGTTGCCGCCTTTTTCGAGGACTGCCATCGCGGACGCGCTGGCCAGCCAGTGCGTCGACGCCACCATGCCGAAAGTGCCGATCAGTTCGGGTCGTGTCGTGAAGCTCATTACCGTTGTCCGTTGAATGAACCATTGTCGAGTGGTTCGGTTTTTCAATGCCGATGCGCGTATCGTGATGCGAAATGGAAAGCGCTTCATGTAGCGTAAATCATCATAAATAGTAAAGCAATCCGTGCGATTCATCCGTCGATCTGCTACATTGAACCAATGCACATTGGTTCAAATCAAGTTCATGGAAAAGCCCACGCTCGACAGACTGCTCGACTACGTTGCGCAGCACAATCTGAAGGACGGCGACGCGTTGCCGTCGGAACGCAGCCTCGCCGAGGCGCTCGGCCTGAGCCGGCGCGAATTGCGCGGGGCGCTGGCATCGCTGGAAGCGGCGGGACGCGTGTGGCGCGGCGTCGGGCGCGGCACGTATCTGGGCACGCGTCCGCTGAAGTTTTCGGCGTCGCTGAGCAGTCTGCGCGCGGGTTCGAGCCCGGCGGATATCGCGGAAATGCGGCTGGTGCTCGAACCGGCGTTCGTCGAACTGGCGACGAGCAAGGCGAGCCCGGACGATCTCGCGGAACTGGAGAAATGCGCGCGGCGCAACGCCACGGCGAAAGACGATGACGAGTGGCAGCAGTGGGATCACCGCTTTCACTTGCTGATCGCGCAGGCCACGCGCAATCCGGCGATCATCGCGCTGATGGAAGTGGTGAACGGCATGCGCATGAAGCCCACCGCACGCGAAAAAACCGCCGATCAGGACACGCGGCGGCATTTCGCGGAGCAGCATCAGGCTGTCGTGAAGGCGATGATCAAGCGCGACGGCGCGACGGCCGCCGCGCGCATGCGCGATCATCTACTGAACGTGCAATGGCGGATACCGTCGCAAAAAGGATGAGTGTGCCCGGCAGCCTCAGAACGCGTGCCGCACGGCCACGCGCGCGATGAACTGCTCGGCATTCGACGACACGCCCTGCGCGCCCGGAATGTACGCCTGATCCAGAACCGAACCGGTCGATGCGCCGGCGATCTTCTGATAGGCGCCTTGCAGGTACACGTCGGTGCGTTTGGACAGGAAGTAATCCGCCATCAGACCGGCCGAATGGATACGCGGCTTCACGGTGCCGGCGGTCGAGTCGTAGGTTTCGATCGAATAGACATACTGCGCGCCGATGAAGAACGACGGCGTGAACTGATACTTGCCGTTCACTTCGAAGTTCTGATAGCGGAGATTCTTGAGCGTGTTGCCCGCCGACGCGAGCGGCACGCCGATGTAGCCGTTCGTGACCGGATCGCGATAGCTGGAATTCGTGTACGCGAAGCCGACCGTGGCCTTGTCGAAGGTGTAGTTCACGCCCGCGCCGAAAATCTGCATGCGTTGCGCGATGAAGCTCGCATCGTTCGTCGCGATCGCGCCATTGGCGTTGAGGCCCGTGCCGTCGGCGCGCAGATAGGCGGCGCCGAGCAGCAGGCCGGCGTTCGCATACGACGCGCCAAAGCTGTACTGGCGGTTGTTGGCGAAGTTCGTGTCGTTGCTGAAGCTGTACGTGCCGCCGAACCGGAAGCCGCCGAGCGCCGGGCTCGTGTACTTCACCGTGTTGTTCACGCGAAACGAGTTGTCCGTGTTGTCGTTGTCGAACGGATGCGCGAACAGGTAGCCCGCGAAGTTGCCGTTGGCGGTGGTGGGCGCGAGATAGTCGACCACGGAATCGTACTGACGGCCGAGCTTGACCGAACCCAGGCGATCGTTCGCCACGCCGACATAAGCTTGCCGTCCGAACATGCGGCCGCCTTGTCCGGCCGCACCATTGCTGATGTTGACACCGCTCTCCAACTGGAACACGGCCTGCGTTCCGCCGCCCAGATCTTCGACGCCGCGCAAGCCCCAGCGGCTGCCCGACGCATAGCCGCTGGTCAGTTCGTAGGCCCGGTTCGAGCCGACATTGCTGGTGAAATCGAATCCTTCGTCGAGGATGCCGTAGAGCGTGACGCTGCTTTGAGCATGCGCTGAAGTTGCGATGCACGCGAGTGCGGCCAACGAGATGGCTGTGATTCTCATGAAAGTCTCAAGTCTTTTAATTTTCGTGAAAAGTCCCGGCCACCAAGCGTCGCCGGGACCGCGAGCGACCGATTGTGCGGCACGCGAGCGAGGGCTGCCAAAGGATTAAGTTGAAGGCCAAACGTGAGTTTTTCGAATGTTTCGCCCGCGAATTCTTCGCTTGTCGCTGCACTGCGAAGCGCGAAAGAATGGGCCGCAAATACTCACGGGACACCGCCGCCAATGAAGCCAGAACGCAATTTTGTGAACGGGCGTTTCATCGCCCCTTTAAGCGATGACGTCGTCGCGATCCTGAATCCCGCGACCGAAGCGATCGCGGGTCACGTCCACAATGCGTCGCGCGATCAGGCGCTGCTGGCCGTCGAACAGGCCGCCGCCGCGCAACGCCTGTGGCGCGCGCTGCCCGCCGTCGAACGCGGCGCGCACATGCAGCGTCTCGCGGATGAGATCACCGGCGTGTCCGCCGAAATCGGCGCCGCGCTCGCGATGGAATCCGGCAAGAGCGTCGCCGATGCGAGTAACGAAGCCGTCTACGCCGCGCAGATCACGCGCTATCACGCGGAATGGGCGCGCCGCATCGAAGGCGAAGTCATTCCGAGCGACACGCCCGACGAAAACCTCGTGCTGCATCGCGAGCCGATCGGCGTGGTCGCGTGCCTGATCCCGTTCAACTTTCCGATCTACACGCTGATGCGCAAGATCGCGCCTGCGCTGATCGCGGGCAACACCGTGGTCGTGCGGCCGAGCAACAACACGCCGCTGTCGGCCTTCGCACTCGCACGCGCGGTCGAGCGCGCGCAGTTGCCCGCGGGCGTCGTCAATATCCTGGCGATGGATCACGCCACCGCCGAAGCCGTCTGCACGCATCCGAAGGTCGGCATGATCACGCTGACGGGCAGCGTCAACGCGGGCCGCAAGGTGCTGGACTACTGCAAGGCGAATATCGCGAAACCGTCGCTCGAACTCGGCGGCAAGACGCCCGCCATCGTCGAGCCGGACGCCGATTTGCAGAAGGCGGCGCGCGAACTGGTCGCGTCCAAGCTCACGCATTGCGGGCAGCTCTGCACGGCGATCGAGCGCGTCTACGTGCACGAAAGCATTCACGACGCGTTCGTCGGCACGCTGCGCGACGAGATGCGGGCGAAGCGCATCGGCGATCGCAGCGACGATGCGGGCTTCATGGGACCGCTCGTGAATGCGGCATCGCGCGACGGCATCCACGCGATGGTGCGCCGTGCGATCGAAGCGGGCGCCCGGCTCGAAACCGGCGGCGAAGTGCCGGATCGCAAGGGCTTTTTCTATCCGCCGACGCTGCTGTCGAACTGTCGTCAGGACATGGAGATCGTGCAGGAAGAGACCTTCGGTCCGGTGCTCGCGGTGCTGAAATACACGACGCTCGACGAAGCCATCGGGATGGCGAACGATCATCAGTTCGGCCTTTCCTCGGTGCTGTACACCGAGAACTACCGTAACGCGATGAAGGTCGCCAATTCGATCGAAGCGGGCGAGCTCTATATCAATCGCACGCCTGCCGATCCGTATCAGGGTTTTCACGCCGGCTGGAAGCGCTCCGGCATCGGCGGCGACGACGGCAAGCACGGCATGCTGGAGTTCACGCAGACGCGTCTCGTCGTCATGAAGTACTGAGTTTCGCGGCCGGTTATCAAAACGCAACCGGCCGTTTCGCAGCAATCCATCCATCAATAAAAACATATCGAAGGCCAGCCGCGCGGCGTCCACATGCCGTGCGCCGCTGTCCTTCCAGGAGCACACCCGTGTCATCGAATCCCGCTCAATCCAGCCGGAGCGTCGCCGCGTCGCGCGAAGGCTCGCGCGCCGACCGCTATATCCAGCTTACTTTGCTCGTTCTGGCCGCCGGCGCTATTTATCCGATTCTGTATCTGCGGCAGGTTTATCAGCCGACGATGCTCGAAGTCTTTCACATCACCGAATCGCAACTCGGTTATCTGTATTCCGCGCTCGGCACGATCTTTCTCGTCTGCTATCTGCCAAGCGGCTGGCTCGCGGACCGCATCGCGCCGCGCGTGCTCATCAGCTTCTCGCTGATCGCGACGGGCGCGCTCGGCCTGTGGTACTCCACCGCGCCGGCGTTCGGCTCGCTGATCGTGATCTTCGGCTGCTGGGGCCTGACGACGGGCCTCACGTTCTGGGCCGCGATCATCAAGCGCGTGCAGATGATCGCCGGCACCGACGAACAAGGCCGCTTCTTCGGCTTTCTCGATGGCGGGCGCGGTCTGATCGAAGCGCTGCTCGCGACCATCGCGATATCGCTGTTCGCGTGGGCCACGCAGACGCACGGCGAATCGACGGCGGCGGGCTTCCGGCTCGTCGTCTACATGTACGCGTTTCTGTGCATCGGGCTCGGCGTCGTGCTCGGTCTGGTGCGCGATCCGGTCGCTGTCGAGGCGAAGGAAACGAAGCGCCGCGACAGCAACGTCATGCGCGATCTCGCCGTGCTGCTGAAGAACCCGCAACTGTGGCTGCTCGCCGCGATCGTGTTCTGCGGCTATCAGGTGTTCTGGGCGACCTACAGCTTCTCCGCGTATCTGCATGAACAGGAAATCGGCTTGTCGGTGGTGGCGGCCGGCTTCATCACGACGCTCAAGCTGTGGATGCGCCCGATCGGCGGCATCGGCGGCGGCTTTCTCGGCGACCGCTTCTCGAAGACCTCGGTGCTCGTGTTCGCGCTGTTCGCGGCGGCCGCCGCGCTGCTCGTGCTGATGGCCGCGCCGTCCATCGGCAGCCATGCGGTCATCGCCGTGGTCGTGCTGTTCATCGGCGTGATGACCTACGCGATTCGCGGCCTCTACTGGTCGCTGCTCGATCAGTGCAAGGTGCCGCCCGAAACCATGGGCCTCGCCATCGGCCTCGTCTCCGTGATCGGCTATTCGCCGGATGCGGTGCTGCCGCTCATCAACGGCTATCTCACGCAGAACTATCCGGGCGTGCATGGCTATCAACTCTACTTCGGCTATATCGCCTGCATGTCCGTGCTGGGTGGTGTCGCCGGTCTCGTCTTCAAGCATCGTCTCGACAAGCAGGAAGCTCAAGCATGAAAATCGCCGCGCTGGAAACTCATATCGTCGCCGTGCCACCGCCGCATGTGGGCGGCATGTACTGGATCTTCGTCAAGCTGCGTACCGATTGCGGCATCGAGGGCGTGGGCGAGATCTATTCCGCGACGTTCCATCCGAAAGCGATGACGCCGATCATCGAGGACGTGTTCGAACGCTATCTGCTCGGACACGATCCGCATCATGTCGAGCGCTTCTATCGCGAGTGCTATTCGAGCGGCTTCACGCAACGCCCCGATCTCACGATGATGGGCGTCGTCAGCGGCCTGGAAATGGCGTGCTGGGACATCATCGGCAAGGCGGCGAACAAGCCAGTGTACGAACTGCTCGGCGGCCGCGTGCACGAGCGTCTGCGTTCGTACACGTATCTCTATCCGAAGAACGCGCGCGGCGAATACGACTACGACGATCCCGATCTCGCCGCCGAATGCGCCGCGCATAACGTCGAGTTGGGCTTCACGGCCGTCAAGTTCGATCCTGCCGGCCCGTACACCGCGTATTCCGGACATCAGGTGTCGCTCGACGTGATGGACCGTTGCGAACTGTTCTGCCGCAAGGTGCGCGAGGCGGTCGGCAGCAAGGCCGATCTGCTGTTCGGCACGCACGGCCAGATGGTGCCGTCGTCGGCGATCCGTCTCGCGCAGCGTCTGGAGAAATTCGATCCGCTGTGGTTCGAAGAGCCGGTGCCGCCGGGACAGGAAGACGCGATGGCGCAGGTCGCCGCGAAGACCAGCATCCCCATCGCGGCGGGCGAGCGTCTCACGACCAAGTACGAGTTCTTCAAGCTGCTCGAAGCGCGCGCGGCATCGATTCTGCAGTTCAACGTCGGACGCGTGGGCGGTCTGCTCGAAGCGAAGAAGATCGCGAGTCTCGCCGAAGTCCATTACGCGCAGATTGCGCCACACCTCTACAACGGACCGGTCGGCGCGGCGGCGAGCATCCAGATCGCGGCGTGTTCGCCGAATTTCCTGATCCAGGAAAGCATCGGCACATGGGACGGCTTCCACGCCGACGTGCTCAAGTCGGGCATTCGCTGGGAAGACGGCTACATCATTCCGTCGAACGAGCCGGGTCTCGGCGTGGAACTGAACATGGACGTCGTGCGCGCGCATACGCCGTACACCGGCGAGCGGCTGCATCTGCAGATGGCTGCGAGGCCGTTCGACGTGAAGGACCTCGCGCCCGCAAGGGGCTGAACCGAAGGCACTGAAGGCGACAGAATCATGGAATTCGATTACATCATCGTGGGCGCCGGATCGGCGGGCTGCATTCTCGCGGACCGGCTCTCGGCGTCGGGACAGCATTCGGTTTTGCTGCTGGAAGCGGGCGGCGCGGACAGTTCATTCTGGTTCAGGGTTCCGGTCGGGTTCACCAAGACCTACTACAACCCGGAATACAACTGGATGTACTACAGCGAGCCGGAAGCGCAGCTCAACGGCCGTCAGCTTTATTGTCCGCGCGGCAAGGTGCAGGGCGGCTCCGGCTCGATCAACGCGATGATCTACGTGCGCGGCCAGCCCCACGACTTCGACGACTGGGCGCGCGCGGGCAATCCGGGCTGGAGCTTTCGCGACGTGCTGCCGTACTTCCGGCGCGTCGAATCGCACTGGGCGGGCAACACCGAATATCACGGCGCGGACGGCAAGATCGCCATTACGTCGATGAAGGACGGCGCGCATGCGATCTGCGGCACGTTCCTGGAAGGCGCGCGTCAGGCGGGCTATCCGATTACCGGCGACATCAACGGCCCGGACTACGAAGGCGCCGCCATCTACGACATCAACGCGCGCAACGGCGAGCGCTCGTCGAGCAGCTTCGAGTATCTGCATCCCGCGTTGTCGCGCAAGAACCTGCGCGTCGAGCGCAATGTCACCGTGCGCCGCGTGATGTTCGACGGCAAGCGCGCGACGGGCATCGAGGCATCGCGCAAGGGCGAGCCGCTGACGTTCCGTGCGAAGCGCGAAGTCATTCTCGCGGCGGGCGCGGTCGATACGCCGAAGCTGTTGCAACTGTCCGGCGTCGGCGAACCGGCGCTGCTCGCGAAGCATGGCATTGCCGTGCAGCACGCGTTGCCTGCGGTGGGCCGGAATCTTCAGGATCATTTGTGCGTGAGCTTCTACTATCGCGCGACGGTCAAGACGCTGAACGACGAACTCCGCTCGCTGGCGGGCAAGGCGAAGGCGGCGCTGCGCTATCTGATCTCGCGCAAGGGGCCGCTGTCGATGAGCGTGAATCAGTCGGGCGGCTTCTTCAAGGGCGACGCGCAGGAAGCGGAACCGAACCTTCAGCTTTACTTCAATCCGCTGTCGTACCGCATTCCGAAGAGCAGCAAGGCGCAGCTCGAACCGGAACCGTATTCGGGCTTCCTGCTGTGCTTCAATCCGTGCCGTCCGACGAGCCGGGGAAGCATCGAAATCACGTCGAACCGTGTCGAAGATGCCGCGGCGATCCGCATCAACGCGCTGACGACCGAAAAGGATTTGCATGAAGCCGTGCAGGGCAGCAAGCTGATCCGCAAGATCATGAATTCGAAGGCGCTGCGCGGCATCACGGCCGAGGAGATTTCGCCGGGACCGGACGTGCAAAGCGACGAAGCGCTGCTCCATTATTTTCGCGATCAGTCCGGCTCGATCTACCATCTGTGCGGATCGTGCGCGATGGGCGCGGATGCGGCCACATCCGTCGTCGATGCGCGGCTGCGCGTGCATGGCATCGACGGGCTGCGTATCGTCGATGCATCGGTGTTCCCGAACATCACGTCGGGCAACCTCAACGCCCCGACGATGATGGTCGCCGAAAAGGGCGCCGACATGATCCTCGAAGACGCGCACGCCGACCCGGCTCAGGCGTCCACGCCGGCGGAACTCGTGCCGGTCTGAACTTCACGGCGCGAGCAGGCGCGCCGAAGCTGCATAATTTGCCTCGATTCGTAAAATGCCGCTAAAGAGCGGCATGCTCCGGTGCACTTGCGTATCGAATGCGCGTCGCGCGCCGGAGCCGCCTCCGGCGGCGAAAAGGAGATGGTCTTGAAGCGAAAGATGCCCGCCCTCAATGCGCTGAGGGCTTTCGAGGTGGCCGGACACACCGGCAACTTCACACGCGCCGCCGAAGTGCTGCACGTCACGCAAAGCGCGGTGAGCCGGCAGGTCCGCCAGCTCGAAACGCAACTCGGCGAGACGCTGCTGGTGCGCCGCCATCATCATCTCGAACTCTCCGCGACGGGGCGCCTGTTGTTGCAGGCGCTCAAGTTGTCGTTCGACCGCATCGAACTGACGGTACGCAGCATTCAGGAGAAGACGCACCTGAAGCGCCTGCGCGTCAACGTTCCGCCCACTTTTTGCAGCCGCTGGCTGATGCCGCGGCTGCAATCGCTGCGCGCGGCGGCGCCCGAGCTCGAATTCACCGTGACATCCAGCGTGAAAGACGATCTCGTCGAATCGGGCTCGCTCGACTGCGCGGTGCGTTTCGGCGACGGCGAGTGGGACGGCCTCGACAATCAGTTGCTGATGAACGAGCGGCATCTCGCCGTGTGCGCGCCGTCGCTGCTCGGCGGACGCACGGGCGCGGCGGAGAATTTCGGCGCGTTCACGCTGCTGCACGTTCTGGCGAGCAGCGATCAGCGTTATCTGACGTGGCAGCACTGGCTGAAGGCCGCGCATATCGACGATGTCGATCTCGGCGGCGGCCACGAATTCGATCTGCTCGATCACGCGATCCGCGCGGCGGTGGACGGGCTCGGCGTCACGATGGCCGACCGTCACATGATTTCGTCCGAGTTGCGGCAGGGCACGCTGGTGCCGCTGAGCGACGTCGAAGTGGACGGGCATCAGTCGTACTGGCTCGTGACGCGCACCGGCCAGGACGACGCGCCGCCGGTCGCCGCGTTCCGCGACTGGCTGCGTCGGGAGATCGAAGAGCAGGAGCGCGGCTGGCCGTTGCGCGCGAGAGAATAGGACAGGCGGCCGGAGCGCCGCCGCCAATAAAAGAACCAGGAGACAACCGTGCGCCGTCTGCCATCCCTGACCGCATTGCGCTTCTTCGAAGAAAGCGCGCGGCATATGAGCTTCAACAAGTCGGCGGCCGCGCTGTGCGTGACGCCGGGCGCGGTCAGCCGGCAGATTCGCCTGCTCGAGGATGCGCTCGGCACGAAGCTGTTCGACCGCGATCACAAAGGCATTCGCCTGACGCGGCAAGGCGAGGAACTGCTCCAATGCCTGTCCGAAGCGTTCGATTCGATCGAGCGCGTGACGCGATCGCTGTCCAGCGCGAAACCCGGCGAACGCAAGCGGCTGACCGTGACCGCGCCGCCGACCTTTGCGTCGCGCTGGCTGTCGCCGCGGCTCGGCGCGCTGATGGACGCCGTGCCCGATATCGACCTTTCCGTGCGCACCGATGCCGCCGACGATCGTCATTGCAGCATTCGTTTTGGATACGAGGCGCGCGCGGATCATCGCTCGGAGTTGCTGTTCATCGAACGGCATGTGCTCGTCGGTGCGAAGAAATATGCCGGGCAGCCGGTCGAAACGCTGCTCGAACGCACGCCGACGCTGCATGTGCTGCACAACGACGTGCGCTTGACGCTCTGGCCCAACTGGCTCGATGCGGCCGGTTTGCCGCGCGCTTATGCGGAGAACGGCATCGAGTTTTCCACGCTCGATCAGGCGATCCACGCCGCGCGCGCGGGCTCGGGTCTCGCGGTGGTGGACCGCAACATGATCGTCGATGATTTGCATGACGGCGCGCTCGTGCAGTTGTCGGCGGTGGAATCGAGCGGGCCTTATGGCTACTGGCTGGATATCGCGCCGTCGCATGCGGGACTGGACAGCGTGCAGGCGTTCGCGGAATGGCTGCGCGGCGAGGGGGCGAAGGCCGCGCAGCTCTGAGCGGGCGATCAGGTGCCGCTTGCCTGGTTCAACGTCAGATGCTTCGTCTCCGGCGCCCAGGCTATCGACACGATCATGCCGACCAGCAGCACCGCGGCCAGCGCGAGCATCGTCATCTGAATGCCGGCCTGCGCAATGCCGACAGGCAGCAGAAACGTCCCGACCGCCGATCCCAGCCGGCTGCACGCAATCGACAGCCCCACGCCGCAAGCACGCGCCTCGGTCGGAAAGCACTCCGGCGGAAACACGCCGACGAGATTCGAGAACGCCGACATCGTCAGCGTGAAGATGCCGAACGCGACGATCATCCCGAGATTCGCCGAAGCCGGCAGCACCGCCAGCGCAAACAGCGACGCGCAGCACACCGCGAACGAACCGATCAAAAACGAGCGGCGCGACAATTTGATGGTCAGCCAGATGCCGAGCAGCGCGCCGAGCACGAGAAACGCATTCAGCAAGAGATCGGCGCCCGAGCCTTCGGGCACGCGGATCGCCGTGAGAATGCTCGGCAGGAACGTGTAGATCGCGAAATACGGAATCACGAGACACACGAAGAATGCGCAGTTGAAGATCGTGCGACGGATCAGATCCGGCTTGAAGAGCCGCGCGAAACCGCCCGCGGGCGCGTCGTGCCCGCCGGTATCCGCGCCCAGCGTCACGTTCGGACCGAAGTGCTTGCGCACGATGCGCAACGCTTCGTCCTTGCGTCCCTGGCCGAGCAGCCAGCGCGGCGACTCCGGCGTGCCGATGCGCAGGATCAGCACGAGAAACGCCGGCACGCCGGCCGACGCGAGCAGCCAGCGCCACGCGTCCGGCGAGGCATCGGCGTAATGCATGCCGAGCACGTTCGCGATCACATAGCCGATCGTCCAGATCACGCTGAACGATCCCAGCAACGTGCCGCGATGCTTGCGCGGCGAAAACTCCGCGAGAATCGCATGTCCGACGGCGAAGTCGCCGCCCATGCCGAAGCCGATCAAGACGCGCAGGCCGACGAGCATCGCGGGCGTTGTCGCGTAGAACTGCGCGAAGGCGGCCGCCGTGATGATGACGAAGCTCAGCAGGAAGATCTTCTGCCGTCCGAGCTTGTCGGAAAGCCAGCCGAACACGAGACTGCCGATGAAAATGCCGATCAGCGCGGACGAGCCGAGCAGGCCCATCCAGAAGGCATCGATCGGAATCTGCCTGTTCAGCGATGTCAGCGCATAGCCGATCGTGCCGAGCGCATAGCCTTCCGTGAAGTGCGCGCCGAAGGTCAGACCCGCGATCTTGACGTGAAAGCGGTTCAGCGGAACATCGTCGAGCGCGACGCGATCGGGTGTGCCTGCAAAAGGCGCGGCGGCATGCGCAGCGAGCGCATCCGCGCTCATGCTTCGAGTATCCAAGAGTATCTCCTCCAGTTCGGAGTGCAGCGGCGCGGATCGCACCGCATGAAAACCGCGCACGCGATGGTTTTGTCGTTCGTGCGTGCGCGGCGGTTGATGCCTCAGCGACCGAGGCCGGCCATCATCATGTACTTGAGCTCCATGTATTCATCGAGCCCGTACTTCGATCCTTCGCGGCCCAGTCCCGACTCTTTCACGCCGCCGAAGGGCGCGACTTCCGTCGAGATGATGCCTTCGTTGATGCCGACCATGCCGCTCTCCAGCGCCTCGCCGACGCGCCATGCGCGGCCCAGATCGCGCGTGTAGAAATACGCGGACAGGCCGTAAGGCGTGTCGTTCGCCGCGGCGATGACTTCCTCTTCCGTGCTGAAGCGAAAGCACGCGGCCACCGGACCGAAGGTCTCTTCACCGGCGATCAGCATCGACGGCTTCGCGTCCGCGAGCACCGTCGGTTCGTAGAAGGTGCCGCCGAGCGCGTGCGGCTTGCCGCCGGTGAGAATCTTCGCGCCGTGGCTCACGGCATCGGCAACATGCGCCTGCACCTTCGCGAGCGCCGCTTCGTTGATGAGCGGACCCTGATCGAACTCGCCTTCCAGGCCGTTGCCGACGCGCAAGTCATGCACGGCGCGCGTGAGCGCCTGCGTGAAGGCGTCGTAGACGCCGTCCTGCACGTAGAAGCGGTTCACGCAGACGCACGTCTGTCCGGTGTTGCGGAACTTCGACGCGATCGCGCCCTGCACCGCGGCGTCGATATCGGCGTCGTCGAAAACGATGAAGGGCGCATTGCCGCCGAGTTCCAGCGACAGCTTCTTGAGCGTATCCGACGACTGCTTCGCCAGCAGCTTGCCGACGCGCGTCGAGCCCGTGAACGACAGCTTGCGCACATCGCGCGATTCCGTCAGCGTCTGACCGATGGCGACGGCATCGCCCGACACGATATTGAACACGCCCGGCGGGATACCGGCTTCCTCTGCGAGCACGCCGAGCGCGAACGCGGACAGCGGCGTTTCCTCCGATGGCTTCAGCACCATCGTGCAGCCCGCCGCGAGCGCCGGGCCGGCCTTGCGGGTGATCATCGCGAGCGGAAAATTCCACGGCGTGATCGCCGCGACGACGCCGACCGGCTCGCGCGTCACGATGATCTTCGAATTCGGCTTCGGGCTCGGAATCACGTCGCCGTAGCTGCGCTTGGCTTCTTCCGCGAACCATTCGAAGAAGCTCGCGGCATACGCGACTTCACCGAGCGCTTCGGCAAGCGGCTTGCCCTGCTCGCGCGTCAGCAGTTCGGCGAGCGTGTCGCGGTTCGCGAGCATCAGTTCGCCCCAGCGCTTCACGCGCGCGCCGCGTTCCTTCGCGGTCAGCGCGCGCCAGGCCGGGAAGGCGCGCCGGGCGGCGTCGATCGCCTGGCGGGTTTCCGCGCTGCCGCCGCGCGCGACGTTCGCGATGACATCGCCCGTCGCCGGATTGCGCACGGCATAGGTGCTCGCGCTCTCGCGCCACTGGCCGTCGATGTAGTGATTCGTCTGCAACAGGGTCTTCATGCTGCGCGCTCCAGTGTGTCGTCGAACACGCCTTGCGCGGCACGCGACTCGCGCGCGATGCGCCGTCCCGCCGTGTAGTCGTTGATGAGATCGCACGGCGTGTAGTTGCGCTCCAGCTCGTGCAGTTCGTCGGCGTCGAGGCGCGTGTCGAGCGCGGCGAGCGCGCTGTCGAACTGTGCCGACGAGTCCGCGCCGACCAGCATGCTCGCGATGCCCGGACGGCTCAGCACCCACGCCTGCGCGATCTGCGCCGCCGATACGCCGCGCCGCGCCGCCACGCGCGCCACCGACGCCGAGACTTCCTGCGAAGCGCGGTCGCCGTACATTTGCGCGGTGAAGAAGTCGGTCTGATTGCGGTTGGACTTCGCATCGCAGGTCAAAAGACCGCGCGCGAGCGGACTGAACACCGAGACGCCGACGCCCTGATCGATGCAGTACGGAATCATCTCGCGCTCTTCCTCGCGATACGCGAGATTGAGCTGCAACTGCATGTTGACCGGCTTGTGCCAGCCGTGGCGCTCGCATGCCTGCATGATCTTGGCGAACTGCCAGGTGTACATCGTCGATACGCCGATATAACGCGCCTTGCCCGCGCGCACGATGTCGTCGAGCGCGCACATGGTTTCCTCGACGGGCGTGTTCACGTCGAAGAAATGCAGCATGTAGACATCGACGTAATCCATGTCGAGACGTCTGAGCGACGCGTCGATGCCGTCCATGATGTGCTTGCGCGAATGGCCGCCCGCGTTCGCGTGGTTCGCCATGTCGTAGCCGACCTTCGTCGTGACGACGATTTCGTCGCGCTTCACGAGACGCTTCAGAATGCGGCCGACGACTTCCTCGCCGACGCCCGTCGAATAGAAATCGGCCAGATCGATGAAGTTCACGCCGTGATCGAGCGCGTGCTTCACGATCGGCTCGCTTTGCGCTTCATCGAAAATCCAGGGCTTCCATTGCGGCGTGCCCATGTTCATCGTGCCGAGGCACAGACGCGAAACCTTGAGGCCGGACTGGCCGAGACGCACGTATTCCATTTGCGATAACTCCTCAGCGCTTCTTCGGCGTGTAGAACGGGTTCGACACTTCGCGGGCGGCCTTGAACACCGCTTCCTTGCGCGGCAGACCTTCCATCGCGGCGATGATCGCGTTCTTGCACGCGCGATAGTTGTTCTCGTAGACGGCGTCGAGATCGTCGGTTTTCGGGTTGACCCAGTTCGCCGACACGACGACCCAGTCGTTCTCCGCTTCCGGCGGCAGCGTGCCGTTTTCCAGCGATTCCGCGACCGCCTTCGCGATGCCCGCCTGCGATGCGCCCCACGTCGCGTTGCCGTGGAAATCGCCGTCGATCTGCGCCTTGTTGACATACAGCGTGAGCGGCTTGGTCGGCACGCCCGGCTGCGCGATCACGACGAACGGCGCGTGACCGGCCGAGGGTGTCGCGAGCGCGGTCGAGAATGCCTGACCGGCCGGGCCGTTGCGCGGTCCGACCAGCACGTTGATGTGGGCGAGGTTCACGCCCGGTCCTTCGAAGCCTTCGCCGATGAAGAGAGTCTTTTCCATTGTCTCGTTCCTGTTTTTCCGTCAGAGAGAATCGGTTGCGCCACCGCCGCGGTGGATGAAGGGCATTCTGCGGCGACGCTCGCGCGAGCAGGAACCGACGATTTTTCAGGCCGGCGTTGAGGAAAGCTCAACTCGGGGTTGACCCGTAGGCACTCGGCAACGACATATGTCGTGGGTCGCGAGTGAAAGAATCTGTAACTGCGTGAATCTCGTATGGCCCCGGCTCCGTATGCGCAGTGAGCGCGAGCATCCCGGAACCGTGGATTCATGTCGAGGAGCAATACTCTGATGGTTAGAACTTCCGACCGTATCGTCGTACTGGGCCTTTCGGTGATCGGCGTATCGATCGTCGGCTTGGTCGCGTTGCTCCAACATCATGAGCCGCATGCGGTCGAACCCGCCTGGTCGTCTCGGCAACAGCCATCCGTGGTGACGGGCGCCGTTGGTTATCGCGCGCCCACGGCGGTCGTCGATTCGGGTGAACAGGAAAATACCGACGCAGGTAAGTCGCCTACGCCCGAATCGGCGTCGAGCATCGTCGGGCCCGACGCCGGCGACGAGCTGGACGAACGCCCGCAGACATCGAGTGTCGAGAAGAGGGTGCTACCGCCGGCTACAACGCGCGCTGCGCCTGCGATCACGCAACAGCCGGGACGACATGCCGAGCGCAAGCGCGCAGCGCCGCAGAGCGATGTACGCGCGACAAGCACACATGACACTTCCGCTTCTTCGGAGCCTCATGAAGCAGAGATCGGTCAAGCGGAAAGCCCGAGTCGTGACGCCATCGTTCCTGTGCAGCCTCCAATGACGAACTCGGCGCCGTCGGCGTTGACGGAGGTTGGAACGATGCAAAGCCTGCCAGGTCCGCTCGACGCACTGCCTCCCGCGCCCGCGACGCCGCGACCTAAATCCCGGCAGGACGTGCAAGACGAACTTCGCAAGGCGCGGTCGAACGGGTCGCTTCCTCGATTTGGCAATCCGGACCCCTATGGTCCGGGCGGATCACCGAGCGCGGCTGACAGGTAGCGGGCAATTGCGCCAGGTTAAATGGGCGAAGTCGGACCAAATGTTGGGAATCCGCCTTTCGTTAATACGCGTGATGAGGACGAAAAAGTTCGGCCAGATATCATTTTGACGGGGTTTCGTAAATTCGAAGGACAAATCGGTAATTCCGATTACGGGATAGACGCCATTGCGTTCGGACTCCCTTTTCATCAGCGTGTAAATCTCGGGGATCAGTCCGGTATTGCCAAAGCGCAATCGAATGAATCCGCATAAAGTTCGACCCCATTAGGCGCAAAAGCGCAAGCGGCAAGCTTTGCGCAATCCGAGCCGGGAAGCTTTCAGACAGCGCCTCTACACCTGCGCGCTCAGGGAATGTTTTCTTGAAAGACATAGCGATCTATCAAAAAAGCACTTCTCATAAATTTAATCGACTACCCAAAGCAGCGATTTATATTATCGGTCTAAGCGACGACTCTTCGCCAACGTGACTTGTCGGAAGTTTCTCTATTAGCGGCTGAGTTATCCGTTTGGGATTCAAAGCAATCCATACAATGCGGCGCAATTTCCGGGGATGCGTAGATGATTGCCGAATTGTTCAGGTCTCAGCCAGAGATTGCGTTGTTCGCGAGCCTTGCATTCGGCTATCTCATCGGTTCCTTCAAAATCGGCCCGATCCAGCTAGGCGGCGTGTGCGGCACGCTGATCGTTTCGCTGCTGCTCGGTCAGACGGGCGCGCGTCTGTCGCCCGATCTCAAGAACATCGCGTTCGCGCTCTTCATCTTCGCGCTCGGCTTCACCGGCGGCCCGCAGTTCTTTGCCAATGTCGGGCGCGGCTGGCGTTACGGGGTGCTGTCGATCGTCGAGATCGTCTCGGTGCTCACGCTCGTGATGATTGCCGTCGCCGTGCTGCATCTCGATCCCGGCACGGCAGCGGGACTGCTGGCGGGGGCGGCGACCGAATCGGCGGTGATCGGCACGGCGTCGGAAGCCGTCGCGAAGCTCGGCTTGCCCGACGCGGACACCTTGCGCCTGCAGGCGAATATCGTCACCGCGTACAGCGTCAGCTATCTGTTCGGACTTATCACCATCGTGCTCTTCACGAGTCAGTTCGCGGCGCTGCTATTGCGCGTGAATCTGCGCGAAGAAGCTGAGCGCCTGTGGCGCAAGCTCGGCGGCGGCGATTCGCTGGGCGAAGGCGAACGGCTCGCCGCGCCCGCGCTGGTGGGGCGCGCGTTTCGCGTCGGCCGGGCGGCGGGCCTGAGCGTCGGCGCATTCGAAGCGCAATACGGCCACAACCTGACCATCGAGCAGATCGAGCGTGGCGGCGCGGCGCTTGCCGTCGCGCCCGGCCTGACGCTCGCCGCGGACGATCTCGTGCTGGTCGGCGGGCGGCGCGAGGCGCTGATCGAGGCCGCGCCGGCGCTCGGCGAGGAGGTCGCGTCGGGTCATCATTTTTCGACATCGCTCGCCGACATGGTCGATGTCGTGCTCACCCGCAAGGACGCGCACGGCGCGACGATCCGCCAATTGCGCGAGCGCGCGGACCCCGAGCAGGGACGCGGCGTCTACATCGCGGCCGTGACGCGGCTGGAGAACCGCATACCCGCGCTTCCGGGCACCGAACTCAATCGCGGCGACGTGCTGACGCTGGTCGGCGCAAAGGCCGACGTGCTGCGCGGCGCGAAGCGGCTCGGCTACCTGCTGCCGGCCACCCTGAAAACCGACTTCGTGTATCTCGGCCTGGGCGTGCTCGTCGGCATGGCGATCGGCCGGCTGTCGGGCACGTTCGGCGGCGTCACGCTCGCGCTCGGCACGGGCGGCGGGTGTCTGCTGTCGGGGCTGCTGTTCGGGTGGCTCCGTTCTTTCCATCCGATCGTCGGTTCGCTGCCGCCGGCGGCGGCGCAAATCCTCAAGGACTTCGGGCTCGCGACGTTCATCGCGGCCGTCGGGCTGTCGGCGGGGCCGGACGCGATCAAGCTCGTGCATCAGTACGGCCTCGCGCTGCCCGTCGCCGGGATTCTGTTGGTGCTGGTGCCGGGGCTGTTGTCGCTGTGGATCGGCCGGGCGTTTCTCAAGCTCGATCCGCCGATGCTGCTCGGCGCGATCGCCGGCCAGCAGTGCAGCACGCCCGCGATCAGCGCGCTCGTCGGCGTGACGGGCAACTCGACGCCCGTCATCGGCTACACGATCACCTACGCGCTGTCGAACATTCTGCTGCCGCTGATGGGACCCGTGGTGGTCGGCCTCGCCGCGCAGTTCAAGGGCTGAAGAGCGCCATGAAGGCGCCGATTTGCGATCGGGCAAGGGAAGGTAGTGCCATGTCGTCCGCCGCGTTTCGTAGCGGACCCCAAGCGCGTTTTCAATGAGAGGGCACGATGGACTGGATACACAACATCTTTCACAAGTCACCCGAGATAGCGTTGTTCCTGTCGCTGGCCGTGGGGTATTTCATCGGCCAGATCAACTTCGGCAAGTTCCAGCTCGGGGGCGTCGGCGGCTCGCTGCTGGCGGCCGTCGTGATCAGCCAGGCGGGCGTGTCGATCGACAACGGCGTGAAAGCCGTGATGTTCGCCGTGTTCATCTACGCGGTCGGCTACGACTCGGGGCCGGGCTTCTTCAACTCGCTGAACCGCAAGACGCTGCGGGAAATCGCGATGGCGGTGTTTCTCGCGGTGTCGGCGCTCGTCACCGTCATCATCTGCGCGAAGATCTTCCATCTGAACAAGGGCCTGGCCGCGGGGCTCGCGGGCGGCGCGCTCACGCAGTCGGCGATCATCGGCACGGCGGGCGACGCGATCGCGCGGCTCGGCCTGCCAGCCGAAGAAGTGAAGTCGCTGCAGTCGGACGTGGCCATTGCGTACGCGGTGACATACGTGTTCGGCTCGCTCGGCGCGATCATCGTGTGCGTGAACATCCTGCCGAAGTTCATGGGACGCGATCTGCGCTCGGCCGCGCTCGACGCCGAAGCGAAGCTCGCGGGCGGCACGCCGTCGCGCGCGCCGGGGCAACTGGCGGCGCTGCCCGAACTGGTCGGGCGGGCGTTCAGGGTCGGGGCGGCGGCGGGGCGCAAGGTCTCCGAGATCGAAATGGCGGCGCAGGACTTCGTGTCGGTCGAGAAGATACGGCGGGCCGGCAAGGAGGTCGAGCCGGGGCCCGATGTCGTGCTCGCCGCCGATGACGTCGTGCTCGTGGTCGGGCGGCGCGAAGGCATGGTGCCCATCGCGCCGAAGATCGGCACCGAGGTGTCGGACGTGACGGATGTCAGCGCGGTCATGCAGACGCGCCAGGCCGTATTCACGGCGAAGGGCCTGAACCATACGACGATCCAGAAAGTGCGCGAGACCGTCGACCGCGACTTGCGTCACGGCGTCTTCCTCGAAAGCATCACGCGCGTCGGGCAACCGGTGCCGATCCTGCCCGAAACCAAGCTCGAACACGGCGACGTGCTCACCTACTTCGGCTCCGCGAAAGACACGAAGCGCGCGGTGGCGGCGACAGGCTACGAGCTGCCTTACTCGATCAAGACCGACTTCATCTATATGGGCGTCGGCATGGTCGTGGGCCTGTTGATCGGGCTGGTCGTGGTCAACATTGGCGGGGTGCCGCTCACGCTCGGGTCGGGGGGCGGCTGCCTGCTCGCGGGCCTCGTGTTCGGCTGGATGCGCGGCAAGCATCCGATGTACGGCGTGATGCCGCCCGCCGCATCGCGTCTCTTGCAGGACTTCGGGCTGGCGGCGTTCGTCTCGGTGGTCGGTCTGAACTCGGGATTGCAGGCGGTGACGACGATCAAGGAACTCGGCGTCACGATCTTCCTGCTCGGCGTGGTCGTGACGATGCTGCCGCTGCTGCTCACGATGCTGTTCGGCCGCTACGTGCTGAAGTACGACAACGCGGCGATCCTGGCGGGCGCGCTGTCCGGCTCGCGCAGCGCGAACCCCGCGTTCGGCGGCGTGCTGGACAAGGCCGAAAGCGCCGTGCCGACCGTGCCGTTCGCGATCACCTATGCGATCGCGAACGTGCTGCTCACATTACTGGGGCCGCTCGTCGTCGGCCTGGTTTGAATCTTCCACTGGAGAACGCATCATGGCAAAGGCCAACAAGAGCAAGGATCAGGCAGCGCTGCAGGCATTGAGTCCGTTCGAACTGAAAGACGAGCTGATCAAGGCGGCGGGCGGCGGAGCAGTCGAACGTCCGGCCAACATCTCGATGCTCAACGCCGGGCGCGGCAACCCGAACTTTCTCGCGACGATCCCGCGCCACGGCTTCTGGCAACTCGGGCTCTTCGCGATGCGCGAGTCGGAGCGCTCGTTCGCGTACATGCCCGAGGGCGTGGGCGGCTTTCCGAAGCGCGAAGGCCTGTCCGAGCGCTTCGAATTGTTCCTGCGCGAAAACAAGGGCGTGCCGGGCATCGCCTTTCTCGCGGGCGCCGTGTCGTATGTGCGCGATCAGCTCGGCCTGTCGGGCAACGATTTCCTCTATGAGATGTGCGAGGGCATTCTCGCGTCGAACTATCCGGTGCCGGACCGGATGCTGAAGCTCTCGGAAACCATCGTCGGGCAATATCTGCGGCGCGAGATGATCGGCAAGTATCCGTTCGTCGGCGAATTCGACATCTTCGCCGTCGAAGGCGGCACCGCCGCGATGACGTACATCTTCAACACGATGAAGCAGAACCATCTGATCAAGGCGGGCGACACCATCGCGCTCGGCCGTCCGATCTTCACGCCGTACATCGAGATTCCGACGCTCGGCGAGTACGACCTGAATGTCGTGAATCTGGATGCCGACGTCGAGAACAACTGGCAATACTCGAAGGCCGAACTCGACAAGCTGCGCGATCCGAAGGTGAAGGCGTTCTTCCTCGTGAATCCGAGCAATCCGCCTTCCGTGAGGATCAGCGACGAGAGCCTCGAATACATCGCGCAGATCGTCAAGGAACGCCCCGATCTGATCCTGCTGACCGACGACGTGTACGGCACCTTCGCCGACGACTTCGTGTCGCTGTTCGCGCTCGCGCCGAAGAACACGATTCTCGTGTACTCGTACTCGAAGTATTTCGGCGCGACGGGCTGGCGTCTGGGCACGATCGCGACGCACAAGGACAATATCCTCGACAAGCTGATTTCCGAGTTGCCGAAGGACACGAAGAAGATCCTGCACCATCGCTACGAGTCGATCACGACCGAGCCCGACAAGCTGAAATTCATCGACCGGCTGGTTGCGGACAGCCGCACCGTCGCGCTGAATCACACGGCGGGCCTGTCGACGCCGCAACAGGTGCAGATGGTGCTGTTCTCGCTGTTCTCGCTGATGGATACGCCGGATGCCTACAAGGACGCGCTCAAGCGCCTGATCCGCAGCCGCAAGCGCGCGCTCTACGAAGAGATCGGCATTGCGTTCGACGAGAAGGACGCGAACCAGGTCGATTACTACTCGATCATCGACATGGAATATTTCGGGGAGCGCGCGTACGGGCGCGAGTTCGTGGACTGGCTGCTCAAGCACACGGAGGCGTCGGAGCTTCTGTTCCGTCTCGCCACCGACGCGCGTGTCGTGCTGCTGCCGGGCATGGGCTTTGGCACGAAGCATCCGTCGGGGCGCGTGTCGCTCGCGAATCTCAACGAGTCCGACTATCGGAAGATCGGACGCGCGATCCGCAAGCTCACCGACGAATACGTCGAGCGCTACAACAAGGAGACTGGCAAGAACATCGAGAGAAAAGAAGTCAAGTGAAGGCATCGCGGCCGCGCTGCCGCGTTAGCTGACCCAAAGGACCGCTCGCCGCTCGCATCGCGCGAAGCGAGCGGGGTTTCCCTTACGTACAAACCCCTGAAGTCTCGGGCCTGAGCGGGCTCTATCACGGCACGCTCCCCCGTTCAGGGGATGGTTCCGAATTCCGTTCCCTTCGATCATTCACTTACCGGAAACGACACCGCCGCCAGCCGGCGATGTCCGCCCCTCTAACAGAATGAGACAAGGAGACACAGATGCGGGACGACCTCCAGGCCGCCGCGCCCTCGGCGTACGCCTATCCGTTGCTGATCAAGCAACTGCTGCACACGCCGTTCGTTCAGGCGCCCGACCAGGAGATCGTCTACCGGGGCCGGACGCGCATGACCTATACGGGCCTGCGCGAGCGCATCGCGCGACTCGCCGATGGCCTGAGCCAGCTCGGCGTACAGCACGGCAGCACCGTCGCCGTGATGGACTGGGACAGTCACCGCTATCTGGAATGCTACTTCGCGGTGCCGATGATGGGCGCCATCCTGCAGACCGTCAACGTGCGTCTCTCGAATGCGGAGATCGCGTACACGATCAATCACGCGGGCGCTGAAGTTCTGCTCGTCCATACCGATTTCCTCCCGGTGCTGGCGGCGATCGAAGATCAGCTCGAAACCGTGCGCACCTTCGTCCTGATCGACGAGCGGGACGGCGAGACCTGCGAGCACGCCTTGTCGTTCGCGACCGAATACGAAGCGATGCTCGCCGCCGCCGCCGATCACTACGATTTCCCGGACTTCGACGAAAACACGCGCGCCACGACCTTCTACACGACCGGCACGACGGGCCTGCCCAAGGGCGTCTACTTTTCGCATCGTCAGATCGTGCTGCACACCATCACCGTGATGGCCGCGCTGGCGAGCCCCGAATCGGGTCAGCGCTTTCATCGCGGCGACGTCTATATGCCGCTCACGCCGATGTTCCATGTGCATGCGTGGGGCATGCCCTACATCGCCACCATGCTCGGCGTGAAGCAGGTCTATCCGGGGCGCTATGTGCCGGACCGGCTGGTGCGGCTGCTGCACGACGAAGGCGTGACGTTCTCGCATTGCGTCGGCACGATCCTGCATATGCGGCTCACCTGCGGCGAAGCGAAATCGGCCGACTTCAGCCGATGGAAGGTGGTCATCGGCGGCGGCGCGCTGACGCACGGGCTGGCGCGCGCCGCGCTCGATCGCGGCATCGATGTCTTCACGGGCTACGGCATGTCGGAGACGTGCCCGGTGCTGAGCCTCGCGCAACTGAAACCCGGCGACGAATCCCTCGACCTCGACGAGCAAGTGCGCCTGCGCTGCCGCAGCGGTTCGCCGATTCCGCTCGTCGATCTGCGCATCGTCGACGCGAACATGGAAGACGTCGCGCACGACGGCAAGGCCAACGGCGAAATCGTCGCCCGCGCGCCCTGGCTCACGCAAGGCTATCTGAACAACCCCGAGGCATCCGAACAGCTCTGGGACGGCGGCTATCTGCATACGCAGGACATCGCGAGCATCGGCGCGAACGGCAGCCTGCTGATCACGGACCGCATGAAGGATGTGATCAAGTCGGGTGGCGAATGGATCTCGTCGCTCGAAGTCGAGAGCCTGATCTCGATGCATCCCGGCGTCGCCGAAGTCGCGGTGATCGGCGTCAGCGACGAGAAGTGGGGCGAGCGGCCGGTCGCGCTCGTCGTGACCCGCGCGGACGCGGTCATCACCGAGGACGAGATCAAGCGTCACGTGCTGACGTTCAGCGCATCGGGACGCATCTCGAAGTACGCGGTGCCGCAGATCGTCAGGTTCGTCGATGGACTCGAAAAGACGAGCGTCGGCAAGGTGAACAAGAAGTGGCTGCGCGCCCAGTTCGTCTGATCGGTCACAAGGAGCCAGGCAATGTCGAGCATCAAGGAATACCGCGTCGCGTCGATCGAGGATTTCGTCGGTCGGGAGCTGGGCGTGTCGGACTGGACGGTCGTGGATCAGGCGCGCATCGATGACTTCGCGCGCTGCACCGGCGACACGCAGTGGATCCACGTCGATGTCGAACGCGCGAAGCGCGAGAGTCCGTTCGGCGGAACCATCGCGCACGGCTATCTGACGCTGTCGCTGCTGGCGCCGCTCGCGATGGATATCGGCGTCATTCCCGAGGACGCGTCCGCCGGTCTCAACTACGGACTGGACAAGGTGCGCTTCATGACGCCGGTGAAGGCCGGTGCGCGCGTGCGCAACCGCGTGAGCTTGTTGTCAGTGGAGCGAAAGAGCGGCGGCCGGGTCATCGTCAAGACGAAGAACGAACTGGAGATAGAAGGTGAGGACAAGCCCGCGCTCATCGCGGAGACGCTGGCGATGCTGATCGCTTAAGCAAACATAACGAAGAACCTGAGAGCAAGTCGGAGGAGCATCAAAATGGCGGTAAGCACTAAAAGACTGGCGCGCGAAGCGGCAGCGAACGATCTCGTGCATTCGGCGACGGAAGGCATGTCGGGCCCGAATCCGTTCGTGGGATTGCGTCCTTGCGACGTCGTTGCGACCGCGCACCATATCGGCGCGCAGGCGTGGCGGCAACCTGCGTTGATCGTCGAACAGGAGGCCGCGCTGATCCGCGATCTGATCGCCGCGCTGAGCGGCGACGCGCCGGGCGCGCCGCAGAGCGACAAGCGTTTCGCCGATGTCGCGTGGCGCGACAACGCGCTCTATCGCATGACGATGCAGGGCTACTTCGCATGGCGCGACGCGCTGTCCGGCTTCGTCGATCGCTCCGCGCTCGACCCGAAGAGCAAGGAGCGCGCGCAGTTCGTGATGTCCCTCTTCACCGATGCGATGTCGCCGACCAACACCCTGCTCGGCAATCCGGCCGCGCTCAAGAAAGCCGTCGATTCGGGCGGCGCGAGCCTGATCGGCGGACTGAAAAACGCCGTGACGGACATGGTGAAGAATCAGGGGATGCCCGCCCAGGTCGACAGGACCGCATTCGAGGTCGGCAAGAATCTCGGCACGTCGAAGGGCGCTGTCGTGTTTCGCAACGAAGTGCTGGAGCTGATCCAGTACGCGCCGGCGACCGCGAACGTGCACAGCCGGCCGCAACTGATCGTGCCGCCGCAGATCAACAAGTTCTACGTGTTCGATCTTTCGCCGGGCAAGAGTATCGTCGAGCATCTGCTGAAGAGCGAGTTTCAGGTGTTCGTCGTGAGCTGGCGCAATCCGACCGCGGCGCAATCCCGCTGGGATCTCGACACCTACGTGACGGCGCTTCTCGAAGCGATCGCGGCGGTGCGCGACATCACCGGCAGCGACGATGTCAACCTGCACGGCGCATGTTCGGGCGCCATGACCATCTCGGCTTTGCTCGGACTTCTGGCGAGCCGTGGCGATAAATCCGTTCACGCCGCGACGCTGATGGTGGCCGTGCTCGACAACACGGCGGACTCGCAGCTCGGGCTCTTCGCGACGCCCGAGGCCATCGCGGCGGCGAAGCATGCGAGCACCTCGCGCGGCGTGCTCGCCGGCGAGGAGATGGGACGCGTGTTCGCATGGATGCGGCCCAACGATCTCGTCTGGAATTACTGGGTCAACAACTACCTGATGGGCAACACGCCGCCCGCGTTCGACATCCTCTACTGGAACAACGACACGACGCGTCTGCCGGCGAAGCTGCACGGCCAGTTGCTCGACATCTTCACGGACAACCTGTTCACGAAGCCCGGCGCGCTGAGCGTGCTGGGCACGTCGATCGACCTGAACGACGTGGCCTGCGACAAATACGTGGTGGCGGGCATCACGGACCACATCACGCCGTGGAAGGGCGTCTACGACACGGCGCGTCTCTTCGGCGGCGAGACGCGCTTCGTGCTGAGTTCGAGCGGCCACATCCAGAGCCTGATCAATCCTCCGGGCAACCCCAAGGCGAAGTTCTATCTCAACCCCGCTCTGTCCGCGAGCGCCGACGCCTGGCTCGACGCTGCCGAGCCGACAACGGATTCGTGGTGGAACGACTGGAGCGTGTGGCTCGCCGCGCGCTCCGGCAAACGCCGCGCGGCGCCTGCCGCGCTCGGCAACGAACGGCATCCGTCGCTCGCGGCCGCGCCGGGCACTTACGTTCTGCAGGACTGACTTCGATGCGCCAGCCGCGTCGCGGCTGGCATCGACCTATTTTCATCGAAAGGAAAACGGATCATGGAATCGACCAAACAAAGCAATTTCCTCGGCGGATGCCTCAAGTTCATCGAGCCTTTGCGCTTGCCCGGCTTCGATGCGAACGCCATTCTGGATTCGCGCCGCAAGGACATCGAGGCGCTCGCGACCGCCGGCGCCACCGCGCTGACGGGCATCCAGTCGCTCGGCCAGAAGCAGATGGAAATCCTCACCGGAACCATGACGCGGGTTCGCGCGCTGTCCGGCAAGCAGCCCGGCCAGGAGGCGAGGCCGGCCGGCGCGAGTGAAGCGGTGCAGCAGGCGTTCTACACGACGCTTTCCGATGTGCGGGAACTCTTCGGCACGGCGTATCGCGCCCAGTCCGACAGCTACGCGGTGATTTCGAAGCGCGTCGCGGAGAACGTCGAGGAGTTGAGGACGCTGCTGCAACCGCGCAAGTAACGCGTCCCGCGCGTCGCATCAACGAGATCAGGTCTGGATGAGAGCAATGAATAACACTTCCGAGTCTGTCGGCATCATGGAAACCCAGACCGTCGATCTCGACGGTCAGCTCGTGCGCGTAGGCGTGCGGCACGGAAGCGACGCATCGCCGCCGCTTCTGATCTTCAACGGCATCGGCGCGAATCTGGAACTCGTCGAGCCGTTCGTCGAGGCGCTGGGGGATGTCGGCGTCATCGTTTTCGATGTGCCCGGCGTCGGCGGTTCGCCCGTGCCGTTCGCGCCTTATCGCTTCTCCACGCTCTGCGTGTTGACCGACAAGCTCCTCAAGCGGCTGGGACACGACGGGCCCGTCGACGTGCTCGGCGTATCGTGGGGCGGCGCGCTCGCGCAGCAGTTCGCGCGGCAATATCCCGAGCGCTGCCGCCGACTGATCCTCGCATCGACATCGGCGGGCGTGCTCATGATACCGGCGCGGCTTTCCGTTCTGTCGAAGCTGACCGGGCCGCGCCGTTACACCGATCCCGCGTATCTTCAGCAAGTCGGGCCGGAAATCTACGGCGGCGCGTACCGGCGCGATCCGGAGCTTCTCAAGGAGCACAGCCGCCATATCCAGCCGCCGCGCGGCCGCGGATATCTCTATCAACTGATGGCCGCCTGGGGCTGGACCAGCCTGCACTGGCTGTGCACGCTGCCGCAGACGACCCTCGTCATGCACGGCAACGACGATCCGATCGTGCCGCTATCGAACGCGAAGATTCTGGCTGCGCGCATCCGGCAGGCGGTGCTGTATGTGATCGACGATGGTCATCTGTTTCTGATCACGCGCGCGAAGGACGTCGCGCCGGTCGTGCGCAGGTTCCTGCGTCAGGAGCCGGGTTGAGCTTGCCGTTTCGCGGCAGACGAGGTGCGGCCGCGAACGCGTCCGCCGCGCCTCAAAGCGAGAAAGAACGCCGGATGGCTCGTATGCGACGCGCGGCGACCGGTCTGCTCGGCTGCATGGCCGTGCTGCTGTTCACATGCGTCGTTCTCGAAGAGCGGTATCCGTGGCTCGCGTGGCTGCGATCGTTCGCCGAAGCGGGAACCGTCGGCGCGATCGCGGACTGGTATGCGGTGGTCGCGCTCTTCCGGCATCCGTTCGCATGGCCGTTGCCGCACACGGCGATCATCGCGCGGAATCAGCCGCGCATCGCGGAGAGCCTCGGCAGGTTCGTCGAAGAGAATTTTCTGACGCCCGAGCTGATCGTCGCGAAGCTCGGCAATCACAATGCCGCGAAGGCACTGGCGCAATCGCTGTCGGATCGCGCGAACAGCGAGATCGTCGCGGCGGCGCTCGTCGAATCGCTTCCCGGCGTGCTGGACACCATCGACGAGAACGAAGCCGCGCGCTTCATCGAATGGATGCTGCTGCCGCGTCTGCGCAGCTTCGACGTGTCGCGTGCGGCCGGCCGCGTGCTGGGCATGCTCGCCGAGGGCGACCGGCATCGGCCGCTCGTGGAACACGGACTTCGCGCGCTCGAACGCTGGCTCGTGCGTCATGCGGGCCTGCTGAACGCGAAGTTCAGCGAGGCGTCGCGATACACGCCCGCGCGCTTCGACGCCTATGTCGTCGATCGTTTCGTTGCGGGCATCGTCGCGCTGGTGCAGGAAGTGGCCGCCACGCCGGATCATGCGCTGCGCCGCGAGATCGACCGCGCCTTCCTGACTTTCATCGAGCAGTTGCAGACATCGGATACGCATCGCCGCTTCGGTAAGTCGTTGCTGCGCGATTGCATTCGTGAGGTGAGGCGAGCGGGTCATGCGCGCATCGCGCTGAGGACCATGCGCCGCCATGTCGCCGACGATGCCGCCCGCGAGCGCTCCGTCACGCGCGCCATCGCGACGTCCATGCTGGTCTCGCTCGGCGACGGCGTGGCGCGCTCGCCCGCGCTTCAGCACACGCTCAACGCGTGGTGGCTGGAAGTGGCGCGCACACTCGTCGTGCGCTATCGAAGCCGGTTGACGGAACTGATCACCGAGGTCGTCAAGGGCTGGGACGCGACCGAGGTCAGCCGGAAGATCGAAGCGGAAATCGGCCGCGATCTGCAATTCGTGCGCGTCAACGGCACGCTGGTCGGCGGCATCGCGGGCGTGCTGCTTCACGCGGGCACGCTCGCCGTGGCGCATTACGCGATCTAGTCAGCCGTGGCGCACGAGCCCCAGAGCCTGCGCGCGCGCGACGGCATGTGCGCGCTTGTCGACCGCCAGCTTCACGAAGATGTTCTTGACGTGGGACTTGATCGTCTCGGGCGTGACGCCGAGGTCGCGCGCAATCTCCTTGTTCGACAGTCCCTGCGCGATCAGTTCGACGATGTTGCGCTCCCTCGCGCTCAGCGGTTCGCGTCCGGCGTCGCGGCGCGATGCGCCGTCGGGCTGGTACTGCGCGCGCCAGCCATCGAGCAGACGGTCGATATAGCTCAGCGCCTCGCGGGTCTGCGCCGAGTTGCGCGCGTCGTCCCGAAGCGCCTGCAACAACGGTCCGATCTGCTCGCCCTGATCGAGCAGCGACTGATGCAGCCCGGCGGGCGCGGCCATCCTCACGACTTCGCCGATGACCTCGACCGCATCGCCGCGCATGCCTGCGCTCATCCACGCAAGCGCCTGCATGGTGCGCAAGCGCAAGCCCAAGTAATGGTTGTGTCGGCGTTCGGCGCTTTGCCGCGCCTCTTCCAGCAGATCGACGGCTTCGCGGGTGCGGTTCTGGCTCACCGCGACGCAGGCTGCCGCGAGCGCGCGATAATTCTCGATCTCCGCCGACACGGGCGCGCCCGGCCTAGCGCCGTGCGCGGCGAGCGCATCGAGCTGGGCCACGCATGCCGACGCTTCCATCGTCCTGCCTTCGCGCAGATGCAGCCGCGTGCGTTCGACGAGTCCCGCGGCCAGCAGACGCCGCCAGCCGCGCTTGTGCCCGAGCGTCTGCGCGCGGTCGAGCAGCGCGTAGGCATGCGCCGGGTTCGAACGGGCTATCGCGATCCGGATCAGCACGCGATAGGCGCTCAGCACGCTGTCCAGCATGGCCGCCAGATCGACGACAGGCATCAGGTCGAGGAGCAGCGCTTCGGCTTCGTCGAGGCGTCCCTGTTCGTAGCGCAACTGCGCGATCATCGGCACGCACAACGCCGCGGAGACGGACTGCGGGCCGGCGTAGCGCTGGGCCATGTGCATCGCCTCCGTGAAGTACTGCTCGGCCAGCGGGAAGTGCAACTGCTGCATTTCCGTATGGCCGAGCAGGCACAGCCGATAGACCGGCGTCACCACGTTGCGCTGATCGTCCTCGATGGCGCAGGGAATCCAGGGCGTCGCATAGAGCGCTTCGAGATTGCCCGCTCGCCAGTGCGCGAAACGCACGACGTTGGAGACGACGTTGACCGTCCAGAGATCGCTCGACGGCCGCTCGATACAGGTCTGCGCGAGTTCGAGCGCGCGTTGCGGGTCGTCCTGCAGGCCCGCCAGCACGGAGCGGATCGCCAGACATTCCCGGCGCAGTTGCTCCGCCTCGGCGGCGACGGCGACGCCGCCGGCATCGCGCTCCAGAGCGTCGATCATCGCGAGGGCATCGTCGAAACGCAGCGCGAGCGCCATGCCCCACGCGATCGCCAGCCTCACCTGCAACTGCGCCTGCATCAGATTCGCCGGGAACTCGCGCTGCCAGCCGAGCAGCGTGAGCAGATCGCCTTTCATCACGAGCGTCATCGCGCAACGGCTCATCAGCGCGAGCGCCTCGTCGGTCGCACCCGCGGCTAGGGCGTGCCGGACGGCGTCGGTCCATTGCGTCTCGCGTGCGTACCATCGGCATGCGCGCAGATGCAGGTCGGCCACCTGATGGCGATACAGCGTGTCGAGCCGCTGGCGCAGGTAATCGCGCATCAGATGGTGATAACGGAACGAGCGTCCTTCGAGGTCCATCGGTTCCAGTAGGAGCTGGCGCGCGGCGATCGACTCCAGCATGCCCTGGCTGTCCGCGACGCCGGTGATCGCCTCGCACAGCGACGCGTTCAGCCCCTCGACGATCGACGTGCGCAGCATGAACTCGACCACCTCGGCGGGCAGGCGCTTGAGCATCTCCTGCAGATAGGCCGCGAAGGGCCGGGACGCGCCGGACGGCATGGGCGATTCGGCGTCCGCCCGCGATTCCTCCCGCGCCAGCACTGCCGCGGAAATGCGCAGCGCGGCGGCCCAGCCCTCGGTGTTCGCGAAGAGCGAGCGGAGCGTGGACGCGCTCAGCTTGCCCGGACATTCGCGCTCGACGAAGGAACGCGTTTCGTCGAAGTTGAAGCGCAATGCCGATGCATCGATTTCCATCAACTCGTTGCGCGCCCGCAGGCGTGCGAGCGGAAGCGTTGCGTCGTCGCGGGTGCAGATCACGACGTGGACATGCGACGGCGCATGCTCGATGAAAAACGCGACGACCTCGCGCACGACCGGCAGACCGATCAGATGATAGTCGTCGAGAAAGAGATAAAGCTCGTCCTCGACTTCGATCAGCTCGTTGATCAGCGTCGCGACGATCGATTGCGCGGGCACGAGCGAGGCATCGGCGGTCAGCGCGATCGCGGACGCGCCGATATTGCCGCACGCCTGCCGCAACGCCTGCGCGAGGTGGTGAAGGAAGCGGGCGGGTTCGTCGTCGTCCGCGTCGATGGAAATCCACGCGACCAGCGCGCCGCGCTCGCGCAGCCAGCCGAGCCACGTGAGTGCAAGCGAAGTCTTGCCGAAGCCCGCGGGCGCCTTGATGACGGTGAGACGCCTGTTTTCGGCCTGCGCCGCCAGATCGACGAGCCGCGGCCGATCGATCAGCCCGGCGGGAAGACGCGGCGGAAGGAGCTTCGTGGCGAGCAGAAGGGTGGGCCTGATCGGCTCGATGACTTCGGTCATATGCGTCGGCGGCTGTGGTCCTCGGGTGACACCCGGCTGCCATCTCCCGCCTATGCGAATCGCGCTCCCCTGTACGGGGGATATCGCGCGGCACCACGCTGGGAGACCATGGATTCCCATAGGGGAGATCGGCGTGCAGCCTGGCAACGGCGCAGTGCGAGGCACTGCTCACCCGATGATACGCGAGTCTCGATCGCGTGCATCGCATTGCAACGCACAAAACGGTCTCCCCGGACGATACGACGCGATCCGCGTCCGCCGTATGTACCGAACTCATAACCGACAAACTTAGAGACAAACGATGAGCACTTACATTGCACCCGTGCGCGACATGCGCTTCGTGATGACCGAACTTGCAGACCTCGGCGCGCTGTCGTCGCTGCCGGGCTTCGAAGAAGCCACACCAGAACTGGCCGACGCGGTGCTCGAAGAAGCCGCGAGATTCGCTACCGAAGTGCTCGCGCCGCTCAACAAGACGGGCGATGCACAGGGCGCGCGTCTCACCGACGGCGGTGTGATCGCCGCCGATGGTTTCGCGCAGGCCTACCGGCAATTCGCCGAAGGTGGATGGACCGGCCTCGGCGGCGATCCCGAATTCGGCGGACAGGGATTGCCGGAGCTGTTGCACGCGGCGGCGGTGGAGATGTGGAATTCGTCGAACATGGCGTTCGCGCTGTGTCCGCTGTTGAACGCGGGCGCCACCGAGGCATTGCGGCACCACGGTTCGGACGATCTCAAACAACGCTATCTGCCGAGGCTCGTCAGCGGCGCGTGGACCGGCACGATGAATCTCACCGAGCCGCAGGCCGGGTCCGACCTCGCCGCCGTGCGCACGAAGGCCGTGCCCGAGGGCGATCACTATCGGCTGCACGGTCAGAAGATTTTCATCACGTGGGGCGATCACGACATGACCGACAATGTGATCCATCTCGTGCTCGCGCGCACGCCGGATGCGCCCGAAGGCGTGCGCGGCATCTCGCTCTTTCTCGTGCCGAAGTTCCTGCCGAACGCCGATGGATCGCCGGGGCAACGCAACGACGTGCATTGCGTGTCGCTCGAACACAAGCTCGGCATCCACGCGAGCCCGACCTGCGTGATGAGCTTCGGCGACAAGGAAGGCGCGATCGGCTATCTCGTCGGACAGGAGAACAAGGGCCTCGCCCATATGTTCACGATGATGAACGAAGCGCGGCAGAAAGTCGGCATTCAGGGTCTCGCGATCGCGGAGCGCGCGTATCAGCAGGCCCGCGACTATGCGAAGGAGCGCGTGCAGGGACGACTTGCTGCGAGCCGCACGGGCGGAGCGGTCGCGATCATTCAGCATCCGGACGTGCGCCGCATGTTGCTGACGATGAAATCGCAGATCGAAGCGATGCGCGCGTTCGGCTACGTGATGGCCGCCGACATGGATCGCGCGCACCGGCATCCGGACGCCGCCGAGCGCGCGCTGCGTCAGGCGCGGGTCGATCTGCTGATTCCGGTGGTGAAGGGATGGTGCACCGAACTGGGTGTCGACATCGCATCGCTGGGCGTGCAGGTGCATGGCGGAATGGGCTTCATCGAGGAAACCGGCGCGTGCCAGTATCTGCGGGATGCGCGCATCGCTCCGATCTACGAGGGCACGACGGGCATTCAGGCGGCGGATCTGGTGGGACGCAAGCTCGCATCGGACGGCGGCGCCGCCATGTCCGCGCTGCTCGCCGAGATGCGAAGCGTCGCGCAGGAACTGGAGCGCAACGCCGATGCGCGGCTCGCGCCGATGGCGCCCGCCTTCGCCGCGAGCGTGCAGGCGCTCGAAGACGTCACCAAGTGGATGTGCAGCGCCGCGAGCACGCACGTCGATGAAGCGCTCGCGAGTTCCGTCGACTTTCTGATGATGACGGGCTATGTCTGCGGCGGATGGCAGATGGCGCGCGCCGCGCTGGTTGCGTCGGCGCGCGAGGAAGCGGGAGAGGATCAGGCGTTTCACCGGACCAAGGTCGCTACCGCGCGGTTTTATATGGAGAAGATCCTGCCGAAGACGCACGCGCTTCGGGAGATGATTCTGCGTGGAGCAGCCGGAGCTATGGACATCGGGATCGAGCAGTTCTGAAAGCAGGCGCCACTGGTTGTGGCGCCGTTTTTATTTAGTTAGACATACGTATCGATATCGCTTTGCCGATCTTCTCTCAATGTGCGTCAGCGTCTAGGCCCGGCATCACGGCGCTACTGCCGGTGCGTTCGTTGGCTTCTGTCCAGCCGCCTTCTGCTGGGCGTTCTGGAGATTCTGCGGATAGTTGGTCTGGTTTCCTCCCGGGTTGTACCCATTCTTTTCCAGCGTGCTCAGCTCGGCGTTCTTCTTGGCGCGCCGCGCTTTGCTTTCCGCTTTCTTTTGCGCCTTGAGTTCCTGCTTCGACATCGTAGCGCCGGACGTGTCCGCGTCGCTGGCGGCGGCGTGCGCCTGAAGCGCCGGGATCAGGGCGAGGCTCAACGCCATACCTGCCGAGCCAGCAAAAACGGACAGTTTCTTGAGGTTCATACGTATCTCCGCATAGGGTAGGTTGGCGACGGAAGACTGCTTCAACGCTAATTTGCTGGTTCCTGATTGGAACGCTCGAACCGTAAACGATGAGGCGTCGAAAGGGATACGGGGGTTAACCGCGAGGATAAACACAGCATACCGCTGAAGTGCTCTTGCGCGCGAGCTCAAAGCGGCACTTTCCCTGATTCCGCGAAAGAGATTCCCCCTTCTGCTCTTTGTTCGAGTGAATAGGGAAGATAGACTCGCCAAAAATACACAAGAGCAGTGCAGGAGACGACGACATGCGGACGTATCGTCGCCCACGCTCGATGAACGATAGACGGGTGCGAAGGAAGCGAGCGTCAGCAGTTCACGCGTAAATGGCGGCACAAGTTAGCCCGTGATAACAAATCATGTATGTAGCATAACTAAACTAATGGAGACGGATAATGAAGAAGCTCTTGTTCAGCGTGTTCGCGTTGTCAGCCACGGCGACGGCCACGGCTCAGAGCAGCGTCACGCTATACGGCATCGTGGATAACGGTATCGTCTACGAGACAAATCAGCCGAAGGGTCATGTATTCGGAGCGCAGAGCGGAGGCTGGGCGCAATCCAGATTTGGCCTCAAGGGAGCAGAGGATCTCGGCGGCGGCACGCATGCAATCTTCCAGCTCGAGTCCCGGCTGAACACGATGAACGGCAGCGTTGCGAACGGGAGCTTCTTCGAAGGACAGGCGACTGTCGGCCTGCAGAACGACACGTGGGGGCAAATCAAGTTCGGAAACATGGGCTCGGCGGAGATTAGCCAGTATTCGGGCGATGTCGATCCGCAGCAGACGAAGAAGTACGCGATCGGAACGCTGGTTCGCGGGCGCATATTCTCGCAGGCAGCGAATGGCGTCGAGTATCTCTCGCCGACAATCGCGGGCTTTACGTTGCAAGGCCAGTATGACCTGACCAACGCACCGACGTGGAATGCTGGCAACCCGGGCAGCGCGCCCGGTCAACTGGGCACGTCCACCGGACTCGGAAGCGCTCAGGGACGTTCCGATGGCATCAAACTGTCGTACGCGAATCGCGGTCTCTTCTGGCAAGCGACCTACGACGAAGTCCGCGACCCGAATGGACAGTTCAGCAACGTGTATCTGACGTCGCGCTCGATTCTCACGGGCTTGACCTATGCATTCGGTCCTGTGACGGCGTATCTCGGCTACCAGCACCTGAGTGCTCCCGATGCATCCAACGCGGGGTATTTCGGTGCGGCGGCGCCGTCGGCATTGCCATCGGGTACCGGTCTCCCGACGACGGTCAATCACGAATGGATCGGCGCGATATGGCAGACGACGCCTGCGCTGGCTATCACCGGTGCGGTGTATCACGCCAACGCGAACAAGGGGAACGGGAACGCAACGCTGTACACGCTGGGCGCAAACTACTCGCTCTCGAAACGAACGCTCCTCTACACTGAACTCGCTTACGTGCGCAACAGCTCGACGTCCAACCTGGGCCTCGACGGCAGCCTGTACGGTGCGAACACCAATGACGATCCGGTCAACGGAAACCCGTCGAGCACTAACCCCAACTATGGGAAGAGCCAGTTTGGCGTGATTGCGGGGCTGGCGACGAGGTTCTGATGGCACGCTGACGAAGCGAGTTGCGAGCGGTCGAGTCAGTCGCGGAAGCGGCTGGCAATGTAATCCGGGATATTTTCCGGAGTGACGACAACGACCGAAGAAGAAGTCGCAACGGATGACGCCGGCAGAAGCTTGTGATAGTGCATGATGTGATGACAGGCAGAACGCATGTCTTGCCGAAGGTCGTGATGCAGAATGGCCTGTATCCGCCCATCGCGCAGCAACTGCACATTGTCTCTGTCGAGGTCGTGGCCGATGAAGAAGACCGGCGCTTGTTGCTGCGCCTCCAGCGCGCGAAGAATGGCGATATTGCCGCCGCCCATCGAATAGACGGCTGTGACATGGGTATCGTCGCCGAGCGCGCTGCGGACTCGATCCGCTGTCGGCATATCGAGGCCATGTCCGCCGCTCGCGTCGACCAGCTTCAGACGCGGATGATGTTTGCGCAATGCTCGACGAAAGCTTATCTCGCGCTCCTCCTCGCCCCGGAAGTGCTCGTCACTCATCGTTATCAAGACGTTGGCGGGCTGCGTTCCCAGCAACAGGCCGAGAAGATACGCGGCTGTGGCCCCGGCGACGCGATTATCGAGCCCCGCATAAGCGATGCGCCCCGACATCGGTATGTCGGTGACGATCGTGACGACCGGAATGCCGTGGCGCTGAAGCTCCGCCACCGCCTCCGCAATCTCGGGAACGTCCCGGGCCTTCAGGAAAACACCGTGACTTCCGCGTCGAATGATCGACCGAAGCGCCTCCACGACTTCCGAGGTGGTCATCGTCTCCTGCAACATAAAGCGCGGACGAACGACCGCGGGGTGCATCAGAGCGAGTTCGCCTTCGAGGGCATGCTTGATTTCATCGCTGAACCGCAAAGGCGCCTCGACTACAACGTCGACGATGAGTTTTCGTCCTGTATTTGCGAGATTCAATTCCTGCTTCTCGAGTTCCTTGATGGCTTGCTCGACCCGTCGGCGAGTGTGCTCGCGGACATTGGCACGCCCGTTCAATACCCGGTCGACGGTCGCCACGCCAAGCCCTGCCTGAAGGGCGATTTCCTTGATCAAAAACCGGTGAGCCACTGCGACCCTCCAATGCAGATAGATTTTTGATGTACTTCCGAGACTTCAGAAAGGTCATCCCGGCCTATCCTACATCGAAAAAACGAGCCATCGTGTTCTCTGAAATAGCGGGTATTCCCGTATGTGAGCGCGATAGCATTGAATCTGGACTGATAGATTATTGATGTGTTTTTGTAGCATCAAGATAGATTCGCCGCACTATGATGATGCATGCGCGATACCCAAATAATGATTTGACAAGATCGCGCGTGATCCCTCGTTCCATCGGAATGCGGGCAGAAACAAAAGGCGTGATGGCGCAAGGGCATGGACCAGTTCAAGGAACTTCAGTTATTCGTGGAAGTAGCCGAGTCGGGCAGCATCAGTCGCGCTGCGGAATCAGTCGACCTGTCCATTTCGGCGGCGAGCCGGTATCTGATCTCGCTGGAGGCGAGACTCGGAGTCCAACTGGTTCGCCGGACGACGCGTAACCTCTATCTGACCGAGGCGGGCGCCGAATTTCATCGACGGTGCAAATCCATACTGTCCGACCTCGGCGAAGCCGAAGCCGTCATCAAGGAAGCGGTCGTGCGTCCGAGCGGCGTGCTTCGAGTCACCGCTTCATTGTCCTTCTGCATGCTGCATATCGCGCCGATGCTCCCCGAGTTCACCGCGCGTTATCCGGACATCGCTGTCGATGTGGTCGCGGCCAACCGCTACTACGACATCATCGAGAACGGCATCGACGTCGCGATTCGAACCAAAGTGCTCGAACCGGATAGCAACATCACGATCAGACGGCTCGCATCGACACGCCGGATTCTCGCCGCTTCGCCCGGCTACATCGAGGCGAACGGGCGCCCCCGGTTCCCGGCTGAACTCGTGAAGCACAGGTTGCTGAACTATCAACTCGCCGACAATGCACGCGAGCTCTCATTCACCCGCGGCGGCGAAAACGTGGTGGTCAAAGTGAAGCCATTGGTCGAGTCGAACGACGGTCAGATACTCCGCGTCGCCGCACTCGACAACATGGGCATCCTTGTGCAGCCGAAGTACATTGTCTACGACGACCTCAAGGCCGGTCGTCTGATCCCGGTGCTGGACGATTGGGATCTTCCGCGGCTGACCATGAACATCGCGTTTCAGACTCGCGCGCATCTGCCCGTGAAAGTGCGACTGTTCATCGATGCGCTTCTGGAGCGGTTCCAGCAGAACGACTACGAACGTCACTGGACGGCGTGAGCCCGGTTCGCGCTGCCCTTGATGCGTATTCCCGCTCAGCGCGAAAGACTTTCCCTTTCTAGCTCTGTTTTGCCAGCCAGGGCGAATATAGACTGGTCTCAAAGCTACACAAGAGATCGATGGAGACAAGTAATGCAAAGCGCATTCCCCGCAGTTCAGTCCACCTCGCCGTATTTCGATGAAGCACGCTCGGCAGACGTGGTCAACGCTCGCATGAGCGACGACGCCGACCCTCGTCTGACGCAAGTGATGTCGGTTTTGGTCAGGCATCTGCATGCTGCCATCAAAGAGATCGAACCGACTCACGAGGAATGGTTCGCTGCCATCCGCTTCCTGACCGAGACCGGTCAAATGTGCACGGACTGGCGGCAAGAGTACATCCTGCTCTCGGACATCCTCGGGGTTTCGATGCTGGTTGATGCGATCAATCACCGTCGTCCGAGCGGCGCCACGCCCAATACGATTCTCGGTCCCTTCTACGTCGCCGATGCACCCGAATATTCGAACGGCACGAACATCTGCCTGGATGGAAAGGGTGAGCCGATGGTCGTTGAAGGCCGCGTGACAGACATCGAGGGCAATCCGATTCCGAACGCGAAGCTCGAAGTGTGGCAGACCAACGATGACGGCTTCTACGATGTGCAGCAAAAGGGCGTGCAACCTGACTCGAATATGCGCGGCGTTTTCACGTCGGATGCCGAAGGCCGCTACTGGTTCAAGTCCGTCAAGCCGCGCCACTATCCGATTCCCTCGGATGGTCCCGTCGGCAAGCTTCTCGGCGCGATGGGTCGGCACCCCAACCGGGCCGCGCACCTGCACTTCATCGTGACTGCGCCCGGATTCGACCCGGTCATCACTCACATCTTTACGCCGGACTGCCCGTATTTGCCCGAGGATGCGGTCTTCGGCGTCAAGCGTGAGCTTATCGCTGAATTCAACAAGATCGACGACGCGGATGCGGCGAAGCGCGCCGGGTTCTCGTCGCCCTTCTGGTCTGTATCGTGGGACTTCACGCTCGCGACATCCGGCAAGCCGCATCTGCAAAACACGTAATCGTTTGGCACATCAGCACGTGCTGAATGATCACAGATGATATCGAGAGACATAGGAGTGCTACACATGAGAACGAAGAAAGAATTGCTGGCAGCGTACTGGACCCTCGCAGGTGATGTCTATCCATGCGCGGCAAATGAAATCAGTCCGTTCCCGCTGCGCGACCGCTGCGAAGCGGCGATGCGCGCGGGCTGGAGCGGCGTCGGCCTCATCCTCGACGACCTCGAATACAGCATCGAGAAGTACGGCCTGTCGGGCGTCAAGAACATTCTGGAAGACACGGGCATGAAGTACTTCGAGCTCGAAATTCTGATGGACTGGTACTTCGACGGTGAGGCGCGTGCGAAGTCGGACCACTCTCGCCGCCGCTTCATCGAACTGGGCGGCGAACTCGGGATGCGCAATCTGAAAATCGGTGCGAGCCCGTTCGACAAGAATCCGCCCGATTTCCCCCGCATGACCGACGAGTTCGCCAAGCTCTGCCAGGATGTGGCGACGGTCGGCGCGACGGTCGCAATCGAGTTCATGCCTTTCTCGCCGATCCGAAACGTCGCAGAGGCGCTGAAGGTCGCGGAAGGGGCCAATCAACCCAACGGTGGCCTGATGGTCGATCACTGGCACGTGGCCCGCGCAAATACGCCGTATAGCGAGGTCGCGCAAATCCCGGCGCGCTTCATCAAAGGCGTCGAGATGGACGACGTTGCCGCACACGTCAAGGGAACGCTCTTCGACGACTCGACCTTCAACCGCCAGCTCTGCGGCGAAGGCGCCGGCGACTGCGTTGCGTTCGTCGATGCGCTGGAGCAGGCAGGCTGCACTTTGCCTTACTACGGCGTCGAACTCATCTCCGAAGTTCATCGGAAATTCCCGCTCGACGAGATGGCGAAGCGCGCCTACGACACCACCGTCGCGCAGTTCTCGGCGAAGCCCGCCACTACCGCATAAGCGCTTCCAACCCTAAACGACAAAGTATTCTGGAGACTCACATGATTCGAATCGCCGTACTCGGTGCAGGCCGCATTGGCCGCATTCACGCTGGCAACGTCGCCGCGAGCCCCAACGCGAAACTCGTCGTGGTCGCGGACCCGATCGAAAGCGCGGCACAGTCGCTGGCGACCAAGCTCGGCTGCGAAGCGTCGACGGACCCGGCAGGCGTGCTGGAGCGCAACGACATCGACGCTGTGGTCATCGGCACGCCGACCGACACGCACATCACGTTCATGCTCGAAGCCGTGAAGCGCGGCAAGGCTGTGCTCTGCGAAAAGCCCATCGATCTCGACATGGCAAAGTCGCTCGCCGCCGCGAACGAAGTCGAACGCCAGGGTGGCCGCGTCATGCTCGCTTTCAATCGCCGCTTCGATCCGACGTCCCAGGCGTTCCGCAAGGCGATCGATGCGGGTGATGTCGGCGAAGTGCGTCAGGTCATCATCTCGAGCCGCGACCCCGGCATGCCGCCGCGCGATTACGTCGAGCACTCGGGCGGGATCTTCCGCGACATGGTGATCCACGACCTGGACATGGCGCGCTGGCTGCTGGGCGAAGAACCAGTCGAAGTGATGGCCATGGCCAGCCGCCTTATCGACGAGTCGCTGGAAAAGCTGACCGACTTCGATACGGTGATGGTTCAGTTGCGCACCGCTTCGGGCAAGCAATGTCACATCAACTGCTGTCGTGAAGCTGTCTATGGATACGACCAGCGCATGGAAGTGTCCGGTTCCAAAGGCATGCTTCTGCAAGAGAATCTCCGGCCGTCGACGGTTCGTCGCTGGTCGAAGGACGTCACGGATGCGCGCGAGCCGCTCCTCAACTTCTTCCTCGAACGCTACGTTGAAGCGTACAAGGCCGAACTCGAAGCCTTTGTAGATGCACTGAACACGAAGTCCCCGTTGCCGACGTCGGTTCAGGACGGGCTGAAGGCGCTGCGCCTGGCGGATGCCGCACTCGAGTCCGCGCTGACGGGCAAAGCCGTCAAGGTGTAACCGAGAATCCGGAGGAGATACGTCATGACACGAAAGATTGGTCCCAACGAAACGCTCGGTGTGGCATGTCTTGGCATCACTCACCCGCACACGTCCGGGCGAGTCAAGGCGATTGCCCGCCGTTCCGACGCGAAGATGCTCGGCGCGTGGGATACAAGCCCGCTGCTCACGCCGTTCGTCGATGCGCTCGGCCTCGAAGCCCGCTCGAAGGAAGACATTCTGGCGGACAAGAATGTTCATGTCGTGCTGGTCCATTCGAAGAGCGAGAAGATGGCCGACCTGACCATCGAAGCACTCGAAGCCGGCAAGGCTGTGTTGTGCGAAAAGCCGGCCGGACGCAGCTCGGCGGATGCGAAGCGCATCGTCGACGCGGTCGAGCGTACCGGCGGTCTCGTGCAGGTCGGCTATTGCTGGCGCTTCGCGCCTTCCGTGGACGCCATGCAGGCGGCGCTCAAGAGCGGCCGTCTCGGGAAAGTCGTTCAGGTGCGCGCTCACGGCGGATGCTCGCACGACGAGGCGGGCACGCCTCATATGACCCAGCCCGGCGACATCGGCGGTGCCGTGTTCGTTATCGGTTGCCACCTCATCGACCGCATTCTTCTGCACTTCGGTTTGCCGCATTCGGTGAACGCGCGCATCACGAAGTTCCCGAACTTTCACGGCGATGAATCGCGCGAAGACGCGGCAGGCGCGGTGCTGAACTACGAAGACAAGATTGTCAGCGTCGACTTCATGTCCTGGGACGTTCTGCCGTGGACGGAAAGCTGGGACATCACGGCCTACGGCACCGAAGGCATCATGTCGTCCCGCTCGCTGCCCTCTAGCTACAAGATTTACGACGCGGGCAAGGGCGACTATCCGGAAGGATGGACCGAATGGCAGGAGACGAGTTTCCCGGAAATCTGGGCGACCAAGAAAACGGAGTATTCGCCGGACATCGCTGAAATCGGCAATCCGGTGTACTTCGACCGCGAGTCGAACGCATTCGTCGACGCATTGCGCAATGGCACGCCTTCGGTTGTGCCGGCGACGCAGGCATACAACATCAGCCGAGTTATCGAGGCCATGTTCGCTTCCTCGAAAGAAGCCGGCGCAGAAGTCTTTATCCGATAACCGCTTGCAAGACTGACGCTCAATAGCGTCAGTCGAAGAATCCGTAAATCATAAATCGGGAACGTAAATTCGTATTCCTAATCAGGAGACAGTGTCATGAAGATTTTGAAGAGTGTTGTGGTGGTTCTTGCAGCATCCGCTGCTTTCGCAGCAGCCTCGGGCGCCGCTTTTGCAGAAGATAAGGGCGTCGTCGGCATCTCGCTGCCGGACAAGACGGAATCCCGCTGGATTACCGATGGGAAGAGCATGGTCGACGCGCTGAAGGCGAAGGGCTACGCGTCGGACCTTCAGTACGCGAATTACGATGTTCCGACGCAGGTGAACCAGGTCGAGAACATGCTCGCGAAGGGCGTCAAGGCGCTGGTCATCGCCCCCATCGACGGAAAGACGTTCTCTGATGCGCTGGCTCTCGCCCAGAAGAAGGGCATCAAGGTTATCTCCTACGACCGTCTGATCAGCCAGACGAAGGACGTCGATTATTACGCCACGTTCGACAACTACGGCGTGGGCGTTCTGCAGGCGCAGAGCATCGTCAGCGCATGGCAGAAAGCCGGCAGCAAGACGCCGTTCAACATCGAAGTGTTCGGCGGCTCAAGCGATGACAACAACGCTCATATGGTCTACGCGGGCGGCATGTCGATTCTCAAGCCGTACATCGACAGCGGCAAGTTCGTGATTCGCAGCAAGCAGGTTGCCTTCGAGAAGGTCGCGACGCGCAACTGGGATGGTGCGACCGCGCAGTCCCGCATGGATAACCTGCTGAGCGCGTTTTACGGCAAGGACCATCTCGATGCGGTCTGGGCGCCGAACGACGCGCTGGCGATCGGCATCATCTCGTCTCTCAAAGGCGTGGGATACGGTTCGGCCCAGCAAACCATGCCGATCATCACGGGACAGGATGCGGATGTTCAGAACGTGAAGAACATCGTTCGCGGCGACCAGACTTCGACGGTGTTCAAAGACACGCGCAAGCTCGCCGGCGTCGCAGCCGATATGGTCAACGACGCGCTGGCCGGAAAACAGGTGCCCGTCAACGACACGAAGAGCTACAACAACGGCGCGAAGGTTGTTCCCACTTATCTCGTGAAGCCCGTTCTCGTCGACAAGGCCAACTATCAGTCGGAGCTGGTCACGAGCGGCTACTACACGCAGGCCCAGATCAAGTAAGGCGCCTGAACGTCAGCGTGGCGCGGAGTGTGGCAAGGCCCCGCCACGCGGGTACGCCTCGGAGCGTGACCAATCGGAGAAAGTTTGACCATGGATACCATTCTGGAGATGCGCGGCATTCAGAAAAGCTTTGGCCCCGTCAAAGCGCTGAATAACGTGAATATGAGGGTGCGCCAGGGCGAGATTCACGCCATTTGCGGAGAGAATGGCGCTGGAAAGTCGACCCTGATGAAAATTCTCAGTGGCGTCTATCCGCACGGCTCGTACGGTGGCGACGTCCTTTACGACGGCCAGGAGCGAGCCTTCGCCGATATATCCGATAGCGAGGCGGTCGGCATCATCATCATCCATCAGGAACTCGCCCTCGTACCGATGCTATCGATTACCGAGAACATCTTTCTCGGTAACGAACAATCCAGGCGCGGGGTTATCGACTGGCAGATCTCGCGTGCGAAAGCCAAAGAACTGCTGGCGAAAGTGGGCCTCACGGATTCTCCCGACGCCGCAGTTGGCACGCTCGGGATCGGCAAGCAACAGCTAGTGGAAATCGCGAAGGCGCTTTCTAAAGAAGTTCGTCTGCTGATCCTCGACGAACCGACAGCGAGTTTGAACGAGAAAGACAGTGACACGCTTCTTACGCTGCTGCTCGAATTGAAGGCCAACGGCGTAACGTCGATCATCATCTCGCACAAGCTGAACGAAATCTCGCGTGTCGCGGACGGCATCACCGTGATTCGCGACGGATCGACGGTCGATGTCCTCGACTGCAGCACTGAGGCTGTGAGCGAAGACCGCATCATCAAGGCGATGGTAGGGCGCGAGATGTCCGACCGCTATCCGCCGCGTACGCCTAACATCGGCGACGTGATTTTTGAAGTGAAGGACTGGCGTGTAAAGCATCCCACGCAGCGCGACCGCGCCGTCCTCAAGGGTGTGAATCTGATGGCACGCAAGGGCGAAATCGTTGGTATCGCCGGCCTGATGGGTTCCGGGCGCACCGAACTCGCCATGAGCGTTTTCGGCGGCACGTACGGTCAGGACATCACAGGCCGGGTGTTGATGCACGGAAAGCAGGTCGACACTTCATCGGTGAAGAAGGCCATCAATGCGGGCATTGCCTACGTCACCGAAGACCGTAAAGGCAACGGCCTTTTGCTCGACGACAACATCAAGCGAAACATTACGCTGGCGAACCTTTCCGGTGTTTCGAAGCTCGGTGTCGTCGATGAGCATGAGGAGATCAAGGTCGCGACCGAGTTTCTCAAGAAGCTCCGAATTCGTGCGCAAGGCGTGACGCACGTCGTAGGAAACCTGTCAGGCGGAAATCAGCAGAAAGTCGTCATCAGCAAGTGGCTGTTTTCCGAACCCGAAGTGTTGATTCTCGACGAGCCCACGCGAGGCATCGACGTGGGCGCGAAGTACGAGATCTACAACATCATCAATCAGGCGGTTGCAGCGGGCAAATGCGTGGTCATGATTTCTTCGGAAATGCCCGAGCTACTCGGAATGTGCGACCGCATCTATGTCATGAATGAAGGCCGGTTCGTCGGCGAATTAACCGCGGAAGAAGCCTCGCAGGAAAGCATCATGCGAGCAATCATGCGAAATGGAGACATTCAAAATGCGTAAGGCACTCTCTCCGGTAGCCGCCGAAGGCGCCGAGGTCAAGCAAAGCGAAGTATTCGGAATGATCAAGCGTATCGGTAGTGAGTATGGGCTACTGCTGTCGCTCGTCATCATCATGGTGTTTTTCCAGGTTGCGACGAACGGCGTGCTGATGCAGCCGCTCAATCTGACCAACCTTGTGCTGCAGAACAGCTATATCGTCATCATGGCGCTCGGCATGCTGATGGTGATCGTTTCGGGTCATATCGATCTGTCTGTCGGCTCGACGGCCGGGCTCGTGGGCGCGTTGGCAGCCGTATTGATGGTGCAGTATGAAGTCAACTACGTGTGGGCGACCATCATCTGTATCGCCGCTGGCGCACTCATTGGCGCCATGCAAGGCTACTGGATTGCTTTCTGGCGGATGCCGTCGTTCATCGTAACGCTGGCCGGCATGCTCGTGTTCCGCGGCATGACGAATCTCGTGCTCCAGGGACAGTCCATTGGGCCGTTCCCCGAAGGCTTTGGCACGGTGAGTTCGGGCTTTATCCCGGACGTCTTTCACGGCCAGGCGCTTCACATCACCTCGATCCTTCTCGGCGTATTCGTCGGCGTGCTGTTCTTCGTGATCGAGCTTCGGCATCGCGCTGGTGCGGCGAAACATGGCGTCGAGAGCGGCTCGTTCGCAGTGTTCGTCACCAAGAATGTCGTGCTCACCGCGCTCATCGTGGGTTTCTGCTACCTGCTCGCGTCCTATCGCGGCTTGCCGACGGTGCTGGTCATCATGGGCGTGCTGATCGGCGTGTACACGTTCCTCATGAACCGCACGACCATTGGGCGTCGCATCTATGCAGTTGGCGGGAATGCGAAGGCTGCGCGTCTGTCAGGCGTCAGCGTGCCGGCAGTGAGCTTCCTGACGTTCGTGAACATGGGCATCCTCGCCGCGCTCGCGGGCCTGATTTTCGCCGCGCGTTTGAATAGCGGTACGCCCAAGGCAGGTACCGGATTCGAACTCGACGTCATCGCAGCGTGCTTTATCGGCGGCGCATCGGCCTCTGGCGGTGTCGGAAAGGTTGTCGGCGCGGTAGTGGGCGCCTTCATCATGGGCGTGATGAACAACGGCATGTCCATCATGGGTATCGGCGTGGACTATCAGCAGGTCATCAAGGGCATCGTGCTGCTCGCTGCCGTGTTCGTCGATGTCTACAACAAGAACAAGGCGTAAAGCCCAATTTCGACAGCAGACCAGATTTGGGCGTCGGCGGGACCGGTTGCGTGGTGAGGTTCCGCCGACATGCAGACTTGAATCACGAGATTGCATCTCGAACATTTGGCCTGTTTTTCAGCATCATCAATGGAAATAATTATGGTCAAGCATATCGTGATGTGGGACGTTCGCGGCAACACGCCCGAGCAGAAGAAGGAATCCGCGATGCTCGTGAAGTCCGCATTCGAAAGTCTGAGCGGAAAGATTCCCGGGCTTACCAGGCTCGAAGTCGGCCTCGATGTCAGCGCTGTCGACTACGCGTGCGATGTCGTCTTATACACCGAGTTCGAAACGCGGGAATTGCTCGACGCGTACGCCTCGCACCCGGAGCATCTGCGGGTGAAGGAAGTCGTCGGTGATGTGCGTATCGCTCGTCATCAGGTCGATTACATCTGAGCGAGTTTCACGATTGACGAGCGAGGAAGCCACTCTCATGTATGAATTCACCTATACCACGCCTTCAGCCCGAGTCGTTTTCGGTGCAGGGAGCATGAAGCTTATTCAACAGGAAGTCGAGGCTCTGGGCGCACGGCGCGCGCTGGTGCTATGTACGCCGGAGCAGAAGGCTCAGGCGGAGGTCGTTTCGTCCCTCCTTGGTCCTTCGAGCGCGGGCGTCTTCGCTGGCGCACAGATGCATGTTCCGATTGAGAACGCTCGGCGCGCACGCGAACATGCGAAGGAAGTGGATGCCGACTGCGCGGTGGCTATCGGCGGAGGTTCGACGATCGGACTCGGGAAGGCGATCGCGCTGGAATCTTCGCTGCCGATCATCGCAATACCGACGACGTATGCCGGGTCGGAGATGACGCCCATCTACGGGATAACCGAGAAGGGCCTGAAAAAGACAGGCCGCGACGCCAGGGTCATCCCGAAGACGGTTCTGTACGACCCGGAACTGACGATGGGGTTACCCATAAAGCTTTCTATCGTGAGCGGACTCAACGCAATCGCCCATGCCGCCGAAGGCTTGTATGCGAAGGATGGTAATCCCGTAATGTCGCTGATGGCGGAGGAGGGCATCCGCGCTCTTGCCACGGGCCTGCGTGGCGTGAAGAAAAGCGAGAAGGACAAAGCGGCGCGCAGCGAGTGTCTTTACGGCGCGTGGCTGTGCGGGATGGTGCTCGGCAATGTGGGCATGGCACTTCATCATAAGCTCTGCCATACGCTGGGTGGCACGTTCAATCTTCCTCACGCCGAGACGCATGCGATCGTCCTGCCCCACGCGCTCGCGTACAACAGCGCAGTCGCGGGCGATGCTATGGAGCGGATTGCACGCGCACTGAACGTGCAATCCGCTCCCGACGGACTCTATCAACTCAACAAGGAACTTGATGTGCCGCAAGGTCTCCGCGAGATCGGGTTGAAAGAAGCCGATCTCGATCACGCCTGCGAGGTGGCGCTGTCGAACCCGTACTGGAATCCGAGGCCGATAGAGGGGAAACCGCTTCGAGCACTGTTGCAGCGTGCGTGGGAGGGTGCGCGGCCTGCCGTCTAACGGTCGTCCGACCTGGTTCTTGACGACGTCGCCGGCTAAACAGCATCGGCTGCATCGCGCAAATCGTCGAGATCCCGGCCACGCGTCTCAGGCGTGTAGTACGTCGTCACGACACCGATCAGGCTCAGAATGGCGACATAACTGGCGAGCGGAATCCACGCGAGAACACGTCCTTCGCTGCCGCCCCAGTGCGCCGTCGCCCACGCGATGATCGACGCTCCGATCAGCGGCGCGACCCCGCCCGCGATCACCGCGGACACCTCGCGACCCACGGCGACGCCCGCATAGCGATGCTGGGCGCCGAAGAGCTCGGGCAAGAGCGCGCCTTGCGTGGCGAACATGCCCCAGACGCCCGCGAGCGCGACGCACAGCATCGCAATGCTCGCCGCCGCATTGCCCTGACTCAGCACCCACCACGTCGGATAGGCGAGCAGCAACTGATACAGCGCAAAGGCGCGATAGACGGGCACGCGCCCGAAGCGATCGCTGAGTTTGCCGGTGAGCGGAATGATCACCGCGCCCGATACACCGGCAAGCAGCAGCGCGATCGGTCCGATGGGACCTTTGAGTCCCGTCGCGGTTGCCATGTAGCTGATCGCGAGCGACTGATAGATCGACGAGCCGCCGTTCTCAGCCATGCGCATGCCGATAACCTTGAGCAGCGTCGGCTTCGAATGCTTGATGAGATGTTTGAGCGGGCTGTCATTGATCTGATGACGCGCTTCGAGTTTCGCGAACGACGGCGATTCCTTGAGCTTCAGGCGGATCCAGATCGCCACCGCGATGATGAGCACGCTCAGCAGGAACGGCACGCGCCACAGCCAGCTCTGCGAGATGTCTTCGACGCGCACCAGCGCGAAGTAGATCGCGGCCGCCATCACCGTGCCGAGCAGCACGCCCATGAAGGGGAGCGCGGCGAAGTAGCCGCGTCTTTTCGCGGGCGCGTATTCGGCCATCAGCACGGCGGCGCCGGCCTGTTCCGCGCCCGCGCCGAGACCTTGCAGCAGGCGGCAGCCGACCAGCAGAATCGGCGCCCAGATGCCGGCGCTCGCGTACGTCGGCAACACGCCGATGAGCGTGCTGGCGACGCCCATCAGCAGGATCGTCGCCATCAGCACGAACTTGCGGCCGTAGCGGTCGCCGAGCGTGCCGAAGACGATGCCGCCCACCGGCCGGATCGCAAAGCCGAGGAAGTACGCGCCGAAGCTCGCGATCAGCCCGATGGCGGGATCGGCCGACGGAAAGAACAACGGCCCGAAAATCAGCGCCGACGCGAGGTTGTAGAGCGCGAAGTCGTAGTATTCGAGCGCGCTGCCGAGCGATGCGGCCCACGCGGCGCGATACAGGTCGCCTGTCGTGACCTCGTCGCGGTTCGTGCCGGCGCTGGCGTTGCGCGCGAGTCCGCCGTCGGCGGCCGCGATGGTTGGCTGGTGTTTCATGGTGTCTCTCTCCGTTCCTGCGACTACTGGCAGCAGTTTCGTCCTCGTCTTTGCGCGAGATGCGGGACCGCCGGCTCTTCCTGATGGGCGAATGGGCGCTAGCCCACCCGGGCGATTTCGTCGAGCAGGGCGGCGCTCATCGCTTCGAGCGGCGCCTCCTTGCCCGTGTAAAGCTCGACCTGGCCGCAGAACTGATGCAGCAACATGCGCGTGCCGTCGATCACTCGGCAGCCGAGTTCGGCGGCATCGCGGATCAGCTTCGTGCGAACCGGGATGAAGGCCGCATCCATCACGACGAGATGCGGCGCGAGCTGTCCCGCGCGCAATGGATTGACGTCCGGCGCGCGGAATCCGGCGGCGGTCGCGTTCACGACGACATCGAACGCGTGCGGATCGAAGTCGCCGAGATCGCCGCCGTATATGAGGCCGAAGTCGTGCGCGAGCGCCTGCCCGCGCGACGCGGTGCGGTTGAACACGGTGACCCGCGCGCCGGCGCGCCGCACGCCCCACGCGATCGCGCGGGCAGCGCCGCCCGCGCCGAGCAATGCGATGCGTCTTCCGTCGAGCGGCGTCGCCTCTTCGAGCGCGCGCACGGCGCCGACGCAGTCCGTGTTGTAGCCCGTGAGATGCCCGTCGCGATTGTCGATGGTATTGACCGCGCCGATCTCGCGAGCGGTTTCGTCGAGCGCATCGAGATGCGGTATCACCGCCTGCTTGTGCGGCATCGTCACGTTCAGTCCACGTATGCCGAGCGTGCGCATCGCGTCGATCGCGCCGGCTGCGTCTTCCACACCGAAGCTCACGAACGTGTAGTCCACGCCGAGAGCACGATAGGCCGCGTTATGCACCTTGACGTTGAAGGTGAAGGGCTGGCCCGCGAGCGAGCCGCACAGGGAAGGAATCGAATGAGGCATGGTCGGAATGCTGGGTCAGTGCTTCGAGAGATCGAACGCGGCGACGGGCGCAACGCCATCGAGTGCGCGCAGCAGGTTGTCGGTGGCGAGTTCGGCCATCGCGCGGCGCGTTTCGTGCGTCGCCGATCCGATATGCGGAAACGGCGTGACCTTCGGATGCGTGCGCAGCGGCGAATCCTGCGCGAGCGGTTCGACGGCGAACACGTCGAGGCCGGCCGCACGCAAATGGCCGCTTTCGAGTGCGTCGAAGAGCGCGTCCTCGCGCACGATCGCGCCACGCGAACCGTTCACGAAGATCGCGCCCGGCTTCATCGCGGCGAACGCCTGCGCGTCCATCAGGCCGCGCGTGTCGTCCGAGAGCGGCAGCGTCAGCGCGACGATGTCCGCGCGTGCGAGCACCTCGTCGAACGATGCGCGCGTGGCATGCCCGGCGAGCATCGCGGGAACCGGCACATCGAAGGGATCGTGAAAGAGCACCGGCATGCCGAAGCCGAGCGCCGCGCGCCGCGCCACCGCCTGCCCGATACGGCCGAAACCGAGCACGCCGAGCGTCTTGCCGTGCACGTCCCAGCCGAACAGGTCTTCGCCGATGTTGCGCGTCCAGCGCCCTTCGCGCACATGATTCGACAGCTCGACCAGACGGCGCGAGCTCGCGATGATCAGCGCGAACACCGTGTCGGCGGTGGTTTCGGTCAGGACGCCGGGCGTGTGGCAGAGCGTGATGCCGCGTTGTTTCAGATGCGCGAGATCGTAATTGTCGACGCCGACAGAAATGCTCGAAATCACCTTCAGCCGCGGCGCGCGCGCGAGGTCGTCCGCGCCGATTTTGAAGCTGGAGCCGATCAGGCCGTCGGCGTTGCCCAAGGCTTCGCGAAAGCGCGGCAGTTCATCGGCGCGTCGCGGGTCGGCGACGGTCACGTCGTGTCTCGTCTGAATCCGGTCGAGCAGATCGTCCGGCAGTTTTCGAAAGACGACCACGTTCCTGCGTTCGGCGCTGGGCGTACGCATGCTTCTCTCCTGTTGTTCGTTGCGTGAAAGACTGGCGCGTCAGCGCGGCGTAGTGCGCAGGGACGAAGGTCCGCCCGTCAGTGAAATGCGTTGTCCGGTGTCGCGCAGATGGCCGCCGTTCACGGCGTAGAACGCGAGTTGCTTCTCGACGTTGAACTGCACGATCAGATGCTTGCTGTCGGCGGTGAAGACGATGCCCTGCGCCGCTTCGCCGCCCGGCGCTTCGGCGACCTTCGCGGCCTGAGCGTCGCGGATCGCGAACAGCAGCACCTTGCCGCGCGCGTGGCGTCCGGGGTTGTCAGGCGTCAGGTTGGAGCCGTCCATCGCCTGCACGCCGATCCATTTGCCGTCGGGCGAGATCGCCACGCCCTCGGGCAGCGACGGCACCGTCACATGCTGAACCGCGCGAAACGGCGTGCGCGAGACGTCGATGAGCGTGACCGTATCGGCATCGCCCGCGAGCTTGCCCGGATAGCCGGGCAGCCCGGCCAGTCCGACATCGCTGACGACGGCCCACTTGCCGTCGCTCGATACGTCGATCGTGTAGGGCGCGACGCCGCTCGAAAGACGCGTGCCGCTATCGGTCACGTGGCCGTTGGCGACGTCGAGCACGGCCACGCCCTGTTCGTCGCGCAGCGCGACGAGCGCATGTGCGCCGTCATGCGTGAAGCTCACGCCGGCAAGCCGCTTTTGCGCGACCTTCAGCGTGTCCAGGAGCGTCACGCGGTTGCCGTCGATGCCGAGCACCGCCACGCTGCCATCGACGCACGGGACGAGCGCAAGCGCGCCGCTCCGGTCGATGGCGATGCCCTGCGGATGGCTGCCGATATCGAGCCGGGTCACGGCGGGCGGCGTCGCCTGCAAATCGACGATCTGCACGAACGAATCCATCAGCAGTTTCTTCGCGGCGTAGTCGTAGCGCGTGGGCGCGCCGACCAGCGCAAGCTTCGCGTCGGGCGTGATGGCGACCGCCTGCGGCGGCCCCTGAATGCCGTTCTCGACTTCGACCTGCATCCTGACCCGCGGGGGAAAGACGCTCGCGTCCAGCAGCGTCAGCGTGTCCGGCGCGGGGTTGTCCGGATACGTGTCGCGGCCTTCGACGCGCTGATACTTGCCGTCGTTGCCCGACACGATCCAGTCGGCCGCATGCGCAGCGCACGCGGCGAGGGCCATCGTCAGACCGGCGAGCGCCCGGACGCGGCGGCTTCGGTTTGCCAGTGAATCAAGCATCTTTGTTGTCTCCTTTGGGCTCAGATCACGCTGGTCAATCCGCCATCGACGAAAAGCGTCTGGCCGTTCACGAAATCCGACGCCGCCGACGCGAGAAACACCGCCGCGCCGCACAGCTCCTCGACGCGGCCCCAGCGGCCCGCCGGCGTGCGCTTGCAGAGCCAGTCGGAGAACGCCGGATCGTCGACGAGCGCGCGATTGAGATCGGTCTCGAAGTAGCCGGGCGCGATGGCGTTGGCCTGAATGCCGTGGCGCGCCCATTCCGCGCACATGCCCTTGGTCAGCATGCGGACCGCGCCCTTGGTCGCGGCGTAAGGCGCGATGCCCGGCCGCGCCAGTTCGCTCTGCACCGAACCGATATTGACGATCTTGCCGCGCCCGCGCGCCAGCATGTGCCGCGCGACGGCCTGCGAGACCTGGAACACGCCGTCGAGATTCACGCGCAGAAGGTCGTGCCAGTCGCGCTCGCTGAAGTCTTCGAGCGGCGCGCGGCGCTGGATGCCCGCGTTGTTGACGAGAATATCGATTGCGCCGATGTCCTTCTCGACGCGATCGATCGCCGCGACGACCTGCTCGCGCTCGGTCACGTCGAAGACCGCGTAGGCGGCGTCGAAGCCTTCGTCGCGCAGGCTTGCTGCAACGCCGGCTGCTTTCTGCTCATTGCGATCGTTGATGACGATTGCCGCGCCGGCGCCCGCGAGCCCTCGCGCCAGCGCCAGCCCGATGCCGCGCCCGGAACCGGTGATCAGCGCGCGCCTGCCGCGCAGGCTGAAGAGTTTGAGTGTCTCGTCCATTTTTTAGCGCCCCATTCGTTGATGGATGCGGTTTGTCTCCGAATGCGCCTAGTTCACCCGAAGAACGGCCGTCGCGCCAATAGTCTTTCATGACGCTGTTATCATGAATCGTGATGACGGGCGACGCACGCCCGCGAGCCGGGGGTTTTCCATGGAGCTGAAGCATCTGCGCGCGTTCGTCGCGCTTGCCGAGGAACTGCATTTTGGCCGGGCTGCGCAGCGCCTGTGCATCGTACAGCCGGCGTTGAGCATGCAGATCAAGGCGCTCGAAGAGGAACTCGACGTGCGCCTGTTCGAACGCGATCGTCACAAGGTCGTTCTGAACGCGACCGGCAGGCTTTTTCTGCCCGAGGCGCGCGCGACGCTGCATCAGGCGGGTCGCGCGGAGCAGATCGCGCGGCTGTCGGCGCGCGGCGAGATCGGCACGTTGCGTATTGCGTTCGTGTCGTCGGTGCTGCCGAAGCTGCTGCCGGCGCTCATCCGCGAAATGCACACGCGCTATCCGCTCATCACGCTCGAACTGAAGGATATGCCGACGCCGGATCAGATCGCCGCGCTCCGCGAAAATCAGCTCGACTTCGGCCTGATCCGCCTGCCGGTGAGCGTCAGCGGCCTCGACATCCGCGTGGTGCTCGAAGAACCGTTCGTCGTCGCGCTCCCCGACGATCACGCGCTCGCCATGCAAACGACGATTCATCCGCCCGATCTCCGGGGTTTTCCGGCTTTCGTTCTGGCGCGCCGTTACGCGCCGGGTTTTCACGACGACATGCTCGTGGCGCTCAAGCGCGAGGGCGTGGATCTGAACATCGCGCAGGAACTCGGCGAATTCTCGACGATGCTCGCGCTGGTTTCAGCGGGGCTCGGCATCGGCGTGATTCCGGCTGCCGCGGCGATGGCGCTGCCGCCGAAGGTCGTAGCCCGGCCGCTCGAACTGCGCGATCACACATCGGGTATCGGGCTTGCGTCGTACGGCCCGGAAAATGCGATCAAGCGCGCCTTGCTCGATGTGATCGAGCTGTGCACCGACATTGGAAAGCAGGCGTGAATGAGTACGGCCGAGGCCCGCAAAAGAAAACGCCCGCGCTGAACGCAGGCGTTTCCGTGGCCCCGCTACCGCGCCCCAATGAACGGTTTCTCGTTCGACTTTCTTCAGGGGCCGGCTGCCGCGCGGCTCACTTTCAGTATAGGCGATGCAGCGGGATATCCAAGCCGCCGAATCATATTGCAGCGGTTAATTAACTGTCTCGGTTTCGATCGAGCGATCACCGCTTCGTCAATGTAATTGGCAATCCAAAGCATTCGCGCGATGTAACTGAGGCCAGCGCTGATTTGCTTTCTTCAAAGCATTCGTTGGCGATGGGCGCATCGAGCTTTAGCATCGGGCGCCAGAGATGATTTTCACGCTCCGGCGCTTTCCAGGAAAACTTCATGCGATACAAGGGATATGACGTGGCACCGTCCGCACATGCATTGCCGAGCGGCCTGTATGCGGCGAACCTGATTATCGAAAGCCCCACGGCGACGAGCGGCGCATCCTTCACCTTCGATGCGCTCGACTACTTCTTCGAGCCCGATCACGCCATCGCGTATGCGGCGCGCTGGGCCCGGCTCTGGATCGATCAGCGCAGCAAGTCCGCGCGCGCCTAATGCCGATATGGCAATTCCTTATCGATAGAAATTGGATCGCCATGTGAGCGCCCGGCGTTAGCATGAGCATCCTTCCCACTCTGTCCATCGGTTCATTCAAGCGATGTCCAAATTTCCCCGCTTCGGCGTCTGGGCGCTCGTGCATGGCAGCCGCGCGGCGCTACAGGATCCCGAGGAGCCATACGACGCCTCGTGGGCGCGCAACAAGGCGCTCGTGCTGGAGGCCGAACGCCTCGGTTACGACTCCGTGCTCGTCGCGCAGCATACGATCAACCCGCACGATCCCTCGCTCGATCAGCTCGAAGCGTGGACGGCGTCGGCGGCACTGGCGGCGCTCACTTCGCGCATCGAGATCATCGCGGCCATCAAGCCTTATCTCTATCATCCGGTCGTGCTCGCGAAAATGGCGCAGCAGATCGAGCACATCAGCGGCGGGCGCTTCGCGATCAACCTCGTGAACGCGTGGAACCGTCCCGAGCTCGAACGCGCCGGCATCGGCTTTGCCGAGCATGACGAGCGTTATGCGTATGGGCGCGAGTGGATAGCTGTCGTCGAGGCGTTGCTGCGCGGCGAAGCCGTCACGCATCGCGGCGACCACTTTCGTATCGATGACTATCGACTGCGTCCCGCCGATCCGTTCCGCGCGCGTCCGCGCATCTATGTCGGCGGCGAATCGGAGCCGGCGCGCTCGCTCGTGGCGGCGCACGGCGACGTGTGGTTCATCAACGGCCAGCCGCACGACGATGTGTCCGCCCTGATCGCCGATGTCTCCGCCCGCGTGCGACCGGCCGGACGCGAGGCGTTGCGCTTCGGTTTGTCGGCGTTCGTGATCGCACGCGAGACGCAGGATGAAGCGCAGGCGCATCTCGAACATCTCTTCGCGCTGGCCGAACTCGACAAGCCGCTGCGCGAACGGCAGAAGGCCAATACCGATCCGAAAGCGGTAATGCACCAGACCTTCGCGCGCTCGGCGCGTGTCGGATCGAACGGCGGCACGGCGGCCGATCTCGTCGGCGATTACGATACGGTCGCGCGACGCATCGTCGATTTTCATCGGGCAGGCATCGAACTGTTCATGCTGCAGTTCCAGCCTTTCGAGGCCGATATGGGCCGCTTCGCGCAAGAAGTGATGCCGCGCGTGCGCCGTCTGCTGGGTGGCTGAGCACGCGGGTCCGCTCGTCGCGTCAGGCCTTCAGCGGCGCGCGAGCGGACGCATTACGCACGATCAGAAGAACGCGCCCGTGGGCGGCAGTTGCCCGGTCAGCAGGTTCTGCCCGAGCAAACGTTCCTTGTAGAGCCGCGGATTATGCGAGGCGATCACCTTGATGTTGCGCCAGTGCCGATCCAGTGCGCCGATCCGCGAGACGACCGAGCCCGAACCGAGATCGATCAGCCAGCTTGCGATCTGCGGAGCGAGATCGTCGATCACGACTTTGGCTTCGGAAGCCGCGAAGGTAGCGGCAAGCGTGGTCTCGTATTCGTCGCGCGTGCCCTGCGCATCCCATACGCGTTGCAAGGCGACGACCGCGCGATCCGCGGTCGCCTCGACGCTCGCCGCGTACGCGCGAATACGGCCGAGCAGCGATTGCAGCGCGGGTTCGTCGACGGGATGCGCCGCTTCGCCGTGATAGAAATTGCGCCCGCGCGCGCGCAGCACATCCACGGCGTCCAGCGCCACGCGCCGCACGATGCCCGCGATGCAGTTGGTCAGATAGACCTGATGGAAGGTATAGCCCCACGGCGCCGCTTCGTCGGACTTCGGCGGGTCCGTCGGGTAGAGATGCGCGGCGGGGACCGTCACGTTGCGAAACCGCGCCGTGCCCGAGCCGGTCAGGCGCTGGCCGAAACCTTGCCAGTCGTCGTCATCGCTTACGCCTTCGCCGCGATTCAGCACGTATTGCACGGTGCGGCCCGCGCGACTCTCCACCGCGAGTCCGATGAACGCGTCGTTGTACAGATTGCCCGTCGCGTACACCTTGTCGCCCGAGCCGACGTAGACATCGCGGGACGCGTCCCATTCGAGCCGGCTCAGCACCTTCGTCGGGCGCGCGCCTGCCGCCGTCACGTCGCTATCGACGAAGCTCAGACCGATGGTCTTGTTCTGCCCGGCGATTTCCAGCACGCGTGCATGAAAGGGATGCTCGCGCCTTCTGAGCGCGGCTTCCACTTGCCACAGATGATTGCGGAACGCATGGGCGATGTTCGAATCCGCCGCGGCCACATCGCGCGCGACGACGAGCAATTCGCGCAGCGACACGCCGCGTCCGCCGCCATCGACGGGAAGACGCAGCGCGCCGAAGCCGAGCGCCTTGAGACTTGCGATCTCCTCGCGCGGAAGGCGATGATCGCGTTCACGCTCGGCGGCGCTTGCGGCGATATCGTTGATGATCTGCGCGTAGCCGAGGCTTGCCGACAGCGGCGATACGAGCGCGGGCCCGGCGCTCGATACGTTGGTGAGTTCAGACATGATCTTGCATTTCCTCGAATCAGACCTTGATGCTGTAATCCGCGACCCTGATGCGCGAATTGATGATCTTGCGTTCCGCGAGCCAGTCGGCGGCGCGTTGAAATTGCGCGATGAAAGCGGCATCGTCGGGCTCGTGGAACTGATTCACGCGCTTGAGGCTCGCAAGATAGTCGCGCACCTGGTCCGGATACTTGCCTTCGCGTTGGACGAGAAGCTCGGCGTCGGCGGAATGCGCGGACTGCCATGCGCCTTCTACGCGGTACGCATCGATCACCGCGCGAATCAGCTCGGAGTTCTCTTCGGTGAACTTCCGGCGCGTCACGAGCGAGCTATAGTCGATGAGGAAATCCAGATCGCGGCCTTCGTTGAAGATGTCCTTCGCGTCATTCGAGAAGCGCGAGATGTCCACGCCGGGCGACCACATCGACCATGCATCGACCTTGCCTTGCGCGAAAGCCGGCGCGGCGTCGGGCGGATTCAGATAGACGAACTGGACCTTGTCGCGATCGACGCGATGCTTTTCCAGCGCCGCGATCAGCAGGAATTCGCCGAGCCCCGAACGGTTGACGGCGACCTTTCGGCCCGCCAGATCGGCGACCGAATCGATGCCGCTCGACTTCTTCGCGATGATGGCCGTCGAGCGGGGCGAATAGATATCGAACGCGTTGAACACGATCGGTGATCCGGCGAGCATCGCGGCGAGCGCGGGTGTCGTCGATCCCCAGAAGCCGAAGTCGGCGCTGCCGCCGACCACGGCCTGAATCGAGGGCGCATGGTTCGGAAACGGGCCGATCCATTCGACCTTGATGCCTTTGGCGGCGAGCGTCTTTTCGAACACGCCGCGCTGCCTGGCGATGTCGGGCAGGCTGCCGTAGCCCCAGCCGATGCGCACTGTATCGGTATTGCGCGTGAGCTTGCGCGGCTCGGCGGCTCGCGCGGGGAAAAGTCCGCTGGTGGCGACGCCGGCCAGCAGGCCTCCTGCCGCGCGTAACAACTGGCGGCGGGTCAGCGAAGAATCAGTCATCCTTTGAGGTCCTTCTGGTTGTGCGGGAAAGAGGTCAGTGAGAGGTCAGTGCGTTCGAACGCCCAGCTCCGCGAGCAGGATGGGCCGCAACGCCAGCGGCGCGTGATCCTTGGGCTGGAACGCAGCCGCGATGCGTCCGGCGCGCATCACGAGAATCCTGTCGGCGAGCGTGAGCGCTTCGTCGACGTCATGCGTCACGATCAGCACGCCCGGCTGATGCAGCGCGACGAGTTCCTTGACGAGGCCGTGCATCCGGATGCGAGTGAGCGCATCGAGGGCCGCGAAGGGCTCGTCGAGCAACAGCAGCGCAGGGTCGTGAATGAGCGCGCGCGCCAGCGCCACCCGCTGCGCCTGACCGCCCGACAGATTGCGCGGCCAGTCGTCCTCACGTCCGGCGAGTCCGACTTCGGCCAACGCGCGCGCTGCGCCTTCGCGGCCGATCGTGTTCTCGTGACCGAGCGCGACGTTCTGCCATAACATCGCCCACGGCAGCAGCCGATGCTCCTGGAACACGACGGAAGGGCGCGCCGGCGCGCGTATGTTTCCCGCATCGGGCAGATCGAGCCCCGCCAGCGCGCGCAGCAGTGTGGTCTTGCCGCATCCGCTTTCACCGAGCAGCGCGACGAATTCGCCTTTGCGGATGTCGAGGTCGAGTGCATCGATGACGACACGGCTGCCATAGCGCCGTTGCAGTCCGCGCACCGATACGGCCAGCGCCGATGATGAGTTGACGCGCTCGCGGGACAACACAGTGCTTTGCGTCACTTGCGTGCTCCTTTGGCATAGTTCGCGTGCCACGAGAGAAAACGGCCTTCGAGCAGGCGCACGAGCGCATCCGCAACGACGCCGATGATCGCGTAGACGATCACGGTCAGCAGGATGACGTTGGTGTTCAGGAATTCGCGGGCGTCCATCGCGAGAAAGCCGATGCCTTTCGTTGTCGCGAGCGTCTCGGCGATGACGAGCGCGAGCCATGCATGCGCGAGCGCATAGCGCACGCCTGTCAGGATGGAAGGCATCGCGCCGGGAAGAATGATTCGCCGCACGATCGCGATCTGGTCCATGCCGATCACGCGGGCGAGTTCCATCAGCTTCGGATCGATCTGCCGGATGCCGAGCATCGTGTTGATGTAGATGGGGAAGAGCACCGCGAGCGCGACCAGGAAGATCTTCGCGACTTCGCCGACGCCGAACCAGACGATCACGAGCGGCAGCATCGCCAGAAAGGGAATCGCGCGCACCATCTGGATCGAGCGATCGAAGAGCGCCAGCGCGAACGGCGAGAAGCCGACGGCGACGCCCAGCGCGAGCCCGATCGTGGCGCCGATGACGAAGCCTACCGCGGCACGCAACAGCGACACGCCGAGATGAACGAAAAGCTCGCCGTTCCTTGCGAGATTCACGGCGGTGTCGAAGACGCGGCTCGGGGCGGGAAGCACCTGAGGCGCGATCAGCCCGATGCGCGATGCCGCTTCCCACACGAGCACGACGATCGCGGGAATGGCCCACGAAAGCCATCGATAGAGCACGACTTTCGATATGCCCGCGCGCGGTGCATGCGAAGACACATAGCTGTTGCGGGTGGAAGTCAGGTCAGCCATTTCATTTCCGTATCAGCCATGAAGGATGGGCGCTGCGATAAAAGTTATGCGCGAGTCGAGAAGTTGAGCTGCTTATTAGAAGCCGCCGAATGGCGCGTCGACAAACGTTTTATTGTTCTTTGCTTTGCAGCGTTCATATCCGCCGATGCCGCTTATGCCATTGCGAATCGCCTGAATTGCATTTCAGTTTTCATCGCAAGAGCTATGCATATTTCCTTCGTTCGCGCGACTCGCATGCGGCGTGAGAATGCCTGAGCACCGCATGGCCGGTCGCGCTGTGCCCGACCATTTCCTTTTGCTGCTCTTCTCATTCCGATCCCATGAAGGCGTCCAATTCGCATCGCCGGCCATACGTTGCCGGAAAGCTCACTGTGGTGGCCTGCGCGGCTGTCGCGCTCGTTTTGCTGGGCGGCTGCAAGCCTCATGAAGAGCAGGCGCAATCGTCAGCGCCGTCGGTCGCGCAGGGCAGCCGGCAGGAAGTGACGTACTTCAAGTATCCCGACAACCCGGCGTTCGATCTCGTCTATCTCGCCGACAAGCTCGGTTATTTCGAAGGCACGAGCACGCGTCCGAAGTATGTCGGCAAGATATCCGCGCCGCAGATCATTCCGCTCGTCGGCACGGGCGAGATCGATTTCGGCACGCGCATGGTGCCGCTCGTCATCTCCGCGATCGCGAGCGGCGCGGATATCAAGGTCGTGTCCGCGGGCGGCGAGACGCTGCCCGATGCGCCGCATATGAAGTACTTCACGCGCAAGGATTCCGGCATTCGCGGGCCGAAGGACTTCGAGGGCAAGACAGTGGCGTTCAACAGCTTCGGCGCGTGCGCGGAATTCGTGACGAAGAAGTATCTGTCGCAGCACGGCGTGGATGTGTCGAAGGTCAACTGGCTCGTCGTGCCCGACAACCAGTCGCAGCAGGCGCTCGTCACGAAGAACGTGGATATCGCCATCATTCATCCGCCTTTCTCCGGCGCTGCCGAGGCCGATCCGCAACTGCACAAGCTGTGGAGCGACTGGGACGAGGACGGCGGACTGGGCGGCATGGCGCCCTACAGCGTGAACGGCGCATTCGCGCGCGCGCATCCGCAAGCGGTGAAGGATTTCGTGACGGCCATCGCGAAGGCCGGCAACTGGGTCAACGCGCATCCGGACGAAGCGCGCCAGCTCACGGCGGAGCGGCTCGGTATCGACGTGAAGCTGGTCGAGCGCTATGCCTATGTGAAGGATCTCGTGGTGACCGAACCGCCGATCCAGTACTACATCGATATCCTCGAACAGGCCGGCAAGATTCCGAAGGGCAAGGTGCAGGTGAAGGACGTCTATACGAACCAGTACAACCCGTTGGCCGCGAAGCAGTCGCAGGCAAACGCGACGCCGGTCGCGAACGGCAGGCCATCATGAGCGCGACACGCACGTCACCCGACAAGATCGTCGTGCGCGATCTGTCGCTCGCTTACGTCAACGAGGCGACGGCATCGAGCCATACCGTGCTCGAACACTTCGACCTGCGCGTACGCGAGGGCGAGTTCCTCGCCGTGCTCGGTCCGAGCGGCTGCGGCAAGTCGACCCTGCTCAACCTTCTCGCGGGGCTGACCTTGCCGACCTCGGGACGCATCAGCGTGGACGGCGAGCCTGTCGGCGCGGCGCGCAGCAAACTCGGCTTCGTGTTTCAGGGCTATGCGCTGTTTCCGTGGCGCACGGTGCGCAAGAACGTCGAAACCGGACTGGAGATTCGCGGCGTGAAACGGGCGCAACGCCGCAGCGAGGCCGAACGGTTCCTGCGTCTGGTCGGCCTGCTCGATTTCGCCGATCACTATCCGCATCAGCTTTCTGGCGGCATGCGGCAACGCGTGGCGATCGCGCGGGTGCTCGCCTACGGTCCCGAAATCCTGCTGATGGACGAGCCCTTCGGCGCGCTCGATGCGCAGACGCGCGAGTCCTTGCAGCAGGAGTTGCTCGGCATCTGGGAGCAGAGCGCGAAGACGGTCGTGTTCGTCACGCACAGCATCGACGAAGCGATTTTTCTGGCGGATCGCGTGGCTATCGTCGGGCGCGGGCCGGGGCGCGTGAAGGAGATCATCGATGTCGATCTGCCGCGTCCGCGTCCCGCATCGATACGACACAGCGCCGGGTTCGTCGCGCTGCGGCAGCGCGCGTGGGCGAGCCTGAGCGATGAACTGGACGACGTTCGGAGCGCGCCGCGTGAGTTCGTCGCCGAAACACTGACGGGGGCATGAGAAGTGGCAGAGCAAGAGACCCTGAACAAGCTGTCCGTGCTGATCGGCGCAAAGCGGGACGTTGCGCGCAAGGCAAAGCGCGGGCGTAGCATGAACGTTTCGTACGCGTTCGAGCGTTCGATCGCGCTGATCGTTTTTGCGTTGCTGTGGGAAGTGCTGCCGCGCTCGGGCATCGTGAGCCCGGCGTATCTGAGCCCGCCCTCGCAAGTGGCGCTCGCCATCGCGCGCCTGTTCGATAGCGGCGACGTGTGGAAGCATCTCGGCGCGAGCGCGCTGCGCTCTATCGTCGGTCTCCTGCTGGCCATCGCGGGCGGTGTGGTGTCGGGCTTCGCGCTGGGATGGTTTCGTCGCGCAGAAAGGATCATCGATCCGCTCTATCAGCTGCTGCGCCAGGTGTCGGCGTTCGCGCTGTTCCCGGTGTTCATGCTGTTCCTCGGCATCGGCGAGTCGTCGAAGATCGCGATCATCGTGTGGGCCGCGTTCTGGCCGGTGCTGCTCAATACCATTTCGGGCGTCAAGCAGGTCGAGCGCGTATTCATCGATTGCGCGCGCTCGATGGGCGCTTCGCAAGGCTTCATCTTCGCCAAGGTGGTGCTGCCCGCCGCCTTGCCCGAGATTCTCACCGGCATCCGGCTCGCGGGCGCGTACAGCATCACGGCGCTGGTGGCGGCGGAGATGATCGGTGCGCGCTCGGGTCTCGGCTTCTACACGCTCAATTCGCAGGAGACGTTCCAGATTCCCGACATGTACGCGGGCATCGTGCTGCTCGCGCTGTTCGGTTTGCTGATCAACAAGAGTCTTTCTTTGCTCGAACGGCGTCTGCTGCGCTGGCGCGTGGGGCTCGCGCAAAATGGCTAGAAGCGCATTCGCGGCGCTTCCGGGTCACGGCAAACGGCTGCGCTGGCTTGCCCTTGCAGTCATGGCGATGGTCGCGCTCTCGTCGTTGCCGCTGCGCGATATATGGCGTAATCGCCCGGACGATGACCGGCCCTTCGCCGCCGCGCTCGCACGCGGAACGTTGATCGTCGCGGTGCCGTCGCGGCCTGCGCCGACGCTCAACGTCGGCCGGGTCGATCACTTCGCGCGCGTGGCGGACGGCTTTGCCGCGGCGCTGGCCGAAGACATCGGACGGCGCGCGGGGCTGCCCGTTACGCTGTTGCTTGCCGGACCGCGCGAAGCCGCCGACGCGCTGCGATCGGGCCGCGCGGATGTCGCTGTCGCGGGCTTGGGCTTCGGCGCTGAAGCGTCGATTGCCTATGCGCCGAGCGCTTATACGTCCGGGCGCGGCATGGCGCTCGTGCTTCGGCGCGGCGCGGTGCGCGAATGGAGCGATCTTGCGGGCAGCGTGATCTGCGCATCGCGCGGCAGTCCGTTCGCGCAGGCGGCCGCCCATCGCGCGGAGGCAAACATACAAGCGTTCGATCGACCGCTCGATGCATTGCTGGCCTTTCAGGCGGGCGAATGCGCCGCGCTCGTCGACGACGAGTATGTGATCCGCCAGTTGCTGAAGCAGCCCGACTGGGCTTATTACCGGAGTCTGCCCGGCACGGTTGCGCCTGCGCCTGCGTTCATCGCGACACGCGCCGGCGATGTCGCGAGCACGGCGTTCATCGAACGGATCGTCGAAGGCTGGCGGCGGCAACGCTGGCTCTCGACCGTGCGCGAAGATCAGGCGACGCGTCTCGCCTTCGACATGTTCAACGCCCAGAACGATCTGTATTGCCACTGAGCGGGCACGGCATAACCTGCACCGCACGCACAACGAGAAACCATCGGACATGACACAACGGAACGGACATCTGCATCTCGGCGCGTTTCTTTATCCCACGGGCCATCACATCGCCGCATGGCGGCATCCTCATGCGAGCGCCGATGCGGGCAGCAATTTCGCCCACTACGTTCAGCTCGCGCAGGCGGCGGAAGCGGCGAAGTTCGATCTGATCTTTCTCGCCGATGGTTCCGGCACGCGCGGCGACGATGCGCAATTCCTGAGCCGCACCGCCCACAGCTACGTCGCGCAGTTCGAACCGATCACGCTTCTTTCCGCGCTTGCGGCAATCACGCGGCGCATCGGTCTGGTCGGCACGGCATCGACCTCGTTCAACGAGCCGTATCACATCGCGCGCAAGTTCGCGTCGCTCGATCACATCAGCGGCGGACGCGCGGGATGGAATCTGGTGACGTCATCGAGCGAGCATGAGGCACGCAACTTCGGCTTCGACGAGCATCTCGCGCATGCAACGCGCTATGAGCGCGCGGACGAATTCGCGGATGTCGTGTCGGGCCTCTGGGATAGCTTCGACGAAGACGCGTTCCTGCGCGACAAGTCGTCGGGGCGATACTTCGATCCGGACAAGCGCCACGTGCTCGATCATCGCGGCGCATTCTTCAACGTGCGTGGGCCATTGAACGTCGCGCGCTCGCCGCAGGGTCATCCGGTGACCGTGCAGGCGGGCTCGTCCGAGGCGGGCAAGGAACTCGCCGCCCGCACCGCGGAGGTGATCTTCACGGCGCAACAGACGCTCGGCGATGCCGTCGCGTTCTACGCCGATGTCAAGGGCCGCATGGCGCGCCACGGCCGTCATCCGGACTCGCTCAAGATCATGCCCGGCGTCATGCCGATCGTCGGCCGAACGGAAGCCGAGGCGCGCGCGAAGTTCGACGAACTGCAGGCGCTCATCGATCCGGTCGTGGGTCTCGCGATGGTTTCGATGCTGACGGGCGGCTTCGACCTGTCGGCTTATCCGCTCGACGGACCGATTCCAGAATTGCCCGAGACCAACGCAAGCAAGAGCCGTCAGACGCTGATGATCGAGCTTGCGCGCCGGGAAAATCTCACGATTCGCGAGCTTTATCGTCGTATTGCGGGCGCGCGCGGGCATTGGCAACTGGTCGGCACGCCGGCGCAGATCGCGGATGCGCTGGAAGAGCGTTTCGTGCATTACGGCGCGGACGGATTCAATGTTATGCCCGCGTTGCTGCCCGATTCGCTGAACGATTTTATCGAGCTGGTGATTCCGGAGTTGCGGCGTCGCGGACGCTTTCGCAGCGAATACGAAGGCCGCACGCTACGCGATCATCTCGGTCTCGCCAGGCCAGCGTCGCGTTATGCGAGCCGGGAAGATGGAAAGCTCGCTGCCAACCTTATGACCGCCTTTTAGCTGACGCTGAAATACTTCGGCGCGATGCCAAAGCGATCGAGCGCCTTGAAGTCGGGCGACGGATTCTGGAACACGAAGCTGACGACGCTATCGCTGCGGATGTTCAGCTTCATGCCGACTGTCTCGGTCGCCCTGAGCGCGAGATAGAGCACGCGCCAAGGCACGGGCAGCAATATCGGGTGCCGGCCCAGATCACTCGCGATATAGCCCAACAAAGCGCGAAAGGCGATGCCATCGGGCTGGGCGATCGTCAGCGGCTCGTTCGCACCGTCGAAGTCCCCGATGACAGCGCGGCGCACGACATCCGCCAGGGTATCTTCGTGCAGCAGATATTGCGGGGCGCTGCCGTCGCCGATCATCGGAACGAAGCGCGCCATATCGACGACTCGTTTAAGGCTGCCATAGACACCTCGCTCATTGCCGCCATAGACGAGGCCGAGCCGTAAAACCACGCCTCCCGCCTTCGAGGTCATCTGTTCGACGGCCAGCTTCGCCCGGCCATAGACCGACCGGGCACCGGGAAATGCGCTGATTGTCGAAATAAAAATGAAGTTATCGACACCGGCTATCTTGGCCGCATCGAAAAGTCTCGCGGACCCTTCTATGCAGGTGCCTTGTATCTCATCCATGCTGTTTGCCTTCATGTCCCAGGCTGCATGGATCAGATGCGTGACACCGCGCCGGCGCAGTTCGGGCGCCAACGAATCGTAGCGGGCGTCCAGCGACCACTTGATATCCCGCTCGCCGGAAGGCGTGCGAACGAGTTTGACCACCTCCGCAACGGGCTCCAGAGCGCGATCGATGATCGAACCCACATAACCATTGGCGCCGGTTATAGCGACCACAGGAACGGATGAGGTCATACGCGCAACTCCTGAACGCCTGCGGATACCAGGCGTGCAACCGATCTGCCGATGCGGTAGGCATTCGCCATGACGGTCAGCGTGATCGTCGTCGCTGGAATGCTGGGCAGCACCGTTGCGTCGATTACGTGGCAATGGAACATGCCATGGGGACGCCCGAGGATATCGGTTTCGCTGGTCGTTGGATGGGCCGCCATCGGAAAGCTTCCGCCGGTGTGGAACCCGCGCCCCGGTTCCGTCACCTGCAACATGCGCTTGATCGGGAAGGCGCCGAAGCAGTCTGAAAATGCCCGAAGCTTGTCTACCACCTGAGCAATTTTCACCGAGGTTTCAGGATTGAGCGATTCCGCGAGCTCGAATACATCGTCCGCGCCGGAGCGGCGTAACACGCCTTCGATGGCCCCGGAATGCGTCGAATGCAAATACGCCTGAACCAGCAGCAAGCGACCCAGAACTTGATTTTTGGGGAACGCATGGCGCAGGAACCTCAACTTCTGATCTAGCAACTGCTCCAGGTGGTCGTTGTAGCTGTAAAGCTGAAGGTGGACGGTATAAGGACTGATCGCCGGGTCCGATATTTCAGCGAATGCCTGACTGAGCGTGTATAACTTTTCATTCGCTACATCGGGTACAGCTCTCGTCTGTAGCATGGGAAAAAGAAAGTACTGGGAATCCTTGAAGCGCACCGGACGATCGTAAAGCCTCAGAGAACGCATGAGTATGACAGTGGAATTGATCGTTCCAGCGCCGAGAAACAGGCGGGCTCCATCCAGGTGTGACACGGTGCCGTCAGCATTCTGAACTTCGATGACGACGCCATCTTCCGTGTCCTTGAATGAACGCACGATGATATTGGGCCGATAGTGCACATTGCCCCTCTGCAACAGCTTGTCCAACGTGTGGCGGCTGGAATACACGACATCGCGCGGGCAACCGTGCAGGCAGTAGCCGCAGTAGTTACAGCCCTTGGCGGCCATTCCATCCAATGCATTTACCGCGAGGCGTGATCCGCCGACGCGGATGCCTCCGGTTAGCAATCGTTCTTTTCGACGGGTGGCGCGTTCAAGCAGATCGCGGATCTGCCTGCTTGGCGCAAGCGCGGACATCGATGCTCCCGTCATAGGAAACTGAGCGGACAGATCATCGTCTTGCCCTGCCACCGGTAGCAGGCTCAGAACGGCAGCGTAGCTGTTCGCCATGTCCTCGTAAGCAATGGGCCAGTCGCGAATGTCATCCGCGCTGTGTGGCAGCAGCGCTGCACCCCATACATTGCTCAAGCCGCCTTTCGCATAAGACGCGCGAATATTGAGCGTCCCGTAGCGGATATCCGGAGCCCCGACAGGGCGCCGATAGGGATAGCTGGAACCGTGAACGAGCTTGATGGGCACCTTGCCATCCTTGTCGACCATGGTTCTCAGAACCGCGGTTTCCTCGGCCGTCCAGTCGGCGCGGGGCCTGTCGCCGGCCGCGCGTGCAATGGCCTCGCGCTCCGGTTCGAGCCTGCCTCCTGCGTCGAGGATCGTCACCTCGTGTCCATTGCTCGACAGTGCGTGCGCGCACGCGACACCCGCCGGACCAGAGCCGACAACGTAGTACATGGACGATGTCATTCGGGTTTGCATGTCAGCGCTGTTGAACGTTGTGAGCCGCGCGGCGTTCACGCTATCGAACACTCAGGCGGCACCATTGATAGACCTGCACACCTTTGCCGATTCGTGCTTCGTAAGGCACGCAGGAATCGATATCGAGGTCGAAGCCGTTTCGTTGAAAGATAGGCACGGCATCTGCCGCAAACATGCGATTCGCGGGAGGCCGATCGGACGTCCATGCTTCGAGTCTGCACTTCTCGCCCGGCTCCTGTCCTTCGATCACGTTCGCATGGGATCCGAGGTACGACACGACCCGTCGTATCCCGTCGCAAAGTTTCTGGCTTTTGTTGATGCCGAAGCGCGCAAGGAAGTTATTGGCGCTTTCCATGCGGGTGACGCGTGCGTCGAAGAAATCTGTCGAGCTGCCGGTGATCAACCCGAATGCGGGGCCGCCGCGTTCTCGTGGCATCGCGCGCATACGTTCGCGAAACGCATCGTTCGCCGGAAAGTCCACGTGAGGCGGGCCGCTTTCGAGCTGCGTGAAGGCCACTGTGTCGGGAAAACGTGTGGCGATCCAGGCCCAGGCCGAGCGCCCGCCATACATGATCACCGTGGTCCGTTCCGGTTCCGAAAGAAGCGGTAGTTGCGCGTGGTATAGCGGATCTGCCCACTCTTCATGCCCCAGAGTTCGCGCTCCGAGTGCGGCGACAAACGCCGAGGCTATCGCAAGGAGGATGACGGCCGTACGCCGGGCGCGCCGCTCGGGCATGACGTACTGCAACGCAAGCAGAAGCACCATGGGGGCCAACACTTCGATTGGCACGATATACCGGTAGACGCCGAAGAGGATCATCCAGAACACGAAGCCGATGCAGACAAACAGGATAACGAACGATTGACGCGGATCGAACAAGCGTTCGCGTACACGCGCCAGCCGCCGTTTGATGAAGACCACGACGACGCAGCAAAGCGCCACGTAGACAAGTGCCCAGATGATCTGGTGAATCGTGACTTCACCGACCCGATGCGAATTCGCCGTGATGATGAACGGCCAAAACAGCGCCTCGAACAATCCATGCGGCAGATAATCCACGTCCGTCACGATCCCTCCGGACCGCGTCATCGGATTGGAGAATATGCCGCTGAATTGTGGATAGAGCGGATTGCCGAACAACCGCCACATGTGAAACATCCAGTACCCGCCAGTGATGGCGAATCCCGCCAGAACCCCGATTCCAAAAAGGAAGCTGGTCCTTAAGCGGACAAAGAAAGTGCTCGGATAGATGAGTAAGCTCAGGCAGAGAGCGGCCGCGTAGACGCCGTTCGTGAGCTTCAAACCGACGCCTAGTCCGACCACCAATCCACTTCCCAGCACCGCAGCGATAGCCGGAAGCGAGAGACTTCCAAGACGCTCCCAGTTGGTGAGTGCGACCAGCAATCCCGCGAGAATCAGAAGTGCGGTGGTATCGTCGCCCATCGAGTTACCGAGGCCGGACAGGAAATTGCCGGTCAGGCATCCGGCAGCCGCGAGGAGGATAGGCAAGCGATAGCGATCGTCGTCTGGAAGCGTGGGCCACACTTGCCGCGCGATCGCAACCAGAAGGACGAAGGTCAGCCCGTGCAGCGCGCCCATGAGGAAGCCGGCCACGCGAGAAGGAAAATAAGCGTTCAGGTTGAACCAAAAGACGTCAAGCAGCGGATTGAAGTACGTTACGGCGCCCGCCGGAGCGAGATCGGTGAGCAGCTTTCCGTGCAGCCACGCAAACGGAGAATAAAGATGATAGTTTTGCAGGTCCCAGTTTGCATCCGCGCCGAGCCAGAGCGAATAAAACCCAAAGACGAGCGGCACGACGGTGCACGCTAGCGACATCGCCAATGGCGAGTTCAGATCGAAACGTCGCAGTAGCCGATTCGGCGCCACTGCCGCAGCTTGAACGGTCGATTTCATCATTCACCCTCAAGAGCGCTTCTTGAATAGCCATCGCCTGGCGCTGTGAAAGTTCACCGCCAGGCTAACCACGGTCGAAGCGCATTACTGCGTGGGCATATCCATCTCTAGCACGGTCGACAGGAAGCTTGTGAAAGCCAGTTCGAGGGCCAGGGCGATGGCAGTACCGGACACGATAAGAACGGGCACGAGTTCGCCATAAGGGAGTGGTCCGAGGTGCGCCTTGAACCAGACGTGAATTGAATAACCGACGCCCGACAAGCCGCATAGAATCAGGAGCCCGGCAATGATGAGAATACGCTCGAGGGTGAGGGCGGCAGCCAGTCCTTTCATCCTGTAGTCCGCGGGTAACAGTCCCCTCAGCGCCCCGTATCGGCGAGCAACGATCGAGAAGCCAATGCATTGGGTGCCGATGAGTACGGACAGGCATCCGACGACGACTGTATGAATGTCGAGCGATACATTAGGTGTGATCTGCGCGGGACCGGGCAACGCAAGCAAAGTGAGCAGCAGACCTATGCCGGTGATCGCAATGCCCGGATAGAAGAAGAGCCATCGCGGGCAAAAAATAAGGAGAAAGCGAAGATGTCGCCAGCCATCTCGCCAGGTACGGAGATGCGGTGGGCGCGAGCGTCCGTCCTTGTTGAGCGTGGTTGGCACTTCCGCGATCCGATAGCCGGCCAGCGCCGCCTTGACGACCATCTCGCTTGCGAATTCCATCCCTCGGGTGTTCAGTTCGAGCGAAAGCATGCTGTCGCGATTGAAGCCGCGCAAGCCGCAGTGAAAATCGCCGATAGGGATATTGAAGAACAGCCGGCCGATAAAGCTCAGCACCGGGTTGCCGAGATACCTGTGCAAAAACGGCATCGCACCAGGCGCAATGCCGCCTTTGAAGCGATTGCCCATGACGAGGTCATAACCTTGTCGAAGCTTCTCGACGAAATTTCCCAGGCGTTGGAAATCATAGCTGTCGTCCGAATCGCCCATGATCACGAACCGTCCCCGAGCCGCCGCGATGCCACGGCTCAACGCGGCGCCATAGCCGCGGACGGGAACACGCGTGACACGCGCCCCATGCGTTTCGGCAATCTCGATCGATCCGTCCGTGCTGCCGTTATCGGCGATCAACACTTCGCCGTCGATCTTGAAAGTGGCAAAGAATTCCTTCGCCTTGTCGATGCATAGAGCGAGCGTTTCCCTTTCGTTCAGGCAGGGCATCAGGATGGTCAATTCCATGGGGCCATCGACGCGCGAAGCGCCCGTTGCGATGACAGCGGTTTCGATACTGTTCCCCATTCGCACTCTCCGGTAACTCCGATGCAACGTGACTCATTCATCGCTGTCGACGGCGTCGCTTCGAGAAATAAAGAGTCTTGCCCGAACTCCGAACTGCCCATGCTGCAGATACTTTTATAGCGATGGCTTTTCCGCGTCGTTTCGCCGGCATCCCGCGCAGCACGGATGTCTTGCCGATCACGGATACGACATGCGGGATCATAGTCGTGCGTGATTGGGCTATTGAAGGTCTTGGCTGAAAGCGGCAAGCGTTTGACTGATGCCTGAAAGGCGGCGGGTTTCGAGCCTTCGGAACGCGAGCCGCCGTGCGCCTGCGTGTCGGCGCAAGGGTCGCGATTATGTGAAGGCTTAAGTTTGTCCCGCTTGCGCGGGACGTCCGAGCAACGATCAGAGGGATTCGGATCGTTGTGGCTTTGGCGTATGAACCGGGGTCGCCGTCCGGAATCGACCGGCGGGCGAGGGGAAAAGGCGCAATGACGCTCGTACTGCGATCTTCGGCAGCCGGTCAGTCGCGGTCAGTTTCCCGTATTAGAAACGAGCTATTCGAATGACTGAGAATAACGCTCACATATCGGCGACAGACGAACCTTCCACCTTTCCATCGACGATATCTTCACCGCGTTGACGAGCGGCGCGCCGGGCGATTCCGAAGTCCACAAACACATCTTGCCGATCGAGCTTGAATACGCGGCTCGTGCCAGCCTCGCCCGATATCTCCGGGCGACAGATGCGAATCGCGACATCGTAGCCTTCGTCGTAGCGAGAATGTCTGTCGAAGCGGCTGAATGCCCGCGAGAACACGAGAGGATGAAGTTCGAAGCCCTTGTAAAGAGGCGGGAATGCTGGCATGAACGTCTCCTCGAGAATGAAGGACCACTATACCCGCAAAGCCCGCCGGGAGCGAGGAACGAGCAGTCAGACAAATCGCTTCCGCGCCGCGGGCCGAAAGATCTTGACGGTTTTCGAGGCGAGGCGTACTTTTCTTAATGAAGTCTTCAAGAAGCGCGATTGCTGCTCATCATTGACCGCAGCCTGCGGTGTTCGTTGTCCTCTCCCTCCTTGATCCTTTGTTCCGGGACCCCTCTCGCGGTCCCATTTGTTCGTTCATCTTCAGGAGAGTTTCAATGGATACCGGCACCGTCAAGTGGTTCAACGACAGTAAGGGTTTTGGGTTTATCACGCCCGACAGCGGCGGCGATGACCTGTTCGCGCATTTCTCTGAGATTCGCGCCGAAGGGTTCAAGACGCTCGCGGAAAATCAGAAAGTCAGCTATGAAACGAAGAGCGGTCCCAAGGGTCTGCAGGCCGCGAACATCACGCCGATCTAAGTAGCCTTGCTGCCGGTTCCGCATGCGGAACCGGCAGTTTCGTATCTGGATCAATCAAATTTCGTTCAGGTACTGCCTACGCAATAAATAGCATGCCTGATCATTTCGATGCATTGAACGCAAATGCCCGAGCCCCAGCGACACGAGCACGGGTCGTAGCTTCATCGCGTGGTACGATGGCTCACCACTACTGGAGTTCTCGATGTCACGCATGTTGAAAGTTGGAAACCATGAATTCCATGTTGTGGTTCAACCGCTTGCTGCCGGTGGCTTCACCTACGCATGTGTCGATGTAGATTTGAGTAGTTCGAACGTCAGCGAGATCCGCTATGACAGTCATCTTCGCTTCGAGACCGAGGACGAGGCCTATGAAGGCGGCTCGGCTCACGCGCGACGCCAGGCGGTGAGAATAAGGCGTTAGCCATCGCCGGCATCACGTCTCCGTCGTATCGCCATTGCGCGACAGTCAAAGGGCCGGACTTGCTTTTACAAATGATGTCTCGCAAGCGCACGAGACGACGCGTAACCTGTTTGCTTGCATCGACGACGCGGAGGTCGCCATGTGGAACTGCAAGCACTGCAAAGTCGATGTATCCCGGCACAATGCGCATCCAGCCATCGATAGCCTCGGAATTTACTTCGTATGCCCGGGCTGCTTCGAACGTAATCCGTTGACCGGATCGAAAAGAGGCGGCGTTCGTTTGCAGCAATCCACTGCTCCCGACGCTCTGTCTTTGAATCGTCCTTTCCTGCGTTCAGACGGCGATCTTTTCTTCTGTCAGACCATCCAGAACAGGCGCTTGCAGGTCCAGGTCACGCGCGAATGCCTTGACCGTGTCTTCGGTTCGGACGGGTCTGTGTCGCAGGACAGCGAAGTCCTGCGTGTGAACCTGAACCACATCGTCGGGATAGCGACTCAGAAACAGAGGGACGGCTCCCGCTCACCAATCAAAGTGCTTTGCGCCGACTTCGGGCTCGTCTGATACGTGTTCGACCGCCAGCCGCGCATGTCGCCGAAATAGTCAGAATTCCAAAATAAATACGACGCCGCGATACCTCGTCGGAGTGAAACTTCGAGGCAATCTAGTCCGTCGGTGAGACATAGCGCCACTTCGCGGCGTTGACGTCGATGCGCGCATCGTTCTCAAGCCGCTTTTCTGCGCGGTCGGACTCTGCCTGCCGCAGCGCTTCTACGCGAGCTTTTTGAGTTGCCGTCAGGTCCTGCTTTCGAAACGGTGCGGCGGTGTCGGTCGGGATTCGCTTCAGCATGTTGATGTCCGCAAAAAAGGAAGGTCGGTGAAGGGCAGCCACGCGAGCGTGCGCCGCATGGCGAAACAAAGCAAGAACAATCGTCAGACTTCGACGGGGCGACGCATCGGGAAATTCGCGGGCGCGCGTCTCGACGCTCGTCGTCGAGCCAATTAAATAGATCGCGACAGCAATTAAAAATGCGCTCAGAATAGGCTAATTAGCGGCCCATTCCGTGGCCGCCACTCAGGGGCGAGAAATGGCAAAGGGTCAAATGCGAAGTAATCGCGAGGCAAAGAAGCCCAAACAAGCCAAAAAATTGTCGACGCCAGTCGCCGATCCATTCAAGATCCCGGTTCCCAAGACTACGGGGTCAACCAGCGCCGCCAAAAAGAAATAACCGATTGCCGCCATGCATTGCATGGTCGTGTTCGTGAGTCAGTCTTACTTCATGCCTGGCTTTTCATTCGATGTTCGGATTATTTGACGCGCTTCCGAGTCTCGGTTGACTCATTCGCGCATTTCCGCGCGGATTAACCCTTTGGGAGCGAAATGGTGATCCAGTCTCTCCACGGCGTGCCGCAATGAGCGGCCCGCAACGTCTTACCGTGCGCCATCAAAGTGCATATCGCTATTCCGAGCCGGTGCGCTTCGGAGAGCATCGCATGATGTTTCGCCCGCGTGCGAGTCATGATCTGCGTCTTCTGAGTACGCAGTTGATGATCAGCCCGACGCCCGATCGCCTGCATTGGCTGCATGACGTATTCGACAATTCGGTCGCAATTGCGACGTTTTCGGGCGAGGCGTCCGAATTGATCTTCAGAAGCGAGGTGACGCTCGAACACTACGAAGCGCCATTGCCCGATTATTCGCTGGAAGGGTATGCATCGAAGTGGCCATTCGCTTACACCAGCGAGGAAGCGTCGAATCTCGTGAACGCGCGAAGCCGGCCGATTCTTACCGGCGAAGTGGACGCATGGGCGCGACGTTTTATCGGACCGGGCGGTTCGACCGAAACGATGACCTTGCTGCGCAGCATGACGCTCGAGATCAAGAACAGCTTCACCTACGTGCGGCGAGTCGAGAAGGGCGTCAATCAACCCGCCGAGACGCTGCGGCTGGGAAGCGGCAGTTGCAGGGATTTCGCGGTGCTCATGATGGATGCGGTCCGATCGCTGGGCCTGGCAGCCCGGTTCGTCAGCGGCTATATCTTCGTGCCGAACCACGACGCGACGCTGGGCGGCGGCGCGACGCACGCTTGGTTGCAGATCTATCTTCCCGGTGCCGGCTGGGTCGATTTCGATCCGACCAACAGCATCATCGGCAACCGGAATCTGATTCGTGTAGCCGTAGCCTGGAATTCCGATCAGGCGCTGCCGCTCTGGGGAACGTGGCACGGCGCGATGCATTCGTTCCGGAGTCTCGACGTAGACGTGAGCGTCACCGAAGACAACTGATGGAGACATCTTTGCGCCGCGCGCCCCATGACTTCTCAATGCAAGGATGATTCGATGAAACTCCGCGTGGGCTATGAACTGATCTACGAGTGTCCGCAGCCGACCCCGATGATGCTGATGTTGAACACGCACTTCTCCCGCGCGCAGGATGTGCTGTCCGGCGATCTGCTGGTGGTCGATCCACCCGTGCCGATCACGCAGTATCGCGACAGCTTCGGTAATCTGTGCAGTCGTATCGTCGCACCGGCGGGGCTGATCTCGCTGTCCACCAGCGCATTGCTCGAAATCTCCGACCAGCCCGAGACGCGCGAACCGCTCGGGCATCAGCATCCCGTCGAGACGCTGCCGGATGAATGTCTGGTGTTTCTGCTCGGCAGCCGATATTGCGAAACCGATCTCTTGTCCGCCATCGCGTGGAAACTGTTCGCCGCGACTGCCCCGGGGCGTGACCGGGTGCAGGCGATCTGCGACTACGTGCATGGCCACATCAAGTTTGGATACGGATTCGCTCGACCGACCAAGACCGCGTTCGAGGCGTTCGAGGAAGGCGAGGGCGTTTGTCGCGACTTCGCTCATCTGGCCGTTGCGCTGTGCCGCGCGATGAATATTCCGGCGCGCTATTGCACCGGCTATATCAGCGATGTCGGCGTGCCACCGCCCTATAGCGCGATGGATTTCGCGGCATGGTTCGAAGCCTACGTGGGCGATTCATGGCAGACCTTCGACCCGCGCAACAACGTGCCGCGTACCGGCCGCGTGCTGATGGCGCGAGGTCGCGATGCCGCCGATGTCGCCATCAGCAATACCTTCGGTCCGACCGAACTGATCAAGTTCGATATCCACTGCGCGCCTGTGTGAGTCCGAACGGGCTGCATCGAACGCAACGCAGCGCGCGCATCGGTTCCTTCACGACGCCCGGGCTGCACGCTTGCGGCCGGCCTGCTTGCCTCGGACGGCTTGCGTGGCGTCTGCTGCATCGATCGCATGCTCGCTTGATTCACGGATGATGAGTTCCGGCACCGCAAAGAATTGCTTTGCCGGACCATCCGTCACAGCGCCTTCGACCAACCTCGAAAGAAGGGTCTCGCTCGCGAGCGCGCCGAGCTTGTCGGAGCCTGCCGAGAGCGTCGTAAGCGGTGGATTCGTATGTTCGGCCGCCACGATGTTGTCGCAACCCACAACCGCCAGGTCCTTGCCCGCACGCTTGCCCATCCGATCGAGTTCATGCAGCACGCCGATCGCGACCTGGTCGTTGTAGCAGAGCACTGCCGTGGGACGGAGCGCCATGTCGAAGATCGCGCGCACCGCTTTCTGGCCGCCCTGTGGCGTGAGCTCGACGTCGATCGTCCACTCGTCGGCAACAGGAAGCGCGTGCTTCTTCATCGTCGAGAGATAGCCCTCGCGACGCTGACTAGCCACCGCGTAGCCTTTGCGATTCCCTGCGAACGCGATGCGCGTATGTCCCTGAGCGATCAGATGCGCAGTGGCGAGCGCGAAGCCGAAAGCGTTATCGACGCCTACGGTATCGACGTCGTCGCCCATCGGACGCATCACGAGCACGAGCGGGATTCCCCACGATCGAATCTCCGCCGGAAGCGCATCGTCGGTCCCGAGCGCGGGCGACATGATCAAGCCGGCGACATTCTGTTCCCGCATCGAGCGCAGCACGCGAGTTTGCGTTGCGACGCTTTCGGCCGTATGCGCCATCAACGTGGTGTAACCAGCCTCGGCGAGCACGCGTTCGATCGCCACCAGCAACTCGACGAAGAAGGGGTTCGTCAGGTCGTTGATGACCATGCCGATCGTAGCGCTGCGTCGACCGCGCAACGCCGCGGCGCCCCGGTTGTACACGTACCCGAGCTGGCGCGCGGCCTGTCGCACCTTTTCCGCGGTGTCTGCCGGGATGCGCGGATTCTCCTGCAACACCAGCGACACGGTCGATTTCGACACGCCCGCGGTTCTGGCGATGTCGAGGATGGTTGGATTGCTTTTCATGTGGGACGCGCTCGGGAACGGCTTGCTCACCGGAAGATTATCACCGTCGCTAGAACGTTCCACTGAATTTTTAAATCGTCGGATGTTTTGCGTACTCAGCGCTCGGCGGTGATCAGGGTTCGTCTCTAGTTGACTCGCTGAGACCTGCGAACTACATTAAGTGGAACGATCCACCACAAAGAACGGCGCGAGGCGCCGAATTTTTCAGCAGCTTAGTGGAACGATCCACCAACGGTCACGATAGCCAGGAACGCGGGAAACGCGTTTTCTTTTCCGCCGTTAGTGGAACGTTCTACTCGACCGATACTGGAGACAGACATGGCGGCACGTATTGGATGGGCGCTCGTTGGCGCCAGCACGATCGCAGACGAGTGGATGGTCGACGCCATCCGAGCCCAGACTGACGCCGCGATCGAAACCGTCGTCAGCGGCAATGCAGCGCGCGCACGAGAATTCGCCGCGAAGCACGACATCGCCCGGCATTCCACCGATCTCGACGCCGTGCTCGCCGATCCGGCAGTCCAGGCGGTGTACATCAGCAGCACCAACGAGAAACATCTCCCGCAAGTTCTGGCCGCGGCGCGCGCCGGCAAACATGTTCTCTGCGAGAAGCCGCTTGCTCTTTCCGAAGCGGACGCAGCCCGGATGATCGAGGCCTGCGCCGAGCACGATGTCGTTCTCGGAACGAATCACCATCTCCGCAATGCTGCCACGCACCGCAAGCTGCGCGAACTCATCGTCGAAGGCGCGATCGGAACGCCGCTCTTTGCCCGCGTCTTTCATGCGGTGTCGCTTCCGCCGCATCTGCGCGGATGGCGCATCGAACAGCAAGACGCTGGCGGCGGCGTCGTGCTCGACATCACCGTTCATGACGTCGACACGCTGCGCTTCGTGCTGAACGCGGAGCCGATCGAAGTCAGCGCAATGACGACCACCGGCACGATGAGCAACGCGGGTCTCACCGACGGCGTCATGGCGATCGTGCGTTTCGACAACGGCGTTCTCGCGCAACTCCACGACGCCTTCACCGTGCCATTCGCGGCGACCGGACTCGAAGTGCACGGTTCGGACGGTTCGCTGATCGCAAAGGACGTGATGACCCAGCGCGCAGTCGGCGAGATCGAACTCCGCGACGCAAACGGCGTGCGCTCGATCGAGGTGGAACACGCAAACCTCTACCACACCGGCGTTGCCCAGTTTCAACGTGCCATCCGCGAAGGCCAAAGCCCCGCCGCCAGCGGGGTGGACGGATATCGCTCGCTGATCACGGCCCTCGCGGTCGCGCAGGCTGCGCAAGCAGGCGGACATGTCGAAGTGTCGCGTCGCTACGCCGAATAAATCAGCCAGAACCGCATTATCAGGAGACTCAACGTGAGTTCCAGCAAGGTCATCACCCTCGCACAAGCCGCCAGCCTCATCAACGATGACGATGTAGTGACCGTCAGTTCGTCGAGCGGCCTGGGCTGTCCGGACGCGATGCTCGCCGCGATCGGCGCGCGCTTCGACGCGCAAGCGCATCCGCGCAATCTGACGATGCTCCATCCTATCGCCGCCGGCGACATGTACGGGATCAAGGGCATCGATCACATCGCAAAGAAAGGGCTCATCAAAACGATCATAGCGGGCTCGTTCCCCAGCGGCCCGTCGAGCCTGCCGATGCCGGATATCTGGCATCTGATCGTCGATAACGAGATTCGTGCGTACAACCTGCCGAGCGGCGTGTTGTTCGATATGCACCGCGAGGCGGCGGCCAGGCGTCCCGGCGTATTGACCAAGGTCGGACTGGACACCTTCGTCGATCCGTCGCGCCAGGGCGGCGCAATGAACGCCAGCGCTGCCGAAAACCCAATCGTGGAGAAGGTGACGTTCGCCGGCGACGAGTGGCTGCACTATCGCAACTTCGTCCCGCGCGTTGCCATCGTTCGCGCCACGACCGCGGACGAGCGCGGCAACCTGTCCTTCGAACACGAAGGCGCGCTGCTGGGCGGGCGCGACCAGGCGCTCGCGGTGCGCAACAACGGCGGCATCGTCATCGCGCAGGTCAAGCGTGTCGTGAAGGCGGGATCGCTGCACACGCAATCGGTGCACATTCCCTGCAATCTGGTCGATTACGTCGTGGTCGATCCGGCTCAAAAGCAGACCACGCAGATCGAATACGACCCCGAGATCAGCGGCGAAATCAAGCTGCCCGAGAGCGCGTTCGAGTTTGCGCAATGGCATCCGGACAAGATCATCGCCCGGCGTGCCGCGATGGAGCTGGCGCAGAACGACGCAGTGAATCTTGGCTTCGGGATCTCCGCGAATGTGCCGCGCATCTTGCTCGAAGAAGGCTATCCGAACGATGTGACGTGGGCCATCGAGCAAGGCGCGGTGGGCGGAGTGCCATTGCTGGGATTCGCGTTCGGCTGTTCGGGCAATGCCGACGCCATCATGCCGTCGCCGTCGCAGTTCGTCTATTTCCAGGGCGGCGGTTTCGATGTGTCTCTGCTCTCGTTCATGCAGATCGATCGCTTCGGCAATGTGAACGTATCGAGGCTCCCGAGCAAGCCGTATCTGACGGCGGGGTGCGGTGGCTTCATCGACATCACCACACATGCGAAGCGTCTTGTCTTCAGCGGCTACTTTACGGCTGGCGCGCAATTCGAAGTCGGCAACGGAAGACTTTCGATCGTCAAGGAAGGCAAGAAGAAGTTTGTTGCCGATGTCGATCACGTGACCTTCAGCGGTCGCATGGGACAAGCCCGCGATCAGGAAGTCTTGTACATCACCGAACGATGCGTGATCAGACTCGGCAAAGACGGGCTCGAAGTCGTCGAGATCGCTCCCGGTATCGATCTGCAGAAGGACGTGCTGGATCAGTGCGACGTCGAGTTGAAGGTGTCGTCCTCGCTGAAGACGATGGACGCCGCGATCTTCACGGACGCGCCCTTCGGACTCAAGCTCAAGGAGGCGCGTCATGGCTGATCAGGCTTTTATCCGCATCGAGAAACGCGGTCCGGTTGCAGTCGTCACGCTCGATCGTCCCGACAAGCTCAACTCGCTCACGCCGTCGATGCTTGGGCAACTCGAAGACGCCGCCGCGCAACTCGAAGCGGACGGCAGTCTGCGCGCCGTCGTGCTGACGGGCGCCGGCGAGCGTGCCTTCTGTGTCGGCGCGGATATCAATGAATGGTCCGCCCTTGCGCCGCTCGATATGTGGCGTGTCTGGGTCACGCGCGGACATCGCATCTTCGATCGTTGGGCTGCATTGCGCCTGCCCGTGATCGCCGCGATCAACGGTCACGCGTTCGGCGGCGGTCTGGAACTCGCCGCAGTCGCCGACGTTCGGGTGACCGATCCGGCCGCGACCTTCGCGCTGCCCGAAGCGAGCATCGCGACCTGTCCTGGCTGGTCCGGAACACAGCGGCTCGTGTCACTCATCGGACCCGGTCACGTGAAGTCGATGGCGCTCACCGCACGACGCATCGACGCGCAGCGCGCCTATGCAATCGGCCTCGTCGACGAAGTGTCCGAAGCGGGTAAATCGCTCGATGCGGCGATGGCCGTCGCCGGGCAGATCGCGACGCTTGCGCCCGTGTCCGCGCAACTCACGAAGCAACTGATCAACGCAGCCGCGGGCTTCAATACCGGCGCCACGCTGGAAGCGATGGCCGGCGCGCTGTCCGCCACGACGCAAGACGCCCGCGAGGGTATGGCCAGTTTCCGCGAACGCCGCAAGGCGCAATACGAGGGTCGATGAAATGACGAGTCAGATCGCTGTTCCCGCCGCAACGGCGCTGCTTGAGAATGCAAAGCCGCTGCAACACGAGGCGTTCGCCGGAAAGATGTTCATCGATGGCCGATGGAAGGAGGCCGCAAGCGGCGAGCGCTTCGAGCGCAGCAGCCCGGCTCACGGTCAAGTGGTGAGTTCATTTCCCGAAGCCACGGGCGAAGACGTCGAAGCCGCGATTCAGGCCGCCGACGTCGCTTTCAGGAAAGGCCCGTGGCCCCGGATGAAGGGTGTCGAGCGCGCCCGAGTGTTGCTCGCGGTCGCCGAGGGCATCAAGGCACGGGTCGAAGAGATGTCGTTGCTTGAATCGCTGGAGACCGGCAAGCCCCTCACGCAAGCGCGTGGCGAAGTCTCAGGTTGCGTCGATCTCTGGCAATACGCCGCGAGCCTCGCCCGTACGACGAGCGGCGATGCTTACGACTCGCTCGGCGAGGACATGCTGGGGATCGTCCTGCGCCAACCGATCGGCGTGGTCGGGCTCATCACGCCCTGGAATTTCCCTATCTGGATTCTTTCGCAAAAGCTTCCGTTTGCCCTTGCCGCAGGCTGCACATGCGTCATCAAGCCGAGTGAACTGACTTCGAGCACGACGGTCATCCTCGCGGAGATTCTTGAGCACGCCGGCGTTCCGAAGGGCGTCGTCAACGTCGTCACCGGGAAGGGGCCCACGGTCGGCCAGCCGCTCGCCGAACACCCGGCCATCGGCATGCTTTCTTTCACCGGTTCGACGCGCGTCGGCGGACTGCTCGGCGGCATCGCGTCGAAGCAGTTGAAGAAGGTGGCGCTCGAACTCGGCGGCAAGAATCCGCAGATCGTCTTCCCCGACTGCGACTGGGACGCGATGGTCGATGCCGTTGTCTTCGGCGTCTATTTCAACGCGGGCGAATGCTGCAATAGCGGCAGCCGCGTTCTCGTTCACGAGTCGGTAGCGGAGAAGTTCGCGCAGGCTGTCGTCGAGCGCGCGCAGCAGGTTCCGGTGGGCGATCCTCTGCACCCCGATACCAAGATCGGCGCCATCGTCAGCGAAACGCAGCTTCGGGAAATTCTCGCGAACATCGACAAGGGCGTAGCCGCTGGTGCACGCGTGCGTCTGGGCGGCAAGCGCTACGACGCCAAAGGTCTTTATCTCGAGCCGACCATCATCAGCGATGTCACGCCAGAGATGAGCATCGCGCGCGACGAGATCTTCGGTCCCGTTCTCTCGATCGTGACGTTCAAAGACATCGAAGAAGCTATCGAGATCGCCAACGACTCGGCGTATGGGCTGTCGGCGGCCGTCTGGAGCAACGACATCAACACGTGCCTCATGGTCGCACGCGGCGTCGATGCCGGGACCGTATGGATCAACACGTTCCTCGACGGCTACCCGGAACTGCCCTTCGGCGGCTTCAAGTCCAGCGGCGTCGGTCGCGAACTCGGCAAGCAGGCGGTCGAGGACTACACCGAAACCAAAACCATCCAGTTGCACATCGGCGCACGCAAGAACTGGTGGCTGCCCCAGTCCACCAAGTGACAGTCATATACGAACGCTCCCGTCGCGGAGCGATCAACAAGGAGACGAAGATGTTCAAGAAGCGTATTGCCGCCGTCGCGGCTGGATTGTTCGCGTGCCACGCACTTTCGGCGATTGCCGCCGACAAGCAAGTGGAAGTGATGCACTGGTGGACCTCCGGCGGCGAGGCCAAGGCGCTGGGCGTTCTGAAAGACAACCTGAAGCAGCGAGGCTATGCGTGGAAAGACAGCCCGATCGCGGGCGGCGGCGGCGAAGCGGCGCGCACGGTGTTGCGCGCGCGCATAGCATCGAACAATCCGCCCGACGCGGTGCAGATGCTTGGGTTCAGCGTGCTGGATTACGCGGAGCAGGACTTGCTCACGAATCTCGACAGCATCGCCAAGAAGGGCGACTGGGACAAACAGGTGCCCGCTCCGCTGCAGCGTTTCTCCAAGTCCGATGGTCACTGGTATGGCGTGCCCATCGACGTGCATAGCGACAACTGGATCTGGGCCAACAAGAAGATCTTCGATGAACTCAAGCTCACGCCGCCGCAAACCTTCGAAGAGCTCGTCGCCGACGCGGACAAGATTCGGAAGGCGGGTTATATCCCGCTGGCTCACGGCGGACAGGCGTGGCAGGAAGCAACGATCTTCGACAGTGCAGTGATGTCGGCGGGCGGCCCCAAGTTCTATAACGATGCGTTGGTCAAGCTCGATCCCAAGGCGCTCGGCTCGAAGACGATGGAAAAGGCGTTCGACCAGTTGCGCGCGTTGCGTGGCATGGTCGATCCAAATTTCCCCGGCCGGGACTGGAATCTCGCTACCTCGATGGTCATCAATGGCAAGGCCGCCATGCAGATCATGGGCGACTGGGCCAAAGGGGAGTTCGCCAACGCGGGCAAGAAGCCGGGCGTGGACTACCTTTGCATGCGATACCCCGGCACGCAGGGCGACTTCATCTTCGTGACCGACCAATTCGCGACCTTCAAGGCGGGAAGCGACCGGCAGGCCGGACAGTACGCGTTCGCGGAAGCCGTGATGGACCCCAAGGTTCAGGCCCAGTTCAATCAGATCAAGGGCGCGGTGCCGGCACGTCTCGATGTGCCCGCCGATGGCTTCGACGAGTGCGGTCAAAAGTCGATGGCCGACATGCGCACGGCGCTCAAGAACGGGACGATGGTCGGCAGCTTCGCCCACGGCCAGGCGATGCCCGAAGCATCGAAGACGGCGCTCTATGACGTCGTCACGCACTTCTTCAATTCGAACCAGTCGTCGGCCGATGCCGTGAAGGCGCTCGTCACGGCTATCCAGAATTCGAAGTGACGATCTGACCGCTCAGGCGGACGGCAAGCGTCCGCTCCGCTCTCGTGTTCGATGTTCTCGACGTGCAGGTGAAATCATGCTTCTACACTCTCGTGCCCAGTCCATAGACCCGGCAAAGTCCCCCGCCCGCGCGGAGAAAGTCGGGAAAAAGCGTTCTGCGCGCAACGCGTTCGAAGCGCTTCTCCCGAAGCTCGTGCTCAGCCCGACACTGATCATCACGCTGGTGTTCGTCTACGGCTTCATCGTCTGGACGACGGTGCTCTCGTTCACACGTTCCCGCGCATTCGCCACGTTCAAATGGGCTGGATTCACGCAGTTTGCGCGCGTGTGGGAACACCCTCGCTGGCACGTCGCCGTGGAGAACCTCGGCATCTATGCGTCGCTGTATGTGGTCCTGTGTCTTGCAATCGGCCTCGCGCTCGCGATCCTTCTGGATCAGCGCATCCGGGCGGAAGGTTATTTGCGCGCGATCTTCCTGTACCCGATGGCGTTGTCGTTCATCGTCACCGGCACCGCGTGGAAGTGGATTCTCAATCCGGGGCTTGGCCTGACGAAGCTCTTCCACGACTGGGGATGGTCGAGCTTCCAGTTCGACTGGATCATCAGCGACGACATGGCGATTTACACCGTCGTCATCGCGGCGGTCTGGCAAGCGTCCGGCTTCGTCATGGCGATGTTCCTCGCGGGCTTGCGCGGCATCGACCAGGAGCAGATCAAGGCAGCGTCGATCGACGGCGCGCGGATGCCCTCGATCTATCGCCGCATCATCATTCCGCAACTGCGCCCGGTCTTCATCTCGGCACTCGTGATCCTCGTTCACCTGGCGGTGAAAAGCTACGAGCTGGTGATTGCCTTGACGGGTGCAGGCCCCGGTTACTCGACCGAACTCCCGTCGACCTTCATGTACTCGTTCACGTTCACACGTAACGAGCTGGGTATGGGAGCCGCGAGCGCCGTGATGATGCTCTGCACCGTTGCCGCAATCATGGTGCCCTACCTCTACTCGGAAATGCGCCCCCGTCGTTCTGGCGGCGGTCACTGAAGCAATCCGTACCTATCCACGTAGCCTGAAGGAGACAAGCATGGCTGCCAAGACCTGGGACTCGCCGCAAATGGTGGTGGGAAAGCATAACAACGTATCGCGCATCGTCATCTATTCGATGCTGTTGATCGTCGCGCTCGTATATCTCGTGCCGCTCGTCGTGATGTTGCTCACCTCGTTCAAACCGCTTCAGGAAGTGTATGCGGGCAATATTCTCGCGCTCCCGCACGAATGGACGCTCGCTGCATGGGAGAAAGCCTGGGGCTCGGCCTGCGTCGGTCTCGACTGCTCCGGCGTGAAAGGCTTCTTCTGGAACTCGTTCCGCATGGTCTTTTCAGCAGTGTTCCTTTCGACGCTGATCGGCGCGCTCAATGGCTATGTGTTGACGAAGTGGCGCTTCAAGGGCGACAACGTTTTGTTTGCGCTCGTCCTGTTCGGCTGCTTCATCCCGTTCCAGATCGTGCTGATCCCGATGGCGACGTTTCTCGGCAAGATCGGTCTCGCTCAATCGATCACCGGCCTCGTCTTCGTGCATGTGGTCTACGGGCTGTGCTTCACGACGCTGTACTTCCGCAACTACTACATCGCGTTTCCCGATGAGCTCGTAAAGGCCGCGATGATCGACGGTGCGCGCTTCTTTCGCATCTTCTTTCGAATCCTCCTGCCGAACTCGGTGCCCATCATCACCGTCACCGTGATCTGGCAGTTCACGAACATCTGGAATGACTTCCTGTTCGGCGCATCGTTCACGACGGGCGCATCGGCGCCGATCACGGTAGCGCTCAACAACATCGTCAACACTTCTACCGGCGTCAAGGAATACAACGTGCAGATGGCCACCGCGATGATCGCGGCGCTGCCCACGCTGCTCGTCTACGTCGTCGGAGGTCGTTATTTCGTCCGCGGTTTGATGGCTGGTTCGGTCAAGGGGTAATCATCATGTCTTCTCTTCATGTCAGCAACGTGCGCAAGGCCTACGGCTCTACGGAAATTCTTCGCGAGATCAATATCGACGTGGACGATGGCGATTTCCTCGTGCTCGTCGGCCCGTCGGGTTGCGGCAAATCGACGTTGCTCTCGCTCATTGCCGGACTCGATACGCTATCGGGCGGCGAAATCCGCATCGGTGACGACAAGGTCAACGACCTGCATCCGAGCGAGCGCGATATCGCCATGGTCTTTCAAAGCTATGCGCTGTACCCGAACATGACCGTGGGACAAAACATCAGCTTCGGGCTTGAGATGCGTAAAGTCTCGAAGGCCGATCGCGAGAAGGCGGTACAGGATGCTGCGCGTCTTCTTCAGATCGAACATCTGCTCGATCGCCGTCCGGGTCAGCTTTCGGGCGGCCAGCGCCAGCGCGTCGCGATGGGCCGTGCGCTCGTGCGTCATCCCAAGATCTTCCTGTTCGACGAGCCGCTCTCCAACCTCGACGCGAAGCTGCGCGTGGACATGCGCACGGAAATCAAGAAGCTGCACCAGCGGCTGGGCGCGACCATCGTCTACGTGACGCACGATCAGATCGAAGCGATGACGCTTGCAACCCGCATCGCGGTGATGAAAGGCGGCATTCTCCAGCAGCTCGGCACGCCGTCCGAGGTCTATAACACGCCTGCAAACACGTTCGTGGCGACGTTCATGGGGTCGCCGTCGATGAACCTCATTCCCGCGCGCATCGAGGGGAGGAACGGCTCGCTGCATCTGAAGATCGGGCAGGGCAATGACGCGCTGGATCTCGAACTTCCGGCGCAATCTCAAGCCGTCGATCGCTATGTCGGCAAGGAAGTTATCGCAGGTTTGCGACCGGAGGCGATTGGGGTAGAGAACGAACGCGCGGCGTCTGCTATTCGAACCGTTCCCGTCAGGATCAACGTGCTTGAGCCCACTGGACCGGACACGCTCGCTGTCCTCGATTTCGGCGGCATGGAAGTGTCCGCGCGGCTCGGTCCGGACATGCCGCACGCGTCCGGTGAACGTTGCGAACTGCGTGTCGATCTGTCGAAGCTGGTGCTGTTCGATAAGGACACGGAAGCACGCATTCATTGATCGACGACTGGGACGGTGGACTTATGAGCAAGTCGAATGGACCATGCCCGACCGCGCTGGTTACGGGCGGGCGCAGAGGAATCGGCCGATCGATCTGTGTCGAACTGGCGCGGCGCGGTTTCGATGTCGTGCTGACCGACGTGACCGATGACGAGGACGCGCAGGCGACGTGCGAGCTTATCCGCAACGAGGGGCAAGATGCGCTTTTCGTTCGCAGCGACCTGAGCGATATCGAGTCGCACGCAGAGGTTGTGAACGCCGCGATAGGTTTCAAAGGCAGCGTGGAGTGTCTCGTGAATAACGCGGGCGTGGGCTCGCCAAGTCGTGGCGATCTCCTCGACGTTTGTTCGGACGCGTTCGACACCGTGCTCGGCATCAATCTTCGCGGCACGTTCTTCATGACGCAAGCTGTCGCGCGGCACATGATCGCGACGCCATCGAATCGTGCGCGCTCGATCGTGACTGTCTCGTCGGTCTCGGCGCAGATGGCCTCGACGGAGCGAGCGGAATACTGCCTGTCGAAATCCGCCTTGCCGATGCTTACGCAGCTTTTTGCGCTGCGATTGGCGAAGTCGAACATAAGCGTCTTCGAAGTGCGGCCCGGAATCATCCGCACGCCGATGACGGCAGGCGTCGCACAGAAGTATGAGGCGCGTTTCGAGGAAGGGCTGGTCCCCGCGGCTCGTTGGGGCGAAAGCGAGGAAGTGGCTCGCGCGGTCGCAACGCTCGCCGATGGATCTCTTCCGTTCTGCACTGGCAGCGTGTTGCACGTCGACGGCGGCCTTTCGATCCCTGCATTTTGAGCGTGACCGACATGAATACGACGACATATGACTACGTGATCGTGGGCGGCGGCTCGGCCGGATGCGTGCTCGCGAATCGGTTGAGCGCGGACCCCACGGTGAACGTGCTTCTTCTGGAAGCGGGCGGTTCGGATCGTCACCCGTTCTTTGCGATGCCAGCCGGCTTCGCGAAGATGACCAAGGGCATCGGGTCGTGGGGCTGGCATACCGTGCCGCAGAAGCATCTCAACAATCGCGTCCTGCGCTTCACGCAAGCGAAGGTTATCGGCGGCGGCTCGTCGATCAACGCGCAACTCTATACGCGAGGCGTGCCCGCCGACTATGACGAATGGGTCAGCAAGGCCGGAGCGACGGGTTGGTCTTATCGCGAGGTATTGCCGTATTTCAAGCGTTCGGAAAACAATCAGCGCTTCGCGAATGAGTTCCACGCCTACGGCGGTCCCCTGGGCGTCTCGAATCCGATCAGCCCGCTTCCTATATGCGAAGCGTTCTTTCAGGCAGGGCAGGAGTTAGGCATTCCGTTCAACCCCGATTTCAACGGCGCTTCGCAAGAGGGACTCGGGTACTATCAACTGACGCAACTTGACGCGCGTCGTTCGTCGGCAGCAACGAGTTTCATCAAGCCTGTGCTCAAACGGCGTAACCTCACCGTGCAAATGGCCACGCGCACGTTGCGCGTCATCGTCGAAGGCCATCGTGCAGTGGGTGTCGAGGTAGTCGTCGGCGATAGCCGCGATACGCAAATCATCAGAGCCGCGCGAGAAGTGATCGTGTCTTCCGGCGCTATCGGCTCGCCGAAGCTACTCTTGCAATCCGGCATCGGGCCCGCGTCGCATGTCCGGTCTGTCGGGATCAAACCCGTCCATGATCTGCGCGGCGTCGGCGAAAATCTTCAGGATCACCTCGATCTGTTCGTCATTTCTGAATGCACGGGCGATCACACCTACGACAAATACAACAAGTTGCATCACGCTGCGTGGGCCGCGTTGCAATACGTCGTGCTGAAAAAAGGCCCGGTGGCGTCGAGTCTCTTCGAAACTGGCGGGTTCTGGTACGCAGACCGCGACTCGCCCAACCGCGACCGCTCGCCCGATATCCAGTTCCATCTGGGGCTCGGTTCGGGAATCGAGGCGGGTATGGCCAAGCTGCAAAACGCGGGCGTGACGCTGAACACGGCTTATCTTCGGCCACGGTCGCGCGGCACGGTTCGTCTCTCAAGCAGTGATCCGGCCGATGCGCCTCTGCTTGATCCCAACTACTGGTCGGACCCGCACGACAGGGATATGGCCATCAAGGGCTTGCGCTTGGCTCGCGACATCCTCAATGCGCCCGCCATGCGCCGCTTCGTGCAGAACGAAGTTCTTCCCGGATCGCGGGCCAACAGCGATCAGGAGCTTTTCGAGTACGCGTGCGCGAATGCGAAGACCGACCATCACCCGGTCGGGACATGCCGCATGGGACAGGCAAACGATCCGGACGCTGTAGTAACGCCCGATTTGCGGCTGATCGGTCTCGATGGCCTGCGCGTCGTCGATGCGTCCGTGATGCCTTTCGTGCCTTCCTGCAACACCAATGCGCCGACCATCATGATCGCCGAGAAAGCAGCGGACATGATCATTCAGTCCGCCTCTGCGAGCATCGCCGCGCCCACGGTTGCACCTGTCACGAACCTGTCCGACTTCGCCATTCCTTCCAGACACTGAGAGGTACAGCATGAACATCAATTTGCCACTGCAGGACGGGACTGTCCGGGCATACTCGCTGCAAAATCTGGAAAACCAGCTTCCCGGATCGAGCGCACCGACGTTCAACCGGATCGCGTATGCGGCCGCGCACGTCGTCGTCGATGCGCGTGCTGCATACGAGCCTTCCGGTGATGCACCCGCTGTCGATTGGGACGCGACGCTGGCATTCCGCACGTACCTTTATAGTCTCGGATTCAAGGTCGCCGAGGCGATGGACACCGCCCAGCGCGGCATGGGCATCGGCTGGCCTGTTGCGGCCGAATTGATCCGACGCAGCATCGCTCACGCGAAGTCGATTCCCGGCGCCGATCTCGCCTGCGGTGCGGGCACCGATCATCTCGATGGCAGGAAAGCGCATTCTCTCGACGACATCGTTGCCGCTTACAACGAGCAGTTCGAGGTTGTCGAATCAGCGGGCGGCCGTCCGATCATGATGGCGAGCCGCGCGCTCTGCGCGGCTGCGCGCTGCGCCGACGACTACATGTACGTCTACGAAAAAGTCATCTCCGCGTCGCGCGAGAAAATCGTGCTGCACTGGCTCGGCGATGCGTTCGATTCGGCGCTCGCCGGTTACTGGGGCAGCAGCGATGTCGATACCGCGATGGCCACGGTGCTCGACATCATCGGTCATCAGAAGGAGAAGATCGAAGGAATCAAGATCTCTCTGCTCAACGCGGAGTATGAACGGCAGTTGCGCTCGAAATTGCCGGAAGGTGTCGTCATGTTCACCGGCGACGACTACAACTATGGCGAACTCATCGCCGGTGACAGCACGGGCAAGTCGCATGCATTGCTGGGCATCTTCGATCCGATCGCGCCGGTGGCGTCGAAGGCGCTGGCATCGCTGGCCCGAAACGACATCGACACCTATCACGCGCTCATGACGCCGACGGTCACGCTGTCGCGCGAACTCTTCGTCGCGCCGACGCAGTACTACAAGGCCGGCGTCGTGTTCCTTGCGTGGCTCAACGGGCACCAGAACCATTTCTCGATGGCAGGCGGAATGCAATCGGCGCGATCGGCGCTTCATTACGCGGACGTCTTTCGTAAAGCCGATGCTTCCGGCGTGCTGATCCGTCCGGAACTTGCAGTAAGGCGGATGAAGCAGTTCATGGAACTGGTCGCCGGCATAGAGAACTGACGCGCGACCATTACCAGATGCTACTGGCCGCCAGAATAGAGCTGCTTCATGTCTTCGTCAGAGGCGGGGCGAACGACGATGCGCGAACCGGACGTCGATGAGCCGGAGGGCATACCGCCATACTCCGTTGCGTGATCGGTCGCTACCCGTGCCTCGGCCGCCTGGATGTCGCCCGGATAACTTGCATCCGCGCTTTTGGCCGGATCATAGCCGGCCTGTTCGAGCTGTTGCAGCTCTGCACGCACCTGGGCACGCGTCAATGCCGGATCCGTCTGGGAGAACGCAGCGAGAGGCAAGGAAAGCGCCGACGCTGCGGCGACCGCGATAACGACTGATTTCATGACAACCTCCTCGTAAATGCCAGGCGGAAATACTCGGGTGCGAAGCGGCCGTTGTGAAACACAGGTCGAGTCTCGGCTCTCTGCACCGTCGTATCGATTGTCGGCCAGCGCCGACGCCCTCGACACCCACGTAGGTAGGCGAGCGCCCGAAATCGCGCCGCGAAGATGTAGGCATTGTTAAGCGGACGGATACATTCGTACCGCTACATTTGTATATCCGCATTCGAATGCGGTCCTGCTATTCTGTCTGGATGTCATGCTGCCGTATTCGCGGACGGCGACATTTCCGGATCGGGCATCGCGATGAGATCGTCAGACCTCTGGGTGCGCAGGTTCAGATCGGCGGCTCAGGAACGGGCGTTTCTGAGGGACTACGCGCAGCGCATGTCCGGCCAGCGAAGACTCGCCATCGCGATCTTCACCGCGTTGTGGATCGTTTTTTCGATCCGTGACTTCGGGCGGATCGACATACTCGATCCCGCCCATTTGCACCACCACGAAATCATCTTCGCGAGAAGCGCCGCGGCTATCGGCATGAGCGTGGCCGTCGTGCTGTGGACGCCGCGCGCACTCGTTGAACGCTGGGCCGTCGGGCTCCTCTGCCTGTGGACGCTCAGTGCGTGGCTCGCCACCTTGAGACTGCTGCAGATCGTGGACCTGCCGTGGCACGAACACTATTCGATCCTGACGCTCACGCTGTTCACGATCTTCATGGCGTTCCGGCTACGCGTGGTCACCACGGCGTGGCTGGTCGGGCTGTGCATTGCAAGTTATCTGCTGATGCTGTTTCTCCAGCCTCCGGGCGAGAAGTTCGGCATGCACCTGTCGTCGGTGATTGCGCACGGCACGAGTCTGCCGCTGACGTATGCCATCGGTCTGCTCGTCAGTATTCCGCTGGAACGTTCGGCACGCCGCGAATTCATGTACCGGCGCACCTTGCGCGCGGCCAAGGCGCGCGTCGAAGCCACGTCGCGTGCGATAAACGAGCAGAACAAATGCATGCAGGAACTCGTCAAGGAGAAGGAGCGGTTCTTTTCGTCGGCATATCACGACATCCAGCAGCCGCTCGCCGCGATCAACCTCTTCATTCGCAGCGCCCGGACGAGGATCAGGGACGGACACGCGGTGGATCGCGATCTCGATGTGATCGAAGAGACCGCGTCCGAAATCCTCGACATGTTCAAGGAGATCCAGGACTACAGCGAGCTGGGCTCGCATGTTCCCCGCCTTGTGCCGGTCAATACGTTCGACCTGCTGACCGAAGTCTTCCAGCAATATCGGGAGACGGCCGAGTCGCGGGGCATCGATCTGAGACTCGCGAAGCGTCGAGTCGAGCCGCCGTCCATCGAGACCGACCGGTCGCTCTTCAAGCGGGCCGTATCCAATCTCGTATCGAACGCGATCAAGAACACGTCGTCGGGCGGCGTCGTGCTCGGCTGGGTGCAGGTGGATGACCGGTTGAGAGTCGATGTATGGGACACGGGAATCGGCATTGCACCGGCCTATCGGGAGGCTATTTTCGCCGAGTACTACCAGATCAACAATCCGGGACGCGATCGTTCCAAAGGGCTGGGACTGGGGCTGTCGATCGTGCAACGCGTGGTTCGTATTCTTCCGGGACACGCCATGAGTTTCGCTTCGGTCGAAGGGCGCGGATCGCGCTTTTCGCTCTACGCGAGCACTTCGGCATCGAAGCCGGCTGGCGCGACGACCCAGCATGGCGAGCGCCACCGCCCCGATCTCGACGGCACGTTCATGCTGCTGTGCGACGACGAACCGATGGTCCTCGAAGGCCTGCGACGCCTCTTTTCGAGCGCGGGCGCGCTCGTGCAGGCCGCCGAATCGATGGCCGGATTCGAAGCCATTCTCGCCGATGACAGCCGCATTCCCGATCTCATCGTGACCGATATCCGGCTACGCGATGGCGTCTCCGGCAAGGAAGTCGCAGACCGGATCAGGCGTCACTTCGCGTGGGCCGGTGTGATTCCCGTCGCTTTCATCACCGGCGAGTTGCTGTCGGTTCAGGTGCTGCGCGACTTCCCCGAGCCGTTCGTGCTGCTGCGCAAGTCGTCGGCGCCGGAGGACTTGCTGGCGGAGATCAGCCGCTTCGTTGCCGCCCATCGGCAGATGAATCCCGATCTCGCGACGGATCTGTCACCGGCAGCGTCCCGAGCTTGATGCCCTTGTCGGCCAGCATCACGATCAGTTCGGTGCGCCGCCGCAGATTGAAGTGCGCGAGCAGATGACTGATGTACTTGCGCACCGTGATGTCTTCGAGCCCCATCTTCGACGCGATGGCTTTGGACGGAAGGCCGCGCACGAGCCACGCGAGCGTTTCGTACTCGCGGGGCGTGAGTCCGAGATCCGGCGCGTCCCAACGTGCCGCGCCACCGTGCGGCGGCTGCGCATGTCCTGATTCGCGTGCCGGCGCCTCGGCCATGTCGATCGTGCGCCTCAGCCCGGCGATGCTCGCCGCGGGCAGGTAGACGCCGCCCGAGAGCACGGCGACGATCGCGGCATGGAGCGCTTCGGGCGACGACGATTTCGGCACGTAGCCCATCGCGCGCAGTGCGAGGCATCGACTGACCGTCTCCATGCTCTCATCGGCCGAAACCACGACCACGGGCAAGGACGGCCGCGCGTCTTTCAGGCGGACCAGCGCATCGCAACCGTGCCCGTCGGGAAGTTCGAGGTCCAGAAACACGATGTCCGGATGATCGATCATCGCCGAATCGACGCCATGCGACAGCGTGCTCGCATGAAGCAGTTCGACATGCGGAAAAAGCTCTTTGATGAGCAGTGCAAAACCGGCTCTGAAGAGTTCGTGATCATCGACGAGCAGCACACGCATCGCATCGTCTCCCTGACGGTACTCGAATAATTCTATACGCGGTTTACAGTCGCGATGTGGTTATTCAATCTCTGTCGATCAAGATTCCCTACGACTTTCGATGTACACCGTCTTGCCGATAGGTTCGATATCCCGCCGCTTGTAGGCTCATGCAATCGCACGAGATTCGGCGTGGCACGCAAGCGGTGTCGCCTTGAACGAGGATGTGCGATATCGAGCGTGCTCGTCGATTGACCTCGATATTCGGCACGCGTAATTCACCAGCAATGAAGGAGCGAAGCATGGAAATGAAAGCGCACGATCCGTCCCCGGAACAAGCGGTCACTCATGAAGTGAGCGCCGACCATCACGGCGTCGTTCAGACTCATCTGGCCGGCACCATGACTGGCGTGGCGTATCGCTACGATGCGTGGCCCTCGCTGCACGGCGAGGTCGCCTTCGGGTTCAACGCAGGCCCGATCCAGGCGGGATCGCACGTGTTCGTGTCCGTCAGCGAATGCGATAACGGCGGCAACCGCTTCATGGGTTCCGCCATCTACACCGTGCAAAACATCGTGGTGAAGCCGGGCCGTACCGAGTTCCGCATCAATATCGGATGGAATTCGCCGCTTCGGGTATCGACGGATATTCTCGTCATCAATCCGTAAGCTTCGCCGCGCGGCCCGTCTCTTCGTGCATCAAGTAGTTCGGATATCGAACGAATGTGCGAGGGACGGGCTTTTGTGCGAGGAGACCTGACGTACAGAGGGCGCAACAGAAAGCGCAGAAGCAACCGAGCGTCGCGCCCCGATTCGCACTGCGTCCGAGCTTCAATCAGCCGAGACAGTCTCTCATCTTGCGCGACACTTCCACTCGGCGGAAGGCGTCGCCACATGGAGTCGATCATGCCGTCCCAGCCTTCATCCATTCCGGTTCGCGGCAGCGAGCGCGCGGCGCTGCCTACGGCGCACGTCGTCGGTCCCGCAGCAAGCGACGAGCGACTGGAAGTGACATTGCGCGTGCGTCCGCGCGCGCAACTGCACGCGTCTGCCTCCGAGGCGCAGTCTCTTCGTCCGCCTGGCGAGCGTAGCTATCTGAGCCGCGAACAGCTCGCATCGGCGCATGGCGCGGCGCCCGAGGACATCGCGAAGGTCGAGGCCTTCGCGCAGTCGCATGGCCTTCAGGTCGTGCTGACGAGCGCCGCGCGCCGCTGCGTCATCGTATCGGGCACGGTTGCGGCACTGGAATCGGCGTTCGCCGTGAAGCTGCAGCAGTACCGCTTCGACGGCGGCAGCTATCGCGGGCGCGTCGGCCCGGTGTTCGTGTCGCCGGAGATCGGGGACATTGTCGAGGGCGTCTTCGGTCTCGACGACCGTCCGCAGGCCATCGCACATTTCAAGCGCTCGGCGCATGCCGTGCGTGCGGAAGATGGAGCCGCGCCACACGCCGGCGGCGCCTCGTTCACGCCGCCGCAACTGGCGAAGCTATACAACTATCCCGGCGACACGGACGGCACGGGCCAGTGTATCGGCATCGTCGAGTTCGGCGGAGCGATCCGCGCGGCCGATATCCGCGCCTATTTCAAGGAACTCGGATTGCCCGCGCCGCACGTCAACACGGTGCTTGTCGATCACGCGCACATGCGCTCGGACGACGCGGACGCCGAGGTGATGCTGGATATCGAAGTCGCGGCCGCCATTGCGCCGAAAGCGCAGATCGTCGTGTACTTTGCGCCGAATACTTCGCAGGGTTTCATCGACGCGTTCACGCACGCCATTCACGACACGGTGCACAAGCCGTCCGTCATTTCGGTGAGCTGGGGCGGTCCGGAAAAGGACTGGTCGGCGCAGATCAAGACGCAGCTCGATCAGGTGTTCCAGGATGCGGCGGCGCTCGGCGTGACGATCTGCGCCGCGTCCGGCGACGCCGGTTCGAGCGACGAGAATCCCGACGCGCTCGCGAGCATCGGCCTTACGCCCGACGGCCTGTCGCACGCGGATTTCCCGGCTTCGAGCCCGTTCGCGCTCGCATGTGGCGGAACGAAGCTCGTGGCGTCGGCAAGTGCGATCACGAGCGAGACCGTGTGGAACGAAGATCCGGTGCGCAGCGCAACAGGCGGCGGCATCAGCGATTTCTTCGACGTTCCGGGCTATCAGGCCACAGCGAATATTCCTGTGTCCGCGAATCCCGGCGGCCGCAAGGGACGCGGCGTTCCCGACATCGCCGCGGACGCCGATCCGGCTACCGGCTATCTCGTGCGCGTTCATGGGCAGGATGCCGTGATCGGCGGCACGAGCGCCGTCGCGCCGCTGATGGCCGGTCTCGTCGCGCTGCTCAATCACAAGCTCGGGCATCCGGTCGGCTTCCTCAATCCGTTGCTGTATCGGACCGCCGGCATCACGCGCGATATCACGCAGGGCAATAACGGGGCGTATGCGGCCGGGAAGGGCTGGGACGCCTGCACCGGTCTGGGCGTTCCCGACGGCGCGAAACTGCTGGACGCGCTGATGTAACCGGTAAGCGCGAAGCGTCAGGCGCGGGCGGCGCCTTCGGGTGCCGCTCGCTGGCGATGTGCCCGCGCGGGCGCGCGCCGTGGCCGGCTTCGCAGAGCAATCCAATCTGGTTGGGAGCAAGTCATGATTCAATCAATCCTCGACGCGCTGAACACCGATATCAGCTACCTGGTCGCCATGCTCCTGGTGTTCTTCTATGCCTGGAGCCGCTTCAATACGCCCCGGACAGTGCGCTCCGAGACGAGCCGTTTCCAGTTCTACGGCAGCGGCGTGGCCTATGTCATCTGCTGCGAAGCAATGCTGCTGATCATCACGTGGCTGGTGAAGGACAATCCGGACGCCATCAACTGGCTGCACATGGGCGCTGAGGGAAGCGTCAGCAAGGAGGTTTCAGGATTCGATGCGCCGGCCATCGGCGCGCTCATGCTGACGACCCTGCTTCCGAGTTTTCCGTTTCTTCGGGATTTCGACGCAGGCATGCTCTCGTTCTTTCACGGCATGGGCGCCATTCCCGTCAATGCGATCCGCTGGGTGCAGCGGCTCGGCTCGGTTTCTTTCGTCATGACCGAGAGCGCGCTCGAAAGGGCGAGACAGTACGTCAGATGCCGGCCCGACCTGCAGGACGATCTTGCGCTGAAACTGGTCATCGACCCGGAAGGCGCCAGGATTCCTCACGCATTCACCGAAGTCGTGGTGCTCTATGTCGCCTACCGCGACCTGGAGATTCAACCCCGCTTCGTCAGTGCGTTCCCGGAAATAGATACGGAGTTCGAAGCGAAGATGGCTAACTTCTTCGCGCACAGTCTGGGCTACTTCGCGACGATCGACCAGTTGTCCGCGCAGAAGCTCCAGCCCCCCGCGGATGCGACCGAGAATATCCGCAAGGTGATTCTCGCGAGCGCCGCCGATGTCAAACTGATGCTCGCAAGGGCGCTCCTCTACAGTTGCAACAACGATCTCGCGGTCGCCAATAAATTCCGGGCGATGGGTTTCGCCATCCCGCCGGCGAAGCGCATCCTCATACCGGCGAATTTGCTGTGTCTCGATCTGCTGGGCGTGATCGCGCTCTTCATCGTTTCGACGGTGCTTTCCGCCAACACCATGCCCATCGAGAAGGCGTTTTCGATCGGCGTGCTCGTCGCCTTCAATCACGTGATCGCGGCCATCGCCGCTCTCGTGCCGAAGCAGGCGTGGAAGTTCGCGGATATCGAGCGATCGAATGAACGGCCGTGGCTCGCCTATTTTCTCTCGACACTGGCCGCGCTTCTGGTGGGATTGACGGCGTCGTATGCGTTCTATCTGTATCGCATCCACTTTTTCGATGCGAGCGGCCCGGTTCTGCCGTTCTCCGCGCAATGCAAGTGGCTGGTTCTGTCGACGGTGCTCGCGCTCGCACTGGCGTTCGAATGCGACAACTTTCGCAACGATGTTCCGCCACCCCTGCTCCGGTGGGCCGAAGGCGCTGGCCTCGGTGTTCTGATGGGGATGGTGGGCGCATTCGTCGTGTACTGGCTCCGTGTGGATCAGGCGCTGCTTCACGCGAACGACAAGCCGCCCAGCCTGTTGGTGCCGATATTGCTGAGCGCCGCGATCGGTGCGCTGTTCGGCTCGACGATCCCTCATTGGTATCGCACGTCCGTGTCGCGCGTCACGAAACCGCCGCGGCCGGATAGCCTGGCGACGCCTGCGGCCATATAGCCGGGCAAGGCGTCGCGGCGCAGATTTCAAAGTCTGCTGCTAGCTTTGTCTTATCGATGCGCGCGCACGTCATGTGCGCGCGCTTTTCGTTTAACCCGTGTCTGCTCCCACGCACGCCGGAACGGCTTAAACTACCTTCAGACCTACCCCAATTTCTTCGTCAGATGGAAAAAGATGGAAAACCCAGATCACGCCGCGGGCGACCGGACGGCAGCGCACCGCGCGACGCCTACGCTCGACTTCCCGGTTGTCGGCATCGGCGCATCGGCGGGCGGCATTCAGGCCCTGATCCGGTTCTTCGAACACATGCCGCCGGATCCGGGCATGACCTTCGTGATCGTGCTTCATCTCTCGCCTTCCCACGAAAGTCAGGCTGACAACGTTCTGCGGCGCGTCACGCGCCTGCCGGTCTCGCAGGTGACCGAAGCCACGCCCATCGAAAAAAATCACGTCTATCTGATTTCTCCGGCGACCGCGCTATCGATGACCGATGGCTACTTGTCCGCGACGCCGGCCGAGCGCGGGCGAGGCCGAGGGCGAGGGCGGGCCGTCGCAATCGATCTGTTCTTCCGCAGCCTCGCCGAAGCGCACGGCGAGCGCGCGATCAGCGTCATTCTTTCAGGGTCGGGCAGCGACGGCGCGATAGGCATCGGCCGCATCAAGGAGTGCGGCGGCGTCACGCTGGCCCAGTCGCCGGAAGACGCCGAGTATGGGGAAATGCCCGCCAACGCGATGGCAACCGGTCAGGTCGACATCGTGCTGCCGGTGGTCGATATCCCGCAAAAGCTGATCGAATTGAATGAGAACGCTCGTTCGATCACGCTGCCGTCAGCCGACGTCGAGCCGGCAGCGGCGGAACTCGATCCGGCGGAGGACGGCGCGGTTTCGGCGGAACACGCGCTGCATCGCGTTCTGAATACGCTGCGCATTCGCACCGGTCATGACTTCCGGCACTACAAGCGCGCCACCGTATTGAGGCGAATCGAACGCCGTTTGCAGGTCAACGGCCTGCCGAATCTGCTGGCCTATCAGCGCTTCGTCGAAACGCATCCGGAAGAAACGGGCGCGCTGCTTCGCGACATGCTGATCGGCGTGACGAACTTCTTTCGCGACCGTCAGGCGTTCGAGGCCGTCGAGCGCGAAATCGTGCCGGCCGTCATCGAGAGAAAGCTGGATGGCGATCCGATTCGCGTATGGGTCGCCGGATGTTCGACGGGTGAAGAGGCCTACTCGCTCGCCATGCTGTTCAGCGAGCGCAAGGCGACGGGCGCAGAGTTGCCGAGACTTCAAATATTCGCAACGGACCTCGACCAGCAGGCGATAGAACTCGCGCGAACCGGCAGCTATCCGGAGTCGATTCTGACCGACATCTCGCCCTCGCGCCTGCGGCGTTTCTTTACGTTCGAGCGCGGCCGCTATGTCATCAACAAGGCGCTGCGCGACAGCGTGCTGTTCGCGCCGCATAACGTGCTGCGCGATCCGCCGTTCTCGCATCTCGATCTCGTGTCGTGCCGCAACCTGCTGATCTATCTCGACCGGACCGTGCAGCGTCAGGTGCTCGAAACTTTCCATTTCGCGCTCCAGCCCGGCGGTTTGCTGTTTTTGGGAACGTCGGAGTCGGTGGACATCGCGGACGATCTCTTCAGCACGGTCGACAAGAAGAACCGGATCTATCGGGCGAGGATGCTGCCCACGAAAGTCCCCGTGATCTCGTCGCCGGCGGTGACCGGCAACCAGGCGGCCGCGCCGCGTGCGCTCGCGCCGGCGCCCATGCGCGACTCGGCGAGCGTGACTTTCGCGAGTCTTCATCGGCAGGCGATCGAACGCTATGCACCGCCGAGCGTGCTGGTGGACCGCAACGCGGAGATCCTGCACATGTCCGACGGAGTCGGGCGATTCCTGCGCTATGTCGGTGGCGAGCCCTCGCACAATCTGCTCATGCTCATCAACCCCGACCTCGGGCTCGAACTACGCACCGCGCTCTTTCAGGCGCTGCAAAACGGCAGGAGCGTGGATGCGCAACGGGTGCGCTTCTCGCGCGGCGCCACGCATTCCTACGTGACCATGACGGTTCGTCCGTTCAACGACGCGACGGACTCAGCGGAGTTCTGCACGATTTTCTTCGATGAAGTCGATGAGACGACGCGGCCTGACGAAGAAGTGCAAGACGGCGCGGATCAGAATCCCTTCGTCGCGCATCTGGAGGGGGAACTGCATCGCACCAAGGAACTGCTGCGGCTGAGCATCGAGCAATCCAACGCATCGAACGAGGAACTGAAGGCTTCGAACGAAGAACTTCAGGCGATCAACGAAGAGATGCGCTCGGCGACCGAAGAACTCGAAACGAGCAAGGAAGAGTTGCAGTCGGTCAACGAGGAACTCGTCACCGTCAATAGCGCGCTTCAGCTCAAGGTCGAGGAAACGGCGAAGGCCAACGACGATTTGCAGAACCTCATCGCGTCGACGGGCATCGCCACGATTTTTGTCGACAGCGACATGCGCATCAAGCGATTCACGGCGCCCGCCGTCAGGTTGTTCAACCTGATCGAAACGGACATCGGACGTTCGCTGTTCGACCTGACGCATCGCCTGATCTATCCGGAACTGGCCAGCGACGCTAGCGCCACTTTCCAGAGCCTGCAGATCACGCAGCGCGAAGTCGGCACGACGAGCGGCGAATGGTATCTGGTCCGGCTGCTGCCTTACCGTACCGCCGAAGACCGCATCGACGGCGCGGTGCTGACGCTCATCGACGTCACGGAGCGGCGCGTGGCCCAGCACGAGGTTCGCCTGGGAGAGGAACGGCTCAAGCTCGCCGCACTCGCGACAGACGACTACGCGATCATCGTGCAGGACCTGGACGGCAGGATCGTGAGCTGGAACAAGGGCGCGCAACGCGTGTTCGGTTACGACGAACCGGAGGTGCTGGGCAAGCCGGTCGATCTGATCTTCACGCCGGAGGATCGCGCGCAGGATGTCGCGCTCCGGGAACGCGAGACCGCAAAGGCGATCGGCCGGGCGGAAGATGAACGGTGGCATCAACGCAAGGATGGCCGGCGAATCTATTGCAGCGGCGTGACGACCACGATCACCAGCGAGGGCTTCAACGGACTGGCCAAGATCGTCCGCGACATGACCGACAGAAAGAGCGTGGAGAGTCAGCAGCAGTTGCAACTCGAGATCGAGCGAGCGACGCGTGCTCAGGCCGAATCCGTCAATCGCCAGAAGGACGAGTTCTTCGCGGTGCTGTCACACGAACTCAAGAATCCATTGAATCTCATCCACGTGAAGGCCGAACTGCTCGGACGTGCGCCGGATGCAAGGCACATTCCGCTGGTGCAGAGTGCGGCCGAGGCGATTCAGCGCTCGGTGATCAGTCAGGCGAAGATCATCGACGATCTTCTCGACCTGTCCCGGGTGCGCACGGGAAAGCTCGCGCTGAATTTCGCCGATGTCGATCTCGCGGCTATCGTACGCTCCGTAACGGACGCCTGCGCCGGCGATGCGAGGAATAGCGGCATCGCCCTGAGCACGTCGCGGACCGACACCGCGCTTGTCATCCAGGCCGATTCCGTGCGCGTCGAACAAATGCTGTGGAATCTGCTTCGCAATGCGCTGAAATTCACGCCTCTCGGGGGCAGTATCGGGGTCGCGCTGTCCGAAGACAATCGCTTCGCCTGCATCGAAGTGACGGACTCGGGCAGGGGCATTGCGCCGGAGGTCCTGCCCAAGGTCTTCGACCTGTTCAGTCAGGCGCAAGGGAGCGTCAAACGGGACAGCAGCGGACTCGGGATCGGTCTGTCGCTCACGAAGCAACTTGCGGAAATGCATGGCGGAACGATCGAAGGGAACTCGGCGGGAGTCGGCTTAGGCGCCTGTTTCCGCTTGTGGTTGCCCAAGAATTCGCCTTTTGCCACGCGCGCGAAGTCGACGGGCATCGCTGACCCGAGCATCCTCAGGGGGCTGAGGGTCCTGCTGGTCGACGATTCGATCGAAGGCCTCGAAGCGTTCGGCGCGCTGCTCGAACTCGAAGGCGCCGAGGTCACCGCCGAGTCGAGTGCGCGAAAAGCGCTGGCCCTGGCGATGGATCGCCAGTTCGATCTGATCCTGTCGGACATCGCCATGCCCGAAATGAGCGGGTACGAATTGATCGAAGCACTGCGCGAGCAAGCCAATACCGCGAAAGTTCCGGCCATAGCGCTGACGGGGTTCGGGCGCGATCAGGATGCCGCGCGTGCGTTGCGCGCCGGCTTCGATGCGCATATCGGAAAGCCAGTGACGTTGAGTGCGTTACTGGCTGTCCTCGGGGCGAACATGCTGCGACGCTAGCAAGCCGGCGCGTGCGCGCAATTAGAAGCGGTCGCCTTCGAAACCGGGCAACGCCTGCGTCCCTTCGATCTCGACCGAATGCAGCCGCCTTGCATCGACGCCGAGAAGTCTCAGCATGGTCGGCGCGACTTGCGTCGTCACCACGCGGTCATCGACCGTGCGGCCCGCGTGCTTCACGCCCGGCGCGTACACGATCAGGCCGAGGTGACCGTCGTCGGGCGCGTTGCCGCCGTGCTCTTCATCCTTCGATGCGCTCGACGTATAGATCACACCCGGATTCGGCTGCACGATGATGTCCGGCGTGCGCCCCTCGCGCGGATCGCCGAATGCGGCCGCGATGCGCGGACCGTAAAGCAGATAGGCATACGGCCCGTCCGCGCAGATGCCCGGCGCGTTGCAGCTCAGATTGTCCTTGAGCGACTTCACGGCTTGCGCCAGTTGATGCTGATCGCGCAGCCAGATGAGACTGACATCGTCGCTTTGCACGAAGCCGGTGTCGGCGAGGCCGCTGCCATCGTTCAGATTGCCGGTCTTCGTCGCATTCTGGCCGTAGTTGCCCTTCGGATCGAGATAGTCGTTCGCCTGAAGCAGCGCCGCGACCGTATCGCCATTTTTGATGAGCTTGCTGTGATCGGTCGGCGACTGGCCGTGCTTGGCCGTCACGATGATCGCCGTGGACCGGTACAGCCCGCGCTGCTTCAGCTCCGACACGATGCGCCCGAGCGATGCATCGACATAAGCGATGGCTGCGCTCACCTGCGGACCCGGCGTGAAGCTCGCGTCGAGATAGCCGCCGTTCGTTGCCACCGTGGCTTTCTGCGCGACGCTCAGCGTCTGGAAGTTCGCGCCGAAGATGGTCGGAACGCCGGGCGCGGGGTCGCCTGTCGAACTCTTGCCGTCGATCTGGTTGATGAGCGCCTGCACGTGGAGATCGTCGAAGACTTCGGTGTGCGTGTAGATGTCGGTGTAGTTCGTGTTCGTCTTCGGGTCGATCGAGTTGATCTCGGTGCGCATGAGGTCGTCGACGCCCGCGCCCGACGGTCCGTTCAGCCAGTCGTAGCCCCACGCATGTTTGTCGGCCCATGCGGTGCGCGCCTGCGGCACGCGCGCCTTGATGACTTCGAAGACGGTGTTGGTCTTCACATAATCGTGCGGATAAACGGGCTTGCAGACGCCATCGACTTTCGCATGTGGAATCGCTTGCGGATTGAATGCATTGCCGCCGTCGAGATGCACGAGTGCGCCGCCGTTCTGGGCATCGATACCGGTGGTTTCGTCGAAGACCACATTCCAGCCTTGCGCGCCGCTGCAACTGGTATCGGACGGCGCGTACAGCGTGCGGTCGTACGACACGTCGTAAAAGAGTCCGGTCGTCTTGGGCGAACCGCCGGTCACGAGTGCGGCGAGACCGGGAAAGGAATCGGACAGCCCGGGCGTGTGAGCATTGGTGTAGGTAATGCCGTCCCTGGCGAGCAGCGCGATGTTGGGACACGCATTGGATGCGACGCAGCGCGCGACATCCTGTTCGTGCAGACCGTCGAAGCTGATGAGAATCACATGCTTCGCGGCGTCGCGGTCATCGTGATCCGGACGATGATGATCGCGGTCGTCCGCCTTTGCGTGCGACGCGTTGAATGTAGCCGCCGCGAGAATCGCGGCGACGAGAGGGCTGCGCGCGAGGGTGCGTCTGTTCGTCTTCTTCATGTCTCACCTTGTTGTCAATTGATGAAGCTTTCGCAGAGGCCTATCAATGTGCGGTGCAATTGCGGCGTGTCCATGAACAAGGGCTTTCGATTGACTGTCTTCTGCGTACATTATTTTTCGCCGGATGCAGTCGTTGTTAAGGATGTCATAAGGATCGGCGTGTTTCGCAGGGATATGAAACGGCCGCCCGGCGATTGCCCGGCGTTTGAAAATCGTCTGACTGAACCATCCCCAGATAACAGATTTGTAATTCAGTCGGCGTAAGGCGCGCGTAGAATTGCTTGCAGACGAACTGGAGCAAACGGGACTGCCAGAATGCGGGTACTCATTGTCGAAGACGAGCAGAAGGCGGGCGCCTATATAAAAAAGGGCCTGGAGGAAGCGGGTTACTTTGTCGATGTCGTCGGCGACGGCGCCGAGGGCCTCATTCTCGCGAAAGAAGAGAACTACGATGTGATCGTTCTCGACGTCATGCTGCCATCGATGGACGGCTGGTCCATCGTCAAGAACCTGCGCGAGTCGAAGTCGACGCCCGTTCTCTTTCTGACCGCGCGCGATGACGTCGCCGACCGCGTGCGTGGCCTGGAGCTGGGTGCGGACGACTATCTGGTCAAGCCGTTCGCCTTTGTCGAACTGCTTGCCCGGGTGCGCTCACTTGCGCGTCGCGGTCCGCCTCGGGAGAGCGACCTCATCGTTCTCGGCGATCTGGAAATCGACATCACGCGGCGGCGCGTCAAGCGCGCCGGCAAGCGCATCGACCTCACCCCGCGCGAATTTGCGCTGCTTCAACTGCTTGCGAGGCGGCACGGCGAAGTATTGAGCCGCACGCAGATAGCGTCGTACGTCTGGGACATGAACTTCGACAGCGACACCAACGTGGTGGAAGTCGCGATACGAAGACTCCGCGCGAAGATCGACGACGAATTCGCCACCAAACTGATTCAGACCGTTCGCGGTGTGGGTTACGTCATCGCGCTGGAAGACTCCGCGTGATCAGGCCGCGTTCGCTGACCACCACGCTTGCTCTGGCGTTCGCGGCGACCACACTGGCGGTATTCGGGCTTGTCGGCACGTTCGTCTACCTTGCGCTGGAACAACAGGTCAAGGTTCAGGACGATCTCGATATCGTGCTCGCGGCCCGGCATACACGCCGCCTCGCCGACGAGCTGAGCGACTACGCCGATATTCTGCGGCATCGTGAACGACTCGAAAGCCAGGTGCTCGGCAACGAAGCACTATCGCTGCGAATCTCGGACTCGGCCGGAAAGGCGCTCGTGCAGCACAACGTCGATCCGGCGATCGGCACGCTCAAGATTCCCACCGTCGCGGTACCCGCCAACGCACAGATCACGGAGCGTTCCATCGCGCCGCTCGCCACCGCCGGCGGCGCGCCGATTCGCGCGCTCGCCGTCGATGCCGCGTTGCAGAACGGAACGATTGCGACCATCGTCGTCATGCGCGACATGCATGATCGCTGGGTGCTGCTGGATCGATACCGCGACAAGCTGCAACTGGCGGGCGTGCTCGGCGTTCTGCTGGCATTTAGCATCGGTTATTTTCTCGTGCGCCGCGCGATGCGGCCGGTGCGTGAAATGGCGGTCAACGCAGCCAGCATCACTTCGGACAAGCTCGATACCCGAATCGAAGTGTCGCGCGTCCCCACCGAACTCGAACCGCTCGTCGTCTCGCTGAACGGGATGCTCGCCCGATTGGAGAGCAGCTTTCAACGACTCTCGCAGTTCACCGCCGATCTCGCGCACGACATGCGCACGCCGCTTTCCAACATGCGCGGCGCGATGGAGGTGGCGCTCGCGCGGCCACGCCCGGTCGAGGAGTATCAGGCGACGTTGGAGTCCAGCCTCGAAGAATGCGAGCGGCTTTCGCGGATGATCGAGAACGTGCTGTTTCTCGCACGCGCCGAGCATCCGCAGTTTTCGAAGAACATGCGCGTCATCGATGGCGGCAAGGAATTGCAGCATATCGCGGACTACTTCGAAGGATTGGCGGACGATGCCGGTGTTCACATCGTCGCGTGCGGGTCCGCGATGTTGCGGGTCGATGTGGAACTCTTCAGGCGCGCGGTCAGCAACCTGCTTGCCAACGCGATGCGATTCACGCCGGCGCAAGGCATGATCACGCTGTCGATCCACAGCGCGGAAGACCGGGTCCGCGTATGCGTAGAGAACGAAGGCGCGCCTATTGATCCTTCCTTGCTCGAACGGATCTTCGATCGCTTCTACCGGGCGGATTCGTCGCGCGGCGCATCGGGGACGACGGCGGGATCGGCCGGGCTCGGACTTGCAATCGTTCGCACGATCATGGACCTGCATGGTGGCCGTGCGCACGCCGGGAGCGATGCGCGCAGCACGCGGTTCATACTGACCTTCCCGGTCGTGGAAGCGTCCGACCTGCCCGAAGGCGGCAGCGTTTCACGGGCTCAGATTTCAAACTTGTAACGTCACCGTCAGACTTTCGGCAGTGCTCCGAATCCAGAATAGCTTCAACGTCGGCATTCATCGAAGCCGGTGTCGCGAGGGTAAATTGCACTCGGGCAAGACCTTCGTTTCTATTCTGGAGAGGGAACACCATGAAAGCTATCGCATGTGTGGTGCTTGCAGTATCGACGCTGCTGCCGTTCAGCGCTTTCGCGCAAACCACGGGCGGCCAGGTGACACGCGCAAACGTGCGGGCCGATCTCGCGCGGCTGGAAGCGGTCGGATATCGGCCGAGCACGCATGACGCGGATTATCCCAATGCGCTCATGTCCGCCGAGTCGAAAGTCGCAGCGATGCAAGGCCACAACGCCGCGTATGGCGGCGATCAGGGCGGCGCGCAACAAGTGGGTAGCGCAGGCGCGCAATAACTTGTGAAGCGGCATCGCCGCGAAACTCATTCAATCGAATCAGATTAGTCGAGTCATCGGCTTATATTCACGCACCCCTTGAGGATTAAGATCATGAAAAAGACTGTTTTGCTTCTTCTCGCTTCATTGGCTATCGGTGTGGCGGGGCAGGCGTCCGCGCAGACCAGCGGAATCACGCGCGCCGAAGTCAAGCAACAACTGGTTCAAGCCGAAGCGCAGGGTCTGTTGCCTGCGAACGGCGTCGACTATCCGCCGAACGCGGCCGCCATCGCACGGAACAAGGCCGCGTTTCAGGCGCGGGAGCAAGCGCATGCTGCGGCAACGGGTTATGGCGGAGCAGCGGACGGTCAGACGTCGAACTGAACGCTGGCGCGTGTTATGTGTTTTTTCTAAGAAATGCTGAATTTCTTGGAGAGAGCGCGTGGCACGCTTCTGGATTTTCGCTGGATCCCGTATTCGTGTCGGTTTATTAGCACTGCCCCTCCCCGGGGCGGGGGTCACTTTCTTTGCTGCTGCAAAGAAAGTAACCAAAGAAAGCAGCTTCTCACCGCCCGCGGTCACACGCACGTTGGCCATGCTTGCCAGCCCGCAGTGGCCCTCGCCTAAGTGTCGCCCCCAAAGGACCAACCGGGCTTGGCTCGCGCACGGTCTGCCACCCCAAATGTTTTAGCGCGCTGGTTCAGCACCAAAGAGCTTCGGCACAGTGCTACGCGCTGCCGTTGGGTATGCAAGGAAAACCGTCGAAGAAGAAGCACATGCAAACCCGATTCACCGGTCGGCCGCGTAGCGGGCCGGAGCTATCTGGTGCTGAACCAGTTTGTTCCGTGGTGCGATGAGTCAGACCGCGCGCGGTCCAAGCCCTTGTCTGCTTGTGGGGGCACTCGCTAGTGCCGGGCCATTAGGCCAATCGTCTGTGCCGCGGCCGGTGTGAAGTGCTTAGGCTGGGGAGAGCTGTTTCTTTGGTTACTTTCTTTGCAGCAGTGTATAGACCGGAGACATGGTTGACACATGTGCGGAGACATAGCTGACACTTCTATCTTGACGCATCAGGCTGATTTGGGTCAAAGGTCATGAGTCGATGATGAGCGAAATAAAAATCATAGGCGTCGGCAATTTCCGGGTTCATACGCGCTGCCACGTCCAATCGATGTAATGCGCTCGATACGCGCAGTGGG
>JFHF01000008.1 GCA_000648925.1 Caballeronia jiangsuensis
GACCGTAATGCGCGCCCACGACCAGGCGCTTGGGGCCGACTCGATTTTGCGTTGCCATGTTTAGAACACTCCGAAGATCTTGAGGGCCATCGCGAGCGTGAGCAACAGCGAAACGATCAGCACGATGAGGGCGGTCTGACGGCCGCCTTCCTTGTTCACCGCGACGTGGGTGTCGAGCAGCAGAAAGCGGATGCCCGCGCAGAAGTGATGCAGATACGCCCACGACAGCACGAGCGTGACGATCTTGACGATGGGGTTGGCGAGAAAGCCCTTGAACGCGTCGAATGAAATCTCCGACGTGAGGCTCTGATCGAGCAGGTACAGGATGAACGGCAGACACACGAAGAGCAGCAGCCCGCTCACACGATGCAGGATCGAAACCTTCCCTGCCAGCGGCAAGCGATACTTCGCGAGCTGGCCGATTCCGATGTTCCGGTATTCCGGCCTTGGTTTTTTCAATGCTTCAGCCACGTTAGACCCCTTCCCAATCTGATTGACGATTCGCGCGTCGTCGATGCACGACACGGGCGCGACTCGTCCAGCCTGATCCGCCTCGAAAAGCGCCCGGCGATGTCGTTGGGGATAAGTTTTTTGCCCGCGCACTGCGCGATAGCGGTATTTTGTCGCGCGATTGATATACTGTCCAATATCTATCTCGTCTTTCTGAAATATCTTTGACAGATATCGCATGGAACTGCGTCACATCCGTTACTTTCTGGCGGTCGCCGAGGAGCGCAACGTAACGCGCGCGGCGGAACGGCTCGGCATCGGCCAGCCACCGCTCAGCCAGCAGATTCACGCGCTGGAGGACGAACTCGGCGTGCGGCTCTTCCGGCGCACAGGGCACGGCGTCGTGCTGACCGAAGCGGGAGAGGCGTTTGCCGTCGATGCCAAGCGCCTCATGAACGATGCGCGTCTCGCCGTCGAAAAGGCGCAGAGCGCGGGGCGCGGCGAGATCGGGCAGCTCAATATTGGCTTCACGGGGTCGGCGGCGTTCAATCCGGTCGTGTCGAAACTTATCCGCTCGTATCGGCAGGCTTATCCGAACGTCACGCTCACATTGACCGAGGGCAATACCGCGCAACTGCTCGCCCATCTCGACGCCGGCCGTGTAGATGTCGCGTTCGTTCGGCTCGGCAGCCAGTCGCCGGCGGGCGTGCAGATCAATCACATCGCGATCGAGCCGATGAAAATCGTGCTGCCCGCCACGCACAAGCTCGCGAAGAAACGCAAGGTGCCGCTCGCGGCGCTGGCGGAAGATCCCTTCGTGATGCTGCCCCGCGAAGCGAGCCCTACATTGCATGACGTCATCATCGGCGCGTGCCGTGAAGCGGGATTCGAGCCAGTCGCCGGGCAGCAGGCGCCGCAGCTTTCGTCAGTCGTGAATCTGGTCGCGGCGGAATTCGGTGTGTCGCTGGTGCCGGCGTCCGTGTGTCAGATTCAGGTCGATGGCGTCGCCTACACCGACGCCCTCGGCAGCGCGATCACGATTCGTCTCGCACTGGCCTCGCGCATCGACGCGACAGCCGCCAAGACCGCCAATTTCCTCGACATCGCGCGGCAGATCGTTACGTCATCGGCGTGACATTGTCATCAGAACAAGCGCGCATTGCATTCGACGCATTTTCGTCCAACACTTCAGTTCGCAAGAAGAGCGTCAAGAAGGCCCAATCCTTGGATCGAGGAGCAAGGTCATGCGCGAAGAAATGAAGCATCCGCTGCAATGCACGCCCGAGTGCCGCCGGGGTTTCCTCAGATCAGTGGCATCCGCAGGTATCGTCGGGCTTGCGGGTCCATCGCTTCTCATGACCTCTGCTCACGCCGATGCGTTGACGCACGCGCAGCGCGACAGCATGACGCCCGAGCAGATCATCGACGTGATGAAGCGCGGTAACGAGCGATTCCAGAAAGGCGAGCGCAAGCCGCGCAATTATCTGCGCGAACAGAAGGCGAGCGCGAAGGGCCAGTATCCCGCTGCCGTGCTGCTCAGTTGCATCGACTCGCGCGCGCCTGCGGAAGTCATCATGGATCTGGGCATCGGGGATATCTTCAATTGCCGCATCGCGGGCAATATCGAAAACGACGACATCCTCGGCAGCATGGAATTCGCGTGCAAGCTGATGGGCGCGAAAGTCGTGCTCGTGATGGGGCACACGTCGTGCGGCGCGATCAAGGGCGCGATAGCGAATGCCGAACTCGGCCATCTCACTGGATTGCTCGCGCGCATCAAGCCCGCCGTCGATGCAACGCAGTATGACGGTGAACGGACGGCGACCAACTACACGTTCGTCGATAAAGTGGCGCGCAAGAATGTCGAGCTGACCATCGCGCAGATTCGCCGCGACAGCGCCGTGCTGAGCGAGATGGAAAGCCAGCACGGCATCAAGATTGCCGGCTCGATGTACAACCTGAGCACGGGCGCAGTGGAGTTTTTCGGCTCTTAAGCTTCGGCGCGCTCGCGAACGCCATCCTCTTGCTTTGCGACGCCGCGCTTCGCCGTCCAATACTCCGTGCGCACGCCGATATCGTCGGAAACGAACGGCCCGCCGCGCGTCGTCCGGTAGTTCGCCAACGCCTTGTACACGAGGCGTTGCCCGATCAGCAGAATCGGCACGTTGAGCAGCACCATCACGATATTCATCAGATCGGACAGCGCCCAGAGGTTCGGCAACTCGAGGCCGGCGAGCACCGTGAGCGCGCCGAACGGCGCGAACACGAGCGAGCCGACAACGCGAATACCGGTAATGAAGCCGCGACTGCGCGAGATGAAGTTCGCCGATATCTCCGCGAACGAGATCATGCCGAGCAACGTGGTGAACGCGAAGAGGCCATAACATACGCACATCACGATCTTGACGATGTGCGCGACCGCAACGGGCACGAGCGTTTCGACGGATGCGAGATAGACCGTGATCTTCGATGCCCTCACCGATTCCCACGCTTGCCCATCGACGGTGCCGGTCCAGACATGCGCCATCACGACGATGAAGCCGGTCATCGTGCAGATGACCATCGTGTCGAAGAACACGCCGAGGCTTTGCACGAAGCCTTGTTCGCATGGGTGATCGTTGTCGGCGATCGCGGCGGCCATCGTGATGGTGCCCTGCCCCGCCTCGTTCGACATCAGCCCGCGCTTGACGCCCTGCGCGAGCGCGGTGCCGATTGCGCCGCCGAAGAGCGCATGCGGTGCGAATGCGCCGACGATCACCTCATGAAAGAAATACGGAATCAGCGGCAGATTGATGAGGATGATGACCAGGGACATCAGGCAGAAGAGCGTCGCCTTGATCGGCACGAGCACATCGGTATAGGCGGTCACGCGACGAATGCCGCCCATGATGATGAACGAACACGCCGCGATCAACACGGCCGCGATGACGTAATACACCGTCGACTGACGTGCGAGATGCGTACCGGTCACGGTATCCGCGATAGTGCCGATCGCGGTGAACACGTTGAACGTTTGCGGCGGCACGTTGAACAGCGCATAGACGATGAACACGAGCGACAAGAACGTGCCGACGATGCGCTTGTCGCCGAGAATGCGCCGCCCATAGAACGGCAGTCCGCCGACGAACTCGTCGTGCTTCTTCTCCTTGAAGAGTTGCGCGAGCGTCGATTCCATGAACGCGGTGGCCATGCCGAAGAATGCGGCCACCCACATCCAGAACAATGCGCCCGGCCCGCCGACGGAAATCGCGCCCGTGATGCCGACGATATTGCCCGGCCCCGCGCGCATCGCGAGCCCGAGCATGAACGATGCGAGCGCACTGACGCCCGTCTTCGACGACTGTCTGCGCAACATGATGCGCACGATCTTGCCGACGTTCATCGTCTGAATGAAGCGCGTGCGAATCGTGAAATGGATGCCCACGCCGACGAGCAGCAGAATCGCGAACGGAAATTGCCCGAGCACGGGAATGCTCGAATATGCCTTGAAATTAGTGGGGAAATCCCACAAGAAATCCGATACGGGTGCAATGAAGGCAAACAATGCATTCACGGACTGAAAGAGACTTTCCACGCGAGGCGTTCCAAATGTTGATGAACCAGCGTCGTTCGGAGCTGGCCGACGTGCCTGCGTGGGCACGTAATCTTTTGAGGCAGCGATTATAAGGCCAGCGATCAACCTCTCTCTGTTGATGGCTATTGGCGAAGCCGAAGAAGCGGCGCGATCGCGCGAGACAGTTAGTTGCGGCGTGCCGTCATGCTTATCTAATTCTTTTCTCGCACAATCGGGTGCACAACGTGTCAGGAGAACGGGATGACCGAACGACTCGCGAAACTTTTCGCCGTGGCCTCGATGGCCCTGCTCGCATCGCTCGTCAGCTTCGGCAATCTGACGGACTATGGCAGCAACCTTCAATTCGTCGAGCACGTCTTGCGGATGGACACGACGTTCCCCGGCAATGCCAACATGTATCGCGCGATCACGTCGCCGATGCTTCAGCATCTCGGCTATGACCTGATCATCCTTCTCGAGACCGTGACCGCGCTGCTCTGCTGGGCGGGTGTCATCGCGATGTGTCGCGCGATACGGCAGGAGAATGCCGTGTTCGCGCGAGCCAAGCGCTGGGCGATCGCGGGACTTACGCTCGGCTATCTCACCTGGCAAGTCTGCTTCATGACGATCGGCGGCGAATGGTTCGGCATGTGGCAGTCGCAGCAATGGAACGGCACGGAGAGCGCGTTTCGCTTCTTCATGACCTTCCTCGTGATATTGATCTTCGTGACGCGCGCCGAAACGCATCCACCCTCATTGAGAACAACCGCATGAATACGAACGATGCAACCAGCGCGATTCAGGTGCGCGATATCGGCAGCTTTCACGTCGGCGGAAAGATGGTCACGCTGTCGGGCATGAGTCCGCGCTCGCGCGTGAGCACGGCGCACGGCGCCGTTCATCCGGTCGATCCCAATGGCGAAGTGATCGTCGGTCAGATGTATGTGCAGTACGTGAGGCTCGCATCGGCGCGCTCCCCTCATCCGCTTCTGCTCTGGCATGGCGGCGGCATGAGCGGCGTGAACTGGGAGACGACGCCCGATGGACGCCCCGGCTGGCAGATGTACTTCCTGCGCGCGGGCTTCGATGTCTATGTGTCCGATGCCGTCGAACGTGGCCGCGCATCGTGGGCGCCCTATCCCGACGTGTATCCCGAGGCGCCCTACTTCCGCACGGCGCGCGAGGCATGGGAAGAAACGTTTCGCTTCGGCCCGGCCGGTTCGTGGCACGCGCAGCCGCAATCGCGCCGGCCTCATGCGGGCATGCGCTTCGATGTATCGAAGATGGAAGCCTTCATGAATCAGTTCGTGCCGCGCTGGTCGACGAACGACACGCTTACGCAACATGCATACGATGCGTTGATCGAACGCTTGCCGGGCAGCATCGTGCTCACGCACAGTCAGGGCGGCAACTTCGGTCTGCGCGCCGCGCTGAACGCGCCCGAGCGGGTGAAGGCGGTCATCTCGCTCGAGCCTTCAGGCGCGCCCGACCCCGCGCAATATGATCCGCATAGCCTGCGCGGCGTGCCGCATCTGTTCGTCTGGGGCGACTATCTGGAGCGGCATCCGTTCTGGGTCGAGTCCGTGCCGAAAGTACGGCGCTGGCACGATGCGCTCGCCGCGGCTGGCGTCGATACGGAATGGATCGATCTTCCCGCACGCGGCATCGAGGGAAACAGTCACGCGCTGATGGCCGATGACAACAGCGATGACATCGCGGGCATCGTGCTCGAATGGATGCGGGCGCGGCGGCTCATCGATTGATTCATATTCAATTCAACGCCACCGCAGCCGCCGCGCCCACCGGCGACCCCTCGATCGCCACCGACCTCTTCCCATCCGGCCCGACCGGCACATCGCCGACAAGCGTCGTGCGATACAACTGGCGATCGAAGTCGAGATCGAAGATATCCGTGGGCGCGAGATGTGCCGTCGCGCGATTGTCCCAGAACGCGATGCTGCCCGGTTCCCACTTGAAGCGCACCGTGAATTCCGGCCGCGTCACATGCTCCCACAAGAGTTCGAGCAACACCTGGCTTTCACGCGGCGCCAGTCCCGCGATGTGCTTGAGGAAACCCGGACTCACATACAGCGCGCGTTCCCCGGTTTCGGGATGCACTCGCACGAGCGGATGCTCGCTCACGAGCGTGTGATCCGTAACGGCCTTCGTGAACGCATCGGTGCCGCTCGCGCCTTGCGGCGGCGCGAAACGATGCACGCCGCGCAAGCCATCGACGAATGCACGCAGCGGCGCGGAGAGCTTCTCATACGCAATCACGAGATTGGTCCATTGCGTATCGCCGCCATACGGCGGGATCGTCACGCCACGCAGGATCGATGCGAACGGCGGATTCACCGCCGCCGTGACGTCCGTGTGCCAGCCGGTCCAGGGGCGCAAGAGCGAAGGCCCTTCGAAGCGCGTCGCCTTGCGAAACTTCGAGATCGAGTAAATCTCTGGATGACCGTCGACATGTCCGAACACCGGATGTCCCACCGTGAGCTCGCCGAATTGCGCGGAGAACGCGATGTGTTGCTCGTGACTCAGAAACTGCTCGCGAAAGAAGATCACGCGCCATTTGAGCAGCGCTGCGCGGATCGCCTCGACCTGTCCGGGAGACAGCGCACGCGTAAGATCGACACCGCCGATCTCCGCACCGATATGCGCCGAAAGCGGACTGACGGTCAATTCTGCTTCTTTCTGGATGGCGGCGGCATTCATTTCGTATTCCTTTATATATGGGATAAATGGACGATGCGCTCAACTGCCTTGCGCGTTCGCGTCATCGGCGAAAAAGTAATCGTGCCACGACTTCGGTTCATGACGAATCACGCCGACTTTATGCAGAAACGCACCCAGTTGCAGCGTGTTTTGCGGCGTCGTCGCGAAGCTGGCTTCCTTGTCGCTCAAAATGCGTTCGACGAACGCCGGCGAAAGCTTCGACCCGTCCTGGCGAATATAGATGGCCGCCGCTTGCGCCTTGTCCTTGCTGAGGAGCTTCGCAGCATCGTCGAGCGCGGCGCGCACGGCGGCGTAAGTCTTCGGGTTGTCCTTGCGCCATGCGCCGGAGGTCACGACGACGCTGCCCGTCGATGGACCGCCGAGAATATCGGTGGAACTGGTCACCTTGTGAATCTTTGGGTCTTCGAGTTCCTGATACTGATACGGCGCATTCGAGAAATGCAGGTTGACGACAGCGTTGCCCGATAACATCGCGGTCGTCGCATCGGCGTGCGGCATGCTGACTTCGAAGCGGTCCAGACGCGCATAGTCGGCATCGCCGAAAGCTTTGGCCGATGCCATCTGCAGAAGACGTCCCTGTTGCGACACGGCGACGGACACCACCGCGATTCGATCCTTCTCGCCGATATCCCGGATGCTGCGAATGCGCGGATCGTTCGTCACGAGATACACCGGCACCGCGCTTTGCGCCGCCATCGCGCGAAAGTCCTGACGCCCGTGCGTGCGATCCTAGATCGTCATCAAAGGCCCGATGCCGATGGTCGCGATATCCGCCGCGCCCGACAGCAACGCCTCGTTCACAGCCGCGCCGCCCGAGAGCGTGCTCCATTGCACGTCGATGGCAAGTCCCTCGCGCGCGCCCGCTTTCTCGATGAGCTTCTGATCCTTCGCCACTTTCAGCAGTAACGAGCCGATGCCGTATTGATCGACGATCGTCACCTTCCCTTCGGCGTGCGCGCGATGAATGGGCAACGCGAGCAACGCCATCGACGCGAACACGGCGAATAAACGCTGCAATGAAAATGTCGTCATGCGGGATATCGTGGGAGAGCGGCGAACGATAAATGTACTCGCCGCTTACTCACACGCGAACGAAGAAATCCCGATACGGATAGCTTCGTCCGCGATAAGCGCGGGGCCGGCGCTCTTTTTCATCGAAAGTTATCTGAAATATTTGGGGCGGGAAGTGGCTTTTGTCGTTCAGTGACTAACATGAAAGGGGCACGCACAAGCGAGGTCACAGCCATGCATCCTTCCCTCAGTTCCACCGGCGGCTACGTACTCGGCCATTCCGATCCGGAAGTGCAGCGCCTCGAGAATCAGGCGCGCTTCATCGGCGATCTGACCGAAGAGATCCTGCGCCGCGCGGGGCTCGCGTCCGGTATGCGCGTGCTCGATCTGGGCTGCGGCACGGGCGATGTCTCGTTTCTGGCCGCATCGCTCGTGGGACCGGACGGGTCGGTGTCCGGCATCGATCAGGCGCCCGGCGTGATCGACAAAGCGCGCGAAAGAGCGCGGCAAGCGGGCCTCGGCAACGTGCGCTTCGACGTTGCGAGCGTGGCGAATTTCGAGCTCGCGGAACCCTTCGACGCCATCATCGGCCGTCTCATCCTGCTGCATCTGCCCGATCCCGCCGCGACCTTGCGCCGTCTCGCCGAACGTGCGGGCGCGGGCACGCTCTTTGTCTTTCACGAGATGGACATGAGCACCGCGCGTTCGGTGCCCGAGTCGCCGCTATGCGCGCAGGGCACGCGCTGGATCAGGGAGACTTTCAAGCGGGCGGGCGTCGAGACCGACATGGGATCGAAACTCTTTTCGACGTTTCGCCGCGCCGGCCTGCCCGGCCCGCAGATGCTGCTATCGGCGCGCATCGAAGGCGGCCCCGACTCGTTCGCGTATCAGTATCTGGCCGAAGTGTTGCGCACGCTGTTGCCGCTTGCCGAGCGCTTCGGCGTTGCAAGCGCGGATGCGGTCGGCATCGATACGCTGGCCGCGCGTCTGCGCGATGAAATCGTCGCGCTGGATGGCGTCATTCAGCCGCCGGCCTTCATCGGTGCGTGGGCACGTGTGCCCTAGCCAGCCGCTTTCTTCTTCGATTTCGACTGATTGAACTCGATCGCCGCGCGCACGAGATTCTTCAGCGCACGCGCGTCGATCTTGTCGCCTTCGAAAAAATCGATCGCGCGCCGCGCATTGCCTTCGAGACCCGCGTTGAAGAGCTGTTCGGGATCGGGAAGGCTCGCGCCGTTAGCGAAGGTGAGCTTCACTTTTCCCTTATGCGCGTTAGCCACCGCGATCATGCCGTCGCGATACCACACCGGGCTACCCATGTATTTCCACTCCTCGACGATCCCGCTATCCGCCGCGAGAATGATCTTGCGCACATTGGCGAATGTCTCGCCGCGCCAGTCCGTGATGCCGGCAATCAACTCGTCGATTCGTTCCGATGGATTCATGCATATCTCCGTGCTTTTGCGTTTTGTTTATGCCTCGCTCGACGACAGCGGCGTCAGCGTATCAGACCGGGACTGCCGATCGTGATTTGCAGCCGTTGAGCCTGATCGAGATGAAAGATGAACGACGGTCGCGAGCGGATCAGCAAGGTCCGCACCTCCGCACTGCGCGCCGTTCGAATATAGCCATCGACGGTATTGACCAGCTTCTGCAGATAAGCGACTTCGCGATCGAGATACGCTTCGTCGAAATCGTAAATGCTGGTCTGGTCAAGATCGGCTATGTCGTCGATGCTTTGCTTCGTCAATGCTTCGCTCGTCGCGCTGCGTTGCGGCTGCGTGCCGTATCGCTGCATCACCGTGGCGATCTCCTGATTGACTTGCGCGTGTTCCGACACGATCCGCTTCGCGAAGACCTGCAGGCTATAGGAGCGCGTCTTGCGCAAGGCCAGATTGGCCGTGGCGATTTCCGCCTGATTCGCGACGAAAATCACGCCGAGCATTTGCTCATCGGAGAGGGGCCGCTCCTGCGCATTCGCAAAGACCGTCCACGTCAGCAGCAGCAGCAGCAACGCCGTTGCGATGCGTTTGCCGTTCATCCGCGTCTCCGGGTTATATCGATACCGACGACTCTACCTTGATCAGACCGTCAGCGTGTTGCGGCCCGCGAGCTTCGCACGATACAGCGCGACGTCCGCGCGTTGCAGTGCTTCGTGGAAACTCGCATCGTGCGCACCGATCTGCGATACGCCGATGCTCGTGGTCCATTCCGGCATGCCTTCGGTGTATTCGCGGCACGCAGCGTGAATCTGGTTCGCGCAGGCCTGCGCATCCGATGCGCGCGACGCCGGAACGATCGCGACGAACTCGTCGCCGCCGAGCCGCCCGAACTCGCCGCCCAGCGACGCGACTTCCGCACCCGCGAGCCGCGCGAGTTCGATCAGCACGTTGTCGCCCGCGAGGTGACCGTGCCGGTCGTTGATCTGCTTGAAATGATCGAGGTCGATGGCGAGCACGGCCGCGCCCGGCGCGGCGAGGCGCTGCGCGTAAAGCTCGAATCCGGCGCGATTCCAGACACCCGTGAGCGGGTCTCGCAGCGCAGCATCGCGCAAACGGCGTTGCGCTCGTTCGGCGGGAATCGCCAGCAGGCCGAGATTGAGCACGCCCAATAGCAACTGGTCCGAAAGCATCGGAATCAGCGCGAGGTAATTGATGTGCGTGCCCGACCATGCATAAGCTGCGAGCGTCACTGCATAACCGGGCAGATAGCCCAGCATCGCGAAACCAGCAATGCGCCGCGCGCGGCTCTTCTCGCGCCGCCCGCTCGACCAGAGGATGATGCCGGTAATCGCGGCCGAGATCGCGACACCGATCGTATCGCCCGCGTGCGTCCACATCGCCGCTGCCGGGCCAGGACCGCCGATCCATCCCGGCAGCACATGCGCCACTGCGCAACCGAGAATCGGCGCGAGCATCCACGAACGGAACGGGGGCTTGCCGTCGAACGCGCGCAAGCCCGAAACGATCAACACGTTGGTGGCCGCGAGCGCGCCGAGCAGCAGGCCGATCAGGACCGGATTGCCGCGCGCCGGCTCGAAACCGGTCAGCACGGCCGCGTAGAGGAACGCGCTCGCCGACCAGTGCACGAACTGCGGCTCGATCTTGCGGCCGAAGCGCACCAGCGCGAAGACGAGCCCGAACGCCGTGCTCGCGAGCACGCTGCAAAGGCGTAGTGTTTCAGTGTCAGGTGTGTGGAACATGGAAAAGCCCGCCACGTGCGGTGGCCGGGACATCGACCGTCATCGACGGCCGACCGCGCATCGCGACAAAACGGCCGTATCTTACCTTTCGCCTCCGGGCGCTGCGGAAACGGCACTTTCGGGTCAACGGCACGCACGCGGCAAAACTTTAGTGCCGTTCACCTATTTGCGGCATGAGCCTTGCTCGCCGAATAGGGTTACCGCACAGCCATCACGGAAAGGAGACGCGCATCATGAAACTGTATTACGCACCCGGCGCATGCAGTCTCGCCGATCACATCGCGATGCATGAAGCAGGCCTGAACTTCGATCGCGTGAAAGTCGATCTCAAGACCAAGACCACCGAGGACGGCACGCCGTTCAACGAAATCAATCCGAAGAGTTACGTTCCCGTAGTCGAATTCGACGATGGCAAGCGGCTCACGGAGAACATCGCGATTCTCTATTGGGTCGCGCAAAAGGCGTCATCGCTTGCGCCTTCCGGCGACGACGGAAGTCTGCGTCTGCTTGAAATGCTCGCGTTCATTTCGACCGAGATCCACAAGCAGTTCGGCCGCGTATTCCGCCCGTCTTCGGATGCTGAAGCCGCCGCCGCACGCGAGAAAATCGGTCAGCGCTTCGCACTCGTCGCGAAGACGATGCGTGGCGATTATCTGTTCGGCGACAAGGTGAGCGTCGCGGATGCCTATCTATTCACGATGCTGACATGGGCACGAAAGATGAGCGTCGATATCCCCGCCGAACTTCAGGCGTTTTACAAGCGCATGCGCGAGCGGCCGGCCGTGAAGCTTGCATTCGAGCACGAGGGCCTCGAATGATCTGTGCCTCGTGACGTGCGGCAAATCGCCGTGTGGGTCCGGCATTTGCTGCACCGATAGAAGGCGCGCATCGGCGCGCCATCGCACGATTTCCGGAGGCCATCATGGAGCCAGGTAAGGCTGTGCCGCACGCCACCGCCGATGACATGGACGAACCCGTGGGCCGCGACGATGCCACGCCGACGCGCTCCGAAAATACGACGCAGCGCCAGCTCGACGAACGCGAAAAGCGCACGCACGAGGCGTCGGAAAACGAGTTGCCATCGTCTCAGGACAAGAATCCCGTTCCGCCCGACTCCCGCAAGCCGTGACCTCGCACCGCGCGGTCGCGACGCGGATTCCACTCAATGGAGATCACATCATGTCTACCGAGACTTACGTTCGCAACGGGCACCATGTCGAGATCACCATCGATCAGGATCCGACGGGACAGTGCACATGGTCTTATACCGTCGATGCGGATGGCTACACCGAAATGCGCGATCGTCCGCTGGACACAGCCGATGCGGCATTGGAAGCGGCGAAGAATCACGCAAATGCCAAGGCCAACATGCTGCCCGCCGGCACCGCGCAGTGATTGCATGAATCACGCGCGTTACAACACGACCTGAACGCCGAGCTCGACGACATCTTCACTTCGAAGTCCGTAATATTCCGCGCTCGTTGCCGAATGGAACGCCATCTCGCCGAAGAGGCGTTCGCGCCAGCGCGGCATCTGGCCGTGCGAACAGCCGGGCGTCGCTTCGTCGCGCGGCAGGAAGAACGTCGTGTGTTTCGGATCGAAGCGCCAGTCGCCGAGTTGTCCATCTAGCGATGACAGCAGGCGCGGCAGGTTCGGCCGCTCCACGAAGCCATGACGCGAGATCACTTCATAGCATCCCGCGCCCAGATCGCGCACTTCGATGCGCGTGTGCTCGTCCACACGCGGCGCCGATTCGGCGCGGTTCGCGAAGATCACCGTCGTCTCGTGCAGCACGCGGTTATGGCGCACATTGCTCGTGAGGGCGGAAGGCGTAGCGCCCGGCATGCTGCCCGGATAAATGGCGGTGCCCGGCACACGTGCGGGCGGCTCGGGCTTGCTCAGCACATCGCGCAGGAATTCCGCGAGCGGCGGCGCGTGCGATGCATGTAAATGCGCGAGCTGGAGCCCGCGATGCCATGTCGCCATCAGCGCGAACAGCACGATGCCGATCGCGACCGGAAACCAGCCGCCTTGCGGAATCTTGTGGATGTTGGCCGCGACGAGCAGCGCATCGATTGCGATGAGCGGAACGCTGAGCGCGGCGACCGCGAGCCACGGCCAGCGCCATATGTTGCGCGTGACGCTCACCATCTGCACGGTGGTGATCAGCATCGTGAGGCCGACGGCGATGCCATATGCCGACGTCAACCGGTCCGAACTGCGAAACGCGATCACGAGGAACATCACCGCGATAAACAAGACTGCGTTCACCGCAGGCACATACACTTGCCCGCGCTGCGATGCGGACGTTTCGATCACGCGAAGCCTTGGCAGGAAGCCGAGTTCGATTGCCTGACTCGTCATCGAAAAAGCCCCTGAAATGACGGCTTGCGATGCGATCACCGTGGCGAGCAATGCTATCAGCACGGTCGGCACCAGCGCCCACGAAGGCGCGGCGAAGAAGAAGGGTTGTTTGGCCGCGCCTGGCTGATACAGAATCGTCGCGGCTTGCCCGAAGTAACCGATGACGATGGCCGGAAACACGACGATCATCCACGCAAGCCGTATCGCACGCCTGCCGAAGTGACCGATGTCGGCATAGAGCGCTTCGGCGCCTGTCAACGCGAGAATCACGGCGCCGAGAATCGTGAAAGCGAGCGCGGAGTGCGCGAACACGAGCGACCACGCATATGCGGGCGAAAGCGCACGCAGCACGTCCGGATGCTCCACGATCCGATACACGCCTACCGCCGCAAGATACACGAACCAGAGCAGCATGACGGGCCCGAACGACTTGCCGACGACCGCCGTGCCGCGCGATTGAAACAGAAAGAGCGCGATGAGGATCGCTACCGCGATCGGCACGATAAACGGCTCGAACCTGGCGCTCACCTGACTCAATCCCTCGACCGCGGACAGCACCGAGACCGCGGGCGTGATCATCGAATCGCCGTAGAACATCGCTGCGCCGAACAAGCCCGCCATCAGCAAAAGATGCGGCACGTGCCGCCCTTGCTGTTCGTAGCCTGAACGCGCGAGCGCCGTCAATGCGACGATGCCGCCCTCGCCTTCATTGTCCGCGCGCATCACATAGCACACGTACTTGCCCATCACGACGATGACGACGGCCCACACGATCATCGACAGAATGCCCATCACTATCGATGCATCGACGACGCCTGCGTCGCTCACGCCCTGCCTCAGCGCATAGATCGGACTCGTGCCGATGTCGCCGAACACGACGCCAAGCGCGCCGAGCATGAGGCCCGAGAGCGCTTTCTCAGGCGCGTGGACGTTGTTCGAAGTCGATGTCATCCGACGCGTGGGTCTCCGGTATGCCGTGCCGATGACATAGCAATCCGCATTCCGCGCAGCTAATCGGCGCTTTCTTTCAATAGCATTAAGTATTAAATGCGCGTTCGCGCGTAATCAAAGGTAAGCGTTGCTTACACATGCTCACGCCATTCTTCCAGTTCATTGCGTAAAGTCCCGGCATCGAGATGACCCCTTCGCAATTTTCAAGAGGAAGAACATGAAGAAGAATCGAATTGTCGCCGCGCTGCTTTCCGCGACCATCGGACTGACGGCGGGTGCCGTATTCGCGCAGCCCGCACCGAACGGCCCGGACGGCTATCACGACATGAATCGCGGACCCGGCGGCCCCGGCGCGCCCGGCCACGGCCATGAGATGAACGGTCACAACGGGTACGATCACAATGCGCCGCGCCCGCCCGAGCATGCGAACGACGAGCCGCGTCATCCGGACTGGCGCAAGGGCGAGCGCCTCTCGTCGGATTACCGGAATCATCAGTACGTCGTCGACGACTGGCATGGCCACGGCTTGCATCAGCCGCCGCGCGGATATCAATGGGTCGGCGTAGGCGCGGATTATCTGCTGGTCGCGGTCGCGTCGGGGGTTATTGCGCAAGTCGTGATGTCGCAATAACTACGCATTCGCTTGCTTCGTTGTTTGGACGCCCGGAAAGAAAAACCCGCCTGTTCAGGCGGGCAATGATGCGCTCAACGAGAGGGGATCGAAGCGCACATCCAAAATGCAATCACGCCTTGCCGCGGATCGTGTCCGGCGCGTCGCGTTGTTGTGTCGCGCCGCCCGGCCGATCCGGCGTCGTGACGGTCTGATCGAAGATAAAGCCCATCGCGATATGCTCGGTGTTCGTGGAGCCGCATGCGGGACACGTATCTTCTTCGAGAGCATCGTCCGAGTAAATGAGCTTGTTGCATGCTACACAGCGGATCAGCATCTTTACTCCCGAATATGAGTGAGAAGTAACTCATTTATATGTCAAAAACAGCGGTCAGCCAATTGCTCTTTATACGTATCGCATTAGCACTGTATCCACTAAATCCTTAAATGCGTCAGCAAGCGTCGAGCCTGGTCATCGACCTATAGCTTTATCGCGGATTCGTCGCGATGAAGTTTTTGACCGCCGTATAAGTCAGCTTCTTCGTCACGCCGTCGTTCAGCATGATGCCGTAGGGGCCTTGTCCTGTCGGCGGATCGTCGTAGAGCTCATAGACCTGAAGCGACTGAATGTTGTATTGCGGCGCGATGGCGAGCAGCGCGCCCATCATGTTGTTGGCCATGAACGTCGCCGCCTGATCCGCCGTGCCGGGAAAGCTCGGCCGCATGCCTACTTCATTGATCCAGATCGGCTTGCCGAACGATTGCAACGTGCCGATCACGTTGTAGCAAAGCGTTCCACATGCGTGGGTTATGTCGCCCTGCTCCGAGTTCCAGTGCCACGCGGTGATGTCCCACGTGACGACCGGATGCCCGCTCGTGCCGTCGGGCTGCGTGCCGTTCGCCAGCATCACGTCCAGGCCCAGATGCATCCACGTATTGCCCCCGATCACTATCCTCCCGGCGGGATCGACCGATTTGATGCCCGCGATCAAGCCGCGTATGACGCCACGCGCAATCTGAAAGCAATCGTTCTTGTAGTCGGTGCTGTTCACGCCGTCGACCCAGCCGACGAGACACTCCGGCGCCAGTTCGTTGGTCACTTCGTAATAAGCATAGTGCTGCACATTGACGATCTGTTGAGCGAGCGTGTAGCTCGCCTGATACGCCGAGTTCTCGTCGGGAAAGTCGAGCTGCTGCAGGATCACCGGATAAACCGTCACGCCGGATTGCGCCATCATCTGCGCGACGTTCGCCAGTTTTTGCGCACCGGCCACGTTGGAGACATCGCTGCGATACAGCGTGACACCGAGATCCTTCAGTTGCGCGAGTTGCTGTTCGGGCGTCGATGTCATGTACGGACCCGCCGCGTTGACATGGCCATTCATGCCATAAAACACGCTGCCCGAAGGCGCGATCACGGATAGCGCGGTGCTGGTTGCGCCGCTCGCTGGCGCCGGGCTCGACGCGGCCAATGGCGCCGATGCGCCGCTCTCCGCTGGACTCGATGCAGCCGAAGGACTCGACTGCGAACCACCCGTCGTGGTCGCGCCGCCACCGCCATCGCTGCTACCGCCTCCGCATGCCGCCAGCATGAAAACGACCGTGAAACTCAGCAATGTCGATAGTCGTCCCGGCGAAGCAGTTCGACGCGACCTGAAGAGGCGCGCAATGGAGGAGATATAAATGTTTCTTGTCATGACAACTCGGAATGTTGAAAACGATATCGAGCGGCCGGTTCATTGCCGGCAGTGAAACACCCGCCTCGCGCGGCGACATCATCGCGAACGGGTGCAAGCCACGTCCGGAATGACGAACGCAGCCGCGCTTCGATAAAAGAGATAAAGGAGCACCCCGATGGCCGATGCGCAAGTTACGCGATGGCCCGGGCATGGTGCCCACCGAATGCCACAAGGGGTCTTCGCGCTTCGATCGAACAGAAGCGCGCGAAGAAGGATCGGAGTTTTGTAGACGACGCGAACATGCAATCGGCATGCATGTCACTAATACGTTAGCACATCATATCGTCCGCCCCGGCATATTCAAGCGCCGACGACTCATCGACAAAAATACCAATCGATTCGATTACGCCGATTAGACTGAACAAACGTCGTAAGGCTTTCGTTTGGACCACGGTTTGCTTGCGCGAAAATACCCGGCGCATAAGCTTGAGCCCATGAGCGATGCCGTTGCCGCTGAAACGCGTCAACGCCATTTTCGTTGTTCATCCTAACTAAATTCCGAAATCCGAACGCAGACGCCGATGAAGCGCCCCGGCCAGCCCGTGGAACTCGCCGCCGCTTACGTGATGCTCACATCGGATGAGGCGAGCTATATGTCCGGTGCGACCATCGCCGTGACGGGCGGCAAGCCGATCATCTAGGTCAGGCGGCGAGCGGCGTGTGCAGTCGCTGATCGATGTCCTTCTTTCCGGCATTCAGCGCGAACGCGCGAGCGTCTTCGGCGCAGGCGAAATGGCCCAGGACGCCGCTCGCGCGCTGAATTCCGTCGCCATCGCAGACGATCGTCATCGCGGCATATAGACCACCGTCGAACGCGGCCATCGGCGTAATGACGAAACCGCGATACGCGAGGCTGGATTGATGCATGGCACCCTCTCTCTCATTTGATAGCTGTCTTCGCTCTTTTCCGGCGGTGCGCGCCGCCGCAAGGCTGTGAGTCAGATTGTCCAGTGACGCAATCAGCCGACGATTAGGGAAAACCAGAAAAAAGCGACGGGATAGCTATCGCTGAAATCGAATACATTTCAGCCCGAGATTTTCGCGGATGGATCAGCGGCGCGCTTCGGTCGCCATTCTCACCGCGAGACCCGCGAGCACGGTGCCCATCAGCCAGCGTTGAATCAGAAGCCATGCGGGCCTGCGCGCCAGGAGAACGGCGATCGATCCGGCGGTCATCGCAACGATCGAATTGACGCTGATGCTCAGCATGATCTGCACGACGCCAAGAGCGAGCGACTGGCCGAGCACGCCGCCGTGCGCCGGATCGATGAATTGCGGCAGCAGCGAGAGATACAGCACGGCGATCTTCGGATTGAGCAGGTTCGTGACGAAACCCATCGTGAAGAGCTTGCGCGGGCTGTCGACGGGCAAATCGCGCACCTGAAACGGCGAACGCCCGCCCGGCTTGACCGCCTGCCACGCGAGATAGAGCAGATAGAGCGCGCCGCCGAAGCGCAACGCGTCATAGGCGAACGGGATCGCGATCAAGAGCGCGGTGATGCCGAACGCCGCGCACAACATGTAGAACACGAAGCCGAGCGCGACGCCGCCGAGCGAAATGAGTCCCGCCGTGCGGCCTTGGCAGATCGAGCGGGAAATCAGATAGACCATGTTCGGACCCGGCGTGAGCGCCATGCCGAGCGCGACGAGGGCGAATGCGAAGAGTTGCGGCGTGTGAGGCATCGGACGTGCTCCGGTTAAAGAGGTCGATGCAGTTTCTCGCGCGATTGCCCGCGCAGCCAGATACAAATTCGAAGACGCCCGTCGATACAGTCAATCGAAGCCGAGAAAGGTCGAGAAATTCCGCACGGGCTCGCGCGTCATATCGATCGAGTTGATGGGCGATGCTTCATCGGAGAATCCGAGGCTCATGCCGCAGACGACTTCATGACCGGAAGGCAGGTCGAGCTGATCCGCGATGATGTCCTGAAAGCGCGCGAACGACACCTGCGCGCAAGTCGCGAGGCCGACCGCGCGCGCGGCCAGCATCACCGTTTGAATGAAGATGCCGTAATCGAGCCAGCTATATTTCGTGAGCGTGGAATCGATCGCGAAGATCAATCCGACCGGCGCGCCGAAGAAATCGAAGTTCTTCTCTGTGACGCGCGCACGCTCCTGAAGATCGGACTTCGGTACGCCGAGCGCACCGTAATAGCGCATGCCGAACGCCTCCTGACGCGACCGCATATCGTGCGGCAACGCATCGGGCATGTGCCGCAATGGCGGATGTCCATCGTCGGCATGGGCGCGCCGCAATGCTTCGCTCATCGCTGCCTTGCGTTCGCCCGTCAGCACATAGACGCGCCACGGCTGCGTGTTCGAATTGCTCGGCGCGGATCGCGCGACATCGAGTATTTCTTCGACTACGCGGCGCGGAACCGGATCATGCGTGAAGCGCCGGATCGCGCGGCGCGAACGGATGGTTGCATCGACGACTAAAGCATCGGGATGAGTGTGACGGTCGATCATGGGGCAAGTGTGCAATGACAGGTTGCCCCATGATGACACGGCGAAAAGCCGCGCCGCCGCGAAGTATCTGCAAGACCATCTTGCACGACACTCAACGCGGCGCGATTCGCATCAGCGCATGCCGCCGCTCGCGATGAGGCTTTCGCCGGTCATCCAGCGCGCATCGTCGGAGGCGAGGAACACCGCGATCGATGCGATATCGTCCGGCTGGCCGAGACGTCCGAGCGGCGTTTGCGCGAGCGCGGCCGCATCGAATTCGGAACCGATGATGCCCGCGCTGTGCGTGCCTTCGGTCACCACGACGCCCGGATTGATCGAGTTCACGCGGATCTTTCTCGGGCCGAGTTCGCGTGCGAGCGCGCCCGTGATCGCATCGACGGCGCCCTTCGTGCCGCTATACACCGCGCTTGTCGCCGGCGTGATGCGGGTCACGACCGAACTGATGTTGATGATGCTCGCGCCTTCGCCGAAATGCTTCGCGGCGGCCTGCGTGGTCAGCAGCGTGCCCAGCACGTTGATATTGAACTGCTTATGAAAGTGTTCTTCGGTGATCTCTTCGAGCGCCGCGAACTCATACACGCCCGAGTTGTTCACGAGAATATCGAGCCGTCCATATGTTTCGACCGCTGCATTCACGATGCCTTGCGCATCCGCGGCCTTCGAGACATCGCCGCCAACTGCGATTGCCTTGCCCTTCGATGCGGTGATGTCCGCGACGACCGCATCCGCGCCCGCCTTGCTGCTCGCATAGTTGACGACGACCGACGCGCCTTCCGCGGCGAGCGCCTTTGCAATCGCCGCTCCGATACCTTTCGACGCGCCCGTGACGACCGCCACCTTGCCTGCGAGTTTGCTCATGATCGAATCCTTGAAGAGATTATTTAATGCCGGGACTGACCGGCTGTGCCCGTTGCACAACCGTCTTGACAGCGTTCAATGTAGACATCTCTTCGAGCGCGATAAAGCGGCGTAGAGTGAAAAGACTTGCGGGATCAGACGAATAATCGAACGCGGGAGGCGGCATGGACACGAACACGCCACGGCACGACGCCAATTTCGCCGGCCAGATTCCCGAGCTTTACGACCGCTATCTCGTGCCGATGCTCTTCGCGTCCTACGCAGCCGATATCGCGCAACGCGCGGCGGCGCTCGAACCATCGCGCGTACTGGAGACGGCGGCGGGCACCGGCGCCGTCACGCGCGCGATGGCGCACGCGTTGCCCACCCATGTCGATATCGTCGCGACGGATCTGAATCAGGCGATGCTCGATCGCGCCGCAACGGTGGATACCGGCGGATCGGTGACGTGGCAGCAGGCCAATGCTTTGCAACTGCCTTTCGACGATGCGAGCTTCGATATCGTCGTCTGCCAGTTCGGCGCGATGTTCTTTCCCGACAAGACAGCGGCGTTCGCGCAAGCGCGTCGCGTGCTGCGGCCCGGCGGCGCGCTCCTGTTCAACGTGTGGGACCGCATCGAAGAGAACGAGTTTGCGAACACCGTAACCGATGCGCTCGCTCGCGTCTTTCCCGCCAATCCGCCGCTTTTCATGAAACGCACGCCGCACGGCTATTTCGATCGGGACGTGATCGCGCGCGATCTCGCAGCGGCGGGCTTCGATAAGAAGCCGCGCTTCGATACGCTCGCGCAACGCAGCCGCGCGTCATCGGCGGAAGTGGCCGCTGTCGCCTATTGCCAGGGCACGCCCTTGCGCAACGAGATCGAAGCGCGCGCCGGCGCGAGTCTGGATGAAGCGACGTCGGCATGTGCGAAAGCCATCGCGGCGCGCTTTGGATCGGGCGCCGTCGATGGCAGGATTCAGGCGCATGTGATCGTCGTGCAGCGCTAACGCGTGATATCGCTGCCCAGCACGCGATCGAGCCATGCGATCAGCGTGTCGGATGAGCATGACGCGCTTCGGAAGCCGATATGCCCGTCCGGCCGCACGGCCCACACCATGCCGTGCTTCGCACCGAACGCATCGGCGAATTCGCCCGCGTTGTCGCAGAGCGTTCGATACGCCTCGCGCGCAGGCTCGAACGACGCCGCGTTCGCCACCTTCGGCGACACGATCAACACGGCGTTCGCCGCTGCGCCGAGCGCGGTGCGCCATGCATCGACGGCCGCATCGAAGGCGGCGATGCGCGCGCTGTCGGCGTCATCGATATAAGCGACGAGCGTGTGACGTCCGCGCCCGAGATGATCGTGCAAACGCTGCGCATGGCCGATGAAAGCCTCCACGAGACCACCGGCCTGCGGCGCGCGATCGCCGGGCGCGGGCAACTCCGCGGCCATGTCGGCGCATTCGTCCGCGACGATAGGACTGCCGCCGCGATAACCCACGAGCAATTGCGTCTCGCGCATCGCGGGCTTGATTTCGCCGTGCGCGAGAACCGTGTTCAACGCGCGGCTCGTCGATTCGACGACATCGAGCCCGACCGGCCGCCGCTCCGCTTCGTAGCTATCGAGCAGCGCCTGATTCGCGATGCCGCGCGCGGCGAGCGTGAGCTTCCACGCGAGATTGTGCGCATCCTGCAAGCCGGTGTTCATGCCCTGCCCGCCGACGGGCGGATGGATATGCGCGGCATCGCCCGCGAGAAAGACGCGCCCACGCGCATAGTTCTGCGCGATCCGATGACTCACGCGATACACCGACGACCAGCGCATCGACGAGAGCCGCGTGCCCTTCGGCAGAATCGGCAGCATGATGCGTTCGATCTCCGCGAAATCGGGCCTGGAGTTCAGCGTGTGGCGGGCGGCATCGTCGGGGAGCAGGACCATCGAGAGCCGATAGCGGCGCGCGGAGCCGCGTACCGGCAGCGCGGCGAGCGTGGTCGAGCCCGCCCCGCCCTCGCCCGACACGTTGAAGCGATACATGCGGCCGCGCGGCAAACCCCACTCGACATCGACATCGGCGAGCATGAAGGTTTGCGGATACTGATCGCCTTCGTAGGCGATGTTCGATTGCCGGCGCACCGTGCTGCGCGCGCCGTCGCAGCCGACGAGCCAGCGGCACCGAATCGTGCGGTTTTTGCCGCATGCGTCCTGTATGCGCACGTCGATGGCATCGCCTGCATCGCTGAAATCGACGAGCGTCGCGCCGTATTCGACGTGCCCGCCGTTGCGTGCGAGCGCCGCTTCCAGAATGCGCTCGGTCTCGAACTGCGCGAGCGAGAGCGCGCCGTACGGAAGTCCTGCGCGCGGAACCTCAGCGCTGAACGCGGGCGCGCCGTCCTGAAACGTGTCTGCGCCCGTGAGCCATACACCGGCATCGATCGCGTCGCGCGCGATGCCCAGATCCTCGAAAATTTCCAGCGTGCGCGCTGTGACGCCGAGCGCCTTCACGAAGAAGACGCGCTCGTCGTGCGCATCGATCACACGCGCTTTCACGCCATCGCGGCGCAGTTCGGCGGCAAGCATCAGGCCGACGGGGCCCGCGCCGGCAATCAGCACATCGGTCGTATCGAACATGGTGCGATATCTCCTGAGGAAACCGGCGAATGCCTTCGCGCGCGACGTCTTCGCCGGCGGTCGTCAGAGAGAATAACCGTTACGTGTGTGCTTGTGGCGGGCGCGTCAGCCCGCGAGCGGCCCGAGACGAAGGCCGATCACGCAGCCCGCCGCGATCACGGCGAGCACCGTCGCGGCGATCGTCACATAGAGGTAGTTTCGTTGTTGCGCGAACACGGCGAGCATCACGACGACGCGCAGCACCGGCAGCAGAATGAAGAGCGCGACGCCCGCGGTCAACGCCCTCGTGTCGAAGAGCAGTCCCGTGCCGATCAGCGCGCACGCGGCCCATGTGCCGCACTGGAGAAAGCAGGCGAGCAGACGATCCATCGAAGCTGACGTGGCGCATTTCATCGACCGATGTACTCCATAAGATCGATGCCGAGACCCTGCATGAGCATCTGACACGCGACGAGCAGCAGCATCGACAGGAACAGCACGCGCAGACGTTCGCTGCGCACTTTCATCAGCACGCGCGCGCCCACGATCGCGCCGATCACTGAGCCGAGCGCGACTGGTCCCGCAATGGCGCTGACGATCTCGCCGCGCAGAAAATAGGCGCTCGCGCTCGCGGCGGCCGTCACGCCGATCATGAAGTTCGATGTCGCGGTCGATACCTTGATCGGCAGGCGCAGGGCGTTATCCATTGCTGGAATCTTGAGGATGCCGCTGCCGATGCCGAGCAGCGCGGAAACGAGTCCGGCCGCGACCATCAACGAGAGACCGGCGGGCACGCGCCGCACTTCATACGCGACATCGCGGCGCAGCGTCGTGTCCGGATAGCTCGAATGGAGATCGAGCGCGGCCGCGAGTCCTCGCGATGGAATCGGCCTCGACATGCCGGCCGTATCTTCGCGGCGAATGAACATCTGCCACGCCGACACCACCAGCACGCCCGCGAACAGAAAATCCAGCGCAGCCACGGGGACGATGCCCGCGAGCAGCACGCCCGTCAACGCGCCGAGCGTGGTGCCGGTTTCGAGCACGAGGGCGAGCCGCACGTTCGTGAGGCCGCCGCGCAGAAAGGCCGCCGCGCCGCCGCACGAACAGGCGATCACGGATACGATGCTCGTGCCGATGGCGGCGTGCATGTCGATATGGAAGAACATCGTGAGAATGGGCACGATGAACAGGCCGCTCGCCATGCCCAGCATGCCGCCCAACGCGCTCGCACCGACGCCCGCGCAGAAGAGCCAGAGGGTTGCTTCGAAGCTCATTGAATCTGCCTCGGAGAAGTATCGTCAAGGCATTAATATAACATGTCATAACAAGCAGAAAAAGCCGCGGACGGATGAGGTCCGATCGTCTCGCGCTATGATTTGGCCATTGCACGACGACAACTAAAGCCAACCATGGCCCGACGAAGCAAACAGGAAGACAATCAGGCGCAAACCCTCGACACCACGGACGATGACGCGTCGTCCGGCGGCGGTTCGAGCTATCTCGTGCCGGGCCTCGAACGCGGCTTGCGGATCCTGGCGGAATTCTCCGCGCGGGAGCCGGTGCTGGGCGCGCCCGAGTTGTCGCGGCGCATCGGCATTCCGCGCACGACGACGTTTCGTCTGTTGCAAACGCTCGAATCGCTCGGCTTTCTCGAACGTGTGAATGGCGACCGCAATTTCAGGCTGGGCGTCGCTGTGTTGCGGCTGGGCTTCGAATACGTGAACTCGCTCGAACTGACCGATCTCGGCACGCCGGTTTTGGAGCGTTTGCGCGATGCAACCGGTCTGTCGACGCATCTGCTGATCCGCGATCAGCGCGATGTCGTGTTCGTCGCGAAGGCGCAAAGTCATGAGCCGTTGTTCAGTTCGGTGAAGGTGCATGTCGGCACTCGGCTGCCCGCTCATGCGACGGTGCATGGACATGTGCTGATGGGCGATCTTTCGCTCGACGCGCTCAAGGCGCTCTATCCTGAGGATCAACTGGAAAAGTACACGGAGCGTGCGCCCGCGACCGTCGATGAACTCTTCGAACGCGTGCAGGAGTGCGTGGCGCTCGGTTATGGATTGAGCGAAGCTTCGTTTGAGCGCGGGATATCGGTGGTCACCGCGCCGGTGCGGGATCATTCCGGAGGGATCGTTGCGGCGGTGGCGGCGACCGTGCCGCGGTCGGATATCGGGGCGGATGATGAGAAGTCTCGGCTCGTCGAGACGATCTGTGGTGCTGCGGTTGAGCTTTCGATGCGGCTCAACTATCGGCCTTCGGCGGGTGATCGTACTGCTGCGCTGGGTTGAGGTTTTTTTTCGCTGGATCCCGTATTCGTGTTGGTCTATTAGCACTGCCCCTGTGCGGGGCGGCAGTCACTTTCTTTGCTGCTGCAAAGAAAGTAACCAAAGAAACAGCTATCCCCAGCCTAAGCACTTCACACCGGCCGCGGCACAGACGATTGGCCTAATGGCCCGGCAGTAGCGAGTGCCCCCGCAAGCAGACAAAGACTTGGACCGCGCACGGTCTGACTCATCGCACCACACAACACACTGGTTCAGCACCAAATAGCTCCGGCCCGCTACGCGGCCGATGGGTCAATCGGGTGCGCGTGCGCTTCTTCTTCGACGGTTTCCCTCGCATACCCAACGGCAGCGCGTAGCGCTGTGCCGAAGCTATTTGGTGCTGAACCAGCGCCGTAAAACAACTAGCTTGTCAGACCGTGCGCGAGCCAAGCCCGATTGGGCCTTTGAGGGTGACACTTAGGCGAGTGCCACTTCGGGCTGGCAAGCATGGCCAACGTGCGTGTGACCGCGGGCGGTGAGAAGCTGCTTTCTTTGGTTACTTTCTTTGCAGCAGCAAAGAAAGTGACCCCCGCCCCGGGGAGGGGCAGTGCTAATAGACCGACACGATAACGGGATCCCACGCCAACGAGATTCCCCGAAAAAACCTCCATCAAAACGAGTGATGAATCCCCGCCAGCACAATAACCTGATTCGCGGTACTCGAAACACCCGCAGTAAAGAACGCCGCCTTAGCACCACCAGTCGCGTGCTCATAAAGCGCATTCACATAAAGCTGCGTCGATTTCGACAACATATAGATATCGCCGATCTCGAACTGCGTCCACCGCCCGCCCGCGAAGGTCGTGGTAGCGGCGCCGCCAGCGATCCAGTTCCAGGCCACCGGCTTGAACGTAAGACCCGCATCGTACGACTGAAACGTATCGGACTGACCATTCGATTGCAGCTTCACGCGCGTATAAAGACCATGCACGACGAACTTGCCGATTTCATATGACGCGCCCGCGCCCATCACTTCCTGCTTGTCCGCCATATACGTCGCGGCAGGCTGACCCTGAAAAGTCGTAAGACCGGTCGTCGCAATCGCGGGTGTCCGGTTGTGCTCGTTCGAATACGTGGCCGCCGCGCTGAACGGACCATTCGCATACGTGATGCCGAAGCCGTAGTTTCGGCCCGTCGAGAAGTTCGTCGTGTTGCCGAGGCCCATCATCGCGCCTGCGGAGAAGCCATAGAAGTTCGCCGAGCGGAATTTCACCGAGTTGTCGTAGGGCACGACGCCGGTGTCCGCGAGTTGGTCGATATTGCCCGGATGGAACGCATACCAGCTCGCCGCGAGATACGCGGTAGAGAGCGGCCCGAGCATGTCGAAGCTGAAAGGCGTCTGATGACCGAGCGTCAGCGTGCCGACGTTTTCCTGACTCAACCCGAGATACGCCTGGCGATTCCAGAGCGTGCCCGCCTTCGCGAAGTTGCCGGTGTTCGTATAGAAGCCGTTCTCCAGTTGCGCAACCGTCTTCAGACCGCCGCCCAGATCCTCGACGATGCGGAAGCCCCAACGATCCGGCTGCATGTTGCCCTGCTCCTCCATCCATTTCGGATGGCCGCCGACGTTGTTGATATATGCGATGCCGGCATCGAGGCTGCCGTAAAGCGTGACTGTGCTTTGCGCGGCCGCGCCCGTCGCGACCCCGGCTCCGATGAGCCCCGCTGCAATGATGTGCTTCACCCTTCGTTCTCCTAACCGTGTGGTTCAAGGACGGGCCGTGCCCGCTTTCCCGTTCCCGCTTGTAGCCGTTATTGCGCTTTATCCCGGCTCCGGATGGCCGTGCTTCGCGCCGCCCGGAAGGCATCCCGTCGATCTCGATTTATGTTCCACCTATGAATCAACGTACTGCCTATGGAAAGTATAGTGAGGTTTCCAGCGCCAAAACAATAAATTTGAGAGGACATCGGGTAGACCCTGAGGCACGTCGGATGCGTGTCCATCGTGACAAAAAGAGCTTACGAATCAATGTCGAACGGGCGTTCTTACTTGCGGGCAAATGCACGGGCGATCTTTTAAACGGGCTCGATTCAGTGTTTTCACCTAGAGATTCATTTTTTTATTTTCTGAGGCTGAGACCACTCCTATAATGCCCATACACGAACTGATGTTCCTTTAGTGGAACACAGGCGAACCAGAGGAAAGGGTGAAAGATGTCTGAACAATGGCGCTGCGCCGGACATGCCGGCGATCTGTCGGAAGACGCACCGATCGAATTCAAGCTCGATGACGGCGCGGAGATCGGTATCTACAAAGTGGGTGACGAGCTGTATGCGCTCGAGAACGTCTGCCCGCACGCATATGCACTGTTGACGCAGGGTTTTGTCGATGGCGACACCGTCGAATGCCCGCTGCACGAAGCGGTGTTTCACATCCCCACGGGCAAATGCCTGAAAGAGCCCGGCGGCCGCGACCTGAAGACGTATTCGGTGCGCCTCGCCGGCGAGGAAATCCAGATCAAGGTGGCGTGACATGGAAAAAGTCGTGAACTTCAATCCGAATCTCAAGCCGTGGCTCGCGCCGCAGCCGAACAACGTCGCCGGCAAGGGCGTGATCGAGAAGCCGGGTCAGACAGAGAACTTCATCTGGCAAACGCGCAAGGCCGAGCCGACGCAATACGAAAACGACTTCGGCGATGCGCTCGAACGCGTCTTCGAAGCGGGCGCGCTGGAACTGGAGCAAGTGGTCGTGGGCTTGAACAAGGACGGCTTCCGTACGCCGGAAGGCACCACGTGGACCGCCGAACGCCTCGCCGCCGAGTTGCGCACGCTCGCTGACTAAAGAAGGAGCTTTTCCCCATGACGTCCCCTCAGCAAACAACCGTCGCCGCCGATCCCGTTCAGGCTTATCTCGATCGCGGCTTGCGTAACTACTGGTATCCCGTCGCGCCGAGCTGGCAAGTGGCGAACGCGCCCATCGGCCTGACGCGCCTCGGCGATCAGATCGTGCTCTGGCGCGACAACGAAGGCAAAGTGCACGCGCTCGAAGACCGCTGCCCGCATCGCGGCGCGCGTCTGTCGCTCGGCTGGAATCTCGGCGGCAGCGTCGCATGCTGGTATCACGGCATCGAAATCGATGGCAGCGGCACTGTGCAGAAGGTGCCCGCCGTGTCGGCGTGCCCGCTCGAAGGTCAGAAGTGCGTGAAGTCGTATCCCGTCGAAGAACATGCGGGCGCGATCTTTCTCTGGTTCGGCGATGACGCCAATAAGGAACCCGCGCCGCTCGTGCTGCCGGAAGAACTCGTCGGCGACGAGTACGCGAGCTTCCTGTGCATGTCGCACTGGAAGTGCAATTACCAGTACGCGATCGACAACGTGATGGACCCGATGCACGGTGCCTATCTGCACGCGACATCGCACTCGATGGCCGAAGGCGACAAGCAGGCCGACATGCGCGTGCGCAAGACCGAAACCGGCCTCATGTTCGAGAAGGTGAATCAGCGCGACGTGAACTTCGACTGGGTCGAGCTCGGCGAAACCGGCTGCCTGTGGATGCGTCTCGCGATTCCGTACAAGAAGAAGTTCGGTCCGGGCGGCAACTTCGGGATCATCGGCTTCGCTACGCCCGTCGATGACGACAACTGCCAGGTCTATTTCTGGCGCACGCGCAAGGTCTCGGGATGGCAGCGCGATGCATGGCGATTCCTGTATCGCAATCGTCTCGAAGGGCTGCATTGGGCCGTGCTGGAACAAGACCGCTACGTGCTCGAAAGCCTCGCGCCGAACGCGCGCAATCATGAATTCCTCTATCAGCACGATGTCGGCATGACGCGTGTGCGCCGCATGCTCAAGCAACGCGCGCAGCAGCATCTCGCCGCGCTCGACGCGCTGCCGAAGAACCCGGAGCACGCTCATGCGTGACGCGCTCGATGGCCGCCGCGTGCTCGTGACAGGCGGCGCTCGCGGACTCGGCGCGGCGTTCGTCAAGGCGCTCGTCGAGAGCGGCGCGCGCGTCGCGTTCGGCGATGTGCTGCATGCGGAAGGCGAGGCGCTCGCAAGTGATCTGCCGAATGCGCACTTCTTCCCGCTCGATCTGAACGAGCCGCAGAGCATCGCCGCATTCGTCGAAGCGAGCGTGAAGGCGCTGGGCGGACTCGACGCCCTCATCAACAACGCCGCGATCACGAATTCGGGCGGCAAGTCCGCCGATGAACTCACGCCGCAAACGTGGGACGCCGTGATGAACGTCAACGTGCGCGGCTCGTGGCTCATGAGCGTCGCGTGCCTGCCGCATCTGAAGGAATCGGGACGCGGCGCGATCGTGAATATCGCATCGGATACGGCGTTGTGGGGCGCGCCGAAGCTGCTTGCCTACGTCGCGAGCAAGGGCGCCGTGATCGCGATGACGCGTTCGCTCGCCCGCGAGTTCGGCGCGAGCAACGTGACCGTCAACGCAATCGCGCCCGGCCTCACGGAAGTGGAAGCCACCGCTTACGTGCCCGCCGAGCGCCACGAGTACTACCTCAAAGGCCGCGCATTGACGCGCGCGCAAACGCCCGACGACGTGAACGGCCCCGTGCTGTTCCTGCTCTCGGACGCGGCGCGCTTCGTGACGGGCCAGTTGCTGCCGGTGAACGGCGGCTTCGTAATGAATTGATTCGTTTTACCTAGAACCTGGAGAAAGCAATGGCCGATGCAGACATCGAACGCAAATCGTGGGATCAGCCCGCCGACGCGAGCTTCGAGCAATGGATGGACTCGCGTGTCGCGCGCCTCGAAACGCGCCGCTACGACTGGGACGCGCTCAAGTTCCAGGCCGATTACGACCCGAAGTATCGCCGCGCGCAGATGCGCTATGTGGGCACGGGCGGCACGGGCGTCGCGAAGGACATGAACACGGTCCCCTCGGGCAGCTTCACGTTTTCGACGATGGTCATTCCCGCAGGCAACATCGGGCCGAGCCATATTCATATCGACGTCGAAGAGATTTTCTTCGTGCTGCGCGGAAAGATGAAGGTGGTCTGCGAGAAGGACGGACAGACGTGGGAAGCCGTGCTCGGCGAGCGCGATCTCATCTCGGTGCCGCCCGGCGTGTATCGCACGGAGATCAACATCGGCGAGGAGGACGCGCTGATGTGCGTGATGCTCGGCGCATCGAAGCCGATCACGCCGACGTATCCGCCCGATTCGCCCCTGGCGAAGCTCAAGCGCTGAGGCTGCGATGAACATCGAGACGCTCGCGCGCTTTCCGGACATGCATATCGATACCGCGCACGGCATCACGGCTTATCGCGAGGCAGGTGCGTCGCATCTGCACACCGTGCCTGTCGTGTTGCTGCACGGGATCGGGTCGGGCGCGGCGTCGTGGGTGCGGCAACTCGATGTGCTCGGCGCGAAGCGTCGCGTGCTCGCGTGGGATGCGCCGGGCTATGGCGTGTCCACTCGCGTGGCGCATGAATCGCCGGTTGCTTCCGACTATGCGAATGCACTGCGCGCGTGGCTCGATGCGCTGAATATCACGCGTTGCGTGCTCGTCGGTCATTCGCTCGGCGCGATCGTCGCGGGTTCGTTCGCCGCAAATGCGCCGGAGCGCGTCGCGGGCTTGCTGCTGATATCGCCCGCCGCGGGTTACGGCGCTGCACCGAAGCAACTGCGCGAATCGAAACGCGATGCACGTTTGAAGATGCTGAACGAGCTCGGTCCGCAAGGACTCGCACGCGAGCGCAGCGCGAACATGGTCTCGCAATACGCCGATGACACCGCCCGCGAATGGGTCCGCTGGAACATGGCGCGCATCGTCCCCGAGGGCTACGCACAAGCGACGCATCTGCTCGCGAACGCGGACCTCGCAGCGGATATCGCACGCTTTCATGGACGCATCGCGGTAGCGGTCGGCGCGGAAGACGCGATCACGCCGCCCGCCGCGTGCGCGCCCATCGCGCAGGCCGCGCATGTCAGCCTGCAAGTCGTGCCGCGTGCCGGACACGCGGGTTATGTCGAATCACCCGCCGCCTATACGGCGCTGATCGATTCGTTTTGTCAGGGCATCGAATGTCACATGAAAGACGGAGTACCGCAATGACATCCATCGCCACCGAAGAAGCCGACAAGGGCGAACCGACTTACATCGTGCCGGGCCTCGAACGCGGACTGAAGATCCTCACCGAGTTCTCGCCGCGCGAACCCGTGCTCGGCGCGCCGGAACTGTCGCGACGCCTCGGCATTCCGCGCACGACGGTTTTCCGGCTGCTGCAAACGCTCGAATCGCTCGGCTTTCTGGAGCGCGCCGACAAGGACCGCAACTATCGCCTGGGCGTGGCCGTCCTGCGTCTCGGCTTCGAATACCTGAGCTCGCTCGAACTGACCGATCTGGGCCTGCCGATCATCGAAGCGTTGCGCGATGCGACCGGCCTCACGAGTCACATCCTGATTCGCGATGGCCGCGATGTCGTGTTCGTCGCGAAGGCGCAGAGTCATGCGCCGATCTTCAGCTCGGTGAAGGTGAACGTCGGCACGCGCCTGCCCGCCCATGCGACGACGCACGGTCACGTTCTGATGGGCGATCTCTCGCTCGACGAATTGCGCGCGCTCTATCCGGAACAGCATCTGGAGCGATTCACGAAGTCGACGCCCGAGACCGTGGAAGAACTCTTCGAGCGCGTGAAAGAGGACGCCGAACGCGGCTACGCGACGAGTCAATCGTCGTTCGAGCGCGGCATTTCGGTCGTCACCGCGCCGGTTCGCAACGACACGGGGCGCATCGTCGCCGTCATCACGACGACGATCCCGCGTCCGGAAATCGATGCCGCCTTGCTTGGCAGCGGCCTCATCGACAAGGTTCGCGAAGCCGCCGATGCGCTCTCGATGCGTCTCAACTATCGTCCGGCCGCGCGCGCTTCAGCGTCGAGCCGATACATGAAGTCTCTGGGGTTGCAATGATTCAGATCGATCTTTCAGGGCAGGTTGCGGTCGTGACCGGCGGTTCGTCGGGCATCGGCTACGCGACGGCGCGCCTGTTCTTGCAGGCGGGCGCATCGGTGGCCATTTGCGGACGCGACGGCGAACGGCTCGAAGCCGCGCAAGCCGCGCTCGCCAAGGAATTTCCGCAAGCGCAATTGCTCGCGTCACGTTGCGATGTGCTCGACGAAAACCAGGTGAACGCCTTCGCCTCGCGCATCGAGGAACGCTTCGGCCGCGTCGACATGCTGGTGAACAACGCGGGACAAGGCCGCGTGTCCACCTTCGCCGATACGACCGACGACGCCTGGCGCGACGAACTGGAGCTGAAGTACTTCAGCATCATCCGTCCGACGCGCGCCTTCCTGCCGCTGCTGAAAGACGCGCCCTCGCCCGCGATCGTCTGCGTGAATTCGCTGCTCGCGTTGCAGCCGGAGCCGCACATGGTCGCGACTTCATCAGCGCGAGCAGGCGTGCTGAGCCTCGTGAAATCGCTCGCCACGGAACTCGCGCCGCAACGCATCCGCGTGAATTCGATTCTGATCGGCATCGTCGAATCGGGGCAGTGGAAGCGGCGTTATCAGGACTATTTCCAACAGGCGCAAGAGCCGCGTCAAAGCTGGCAGGAATGGACCGGCGAACTCGCGCGCAAGAAGAACATTCCGCTCGGCCGCTTCGGGCTTCCCGAAGAAGCGGCGCAGGCGCTCTTTTATCTCGCAACAACGCTGTCGTCGTACACGACCGGCAGCCATATCGATGTTTCCGGAGGCTTTGCTCGTCATGTCTAAGAAAACCACGGTCGGCGAACTGATCGCCGCGTTCCTCGAACAGTGCGGTGTGCGCACGGCGTTCGGCGTGATCTCGATTCACAACATGCCGATCCTCGATGCGATCGGCCGTCGCGGCAATATCCGCTATGTCGGCGCACGCGGCGAAGCGGGCGCGCTGAACATGGCCGATGGCCTCGCGCGTGTCTCGGGCGAACTGGGCGTCGCGTTCACGTCGACGGGCACCGCCGCCGGCAACGCGGCCGGCGCGATGGTCGAAGCCCTGACCGCGGGCACGGCGCTGCTGCACGTCACGGGGCAAATCGAAACCGAATATCTCGATCAGGACCTCGCGTATATCCACGAAGCGCCCGATCAGTTGTCGATGCTGCAATCGATCTCGAAGGCCGCTTTCCGGGTGCGCACGGTCGAGACCGCATTGCCGACGATCCGCGAAGCCGTGCGCGTCGCGCTGACCGCGCCGGCGGGTCCGGTGAGCGTCGAGATTCCGATCGACATCCAGGCCGCCGAAATCGAATGGCCCGCCGATCTGGCCGCGCCGCACGTCGGCGCCCTCACGCACGACAGCCTGCGCGTGAAGCAGCTCGCCGATGCGCTCACGAACGCCAAGCGCCCGCTGCTGTGGCTCGGCGGCGGCACGCGTCATGCGCGCGGCGCGGTCGAGCGGCTGGTGAAGCTCGGCTTCGGCGTGGTGACGAGCGTGCAGGGACGCGGCGTGCTGCCGGAAGATCATCCGGCGACGCTCGGCGCGTTCAACGTGCATCCTTCCGTCGAAGCGTTCTACAAGACGTGCGATGCGCTCGTCGTCGTCGGCTCGCGTCTGCGCGGCAACGAAACGCTGAAGTACAAGCTCGCGCTGCCGCAACCGCTCTATCGCATCGACGCCGATGCGCTCGCCGACAGCCGTGGCTATCGCAACGAACTGTTCGTGCATGGCGACGCATCGCGCGTGCTCGACGAACTCGCGACGCTGCTCGAAGGCCGCATCCGCATCGATCCGGCGTTCGCGGGCGATCTCGCCGCCGCGCGCGAAACGGCGGTCGCGGAAGTATCGAAGGGACTGGGGCCGTACAAGCGCCTCGTCGATTCGCTGCAACGCGCGGTCGGCCGCGATTACAACTGGGTCCGCGACGTGACGATCTCGAACAGCACGTGGGGCAATCGCCTGCTGAAGATTTTCAATCCGCGCGCGGGCGTGCATGCGCTCGGCGGCGGCATCGGCCAGGGCATGCAGATGGCGATCGGCGCGGCGCTTTCGGGCGCGGCGAAGAAGACCGTCGCGCTCGTCGGCGATGGCGGTCTGATGGTCAATGTCGGCGAACTCGCCACGGCCGTGCAGGAAAAGGCGAACGTGATGATCGTGCTGATGAACGATCAATGCTACGGCGTCATCCGCAACATTCAGGACGCGCAGTACGGCGGACGCCGCATGTTCGTCGATCTGCATCAGCCGGATTTCGCGCAGTTCTGCGCGAGTCTCGGCCTCGCGCATCGCCGCATCACGTCGCTCGATCAGGCCGATGACATCGTGCGCGAAGGACTCGCCATCGACGGTCCGGTGCTCGTCGAAGTGGACATGCTGTCGGTCGGCTCGTTCGCGACCGCGTTCGCAGGCCCGCCGGTGAAGAAGGAAGAGCCGAAGGAGCCGGAATATGCGTGATCCCCGTCACGCACAGCACGCGATCGACATCGCGATGATCGGCTTCGGCGCGATCGGCAGGGCGGTGTTCCAGGCGCTCGATAACGATCCGCTCGTGCGCATCTCGCATGTCATCGTGCCGGAGCACGACCGCGATCACGTGCGCTCGGTGCTCGGCGATCACGTCGATGTCGTGTCGCACGTCGGTGCGCTCGCGAGCCATCCCGAGTTCGCGCTCGAATGCGCGGGACACGCGGCGCTCGTCGATCACGTCGTGCCGCTCTTGAAGTCGGGCACGGATTGCGCGGTCGCTTCGATCGGCGCGCTGTCCGAAGCCGGCCTTTTCGATGCGCTCTCCCGTGCCGCCGACGAAGGCGCGGCCACGATCACACTGCTGTCGGGTGCGATCGGCGGCGTCGATGCGCTGGCGGCAGCGAAGGAAGGCGGCCTCGACGACGTGCAGTACACGGGCCGCAAGCCGCCGCTCGGCTGGCTCGGCACGCCCGCCGAAAGCGTGTGCGATCTGAGGTCGCTGACGGCCGAGAAGGTCATCTTCGAAGGGACCGCACGCGATGCCGCGCGGCTCTATCCGAAGAACGCGAACGTCGCGGCGACCATCGCGCTGGCCGGGCTCGGGCTCGACGGCACGCGCGTGCGGCTGATCGCCGATCCGGCTGTCGAGCGCAACGTGCATCGCATCGTCGCGCGCGGCGCGTTCGGCGAGATGTCGCTCGAAATGTGCGGCAAGCCGCTGCCGTCGAATCCCAAGACATCCGCGCTCACCGCGTTCAGCGCGATCCGTGCGTTGCGCAATCGCGCCGCGCGCTGCGTCATCTGAAGGAGTTTTTGAACGATGAATCATCCCGACACTTCGCTCGTGACGTCCGGCGATATCTTTATCGGCGGCGAATGGCGCCAGGGGCGTGGCAATCAGTACGCGAGCATCTATCCCGCCGATCAGAGCGTCAACGCGGAAATCAGCACGGCGAACGCCGACGATGCGCGCGAAGCCGTCGAGATCGCGGATCGCGCTTTTAGAAAGGCCGACTGGGCCGGATTGAAGCCGCATCAGCGGGCCGCCGTTCTGCATCGCATCGCAGGTCTGATCGAAGCGCGCCACGAAGCGCTCGCTCAATTGCAGCGCCGCGACAACGGCAAGCCGATCAGCGAAACGCGCGCGCTCGTCACGAGTGCGGCGAGCACGTTCCGCTACTTCGCGTCGTGCCTCGAAACGCTCGAAGAAGAACTCACGCCCTCGCGCGGCGACTATCTGACGATGAGCGTGCACGAGCCGCTCGGCGTCATCGCGGCGATCACGCCGTGGAATTCGCCGATCGCATCCGACGCGCAGAAGCTCGCGCCCGCACTCGCCGCCGGCAACGCCGTCGTGCTGAAGCCCGCCGAAGTGACGCCGCTCGCATCGCTCGCACTTGCGCGCATCTGCGAGGAAGCGGGTGTGCCGAAGGGCGTGGTCAGCGTTTTGCCGGGCAAAGGTTCCGTGATCGGCGATGCGCTCGTGCGTCATCCGCTCGTGAAGAAAGTCGCGTTCACGGGCGGCACGGAAGTCGGTCGCGGCATCGCGCGGCTCGCCGCAGAAAAGCTAATGCCGGTGTCGCTCGAACTCGGCGGCAAGTCGCCGACCATCGTCTACGCCGATGCCGATCTCGATCACGCGGTGAACGGCGTGCTCTACGGCATCTTCAGTTCGTCGGGTGAATCGTGCATCGCGGGTTCGCGGCTCTTTGTCGAGCGCAAGGTGTACGGCGAATTCATGGCGCGGCTCGTGGATGGCGCGAGGAAGCTGCGCGTCGGCGACCCGACGCGCGAGAACACGCAGATGGGCCCGCTCATCACGGGGCAGCATCGCGAAAGCATCGAGCGCTTCGTCGCGCTCGGTCTCGAAGAAGGCGGCGCGCTCCTGTGCGGCGGCGAACGTCCCACGGGCGACGGCCGCGAGAAAGGCTTCTTCTATCTGCCGACGATCATCGAAGGCCTCACGAACGATGCGCGCATGTGTCAGGAAGAGATCTTCGGACCGGTGCTCGCCGCCCTGCCCTTCGACGACGAAGCCGCGCTGCTCGAACAGGCGAACGACAGCGTGTTCGGCCTCGCGGCAGGCATCTGGACGCGGGACTACAAGCGCGCATGGAAGATGTCGCGCGCATTGAACACCGGCACGGTCTGGATCAACACCTACAAGCAGTTTTCGATTTCGACGCCTTTCGGCGGCTGGAAAGACAGCGGCATGGGACGCGAGAAAGGCCGTCTGGGCCTGCGCGAATACATGCAGCAGAAGAGCCTGTACTGGGGCTTGAACGATGCCCCGCTGCCGTGGGCGAACTGAAGGAGTTGCCATGACGATTCTCGGCATTGAACGAATCACGTACGGCGTGACGGACCTCGACACCTGTCGGCGTTTTTTCGCCGACTGGGGCCTGAAAGAAGTCGCGCACGACGAAACGCGCGCGCGTTTCGAAACGCTGAACGGCTGCGAAGTGCTGCTCGCGCTGTCCGACGACCCCGCGCTTCCGCCCGCCTTCGAAGGCGGTCCGACGCTGCGCGAAGTTACGTGGGCCGTCGCGACGCGCGAAGAACTCGACGCATTGCGCGGACGCTTCGCGGGCCAGCCCGGCCACGTCGAAACGGATGACGCGGTCGGTTGTATCGATCCGAACGGCATGGCGATTCGCGTCGAAGTCACGAAGAAGCGCGACATCGACGTGAAAGGCTCGCCTTCGAACGTGTGGGGCCAAACCCTGCGCGTCGATACGCCGAGTCCCGTGTACGAACGCGCGGAGCCGGTGGAAGTGGGGCACGTCGTGTTCTTCACGAACTGTGTCGCGGAGCAGGAGAAGTTCTATCACGAGCTGCTCGGCTTCGAGACATCGGATCGATATCCGGGCCGCGGCGCATTCATGCGCTGCGCGCCGCACGGCGGCCATCACGATCTGTTCCTTCTGCAATTGCCCGATGGCAAGCGCGGCCTGAATCACGTCGCGTTCACCGTGCGCGATATCCACGAAGTATTCGGCGGCGGCCTGCACATCAGCCGCTGCGGCTGGACGACACAACTCGGGCCGGGACGTCATCCGGTTTCGTCGGCGTACTTCTGGTACTTCAAGAATCCGGCGGGCGGACTCATCGAGTATTACGCCGATGAAGACGTGCTCACGCCCGAATGGCAGCCGCGCGATTTCGAGCCCGGCCCGACCGTGTTCGCGGAATGGGCCGTCGATGGCGGTCTCGACGGCAACACGCGCCGCCAGAAAGACGCGAAGGCGCCGGAAGGCAAGTTCATGACGGAGCGCAAAAATGGCTGATCTTCAAACGGTCGTGGTGATCGGCGGTGGACAGGCGGCGGGCTGGATCGTGAAGACGCTGCGCAAGGAAGGCTTCGACGGCCGCCTCGTGATGATCGCCGACGAGATTCATCTTCCCTACGAGCGCCCGCCGCTGTCGAAGGCCGTGCTCGCGGGCGATGCGGATATCGACACCGTGCGAATCGTCGATCACGACGCGTTCGCCGAGCTGAACGTCGAAGCGTGGCAGCCGGAATGCGCGGCATCGATCGATCGCGACGCGCGCATCGTGCGCACCGCGAGCGGACGCGAAGTGCGCTACGACCGCCTCGTCATCGCGACGGGCGGCGCGGCGCGGCGTCTGCCGGCGTCGCTCGTGAAGACTTCGCATCTCGCCTATCTGCGCACGCTCGACGACGCGATGCTCATCGGCAAGCGTCTGCGCGAGAGCCATAGCAAGCGGCTCGTCGTGATCGGCGGCGGATGGATCGGCCTCGAAGTCGCGGCGACGGCGAAGAAGCTCGGCGTCGATGTGACGGTGATCGAAGGCGCGCCGCGTCTGTGCGGACGTTCGGTGCCTGAGAGCGTGTCCGAGTTTTTGCTGAAGCTGCATCGGGACAACGGCGTCGATGTGCGGCTCAATGCTTCGCTCGTGTCGCTCGATGACTTCGGCAACGGCGTGCGCGCGCAACTCGCAGACGGCACGACGGTCGATGCCGATTTCGCGGTCGCGGGCATCGGCCTCGCGCCGCATACGGCGATTGCCGAACGCGCGGGCATCGACGTGAACGATGGCATCGTCGTCGATGAATTCGGCGCGACGAACGATGCGCATGTGTTCGCGTGCGGCGATGTCGCCAATCATCCGAACGCGTGGCTCAAGCGCCGCGTGCGCCTCGAATCGTGGGCGAACGCGCAGAACCAGGCGATCGCGACGGCGCGCGCGGTGCTCGGCGTGCGCACGCCGTATGCCGAGATTCCGTGGTTCTGGTCGGATCAGTACGACGTGAACCTGCAGATTCTCGGCGACATTCCGGCGGGCGCGGTGCCGGTCGTGCGCGGCGATCTGGACGCGCGTCGCGCATCGCTGTTCTTCTTCGAGGGCGATGCATTGCGCGGCGTCATCGCGATCAACGCGACGCGCGATCTCAAGGTCGCGAAGAAATGGATGAGTCAGGGGCGCGCGGTCGATATCGCGGCGCTCGCGGACACCGCGAAAGCACTCGCATAACACACAGACGGGAGCAGGCATGAGGAGCATGGGCAATACGGCCGTTCAACACGGCGGCACCGCCACGACAGTCGCCGACGCGGCCACTGCCGCTCACGCGGTCACGAAGGGATCGATCATCGCGCGCATCGAGCGGCTGCCCGCCAACGCGATGCAGGTGCGCGCGCGTATCCTGATCGGCGCGGCGACCTTCTTCGATGGCTTCGATGTCATCGTCATTGCGGCGACGCTGCCGCTGCTCATCCAGAAATGGGGGCTCACGCCGGGGCAGGTCGGCTTTCTGATCGCGTCGGGATCGATCGGCCAACTGATCGGCGCGTTCCTGTTCCCGTCGCTCGCGGAACGCTATGGGCGCGTGCGGTCCATCGCGTGGAGCTCGGGCATCATCGGCCTGACGAGCATCGCGTGCGGTTTCGCGCCTTCGTTCGCGGTGTTCGTCGCGTTGCGGATCGTGCAGGGCCTCGGGCTCGGCGGCGAGTTGCCGGTCGCGGCGACGTACATCAACGAGATCACGCGTGCGCATGGACGCGGCCGTTTCGTGCTGCTCTATGAGATCGTGTTTCCGATCGGCCTGCTCGCATCGAACGCGTTGGGCGCGTGGATCGTGCCGCGCTTCGGCTGGGAAGTGATGTACTTCATCGGCGGCGTGCCGCTTCTGCTGTTCTTCCTGTTGCGCACGCTGGTGCCGGAATCGCCGCGCTGGCTCGGCGAGCGCGGCCGCATGAGCGAAGCCGGCGACGCGCTCAACGCGTTCGAAGCCACCGTGAAGCAGCCGCTGCCGCCGCTCGGCAACCTCGCCGAGTTCGAAGCGATGGCGACGCGTCATCCGAAGCGCCGCCGCCTCGATCTGATCGGCCCGGCGTATCTGAAGCGCACGATCGCGGTCGCGCTTCTGTGGATGACGTGCGGCGTGATTCAGTACGGCCTCTCGACGTGGCTGCCGACGATCTACAAGACCGTCTATCACGCGCCGTTGCAACTCGCGCTGAATCTGGCGGTGGCGGCGTCCGTGCTTGGCGTGATCGGCTCGCTGACGTGCGCGCTGATCGTCGACAAGGTCGGGCGCAAGCCGGTCATCAACTGGTCGTTCGTGTTGTGCGCGGTGTCGCTGGTGTGTGCGGGCGTGTTCGTCATGCAGTCGGTGTATGTGGTCGCGACGTTCTGCGCGCTGGCGCTCGGCTTCATGGCGTGCGGCTTCATCACCGCTTATGTCTATACGCCGGAGCTTTATCCGACGAGCATCCGCGCGTTCGGATGCGGCCTCGGCGGCGCATGGCTCAAGATCGCGGCGATCTTCGCGCCGGCGCTCGTCGGCAAGACGTTGATGGGCGGGAATATGAATGTCGCGTTCTATGCGCTGGCTGTGGTGCCGCTGGTTGCGGCCGTCGCGGTGCATTACATGGGCATCGAGACGAAGGGGAAGGTGCTGGAGCAGCTTGAAGTTTGATGCTTTCTTTTCAGGCCCGGCGGGTTGCACCGCCGGGCCTGAAATTTTGGCGTTACTGGAATTTCACGGGGACGGGGCGCGTCAGCAGATCGACGTAGAAGTTGAAGAATCGATCGTTGTCGTAGCGCGTCACATAGGTGATCTTTTGCGGCGATGCTCCGGCCTGCGGCGCATCCGGATACACCTTCACGTGCCCCTGATCCTCGCCGGGCGTCGTGTCGATGTCGAGATACGCGCTCTGCGTCTGTGTCGCGTAAGTCGAGTCGAGGAAATAGCCGATCGTCAGCGTGTCGTAGATATCCGTGTTCGTCGAGAATGCGCCCGCGTTCGCGATTGCGTAGACCTTGGTCACCGCTGTTTGTCCGGTCGGCGGATTGACGATCTGGTTGTAGACCGATTCCGTCAGCGGCACGGTGTTGGTCACGTCGAGCGGGATGACTTTCTGCGGGATCGTCGTCTGCAAGAGTGTTCGCACCGCGACGGGATCGAACCACCAGTTCAGCTCGCCGACCGCGTTCGCATTGCCCGCCACGTTCATCGCGCCGCCCATGTAGACGATTCCCTTGATGAGCGGAACGATCTCCGGCGCTTTCTGCACGGCGGTGGCGAGATTGGTCGGCGGTCCGACTTCGATGATTGTCACCTGGTTCGGATAGCGCTTGATCGTCTCGACGATGAAGTCGGCCGCGCTCTGGCTTTGCAGCTTCGCCGACGTCGCGAAGCCGTCGGGCGGCGCGGTCAGTTGCGACTGGCTCGTCGGCTCGGGACGCATCCATGCGCCGAAGTAGCCGTTCGGATTCGCGGCCTGCTGCGCGCGAATGCTCGCGACATCGTATTGCAGCGGATAATTCGCGCCCGCATAGACGCCGACCTTGTCCTGCACGCCCATGCGTTCGACCGCCTTCAGCGCCTCGGCTTGCTCCTGCAAGAGCCAGTCGTTGCCGGTCACGACGCACAGGCCGAGCAGGTTGACCTTGCCCTCGCCCATTAGCTGCGTGGACATCGCGAAGAGCTGACCGTCGTCGCCCATCGTGTTGAAGTCCGAATCGATGATGATCTTCGGCGCTTTCGCAAAAGCGGGCTGGTTGTCGTCGTCGGAGCCGCCACAACCGGCGAGCATGGCGACGATGACAACAGAAACGATCAGGAATGCTGCGCTGCAACCTCGCATGATGCCGTCTCCCGAAGCGATTTGTAGTAAGCGCGCCGTGACATGGCGCAATTCATTCTACGATCGATCGGGAGAGCGTGTTTGGCGGCTCGCAAAACGACAACGCCGGAACGACCATGAGTCGTCCCGGCGTTCCAGACAACGCGCTACCGCGATGGTCAGCTCTTCGCCTTGGGCATCTGCGAAACCAGCGACAAGCCGATGTCCATGCCTTCCACCTGGAAGTGCGGCACGACGAAGAGCTTGATGCGGAAGAAGCCCGGATTGTCCTCGATATCCTCGACCATCACCTTCGCCTCACGCAGCGGATGCGATGCCTGCAACTCATCGCCCGGATCCTTCATCTCGGTGACGAGGCTCTTGATCCAGTTGTTCAGTTCGAGTTCGAGCAGACGCCGGTCCTTGGTCGTGCCGATGTTCTCGCGCTGAATCAGCTTGAGATAATGCGCGATGCGCGAGAGCAGGAAGATATACGGCAGGCGCGCGTTGATGCGGCTGTTCGCGGTCGCTTCCTTGGTCTCGTAGAGCGCGGGCTTTTGCGTCGAGTTCGCCGAGAAGAAGCACGCGAAATCGTGGTTCTTGTAGAACGACAGCGGGATGAAACCAAGGTTCGCGAATTCGAACTCACGCGTCTCGGGAATCAGCACCTCGGTCGGGATCTTCGGCTGCACGCCGGTGCCGAGATCATACAGATGCACCGGAAGATCCTCGACCTTGCCGCCCGCCTGCGGACCGCGAATCTGCACGCACCAGCCGTTGTTCACGAAGCTGCGCGTCATGTTCGCCGCGAACGCGAACGACGCGTTCACCCACAGATAACGATCGTGGTCCGGACCCTTCACCTGCTCTTCGTAGTTGAAGGCGCGAACGGGCGTGGTGTCCTTGCCGTACGGCAGGCGACCAAGCACGCGCGGCATCACGAGACCGACGTAGCGCGCATCGTCCGTGTCGCGGAAGCTCTTCCACTTGATGTACTCGGCGCGGTCGAAATAGTTGCCGATGTCCTGGATCGCCGCGACTTCTTCCATCGACTTCTTGCCGAAGAAGGCCGCGCCCACCGCGCCGATGAACGGCATGTGCGCCGCCGCCGCCACCTTCGAGATATTGCGCAGCAAGGCCACGTCCTGCGGCGAGTTGGCGAATTCGAAGTCGCTGACGAGCGCGCTGATCGGCTGGCCGCCCGGCGTGTCGTATTCCTCGATGTAGGTCAGGCGATACAGGCCGCTCTGGATCAGTTCCGGCGCGTCGTCGAAATCGCGGACCAGCGCGTCCTTCGATACGTCCAGCACTTCGATGCGCGCGTTCTTGCGGAAATCCGTGCGCGACACGAGCATCTTCAGGCCACGCCAGCGGCCTTCCAGCGCCTGGAACTCGGGGTTGTGCATCACCGAATCGAGCTGCTTGCTGATCTGACGATCAAGTTGACCGATGAAGAAATCGAGCAGCGATTTGTCGAGACGGTCCACCGGCTTGCTCGTCTGCGCGACGAGATCGAGGAACGCGCCCATGCCGCGCGCGAGGCGCTCGTCGGCGGAGGCTTCGGACAGCGTGTCGCTGTCGCGGAAGGCTTCGAGCGGACGCGCCTGCGCCACCGGGCTCAGGTTGATCTTGTTGCACAGCGATGCATAGACGCTGTCACCATACGACTCTTGCGGAGCGTCGAGCACGACGGTTTCGCCTGCTGCGCTCGCGCGGACTTCTTTCTTACTCATCGTTTGTCCTGTCTGGGAAGCTTGTCGGTTGAGGGCTGAAGGCTCAGGCGTGACCTTCGGGCTGCGTCGCCGCCGTGGCGATCTGCGAAAGCTCGCCGCGCAGCTTGTCGGAGAGTTCCTTGTTCTTCAGGATTTTTTCGAACTCGCGACGGAACGTTCCGTTGTCCAGCAGATTCGATTTCAGATCGCGCAGCAGATTGCGCACGGCGAGCAGCGCCTGCAGTTCCGGGATCTGCCGGGCCACTTGCTCCGGCTCGAAGTCCTTCATCGAGCGGAAGGAGAGGTTGACCGGCATATCGGAGCCGTCGTTCGCGAGCGTGTTCTCGGTAGCGAATTTCAGGTCGGGCGCGTAGTCCGCCAGAACCGCGTCGAAGTTGTTCTTGTCGATGTTGACCTTCTTGCGCTCGGAAAGCGGCGCCTGCTCGCGTCCCGCGCTGAAGTCGCCCGCGACGAGCAGCTTGAGCGGCAATTCGATCTTCTTTTGCGCGCCGCCGGTATGCAGATCGAGCGTGATCGAAACACGGCTCTTGGGAATCTCTCTCTGAAAGCTATCCATCAATAATCCTTAATAAATAGATGACATGCATCTCAATATAGAGAAGCCGGACCAAAGTCTTTGGGCCTGCCCCGACCGGGCGGAAGACATACCCAGTCTACGAATCTGTCTTTCGAAGGTCATTGGGGTCTTATTAGAACAGGTTTCACCTCAATAAAAAAGTATCGTTAGCTTGCCTTGAGATTTGACAATCGTGACGAACCAACACGCGCGGACGTTGATATAAAACGGTTTTTTAAATCTCCCTCACGGTCTTCCTTCGAGTTCCAAGACCGCGGCTCATTCCAAAATCCGACACTATTTGACACTTCTCACCGACCGCGATTCATCTTGAAATTAGTCCGCACGCCGTCGTGACCGACCGCAAGTCGCTGTTATCAAGCAAATTTGTATTTTTTGATGGTTAATCAAATCGTTTTCATGAGTAGGTATACGAATTAAATCCATGTCTATAGAATCCATTCCAATACAAACGAATAGCACCACCAAATATACTCATGCGGATCGATAAGCCGCTCTGGCACGAAGGACTGATTCTCACGCAGCAGCATTTCCAGCAACAGGAGCGGTGGACGGAATTCGCCCTGCGCCAGTTCACGTCGGCCGCGCTCGCGCAGCCGTGGGGAACGCTCGACGTCGAGGTCGACGAAGACGCGCTCGCAGCCGGCCGCTTCAAGCTGTCGCGGCTCAGGCTGCGGTTTCCCGACGGCACGCCCATCGACACGTCGCTGGCGCAGGCGCTGCCGCCCGCGCGCGATCTGACGCAGGGCGTGAGCGCCGAACGGCAAAGCGTGACCGTGCTGGCCGCGCTCGCGCTGCCCGACGCCAACGGCAACAACTGCCGCATGGACGATACGCCGCTCACCCGTCCGCGCCGCGCGTATCGCGAGTTCGTCAAGGTGGTCGATCTGAACGGAACGGACGAAACCGAGATCGCCGCGGAGCGTCACGCCGTGCGTCTGCTTCTCGACTTCGAGCCGCATGCCGACGACACCGTCTGCGCCATCGCGCGCCTGACGCGTTCGACGAGCGGACAGTTCCAGCTCGACCGGCGTTACGTGCCTCCCTGTCTGTCGCTGGGCGCGCATGCGCTGCATGTCGAGCGCATCAGCCGGATGGCCGACATCCTGCTGGCCAAGAGCCTCGCGCTCGGCGTGCGACGCAGCGAGCGCATCGAACAGGTCGCCGAATACGGCGTGGCCGACGTGCAACTGTTCTGGCTCCTGCACTGCATCCATGCAGCGTGGCCGAAGCTGCGGTTCCTCGCGTCGAATCCGAACCTGCCGCCCGAGCGGCTGTATGCGGTTCTGGCCGAGCTTGCCAGCGCGTTGATGACCTTCTCCACGAGCGCGCAACTCACGGATATCCCATCCTACGATCACGTGCGCGCGGACGAAGTCTTCGCGGAGATCGAATCGATGATCCGCAATCTGCTTGACGCGATCATCCCGTCGCGCGTCGTGCCGATCAATCTCACGCACGACAACGCGACGACGTGGAGCGGCAAGATTCTCGACACGCGCATCGCCGATGGCGCCGCCGACTGGTATCTGTCGGTCAACTCGACGCTCCCCGCCTTCGAGCTCATCGAGCGCATCCCGCGCCTGTGCAAGATCGGTGCGCCCGACGAAGTCGATCACATCGTCAATTCCGCGCTCGCGGGCATTGCGCTGAAGACCGTTCAGCGCGTGCCGGCGGCGATTCCCGTGCGTCTCGACAACCAGTACTTCGCACTCGATGCCGCGAGTCCCGCGCTCGCGCGCATGCTGGCCGCGCGCGCATGCCAGGTCTATCTGCCGACATCGGTGCCGGATGTCTCGCTCGAACTCTACGCGGTGCTGCGCTCATGAACATGCTGTCCACGTCTCCCGCCCATCCGGGCCTCGTCGAAGCGGGGCCGAGCATCGCGCCGTCCACCGTGAGCGGCATTCGCGATCTGCTGCGCGACACTGCCCTCTTCGTCGCGAATCTGTCGACGGGCGGCACGGTCGAGAATTTCAATGCGTTGCGCACGCGCTGCGCGTCGATGGTCGCCGATCTGAGCGCTGCGCTCGAACGGCGCGGTTATCCGGAAGACGTTCGCGACGATGCAGTGAAAGCGCAATGCGCATTGCTCGACGAAACGGCGCTGCAACATCTCTCGCACGAGGACAAGCCGCTATGGTCCGCGCAGCCCTTGCAAGTCGAGAAATTCAAGCAGCACGACGGCGGCGAGCGCGTCTTCGAGCGGCTGGAGTTCCGTATGCGCGAGCGTTCGCCACAGGTCGATCTGCTCGAATGCTACGCGGCGATTCTCGGCCTGGGCTTTCTCGGCCGATACGCGGTTCACGGTGAAAACGAACGTCAGGCGCTCATCGCCGAGCTGAACGCGCTGATCGGGCGCCTCCGCCCCGAAGGCGAGCGCGCCCTCATGATCGATCAGCCGGGCCGGCGCTTCGGCGACTGGTTTCGGCGCATCTCGCCGTGGGCTATCGCCGGTCTCGGCTGCGTCGTCGCGCTCGTGACGTGGGTAATCTGGCACATCGCGCTCGATGCACAACTCGCCGCGTTGATTCCCCACGCCGTCAAGCCGTGAGCAACATGCAAAGGTTGGGTTATCCGGCACGCACCATCGTCGTTCTTGCGGCGCTTCTGGCGCTCGCGGTGCAGTGGTTCGTGCAGCCGTTCGGCAAGGAATGGGTGTGGTTTTCCACGGCCGCCATTGTCGTTGCAGCGGCGGTGTTCATCGTCTGGCGCACCCGGCAACTGTCGCGCGCGCATCATCGGAGCGCGCATATCCTGCACGCGCTGGGCGCCGCGACCGTCGACATTCCGCTGAATCTGCGCGCCCGCATGCCGCTCGTGCTCGTCACGGGCGATGCGCTCGCCTCGCTCTTCGATCGCGGCGCACACAAGCCGCGTCTCGTGTATATCGGCGATGGCGCGATCTGGCTACGCGTGGATCGTCCGCAGGACTTGCCCGAGGTCGCGCTTGCGATGCGGCAATGGCGCGACGGCCATCCGCCGGACGGTGTCGTGCTGAGCATCGCGCCCGCGCTGCACCTCGACGCCGACGCGCTCTCGCAACGCCTGCGCGTCGCACGCCAGGCGCTCGCCGATGCGTCGCGCCTCGTGAGCGCGCGGCTGCCGGGTTACATCGCCGTCTATCAGCGGCTGACGAACCTTGCGCCCCGCGACGCGAACGCAACGCGCGAATGGCACAGCGTTTCCGCCGCCGCGCCGATCATCGACGCGAGGCGCTTCGAGATCGTCATCCGGAATGCGGAAAGCGAAGCCTCCGGCGATCGCTATGCGGCCGCTCATGCCGCCGCGCTTGCATCGATCGTCGGGTGGACGCAGCGCGTGATATTCGGCACGCTCACCGATCCGCGCCAGCCGGCCGCGCCCTGGGCGCTTTATGGCGCGGGCTGGATCGATTGCGGGCCCGCGAGCGATGCATCCAGACCGTGGGAGCAGGACGTGCAATCGCAGACGCGCGTCGCGCCCGCGAACGTCGATGCGACGCCCGCGCCTTGGCCGTTGCCGCAGTCGTTGATCGAAGCGATGCCGCGCCGTGTCGCCATGTCGCCGCGCGTCGCCGCCTTCGCGCACGCAATCGGCATCGCGGCACTTGCTTTGGGCGCCGCGTTTCTCGGCGCCGGCCGCAACAACGCGGCACTGCTCGACCGTATTCACGCGGATCTGGATCGCTACGCATCGATCACGCCGGACCACGACGCGGCCCGCCGCGATGCGCTGCGCTCGCTCGTCGCCGATCGCGACGAACTGGATCGCAACGCCCGCACCGGCGAGCCGCTCAAGCTGTCGTTCGGGCTGTATCACGGCGCGACATTGCTGCCCGCGTTGAATACGGCGATCGCGAGCTATCAGCCGCCGCCTCCGCCGCCCGCCGTGGTGACGCTCGACAGCATGTCGCTCTTCGACAGCGGCAAGGCGCAGTTGAAGCCCGGCTCGACGCGCGCGCTCGTCGACGCCGTCGAGATGATCAGGGCGCATCCCGGCAAGCGGATACTCGTCGCGGGTCACACGGACAATGCAGGCGACGCCGCCAGCAATCTGAGACTGTCGAACGCGCGCGCGGCGGCCTTGCGCGACTGGCTGATCGACGCCTCGGGCATCCCGGCCACGCAGTTCGCGGTGCAAGGCTACGGCGACACGCGCCCGATCGCCGCCAACGGCACGCCCGCTGGCCGCGCGAAGAACCGTCGCGTCGAAATCACGCTGGTGCCGGACGGAACAAGTAACGCAAACTAGCATCGCGAATCGAATCCCCGGGGGTCCCTCTCCGGGATCTTGTCGCTCAGGAGTTTTCCTGGGCATTGCTTGGCAGTACCAAAGAGGAGTAGTAAATGGCAATTCCCGCATACATGTGGCTCAAGGATGACGGCGGCGCCGACATCAAGGGTTCCGTCACGGTGCAAGGCCGCGAAGGCAGCGTCGAAATGGTCGCGTTCGATCACGGCGTGCACATCCCGACCGATGGCAACACCGGCAAGCTGACCGGCACGCGCGTTCACGCGCCCATCACGCTGACCAAGGAAACCGACGCATCGACGCCGTACCTGTACAAGGCAGTGACGAGCGGCCAGACGCTGAAGTCCGTCGAGATCAAGTGGTACAAGATCGACGACGCGGGCAAGGAGAAGGAATACTTCAACACCAAGCTCGACAACGTCAAGGTCGTGGCCGTGCGCCCGAAGATGCTCGACATCAAGAATCCGGATTACGAGAAGCACAACCATCTGGAAGAAATCGAGCTGCGCTACGAACAGATCACCTGGTCGTACAAGGACGGCAACATCATCCACAAGGACACGTGGAACGAGCGCGCGTAAGCGCCTCATGACGACGTGAGTCGTCGAAGCCAGTCCGCATTGCGGGCTGGCTTTTTCTTCCGAATTCCCGCAGCCCCGCACGCACTCCTTCATCCCCTGGTCACCGAACTTCATATGACAACGCGCGACTCCACTCATCTGCTTCGCCGGCTCAACCCGCACTGCGCCCGTACGCTCGAAGCGGCCGCGAGCCTGTGCCAGACGCGCCTTTCCGATGAAATCACCGTCGAGCATTGGCTGCTCAAGCTGATCGAAGCAGACGAAGGGGATATTCCCGCGATCCTGCGTCACTATGAAATCGACGTCGATGCGATCTGGAACGCGCTGCTCGCCGCGATCGACCGTCAGCCGCGCAATCTGCGGGGCATGCCGTCGCTTTCCATTCAGCTCGCGAGCGTGCTGCAGGACGCGTGGAATCTCGCGTCGCGCGAGGATATCGATGGCACGATCCGCTCGGCGCATCTGCTGCGCGCAATCATCGCCGCGCCGCACGTGATGCGCACGCAGGATGCGTGGCCGCTTTTCTCGCTATCCGGCGCGCAGATCGAACGTCTGTTGCCGCGGCTCGGACGCGCATCGTGCGAGAACGCGCCCCAGCAGGAAGATCGGGAAGGCGATGAAGCCGATGAAGCAAGCGCGCCCGCGCCCGCTCAACCGAGGCCGCCCCGCTCGACCGACGGTGAAGCGCTCGAACGCTTCGCCATCGATCTGACGGAGAAAGCGCGTCGCGGCGAAATCGATCCGGTGTTCGGCCGCGATCGCGAAATCCAGCAGATGATCGACGTGCTCGTGCGCCGCCGCAAGAACAATCCGATTCTCGTCGGCGAGCCGGGCGTCGGCAAGACTGCGCTCGTCGAAGGGCTCGCGCTGCGCATTGCAGAAGGCAGCGTGCCGTCGCTGTTGCGCGAGGTGCGCATCCTCACGCTCGATCTCGGTCTGTTGCAGGCCGGCGCGGGCGTGAAGGGCGAGTTCGAGCAGCGCCTCAAGAACGTGATTGACGAAGTGAAGGCATCGGCGACGCCGATCGTGCTCTTCATCGACGAAGCGCACACGCTGATCGGCGCGGGCAATTCGGCAGGCGGTTCCGATGCGGCCAATCTGTTGAAACCGGCGCTCGCGCGCGGCGAACTGCGCACGATCGCGGCGACGACATGGACGGAATACAAGGAATACTTCGAGCGCGATGCGGCGCTGGAGCGGCGCTTCCAGATGGTCAAGGTCGAGGAGCCGGACGACGATGCCGCCTGCCTCATGCTGCGCGGCCTCGCGACGCGCTACGCGAAGCATCACCACGTACATATCCGCGACGAAGCGCTCGTCGCGGCGGTCAGGCTCTCGCGCCGATACATCCCCGCGCGCCAGTTGCCGGACAAGGCCGTCGATCTGATCGACACGGCCGCCGCGCGCGTGCGCATGGGTCTCGATACGCCGCCCGCCGAGTTGCAGCGCGCCCGCGCGGCCGCAGCGGCGCTGGAACTCGAACGCGCGACCCTCGATGCAGATGAGCGCGCGGGCATCGACGATGCAGCCGCGCGCCGCGACGCGCTCAACGCCGCGATCGTACAGGCGAATCAGGAACTCGCGGAAATCCAGGCGCGCTATGAGGGCGAGCTGTCGCTGGTTCGCGCGCTGTTGGAGCAACGCGGCGACGGCGCGGCGAAGCCCGACGCGCACGCCTTCGCCGCAGCAAAGCACGCACTTGCCGAAGCGCAAGGCAAGACGCCGCTGATCTTCGCCGATGTCGATGCGCAAGCCATCGCGCGCGTGGTCGCCGAATGGACCGGCGTGCCGGTCGGCAGTCTCGTCGAAGACGAACTGCTGAATCTGCTCACGCTGGAGGACCAGTTGCAAAAGCGCGAGGTCGCTCAAGACGATGCGCTCGGCATGCTCGCGCAAAGCCTGCGCACCGCGAAGGCGGGACTCAAGAGCGAGCACGCGCCGCTCGGCGTGTTCCTGTTGACGGGAACGTCGGGCGTCGGCAAGACGGAGACCGCGCTTGCGCTCGCCGATGTGCTCTTCGGCGGCGAGGCTGCGCTCACAACGATCAACATGTCGGAGTATCAGGAAGCGCACACGGTTTCGCAATTGAAGGGCTCGCCGCCGGGTTACGTCGGTTACGGGCGCGGCGGCATTCTGACCGAAGCCGTGCGCCAGCGCCCTTACAGCGTCGTCTTGCTCGATGAAGTCGAGAAGGCGCATCGCGACGTGCTCGACATGTTCTATCAGGTTTTCGATCGCGGCTCGATGCGCGATGGCGAAGGCCGCGAGATCGATTTCCGCAACTGCGTGATCCTGATGACGTCGAATCTCGGCAGCGAACAGATTCACGATGCGACGACCGACACGCCCGACATCGCGCACGCCGCGCTGCTCGACGCCATTCATGAGCCGCTCGTGAAGCACTTCCAGCCCGCGCTGCTTGCGCGCTTCCAGACGCTCGTATACCGGCCGCTGGACGTGAACGCGCTCGGCAGCATCGTGCGGCTGAAGATCGCGAAGATCGCGGATCGCCTGAAGCGTCAGCACGACGTGACGCTCGTCTGCGACGATACGCTGATCGCATCGCTCGCCGAGGTGTGCCTGTCGCGCGATTCGGGCGCTCGCAACATCGACGCGTTCCTCGATCAGCGCATCCTGCCGACGGTCTCGCGCGAATTGCTCACGCGCATGGCGACCGGCGCCGCGCCTGCGGAGATTCACCTCGCGCAATCCGGGGAAGGCAATCTGACGATCGAGTTCATCGATCGCGGCGAGCCCGTGCAAACCGCCCTCTGAAGCGATCGACGATGCCAGCCGGTCCATCCCTCTATGAAATGCTGCTCGGCCAGATCGACGGTGAGCCGCTCAGCGATTTCGACGACCGCACGCTCGAAGTCCTGAGCGTGCAGCAGAACGTGCGGCGCATCCTGAATACGCGGGCCGGCGCGCTCAAGCATCTGCCTGACTACGGGCTGCCCGATCTGACCAACATCTACAAGGCGCTGCCCGCGTCCTCACAGGCGCTCAAGGAGCAGATGGAAGCGACGCTCCTGAAGTACGAGCCGCGCATCCGGGCGATCGACGTGGAGATGGTCGACACGCCCGAACCCGGCCTGCAAGTGAGCTTCGAGATGACCTGTCATCTCAAGCGCGCGGGTCTCGTGCGCTTCGGGACGTATTTCGTTCCGCCGGGTGTTTTCAGGCTGGAGCGGCGGGTGCGCGAGGGGAAAATCTAAAGCTGCCCCTCAGCCCACTCTACTCATGCCACTGCCCCGCCCCTCCCGCGAACGCAGGCACGCCCATCTCACCGCGGCTCTGCGCCTCGCGCGCCTCATCCGCTTCGACAGTCTTGCTCGTATCGATGAAAAGCGCCGCGAACGCGCCGACCGCTAGCAGCCCCGCCGAGATCGTGAACGGCACGTTATAGCTGCCCGTCTCCTGAATCAGATAGCCGAACGCAACCGGCGACGCCATCCCCGCGAGGCCGAAGCCCGTGTTCATCATGCCGCCCGCCGTGCCTGCATACTTGCCCGCGATATCGAGCGGCAAGGTCCACAACACCGGATTCGTGATCTCAAGGAAGAAGAACGATCCCGTCAGGAACCACACCGCCGCGATCGGGCTCGGCGCATTGACCATCGGGATGAGGAACGCGAGCGAACCGCCCATGCCGACGACCAGAATGCTGCAACGCGCGAGACGCAGCCGTCCCGTCATCTTGAAGATGCGGTCCGACAGCACGCCGCCGAGCGTATCGCCGATCACGCCCGCGAGCAGCGGCAACGCGGTGAAAAGCGCGAGCTGCTTCAGATCGAAACCGCGCGATTCCTTCAGATACGAAGGCAGCCACGTCAGATACACCCACAGCAGCCAGCCGTAGCAGAAGTCCACCAGCGTCACGAGCCACATGCGATGAATCAGCTTGCGCCACGGCGTCGGGTTCTTTCTCGCACGCGCGCATTCACCCGCGCGATACCCGATTTCAGCGGTCTCCTCGGGCGTCACGCGGCGGTTTTCATCGGGTGAATTGGTGAAGACGAAGAGATACAGCACCGTCCACGCGAGACTCGCGATACCGAGCAGGATGAACGCCTCGCGCCAGCCGCTCGCCGCGACCACCGCGAGCACGAGCGGCGGCGTCACCGCGCCACCGAGCCGCGCGAAGCTATGCGTGATGCCTTGCGCGAAACCGCGTTCGTGCACCGGCATCCAGAACGTGAAGGCGCGCGTCGCGGTCGGGAACGCGCCGCCCTCGCCGATGCCCAGCGCGAGACGCAACAGCACCAGCATGCCGATGCTGCCCGCGAAGCCCGTCGCGAGCGTCGCCGCGCCCCAGATCAGCGAGAGCACGGTCAAGACGAGCTTCGGCCCGAATCGATCGGCGAGCCATCCGCCGACGATCTGCATCACCGCATACGGATAGGCGAACGCGGAAAACACGAGCCCGAGCTGCACGGACGTCAGACCCATCTCCTGCCGGATCAACGGTCCCGCCACGGCGATATTCACCCGGTCGATGTAAGAGATGAAATACATCAGGCACATCACGCCGAGAATGATATGGCGCGTCTTCACGCGCTGACGTTGCTTGTTCACGTTGTCTCCTTCAGTCCATCTGATGTGGAATGTACAGTCGTGCGAATCAATCCGCGTCGTCTTATGCTGCGGTCTGCGGACTCTCAACGAGCTTCAGGCGCTGCACCTTGCCCGACGGGCCGCGCGGCAATGCATCGGTAAAGCGGAATTCACGCGGTGTCTTGTAGCGGCCCAGTTCGCGCAGGCAGTACGCGCGCAGCTCCGCGACATCGAGCGAAGCCGCGCCGCCGCTCGGCACGATGTACGCGACGATGTCCTGCCCATACGCCGCATCGGGCACACCGACCGCGGCCGCTTCGAGCACGCCGGGATGACGCAGCAGCGCTTCGTCGATCTCGCGCGGCGCGATGTTCTCGCCACCCTTGATGATCAGTTCCTTCGCGCGCCCGTTGATATAGAAGAAGCCCGCCTCGTCGCGATAGCCGAGATCGCCGGTGCGCAGCCAGCCGTCCGTGGTGAACGCGTTGCGCGTCTCTTCCGGGCGCTTGTAGTAGCCGCTCATCAGTTGCTCGCCGCGCAGCACGAGCTCGCCGGTTTCATTGGACGCGCATTCGCGCCCGTCGAGATCGACGATCTTCGCTTCGCCGCCCGATGGCAGACCGATGCTGCCGAGCCTTCTCATCGTTTCATCATACGGATTACTGAACATTGGCGCGGCGGTTTCTGTCATGCCCATCGTTTCGATGACGCCGATGCCGAAGCGCTCCTCGAATGCGCGATGATGATCCGCCGGCAGCGCCGCCGATGCGCTGCGGCAGAACTTCAGCGCCGAGAGATCGCAGTCTTGCGCGTCTTCCGCATTCAACAGATAAGCGACGATGGTCGGCACCACGTTGATCCACGTGCATCCGGAATGCGATGCCTCGCTCCAGAACGTGCGCGCGGAAAAGCGCGGCGTCAGCACCGCCGAGCCGCCGTGCCAGAGCGGCGTCAGCAGCGCGACGACCAGTCCGTTGATGTGATACAGCGGCAGCGACACGAGCACGCGATCATCGTCGGTAAGACGATGCTCTGCGCTGATGTTGCGCATGTTCGCGAGCAGGCTCCGATGGCTCAGCAGCACGCCCTTGGGCGCGCCCGTGGTGCCCGACGTGTACATCAGCAGCGCGGTATCGCCGGGATTCGTCGCGCCCGCGTCGCTCGCGACGATCTGTGTGCCGGGCGTTTCGTCGCGCACCAGCGGAATCGCACGCGATGCAAGCGCGGGTATGTCCGGCAAGTCCGTCGACACTGGCGATGTGCGCACCACCGCGATCTCGCGCCCCGTACCTTCGCTGCGCAACGCATCGATCGCCTGGACGATCGTGTCGTGCGTATCGTCCGCGACGAAGATCACGCGCGTATCCGAATGCTCGACGATATAGCTCACCTGCGAAGGCTGGCATAGCAGATTCAGCGGATTGGCGACGAGCCCGCTGTACATGGCCGCGAGCAGCAGGCGCGCGGTCTGGATGCCGTTGCCCATGAAGACGGACACCACATCGCCCGGAAGCAGGCCGGCCGCCTTGAAGCGTGCTTCGAGTGCGATGCAGTCCTCGCGCAATGCGCCGAACGTCAGCACGTCGTCGTGCGCGGTGGAAAGCAGGAACGGCTTGTCGGGTGCGCTTTGCGCGCGCGCGTCGATCAACGCGCGTAACGTCGGCGCATCGAGCGGCATCCGATCAGACGCAACGATTCGATCCGGCAGCGCGCTCATCGTCCGACCCTCCGGAAGTAATCGCCGAGAAGCGCGTCGACTTCCGGCACGCGCTCCGCTATCTGGTACGCGACGCGCGTGACGTTCAGGTATTGCCGATAGCCGAGATTCGACGAGAAATTATTGCCGCCCCATGTGCCGCAACCCATCGAGAGCGAAAAGGGCAAGCCGTTGTCGAAGTTGCCGCCGGTCGCGAGGCAATGCGCCTGATCGACGATCACGCGCGCCACCGGCAATTGCGTGCCGAGCGTGACCGCGAGCGCATCGTCAGCGCCGTGTACGCCGACCGAATGGCCCGCGCCCATGTAGCCATAGATGCCGCGCACGATATCGATCGCCGCGTCGATGTCCCGCGCGCGATAGACCGTCAGCACGGGCGAGAGCTTCTCGCCGGAGAACGGATGGTCAGCTCCGTAGCCCGTCTCTTCGACCATCAGGAACTTCGGCTCGCGCGCGGCGATTTCGTCGAGGCCCGCTTCGCGCGCGATCGCGGTCGCAGAACGCGCGGTGCAGCGCGCCGAGAGCTTGCCCTCGTGCCACATCGCCGCCTGCAATTGCGCCTTCTGCGCGGCGTCGAGCAGCACGCCGCCCTGCTTCGTCAGCGCATCGATCATGCGCGCGTAAATGGCCTCCTCGATCACGACGCTGTTCTCCGACGAACAGCTCGTCGCGTTGTCGAACGTCTTGGACACGGCGATCTTGCGCGCCGCATCATCGGGATTCGCGTTCGCCGTGACGATCGATGCGACATTGCCCGCGCCCACGCCGAAAGCCGGCGTGCCGCTCGTATAGGCCATGCGCACGTTGGCCTGCGAGCCGGTCGCGACGACGAGGTCGGCGAGGCGCATCAGCGCGGCGGTCGCTGCCTTGCCGATCGGATGCGGCAACATCTGCACGAGATCGGGATCGAGACCGGCCTTCGCGAACTCCGCATGAATGAAGCCGATGAGCGTCGCGCACGACGAATAGCCCTTCGGCGAAGGCGCGACGATGACCGCGTTGCCGCACTTGAGCGCGTTGATGATCTTGTTCGCGGGCGTCGCCGCTGGATTCGTCGATGGCGTGATCGCCGCCACCACGCCGACCGCGCGCGCGATCTCGACGATGCCGTGTTCCTCGTCGCGCGCGATCACGCCCGTCGTCGCGACGCCGTGAAGATCGCGCAGCAGCCCGAGCGTCTTGCGATGGTTCTTGCGGAACTTGTCGTCCGCGTTGCCGAGGCCCGTGTCGCGCACGGCCTGCTCGGCAAGCAGCCGGTTGCGCTGCGGTTCCATGATCGCCCACGCGGCAGCCGCGGCGGCGATGTCGAGGGTCTCCTGTCCCGCCTGCTCGAAGCGCCGTTGCGCGTCGCGCGCTCGCGCCACGAGCGCGCCGACGGCACGCTCCACATCGGGTTCCTGTGTGTTCTGCGCGTTCTCGCTGGGACGCGCGAGCGTTGCGCCGCTTGCCATGTGATTCATGCGATAAACCTCGGCTGTTGGAAGATTGGCGATGCTTCCCAATCTAGTCAGCCGCGTTCGTCGCGCGGTCCCGTTTTCTGGACTAACGCATGCAGCGAAATCGCGAGCATCGGAAATTCAACTTTTCGGGACTTTCACGAGTCCCGAAAACCGGTGTTTTCGACGCACAATGAAATAGAAACGCAAACCACGCAGATGGAGACAAGGCAACGTGACGTCGAATCAATCGAATGCCGCCGCCGTGCGCGCGTTCCGCGTGCTCGAAACGCTCGCCGAAGCGAATCGTCCGCTCTCGATGACCGAGCTCGTCGATGCGTTGGGCCTGCCCAAGCAGACCGTGCATCGCATCCTCGTGCAACTGATGGACGCATGGCTCGTGACGCGCGGCGCGAGCGACAAGCTCTACGAGTGCTCGGCGCGCGTGCGCACGCTCGCCATCAACGTGCTGATGCACGCCGGCCCCGCTGCGGCGCGTCATGCGCTCCTGGAGCAGCTCGTCGCGCGCGTCGGTGAAACCTGCAATCTGACGATGCTCGCGGGTAACGACGTCGTCTATGTCGATCGTGTGGAAACCGGCTGGCCGTTGCGCATGCACTTGCAGCCGGGCTCGCATGTGCCGCTGCATTGCTCGGCAAGCGGCAAGCTGCTGCTGAGTTTTCTGCCGAAGGAACGGCGCGAGCGCATGATCGAGCGCCTGCCGCTACGCTCGTACTCGGAGCGCACGATCACCGATCGCGATGCGTTGCGCCGCGAACTCGCATTGACGCGCCGCCGCATGCTCGCCATCAACAATCAGGAGCATTTGCAGGGACTCGTTGCGATAGCGGTGCCGGTGATGCTCGATCGCAATCGCGCGTGCGCCGCGATCGCGATTCAGGCGCCTGTGGGACGCGTCGCGCTCGATCAACTGCTCGCCTTCGAGCCGGATCTGCGCCGCGCCGCCGAGGAAACCGCCAAGACCTTCAGGGAATAAAAGGCCGGTTTGCAATGCAGCAAACCGGCCGCCGTTTCAGTGCTTATCGTTCGACGGTTTGCAGATGCCGCGTCGAATGCGCATCGTCTTCGATCTCGGTTTCCTTGCGGCCGCGCTTGAACACCATATACGCGACGATCAGAATGCCCAGGCTCGCGACGCCCAGCCACAACGGCTTGCGTTGATCGGGGATGAAGGCCATCGCGACGAGAATCGCGGTCATCCCGAAGATCGCGAGCCACGTGAGATAGGGAAATCCCCACATGCGCACGCGCAGGTCGTTGGCTTCGAAGCTCGTCATGCGGGCGCGCAAGCGAAGCTGCGAGAACGCGATCAGCAGGTACACGAAGATCGCCACCGTGCCATACGAATTGACGAGGAACGCGAACACCGTATCCGGCGAGATATACGACATCACCACGGACACGTAACCGAACACCGTGCCGAGCAGGATCGCGCGCACCGGCACGCCGCGCTTGTTGACCTTCGCGAGGCCGAGCGGCGCATCGCCATGACGCGTCAACGCGAACAGCATCCGCGACGCGGCGTACAGGCCCGAGTTGAGCGCGGACAATACGGCGGTGAGGACGATCGCGTTCATCACGTTGGCCGCGGCGGGCATACCCATTACTTCGAGCGCGCTCACGTAGGGCGTCGCCATCTGATGCGAATTCCACGGCACCAGCGCGACGACGAGCGCCACCGATCCGACATAGAACACGAGCACGCGCGTGATGACCGAATTCGTAGCCTTCGCGACCGCCTTCGCGGGCTCCTTCGCTTCGGCCGCCGCGATCGTGACGATCTCCGCGCCGAAATAGAAGCCTGTCGCGGCGACCGCGCCCGTCATCACCGGTCCGATGCCCTTGGGCATGAATCCGCCGTGGCCGAGGAAGGTCGTGGCGACATCGGTCGTGTGCATCGCGGCGGGCCAGAAACCGCATACGTACAGGCCGCCGAGGAACAGGAACACGATGATCGCGCCGACCTTGATCGACGAGAACCAGAACTCGAACTCGCCGTAACTGCCCACTGAAATGAGGTTGGTCAGCGTGAGCACGACGAGCAGCACGAGGCTGATGATCCACGCAGGCACATCGGGTATCCAGAACTGCACGAGCTTCGCGCCCGCGACCGCTTCCAGCGCGATCACGATGACCCAGAAGTACCAGTACATCCATCCGGTCAGAAAGCCGGCGAGACGGCCCGGCCCGCGCTGCGTCCTGAAGGCGAGGCGCGCATATTCATAGAACGAGCCGACGGTGGGCATCGCGCAGGCCATCTCGCCGAGCATGCGCATGACGAGAACCACGAGGCCGCCCGTGATGAGAAACGAGAGAATCGCGGCGGGCCCGGCCTGCTGGATCACCACACCGCTACCGACGAAAAGTCCGGCGCCTATGACGCCGCCCAGCGCGATCATCGTCATGTGGCGCTGCTTTAGGCCACACTTGAGATCGCCTTGATCCGTGTTCGATTGCATGTCGTCTCCTGCTTTGCTTGTATCGATTCGAAGCTCGCTCGCCGGTTCATTGCCAGCGAGTCGAGTCAGTCATTCAGTCATGCGATGCCGGTCTCCTTCATGCTTCAAAGCGCCGGGCGGTCCTTGCGATACGCGTTCTTCACGGCGATCCTGCCGTCGCTGAAGGTGAAGACATCCACCATGCGGGCCTCGACGCGCGAGCCGTCCGCTTTCGTGCCGCGAAACGTCGATTCCGATACGCCGCGCTCGCCGCTCACGAAATGCTCGCCCTCTTTCCACGATGCGTCGGGGAAGGTTTCCCACGCGAGCGCGAAGCCCTTGCGGACCTCGTCGCGGCCCTTGAACGTGCGGCCGAGCGCATCGGGTCCGGCCACGCCGTGAAAGACGCATTCTTCAGCCATGCAGTTCATCAATGCATCGATGTCGTGGCGATTCCACGCATCGTTGAATGTCTCCAGCAGCCGAATGTAATCCTGATTCGTTTGAGTGCTCATGTCGATATTTTCAGTGCGTTGCGAAAGGGTTCGGCGGGACTCAGCACTTCTCGTCCTGCGCCAGATACTTGTGATAAAGGAATCGTTGACCGACGCGGCGGAACGGCGCGAAACCTTTCCATCGCACCATGCCCATCACGTTCGGATATTCGAGCGCGGAGTCGTAGATCGGCAGATCGTCGCGGCTGTGCTGCCATTTGCCCGCGACGCGCTCGGCCATGCGCCGCCCCGCATGCGCGGAGAACGACACGCCGTTGCCGCCGTATCCGACCGCATAAAAGATGCTTTCCTGCGGATCGGGCTGCGCGACGCGCGGCATCATGTCGTGACTCACATCGACCCAGCCCCACCACGAATAATCGATGCGAATGCCCTTCAACGAAGGGAACTTGCGATGCAGGCCTTCGATGAGCACATCCATGTGCCGCGGGTTCGCGGCATCCGCGCCCGTGATCGCGCTGCGGCTGCCGATCTGCACGCGATTGTCCGGCAGCAAGCGATAGTAAAAGCGCAGCGTGCGCGTATCGGTGATGACCTCATGCGTGCGAAAGTTGGTCGATGCGATCTCTTCCTGCGTGAGCGGCCGCGTGACGAGCGAGTTCGAAAGAATCGGCATGATCTTCGCGGACAGCGTGCGATGCATGTCGTTGCGCGTATAGCCGCCGGTCGCGAACGCAACAGCTTTTGCGCGAATCACGCCGCGCGGCGTGCGCACGTGATGCACGCCGCGAATCGTCTCGACGTCGACCACGGGCGTGCTCGTATGCACCTTCACGCCGAGCGAGCGCGCCATGCGCATATAACCGAAAGCGAGCTTGAGCGGATGCACGCCGATGCCATCGGGTTCGTGCAGCGCACCACAATTTTCGCGGTCATCGACATACGATTGCGCGACTTCCTTCGCGCTCAGCATGCGCGCGTCGTAGCCGAAGACATCGCGCATCACCTTGCATTCGTTCGTCAGAAAATCCATTTTTCGCGCACGATGCGCGATATACAGATGCCCGCCCGGCTGCGGATCGCACGCGAATTCGCCGATCAGCTTCTTGAAGGTGTCGAAGCCTTCGCGGATTTCCGCGTCGAGCTTGAGCGCCGTCTGCTTGCCCCATCGCTCGATCCATTGCGAGCGATAGAGACGGCCGCTCGCGTTCTGCCCCTGCCCGCCGTTGCGGCTCGTGCAGCCCCACGCGGTGCGGTTGGCATCGACGACGGTGGCGCGGATGCCATGCTCCCGCGCCAGAAAGAGCGCGGTTGAAAGGCCCGTGAATCCCGCGCCGACGATCAGCACATCGACGTCGGCGTCGCCGGGCAAGGGTCCGTCGTCTTCGGGCGGCTCGCCGGCGGTCGCGACCCAGTAGGTCGGCGCATAGTCCATCGCCTGACGGCCGATGGGCGAGACGAGCGGGTCGTAGAGCGGATCGTATGGGGCGCACGCGCCTCGAAGGGCCGGCGCAACGTAATCGAGAGTAGCCACCGATAACTCCTTGGAAAGTACCCTCATACTGCACCGAACTTCCCGCTCCGCTTAGAGCCACGCCGGAATCATCGTTAGTGCCAGGACGCGCTCCAGACGGGCGATGCCGCGCGGCGCTGGCCCCAGCGATTGGTCCTTTCTGGTACTACGACCGGCCATTTTTGTCTGGTCATACTGGACCGAATCCTCTTTCTCTCGCGCATCGAATGCCTCGCGCGGGCAAATGATCATACGGAGTGGTCCATGCTCAAGTTCCTGATCGGAATCGGTTTGCCGTTTGTCGGGGTCATCGGCTTGTTGCCGTGGGCTGCGTCGAACGATTTCTACGTGCTCGGCGTTCCGTTTATTTATGCATGGATTTTCGGCTGGTTCGTGCTGACGTCGGTGTGTCTCCAGCTTTGCTGGGTTTTGTTCGACAAAAAAACGGAACAGCGCGAAGCGCACGGCGCATAAGGAGAAATCGGCATGGCTTCAACGGTATTTCTGGGCTTCATCGCGCTGTCGTTGTGGCTCGCGCTGCGTGCGGGCAAGGGGCGCGGCTCGCAGAGCGTGCACGACTTCTTTGTCGCGTCGCGTCAGTTCGGCGCGTGGCTCGTGTTCTTTCTCGCGGCGGGCGAGATCTACAGCATCGGCACGATGGTCGGCTTTCCGGGCGGCATCTATGCGAAGGGCCCGACCTATGGCGTCTGGTTTCTCGGCTATATCCTGCTTGCCTATCCGATCGGCTATTTCGTCGGTCCGAAAATCTGGGAAGCGGGCAAGCGCTATAACGCGATCACGCTGCCCGATCTGTTCAAAGGACATTTCGGTAGCCGCGCGCTCGAACTGATCGTCGCGATTTCCGCGCTGATCTTTCTGCTGCCGTGGGGCCAGTTGCAGTTCACCGGACTCGTCGCCGCGCTCAAGGGTCTCGGCTGGAACCTGAATCCGGTGCTCCTCATCATGATCTCCGCGATGCTCGCGTTCGCGTATATCGCGATCGCAGGCGTGCGGGCATCGGCGTATATCGCCATTCTGAAAGACATTCTGATGGTCGCGGCGATCGTCATCACCGGCATTGCGGTTGCGTGGGAAGCGGGCGTCGAGCCGGTGTTCAGGGCCGCGAGCCAGCACGTATCGAACGCGATGTCCGCGCATCAACTCACGTTCTCGATGAGCACGATGCTGTTCCAGTCGCTCGGCTTCTACGTGATGCCCTTCGCGATCCAGAACTTCTTCACCGCGAAAAGCGCGAACACGATTCGCCGCTCGCAAGTGGTGATGCCCCTCTATATGCTGATGTACCCGTTCCTCGTGGTCGCGTCGTACTACGCAATCGCGCAGAACGTGCCGCTCGCCTCGCCCAACGAGGCGTTCTTCACCGCTGTGGTGCATCTGTTGCCGCCGTGGCTCGTGGGCCTGGTCGCGGCGGGCGCGTCGCTTTCGGGTCTGCTCGTGCTCGCGGGCATCTGTCTCGCGATCGGGCCTGTAGTCACGCGCAATCTGCTGCCGAACATGCCGGAGACGCGTCAGAAGGCCAGCGCCAAAGTGGTGATCGGCGTCTATCTGCTGCTTTCCATCGGCATGACGCTCGCGACGCCGAACCTCATGCTCACGCTCATCAACATGACGTATTACGGCGTCACGCAGTATTTCCCCGGCGTGATCGCGATCGTGCTCGGGCTGCGCGTGAGTGCGCGCGCGATCGCATCGGGACTGCTCGTGGGCCAGTTGCTTGCGGTCGTCCTGTACGTGTTCCATGTCGATATCGCCGGCATCAATATCGGCCTCATCTGTCTCGCGGTGAATGTGCTCGTCGTGTTTCTCGCCAATCCGAGCGCGGGACGCAAGCATGTTCACGCTGACCTGATCCACTCGAACGACTCATGAATCGAACCGACGACAACGCAGTAAAAGTACTTGTGGCACGCAAGATTCTGACAATGAATCCGCGTCAGCCCGTCGCGACGCACGTGGCGATCCGCGACGGCAAGATCCTCTCGGTCGGCACGCGCGACGACATGCGCCAATGGACCGATGCCGAACCGGACACGAGCTTCAGCGACAAGGTGCTGATGCCCGGTCTCGTAGAAGGCCATTCGCATCTGATGGAAGGCGCGATGTGGAGCGCGGTCTATGTCGGCTACTACGAGCGGCGCGGACCCGATGGCACGCGCTGGCCCGGCCTGCAATCGCTCGATGCGGTGATCGCGCGATTGCAGGAAGCCGAGCGTCAACTCGATGATGCCGATGCGCCCTTGCTTGCATGGGGCTTCGATCCGATCTTTTTCGGCAGCGAGCGCCTGACGGTGACGCAGCTCGAACGCGTATCGGCGACGCGTCCCATCGCGATCCTGCATGCGAGCGTGCATCTGATGAACGTGAATTCGCCGATGCTCGAACTCGCCGGCATCGATGAAGACACCGACGTCGATGGCATCGTGAAAGACGAAAGCGGCCAGCTAACCGGCGAATTGCAGGAGTTCGCGGCGATGTTCCCGGTGTATCGCGTGATCGGCTCAAAGCTGTCGCTATCGGCGAGCGACAACCCCGACGCCATCCGCGCTTTCGGCAAGGTCGCGCAACTCGCCGGCGTGACGACGGCCACCGACCTGCTCAACGATCTCTCCGACAAGGGCATGCGCAATCTAGTCGAAGTCACGCGCGACGCGCGCTTTCCGATTCGTCTCGTGCCCGCATTCGGGCCGCAACGCAACCCTGAAGGCGGACCGGATCGCGTGCTGGAAGCCGTAAAGCTCAACTCGGACAAGCTGCGCTTTGGGCCGGTGAAATTCATCGTCGATGGCTCGATCCAGGGCTTTACCGCACGCCTGCGCTGGCCGGGTTACGTGAACGGACGGCCCAATGGTTTATGGCTGATTCCGCCGGAGCAGTTCGTCGAAACGTTCCTGCCGTTCCATCTGGCAGGCTTGCAACTGCACATCCACACGAATGGCGATGAAGCCACCGAGCTCGTGCTGGATGCAATCGAAACGATCCTGAACCGGCATCCGAGATCGGATCATCGGCACACGTTGCAGCATTGTCAGATGGCCGACAGAAGGCAGCTCGAACGCGCCGCACGGCTCGGCATGTGCGTTAACTTCTTCTCGAATCACATCTACTATTGGGGCGACGCGCACTATACGCAAACGATGGGCGCCGACCGCGCGAACCGCATGGACGCGGCAGGCACGGCGAGCGAACTCGGCATCACGTTCGGTCTGCATTCGGATGCGCCGATCACGCAGCTCAATCCGCTCTTCACCGCGTGGTGCGCGGTGCAACGTCAGACCGCATCCGGACGCGTGCTTGGCGAAGCGGAGCGCCTGAGCGTCGCCGATGCGCTGCGCGCGATCACGCTCGGTGCGGCTTTCACGATCGGCATGGACGATGTCATCGGCAGTATAGAGATCGGCAAGTTCGCGGATTTCGCCGTGCTCGATGAAGATCCGAGCGAGGTGCCGGCGGAGCGCCTGGGCCAACTGCGCGTGTGGGGCACCATTCTCGGCGGCCGCGCACATCAGGCGCCTGCATGATGACGCCGATTCCTCTTGCCGTCATCGGCGGCTATCTCGGCGCGGGCAAGACCACGATGATCAACGCGCTGCTGACCAACACCGATGGCCGGCGCATCACCGTGCTCGTCAACGATTTCGGTTCGGTCAATATCGATGCGGCGCTGATTCGCGAGCGCAGCGATGATGTGATCGGGCTGGAAAACGGCTGCGTGTGTTGCTCGATCGGCGGCAAGCTGATGGAGACGCTGATCGATATCAGCGCGCGCGACGTGCGCCCCGATCTGCTCGTGATCGAAGCGAGCGGCGTGTCGGACCCGGTGCGCATCGCGCAGGTCGGCATGCTCGATCGCGCGTTCCGGCTTCAGGGCATCGTGGTCGCGGTGGATGCGGAGCGCATCGAAGAGACGCTCGCCGATGCGTATATCGGCGATATCGCACGGCGGCAGATCGAAGGCGCGAGTTCCATCGTGCTGACCAAGACCGATCTGACTTCCGCCGACGATCTATGCGCCGTGCGTGCGCGCTTGATGGAGATCGCACATACGCGCATCGTGTTCGAAGCGGATCGCGGCAAGGTGCCGAATACGCTCTTCTTCAGCGATGAACCGTCATTGCGCGAACGCATCGCACCGCGTGCATTCAAGCCTTCGAATCATCTTCCCGCCGATCTGCGCAGCGTCACGTTTCGCTCGGATGAGCGCTTCGACCGCCGGCAATTCAAGGCCGCATGTGCGTCGTTCAGCGATCGGCTCTTGCGCGCCAAAGGCTTTGCGCGGCTTCAGGATGGCACCTGTGCGGAGATTCATGTCGTCGGCAAGCGCTGGCATATCACGCGATGCGCTGATGTCCAAGAGACGCGTATCGTGTTTATCGGTCTCTTCGAACCCGACGACGTTCATCGCGCGCTAAGTGCTGTGTCTGCGCCGCGCGCCGAGCCATGCAGCGAGCTTCGCGAATAAGGTCATATCCGGCGGCACGGACAGATCGACCGCGAAGTGATGCCGATAGTACGGGCTGAGATCGAGCCCGACGCCGAGCCCGAGCACTTCAACTGTGCGCGCATCTTCGTGCTGCGCGACGACTTCGCGCAAATGCTGATCGAGATAGTTCGGATCGTTGGCCTGCGCGGTTGCGCTGTCCATCGGGCTGCCATCCGAGATCACCACGACGATGCGCCGCGCTTCGCCACGCGCGACGAGCCGCGAACACGCCCATTCCACCGCTTCACCGTCGATGCCCTCGCGAAACAGATCGGCCTTGAACAGCGCCGCGATGTCGCCGCGTGCCGCGCGCCAGCTCGCATCGCCTTCCTTAAAGATCATGTTGCACGCTTCGTTGAGCCGCCCCGGATACTTCGGCCTGCCCTTCGCGAGCCAGTCGAGCTTCGCGCGCCCGCCGTTCCATGCGCCGGTCGTGAAGCCGAGCACTTCGGTCGCGACGCCCGCCATGCCGAGCGCGCGCACGAGCACGTCGATCATCACCGCGACAGGCTCGATGCTCGCCTTCATCGAGCCCGAGCAATCGATCAGAAAACTCACGGCGCAATCCGCATGCGGACGTTCGCGCTCGCGTCTGAAGACGCGCCGCTCATTCGGCGATGCCACCACTTGCGCGAGCCGACGCCCGTCGATACGCCCTTCTTCTTCGCCGAACGACCAGCCGTCGCGACGCGGCACGGTAATCGCCGCTTGCAACATGCGCGCGAGACGCGGCACGTTGATATGCCGCGCGGCGATCAGATCGTCGAGACGCTCGCGATATTCACGCAACAACGCGGCGCGAATCAGCGTAGCCGGGCGAATGGTCTTGTCATAACGCGTGCTGAACACGCGATAGTGCTCGCCCGACGCTTCACGCGCCGTGCTGTCGCCGCTCGCGGCGAGCGCGAGCCGTTCGATGCTGCCTTCTTCATCGTCGATGTCGAACCACGCGCCGAGCATCGTGCGCGCGGCCTCTTGCTTGTCATCGTCGGATGAAGGGTTGCTTTCGACGAACGCGTGCTGCACGTCGCGAATCATTTCGCCGATGTTCCGCGCGATGGCGAGCGCATGAACCGCATAAGCGCGCTGATCCGCGCGATGCCGCCGCATGCCCGCAAGCGCATGTCCGAGCGATGGCGCGAGCGCCGCACGCGTGGCTTCGATGATGCCCTCGGTCGCTTCGAACACGGCGCGCCCGGATAGCCGCGATTCGGCCATCTGCGCGACGGTGTAGATCAACAGGCCGATATCGCTGTCGAGCAAGCCCGTCTCATGGCACGCGTGCGACCACGCATCGAAGCGATGCCGCACATTGCGCCTCACGCCTTCCATGCCCACAGGAACGCACGCTTCGCAGCGCAACTGCTCCAGCATGTCGAAGACCATGCGCTCGACCGGCTCATCGGGCGTCATGTCCCGATGCAACGCGGCGTCCGAATACGCGATGCGCAACGCGGACGCATCGGCGGCGCCGCGTGTCGAATCCAGGTCTTCATCGTCCCTGCGTTCGCCGCGCAAATGCGGCGCATGCAACGGCACCGGCCGCAAGTGGCGGTACAGCTTGCCGCCGCGATAGTGCAGCGCTTCATCGCCCGTCAAAGCCCGCACCGTGGCCGCGCATAACGCGTCGCGTCGCGCGAGTTCGCGCGGCCCGTTCATTTCGCCGACTCATCGTGCCACTGCGATAGCGTGTTCAGTTCATCGCCGAACGCACGCTGAAAATATTCCGCGACGATAGGCCGTTCCGCTTCGTCGCACTTGTTCAGGAACGTGAGACGCAGCGCCAGCTTCACGTCGTGAAAAACCTCGCAATTCTCGGCCCAGTTGATGACGGTGCGCGGCGACATCAGCGTCGACAGATCGCCCGCCGCGAAGCCGCGCCGCGTGAGTCCGGCCATGCTCACCATCGAATCGACGAGCGCCCGGCCCGCGTCGTCATCCAGATGCGGCACGCGCGCGAGCACGATGCGCGCCTCTTCTTCGCGCGAGAGGTAGTTCAGCGTCGCGACCACGTTCCAGCGGTCGATCTGCGCGTGATTCAACATCTGCGTGCCGTGATACATGCCGTTCAGATTGCCGAGGCCGATCGTATTGGTCGTCGCGAACAGGCGAAAAAATCGATGCGGCTGAATCACGCGATTCTGGTCGAGCAGCGTGAAACTGCCGTCGCGTTCGAGAATGCGCTGGATCACGAACATCACATCGGGGCGGCCGGCGTCGTATTCGTCGAACACGAGCGCGACAGGCCGTTGCAGCGCCCACGGCACGATGCCTTCCTGAAACTCGGTGACCTGCACGTCGTCACGTACGACGATTGCATCCTTGCCGACGAGATCGAGCCGGCTCACGTGGCCATCCAGATTCACACGCATGCACGGCCAGTTGAGCCGCGCCGCCACCTGCTCGATATGCGTCGATTTTCCGGTGCCGTGCAATCCCTGCACCATCACGCGCCGGTTGCACGCAAAGCCTGCGAGAATCGCCAGCGTGACCTCGGGATTGAAGCGATACGGCTCGTCGATTTCCGGAACGTGCGGATCGCGCGTGCTGAAGGCCGGCACTTGCAAGTCCGTATCGATGCCGAAAAGCGTGCGCACGGACACTTTCCGGTCCGGCTCGTCCAACCATGTGTCGCGCATCATGAGGCTTCGTCTCCCGTGACAGAGGCTCCAGCATATCAATTATCTTTTTTCGGAACAATTCATTTCGTTTATTTTTATCCAAACGGCCTATACGGCGCCGATCGGCACCTCATTTAAAATAATGTCGAACGAATTCACATGGAAACCATGCCGATGGACAAGCCCGACACGCCCACGCTGCGCGCCTTCGCGTTGCTGGAATACCTGGTTCAGGCGGGCAGCCCCGTGTCGCTGACGGACATGGCCGACGACATGGGTATGCCGAAGCCTTCGCTGCACCGCATGCTTGCGTCGCTCGAAGCGGGCGGACTCGTGATCCGCGAGCCGGGCGACAAGAACGCGTATGTGGTCGGCCCGCGCCTCGCGCAACTCGGCCTCAATGTGATGACGCACGCTGGCGCGCGGCGGCTGCGGCACGCGATCCTCACGCGGCTCGTCTCCGATCTCGGCGAAACCTGCAATCTCACGATGCTGCACGAGAACGAAGTGCTGTATCTCGACCGCGTGGAAGCGCCGTGGCCGCTGCGGCTCGATCTGAAGCCCGGTTCGCACGTGCCCGTCTGGTGCAGCGCGAGCGGCAAGCTGCTGCTTGCGCTTCAGCCGCGCGACGAACGCAATGCGCTGGTGCGCGCGATGAAGCTGGAGCGCTACACCGCCAACACGATCACCGACACGGAGATGCTCGAAGCGGAACTCGATCGCATCGCGAAGAAGGGCGTCGCGATCGACAACGAGGAGTTCGTGCAGGGCATCGTGTGCGCGGCGGCGCCCATCGCTGATGCGGGCGGCACATGCATCGCGGCGATCGCGGTTCACGCGCCGGTGTCGCGCACGCCGCTCTCGCGGGCGCTGGAAATGGTCCCGCGTCTCAAGGAAGCCGCCGCGGAGCTCGGCAAGACGTTCTGACGAGCCGGCTCTCCAAGCAATAAAAACGCAACCCGGCATTCCGAAAATTGTGGCGCGGCGACGGAGTACGCGCGTAAAGTAGCCGTAATTCGAAACCAAACGTTCCGTTTCCGGCCCATGCGCAACGTCACACATCTCGATTCCGCCGAGCACGCCGGCGATGAAGCGCGGACGCTCCGTCCGCTCGCCGTGCTCGAACAACTGGCTGCGGCCGGTCACGCTTACACGCTGTCGCAACTCGCGGCGCGCGTGCGCATTCCCAAGGCGACCTTGCTGCGACTGATCGATTCGCTCGAGGCGCAGGGCTATGTCACGCATATGCCCGACTCGCGCGGCACCGACCGTGGCATCGCGCTCGGACCCCGCGCCGCCCAGCTCGCGCTCGCCACGCTCGCCAACAACTCGTTCACGCGCGCCTGCCGTTCGATCCTGCGCTCGCTCGTCGATGTCACGGGCGAAAGCTGCAATCTCACCGCGCTCGATGGCGATACGGTGCTCTATATCGAGCGCGTCGAGACGGCCGAACCGCTGCGCCTGCATATGCAGGCCGGCATGCGGGTGCCGCTGCATTGCACCGCGAGCGGCAAGCTGTTTCTCTCGCAGATGCCGCTCGCCGAGCGCCGCCAGATCCTCGGCCGTCTCACCCTCACGAAGAAAACGCATCGCACGCTGACCGATCGCACGTTGCTCGAAGCCGAGCTCGACCGGCTCGCCGCGCGTGGCATCGGCATCGACAACGAGGAGTTCGTGCTGGGCATGGTGGCCGTGGCGGTGCCCATCACCGATGCCGCGACCGGGCGCGTGCTCGCCTGCCTCGCCGCGCATGCCCCGACCGCCCGCGCCAATCTCAACGACCTGCTCCAGGCGGTTCCGCAATTGCGCGAAACCGCGGTGAAGCTCGCGACGCTCATCGATTCCTCCGATGGACTGACGCTCATGGCGCGCCAGCGCCCCGCAGCGCGCTAGTTCCCTCTCCCGCCGAAACGCCCGCCGCGCGGGCCCCGGCGGCGCTTCCCGCTCATCATCGCTAAAAATTCCGAATTTTTTAGAGACAAAACATTCCATTTATTTGAAAAACTGGTTGACGCCGAAATCGGCTCGTCCTACGATGTCTTCACGATACATATTCCGGAACCAAACGTTCCGATTTATTTCACCCGGAGACACTCATGAGCGAGCACGACCAAGCCCGTCCTTCCCAGACCACTCTCGCCGCCTCAAACGCGACGCCCGCCGGTCCGCAGTCGATGACCCCGTCCGAAGCATTCGTCGAAACGCTCGCCGCCAATGGCGTGACCGAGATGTTCGGCATCATGGGTTCGGCCTTCATGGACGCGATGGACATCTTCGCGCCCGCCGGCATCCGCCTGATTCCGGTCGTGCATGAACAGGGCGCGGGCCACATGGCTGACGGCTATTCGCGCGTATCGGGCCGTCACGGCGTCGTGATCGGTCAGAACGGCCCCGGCATCAGCAATTGCGTGACGGCGATCGCGGCGGCGTACTGGGCGCATAGCCCGGTCGTGATCGTCACGCCCGAAGCGGGCACGATGGGTATCGGCCTCGGCGGCTTCCAGGAAGCGAAGCAATTGCCGATGTTCCAGGAATTCACGAAGTATCAGGGCCACGTGACGCACCCGGCGCGCATGGCCGAATTCACCGCGCGCTGCTTCGACCGCGCGATGTCGGAAATGGGCCCAACGCAACTCAACATTCCGCGCGACTACTTCTATGGCCAGGTCAAGGTCGAGATTCCGAAGCCGCAGCGTCTCGATCGCGGCCCCGGCGGCGATCAGAGCCTGAACGAAGCCGCCGATCTGCTCGCCGAAGCGAAATTCCCCGTCATCATCTCGGGCGGCGGCGTGGTGATGTCCGATGCCATCGAGGAATGCAAGGCGCTCGCCGAGCGTCTCGGCGCGCCGGTGGTCAACAGCTATCTGCATAACGACTCGTTCCCGGCGAATCATCCGCTGTGGTGCGGCCCGCTCGGTTATCAAGGCTCGAAGGCCGCGATGAAGCTGCTGAGCCAGGCCGATGTCGTGATCGCGCTCGGCTCGCGTCTCGGACCGTTCGGCACGCTGCCGCAGCACGGCCTCGACTACTGGCCGAAGGAAGCGAAGGTCATCCAGATCGACGCGGACCACAAGATGCTCGGCCTCGTGAAGAAGATTTCCGTCGGTATTTGCGGCGATGCGAAAGCCACGGCCATCGCGCTCACGCAGCGCCTCGCGGATCGCAAGCTCGATTGCGATGCGACGAAGGACGCCCGCGCGAAAACCATCGCCACGGAAAAGGCCGCCTGGGAGAAGGAACTCGACGATTGGACGCACGAGCGCGATCCGTACAGCCTCGACATGATCGAAGAGCAGAAGAACGAGAAGCCCTTCAGCGGCGGCCAGTATCTGCATCCGCGTCAGGTGTTGCGCGAACTCGAAAAGGCGATGCCGGAAGACGTGATGGTGTCGACCGATATCGGCAACATCAACTCGGTCGCCAATAGCTATTTGCGCTTCAACAAGCCGCGCAGCTTCTTTGCGGCGATGAGCTGGGGCAACTGCGGCTATGCGTTCCCGACAATCATCGGCGCGAAGGTTGCGGCGCCGCATCGTCCGGCCGTCTCGTATGCAGGCGATGGCGCCTGGGGCATGAGCCTGATGGAAACCATGACCTGCGTGCGCCACAACATTCCGGTGACGGCTGTCGTGTTCCACAACCGTCAGTGGGGCGCGGAGAAGAAGAATCAGGTGGACTTCTACAATCGCCGCTTCGTTGCGGGCGAGCTCGACAACCAGAGCTTCGCCGAGATCGCGAAGGCGATGGGCGCGGAAGGCATCGTCGTCGACAAGCTGGAGGATGTTGGCCCGGCGCTGAAGAAGGCCATCGATTTGCAGATGAATCACGGCAAGACGACGATCATCGAGATCATGTGCACGCGCGAACTCGGCGATCCGTTCCGCCGCGACGCGCTCTCGAAGCCGGTGCGCACGCTCGACAAGTACAAGGACTACGTTTAAGTACTGCGCCACGCCGCTCCGCGCCCGGAGCGGCGTTTTCTTGACCATCACAGTGAGCCCGACATGAAAGCCATGCATCGCATCATCGATCAGGCTCGCGACCTGCCGATGCGTATCGTCCTCTCCGAAGCCGAAGACACGCGCGTGCTTCAGGCGGCGGAACGCGCGCACAAGGAAGGCATCGCGCGCATCGTGCTCGTGGGCGCGCGAGCGCGAGCGTTTCAGGTCGCGGATGGCGCGGGCATCGACCTCGAAGGCATCGACGTGATCGATCCTGCTCATTCACCTCATACCGAACGCTTTGCACAAGAGCTTTTCGCGCTGCGCGAAAAGAAAGGCATGACGCCCGATCAGGCGCGCGCCGCCGTGCTCGATCCGCTCTGCTTCGCGAACCTGATGGTGCGCACGGGCGAGGCGGACGGCTCCGTGTCCGGCGCGGTCAACACGACGGCGGATGTCGTGCGCAACGCGATACAGATCATCGGCGTGCGGCCGTCGTTCAAGCTTGTTTCTAGCTTCTTTCTCATGATGCTGTGCGAGCCTTTCCATACGATGAAAGGCGGCCTCATCTTCTCCGATTGCGCGCTCGTCGTCGAGCCGAATGCGGAGCAGCTCGCCGAAATCGCGCTGGCCGCCGCCGACAGCGCGCGCAGCCTCCTGATGGAAGATGCGCGCGTCGCGATGCTGTCGTTCTCGACGAGCGGCAGCGCGCACCATGCAGCCGTCGACAAGGTTATCGATGCGACGCGGCACGTGAAGGAAGCGCGCCCCGGCCTCGCCATCGACGGCGACGTGCAGCTCGATGCCGCGATCGTCGCGGAGATCGCGATGCGCAAGGTGCATCACTCGCAGATCGAAGGCCACGCGAATACGCTGATCTTCCCGAGTCTCGAAGCGGGCAACATCGGCTACAAGCTCGCGGAGCGCATCGGCGGAGCGAAGGCTATCGGACCCTTGCTGCAAGGGCTTGCCAAACCCGCCAACGATCTGTCGCGCGGCTGCAGCGCCGACGATATCTATCACGTGATCGCCGTGACCTGCGTGCAGGCGCAGGCCGCGCGGCATCAGACGGCGTGAGTGCGCATCATGGATACGCGAGCCGATACCGAAGCCTTCATTCAACCTGAATCGACGGAAAGCGCGGCGCTCATCGACCACGCCGCGCGCACGGACACGCCTACGCTGCGCGCGTTCAGCGTGCTCGAACATCTCGTCGCGGCGAAGGGCGCGCTGTCGCTCGCGGAACTCGCGAACATCATCGGGCAGCCGAAGGCCTCGCTGCATCGCATGTTGCAGTCGCTCGAAGCGGGCGGCTTCGTCGCGCGTGAGCCGGGACAAAAGAATGCGTACGTGATCGGCCCGCGCCTCGAACGGCTCGGCGTGGACGTGATGATGCACAGCGGCGCCAGGCGTCAGCGCCACGCGATTCTGGAGCGTCTCGTCGCCGATCTCGGCGAGACCTGCAACCTGAGCACGCTGCACGACACGCAGGTGCTCTATCTCGACCGCTGCGAATCGCCGTGGGCGCTGCGGCTCGAACTCAAGCCCGGCTCGCACGTGCCCGCGCATTGCAGCGCGAGCGGCAAACTGCTTCTTTCGACGATGCCGCGCGACGAACGCGCCGCGCTCATCCGCGCGATGCGGCTCGAACGCTTCACGCCCAATACCCTCGACGATCCGAACCTGCTCGAAGCGGAACTGGATCGCATCGCGCACAAGGGCATCGCCGTCGATAACGAAGAGTTCGTGCTGGGCATCGCGTGCGTCGCCGTGCCGGTGTTCGATTCGCGCGGCAAATGCATCGCCGCCATCGCCGTGCATGGTCCGGTGTCGCGCATGGCGTTGTCGCGCGCGCTGACCTTCGTGCCGCGTTTGCAGGAAGCCGCCGCCGATCTCACGGCGACCTTCTGACGCGCCGCAGCATCGATATTTCGGATGGCGAATCAATCTCAGGGACAACCCGAATCGCCCTCCTGATTCTGAATCGGATTTCGCATTTTCCGTTTCACTTTCGCGAGCTTCCGCGCTTTTCTCTTGGCTTCCTTGTCCGCTTCTTCCACATTGAACGAAACGCAAACGAAGCGATTCGTTCCAAAAGAAGACTTCAGGAGACAGGTGTCATGCAGCAGGAAGTCGATTACGTCATCGTCGGTGCGGGCTCAGCGGGTTGCGTGCTGGCCAACCGTCTGAGCGCCGACCCGTCCAACGTCGTCATGTTGCTCGAAGCGGGCGGCCCCGATTCGAGCCCGTGGATTCATATCCCCGTCGGCTACTTCAAGACGATGCACGATCCCGAGCTCGACTGGTGTTATCGCACCGAAGCGGACGATGCCGTCGCCGGACGCAGCATCGACTGGCCGCGCGGCAAGGTGCTCGGCGGCTCCAGTTCGCTCAACGGGCTGCTCTATGTGCGCGGCCAGCGCGAGGACTACGACCGCTGGGCCGAACTCGGCAACGCCGGATGGAGCTATAGGGACGTGCTGCCCTACTTCAAGAAGTCGGAAGATCAGGAGCACGGCGCGAGCGAGTATCACGGCGCGGGCGGTCCATTGAAGGTATCGGACCTGCGTTTGCGTCGCCCGATCGCGGATCACTTCATCGCGGCGGCGCAGGAGATCGGCATCCCGTTCAACACGGACTACAACGGCGCGACGCAGGAAGGCGTCGGCTATTTTCAGCAGACCGCTTATAAGGGTCTTCGCTGGAGCACCGCGAAGGGCTTTCTCAAGCCGGTGCGCGATCGCCACAATCTCATCGTGCAGACGCGCGCGCAGACCCGCAAGGTGCTGTTCAACGGCAAGGAAGCGACGGGCATCGAGTACGTGCATGAAGGCGTCGTGAAGACGGTCCGTGCGCGCGTCGAAGTGATTCTCGCGGCCGGCGCAATCGGCTCGCCGCAGATTCTGCAGAACTCGGGCATCGGTCCCGCGAACGTGCTGAACAATGCGGGTGTACAGGTGAGGCACGAGCTGCCCGGCGTCGGCCGCAATCTCCAGGATCATCTGCAAGTGCGGCTCGTCTTCAAGACGCGCGAGCGCACGCTCAACGACGAGGTCAACAATCCGCTGAAGAAGGCGCTGATCGGCCTGCAATACGCGCTATCGCGCACCGGGCCGCTCACGCTCGCGGCGAGTCAGGTCGCGATCTTCACGCGCTCGTCGCCGGACGTCGCGCGTCCCGACATCCAGTTTCACATGCAGCCCCTTTCCGCCGACAAACCCGGCCAGGGCGCGCATCCGTTCTCGGCGTTCACGTCGTCGGTGTGTCAGTTGCGGCCGCACAGCCGCGGCAGCGTCGAGATCCGCTCGAACGATCCGCTGAACTATCCGGCGATTCACGCGAACTATCTTTCCGACGAACGCGATCATCCCGTCGTGATCGGCGGCATCAAGGTGGCGCGCCGCATCGCCGCCGCGCCTTCGCTCGCGAAGCACATCGTGTCGGAGTTCATTCCCGGTTCGCAGTACCAGGCGGATGCCGAGTTGCTCGATGTCGCGCGCAAGTTCAGTCAGTCGATCTATCACCCGGCGGGCACCTGCAAGATGGGCAGCGACGCGCTCGCGGTCGTCGACGAACGCCTGAAGCTGCGCGGCATCGGACGCCTGCGCGTGGTCGATGCGTCGATCATGCCGGAGCTGGTGTCGGGCAACACGAACGCTCCCGTCATCATGATCGCGGAGAAAGCCGCCGACATGATTCTCGAAGACCGGCGCTATCAGCACGTCGCGCGCGTGGAAGACGCACCCGAAGCAGTTGTGGCAAAACCCGTGGCCCACGCAGGCCAGAGAGACTGAGCACAAGTCTCACACACATCAGGAGACAACCATGAACGCACTGCCCCGAACCGATGGCAAGCAGATGAGAAAGGTCGTCGTCGCCAGCCTGATCGGCGCGACGATCGAGTGGTACGATTTTTTTCTATACGGCGTGGTCGCCGGCATCGTCTTCAACAAGCTGTATTTCCCGAACAGCGATCCGCTCATCTCGACGATGCTCGCCTACGGCACCTTCGCCGTCGGCTTTCTGAGCCGGCCATTGGGCGGCGTGATCTTCGGCCACTTCGGTGACCGCGTCGGCAGAAAGAGCATGCTCGTGATGACGCTCACCATCATGGGCGTCGCGACGGTGTTGATCGGGATGGTGCCGACGTATGCGCAGATCGGCATCTGGGCGCCTTCGCTCCTGCTGTTTCTGCGCGTGTTGCAAGGCATCGGTCTCGGCGGCGAATGGGGCGGCGCGGTGTTGATGGCCTTCGAATACGCGCCCGAGAACAAGCGCGGCTTTTACGCGAGCATTCCGCAGATCGGCCTCGCGCTCGGGCTGTGTCTGTCGTCGGGTGTCGTCGCGGGCCTGTCGCTCACGCTGACCGATGCGCAGTTCCTTGCATGGGGCTGGCGTGTCGCGTTCTTCCTGTCGTTCGCGCTCGTGGTCATCGGCATGTATATCCGCCTGAACGTGATGGAAACGCCGGAATTCGCGCGCATCCAGAAGACGGGCAGCGAAGTGCGCATGCCTATCCTCGAAGTGATCTCGAAGTATCCGGGCAACACGATCGCGGGCATGGGCGCACGTTTCATCGACGGCGTGTTCTTCAATGTGTTCGGCGTGTTCTCGATTTCGTATCTCACGGGGACGCTGCATCTGCAACGCACCGATGCGCTGCTCGGCGTGATGGTCGCCGCGTTCGTGATGATCTTCACGATTCCGTTCTTCGGGCGTCTTTCGGATCGCGTCGGACGTGCGCGCATCTACTTCTGGGGCTCGCTCGCGACGGGACTTTCCGCGTTCTTCGGCTTCTGGCTGATGAAGAACAGCGGCGGCAACACGATGCTCGCGTGGCTCGCGGTCGTGATTCCGCTGGGCGTGGTGTATGCATCGATCTATGGTCCGGAAGCCGCGCTCTTCTCCGAACTTTTCGATGCGAAGGTGCGCTATTCGGGCATATCGTTCGTGTATCAGTTCTCGGGCATCTTCGCGAGCGGCATCAGCCCGATCGTCGCGACATGGCTCTTGCAGCGCAACGGCGGCGATCCGTGGATGATCGCGGGATATTGCCTCGCGGCGGGCATCATCAGCGCGCTGTCGGCGGCTTGGGTCGGGTTGAGGCAGCGGCGCGAGATGGCGTTTTCCGTGGGCTGATCCTTCTCGCATGAACATCGACAGCCGCTGCGCCGGACCATCGGCGCGGCGGCTTTTTGTTGTACTGGCAAGCGGTGCAAGCCGCACGTAACATCTGGATATCACCAGAACATTTCGCAGGAGACATGCATGCCCACCCGCCCAGCCGCCACGCTTTGGGCGCAGCTTTTCGAACGTTCGCGGGTCTCGGGGATGAGCCTGCAGAACCAGATCCGTCAGATGATCGTCAATGCGATCCTGAGCGGTCATATCGCGCCCGATTCCGCGTTGCCTTCGAGCCGCGAACTCGCCGATCAGCTCAACGTGTCGCGCAATACCGTCGTGCTCGCGTATCAGCAACTCGTCGAAGAGGGCTATCTCGTGTCGCGCGAACGCAGCGGCCATTTCGTGAATCCCGCGACCGATGAATTGCAGCGCGGCTTCACCGCGACGGGCGTCGCAGACACGACGGCCATCGACGCACAGCAAGGTCATCCCGACTGGAGCGCGCGCATCCGGCATGCGCCCTCGCATCAGCGCAATATCGTCAAGCCGTCGAACTGGCAGAGCTACGAATATCCCTTCATTTACGGGCAATTCGATACCGAACTCTTTCCGACGAGCGACTGGCGCGAGAGCTGCATGCACGGGCTGTCGGTGATGGAGATTCGCAACTGGGCGCCCGATCTGATCGAACGCGACGACGAGACGCTCGTCGAACAGATTCGCACGCGCGTGCTGCCGCGTCGCGGCGTGTTCGCGATGCCCGACGAGATCGTCGTCACGAACGGCTGTCAGCAGGCGCTGTATCTGATGGGCGATCTGCTTTGCGCGACGCAAACGAAAGTCGGCATGGAGAACCCCGGCTATCCCGATGCGCGCAATATCTTCCAGCATCACAACGCGCAGATCGTGCCGCTGGAGGTCGATGAAGACGGCGTGGTCATCGACGATGAAAGCGTGGTCGCCCAGTGCGATTACGTGTATGTCACGCCGAGCCATCAATGCCCCACCACTGTGACGATGCCTATCGAGCGGCGGCGCAGGCTGCTGGATCTTTCGGTGAAGCACGATTTCATCGTCATCGAGGATGACTACGAGAGCGAGAACACGTTCTCCGGCACGCCGCATCCGGCGTTGAAGAGCCTCGATACGGCGGAGCGCGTCGTGTATATCGGTTCGTTATCGAAGACGCTCGCGCCGGGATTGCGGCTCGGGTATATCGTCGCGCCGCGCACATTGATACGCGAATTGCGCGCGCTGCGCCGCTTGATGATCCGGCATCCGGCCGCCTACATTCAGCGCGCCTTCGCGACCTTTCTCGCGCTCGGTCATCACGACACGCTGTTGCGCAAGCTCGGGCGCGTCTACAAGGAGCGCGCCGAAGTGCTGATGGATGCGCTCGCCACGCATCTGCCGGAGTTGCGTGCATCGAAGGTGACGGGCGGCGCATCGTGCTGGGTCGAAGGTCCGCCGTGGCTAGACGCGACGCGCCTCGCGAAAGACGCGCAAGCGCTCGGCGTGCTGATCGAACCGGGCAGCGTGTTCTTCGCCGATCCCGCCGATGGTCAGCGATGCTTTCGCATGGGCTTTTCAGCGATACGCGCGGAGCTGATCGAGCCGGGCGTGCGGGCGCTGGCTCAGGTCGTGCAGCAGCGGCGCCCTTGAGCCTTCGCGCTTACTTCCACGGCGCCATTGCATGAAACACGCCGTCGCGCCGCACGAGCGCATGAAACAGCGCGGCCGCGAGATGCACGACGATCAACGCGAAGAAGCACAGCGCGAGAAAGCGATGCGCGTTCCAGAGCAGCGTGTGCAATGAATTGCTATGAGGCAGAAGCGACGGCAAGTGCCAGCCGCATATCACGACAGGATAGTCCGCCGCGGACAACATCCCATAGCCGAGCAGCGGCAACGCGATCATCAGCGCGTAAAAAGCGTAGTGCGAGAGATGCGCGGCGAGCTTCATCGGCTCGGGCATGTTCGCGGGCAGCGGCGGCGCACCGCGTGCGATCCGCACCGCGAGACGAATCAGCGCGAGCACGAGTATCGCGATGCCGAGCGGCTTGTGGATGGACACGAGCGTCAGATAGTCCGGCTTCACCGTCGACACCATGCCCACGCCGATGAACAGCATCGCGAGAATGCATATCGCCATGATCCAGTGCAGGGCGCGTTGCAGCGGCGAGAACCGCTCGTTGATCGCGTTCATGGCTTGGCTCCTTGCGCGGGCGTGTGCGGGTAGTCCTTGTCCTCGGCGGTGCGTCGATTGAACGATACGGAGTACGCGGCCGAGCGCGCGGCGGGGAATGGATCGTCGGACACGCGCATGCCGGATGGCAGCACGGTCGGGTCGAAGTTGATGTCGCGGCACGCACCGTCCGGCTCGGGCTCGATGGCCTTGACGACGAGCGTGCCCACTTCCACCGTGTGCCGGTCTTCGGGCCACGCCTTGCTCGGGTCGGCGGTGGGATCGCCGGGATTGGCGACGGTGACGACCATCGCCCAGCGTTGCGGCGCGCTCTGGACGCGCTGCGTGATCTCGGCATCGAGGAAATTCGCGCCCTTCTGCTTCAGTTCGTCCGGTGTCAGGTTCTCGGGCTTCGCGGCGGGAATGAAGGACCAGCGCACCGTCTGATCCTGTCCTTCGGCATTCGTGAAGACGAAGCTGTTCAGGCTGTTGTAGCGTTCGTCCGCATACGAAGCCGTCCACGGCGCGCTGCCCGCCCACGCGCCGAACGCGCCAATCTCCGGATGCGCTGCGGCGAACTTCTGCATCGACTCAGGGTCGTTCTTGTTCGCGAGCGCGCGCTGCAGGTCGTAGAAGGCCTGCGGCGTCGCGACGGGGAAGAACGGAGCGTCGATCATCGCGGAGCGCCACTCGCTTGCATCGGGCATCACGATGCGCAGGCTCAGGCCGCGCACGCGGGCCATTGCGTCGGATGCTTTCGGGTCCGGCGTCGCGAGATTGAACCGGCCCGTGACGGGATACGTGCCCGGCATGAACATTTTGGCTTTGGAGAGCGCCGCGCCCGAACCGTTCGATTCGAAATCGCCGGTGAAGCAGATGCCCTTCGCGTGATTGCGCCTGAACCCCGGCACCGCGCCGCCGGGCGGCGCAAGGCTGCCGACGATCTTCGCCGGCGTGAGGCGATTCGGCGTGAGCCAGCCTCCCGTGTAGGCGAAGGCCGCGACCAGCACGACGACGACGGCCGCGATCAGGATCAGCGCGGGAAGGGGCGAACGGGAGGAAGCGGGTTTGTCAGCCATCGTAGTCTCTCGATCAACGATTCTGTTGCACGGTAATCTAGCAGCGTGAGGGGAATCGTGCCAGCAACGCGCAAAATTCGCAGATACCCCTCTTTATCTGGAGTTGCCCGCATGACGCAGAACATTTACGACGACCCGGATTTCTTTTCGGGTTATAGCCGGCTGAATCGATCGATTCACGGGCTCGATGGCGCGCCGGAATGGCCCGCGCTGCGCGCGCTCTTGCCGGAGATGCGCGGGCTCCGCGTGCTCGATCTGGGATGCGGATATGGATGGTTCTGCCGATGGGCGGCCGAACATGGCGCGGCGCATGTGTCGGGTGTGGATGTGTCGGAGAAGATGCTCGAACGGGCTGGAGCGTTGAATACGCATCCGGCGGTTGCGTATCGGCTCGGCGATCTGGAAAGCATCGAATTAGCCGATTCGAGTTTCGATCTGGTCTATAGTTCGCTCGCGTTTCACTACATAGAAAATCTGCCGCGCCTGATGCTTGCGATTCATCGGGCGCTCGTTCCGGGCGGCAGGCTCGTTTTCTCGATCGAGCATCCGATTTATATGGCGCCGCGCAATCCCGCGTTCGATGTGGACCGCGATGGACGCAAGATCTGGCCGCTCGACGGTTATCAGAACGAAGGCGCGCGCGTGACGAACTGGCTCGCGGAAGGCGTCGTGAAGCAGCATCGGACGATGGCGACGCTCGTCAATATGCTCATCGATTGCGGTTTTACGCTCAGACGCTTGATCGAGTGGGGGCCGACGCGGGAGCAGGTCGGCGCGATGCCCGCGCTGGTGGAAGAGGTCGAGCGGCCGATGATGTTGCTTGTTGCGGTGGAGCGGTGAGGGGCGCAGCGACCCCGCGTCCCATCCGCGTTCGAACGCGCCAACCCTACCCGGTTTTCAAAACCCGCAACGCAACCGCCCCCGCCGCCTCGCTCTCCGCATTCTGCTTCGCCTCTCGCATCGACAGATAGCGCAGACAGCACACGCGCAGAAACGACGCGAAGTTGGTCGGCACCTCGCCGCGCAACGCGATCAGTTCGTCGTAGAGCTTGACGGCAAACTGGCTCGTCGTCAGATTCTCGCGCCCGGCGATTTCCTGCAGCACGTCCCAGAACAGATTTTCGAGCCGGACCGTCGTGATCACGCCATGAATGCGCAGCGAACGCGTGCGCGATTCATAGAGGATAGGGTCGGCGTTGATATACACCCCACACATGACGAAAGCCTCCACAAAACGGGCCGCCGCGCGCGCGCACGACGGCCAACTGAAAAAGCTACTCCGCTACGTGTCGACCGGCAATCGCGTCAAACCCTGCGCTGCTTCATCTGCCCGGCGATGTAATCCGCCTGCCGGATCGCCAGCGTGACGATCGTGAGCGTCGGGTTTTCCGCAGCGCCCGTCGTGAACTGGCTGCCATCGGAGATGAACAGGTTCGCCACTTCGTGCGTCTGGCCGTGCGAGTTGCAGACGCCGTCGCTGGCTTTCGCGCTCATGCGGGCCGTGCCGAGATTGTGCGTCGACGGATACGGCGGCACGAGATACGTCGCCTTCGCGCCCGCCGCTTCGTAGACCGCGCTGCCCTGCTTGTACGCGTGCTCGCGCATCGCTTCGTCGTTCGGATGATCGTCGAAGTGGACGTTCGGCACCGGCAGGCCGTACTGATCCTTCACGTCGGTGTTGAGCGTGATGCGGTTCGATTCGCGCGGCATGTCCTCGCCGACGATCCACATGCCCGCCGTGTACTGATACTGATCCATCGCCGCCGCGAAGTTCGGCCCCCAGGAGCCCGGATCGAGAAACGCCGCGTAGAACGGCAGCCCGAGCGAAAGCGTCTCCAGGTGATAGCCGCCCGCGAAGCCGCGCTTCGGATCGAACACGGATTCGTCCTCGATGATGCCGGCCATCGTCGTGCCCTTGTACATCTCGACCTTGTCGTTGAACACGCCATAGACCGAGCCGGTGGTGTGCCGCATGTAGTTGCGGCCCACCTGGCCCGAGCCGTTCGCGAGGCCATCGGGGAATTTGCTCGACTGCGAATTGAGCAACAGGCGCGGCGTCTCGATCGCATTGCCCGCCACGGCGACGACGCGCGCCTTCTGCCGCTGCAGCTTGCCGTCCTTGTCGTAGTAGACGACGCCCGTCGCCTTGCCGCGCGCATCGTGCTCGATCTTGACGACATGCGACTGCGGGCGCAGTTCCATACGGCCCGTCGCCTGCGCGCGCGGCAACTCGGTGTAGAGCGTCGACCACTTCGCGCCCGTGCGGCAGCCCTGAAAGCAGAAACCGCGCTGGAAGCAGTGCGTGCGATCGTCGCGCACCGTGCTGTTGATCGCCATGTGGCCGGTGTTGCACTCCTTGTAGCCGAGCTTCGTTGCGCCCGCCGACATGACCTTGAAGTTGTTGTTGCCCGGCAGGCCCGGATTGCCGTTCGTGCGCGTCACGCCCATCTTCTTCTCGGCGCGGTCATAGTAAGGATCGAGTTCCGCGCGCGTGACCGGCCAGTCGAGCAGATTGGCGCCCTGCACGTCGCCGTAGGTCGTCTTCGCCTTGAACTCGTGCGGCTGGATGCGCAGGCTCGCGCCCGCCCAGTGAACGGTGGTCCCGCCTACCGTCTTGCAGATCCACGCGGGCAGGTTCGGAAAGTCCTTCGCGACGCGCCAGTTACCCGACGTCGTGCGATTGTCGAGCCACGAGAGCTGCTTGAACGCGCTCCACTCTTCCGTCGCGAAATCACCCTGCGTGTGCATCGCGCCCGCTTCGAGCACGACCACATCGACGCCCTTCTGCGCGAGTTCGTTGGCGAGCGTCCCGCCACCCGCCCCGGATCCGATGATCACCACGACGTGATCGTCGGTGTGTCTGAACTGCACCTTGTTGTCCGTATACATGTCTGTCTCCGTTTTCCGTCGGATCGCTCGAATGGGTTAGCTGTCTTTCGGAATCGGGCCGCTGTCGGCCGCGGGCGGATCGGGCAGCCACGTCAGGTTATTGAAGCCCTGATAGAGATAGCCGCCATCGCCCTTCGACGCCCCATAGCCGAAGTGCTCGTAGGCCAGCGGGTTGCTGTACAGGGAAACCACGGCCGTGCTGCGAATCGTGCTGAAGAACGGCGTGCCCGCGAGCGCGGCGACGTCCTGCGCCTTCTCGTTCGCGCCGCGCTTCGTCCAGTCGGAGCCGGCTTTCGCATCGAGTTGCGCAACGCCATCGGCGAGTTGTTGACGCACTGCGGGATCGGCTTTCGCCTTGGCATCGAGATCCTTGACGACGAGCGCATAGACCGCGTCATCGAGCGTCGCGTGCGGATAGATCTGCCGGGTCACTTGCAAGAGCACCTCGCCCTGATGCGTGCTGAGTCCCTGCATTTCGAGCGCCCAGACGCGGCTCGGCGCGAGACTCGCGAAAATCGACGTCGCGGCGATCGTGCCGACCAGCACGCCGGTGCCGCGCAGGAATTCGCGTCGTGTCAGTGCGATCTTCGGCGGGGCGGCGGCGATTTCATCGTGATCGTGATCGTGATGATGTCCAGCATCGTGCGCGCGCCGCTGCGCGACGATCGGAATGATCGTGTCTCGCATGTCTCTCTCCTTGTGGGGTGCTGCAACAACTTTTGTATGTGGTGCCGCTGTGCCGCCGTAGTTACTCGTAATGCCCGTGACGCTCCAGCACTTCGATCTTGTAACCGTCCGGATCCTGAATGAAGAAATATCGCGCGATCAGCGAGCCGTCGTCGTTCTTGAACTCGCGCACGTCGTTGGGCGTAAGACCCAGGCCGATGAGACGCTCGCGCTCCGCCTTCACGTCCGGCACGCTCACCGCGACATGGCCGTAGCCGTCGCCATGCGTATAAGGCTCGGCGCGTCCCTTGTTCCAGGTGAGTTCGAGCTCGGCGTGGGTTTCATCGTTGCGGAGATAGGCGAGCGTGAAGTCCGGAAAATCCAGCCGATGCGCAACGCCGAGATTGAAAGCCTTCTGATAGAAATCGAGCGAGCGTTGCAGATCCTGCACGCGAATCATCGTGTGAATGAGTTTCGACATGAGCGCCTCCTCCTTGTGAGACAAGTGTAGGAAGCGGCGCGCGCAAAGGGTAATGGCGGGTTAAATCGGGCATTAGGCGTTTCCCCGAGGCGCACGCGCGCCCGCCGGGGAAATCGAGCCGCTACGACAGCATCCAGGTTCGCGCGAAGTCATCGAAACGCGCGACTTCTTCGGCTCGCCACTGCGCGCTTCGCCCCAGCTCTTCCGCGATGATCCGGGCGACTTCCGGCGCGGCGTCGCGGGCGGCGGCGGCATCGAGAAACAGCGCGCGATTGCGCCGCGCCAGCACATCCTCGACACAGCGCGCGAGTTCCGCCCGGACCGCGAAGCGCGTCTGCGCCTCGGTCAGCCCGCTGGCCTTGACCAGCACGTTATGCGCGCCCGGCAGACGTTCGATAGCGGCGGCATCGGAACCGTAGTGGCCGCGCTGCTCCGCCGTTGCGCCATGCAGCGGCAACGACGCCGTGCGGCAAGGCGCCTCGGGCAACAGACGCTTCGCGACGGCCAGATCGATGACCTGCTGCGCCATCAGGCGATACGTCGTCCACTTGCCGCCCGTCACGGTGATCATGCCCGTCGCGTTCATTTCGATCGTATGTTCGCGCGAGAGCGCCGCCGTCGATGCGTTCGAGTCGGCCTTCACGAGTGGACGAAGGCCCGCCCAGACGCTCAGGACGTCGTCGCGCGAAGGCTTCACGGACAGATAATCCGACGCCGTCGCGAGAATGAAGTCGATGTCCTCGTCGCTTGCGCGCGGGTCGAGCGGCAAGTCCTGACGCGGCGTATCCGTCGTGCCGACGATCGTGTGGCCGTGCCACGGCACCATGAAAAGCACGCGTCCATCTTTGGTCTTCGGCACAAGAATCGCGTCGTTGCTTTGCAGGAAGCGGCCCGGCAATGTGAGATGAACGCCCTGGCTCGGCGCCACGATCGGGCGCACGCCGGGCTCGGCCATCGCGCGGATCGAATCGACCCAGACGCCTGTCGCGTTGACGAGGCAGCGCGCGCCGACGTCGAAGCTATCGCCCGTTTCGACATCCGTCACCGACACGCGATGATGTCCCGCCGCGCGATCGAAACCGATGCCGCGCACTGCCGCATTGTTAAGCGCGAGCCCGCCGAGATCGAACAGCGTGCGCATCAGCGCGATGGCGAGACGCGCGTCGTCGAACTGGCCGTCGCAGTAGAGCGTGCCGCCGCGCAGCGCGTGACCGTCGAGGGAATCGGCGAGCATCGGCGATTTCGCGCGCGTTTCCGCGAGGCTCAGGCTGCGGCTCGCGCCGAGGTTCGACGCGCCCGCGAGCCAGTCGTACATCTTCAGTCCCGCGCCGTAGATCAGCTTGTCGCCGAATCGATACGCCGGAACGACGAAGCCGAGCGCATGCACGAGATGCGGCGCGTTGCGCGCGAGCAGGCCGCGCTCGCGCAGCGCCTCGCGAACGAGCGGGATGTTGCCCTGCGCGAGATAGCGCACGCCGCCATGAACGAGCTTCGTCGCCTTGCTCGACGTGCCCTTGGCGAAGTCGCGCGCCTCCAGCAGCAAGGTCCGATAACCGCGCGACGCCGCATCGACGGCCGTGCCGAGACCGCTCGCGCCGCCGCCGATCACGACGACATCGAATACGGGCGTCTTGTCGAGTTCGCGCAGGAGCGATGCGCGGTCGGAAGGCGTGGTGTCTGTCACTTGTCGTTGTGTTCGCAAGCCTAGCGCTTGGTCGAGTCGATCGGCGTGCCGTCCTTGTGCACGAATCGGCCATCGGCGTTGGCGCTCATCATGTCGATATCGGAGCAGGTCGTGAGGTCTTCATACACGCGGCTGCCGACTTCGAGATACACGGCCACCGTATCCGAACGATTGATCATGTGATGGCCGTTGCCCGTGCCCTTCGGAAACGCCGCGCAATCGCCCGCGCGCAGTGTCGTTTCGCCTTCGTCCTCGATCAGCACCAGTTCGCCTTCGAGAACATGAACGAACTCATCCTCGTGCGAATGCCAGTGACGCTGGCTCGACCATCCGCCCGGCGGCAGACGCATCAGATTCACGCCGAAATCGCCGAGACGGCCCGCCTCGCCGAGACGCTGGCGGGTGCGATCGGCGCACGGCGCATCGAAGGGCGGCGGATATCCCGAACCTTTTATCGCGGGCACGGCGGCGAGATCGATCTTCGGCATGGCAAGCCTATGTGTTGGCGATCAGCAGTTCTTCGGCATTGTTCGGCGGACGCAGGCCATCGGTTCTGTTCGCGAAGTATCGCTGTGTCAGATCCTCGGCCGAAACGTGTCGCGCGTCCTTGAAGCCCGCATCGTGAGCCAGCGCCTGAATCTGAGCGGGCGTGAAGAAGCTGATGAACGGCGTGCCGCTCGCACGCGCGCCCTTCTCCGCCATCTCCAGACCCGGACGCACGTCGGGGTCCGCGAGTTCGATCGGCAACAGGAAGGTCATCGCGAAGGTCGATCCCGATACAAAGCCCGCGACTTCGCGCAACGTGGCCGCGTTCGCTTCCTTCGTGAGATACATGCTGACGCCCGTCGATACGACGATTGCAGGCCTGCTCTCATCGAAGCCGTTCTGCACGAGCTTCTCGCGCCACGATTCTCCCGCTTCGAAATCCACGGGCACGAAATGCAGCCGCTCCGGCCCGCCGTAACCGAGTTCGATCAGACGCCGGCGCTTCCACGCCTGCGGTCCCGGCGGATCGACTTCGAAAATATTCAGCCGCGCGGCGATCTCGGGCCTGCGTTGCGCGAAGCTGTCGAGACCCGCGCCGAGGATCACGTACTGCGCGACATCTCGATCGAGCGCTTCCGTGACGAGATCTTCGATGAAACGCGCACGCGCCACGATCGACGCGCGAAAAGGCCGCGTGAACTGCGGGTTCATGTCGCCGCGTTCGCGCCAGTTCGCATCGGGCGCGAGCAATTCGAGGCCGATGGTGTCTTCCAGCACATGCGGCGGCGCATCGGCTTCGGCGTGCAGCGCGCGCCACATCGCGACGCGTGCGGCGGTGCTGTCGGGCGCCTCGTTGGTGTTGTCGTTCATGGTTCGGCGTTCGATCGGATCGATGATGTTGTAAGCACAGAATGTCTCACACTTCGACGACGTCGTCTCGACCACTACAATCGGTACTTTCGCTGCACACGAACAAGGACGCGAACATGGCGCAGGCGCCGCGCATCGACCGGAATGAAGAAAGCAACACGCAGAACGAACGTCGCTGGCTCACCATCGGCGGACCCATCCTCTTTCTGCTGCTCTGGTCCGCGGGATTTCCGATTGCGAAGACCGGCCTGCACTACGCGTCGCCGCTGACGTTTCTATCGATACGCTTTGCGCTGAGCGTCGGCGTGCTGCTCGCCGTATGCGCGATCAAGCGGCCGCGATGGCCGAGCAATGCGCGCGCGTGGCTGCATCTCGGCGTCGTCGGCTTTCTCGTGCAGGTCATGTACTTCGGGCTCAGCTATCTGTCGATGACGGCGGGCATCGCGACTTCCGTGCTCGCGTTGATCGTCTCCCTGCAACCGATTCTCGTTGGCGTGCTCGCGCCGAAGTTCGTCGGCGAGCGTATCGGCGTGCGACGCTGGATCGGCCTGCTGCTCGGGCTCGCGGGCGCGGCGGGCGTGATCGCCGCGCGCGGGCCGCTGCACGCGGATTCGCTCGGACCGGTGCTGCTCGCGATCGGCGCGCTCATCGGCATCACGGGCGCGATGCTGTACGAGAAGCGGCTCGGCACGGCGCAGGATCCGATCACGTCGAACCTCGTGCAATACAGCGTCGGCTTCGTGTTCTGCGCGCCGATGGCGCTCGCCTTCGAGCACACGCAAGTGCAATGGACGCCCACGTTCATCGCGACGCTCGCCTATCTCGTGATCGGTAATTCGCTGATCGCGATCACGCTGCTGCTCGCGATGACCCGCGCGGGCAAGGTATCGCAAGTGGCGTCGCTGTTCTTCTTCATCCCGCCCGCGGCTGCCGTGATGTCGTACTTCTTCCTCGGAGAAGTGCTGCCGGCGGCCGCATGGTGGGCGATGGGCGTTGCGGTGCTCGGCGTCGCGATTGCGACATGGACGCCGCGCAAGTGAGCGCTCAATGCGAATGCTTCGGCACTTCCGCGCCACGGCAGCCGACGAGAAAGTCGAAGTCGCAACCTTCGTCGGCTTGCAGCACGTGCTCCACATATAGCTTGCGATAGCCGCTGCGATCCTCGGGAATCTCGCTCTTCGTCGCCAGCCACGCATCGAGACGCGTGCGGATTTCATCGTCGTCGATATCGATGCGCAGCACGCCCTTGTCGCAATCGAGTTCGATCCAGTCGCCATCGCGCACGATCGCGAGCGGCCCGCCCGCACGCGCCTCGGGTGCGACGTGCAGCACCACCGTGCCATACGCCGTGCCGCTCATGCGCGCATCCGATACGCGCACCATGTCCGTCACGCCCTGCGCCAGCAGCTTCGGCGGCAAGCCCATGTTGCCGACCTCGGCCATGCCCGGATAACCCTTCGGCCCGCAGTTCTTCATCACGAGCACGGAGTCCGCCGTGACATCGAGATCGGGATCGGCGATGCGCTGCTTGTAGTCGTCGAAATTCTCGAAGACGACCGCGCGCCCGCGATGCTTAAGAAGCGCGGCCGTCGCCGCCGATGGCTTCAGCACCGCGCCGTTCGGCGCGAGATTGCCGCGCAGCACGCACAATCCGCCATCCGCGACGAGCGGCTTTTCGATCGGGCGAATCACTTCGTCGTTGTAGAGCGGCGCTTCCTTCACGTTCTCCCAGAGCGTGCGGCCGTTCGCGGTGAGCGCATCGGGATGCGGAATCAGGTTCGCTTCGCCGAGACGCCTCAACACCGCGGGCAAACCGCCCGCGTAGTAAAACTCCTCCATCAGGAAGCGTCCCGATGGTTGCAGATCGACGAGCGTCGGCGTGCCGCGGCCGATGCGCGTCCAGTCGTCGAGTTCGAGCTTCACGCCGATGCGCCCCGCGATCGCCTTCAGGTGAATCGCGGCATTCGTCGAGCCGCCGATCGCCGCGTTCGCGCGGATCGCATTCTCGAACGCCTCGCGCGTGAGCAGCTTCGAGAGCCGCAAATCTTCCAGCGCCATCTCGACGATACGCATGCCCGACAGATGCGCGAGCACATAGCGCCGCGAATCGACGGCCGGAATCGCCGCGTTGTGCGGCAGCGTGACGCCGAGCGCTTCGGCCATGCAGGCCATCGTCGATGCGGTGCCCATCGTGTTGCAGGTGCCCGTCGAGCGCGACATGCCCGCTTCCGCCGACATGAATTCGTGGATCGAAATCTTGCCCGCCTTGACCTGCTCGCTCAGTTGCCACACGACCGTTCCCGAGCCGATGTCGCGGCCGTGGTGCTTGCCGTTCAACATCGGGCCGCCGGACACGACGATCGCGGGCACGTCGCAGCTCGCCGCGCCCATCAGGAGCGCGGGCGTCGTCTTGTCGCAACCGACGAGCAGCACGACGGCATCGACGGGATTGCCGCGTATCGCTTCCTCGACGTCCATGCTCGCGAGATTGCGCGTGAACATCGCGGTGGGCCGCAGATTCGATTCGCCGTTCGAGAACACCGGGAACTCGACGGGAAATCCGCCGGCTTCAAACACCCCGCGCTTCACATGCTCGGCGATCTTGCGAAAGTGCGAATTGCACGGCGTTAGTTCGGACCACGTATTACATATGCCGATGATCGGCTTGCCCGCGAACTCGTGATCCGGAATGCCCTGGTTTTTCATCCAGCTCCGGTACATGAAGCCGTTCTTGTCGGCGGTGCCGAACCACGCGGCCGAGCGGAGCTTGGTTTTGGGGGCGCTCATGGCTGTGCTCACTTTGCGAGAAAGTTGTATAAATAGCATGACTATATCGATGACACGTACCGGGAAAACGCTAATCGCAACGTCAAAACAGTCTGCATATAGTTTGTCTATTGAAGTCGGCGCGCGGGCTTCGCAGATCCCAATTACTAGTTCAAACACGCCGCGCTTTCGAATCGCCCTCTCGCACATTGCTCGCATCGTCTTCCGCAACACTGCGGTCTTTCATTCATGAAAGCCGCGTGCGGTCGACATGCCGTGGAACCCAGTATCTGAACGTGATCGACGATGAGTCGACCCATCGACCAACGAAGAAGAGAACGGAGGAAGACATGGCGCAAGATCGGGATGACGACGCAAAAGACAGCAGCCTCATCAGCGCGGGCCGGCGCGGCATCATGCAGGGCGCGGGGCTCAGTGCGGCGCTGTCGCTGCTGGGCGGCGTGACGGGTGGCGGCGGGCTGATCTCGACCGCGCAGGCGGCCGAAGCGGCGTTCCCGCAGCACAAGAAATGGAAGATCGTGTTCGTCAATCATGTGACGACGAATCCGTTCTTCGTGCCTACGCAATACGGCATTCAGGACGCATGCGCCATGTTCGGCATGGACTATCAGTGGACCGGCTCGGCCACGTCCGATGCGGGCGAAATGGTGCGCGCGGTGAATTCCGCGATTGCCGCGAAAGCCGACGCCATCGCCGTGCCGATCGTCGATCCGAACGCATTCGACAAGCCCATTCAGGCCGCGCTCGACGCCGGTATTCCCGTGTTCGCTTACAACGCCGACGCGCCGCGCGGCAAGAGCAATCCGCGGCTCGCGTATATCGGGCAGGACTTGTATCTGTCGGGCTATCAGATGGGCGAGCGCATCGCGAGCATGATCGATAGCGGCATGGTCGCGCTCTTCATCGCGACGCCGGGGCAATTGAACATCCAGCCGCGTCTCGACGGCGCAAGCGATGCGATCAAGAAGTCCGGCAAGAAGATCGACATTCAGACCGTCGCGACCGGCGCGACCGTCAACGAAGAGCTCTCGAAGATCAAGTCGTTCTATCTCGGCCACCAGGATCTGAAAGGCATGTTCGCCGTCGATGCGGGCAGCACGCAGGGCGTCGCGCAGGTGATGAAGGAATCGAATCTGCCGTCGAAAGGCGTGCATGGCGGCGGCTTCGATCTGTTGCCGCAGACCATTCAGCTCATTCACGAAGGCTTCCTCGATTTCACCATCGACCAGCAGCCGTACGTGCAGGGCTTCTATACGGTGATGGAAGCGTTCGTGTTCCTCGCGTCGGGCGGGCTCGTCGGGCCGGCGAACATCAACACGGGTCTCAAGTTCGTGACGAAAGATACGGTCGAGCCTTATCTCAACACCTCGACGCGTTATGAAGGCAAGACCACCAAGCCGCAAATCGTGCCGATGAAAGGCGCGATCAAGTCCTGATGAACACGGTGAACGAACCTCGTAAAGCAACCACGCCCGCGCAGACTGCCAGTCCGCGCGGTGCGTGGGCGTCGCATTGGGCGCCCGAGTTGCGCATCCTGCTCGTCGCCGTGCTACTCGCGGCGTATTTCCAGTTCGTCAATCACGACTTCCTGCTCAGCAACGCGAGCCTCGTCAATCTCTCGCAGTATGTTGCGCCGGTCGCGATCATCGCGTTCGGCGAGATCATGCTGATGATCGGCGGCGATATCGATCTCTCGGCGGGCATGGTGTTCGCGTTCGCGCCGTTCATGATGGTGTTCGCGAACGATGCGGGCGCGCCGATGTGGCTCGCGGTGATCGCTGGACTCATCGCGGCCGCGATCATCGGCTTCGTGAACGGGGCGGTGACGGTCTTTTTGCGCCTGCCTTCGTTCGTGACGACGCTCGGCACGCTCTTTCTGATCAACGGCATCACGCTGACCGTTTCGCGCGGCACGCCCGCCGCGACGCCGGGCTCGCCCGAGTTCGCCGCCGTGATGGGCGCGTGGGGCTATAGCGAGATCATCTGGACCGTGGCGATCGCGTTCGTCATGCATGTGCTGTTGCGGCACACGCGCTGGGGTCTGCACACGCAGGCGGCGGGCGCGAACGCGCTCGGCGCGAGCGAGGCGGGCATCCACGTGAACCGGCTTCGGCTCGGCAACTTCGTGATCGCCGCGGTGCTCGCGGGCTTCACCGGCATCCTCGAAAGCTTCCGCATCACGTCGATCGATCCGCAAGCGGGCGGCAATCAGATCATGTTCCTCGCGGTCGCCGCCGCCGTGATCGGCGGCACGCCGTTGACGGGCGGCTCGGGCACGATCGTGGGCGGCCTGCTCGGCGCGGCGGTGCTCGGCATTCTGAGCGACGGCTTCACGCTGATCGGCATCAACGCGTTCACGTTCAACATCATTCTTGGGGCCGCGATTCTCGCCGCGATGATCTTCAATATTCACGTCGGACGCATCCGCCGCAAGGGAGCACGGTGATGGCAGAACCGCTAACGGCTCCCGCCGCATCCGCCGATCTCGCACTGCGCGGCGACAACCTCGTGAAGCGCTTCGGCGCGGTCACCGCGCTCGACGGCGTGTCGCTTTCGCTCGGCAAAGGCGAGATTCTCGGCATTCTCGGCGACAACGGCGCGGGCAAATCGACGCTCGTGAAGATTCTCACGGGCTTTCATCAGCAGACGAGCGGCACGCTCTCCGTGCACGGCGAGGAGACGCTGCTCAAGTCCGTCGATCATGCGCGCGCGCTCGGCATCGAATGCGTGTATCAGGATCTCGCGCTCGCGAATTCGCTGTCGATCTATCACAACATGTTCCTCAATCGCGAGATCGTGCGGGGCGGGCCTGCCCGTCTGTTGCGCCTCGTCGATCACAAGCAGATGCGCGAGCGCGCGGCGCAATGCCTGGAGGATATCGGCGTGCATGTGCCTTCCGTCGATCTGCCCGTCGAGCGCTTGTCGGGCGGTCAGCGTCAGGCTATCGCGGTTGCGCGCGCGGTGCATTCGAACGCGAGAATCCTGCTGCTCGACGAACCCCTCGCCGCGATGGGCGCGCGTGAGGCCGCGCTCATCATCGATCTCGTGATGCGCCTGAAGGAAAAAGGCGGGCTTTCGATCATCATGATCATGCACAACTATGCGCAGACGCTCGATATCGCGGATCGCATCATGTTGATGCAGCGCGGACGCGTGACCTACGAGCAGCGCAGCGCGAACACGTCGGTCGCGGAGCTGATGGATATCGTGAGGCGGGAATATCGGGCGATGCGCGCGACGACCGCGGGTTAGACGCCGCGCGCGCCGCATCATGGATTACCGCAACCCCAAGCAACGCAAGAGCATGCACGGACGCATCGTGCAGGAGCTCGGCATGCGGATCGTGAGCGGCGGCATCAGGCCGGGCGAGCGTCTGCCCGCCGAGCCCACGCTGTGCGAAAGCTATGGCGTGAGCCGCCCGGTTCTGCGCGAGGCGACGCGCGTGCTCGTCGCGAAGGGGCTCGTCGTGTCGAAGCCGCGCGTGGGCAGCGTCGTGCGCCCGCGCGACGAGTGGCACATGCTCGACCCCGATGTGCTCGTGTGGACCATCAGTCATCTTCCCGAAGGCGAGTTCTTCCGCTCGCTGATGACGGTGCGCCAGATCATCGAACCCGCCGCCGCCGCGCTCGCGGCCATCTCCGCCACCGATGAAGACATCGCGCACATCGCCGCTGCGTATGAGCGCATGGAAGGCGCGCAAACCGCCGCCGATCTGCTCGATCCGGATCTGGCGTTCCATCGCGCGATCATGACGGCGACGCACAACGACATGCTCGCGTATATCGGCAACATGCTGTCGCTCGCGCTCAGCGAATCGATCAAGCTCACGAGCCGTCATCCGAACACGCACGCGCTGTCGCTGCCGCGTCACAAGGCGATCTTCACCGCGATCGCAAACCGCGATGCGCTCGCGGCGCGTCAGGCGAGCGTCGTGCAGCTCGACAATGCGCGCGCCGACGCCACGTCGATCCTCGGCGGCGCCGCGCTCGAACCGGATCGGCCGCTGTCGGGCTAAAAATTTCCGATTCCGCGCGACCGTAACGTTCGCTTCTCGCGAAACGCGTTCAAGTCTCGTCCATCCCCGCCGTAAACCCTATTGAGACCGGCTTCGACGCGGTCTCCTCTTCGCCCCCTTCCGGCAGCACCCTCCTCCGGGCGGTTCATCGGGGCTATTAGACGAGCATTCCACCATCCCTCGCGTCCGACGCGGGATGAAGGTCCGTCATCGGTCCGTCCGCGTTCGCCCGGACGACTCGCGGAACGTGCGCCTACTTCGTGGACATGGATGTTGACCATTTAGTAGTGCGTATCTGACATGACGAACTTCGTTCAATCCGGTATTCCGGCTTCGCCCTTCATTCGATGCAGAGCCGTCGCGCTCGCCGCTGCGGCAAGCGTGCTGCTTGCCGCATGCGGCGGCGGCGGCGGTGGCGGCGGCCCTGCTTCATCCTCGGACGCCTCGCGCAGCGGCGCTTCCGCCGTGTCTGTTCCGGAGACGGATCTTCCGGCCTCGGGAACGGGAACCGGGACATCGAAGCTCACGACGAGTCCTCCTGCCACCAACGGCACCAACGACGCCACCGAAAGCACCGCTCCGGCGAGCGACGCGTCATCGCCCGCCGTCGGCGCGTCCGATCCGGCGAGCGGCGCGTCGTCGCCCGCCGTCAGCGCGCCCGATCCGGCCTCCGGCGCCGGCAATACCACGACGCCGCTTCCGACCGTCCGGCCCTTCTACGGCGTGAACGGCCACAACAACGAGGGCGGCGCCTACGATCTCTCCAGCTTCGCGTTGCAGCTTTCGCAGTTGCAGGACCTGGGCGCGAAGCTGTATCGCAACGAGGTGTATAGCCAGGGCACCGCGAACAAGCTCGCGGGCGTCGCTCAACTGATGGCGGCCGGCGGCGTCACCGTGTATCCGGTGATGCTCATGGGCATCGATACGTTCAACAACGAAACCGAAGGCTACAACGCGGGCTTCGCACTCGGGCAGCAGACGGCGACCTCGCGCCATTACCCGTACTACGAAGTCACGAACGAAATGGAAGCGGAACTGCTCATCGGCAATGTGGATGGCGTTTATCCGCAGCAATTCGATGTCGTGAAGTTCAGAATCCTGCGCGGCGTGATTCGCGGGATGATCGCGGGCATCAAATCGGTGGATGCGTCGGGCAAGATCATCATGGGCGGCGGCACGTGGCTGCACTACGGCTTTCAGAAGATGCTCGCGGCCGGCATGGAGCCCGACGGCAGCATCGGGCATGCGGTCGTCGACTGGGATATCACCGCGTGGCACTGGTACTCCGAACAAGGCGATATCACCAACGCTTGCGGCGGCACGGGCTGTCATAACGTGCTCGCCGAGCTCAAGTCGCTCGGCAAGCCGATCTGGATCAACGAGTTCGGCGTGCGCCCGAACTACGGCACCGATCAGCAGATCGCGGCGTATCTCGTCGGCAACCGCATGATGGCGCAGTTCGTCGCGCTCGCATCGACATACGATATCGAATCGATCCAGAGCTACGAGCTATACGACGATCCGATAGGCGGAGAAGGCGCGTTCGGCTTGCTGAGAAACGATGGCTTCACGCAAAAGCCCGCTTACGCCGCATACAAGAGCTTCGTCGCGGCGCATCCTATGTGACGTCCGCGCCTTCGATCACGACGCGGCCATTCTCGATGCGAATCGGAATCCGCCTGAGGCTCGCGCCGAGACAGGGACCATCGACACACACACCGTCTTCGAAGCGAAACATCGCGCTGTGATGCGCGCACATCAGCAGCCCGCCTTCGTAAGTCCAGAACGCATCCGGTTCGTAGTTGAGCGGTATCGAAAAATGCGGGCACACGTTGCGATACGCCCACGCTTCGCCGCCGCGACGCAGCACGAGAACCGATGGCGCGGCTTCGAGGCCGCCGCCGTCGGGCACGTCGTGGAGCGCGCAGACATCGTTCGATGTGGAATGGCTCACGCTCGTCCTCGCGGGATCAGCACGAAATCGCGCGCCGCGTCGTATCCGCCGTCCTTGCTCACATACTCGATGACGAGCGAGGGCTTCACGCCGAACACCGCATCGGAGTGCACGTAGGGATCGTCGGACGAATAGAGCGCGGTCGTCAGCGACTCGTAGCCGGGCGCGTCGATGCGAAAGTGAATATGCGCGGGACGCATCGGATGGCGGCCCGTCGCGAGCAGCATCTGGCCGACGGGACCGTCTGTCGGAATCGGATAGCTCGTCGGCTTGATCGAATGAAATGCATACGCGCCATCCGCGTTCGTGCGAAAGCGTCCGCGCAGATTGCCTTCGGGCTGATCCGGGTCTTGTCCTTCATACATGCCGTTCGGCGCGGTCTGCCAGACTTCGATCAGCGCATCGGGGACGGGCTTTCCGTTCACATCGCTGACGACGCCATGAAAGAACACCGGCTCGCCATCGCTTTGCGCGATGTTCGCGCCGAACGCCGATTCCTTCACGCCATCGCGATAGAACGGGCCGAGCAGGCTGCTCTCGGTCGCGCCTTCGTCGTGATGCTGGTTGATGTCGTCGAGCACGATCGAAAGCCCCAGCGTGTCCGACAGCAGGATGAACTCCTGCCGGATGCCGTCGCACTTCTTGCCCGTGGCCGTGAGGAACTCGATGCCTCGCCGCCATTCGTCGTGCGTGAGATTCACTTCGCGCGCGAACGCGTGCAGATGACGCACGAGCGCGGTGACGATTTCCTTCGTGCGCGCGTCGGCGCACTGGCCGAAGGCTTGCGTGACGTTTTGCGTGAGTGACTCGTTCATGGTCGTCGTCCTTCATAGGCCGCTTCCAGCAATGCGCGCAGCGGTGCGTGCTCGATCGGCCGCGGGTTCCAGTACGGGCTTTTCAACGCGACATCGACGGCGATATCGATATCGCTTTCCTTCATGCCGATGTCCTTCAGCGCAGTCGGTGCGCCGTTCACGCGCGCGAGTTCGAATGCGCCGATGGCGGCATCGTCCGAGCCGAGTGCGCGAGCGATGCGCTTCATTGCGTCGGGCGCGGCATCGCGGTTATAGGCGAGCGCGTGCGGCAGCACGATGGTATGCGTCTCAGCATGGGGCAGATTGAACGTGCCGCCGAGCGTATGACACAGCTTGTGATGCAGCGACATGCCGACACTGCCCAGCACCGCGCCGCACAGCCACGCACCGTAGAGGCAGTCGCTGCGGGCATCGAGATCGTCCGGCTTCGCGACGACCTTGCCGATGCCCTGCGCGAGCGCGCGAATGCCTTCTTCCGCCATCAGGCTCACGACGGGATTCGCGTCTTGCGCATAAAGCCCTTCGGCGGCGTGCGCAATCGCATTGATGCCGCTCGTCACCGAGAGCGACGCGGGCAGCGACACCGTGAGTTGCGGATCGTAGATCACGGTCCTCGGCAGCACGCGCATATCGCGGCCGGTCTTTTTCAGGCCCGCTTCCGTGAGGCCGTAGATCGGCGTCATTTCCGAGCCGGCATATGTGGTCGGCACGGCGAGTATCGGCAGCGACGATGTCAGCGCGATCGCCTTGCCGAGGCCCGTGGTCGAGCCGCCGCCGATGGCGATCGCGCAATCCGCGCCGATGTGCTGCGCATACTCGCGCGCCTCACGCGCCGTTTCGACCGGCACATGCATCACCGCTTTAGCGAACACGCCGGCCGCGCGATGTCCGATGCGTTCCGCGAGTGCTTCGGCCTGATCGCGCTGCGGCGGCGTCGAGAGGATGAGCGCGCGCCGCGCGCCCAGAAGCTCGATCTCGCGTTCGACATGTTCGATGCTCCCCGCGCCGAACACCACGCGCGACGGCATGCCCTGATAGATGAACGATTGCATGATTCCCGATGCGCTCAGCGCGGATAGTAAGGCGGAATATTGGCGTCGACATTCACCCACACCGACTTCGCCTGAGTATATTCGCGCATCACTTCGAAGCCCATCTCGCGGCCATAACCGCTCGCACCGACGCCGCCGAAGGGCGATCCCGGACTCACGCGCTTGTAGCAGTTGATCCACACCATGCCGCTCTTCAATTGCCGCGCGAAGAGATGCGCGCGTTGCAGATCGCGCGTCCAGAGGCCCGCGCCGAGGCCGTATTCGGTGCCGTTGGCGATCGCGAGCGCTTCTTCATCGCTCTTGAACGTGCTGACCGCGACGAACGGGCCGAACACTTCTTCCTGCGCGACGCGATCGGTCGGCTTCGCCTGCACGATGGTCGGCTCGACATAGCAGCCGTTCGCGAGCGCGGCAGCGTCCGGCGCCTTGCCGCCCGCGAGCACGCGTCCGCCCTGCTCGCGCGCCACATCGACGTAGGACAGCACGCGGTCGCGATGCATCTGCGATGTGAGCGGGCCCATCTCCGTCGAGGGATCGAGCGGATCGCCGATGCGGATCGAGCGCGCCAGCGACGTGAAGCGTTCCAGCAAGTCATCGGCGATCGACTCGTGTACGATCAAGCGCGACGCCGCAATGCACGCCTGTCCCTGGTTATGGAAGATGCCGAACGCGGAGCCTTGCACGACGGCATCGATATTGGCGTCGCCGAACACGACGTTCGCGCCCTTGCCGCCGAGTTCCAGTTGCACTTTCTTCAGATTGCCGCTCGATGCCTGCACGATCTTGCGGCCCACCGCCGTCGATCCGGTGAACGCGACCTTGCCGATCTCCGGATGCTCCGCGATATATTGCCCCGCGACGTGCCCGAGCCCCGGCAGCACGTTGACGACACCCGCCGGAAAGCCGACTTCGGCCATCAGTTCGGCGATGGCGAGACTCGACAAGGGCGTGAGTTCAGCCGGCTTCATCACGACGCAATTGCCCGCCGCGAGCGCGGGCGCCATCTTCCAGCTCGTGAACATCAGCGGAAAATTCCACGGCACCACTTGTCCGACGATACCCACCGGCTCGCGCGTCAGATAGTTGAGAAAGCCCGCTTCGACCGGAATCACCGAGCCTTCGAACTTGTCCGCCATGCCGCCGAAGTAGCGGAACGTCGCCGCCGTGCGCGGCACGTCGAGATTGAGCGTGTCGCGGATCGGGTGGCCCGTGTCCATCGATTCGAGACGCGCGAGTGCATCGGCGTTGGCTTCGATGGCGTCGGCGAGTTTCAGCAGCAGGCGTCCGCGATCGGCGGCCGCCATGTTGCTCCATTTCGGAAACGCTTTTTTCGCGGCTTCTACTGCGCGATCGACGTCCTCGCGGCCGGCCATCGAGACTTGCGCGATCTCGCTGTTGTCGTGCGGGTTCAGGGTCGCGAGCGTTTCGCCGGAAAGGGCGGGCACGAAGCGGCCATCGATGAAGAGTTGCGTTTGCATGTCTTGCTCGTGTCGAAAATTGAAGACGAAACATTCCCGCGACGCCCTATGAGGGCGCCGACGTGTCGAAGAGGAACGCGGAAAAGTGTTTAGAGCGCGACCGGATACGGCGGCAGTTCGCCGCTTTCGTAGCGCTTGGGCAGATCGGGCGTCGCGTTTTCCCAGACGAGCAGCATCGAGCGCTTCTGCGAATAGCCCTTGTGGCGGATGTCGGCGGGCATCGCGGCGATATCGCCGGCGTTCATCGTGATGCGCGCGCGCGGCTCGCCGGTGTCCTTGTCGGCCACGTCCCAGATGATCTGATCCGACAGTTGCAGGAACCACTCGACGCGATCGTTGCCATGAAAGACCGGCAGCACGAATTCCTCGGTCGTCGGGCAAAAGAGGCTTTGCTTGCACACCGACGTAACCGACGGATTCCATGTCACGTCCGAGCGCGACAGATACTTGAACAGGCTGAACGCGTGCAACTGACCTTCGAATCCAGGCTCGGCGTGAATCTCCGGCTCGTCCTGCGATACGTCCGCGAACTGGCGATTCACCGGGAAGTCGTCGCGCAGCGGCGAGTCGCCATCGAGGCCGGGCATGCGCTTCGTCGCGATACGCGTGCGATCGATCGCCGCGATGTTGTCGCCGTGCTTCGCGCCGAATGCCGAGCCGGTTTCCTCGGGCGCGGCGAACGGATCGAAGCCTTCGTTGACCCAGTCCTTCAGGATCGCCTTGAAGGTCGCCATGATGATCGGCGTTTCGAACTGCTGCGTGTAATCGACGCCCGCCTCGCGGAAGCTCGCGTTATACGCACCGGCGTACATGTCGACCTTGCCGTAGTGATTGCGCGTGCCGATCACTTCGTCGAAATTGACCCAGCCGTAGAAGAAGCCCCATGCGACGTCGCGCATCATCGCGCGCAGGAAGTCGTCGGCGTGCATCTGATGCGAGCGCGTCTGTCCTTGCGCCGGCCATTTCACGGTGACGAAGTACGCGTCGCGGCTGAATTCGAAATCGCCCAGCTTGAACGTGCGATAGCCGGTGTTCGCATCGGGGTCGGTCGCGACGACGCTTTGAAGGAATGCTGCGTGATCCATGATGGTGTGCTCCGGATGTTTGAAAGAAGTTGGCGTATGCGTGTTCACTGAATGCAGATCTCGGCCCACTTCTCGACCGATGCCGAACCGATGATCGTCTGCACGAGCAGCACGCCGGTCTTTCGCGCTTCGAAGCGATACGCCGCGCCCGCTGGCAGCAATGCCTGATGACCGCGACGCAGACGCACGAAACCCATCTTCTGGCCCGAAGGTTCGCCTTCGAGCTTCACCGTGCCTTCGACGCCTTCGCTGACCAGCGCGCCATCGGAAGGCTTGATGAAGTGCACGTCGATTTCGCCGTCGAGCGCGACCACGAATTCATCGTGCGATGCGCTGAACCACGGCGACACGCCTTCCGCGCGCAAGGTTTCGATCACGTACTTGAGGTTCTTGCCGACGACCACTTTTTCGTAGGGCGCGGCGTGGCTCGCGACTTCGAACACGTTGGACATCACGTAGTGCGAGGCCTTGCCCTTGATGACTTCGATGGTGCCCTTGCGATAGTTATCGAGGCTGCCGAGTTGTGTCTGTTGCATGTCTGTCTCCATGTCTGCGTTCACGTTCGCGGTGTCGCGCTGGAATCAAGATTAGGGCTGCGAGCGGCGCGAGGCAATGAATCGAGGTTCGCGTTTGCCGAACGATGCGTGCTCGATCGCGGCCCTAGGGAAAGTACTTACTTCTGCGCCTGTTTATCCGCGAGCCACGGATAGCGCTGCGTGTCCGCGCCTTCGTAGTCGGGATCGAGATAGATGAAGCAGCGCTGGATCTTGAAGTCGCGGATCTCGAAGACGTCCGTCCAGCGGCCCGCGTGCGTGACGCCCGCGCGCCACTCGACGCCGCTTTTGGTCGCGCCGTAGCTCGTGCCTTCGACGACCACGGCATCGCCCTGCTGGATCACGTTCAGATACGCGAGGTCGTGCTTGAACTTCGCGACGATGGAGCCGAGATCCGCGAAGAGTTGCTCGAAGGCCGTGCGGCCTGTCGCGATGCCCCACTTCGGGAAATAGACTTCGGCGTTGTCGTCGAACAGATCGAAAAATGGTGCGCCGCGATCGAGCCTGCGCAGATATTCGAGCGCGATGGTCTTGCGCTGTTCGTCGGTCATGGTGATGGGATTCATGCTTTCGTCTCCAGTTGTCCAGTTCAATGCAGCGTGCGCAGATAAGCGATGATCTTCTGACGACGCGCTTCATCGCCTTCGAAGTAGGTCATCGCGTTGCCGGGTGCGACGGATTGCGTATCGGTGAGCCAGGCGTCGAGCAGCTTGTCGTCCCAGACCTTGCCCGATGCAGCCGCCTTCATGCCCGCCGAATACTTGAAGCTCGGGTCCGATGCCATCGGCTTGCCGACGATCCCGAAGAGATTCGGCCCTTGCCCGTTCGGCTCGCCCTTGCCGAAGGTGTGGCATACCGCGCAGCTGTTCGTCGTGAGCTTCTTGCCGAGCGCGACGGGGTCTTGCTGTGCATGCGCCGTTGCGCTGACGATCACGAGCATCGTCAATAGATTAGTCATCCGAATCATGATTGAACTCCGCTGGCGGATTGAGCCGCACGATAAGCAAACGCGAGGATCGGTCCGAGCGTGCCGCCGCCCGCCCAGTAAGCCCGCGCGGACGCCGACGCGACGCAATTGCCGACGCCGTACAAGCCCTTGATCGGCTCGCCGCGTGTATCGAGCACCTGTCCGTGCGAATTGGTTTTCGGGCCGCCCTTGGTGTCGAGATTGCCCGCCACGATGAGCGCCGCGTAGTACGGCCCCTTCGCGCTCAGCGGATACATCGTCTCGTTCTTCTGATCCGCTTTCTTCGATACGGTCCCGTTGAACAGCTTCTCGACGATGCGCTCGCCGCGATGAAAGTCCTGATCCACGCCCGTCTTCGCGAAGCCGTTGAAGCGTTTGATCGTCGCGTCGAGATTGCGCACGAAGTCGTCGGAGAGATCGGCATTGCCGAGCGCGCTCCTGTACTTCGCCATGCGTTCGCGAATCGCATTCGCCAGTTCCGCGAGCGTATTGCCGCGCAGTACGTGACGGTCGTTCGAGCCCTTCGGCACGATGAGACTGCCGTAGTCATCGCTCGCGCAATGGTCCTGCGCCTGCTGGTCCCAGATCGAAATGAGCGTGAGATTCGGATACTCGCCCTTCGCGCCGTCCCATTCGGAAAACGTCGCGCAGACCTCGTTGTACGCGAGCTTTTCGTTGACGACGCGCTTTCCGTACTTGTTCACGTAGAGCATCGAATCGCCGGTCGGCGTGAAGATGCCGGAAAGCGAGCCGTCTTTCGCGATGGCCTTGTCGAGCGAGATCGGCGCCATCCACGAGTAGTTCATGTTGCGCAACTGCACGTCGAGCGCGCTCGAAATGCGCACGAAATCGCCTTCGTTGGTGGGCGCCGCGCAGCCGCCGTACACCGCGCCATGCAGGAAGTTCTTGCGCAGTTCGGGATCGTGCGTGAAGCCGCCGGTCGCGAAAACCACCGCCTTTTTGGCGCGCACACGAAAGAGCTCGCCCTCTTCCGTCAGCGATTCGACGCCGATCACCGCACCCGCTTCATCGACGAGCACCTTCTGCACGCGATAACCCGTCTTGATGTCGATGCCATCGCGCCGTGCCGCGGCGCTCATCGTGCGGATCGCGACGCGCCCGCCATCGGACATGCTCGGCAAGCCGTCTTTCGGAAACAGCACGCGGCCGCGCGGCGCCTTGTCTTCGGGCAGTTCGGCCCAGTAATCCGGCACCGCCGCTTCATGCCGATACGGCAGCGCGCCCTTGCTCGCGAGCAGTTCCGCCGCGGGCGACGCGCTGTCGTAGATCGCCTCGCACATCTCGTACTCCCAGTCCGAGAGGCCGAGCTTCGGCAACGAAGGATCGTATTGCTCGGGCCGCGACAGGCGCGCGACATAGCGCATGTAATCGGCCTTCGGGTCGGCGATGCCCGCGCGGCGCATCGGCTCGTTGTTCGGCACCCAGTACCAGAACGCGGCCTTCGCAGCCGTGCCGCCGACGCTGCCGGCCTTCTCCAGAATCACGACGCGGTTGCCGAGCCAGCGCGAGAACAGCGCGCAGGGCAGGCCGCCGCCACCGCCGCCGCATACGACGACGTCGTATTCCGCATCGAACTTGGTCTCGCTCGCGGCGCGCGCGGTCAGCGACACCGCGCCGAATGCGGCCGCCGCCGTTCCGGCGCTCGCGGCCTTGATGAAGTTGCGCCGCGATGCGGCGGGAAGCTTGTTCGTGTCACTCATGTTCGTCTCCATCGTTTTGAATGTGCTCACCAGTAGTGCCACGCCTGCACGAGAATTCCGTTGGTGAGCGTGGTGTTGCGCCCCGAAACCGAGTGCTGGTACTGGATGGAAAGCTGGTCGTACATCTTCTGGTGCAGGAACGGCAGGCTGTTCGGCTTGAACTGGAACAGGACGCCCAGGCCCACTGTCGTTTCGCGGCTCGCGCTGTTCGAGAGCGGCATCGACGCGGTCTGGTTGAACGTGCCGCCGCTCGTCTGGTAATCGAGACCGACGAACGGAATCGCGAAGGGGTTATCCGGCGGCGAGATGCTGTAGCCGACGCGCAGGTTCAGATGAAACGTGTTGCCCGGACTCAGGTCGTCCTGGCCCGAACGCAGCGTGCGTCCGCGCAGAATGCCGCCGAGCAGCAGATCGACGTTCACATGCCCGTACCAGTCGTCGTAGAAGACGGATGGCCAGAACGACCACGTATTCGTCGATACTTCGTTCTGTCCGATCGGCACCTGCACGTAGGCCTGAAAGCCGAGCGTCGTCGCGGGCGCGGGGTTGTACCAGACAAGACCGCCGATGAGCGGATCGCCGATGCCGCTCGCCGAGAACTGCGAGCCCTGCGTGCGAATCTCGGGCAGCGTGATGCTCGCGTTGAAGCCGACATGCGGCAGCGACGGCACTTTCCAGTAGTGAATGAACGTCGAGAGTCCGACGAACGTGTTCGTGCCCGGACCCGCGACCTGATTGCCGTGCGAATCGAATGCGCGGTTGTCGTGGTTCCATTCGAGGTTCTGGCCGAAGGAATCGTACGTGCCTTCGAAGTCGCTGCTGAACTGCCAGGTCTGCGGGCGGTCCGTCGCGAAGGGAATGCCCGAAGCGTGCGCCGTCATCGAACAAACCGCGCCGAGCACGGCGAGTGCGCAAGTGCTCCGCCTTCGAATCGTCTTTCGTGTGTGCCGCTTTTGCATCGTCGTCTCCGTCGTTCGTGTCGTATGAGCGAACGTTACGAAGACGCGGCGTGCGGGTCTTTCAGGTTTTGCGGATTACAGATTCCGGGCGGCTTGCTGACGGATTCGGGTTTACACCGGGACGCAAAGCGCGCACGCGGCGTTCGCGAACGGCGACCCATCGCGCGTGCAAGGGCTTCCCGCGCGCATCTATACTCGCGTGAACAGCGGCGTCCGATGGTCAATGGCAAGCCGCGCAAAACACGGAGACACCATCATGAGCGCCATCGCCGCGCCCGCCCGCATCGACCGCTTCAGCGCGGTCAAAGGCGTTCCCGGACTCGAATACTGCATCTCGGGCCCGCGCCCCTACTCGCTGGAGCTGAGCAATTCGTCGGACATGATCTGCCTTTTGCTCGGCACGATCGTCTCCGATACGCGCTACGACGACGGCCCCGCAGCGCCCTTCACGTTTCGCGCGGAAACGGCCGCTTATCATCCGCGCGGCGGCAGCATGCGCATCGATGCGCACGACGTGCGGCATGGCTTCATCGCGTTTCGTTATGCCGATGCGTTCGTGAATCGCATCGCCGATCGCAGCACGGAGCCGCTGCGTCGCGCGGGCAGCCGCAGCAATCTCGGCGCCGATTCCATCCGGCATCTCGTGCGCTATGCGCGTCAGAAGGCACCCGGCGAATCGGGCAAGGTCGATCCGTGGGAGTTGCAATGCGTCGCCACGCTCGCGTGGATCGAAACGACGCGGCATCTCGAACACGCGTCGCGCGAGCGCAAGTCCGCGCTGACGGACGCCGGGTTCGCCACGCTCGAAACTTATGTCGCGGATAACATCGACCAGAGTCTTTCCTGCGCCGATATCGCCGCCGAACTCGAACTGCCCGTGCGCGCCGTCTTCGATGGCGTGAAGGCGCGCACCGGTTATTCGTTGTATCGCTATGTGCTGGAAAAGCGCATCGGCGCTGCTGCGCGCATGTTGCGTTCAGGCGATGCACCGCTCGTCGATGTCGCCGCCGCGTGCGGATTCTCGTCGCAGCAACACATGACGGCGCTCTTTTCCGAGCGGCTCGGCACGACGCCGCTGCGTTACCGGAACGGCGCGGCCTAGCGACGAAAACAGGAGGAAGCATGGACCTCTTCATGTCGATGGAGGCCTTCGTGCGCGCAGCCGAAGCGCAGAGCTTCGCGAGCGCGGCGCGTCAGCTCGGCGTGGCGAAATCGGTTGTCACGTCGCGCGTGAAGCAACTCGAAGAGCATTTCGGCGTCGCGCTGTTTCATCGCTCGACACGCGCGGTGCGGTTGTCGGAAGTCGGCGAAACGTACTACCGCGATTGCCTGCTGCTCGTCTCGAAGGTGGGCGAACTGTCGGGCCGCGCGAGCGAGCAGACGCAATCGCTGTCGGGCACGCTCAATGTCCATGTGCTGCCGGGCTTCGCGCTCGGGCATTTTTCGCAGGCGCTGATCGCGTTTCGTGAGGCGCATCCGCGTATCGAGTTCGTCGTGACGGTGAACGATCGCGTGATCGATCCCGTGCAGGAAGGCTTCGATCTCGCGCTGCAGATCTATCCGCCTGCATCGAATCTGCTCGTCGAACGCAAGCTCTTTCCGGTGCGCGGCGTGTTGTGCGCGACGCCCGCGTATCTGAAGGAAGAGCCGGTGATCGAGACGCCGCTCGATTTGCTGCGTCACGATTTCGCGCGTTACGCGCACTATCCGTGGGGCGACAACTGGCCGCTCATGAAGGGCAACGAGTGTTATGAAATCGCGCTCAACGCCGTGTTGAAAACGAACAGCGTGCATCTGCTGCTCGAATTCGCGCGCGCGGGCGCGGGCGTCGTCTATCTGCCGACGATGGTCGCCGCGAGCGATCTGCTCGAACGCCGGCTCGTGCGCGTGCTGCCCGACTACGCGGCGCCGCCGCTCTGGTTGAGCGCGGTATATCCGACGTCGCATCGCTCGACGACGAAAGTGAAAGCCTTCGTCGATTTCCTGCGCGAGCGCTATCTGAGCGAGCCGCAATGGGACAAGGCGCTCGGCATTTCGCCGCCCGACGATGAAGAGCGCAACGTCGATGAAGAACTGGGTGATGTTTGAAGCGCGCTAAAGGATGTAAAGCCACGCGAGCAACGTGACGATCGAAAGGAGCGTGGTCATCGAGATGACTGCGCCGACGACGCTTTTCTCGACGTCGTATTCCGAGGCGAGCACGTAAGCGCTCTTTGCAGTCGGCACGGCGGCGCACACGACCGCGGCGATGGTCGCGGTGTGGCCGAGTCCGCTCGCGATGCACAAGAGGTACACGACGAGCGGCACGATTGCGAGTTTGAGCGCGGTCAGAAGCGCATAGAGGTTCACGCGTCCGCGCAACTCGCCCAAGCTCAGATCGAGACCAATCGCGAAGAGCGCGCACGGTGTCAGCGCTTCGCCGAGTATCGTGAGAAACGACGCGACCGGCGCGGGCAGCGTCAATCCGCCGATCGACCACAGCAGTCCGCAGATCGTCGCGAGAATCACGGGATTGGTCGCGATCTGGCGAACGAGCGCCGTCACGTCGATCTTGCGCGACGCATCGAGACGGCCGATTTCGATCAGCACGACGAGCACGGGAAACATGATCGCGCCGACAAACACGGTCGCGACCGCCGCCGCGAGCACACCGGGTTTGCCGTAGAGCGTCTTGAGGATCGGCAGCGCGACGAAGCCCGTATTGGTCATCGACACGGCGGCGGCGAGCATCGCGCTCGACGCAAGACTTGCACCGCGTGCGATTCGTGCGACGAGCAGCACGGCGGCGAAACAGATCATCGAGCCGCCGCCGAACGCCGCGAGAAAGCGCCATTCGAGCAGCGAATGCAAAGACTCGTCGGCGATGGTCAGGAACACCAGCGCGGGCATCGCGACGTAGTACGCGAAGCGCATCAGCGACGGCGCCAGCGCATGCGGCATGTAGCCCGAAACGCGCGCCACCCATCCCGTCAGGATGATGGCGAAGATCGGAAGAATCATGCCGGCAAGATGCATGGCGGGCTCCGATGTAGGTGAAGCGCCCGGGCACGATGGCCCGTTTCTGAATGCGCACCATTATCGGAGAAAAGCGTCGCGCGACTCGCGATCTTGCGCAGTCGCGCGACGGCGAACGTCAGTGGCCGCTCAGCAGCGTGCGTGCTTCGTCGCTTGAAAGAAGGCCTCGTGCCTTGCGATTCGCGGCGCTCGCGGCATACACATCCTGGCGCGCATGCGTGATGCCGAGCGGCGCGAAACCGTTGGCCGGATTGAACGCGAGTTGGCCGATGCGCGCTTCCTCGTCGGTCGATGGCGGCGCATCGATTTCGAGCTCGCCGATCATGGCCACGTCCGACTTCCATGCGACGGACGCATCGTTCACCGGCGTCGTTTCTTCGTCGATGAAGAATTGCAGGCCGAGCTGCCACTTCACCGGACGTTGCTCCAGGCGATTGAATATGTCGGCGCGCAAGTAGTTATCGCCATGACGCTCGGCGTTCGTTCCGGCAGGCGTCGACGGATGCGGGTGAAGCGAGTATTTGATCGCGGCCCGCCCGAGCTGCACGACCGATCCCCAGTAGTGTTCGGTCGCCACGCTGCCGACGTGATGCGCCTTGGTTTCCTTGAAGAGGATCGCCAGAATGCGCGCGCCCTCGACGGGCCCGAGCCGCGCCATCATCATCTCGCGCAAGCCCTGCGCGATGCCGCTGACCGTTCCCTCGGCAAGCAACGCGACGATGATATCGGCCACAGCCATGAATTGCGCCGCATCGCGGGCATGCGAGCGCCCGCCTTCGTTCGTCATCAGCAGATCGGTTTCGACGCCCTGCTGCGTGAAAAACTTCAGCGCGATGCCGCGAACATCGGATGATGTATCGGCCTGCGGGCACGGCTGTCCGTTGGAGATGCGGCACGCGACGCGATGCGTGGCCGGCCCCGCCGACGCGAACGGTCCGAAGCGCGCGGCCTCGGGGATGTCGTCTGCAATGCGAAGCGTGCCGAACGCACCGAGCAGTTGCTTCTGATGCTGTGCGCGGTCGATCAGCCCATTCAGGCCCGTGTGGCTGCTGGCCGCGAGCTTCGTCTGCTGCGTGCCGATAGCCGTGACGAGCATGGCGAGCGTGGTCGCATCGTCGAGCTTGTCGGACCAGCCGGTGCCGTCGCTGATTGATTGAGTGAAGCTCATGATTCACCTCCGTTCGCGCTTCGCTTGAAAGCGCGCATTTAAAGTCTAGTTGCGTTATCTCAGTCGCGACCCGGCATCGCGCCGGCAGCAAGACTGCCATCGGCGCGTGCGGCGAAGTAGCGGTAGATATCGTCGATATGATTCTCGATCAGCGGATTGCCGCGGTAGGCAGGCATGCCCATTTGCGGATTGCCGTCGAGAATCGCGGCGATGAAACGCTCGCGGCTCTGCGTGCGCGCAAAGCCGACGATCGACGGCGCGGCGAGTCCCTCGTGATCCTTGCCGTGACAACGCGCGCAGTCGGCGACACGCACCGCGCGCCAGCCATCGGCGAGCGCGGCGTCGGCTGCGCCGGGCGTCTGCGCATGTGCGGACAGCGACGCGCCGACCATGCATGCGATCAAGCACGAAAGCGAGCGTTGCGTCACGAGGACCGCTCAATGTTTGCGATCGGCCAGCCGGCCGACGTACTTCCAGCCCTGATCGCGCATCCACACATAGGTGAAACCCGTCGGGCCGTCGATGAAGACGGTCATCGGACGCTCGCCGGCGGATGCTTCCTTTTGCGGTTCCGCCGATGCAGGCGTAATGCGCGCTTCCGTGGGCTTGAGACGGGCGTCGCGATCATCGAGCCGCCAGCCGTCTTCATCGGCGTAGATCAGGCGCGATGTTCCACCCGACGGCGTCTGAACGGTGAGCGTGAGCGGACCGCCGTCGACGGCGATGAGGCGTGCATCGGCATCGTCCGTGCCGTTCGCGGCGAGGCTCGTTTCGCATGCCGCGCTGAACGCCGCCAGGGTGATCGCGAGGAACATCGCGTACTTCGTCAGATGGGGTCTCATTTCGGTACCTCCTTGCTGGCCGCGTGACAGCGGCTGTCCAGATGGGCTCATGCATAGAGAACGAACGTGGCCTCGACGAATGTGAAGCCAGGAAATCCGCGAGCGTCGGCAATAACTGAGCGTCGCGCATGCCGCGCGTTCTGGCCGCTTCGCCGCAGATGGGAGTTTGTCGTGTGGAGAACCCACGCGTGGCCGATGAGTGGCCGTCTTGTGATGGGCTCTACTATCGACCGAACGATCGTCGGGAAAAACCACGCATCGGGAGGGGCGGCACCCCGCCATCGGGGGACTGCGAAATGGACGGGAACGGACTGGAGGAAGGAATGAGATCGAAGGCGTCCCCGCCGCCTTCGGTAGTCGCTACAGAAACTCTGCCTTATTGACCGCTATAGATATTGCAGCTCAGTCCCGGCGTGCAGAGCTGAGTCGTGCTGCCCGTCCAGGCATCGCGCGACGCGCTGCCCGACTTGCTCATCGACATCGCTCCGCCATAGCTCGAATCGCTCGTTGCGGTGCCGCCGTCTTGCGCGCTTTGCTGCGTGGCGCTGCCCTGTGCGGGCGACATCTGCGTGTCTTGCGCCTGGGCGAAAGTGCTCATCGCGAAGATGCCAGCGGCCGTTGCTGCCAATAGATAATTTGCTCTCATCGCCATCACCTCTTAAATCATTAATCAATTGAGGGCTGCAAGCTTGCGACGAGCTTGCGGGCACGCATGCACGGACCCGGTCGGGCGCGAGGACGATGCGCCTTCCAGGCTTCTGATCGAACATGAGGGTTGGGGCCTGTAGGCTCCGAAGAAGCGCGTGGCTTGTAGCACGCACTCCTTACCCTATACCGTGGATCGGAAAAGTAAATTCCCGATCGAAGCGCTCCTTTGCAATCGCGCGTGACGAGGTCTTTGCGAACGGGCTTGCTTTAAGCAGGCTGCGATATCGCTCGATATCCGGAACTTTCGGGGAGCATGCATTTCGAAGCGGACTTCCGGTTTTGCTATATTGGTTTTCCCTCTCGTGAGTTTCTGGCAATGCGCGTCGGCCGACCTGTCAAACCGCTTCCCCATCCGAACTGCGACTATTGCGGCGCGCCCGCGACGTTGACGCGTGCGGGCGACGAAGCCTATCCGTATCGCGACGATCACGGCCCGCTGTGGATGTGCGCCGATTGTCAGGCGTGGATCGACATCTTTCCGCGCAGCACGCGCAACGTCCCGCTCGGCCGTCTCGCCGATGCGCGATTGCGCGATCTGAAAGTGAAACTGCATGCGGCGCTCGAACCGCTCGTGCAGGCCAAGGTCCGGCGCGACGGCTGCAATGTTTTCGAGGCGCGGTCCAAGGGAATGAAGTGGCTCGCGCAGACGATCGGCGTCGAGCCCGACAAGTGCAGCATCCACACGCTCGACGCCGACCAGTGCGAGCGCGCGATTGCGGTGGTCGAACATTTCGCACAGGAACGCGGTCAGCACCCTTCAGATTCGGCGATCGATGAACGTTAACCTGAGAAGGTCAACCATCGATGCTCGCATGTCACGCACTCTTCCCTTCCAGCGCTCGCCTCAGGCGACGCGCGCGCGGCTCAGCAAGGCGCAGCTGCTTCCCATTCCGCGCGCGGTGGCAGACGAGCTCGCGCTCGCGGCCCATATGTCGCTGACGGCCTTGCGTTCGGGTTCGCCGGATATCGCGCCCGCGCAGCACATCACCGAGGCGATGTATCTCGCCAAGTTCCTCGCGGAAGCGGGCCACGGTGACTTCTCGCACGACGAGCTGCTTCGCGCGGATCAGACGATGGCCGCCGTGTTCGACGCCGGCCGCACGTCCGGTTCTTGGACGCTCGCGGCGGAGGATTTCGACCGGCTCGCCGCGATCGTGTCGCTTTACGATCATCAGTTGCGGCGCGCGTCGATGGGTGCGCTTTCCGTCGCGAGCGATCGGCTCGAACGCTTCAAGGCGGGCGAACCTTATCAGCCGCTTCCGACGCGCAAGTCGGCGCCGCTCTGACGCTACCCGCTCGCCTCGTCGTCAGAAGGCGGTCCGCAAGCCGATCATCACGCTGCGGCCGCCTTCGGGCGCGATGTCGCGCACGACCGAGCTCGCGTAGCGCACTTCCTGATTCGTCAGGTTCTGACCGCGGACGTAGGCGAGCCAGTTCGTCGAGCCGAAGCGAAACTTGTACGTCAGGATGACGCCGAGCGTCGTGTAGCTGGCGGTCGGCAGGTCGTTTTCAGGAACGCGATGCTGCGCCCACGCATGAACCAGTTCGGTTCTTGCGCCGTACGGTCCGTAGGCGTAGTCGAGCGCGAGCGTCGCGCGCAGCGGTGAGATGCGCGGCAACGCCTCGCCGGTATCGAGATTGCGCGCGTGCGTGTAGTCCGCGACGAATTCGACGTCGAGACGCTGCGCGCCCTTATCGAAGACGCGCCAGGTGCCGTCGAGCTCCACACCGTAGAACTCCGCGCGCACGCCGCGATAGACCGCTTCGTTGAGCGCGTCGTCGGTGCCGGGCGCGACGGGTTCGTCGTCGTCGTTGACGAGGCGGCCGGTATTGAACTCGGTCAGGTAGTTGCGAAAGCGGCTGTAGAAGATGCCCGCGCTCGCCTTGTTCGGGCCGCTCGCGAAGCGCAACGACAGATCGGTCGATATCGCTTTTTCCTTCTGCGCGTCGGGGTTGCCGATCAGATATTGGCCTGTCGCATCGTGCGGGCCGTTCGAGTAGAGCTCGTAGTAAGTGGGCGCGCGCTCCGTGTACGCGATATTGCCGGCCAGGCTCCAGGCCGCGTTCAGTTTGAACAGCGCGCCGGCGGAGACGCTGCCCGCGTTGAAATCGCGCTTTGGCGAGCCGGCGAACTTTTCGTTTCCACCGGACGTCGGGTCGATGTTCACGTGTTCGTAGCGTGCGCCGATGCTCAGCTTGAGCGCATCGGTGACGGTCCACTCTTCGAGACCAAAAAGCGCCGCGTTGGTCGTCTGCGACGTGGGCACGAGCGCTTCGTCGCCGAGGGCCGAGAACGTGTTCTGACTCAATTGCACGCCGATCGCGCCGTCGAGCGGGCCGATTTTCTTGTGCCGCGCCTCGATGCGCGCCTCGTAGCCGTGATTGCGGAAGGTCGTGCCGGTCTCGCCGTTGTCGATTTCCTTGTGCTCGTAATCGGTATAGGCGAAGTTGAACTTCAACTGGCTGAACGGTCCCTGCAGATTACGAATCTCGGATGCCGCCGCGACGTGGTCCTGATGCATGCGCAGACGCACGTCGTCCTCGGCGACCGAACCGTAGTTCGCGTCGTAACCGTTGTAGCTGATGCCCGCGTAGCCGTCCGCCCATGTGTACGACGAGCCGACTGCGCCGCCGTGCCATCGGCCATCGCTGTTCGGAATGCTGCCGTAGGGTTGCGGGACATCGGGTCCGTCGATCGCGCGCTGGCGATCGGAATGCGCGAATCCGGGGATGCGTTCGTTGCTCGTTTCGCGATCGAAGGCATCGACGTGGAACGCGAAGCGTCCGTTGCCGCCTTCGACTTGCGCTGCCCCGGCGCGCGCATTGTTGGCGCCGCCGTAGCTGGCATCGACCTGGCCCGTTACGCCTTCGATCGACTCCCGCGGAATGCGGTTGTCGATGGTGTTCACTACTCCGCCGATCGCGTTGCCGCCGTAGAGCAAGGCGGCGGGCCCGCGCACGATTTCCACGCGTTCCACGGACAGGGTCTCTTGCGGCACGGCGTGGTCGTATGACAGCGACGATGCGTCGAAAGCCGCGACGCCGTTTTGGAGCAGGCGGATTCGGTCGCCGTCCATGCCGCGGATGATTGGCCGGCCGACCATTGGGCCGTAGGTTGTCGTGGAGACGCCGGGTAGACCGTTGAGCGTTTCGCCTAGGGAATTGGCGTCTCGCAAGGCGAGTGCATTTCCTTCTAACGCGCTCGTTGGAGATACCAAAGTGTTCGCGCCGAGTGGATTGGCGGTGACGAAGATCGGTGGGATCGGGGTGTCTTCGATTGCGTTCGATTGGGCTCGGACGGGTGATGTGAGAAGGAGAGCGGTCAGGGTTAGGAGTTTCGAGCCGGGCGTGGTGGTCGGGTTAGGTTTGTTTTGGTCTGTTTTCATGTAATGTTATAACGTTTCTAATGATCATCAAATAGGCACGGTCGCTCAGCGCCGTCCAAGGGCTTTGTGATGATATAACGTATCACTCATGTCTGCCCACTACTGGGTGAGGGTTAACGCATGCGACGATTGCGCACTCCAACCTAGTCAATACAATATCTGTATCATTCGTTACGGATGATCGCTTCTGCGGCTATTCGAGCGGTGACTCCTTCCCTTTCGAACCGAGAAGGACACGTAGCACCACCCGTCGGGCGTTATCCGTGAAACAAGTTACGAAAACCGGTGTAACTCATTGATTTTTAATTCATAAATTCGTGAGTAATTTTCCGCCGCTTGTTTCACGGAAGGGAGATGATTGGCGGAATTCGAATCGGATCTGCGCGAGGCGACGGTGCGATGCATTCAGCGAGACGGACACTGTGAATCGATTCATCGTCGCGCAGCGCGGCCGCTGCGTGTATTCGTGCGAGGTCAAGCGTGTGCGGCGGACTGCTTCCGCCGTCACAACACGATTGAAACGCTCGGTCCACCGATGAAGGAATGTGTCTCAGACTGTCGCGCAGCTGGCAGCGAGTTGCGCCCATGAACTGCCGGCGACTACTCCAAATTTTCGTACGTGCGCGTCATAAGCAGCGGGGACATTCCGCAAGTGGTCTGAGGGTCTCCAAACGGGCTCCATTGTTGCCTCTGCATTCACTTCTGCCTCCGCGGGACGTCTTCTTCGCCCGATCTATTTTTTGATTTTCCGCGCAGCTGTCTGCTGATATCACCGTGAGCGCAGTCGGGGCGCTCGTAGGCAACTCGAGGATCTGCGAGCCTCTGATCGAGATGGATCAGTTCCTATCATGCGTTTTGCTGCCCAGGCTGGCTAGATTCCGAGGATCACGCGCAGAATCCCGCTCCGATTCATCGCGCGAATTAATCTGCACGCGCAGTCGACGAGCGCGGAGTCACAGCGGTTGAGCAACGGGGAATGTTAGAACGTCGCTTTCGCAGCACGTAAGGTCCCCACGTGCCGTAAGAAGTGGTATGCCACTTGCCGTGGCCTTGGTGAGCAGTATTCAGGTGAGCCCTTACTCAGACTTAAAAGCGACTCGTTCTTCCGTGCCCTCTGATCTGACTCCGTCATGAGAGCTCAGTCTCCTTGACTCAGCGATCAAAGTGTCCGAATTCGGACACTAACGCCACATCAAAGCCGAGGGGCTCCCATTGAACGCCGAGCGCTTCGCGCGAACTCATCTCAGTGTCCGAATTCGGACACTCCATCGAAGCGATACCAGTTGAAGCTGGGGCCCGTCCCAATCAAGAAATGCCGGCGATAAAAAACCCGCTTAAGCGGGTTGTGGATCGATCACTCAGACTGTATGGAGAACATCTTTCCTATGTGCTCCCTCAGCTGATTTTCCTGCTCCTCAGTCATGACACCTGCTTTGAACTTAAACGTCAGCCCCTTCACATCCTTGGTGATGCTTCCGGCCTGAACCTTTCCGGCGAATATCTTGAGAATGCTACGGCCACCAGCATCCGTCGCCGGTTCTCCACGACCCGCCTGCGCACTCAAACTCGCCGCGACCTTGGTCTGCACCAGATCGCCCGAAAGAACCTGCGGCCACAACTCCCGCAACGCCTTGAGCCCTTGCTCACTGGTCTTCTTTAGCGCGTTGACGATATCCTGCGCAGACGAAGCTCCAAGCACTGATGGATTCAAATCCAGATCTCGCTTCACAAAGTCCGGCAACGAGTCGTATGCAAGAAATCGATAAAGATCGCTTCGCGTAATGCCCATCGCTTCCGCAAGCCGCGTTCGATTTGGAAACTCCGCTTCCGCTCGACGAATGGCGATCGCGATTTCGTAATCGGAGAGATCATCGCGCGTGACGTTTTCCATCAGCGCGAGAGCCGCCATATCCTGATCCGTGCAATCGATCACGACCGTACGAACCGTCTCCTTGTTAATCAGCTTGTGCGCGCGCCAACGTCGCTCTCCCGCGACAAGTTGAAACCCCTCTCCGACGCGCCGAACCGTGACCGCCTGCAGCAATCCGACTTCACCGATCGATCGCGCCAGTTCCGCGAGCTTGGCCTCGCTGAACTGACGACGCGGTTGCCACGGATTCGGCACGATGATGTCGACGGAAATCTCGGTCTCGACACCTCGCGCCTCGAGCTCCTGAATCCGAAGCTGGGCAGCGGCCAAAGCGCTCGTGATGCCCGGCATCGTCTGCGGACCGCGGTTCGTCTTATCCTTCTTGTTCTCACCTTTGAAATCCGCTGGCTTCGGAAGATTGGCCGTCTTGGCCATGAGCTGTTCTCGGATGTTATTACTCATGCCGGCTCCTTCCACGATTTGACGAACATATCATCCAGCCATTTGGCATATTGAATCATGGGCTGGCGCACCCGCTGAAGCGACTTCGCCGTGGAGTGCGTGCTGACGACGTCAAGCGCGGTCGAGAACGAAAGGGCGCCGCCACTCATCACCGAGCTCGCCGGAATCTCGAACGGATCGAGCCAACGACCGTACGCGCTTTGAGCCCATTGACGCACGACAGGCGCCGAAGACGTCTTCCCATAATCCACCTTTGACAACAAGATGGAAATGAAGTCATAGACTTTGTCTTCTTCATATGGAAGAAAATCTTCCGCGACGTCGGAGAACAACCGCCAGAACGCGAGCGAACTGATGAAGTCGAGATTCTCGGGAATCATCGGCATGACGAGCGCGTCCGCTGCAAGCAGCGCATTAAGGTTCATATACGACAGCGACGGCGACGTGTCGATCAAGATGTAGTCGTACTGCGAACGCAGCGGTTCGAGGCCCTCGCGCAACACCGCCCAGAATCGGTAACCCTGAATCGTTTTTTGGCGAGCGGGCAGAAGGAACTCTGCTCCATATAAGAAGGTATGACCCGGAATGATGTCGAGGCCATCCCAGTACGTCGACTGCACGCTCGCCCCGAGGCCACCTTCGACGTTTTGATCGTAGATATAGGGCAGCACGGTGTCGTCGCCGGAAATTTCCTTCTCAGCATAGAGACCACACAACTCAGAAGCCGAGGCCTGCGGATCGAGATCAACGAGCAACACCTTGCGGCCGAGAAGGGTCAACGCTTGTGCCAGGCAAACCGTCGTCGTGGTCTTCGCCGAACCGCCCTTCAATTGAGCAGTCGTCAGCACTTTGCCTCGGAACGCACTATCGCCGTCTCCGAGGCGCGTCTGATAAATGTCGGAAGCCATCTTCACCCATACGCGCACTTCGGGCAAAGTAAACGTCCGGCTTCGGCCACTTCCATTGAGCGTGCCCGGGGGCAAACCCCCTTCGCCCTTTGTCACCAGATATTGAATCTGCTGCCGGGTGAGATTGCACATCTCAGCCAGCTCGCTGATCGTATAAAAAGGCGCAAGCTTGCGCGGCCGAGGAGCGAGGATTTGCTCCCGAAGGTTGTCCGAGAACGGTTCGAGGTTATCGGCGAACTCCGCCACTTCGCGAAGGGTAACCTTCCGGTCTTCCATAGGTAGGGTGCCTACGTTTGCCATTCTGCGCTTTCTCCAAGTATTGACGCCGAAGCGCAGAATACACGAATACGCGTAAACAAGGTTGTGTTGCGCGGAGAATCGACTAATCGGCCAGTGCCAAGTCCGCATTAGTTTGATTTTTCGGCCTTTTTTACGCTTACTCGCGCACTCAATCCACCGCTCCTACACCCCCGATTCTGCATCCCGCTTCTGCACCTCACGCTGGCTGCCGCACAAAAACCACCCCGGGGGCGGTTTTTGTGCAGGCCTCGTTGCGAGAATTACCTGTGCATATTCAAGCACTTAACGATTCTGTTGCGACTTTCGAGTAAACCTTGCGCTCCCGTTTGTCATGTTTTTTGTAAACCTAGACCCACCCACCAACACACAGAGCGTCTCATTTCCCTTTGAAATCAAGCACCAACCCTGTGGATAGGGACGCTTTTTGTGAAGCGTGGGACGGTTTTTGTGATGCACGATCCGCAAATTGGGCAAATGGGACCGGAATTTGTGGCGACCGGGGCGGAAATTGTGATCGCTCCCGGCAATCGGGACGGTTTTTGTGCGGATAAGCCTGAGGATTCCCGGGGCGGTTTTTGTGTTGACACCCCTCGCTCGCCTGATAGAGTGCCGGGGATCGAAGCCGAATCGGAAGCATGGAAAACCAAGACCTCACCGTCACGCCGAAACAACTGGCGCTGGACATCTACGAAGACATGTCGGCGCAGGGTTCGGCGATCTGCGAATCGACAAGGGACATTGGTTTCCTGCGCAACAACATCTTCACCCGGGTCGGCGGCCTGGGCATCGCCGCGCGTCGCGTGCTCGATGCCGCGTACTTCATCGTGGCGACCAAGGCGCCGGAAGAGCTCATCGACGACAAGGTCTATACCTTCACGGCCGACATCAACTACTTCAAGTGGCTGATGCGTTACGACAGCCGAAACCACAGTCACCTCATCGCGCAGATGCGCTCCGCGGCCCGGGCGCGCGTCGAAATCATGACGGCGCCATCGATCGAAGAACTGACCGAAAAGGACTCGTGGGGAACCATCAGCCTGCTGGGCGATTGCTACATCGAGCGTAACGTCGTCTGCATCCTGCTTGCCGGACGCGTCATCAAGTATTTGATCAGCCCGTACAAGGCGCACTGGCTGAGCCTGCGCGCATCGACGGCTTTCTCGCTTTCGCTCGCCCGGGCGATCTACGACCGCCTCATCCCGTGCGAAGGGCACGGCGTGACGGAGTGGTTTGCGTTCGAAGACGTACTGGAATGGCCGGGCAAGGTCGGCGAGTCGCGCAAGGAAGTGAAGGAATTCAAGAAGCGCTTCCTCGAGCCCGCCATCGACCAGCTCAACGACGTCTCGGATTTCGATGTCAGCTGGGAGCCCAACGCCGAACGTGTTCCGGCCGAAAAGCTGAAAATCCGTTTCCGCTTTACGAAGAAGCAGGGCGCGGACGCCGCGCGCGCCGGCATTCAGGATTCGATGTATCTCCTGTTGCACAACGAATTCGCCTTCGATACGCCCGACTTCGAGCGCCTCGCCAAGCGCCGCGACGTCTGGACCGACGAGCGGCTCGAGCAGGCTATCGAATACACGCGGTTCAAGCTCAACGAGGGCAAGGTGACGGTCAGCCCGCGCGGCTATCTCTTCAAGGCGCTGGAGGGGAATTACCGCATCGGCGAAGCGGACCGGAGAATGGCGTCGATCAAGGCGAAGCAACTCGAGGACGACAAAAAAGACCGTCGCTCGCGCGATACGGCGCAGGCGCATCTCAAGGCCAGCATCCAGGTTCAGAACGACACGGCCAAGGCCAAGATGAGCGAAGAGATCCAGGCCGGCCGCGAGTACTTCGAGGCGGTCGACGCTTCAGCGCGCAAGGAGCTTTGCCACTCGTTCGTGAGCCAGTTGATTCCGCAGCGGCTCATCGAAAAACAGGGCCTTTCACGCGAGAGCGTGAGCGTCGAAAATATTCTCACGGTCAATCGCGTGGTCGCCGACGCGTTCTGTGCTCATGTCTACGCAAAGATGAAAAAGGCGCGCGCGGGCAGCCGGATCTGATTCTCGCGAGCGACGCGGATTCATCTGGAATCCGTAATATCCTTCAGCCTCATCTGACAGGCCGATTCAGCGGCTTCTGACACGCCGCGAGCACCGCGCCCGCCGCCAGCACGAGCGCGGAATACACGAGGCCGCGAGTGAGCCCCGCGCTATCCGACACCCGTCCGATCACCACCGGCCCGACGATCTGCCCCAGCGCGAACACGATCGTGAATGCGTTGATGCCCGTCGGCCATTGATTCGCCGGCAGGTTGTGCCGCACGAATGCCGTCGTCGATGCCACCGCGGACAGAAACGTCGCACCGAACAGCGTCCCCGAAACGAATGCCGCCAGCGGATGCACGAGCATCGCAGGAATGAGCGTTGCCGCGGCGAGCAGGCCGTTCAGGATCGCCAGTGCCTGGCCGCCGCGCATGCGATCGAGCAGCCCGGACCACATCCGCGCCGATACCACCGTCGCCACACCCAGAAGAACATAGAAGCCGCTCACCACCTCCGCCCTCATGCCCGCATTGCGAAGCAGGGCGACGATGAACGTCATGTAGCCGATATAGCCGATGCCGAAGCATCCATATCCGGCGAGCGCCAGCGCGAAGCGCCGACGTTGCACCGGCGCGCCGGATGTGGACTCCGCACCGTGACGCGCCGACGACGAAAGCGGTTGTGCGGATTCGATCCGCCGCGCGGCCCAGATCGCAACGCCGGAAAAGGCGGCGCAGGCCGCGGCGAGCGCGAACCACGCGAAGCGCCAGCCGTGCGCAACCGGCGAAACCGTGAGCGGAACGACTACCGACGAAATCACGATGCCCCAGCCCGTGCCGCCGTAGTAGAGGCCGATCACGAGCCCCGCGTCGCGCGGCGACATCGATGCGAGCCGGGCAGCGAGCACACCGCCGCTCACGAAGATGAGCGCGCTGCCGATGCCCGTCGCCACGCGCAGCACGAGCAGGGCGTTGGTATCGATCGTTGCGCCGCTCGCCGCCATCAGTAAAGCCGTGAGCGCGCAACCGGCGATGAACAGCGTCCGGGAGGCGACGCGCCTCGACAACCGGGAGAACGCGAGCGCGCCGAGCAGATAGCCGAACGCGTTCGCGGTATTCATCGCGCCGGCCTGGGCGAAGTTCCACGCGAGGTCGAGCCGCATCGGCGGAAGAAGAAGCGCGTAGGAAAAGCGTGCGAGCCCGAGTGCGATGGCGCTGCCGAGCGATAACGCCACCGCGAGCAAGAGCGCGTGCCTGCGATCGGCTTCGTGGACGATCCCGCTGGAATGGGCTGGCTTGTTCTCGCGAAGGTCTCCGCTCGCATCGTCGTGCTGTATCACGCGCTTGTCGTCCTTTGGATGGCGATTCGTCTTGTCATGTCTATGGTATCGCGGACCGGTCACATTGCTTACACAAGCCGTGGCTAAGCTTCGCAGCGCTGTATCGATATGCGCGACCCCGCCGGAGAATCCCGATGTCGATCGTCCCGAGCCGCCACGCCGTGGTGGCGTGTTTTGCCGTTTGCGTCTGCGCAATCGTTTGCGGATGCGGCAAGCAGGAAACGGCCAGCGAGCCGTCCGCAACACCCGCCACGAGCGTCACGAACGCGACGAACGCAACGAGCGCAACGAACGCAACGAGCGAGCTTCAGGACTGGGCGAAGCAAGCCACGGCAGGCGCATCCGATCCGGCCGCGCGAGCCGACATCGCACGGTCCGCATCGGAGCCGCTCGCAACACCGGTGATTCACACGGTGGACTGACCTTTCCTATTCACTTCCCCGCGAAACGAATGAAAAACAAGAACCGTCGTGATTTTCTGCGCGCGGCCGTCGAGGCCGCAGGCGCGACCGCCGCGCTGAACGTGATGCCGCTCGGCATTCGCCAGGCGCTCGCGATTCCCGCGAACAACCGTCATGGATCGATCGAGGACATCGAGCACATCGTCGTGCTGATGCAGGAGAATCGTTCGTTCGATCATTACTTCGGCACCTTGCGCGGCGTGCGCGGCTTCGGTGACAAGAGCGCCGTGACGCTGCCGGGCGGCAAGCCCGTTTTCAACCAGCCGATCGCGGCGGGCGCGGGCGAAGTGCTGCCGTTTCATCCCGGCGCGTCCAACCTTGGCCTCCAGTTCCTGCAGGATTTGCCGCACGACTGGGTGAGCGGGCAGGGCGCATTCCACGGCGGTCTGTACGATCAGTGGGTGCCGTTCAAGGGCACGACGACGATGGCGTATCTGCAACGCGACGACATCCCGTTCCACTATCAGCTCGCGGACGCCTTCACGATCTGCGACGCCTATCACTGCTCGACGAACACATCGACCGATCCGAACCGCTACTACATGTGGACCGGCTACGTCGGCAACGACGGCGCCGGCGGCGGTCCCGTCGTCGACAACGCGGAAGCGGGCTACGGCTGGTCCACGTTTCCCGAAGTGCTCGAGCGCGCGGGCATCTCGTGGAAGATCTATCAGGACATCGGCGCCGGACTCGACGCGAAGAATTCGTGGGGCTGGACCGACGACGCGTACATCGGCAACTACGGCGACAACTCGCTGCTCTACTTCACGCAATATCAGAACGCGCAGCCCGGCAGTCCGCTGTACGAAAAGGCGCGTCGCGGCACGAACGCGGCCGCCGGCGACGACTACTTCGCGATCCTGAAGCGCGACGTGCAAGCGAACACGCTGCCGCAGGTCTCGTGGATCGTCGCGCCGGAAGCGTTCTCCGAACACCCGAACTGGCCCGCGAACTACGGCGCCTGGTATATCGATCAGGTCTTGCAGGTGCTGACGTCGAACCCGGATGTATGGAGCAAGACAGCGCTCCTCATCAACTACGACGAAAACGACGGCTTCTTCGACCACCTCGTTCCGCCGTTCCCGCCGACTTCGAGCGCAAACGGCCTTTCGACCGTCGATACGACCGCCGAGATCTTTCCGGGCAGCGCGAAATACGCGAGCGGCCCGTATGGCCTCGGCGCGCGCGTGCCGATGCTCGTCGTGTCGCCGTGGTCCAAAGGCGGCTGGGTGTGCTCCGAAACCTTCGACCATACGTCGGTGATCCGCTTCATCCAGAAGCGCTTCGGCCGCGTGCACGGCCTCGCCGAGCCGAACATCTCGCCGTGGCGCCGGTCGATCTGCGGCGACCTGACATCCGCGTTCGATTTCCGCAATCCGAACACCGCGATGCCCACGCTGCCCGGCACGAGCGGCTACGTGCCGCCCGACAAGCTGCGCCATCAGGACTACGTGCCCGTTCCGCCGACGACGCAGGCGGTCCCGAAGCAGGAGCCCGGCGTGCGCGCCGCGCGCGCGTTGCCGTACGAGCTGTTCGTGCGCACACATTCGTCGAAGGGCGCCGTGTCGCTCGATTTCGTCAACACCGGCGGCGTGGGCGCGGTGTTTCTGCTCTATCGCAACGCGAGCGCCGATGCGCCGCGCACCTACACGGTCGAGGCGCGCAAGCGTCTCGCGGATCGCGTCGCGGCGAATCCGGACGGCAGCTTCGATTTCGTCGTGCACGGTCCGAACGGATTTCTGCGGCGGATCGCGGGCACCGCGGACGCGCCGTCGTCCGGCTGGTGGTCGCGCGAACAGGCGGCGCCGGAAGTCGCGGAGGGCTACGACGTCGCCAACGGCAATCTGCAACTGCGGCTCGTGAATCGTGGAACGGCCGCGTGCACCTTCAGCGTGACCAATGCGTACGATCCATCGAAGACGATCACGCGGCGCGTGCGCGGCGGCGACACCGCGCAGCTCTACCTCGATCTGCGCGACGCCCACGGCTGGTACGACATCGAAATCAAGGTCGACACCGATCGCGCGTTCTTGCGGCGCCTCGCGGGTCACGTCGAGACCGGACGCGACAGCATGAGCGATCCGGCGCTAGGCGAATGACATCGACTGCAAGAATGGCTCGCTCATCGTAGTAGGTATCGCCGGCCGTGCGAATTCGAAACCCGCGCACGGCCGCGCATCTTCTCCCGACCGGACTCCCTGACATTCCTGCTATCTCGGACGTTTTTTCCGATCCTGCCTCGTCATGCAGCGCACATACGTGGGACATCACGCATTGCGAAGCGCAACGAAGCCTGTGAAGATCGAGCGTGCACGCCAGTTCATGCTTAAGATCGGGGCGACGGTGAAATCAAAATGGCACGCCGGGCCTCGTATCGCACCATCAAATCCAACAACGAATTGGGGTGCAACACGGAGACGGGGATGAGAGAACGAGCAACAGTGCTGCTGGTTCGTCACCAGTCAGTGCTGCTGGTCCGGGAGCGTGGCGGACCGTGGTTGCTGCCAGGCGGAGCGGTGGCATTCGACGAATTGACGATTATTGCGGCGATCCGAGCGCTGCACGAAGACACCGGGGTGCAGGCGAGCGCCGCCGCTTTTTTGTTTCAGCAGGTATCGGCGCATCATCTGCATCATGTCTTTCGCATTGCGATACCGGATGACGTGCACTTGCGTCCGAAAGCCGACGCCAGATTCCACGAATTGTTGTGGGTCGACGCGCATCAGCTCGCGAACGTCAGCGCGACGCCCGGCACCCGGGCCATCCTGACACGCGCGATGGGCGGCGGCCGCGATTCCCCGAGGCATGCGTGGAGTCACGGTGGCGCGGAGTCGGAGGTAGCGGCTGGCTTTAGCCGACGTGGCCGCTGACGCGGACCGGTTTTCCTCCGACTGACGATTCTTCTTGTCTGCGCAAACCGCGCGGGCGCGTATTTCGCTGCGAAATGAATACTTTTTCGGCGAAGTTACGCCTATGCTACCGTTTGAACGCTTGCGGGCGCTCGTGCGTACTTCGCCGAGCGCCCGTTGCAGCCTTGAGCAACGGAGGCATTCGCCCTTTGATTGGCGGAGGAAACCATGAAGCTCGTCAGCATGTTCGCCGGGACCGTCGGATTCGTGGCCGTCGTGGGCCTCTCATTGTTGGCGGTCGCGGACATTCTCTTGACAACATCCGACAAACCCACCGAGAAAGAACGTCTCGCGTGAGTTCGGGCCTTCTTATCGCTGAATGACCGGTTAATTGTCTGTCAAATAGGCGGCCGACTGTCGAAGAAACGTCGTATATCAGTTGAAGACATTCGAATGGCGGAATGCTGTCTTTCGAAAAATGGCCGCAATAATTAATGCACCGCGTATCGGAATTCGATTAATTGCGGTCGCGTCCGCCGGACGGCGCGGGGTGGCGTGCACGACGCGTGCGCGCTGCGGAGCGCGCGGCACATGGCTCCTTGCGCCGCCGGTCGCCGGAACAGACGTGCTTTCACCCATTTGTTCAGCGATTTGCGCGCACCGGATGCATCGGAAAATCATGCTGGATGTCGCGTGGCGGAAAATTGGCCGATTAGCCATGTGATATAATCAAAAATAAATCAAAGTCATTCGGTCAAACTTTCAGCCACGGGTTTTATCTAATGCTTGATTCATCGCGGATGAGCGCGGAGGAAGCATGTCAGTAGTCGGTGTTATAGGCGCAATTGTTTTTTTCGCAATAATCGGTCTTGCATTGCTGGCCGTGTTCGAAATTATCTTTTCGCCTTTTTCCAAGCATAAGGCAGATGAAACGAGCGAGCCGGGTCACAAGCGGCCGACCTGGTTTCGCAGGCGCGAAGTCGCCGTGCGCCGTGATGAGCCTTGATTCACGAAAAATTTTCCTGCTCCGCCAACAAGTTAGGATCTCCGCCGCCATCGGCGAAGCAGCCTCCCGCCAAGCCGCCGATCATCACGCAACGCCGCATTTCCGGCACAGCCGTTCAAATCCCTCGCATTAATTAGCTGTCGCAGCAGTGTGCGATAGCGCACCGCACGCACATTTCCCAGACTCTAGTCTTTCTTCGCCGGCATCAGCATGAAATGGACTGTTCATCATTTCAAAGCGCCGGAACACAACACATATAAAAGACAGTTAAGCGTTTAGCTAAAGATGGAAGTGCGATCGACTGGCAAATCGCTGCTGTCTGAGGGAAAAGAAATGGCGCAACCCGCATATCCTTCCGTGCTCGAGTGGTGGACGCGCGTCGAAAAGCGGATCTACGGTGACTCCGACGAGACACCGCGGATCCCCTCTCATGCCCGTGCACCGATCATGGTCCTGTACGACGGCTGCGAGAACATCGAGGCGCTGTGGAAAGCGCTGCTCCAATGCCGAACTCCGCATATCCAGGTCGTATGGAAGTCGCCCGAATCGGACGAAATGCGTCTGCTGGCGGAATCGTATGTCGCGATACCGGAAAAGCTCTTCTTCCTGAAGTCGCTGCAGACGAGTCTGCGGCGCGTCGCCGTTCTCGTCGAGCGGGCGCAGAAGCGCCTGGAGGCGGCTTCGTCGCCTCGTGATCTGCCGCTCGTCAAGGCGAAGGTGCGGACGGCGCGTCTATCGGCTTTCACGTCGGCGTGTTTCGCATTGCGGCATCTCGGCCGCAAGGTGCTGAACCAGCCGCTCAAGCTGCTGATTCAGCGCGGGCACTGGGTTTTGGCGTACCGTCGCACGGGCGCGGAGAACAGCGTCGAAGGAGACGAAAACCGCAACTGGGTCACGCTTCCCGGCATGACGTCGCAGTTTCACGCCGATCCGTTCCTCTGGCGCGGCAAGAACGGCGACTATCACCTGTTCTTCGAGAGCCTTCCCTACGACACGAACCGCGGCACGATCAGCCATATCGCGTTCGATCCGGTCACGCAGAGGTGGCAGGAGACGCCGCGCGTCGTGCTCGACAAGAGCTATCACCTGTCGTACCCGTTTCTCTTCGAGCATGAAGGCGAGGTTTTCATGATCCCGGAGACGTGCGGCAATCGTACGATCGAAATGTACCGGGCGGCCTCGTTTCCGACCGACTGGGTGCTGCACAAGGTCATCATGCGCGACGTCGTCGCGGCCGACACGACGCTCTATCACGACGGCAAGACGTGGTGGATGTTCACGAGCATGACCGAAGACGGCGGATCGAACTGGGACGAACTGTCGATCTTCCACTCCGACAGCCCGTTCGGCGAATGGACCGCGCATCCGATGAATCCGGTCGTCTCCGACTGCCGTCTCGCGCGGATGGCCGGCAACCTGTTCAAGGACGCACAGAACCTCCTGATCCGTCCCGCGCAGAATTGCGAGCGTGAATACGGCGCCGCGCTGACGTTCCGCGAAATTACCGAACTCACGACCACGACCTACGCCGAACGGACCGTGTCGATTCGCACGCCGCCGCGCGGCCATCAGGGACTTCACACGTGGAATGCGGTCGGCGGAATCACGGTCATCGATCTGAAGACGCAGCTTCGCAAATGGAATCCGTGGCGCGGCCCGATGAGGCGCGCATGACGCAAACGGCGCCCGCGGCCAGTCGCGCGCGGGCAAGACAACCGGCGTGTGGCGCGTCGCACAGTGCGTGCCACGGGCGCCGGCTTACATTGATGACTCATCGGAGACTGGAAGCCGCATCGGGCAATGTTTTGCGCGCGCGTCACACAGATCGTCCGGCGAGGCAGCCCATCGCCATAAAACACACCCGTCAGCACCAGCATCTCCGCCAGCAGCGCGCGCGCCGGTTGCCTGGGGACGGGCCCATCGCAGAAAAACGGCAGCCGGGACCATGAAGCTTCTCCATGTCATCGTTGCGCTCAATGCGGACGGCGCTGAACGCATGCTTCAGCGCCTCATCGAGTCGCACATCGAAGATCCGCGGTTTCGTCACGTCGTCTGCTCGCTCACGACGACCGGTAAGGTCGGTGAAGAACTGGCCGCTCGCGGCATCGACGTGCATAGCCTCGGCATGCGTTCGCCGCTCGGCTTTCCGCGCGCGTTGTGGCACCTCGTTAAACTGATTCGCAAGGTGCGCCCCGACATCATTCAGACGTGGATGTACCACGCCGACTTTCTCGGCGGACTCGCGGGACGGCTCGCGGCGCACAAGCGCATCGTGTGGGGCGTGCGCACCACCGACGTGAAATCGGGCGGCTCGCGCGTGACCGTGCTGTTGCGCAAGATCTGCGCGTGGCTTTCGTACTCCGTGCCGCAGGCGATCGTGTGCGCGGCCGAGGCGTCGCGCCGGGCGCACGTGTCGGTCGGCTATGACGCGAGCCGCATGATGGTCGTGCCGAACGGATTCGATGTCGCGCGCCTTTCCGCGACGCCCGAGCAACGCGCCACGATCCGCCAGCAATGCGGATTCGAGGACGGCACGGTCGTGGTCGGCATTCTCGGGCGCTTTCACCCCGTGAAGGATCATGAGAATTTCGTGCGCGCGGCGGGCATGCTCGCCGCGCGCCATCCGGGCGTGCGCTTCATGATGGTCGGCCGCGATCTCGACGCGAACAATCGCGAACTCGCGGACTGGATCGCAAAGACGGGATTCGCGTCGCGCTTCGTGTTGCTCGGTGAGCGGCGCGACGTGCCCGCGTGTCTGTCGGCGATGGACGTGTTCTGCCTTTCGTCGCGCACGGAAGGCTTCCCGAACGTGGTCGGCGAGGCGATGGCGATGGCGCTGCCATGCGTCGTCACCGACGTCGGCGATGCGGCCATGCTCGTCGCCAACACGGGCGTGGTCGTCGCGAAGGAAAACACCGACGCGCTCGCGGCCGGACTGTCCCGCGTCGTCGACATGACGCCCGACGAGCGTATCCGTCTCGGCCAGATGGCGAAGGCGCGCATCCACGCCGAATTCACGATGATGCGCGCGCGCGAGCGTTTCGAAGATATCTACCTGCGGCTCGTCCAAGAAAAGTGAGCATCGCATAAGCGTGGCCTCTGGCCGCATCTGAAGGAGAACGAACATGTGCGGTATCGTCGGCTTTCTGGGTGGTCGCGGCATCGGCCCGGGCGACTCGAAGACAACGGTCCGGAAGATGGCGCTTGCCATCGCCTATCGCGGACCCGACGACGCGGGCGACTGGACCGATGATCTGCGCGGCATCGCTCTCGGTCATCGCCGGCTGGCGATTCAGGATCTCTCCGCGGCGGGGCATCAGCCGATGTCGTCGGGCAGCGGCCGTTATGTCATCGTCTTCAACGGCGAAATCTATAACCATTTCGATCTGCGCGAGGAGCTTGAAGACACGCAGCGCGCGCCCTTCTGGCGCGGAAGTTCGGATACCGAAACATTGATGGCCGGCTTCGATGCATGGGGCATTCAGGCGACCATCGAGCGCGCTGTCGGCATGTTCGCGTTCGCCGTGTGGGATCGGCAGGAATGCCAGCTCACGCTCGCACGCGACCGGATCGGAGAAAAGCCCCTTTATTACGGATGGCAGGGGCAGGGCGAAGAAGCCGCGTTCGTGTTCGGCTCCGAACTCAAGGGGCTGCGCGAGCATCCCGCGTTCGAGAACAACGTCGATCGCGGCGCGCTGACGCTGCAGATCCGCCACGGCTGCGTGCCCGCGCCGTATTCGATTTTCGAAGGCATCTACAAGCTCGAACCGGGCAAGATGCTCACCGTGTCGCTCGAACGGCGCGAGCCGCGCATCTGGGCCTACTGGTCGGGCGTCGAGGCGGCGGTCAACGGTACTGCGCGCGGTTTTGCAGGCACTGCCGATGATGCCGTCGAAGAGCTGGAGCACTTGCTCAGCGATGCGATCCGTCAGCAGATGCTCTCCGACGTGCCGCTCGGCGCGTTTCTCTCGGGCGGCGTGGATTCGTCGACGATCGTCGCGTTGATGCAGAAGCAGTCGTCGCGTCCGGTGAAAACGTTCACGATCGGCTTCAACGAAAGCGATTTCGACGAAGCAAAGCTCGCGAAGGCCGTGTCGGCGCATCTCGGCACCGAACATACCGAGCTGTACGTGACGGCGCGTGAAGCGCTCGATGTCATTCCGCGTCTGCCCGAACTCTACGACGAACCGTTCGCGGATTCATCGCAGATCCCGACGTTCCTCGTATCGCAACTCGCCCGGCAGCACGTGACGGTGTCGCTGTCCGGCGACGCCGGCGACGAGCTTTTCTGCGGCTATCAGCGCTACCGCACCGCGCCGGACATGTGGGACAAGATGACGGTACTGCCGGCGTCGTTGCGCAAGCTGGCGGCATCCGGCATCGTAGGGATTTCGCCCAAGCGCTGGAACAGCATGGCGGGGCTCATGGAACCGATCCTGCCGTCGTCCCTGCGCGGCGTGAAAGTCGGCGACAAGCTCCACAAGGGCGCGCAATTGCTGTCGTGCCAGTCGCGCGACGAGGTGTATCTGCATCTGATGTCGCAATGGAACGACCCGGCGGCGCTCGTGATCGGCGGTCATCAGCCGCCTACGCTGATGACCGGCAACGCGCCGGCCTTCACTGGCCTCGACGACGTGCAGCGCATGATGGCGCTCGACATGATCACCTATCTGCCCGACGACATTCTCACGAAGGTCGATCGCGCGGCGATGGGCGTCTCGCTCGAAACGCGCGTGCCGTTCCTCGATCATCGTGTCGTGGAGTTCGCGTGGCGCCTGCCGCAATCGATGAAGGTGCGCGACGGGCAAACCAAATGGGCGCTGCGCCAGGTGCTCTATCGTCATGTGCCGCGCGCGATGATCGAGCGGCCCAAGCAGGGCTTCGGCGTGCCGATCACGCACTGGCTGCGCGGCGAACTGCGCGACTGGGCTGAAGCGCTGCTCGACGAATCGCGGCTGCGTCGCGAGGGCTTCTTCGATCCGGAAATGGTGCGGGCGAAATGGCAGCAGCATCTGTCGGGCGAGCAGAACTGGCATCGGCAGCTTTGGAACGTGCTGATGTTCCAGCAGTGGCTCGAGCATCAGAACGCTTCGTCGATCCCGCTCTTCACGTCCCCCACGGCGGATCTCGCCGGCATGGCAAGCTGATATCGCCGGGCGGCGTTCACGCGCCGCTCATGACGATCGTTATAGCGAAAGGCCCTGGTCTAACGGACCAGGGCCTTTTTCTTTGCGCGCAGACTGGTGCGATGATCGAGGCGCCGAAGTCGTACCGCGTTTCATGGCGGTCGGATATGTGCGGAGAGCGTATGCCGATGCGCGACTCATGGACGGCCGGCGCAGAGCGATAAAGGCGCGTGACGGAAAGCCCAAAGCCCAGCCCAAAGCAAAAAGGCCCCAGTCATATCGACCGGGGCCTTTCGCCTTTCTGCCATCTCCGGCGCGCATCGCGCCGGAATAACGTGACTTCGATTTACTTGTGATGCGTCGTCTGCTCTGGCACGGCGCCGGGAACGACGGCCTGTCTGCTGCCCACGAGCCAGCGCGGCGTCTTGAACCGCACGATCGCGGTGTACAGCCAGACATACGCGACGACGAACACGGCCGCGGTCACCGCGAGCACCACCGGGTTGTGCCAGAAGAGCGAGGCCGGCACGATGCCGATCATGCTCAGCACCCACAGATACGGCGACGTGCGCGCGTTTCTGCGCTGGCGCTGTCGCGGATCGCTCCCCTTGCGCACGATGCGCTTGAAGATCAGCGTGTGCAGGTGGATGCCGTCAGGCGCGCCGACCGGCCGGCCGCGCACGATCCTGCGGCGGTAGATCGAGAACAGCGTTTCGAAGAGCGGATAGATCGCGACGACCATCGCATACCACGCGCAGACGGTCGGATGCCGGGCAACCAGCAGCACGAGCAGCTCAGCGATCGTGAAGCCGATGAAGTACGCACCGCCGTCACCGAGGAAAATCGACGCAGCCGGATAATTCCAGATCGCAAAGCCGCCGATCGCGCCAATCATCGTGAGCGCGGTGCTCATCACGAGCAGGTCGCCGACTTCATGCGCGACATAACCGATCGAGCCGAAGATCAGAATCGACACGACCGCAGCGAGTCCGTTGAAACCATCGATGATATTGACAGCGTTGGTAAGCCCAGCCACCGCGAGCACCGTCAGGCCGATCGCGATAGGCGCGACGGACAGGATCGGATCGACGAGCGGCAGATCCACACGGCCGACCACGCCGTTGAGCAGAAACGCGCCGAGAAGCGCCGCCAGCATCGCACTCAGAAGACGCGCACGGACGCTGACGCGCTTCGTCAAATCTTCGATCACACCACTTCCAAATGCCGGCGCCGCACAGAGCAGCAGCAGCAGGGATTCGTCGCGAGGATTTCCCCCGAAAATCGCGGCGATGGGAAAGGTCACGCAAGCGGCGACCATCAGAGCGATGCCGCCGATCCTGGGGACCGGATGAGAATGGTTCTTCTGAACCCCGTTCAAATCATGATCCAGGGAGAGCGCCCCGTAGCGCCCCGCGAATCGAACTATAAGTAGCGTCATGCAGAAAGAACTGATGAAGCCAAGCGCAAGGTTTAACATTTTTTTCACTCACGAAGAGGGCGCATCTCTTTTCGAATATCAAAACCCGAAAGCGTATGGTAGGTACAACCCCTGTCATTGTCCACGCATTTATGGCGCTTTAATGTGTGAAACCGAGCCTACCGGGATTATATTGGGACTTCCCCCGATTATTCATACAAACGCGATTTTAATATCCCATAAAAACACGATTTTCATATAAAGGACTTAAAATCCGTTTTAAAAGAATCGCGCGTAGTCGGTGCGCAAGCCCACCTTCGCACGCAGATTTTTGAGGGGTCGGTACGTTTTGCCACGGAGGGGGCGTCTGGGGTCGTCTCTATGCCTAGCATAGGCCGGAAGAGGGCCCGCCGGTAGGCGAAAAAATGTCCGGAAATCGAACTCCGGCTAAACCGGCTTTCTTCATAAAATTAGCAGTTCGATTAAAAGCAATTATATGTGCGGTGCCGCGCATACAACAAGACCCGTTGTGATAATTTCCGATTTGCTCAAATGGCCCGCATACTCAATAAATTCTTAAAAGTGGGATATAGAACACTCGGTCGCGTTGAAAGGTTCGATAAACAACAAAAATCGTCTGTGGGAATTTCTCTTTTTTTGAGTCGTGTGTTTCAATACGACTGCAATGCCGGGGCGGGATATTAACGGCCCTGAATGCCGGCCTGAATTCAAGAATAAGGAAATGGTGTTTGCGCCCTTTTGGGTGCGCTGCAAGTGTTTCGATCCGCATCCGGTGCGCATACCGCGCGCCGGTCCCATAAGAGCCTGTAACGAGACGTTCCATGAAAGTTAAAAATCAGGCGTCAGCCGTAACGGCCGAGACCGACAAAGAGATCGAGCTCACGTCGATTCTCGAAACGCTGGGCCGTCACTGGAAGATGATCGCGACGACCGTGGCGGTCGTCTTCAGCATCGGGGTGGTGTACGCGTATTTCTCCGCACCGATTTATCAGGCAGGCATGCTCGTTCGAGTCGACGACTCGAGCAGCGCGCCGCCGACCGACTCACGCGACATGGTGAGGACCGCGGCCTCGATGTTCGACCAGCGGGCGACGGCCGAAGGCGAGATCCAGGTCATCGGCTCGAAGTTCGTGCTCGGTCCCGTCGTCGATGCACTCAAGCTGTATATCCAGGCCGCGCCGCATCGCTTTCCGCTGATCGGCGGGATGATCGCGCGCACCACCGACGAAACGTCCACGCCGGGTCTGTTCGGTCGCGGCGGCTACGCGTGGGGCGCCGAATCGATCGACGTGTCCGCGTTCGACGTGCCGAAGAAGTTCGAAGGCAAGGAATACACGCTGCGCTATCTCGGCAACGGTCAGTATCAGGTTCGCGGCCCGGGCATCGAAACGGGCGTCGGCGGTCAGACCGGCACCGTGCAGCGCTTCGACACGGAAGCAGGCCCGATCTCGCTGCTCGTCGGTTTCATTCATGGCGAAAAGGGCGTCGAGTTCGATCTCACCCGTAATTCGCGCGTGTCGGCCATCAATCGCCTGCAGAACTCGCTGACCATCGCCGAGCAGGGCAACAAGTCGGGCGTGATCAGCACGTCGCTGGAAGGCAAGGACCCGGTGCTCGTCGCGGCGACCATCAACGAACTCTCGCAGATGTACATCCGGCAGAACGCCGATCGTCGCGGGATCAACGCCGAGAAGTCGCTCGAATATCTCGAGCAGCAGCTTCCCGACGCCAAACGTCAGATGGAATCGGCCGAGGACAACTACAACGCGTATCGCAACAGCCGGACGATGTTCAATCCGGACGAAGAAGGCCGCATCGTCATGCAGCAGGCTTCGCAGGCGGACGCGCAGTTGCTCGACCTGAAGCGCCGCCGTTCGGACCTGGCCGTTCACTTCTCGCCGTCGCATCCGAGCGTGGTGGTGATCGATCAGCAGATCGCGGCGACCGAGAAGTACATCAACGACCTCGCGGCGCGCGTCAAGGCGATGCCGGCGGCCGAGCAGGGCGCGCTTCGCCTGCAACGCGACGTGCGTGTGAGCACCGATGTCTATTCGGCGTTGCGCAACAACATCGAAACGATGCGCCTCATCCGGGCTGGCCGCGTGCCGACCGTGGAACTGCTCGACCGCGCCGAAGTGCCCGAGCGTCCCGTCAAGCCGGTCAAGGCGCTGGTGCTCGTGATCGCGGCAGGTATCGGACTGTTCATCGGCATCGTGCTGGCTTTCGCTCGCGACTTCCTGTTCAAGGGCGTGCTCGATCCGAAGGAACTGGAATCGAAGACGGGTCTTTCGGTGTTCGCGACCATTCCGGACAGCGAACGTCAGAAGGAACTCGCGAAGCGTATCGCGGACAAGCGGCCGGAACAGCTCGCGCTCGCCTCGCGTTATCCGACGGACCCGGCTGTGGAAGGCCTGCGCATGATGCGCTCGTCCCTGCACTATGCGCTGATGGATGCGCCGAACAACGTGGTGATGCTGGCGGGTCCGCTGCCGGGTATCGGCAAGTCGTTCGTGTCGGCGAATCTGGCGACGCTCCTGGCCGCCGGCGGCAAGCGCGTGCTGCTCGTCGATTGCGACCTGCGCCGCGGCCACCTGAACCAGTACTTCGGCCTGCCGCGCGGCAAGGGGCTCGTGGATATCGTCAACGGCTCCAGCACGCTCGAAGAAACCGTGCATCGCTCGGTGCTGAACAACCTCGACTTCGTGCAGTGCGGCTTCTATCCGCCGGACCCGGCCGAGCTGCTTCTGTCGAACGCGTTCACGGAATCGGTGAGCCGCGCTTCGGAGGACTACGACATCGTGCTGCTCGACGCACCGGCCATCCTGGCGGTGTCGGACACGGCGATCATGGCGCCCGTCGCGGGTTCGATCTTCCTGGTTGCGCGTTATGGGGATACGCGCTCCGGGGAAATCTCGGAGTCCGTGAAGCGGCTCGAACAGTCGGGCGCAAGCGTGACCGGCGTGCTGCTCAACGGCTTCAAGGTGCATTACGGCAACTACGCCCAGGCGCGTCAGTACGGCGGCTACGCCTACGCTGCCTACAAGGCCGACAACGAAGACTAGAGCCTGACTCATCCGGCATACACTCGTGCTGGACCCCGAATCAAAAAGTAGTACTAAATAAACGTCCTGAGTCGTATAACGAGGAGAAGTGAATATGTTCTCGCCGCAAGAGTTGAAACTCGGCATCGTGGGCCTGGGCTATGTCGGCCTGCCGCTAGCCGTCGAATTTGGCAAGCGTCACCCTGTCGTGGGCTTCGATATCAACCGCGCACGCATCAACGCGCTGAAGGAAGGCCGCGATGTGACGCTCGAAGTCGACGATGCCGAGCTGGCCTCCGCGACGTTGATGCAGTACAGCGCCGAAGTCGAAGATCTGCGCAGCTGCACGGTCTTCATCGCCACCGTGCCGACGCCGATCGATCACTACAAGCGTCCGGACCTCTCGCCGCTGATCGGTGCGTCCACGACCATCGGCAGCGTGCTGAAGAAGGGCGATGTCGTCATCTATGAATCGACGGTTTATCCCGGCGCGACCGAGGAAGAATGCGTGCCCGTGCTCGAAAAGATGTCGGGCCTGAAGTTCAACGAGGACTTCTTCGTGGGCTACAGCCCCGAGCGGATCAATCCGGGCGACAAGTCGCACCGTCTGCCGGACATCAAGAAGGTCACGTCCGGCTCGACGCCCGAAGTGGCCGATTTCGTCGACGAGCTGTATCGCGGGATCATCACCGCGGGCACGCACAAGGCGAGCAGCATCCGCGTCGCCGAAGCGGCCAAGGTGATCGAGAACACGCAGCGCGACGTCAACATCGCGCTCATCAACGAACTCTCGATCATCTTCAACAAGATGAATATCGATACCGAATCGGTGCTGCTCGCGGCCGGCACGAAGTGGAACTTCATCCCGTTCCGCCCGGGCCTCGTCGGCGGCCACTGCATCGGCGTGGACCCGTATTACCTGACGCACAAGGCGCAGGCGATCGGCTATCACCCGGAGATCATTCTCGCCGGGCGCCGTCTGAACGACAGCATGGGCAACTACGTCGTCTCGCAACTTGTGAAGACGATGACCAAGCGCGAAATCGCCATCTCGGGCGCGCGCGTGCTCATCATGGGCCTCACCTTCAAGGAGAACTGCCCGGACCTGCGCAACACGCGCGTGGTCGACATCATCGCCGACCTCAAGGAATACGGCGTCCAGGTTGACGTGTACGACCCGTGGGTGTCGAAGGAAGAGGCGCATCACGAGTACGGCATCGATCCGATCGACCAGCCGGCGAAGGGCGTCTACGACGCGATCGTGCTCGCCGTGGCGCACCGCCAGTTCGCCGATGAAGGCGCGGACGGCATCCACGCTTACGGCAAGGCGAAGCACGTGCTGTGCGACCTCAAGTACATCCTGCCGCCCGAGGCGAGCGACATGCGTCTCTAAGGCTCGGTGGCATCGGGTTCAGCCGATGCAGGCCGTCGCACAACATCGCCGCGGTTCGGCTCCCGAAAATTCGGGGGTTGCCCGCGGCGATGTCAACCGGACCTTCGGAGTTCGCAATGAAGATGCCCAAGGTAGTTCTGTACGCCAACACCGATTGGTATCTATTTAACTTTCGCCTTTCGTTCGCTCGCAAACTGCGCGATGCGGGTTTCGAAGTCATTCTGTTATCACCGGACGGCGAATACGGCCCGAAGCTGCGCGATCTCGGTTTTCGCTGGCACGCGGTGCCGATGAACCGTCGCAGCCTGAATCCGCTTCGCGAACTGGCGCTCGTGCTGTGGCTCGCGCGCTTCTTCCGGCGCGAAAAGCCGCAGCTCGTGCATGGCTTCACGATCAAGAGCGCGGTGTACGGCTCGTTCGCGAGCAAGCTCGCCGGCGTCCCCGCGCGCGTGAACGCGGTCGCGGGCATGGGCTACGTCTTCACGAGCCGCGACCTCAAGGCGCGTATCCTGAAGCCGGTCGTACGCCAGGTGATGCGCACGGCGCTGAACGGCCGCGACAGCATTCTCGTCCTGCAGAATCCGGACGACATCAAGCTGTTCGAGGCCGCGCGCATCGTCGAGTCGAAGGGGATCCGCCTCATCAAGGGATCGGGCGTCGATCTGACGCGCTTCAAGGTGCGCGAGGAGTCGCCCGAGGACGCGGTCAAGCCGCTGCGCATCCTGCTGGCGGCGCGGCTCGTGTGGGACAAGGGCATCGAGGAATATGTGGAGGCGGCGCGCATGCTGCGGCGCGAGAATCGCACCGTGCGCTTCCTCCTCGCGGGTTCGCCCGATGACGGCAATCCGGCGTCGGTGAGCACGGCGATGGTGCAGGGCTGGGTAAAGGAAGGGCTCGTCGAATGGCTCGGTCATGTGAGCGACATGCCGAAGCTCTTCGCCGAAGTGGATGTGATGGTGCTGCCGAGCTATCGCGAAGGCTTGCCGAAAGCGTTGATCGAGGCCGCCGGCTGCGCGCTGCCGCTGATCACGACGGATGCGCCAGGCTGCCGCGAAGTGGTCAGCGAGTCAGGCGTGGATGGCTTGCAGGTGCCGGTGCGCAATGCCGGCGCGCTCGCCGACGCGATCCGTCAGCTCGACGACGACCGCGCGCTCGCGAGAAAGCTGGGCCTCGCCGCGCGGGAGAAGGCACTGAAGAATTTCGACGAACGCATCGTCATCGAGAAGACGCTGGCCGTGTATCGCGAGCTGGTGCCCTCGATCGCGATAGAAGGCGAGCGCCGCGAACACGCCGCGCCCGTCGGTAATCTTGGAGACTTTCATGTCTGATCGTTACGAATCGATCCGCCAGCAACTGACGCGCACGCCGCGCAAGTGGCTGATCACCGGCGTGGCCGGGTTCATCGGCTCGAATTTGCTCGAAGCGCTCCTGAAGCTCGATCAGGAAGTCGTCGGCCTCGACAACTTCGCGACGGGTCATCAGCGCAATCTCGACGAAGTGCGCTCGCTCGTGACGCCCGCGCAATGGGACCGCTTCAGCTTCATCGAAGGCGACATCCGCAATCTCGACGATTGCCGCGCCGCGGTGAAGGGTGCCGCCCACGTGCTGCACGAAGCGGCGCTCGGCTCGGTGCCGCGTTCGGTGAACGACCCGATCACGACGCACGAAGTGAACATCAGCGGCTTTCTGAACATGCTGGTCGCCGCGCGCGACGCGAAGGTGGAAAGCTTCACCTACGCGGCGTCGAGCTCGACCTACGGCGATCATCCGGGTCTGCCGAAAGTCGAGGATCGCATCGGCCAGCCGCTTTCGCCCTACGCGGTGACGAAGTATGCGAACGAACTGTACGCATCGGTATTCGCGCGCACGTATGGCCTGAACGCGATCGGCCTGCGTTACTTCAACGTGTTCGGCAAGCGCCAGGACCCGGACGGCGCATATGCGGCCGTGATTCCGAAGTGGACCGCCGCGCTCATCGACGACGAGCAGGTGACCATCAACGGCGACGGCGAAACGAGCCGCGATTTCTGCTTCATCGACAACGTCGTGCAGATGAACATCCTCGCGGCGCTGTCCGATGACGAGGCGCGCAACCAGGTCTACAACGTCGCGGTCGGCGATCGCACGACGCTCAATCAGCTCTATGACGGCCTGAAGCGCGTGCTCGCCGAGAACGGCGTGCTGAACGACGGCAGCCCGGTGTACGCGCCGTTCCGCGCCGGCGACGTGCGTCATTCTCAGGCCAACGTCGACAAGGCCGCGCAACTACTCGGCTACGCGCACGCGATTGCGCTCGCCGACGGTCTCGCGATCGCGATGCCCTGGTACATCCGCTTCCTTTCCGGGCGGCGTCTCGAGCCGGTCGAAGCCGAAATGGCGACGAGGACCGCATGAAGATCGTGGTTTTCATCTACTCGATGCACGGCGGCGGCGCGGAGCGTGTCACCGCCAATCTCGCGAACGAGTGGGCGGCGCTCGGCTGGGAAGTGACCGTCGTCACGCTGACAGCCGGTGAAGGCGACGTCTACCCGTTCCATCCGGGCGTGAAGCGCATCGAGCTGGGGCTTGCAGGCGGCGTCGAAGGCGGCGGCGTGCTGCGCACGGCGCTGTCGAACCTGAAGCGCGTGCTCGCCTTCCGCAAGGTGCTGCGCGAGACGAAGCCGACGGTCGCGCTCGGCGTCATGGCGACCGCCAACGTGCTCGCAGTGCTCGCGGGCATCGGCCTGCCGTACAAGATCATCGCGAGCGAGCACACGCATCCGCCGAGAGCGCCGCTCACGCCGTTCTGGGAACGTCTGCGGCTTCTCACGTATCGCTTCGCGGACAAGGTCGTCGCGCTCACCGACGAAACCCGCGAATGGATCGAAACGCATTGCCGCTGCACCGACGTGAAAGTGATTCCGCCGCCGTTCACGCTGCCGATCGCGAGAACGAATCCGATGATCGAGCCGCGCAGTGTCGTCGGCGACGAGCGGCGTGTGTTGCTCGCGGTCGGCCGGCTGTCGCCGGAAAAGGGCTTCGACAGTCTCATCGACGCATTCAGGAAAATCGCCGGCTCGCTGCCGCAATGGGACCTCGTGATCGTCGGCGAAGGTCTTGCGCGTGCGAGCCTCGAACGGCGCGTCGAGGAGGCGAAGCTGCACGGCCGCGTGTTCCTGCCGGGCCGCGCGGGCAACGTCGCGGACTGGTACGAACGCGCGGATCTCTACGTGCTGAGCTCGCACTTCGAAGGCTTCTCGATGACGCTCGTCGAAGCGATGGCGAGCGGCTGCGCGGCCGTGAGCTACGACTGCGATTCCGGGCCGCGCGTGATCGTCACGCACGGCATGAACGGCCTGCTCGTGAATCCCGTCGGCGATGCAAGCGCGCTCGCTAAGTCGCTCGAAACGCTGATGCGGGACGACGCCGAGCGTCATCGCATGGCGCTGTGCGCGACCTCGGTCAACGACACCTTCGCGCTGCCGAAGACCATCGCGCTGTGGCAGGAAGTGTTCGAAGAGTCCGGCGTGAAGGTTCCGCTGCGCGCGGACCTGCGCGTGCCGGTTGCCGAGCGATAAGGAGCCGACGATGAAAATCATGCTCGTCGTCAGTTCGATGGGAAGCGGCGGCGCCGAGCGCGTCGCGGCTTCGCTCGTCAATGCATGGGCGCAACGTGGCGATACCGTGACGCTCGTGATCACGTACAGCGGCCGCGGCGCTTGCTTCTATCCGCTCGCCGAAAACGTGCGCTGCATCTTTCTCGCCGATCGCGTGAAGGCCGGCGCGCGCATGCTGCAATATCCCGCGCGCTTTCGGGCATTGCGCGGGCTGATCCGCGAAAGCGCGCCGGATGTCGTCGTGTCGTTCCTCTCGAACGTGAACATCACGACGATTCTCGCCACGCGCGGGATGGGCGTTCCGGTGATCGCGTGCGAGCACATCGATCCTTCCGCCGATGGCCGCTCGCAGCTCATGAGTCAGATGTGCCGCTTCGTCTATCCGAGCGCCGATCTGCTGACGCTGCTCACGGACAACATGGAAGCGTCGTTCAGAAAGATGGTGCCGCGCGTGAAGCGCATCGAAGTGGTGCCCAATCCGCTGCCGGACGAGCTGTTGCTGTTGCAGCCAGAGACCGTCGAAAAGAGCGCGCGCAAGCGCCTCGTCGCGGTGGGGCGTCTGAACACGCAGAAGCAGTTCGACTTGCTGATCGACGTGTTCGCGACGCTCGCGCCCGAGTTTCCCGACTGGGACCTGTGGATCTGGGGCGAAGGCCCGGAACGCGCCGTCCTCGAAGCGCAGGTCGCGCAATTGCAGATGGGCGAACGCGTGCTGATGCCGGGCAAGACCACGAGTCCCTGGGAAGAAATGGCGCGCTCGGATACGTTCGTGCTGTCGTCGCGTTATGAAGGTCTGCCGATGGCGATGCTCGAAGGCATGGCGCTCGGTCTTGCGACTGTCGCGTTCGACTGCAAGAGCGGCCCGCGCGAACTGACGCGCGACGGTCAGGACGGCGTGCTCGTGCCGCCCGGCGACAAGGCCGCGCTGATCGACGCGCTGCGGCGCGTGATGTCGGACGAAGCGCTGCGCGTCGAACTCGGACGCAAGGCGGCGGCTTCGGTGCGGCAACGCTACTCGTCGCCGGCGATCCTGCGCCAGTGGGACGCCATCTTCGCGCAACTCGGCGCGCGCTCGCGTGGCGACGAAAGCAAGAGCACGGCTTATCGACGCACGATCACGGGAGAGAAAGCGTAATGGTCGACCGGCGACGCGTGATCCACTCGCTGCTGATGGGCGCCGTGGCCGGCGGCTCGGGCGCGCTCGGCCTGAACGCGCGCGCGGCCGAGCGGCGCGATGTCGTCACCGACAAGTCGTTCGGCGTGAAGGGCGATGGCAAGACCAACGACCGCGTCGCGCTGCAAACGGCCATCGACCGCTCCGTCGATCAGACGCTGTTGATCACGGGCCGGTGCCGCATCGACGAGAAGGGGCTCGATCTGCGTCGCAACAGTCACGTGCGTTTCGCGCCGGGCGCGTCGATCAAGCTGTTGCCGCACGACACGTCGTTCTATTCGATCTTCCGCATCTGGGACGTGAACAACGTGCTGGTCGAGAACGCGGTGCTCGACGGCAGCAAGGAGCTGAACGCCGCCAAGCCGGAGCTGCGCGAGAACGGCCACGGCATGGGCTTTTCGATCGCGGGCAGCACCGAGGTGACGCTCATCTCGCCGAAGACGGTCGGATGCTGGGGCGACGGCATCTATATCGCGAACAGCTACAACGTCGGATACAAGTACAGCAGCGGCATTCGCGTGGTGAATCATCATGCGGACCGCTGCCGCAGACAGGGCGTGTCGATCATCAGCGGACGCAATATCGTGTTCGAAAATCCGCTGTGGGAGAACATCGGCGGCACGCAGCCGGAAGCGGGGCTGGACGCGGAGCCGAACAGCAACGCGGACATTCTGGAGAACATCCGCATCGTCAATCCGACGACGCGCAAGTGCCGGTACGGCATCATCGTCTGGCTGGAGGAGATCGTCGGGCCGATGCCCAAGCATATCGATATCGGCATCACGAATCATCGCGACGAAGGCGCGAGCGATGCGGCGTTCGCCGTGTCGGCGCTCAAGCTGAACGGGCGCAAGGTATCCGGGCAGATCGCCAGCCATTCGCCGACGTGGGTCAGCCCGCGGCTTTCCACCGTCGAGAGCATCGATTACGACAAGGCGGGACCGAAGATCGTCGTCACCAACCTGAGGCTCGTGCCATGACAGCCCGCGCCCAAGGACAATAACTAAAGCGGAACAAGGCCAATACGATGCAATCAACGACAATGGACAACACCGCGCAGCAAGTCGCACCCGCGAAGCGGATACGCGGATTCGCGTACTTCATGACGCCCTCCGGATGGGCGTTCCTGGTGCTGGCGACCGCCGCGATTTCGATCGTCGCGTTCCGCGAGCGCAGCGTCGGGCTGATCTTCGACCAGGAAGCGTATATCCAGTACTTCCGCTCGACGGACTGGCACTGGCTCGTGCAGTTCTATCAGAACCGCGAGTCGGATATGGGCTTTCTCATCAGCCTCATCACCGAAGAGCTCGGATGGCGCTCGTGGGTCATTCTGCTCAACGCGTTCGGCGTGACGCCCGAAGGCGGCATTCGCACGACGGTGGTGCTGCTCAATCTGATCGTGATGTATTCGCTGCTGCAGACGCGGCGGCCGCTGATCGGCCTGCTCTTGTGGCTCGTCATTCCCTACGCGCTCGCGACCGTCGGATTGTTCCAGATCCGCCAGGGCTTCGGACTCGCGATCGCGATGCTGTTCGCGTGCCGCTTTAACCGCCCGACGCTCGGCATGGGTCTCGCGAGCTTCGTGCATACGACCTTCGCGGTGCCGACCGCGCTGCTCCTCGCCGCCGGGTTCGGCGGCGAGAAGAAGCGCTCGCTCATCGTGGTCAGCGTGACGGCGATCGTGCTGGCGTCGGCGGCGAAGTTCCTGTTCGCGACCTACGGCGGACGCCGCATCGACGAATACACGGGTTATCAGGAAAACTTCACGATCAAGCTGCTGGCGCTGCTGTTCTTCTACACGATGGCGTCGATCATGGTGCTGTACTCGTCGTGGCGCTCGCCGGAAACGAAGCGCGAGATCAACTACACGCGTCTGTCGATCATGCATTTCGGCCTGTTCGTGTATCTCGTCGTCGCGTTCTTCGTGTTTCCGTTCGCGAAAGGCCGCGTCTGGTATTGCGTGCCCTTGCTCCTGCCGTTCCTCGCGCCGGAGATCAAGTTCAAGAACGCGGCCGTTCTCGTCATCACCTTCGGCGTGTTCGTGGCGGTCGCCGCCGACGCAACGAAGAGTTATTTCGAAGGCGTCTATCACTACTTCCTGATGCCCTGACGACGATGTCCTACTTCCTGATTTCACTCGATTTCGAATTGATGTGGGGCGTGCGCGACCATCGCTCGATCGCTACATACGGCAAGAACATCCTCGGCGTGCGCGAGGCGATTCCGGCCATGCTCGCGATGTTCACGAAGTATCGCGTGAAGGCGACGTGGGCGACCGTCGGCATGCTGCTCTTCGATAACAAGAAGGACCTGCTCGCGAATCTGCCCGATGTCCGGCCGACTTATACCGATGCGAAGCTGAGCCCTTACACGAACGGTTATCTCGATTCGATCGGCGCGGACGAAAAGAGCGATCCGTACCATTACGGTCTGTCGCTCGCGCGGCGGATCGTCGATACGGAAGGCAGCGAGCTTGCGAGTCACACGTTCTGTCATTACTACTGCCTCGAAGCGGGGCAGGACAAGGCGCAATTCGCCGCCGACATGCACGCGTCCGTCGCGGCGATCCGGCGTCTCGCCGATCCGCCCGCGAGCATCGTGTTTCCGCGCAATCAGGTGAACAACGCGTATCTATCGGTGTGCGCGCAGGAGGGGCTGATCGCGTACCGGGGCACCGAGCGCAACTGGATGTATCGCGAAACATCGCGCGCCGACGAAGCCGCGCTGCGTCGCGCCGCGCGTCTCGCCGATGCCTATGTCAATCTCTCGGGCGATCACGCCTTCGATCCGCGTCCTTCGCGCGGGCTCGTCGATGTGCGCTCCAGCCGCTTCCTGCGTCCATATGCGCGCAACAAGCGAGCGCTCGAATGGCTGCGCATCCATCGGATCAAGCAGTCGATGACTTCGGCGGCGCGCACCGGACGTTCGTTTCACTTGTGGTGGCATCCGCATAACTTCGGCGCGAATCTCGCCGAAAACCTCGCGGTGCTCGAAGCGGTGCTCAAGCATCACGCGCATCTGAGAGACACCTACGGCGTGCAGCCCGCGACCATGGCGGAAGTCGCGCGGGCGACACAATCGGAAGAGAGCAGGCTTGCGGAGATGGAGTTCGGGCTGTTCGTTTGAACGAAGTACGAAGACGGTAACAAGACACTAGAAAACGACCGCATACCGCGGGTGCGCTGCATTGGCGATGGCCATTGCAGCGCGCAGGCGCGTGCGCGGGATAAGAACAAAGAGGGAAGTGCGATGAATTTCCGTAACGATATAAACGGCTTGCGCGCGTTCGCGGTTCTCGCGGTCGTCCTTTTTCACTTCGATGTGCCCGGCTTCAAGGGCGGCTTTCTCGGTGTAGACGTGTTCTTCGTGATTTCAGGCTACCTGATGACGAGCATCATCTTCAGGCGCATGGAGAAGGGCAGATTCTCGGTGCTCGAGTTCTATGCCGATCGCGCGCGGCGCATTATTCCGGCGCTCGCGTTTCTCTGCTTCGCACTCGGCGTGCTCGGCTGGCTCGTGTTCCTGCCTTCCGAGTTTCGCGCGTACGGCAAGGCGGCGGGATCGAGCCTCGGGTTCTTTTCCAATATCGTTTATTGGCGCGAGGCGGGTTACTTCGATGTCCGCTCGCACCTGAAATGGCTGCTGCACACGTGGTCGCTTTCCGTCGAATGGCAGTTCTATCTGCTGTATCCGCTCGGCATTCTGCTCGTGCGCAAGCTGTTCGGGCAACGCGGGACGGTGATCGCGCTGATCGGCGCCGCGCTCGCGTCGCTTGCGATGTGCGTCTATCTCTCCGATCCGACGAAGTGGCCGACGGCCGCGTTCTTCCTGCTGCCGACGCGCGCATGGGAGATGCTCGCGGGCGGTCTCGTGTACCTGTTCCCGATTGCGCCGCGCAGGTCCGTTCGCCGGACGATCGAGTTCGCCGGTCTCGCGATGATCGTGTACGGCGCGCTCACCTTCAACGAAAACAACGCGTGGCCAGGCTATCTCGCGCTCGTGCCGGTGCTGGGTACGGCACTCGTGCTGCTCGCGGCGCGCAAGCATTCGATTTTCACGTGCAATCCGCTTGCGCAGTTCATCGGCAAGATTTCGTATTCGGTCTATCTCTGGCACTGGCCGTTCGTCGTCGCGCTCACGTACTTCGACAAGGACGGCTCGCTGCCCTGGCGCGTGGGCGCCATCGCGGGCGGCTTCGCGATGGGATATCTGTCGTATGCGCTCGTCGAATCGAAGACGAGAAAGGCGTCGCAAGGCGAGGCGCGCGCGTTCCCGAGGTTCATCACGCTGCGTCCGATTCTCGCGTTCACGCTGCTGCTCGCGGTCGGCGGCGGCAGCATCTATGCGAGCCAGGGCGTGCCGAATCGCTTCGACCGTTCGGTGTTCATCGCCGATAGCGAGACCTACGACACGAATCCGCACCGCACGAAGTGTCACATGATGATCGATCCATGCGACGTCGCGAACAAGCAGAAGGATAGCCGCGTAGTGGTCCTCGGCGACAGTCACGCGGAAGCCATCGCCGAAGCGGTCGTCGATGCGGTGCCCAACGGCAAGCCGGAGGATGTCCTGCTCATCACGATCGAAGGCTGTCCGACGATCTACGGCATCCGTCGCGGCAATGGCGACTGCTTCGATCAGGACCGCAAGTACATCGACATCCTGAGCCGCGACGAGTCCGCGAAGACGCCCGTGATCATCGCCAATCACTGGTCGCAGTACTGGTCGGGTCCGACCATGGACGAGTTCGCGTTCGTCAATCCCGAGCAGCCCGCGCAGACGCCCGCGCCGTTCTCGACCGAGCTCTATCGCGAGCACTTGCTGTCGACGGTCTGCCGCATCTCGAAGATCCGGCCGGTCTATCTGGTGGAGCCGATTCCCGAGTTCGACTTCAACGTTCCGCTGATGCTCGCGCGCGAGAAGATGAAGGACCCGCACGCGCCCGATCTGTCGATCACGCTGTCCGATTACGCCCAGCGCAACGGCGGCCTGTTGCAGGCGATGCGTCAGGCGCACGATCAATGCGGCATCCATCTGCTCGACCCGCGCCCGTTCCTGTGCCCGGACGGCAAATGCATGGGCTCGCACGACGGCCGGCCGCTCTATTCCGACTATCACCACATGAGCGAATACGGCAACCGCTTCCTCGTGCCGATGTTCCGGCGGGTCTTCGAGCAGGGCTGAGAGACAGCAGGATGATGCAAGCGCGCGGCCTCCCTCGGGAGGCCGCGTTTCATTGGGGCGTAGCGGTATCGGGTGTCGGACCGTTACCGGTGAAAGGCGGCGCGAAGCGCGTCCAGAAGATGTAGCACGCGAGCACGGCGATCGCGCCGATGCCGGTTGCGAGCAGCACGCCCTGTGCGCCGTAGAGATGCACGAGAATGACGTTGCCGATGATCTTGGTTCCGAAGCCGATCAGCGAAATGACGGAGATCGCCCGATAGCGCGTTTCGCTCGCGAACAACTGCACGAGCACGCACATGCCGAAGTAGAACGGCACCTGCAAAAGCCCGTAGCGAAAGAGCGTGGTGACCGCGATCGTGTCCTCGGGCGTGAAGGCGCCTTTCTGGAACAGCAGCTTGACGACGTACGGCGCGAGCGCGTAAGCGAAGAGGCCGCCGACGAGACCGAGCATCGTCATGATGCCCGACCACTTCAGCGCGGTGCTGCGCGCACGCGCATGATCGCCGCGATGAAGAATCTCCGCGAGGATCGGCAAGGTCGCGCGCGTGATCGCGAGCGCGCCCATGCTGAGCACGAGCGAGAGCAGCCGGTTCGCGTAGCCGAGCGTCGCGATGGCGCCGTCGCCTTGCTGCGCCATGAAATATTGATCGATAGGAAGCCAGAGACTCGCCACGACCGAGCCGATCGTGAGCATGCCCATCGAGCGGATCGTCGACGGCCATTGCTTCGCGCGTGCCGCGACGCGTGGCAGCACGGGCATCGCGTCGGCGCGTTTGGCGAGCACGCGCAGCCACGCGGCCTGCACCACGAAGCCGAGCGACGTGCCCAGCACGAGCGGCGTGATCGACGTGTTGTTGCGCGCGGCGAGCACGAAGACCAGGAGGCCGATGGCCGGCACGCATTCCAGCAACGTATTGATGTGCTTGCCCGAAGCCTGCAGGCGCGAGGAAGAAATGCAGATCGTGAAGGTCAAGAGGCCGACCGGCGTCATGCTGATGATCATCGCCCGGCACATGTCGCGCGTCGATTCCGCGAGACTGCCCGCGATGACATCCGCGAGATAAGGCCAGAACAGCCAAAGCAGGAGAGAGGACGAGAGGCCGATGACGAGCCCGATGCCTTCCAGCTCGCCGAGAAAGCCGTCGCGCTGCGACTTGTCTTCCTTGAGCGACACGAGCGCGGGAACGAGCAGCACCGCGAGCACGTTCGTGAGCATCGAAGGCAGCCAGGTGACGAGCGTGAGCGCGAACTGATAGGCGTCGACGGTGCCGCTGATCCCGTAGCGGTACGCGATCGCCATCTCCTTCGATGCGCCGATGCATTTCCCGGCGATCACGAATATCAGCAGGACGACCGCGCTTCTCGCGATTCGCTTGTGATCCTGATGCACGCCGCCGAGACGTCGTCTTACCGATTGCACAGCTGTGCTCAGCACGTGTACTCCTCCTGCGTTGGAGCCTTTCGTCGCGTGGCGGGACGTAGGGTCGAAATCGCCATGCGATCGGATGCGCGAAGGCCGGCGGCGTTCGCGTGAGAGTGACGAGCATGCACGAAAACGGGCACCTCGACTGTTCGCCAAGGCACCCGGCAACGCCGATGGCGGCGCGTGCTGTCTTCAGGGAAAACGCGTGGAAGCGGTATTTCCTATGACGATTGAGTTCCCCAGGGACGCAGGATGTAGCGCGCCGCGCGGTGCAGCGACGCATCGTCCGTCAGGATTCGCGCCGGGCAGCCGGCCACGGTCACGTTCGGCGGAATGTCGCGAGTCACGACGCTGCCCGCGCCGATGGTGACGTTATCGCCGATGGTCACGTCCTCGACGATGCACACGTTCGGCCCGATATACACGTTATTGCCGATCGTCGCCGCCTTGCCGTGATTCGATCCGATCGTCACGCCCTGCGAGATGTTGCAGTTCGCGCCGATGACCGCGGTCGGATTTACCACGAGCGAGCCGACGTGGCTGATGTAGAAGCCCGGCCCGATCTTCGTGCGCGGGCTGATCACGAAGCCGAACCGGCGCTGCTTCAGGCGGATGACATGGTTGAGCACGAGCCGCACCGGCCGGGACGAGGCGGCGCTCGCCAGCCGCAGCCAGAACATGTAGTTGAACCCTTCGTTCAACACCAGTTGCTCGAGGAGGAGCATGAAGCTGTACTCGCCGCTGTAGCGGTAGAGATCGCTCTTGATCAGATCGAAGGTCTTCATTGCAGCGTGTCTTTTTGGTTGCGTGGACGCTTGGGGCGATTTCGACCCGACCTCAAGACTAGGGATTGCGGCCATCGAGTTCAGTGCGCAATGAAACACTGGACCGTTTTGCAACGGAAAGGATTTCCGATCCCGCGTATTTTGTCTGCTGAATAAGGTGATTTTGTTTAATCAGATTATTAGAGATCCGCCGGAAGCCCAGCCAATGCGGGAAAACGGGAAGAAGCAGGGTGACTTGGTATAAACCCGATAGGGGTATTCACCGTAGGGTCTTTCGCTTTTTAATCGAAAAAAAGTTTCCAGTCCGCACTTACAAAATCCGATTGATCAGTTGAAAGCGAGAAAAAGTCACTTTCATTTTGTAATTTTTGCATATGTGATCTCACCAAGACGGTAAATCGAAGCCGGTAAATGAGAATTGTCCGCGGAGTGATCGGTAAATGAAGCGAAATAATCAGCCTATTGATGATCGTTTCGGCATACGAAAGGCGCTCCGTCAGGCCTTGTATGGCCTCCCGCGAGGACATCGGACGGGGTCGTCGCGTGAACGTTCGTGTACTTAAAATCGATTGTTCATATGAATATTAATCATCGTATCGAATGCGGATTAAAGTGGTGTTATTCATCTACGGTATTAACATTTAAAACGGCGTAGTTTATTTCACTCCCAGGAGAATGAAAGAGAAAATACGCCGCGATAAAGCGATGAAAAAATAAAAGGAATAGTTACAAGCGTACATTCTGTTACAAGTAACGGGTAGGAATACTCTGTAGCAATCTGTAGTATTAATAAAAGACGGTAATTACTGCCGTCAGACTTCAGTGCTTCGACGGGCCGTACCCGGATCGTTCGAGCATGGGATGGTCAGGTTTTCCGGAATATCTGGTTCCTCAATCCCGAAGTCGAACTGTTTTTCGCCGAGATGCCTTTCGGAGTCGCCGTGTGCGGCTGTCGAGCGCTGGGCGGCGCAATCGTTTGCGTCTGCTCTATTTGCGTCGGTCATCTCATTGCCCATAAAGAAACGTTGCGTGCGACCGATGTCGCAGGAACCGGCTCGCCCGTCGATAACGTACGACCTATTGGAAAGACAATGCTTCCGAACATCACTCAGGCAGACAACCGGGCAGACACCTCCCGTATCGCGACCCGTCGCAAGCTGCTGACCTCGCTCATCGCGGGCAGCGGCGCGTTCGTGCTCGCCGCATGCGGCGGCGGCAGCGACGGCGGCGCAGCGGATTCCGTCGCGGATCGCTGGAGAAGAAGGAACAACGGTGGCGCCTCGACGGCGACGCCCGCGAGCTCGGCCTCCGCCGCAACGCCCGCCAGCGCTGCCACCCCCGCCAGCCCTGCCGCTCCGGCAAGCTCGACGTCCGCCGCGGCCGACACCTCCGGCACCATCGCGGCTTCGTCGTTCGGCGTGAAGGCCGATGGCAAGACCAACGACCGCGCCGCGCTGCAAGCCGCCATCGACGGTTCGGTCGGCCAGATCCTGCTGATCTCCGGCCAGGTCCGCATCGACACGACGGGTCTCACGCTGCGCACGAACAGCCACATCCGCTTCGCGTCGGGCGCATCGATCAAGCTGCTGGCGCACAACGCGGACATCTATCAGATGATGCGTATCGTCGACGTGAACAACGTCATCGTCGAAAACGCGTACCTCGACGGCAGCAAGGAACTGAACTCGGCGTCGGGCGGCGAGCACGGCATGGGCTTCACGATCATGGGCGCGACGAACGTGCATCTGGTCGCGCCGACCACGATCAACACGTGGGGCGACGGCATCTACATCAACGATAGCCAGACCAAGAAGAACACGCCGACGTACAACCTGACCGTCGACAACCACAAGGCCGACGGCTGCCGCCGTCAGGGCGTGTCGATCATCTCGGGCGACACGATCACGTTCAACAGCCCGGTGTGGCAGAACATCAACGGCACGGCGCCGGCGTGCGGTCTCGATTTCGAACCGAACGACAACTCGGCCGTGTTCAAGAGCATCACGATCAACAGCCCGACGACGGCGAACTGCAAGGGCGGCGGCATCAACGTGTGGTTCGGCTCGCTGCCGGGTCCGATCAGCAAGACGGTCACGATCGCGATCAACAACCACGTCGACACGACGAGCCCGGGCGGTTCGTTCGCGGTTCAGGGTCTGTCGCTCGACGGCTACATCGTGAACGGCCAGATCAGCAGCACGAATCCGAAGTGGAAGTACCCGCTGATCGTCGAGCAGTGGGACAACGCGGGTCCGCGCATCAACGTGCAGAACCCGACGATCGTCAAGTCGTAATCGACGGCGAAAGAACAACGCCATGCGAAAGGAGCATCTTTCGCATGGCGTTTTTGCGTTTTCGCGCCGCCTACTTGAACCAGCCCAGATTCACGGAATTGGCGATGGCCTGCATCCCCGCCTGATTCGGATGCAGGTTGTCGCCGCTGTCGTACGCGCCGAGCATGACGGGCGGATTGGAAGGATCGCCGATCGCGGCGGCCTGATCGAGCACGGCGTCGCAGCCGCTGTCGGCGCTGGCGACGAACGCGTTCACCGCTGCGCGCGTCGCTTCGATGTCCGGCGTCCACGACGACACGCCCTCGAACGGCGTGAGCGTCGAGCAGATCACGCCGACGCCCGCCGCGTGCGCGCTCTGCGCGAGCTCGCTGAACGCGCTGTTCAGACGGGCCGCCGTCGGTGGCGCGCCACCGATCAGATTATTGACCGCGTCGTCGGAAATGATCACCCACTTCACGTTGTACTGGTCGAGCACGTCGCGCTGGAAGCGCGTGAGACCGGCTTCGCCGGAGCCGTTCGTGAAGAAGTCGTTGCCGGAAATGCCCTGATTGAGCACGCCGACCGTCATGCCGGCTTGCTGCAGGCGCGCGGCGAGCAGGTTCGACCAACGGCCGTTGGTGTTCGGCTGCGACGCGACGCCTTCTGTGATCGATGCGCCGAACGCGACCACGGCGCCCGTCGCACTGGCGTTTTGCACGACGACGTCGGTGAGGTAGTAATAAGACTGCTCGCCGAGTGCGTTGACGACGCCGCCCGCGAAGTTCGGGTCGGCGCTGACGTCGCCGGGTGCGATATACACGTCCTGAAGCGCATCCACGTGACCGGTCGTTCCGCTCGGCGTCTGTTGCGGCAGATAGGCGCTGACGACGATATCCGTAAGCGCCGGCACCTGAAACGCGACCGGATCGCTCATCATCACGCGTCCCGGCGGGATCGTGACGAAAGGCTGACCGTCGAAGGTGACGGCCTTGTCGCTGCCGGGCACGGTGCGCTGGCCGCTCGCCCGTAGCGCGACGCGCACATCGCCGATGACGAGCGGATCGCTGCCATACAGATTCGAGAACTGCACGCCGACGGCCGTCCCGCCGATACTCGTGTGCACGATCTGCCGGATCGTCTGATTATTGAAGCCGCCGTCGCGAGTGGCCATCGGCGCGGTGCTCCATGTGCCGGTCCACGGCAGGGTCGCGCTGATGCTCTGGGCAAAACTGGACGACGAAAGCGGCAGGGCGAGCGCGGTGGCCACGAGGGCTCGCTTGACGCGGGGAAATTGCTTGTTCAACTCGTTCTCCGAAACCAGCCGGACATAGAAAGGACGTATCGCGTGACATGGGGACGTCCGTGGAGCGGGAAACCCTGAAAGGCCAGGTTTCCGTTCCTGTTTGGCTGGCGCGTGTGGCCACAGCGCGCCATTGTGGCGGCGAAATCTTCGGTGGACTTGTTTCGCCTTGATGCATCGAAGCACCATTTCCGCGCATGCTCTGTGCGCGACCGCGCATAAGGGCGGAAGGGCGATTTTGAAACGAATGCGCCGCAACTAACCGGCTTCGATGGACGGCCGCCGGGCGTTATTGCTGCGCGGCCGACGCGGCGTCGGGCGCCGATGCCGCCGCCGCGCCGCTCGCGCTTTCGCCGTTCGATACCGACGGCAGGATCGGCGGCATCGTCGTGAACACCGGCGGTTGCGGCGTTTCTTCGGTCACTTCGGCCACGGGCTCCGAAGGCGCGCGCTTCGTGCGCGCCGGAGGCTGCGCCGCGGTCTGCGCGGTTTTCGGCTTGCCCGGCTTCGGCGCTTTCGAGAACGTTTCGTCGAACCAGGTCCGCACGCGGGTGGCCATCGTCTGCCATAGGCCCGGCGCTTCCTGCGTGTCGAAGCGCGCGCGTGCGTCGATCAGATGCGAACGCAGCGAGCGCTGCACGAAATCGCCGACGATCGGCAGTGCGCTATGCGCGCCTTGTCCCCAGTAGTCGCTGCGCAGCGTGACGCGGCTGTCGTTGAAGCCGACCCACGCGCCCGCCACGAGTTGCGGATGCATCAGGATGAACCAGCCGTCCGCGTTGTCCTGCGTCGTGCCGGTCTTGCCCGCGACGTCCGCGCGGATACCGAAGCGCGTGCGGATCGCCGTGCCCGTGCCGCGGTTGATCACGTCGCGCATCACATCGACGAGCTTGCGTGTCGCATCGACGGACAGCGCGCGTTCGGGCGCGCTCTCGAACTGCGCGAGCACGTCGCCGTCCTTGTTCTCGATGCGCGTGACGAGCAGCGGCTCTATATAACTACCGTCATTGGCGATGGTGCCGTACGCCGACACCATCTCCTTCAGCGTGACCGGGCTCGTGCCGAGCGCGAGCGACGGCACCACATCGAGATGACTGTCGCGCACGCCCATGTCGCGTGCGAGCCGCGCGACGCGTCCGGGCCCGACCTGTTCCATCAGTTGCGCGGTGATGCGGTTCTTCGAATAGGCGATGCCGTCGCGCAGGCTCACCGGGCGGCCGGAGGGCGGCGAATCGTCGGTCGGACGCCAGGTTTCGGCGCCGCGCACCGGAATCTCCACGGCCTGGTCGATGAACGTGTCGGTCGGCTTCGCGCCGCGCTCGAACGCCGCGCCGTAGACGAAGGGCTTGAACGTCGAGCCCGGCTGGCGGCGCGCCTGCGCGACGTGATCGAACGGGTCCTGCGTGAAATCGCGGCTGCCGACCCACGCCTTGATCTGGCCGTTGCGCGGATCGAGCGCCAGAAACGCGGCCTGCACGCGCGTCTTGTTCTCGCACAACGCCTGCATGAACGCGCGGTCCGAGCCGAGATTTTTGATGGCATCGGCATCGTTCGCCCCGCTCGTGCGCAGCGCGCGATACTGATCCGTCTCGCGGATGAACGCGTGCGCGAGATCCGCGTTCGTGTTCGCGCAACCGCCTCGTCCGCCCCACGCCGCATTCGCGATCGATTGCAACTGATTGCCCTGCAGCGCGAGCGCGTTCGTCGCCATCGTCTGCAGACGCGAGTCGATGGTCGTGCGCACGACGAGACCATCCGAATAGATGTTGTAGTCGTTGTCGTCGGCCCAGCCGATCAGCCATTTGCGCAACTGCTGCGCGAAGTGCGGCGCGCGGCCGGGCTCTTCCGTCTGCCGCTCGAAGTCGATGCGCAGCGGACGCTTCTTGAGCGCGTCGAGCTTCGCCGCTTGCAAGTGGCCGAACTTCACCATCTGCCCGAGCACGATGTTGCGCCGGTCGAGCGCGCGCTCGGGATTGATCACCGGGTTGTAATAGCTGTTGCCCTTCAACATGCCGATGAGCGTCGCGCTCTCGAGCACGTCGAGCTGGCCCGCGGATTTGTCGAAGTACGTGCGCGCGGCCATTTCGATGCCGTACGCGTTGTAGAGGAACGGCACCGTGTTCAGATAGGTTTCGAGAATCTCGTCCTTCGAATAGAGCGCTTCGATCTTGAACGCGGTGATCGCTTCCTTCAGCTTGCGCGTGAGCGTCTGCGAGCGGCCGATTTCCTCGGGATACAGATTGCGCGCGAGCTGCTGCGTGAGCGTCGAGCCGCCCTGGCGGTCGCCCGAGAACGTATGCAGCGCCGCGCCCGCGGTGCGCCTGAAATCGATTCCGTGATGCTGATAGAAACGCCGGTCTTCCGTCGCGATGAGCGCGTCGATCACCTGCGGCGAAATTTCCTTGAGGCTCACCCATTCGCGATGCGTCGGCTTGAACTCCGCGAGCAGCTTGCCATCGGCGGAATAGATCTGCGCGGGCTGGTCGACCTTTGCCTTACGGATATCGCGGATGCCGGGCGTGAACGGAATCAGCACCAGCACGTAGAGCAGGAAGAGGGCAGGCAGCAGAAGCAGCGTGCGCGGCCGCAGATGCGGACGCAGCCGCGACGCGAGGCGAGCCAGAATCGCCTTGGCCAGGGCTTTGAAATCAGACGCGGTCACAACGAAACGGGATGCCCGGACATGGAAAACCCTGAATCGTAGCGTAATTTTTCAGCAGGTCTTTCGCAAATTTGTCATCGGGGCGACGGCGGGCGTGCGCCTCGCGATGCGTCACGGCTACGCTGGCGTCATCGCTCGCGGGAAAACCCTGATTCTCTCATCGCGAACATTTCCCTATCGTCCTGTTCTACAGAAAACATGTAGCCTTTTTGTTCTCGAAGAATCGAGCCGGTCTGCGGTTCTCTCGGGGAAAGCCACAAATTGTTAAGGGTGTTATGAAAGTTTCGACCTCTGCGCGGCGGGAGATCCCGCTCCTCCAGCGAAGTTTCTGGATGCTCGATGCCGAGCCGCAACTGGATGTGGCCGCGCCTCTGTCCGCATCCGAGGACGCCGATGTCGTCGTTGTCGGCGGTGGATTCGTCGGGCTCTGGACGGCGCTGACCATTCGCGAGCTCAGTCCGGCGGCAAAAGTCGTCGTGCTCGAGCGTGACGTTTGCGGCGGCGGCGCGTCCGGGCGTAACGGCGGTTTCGTGATGTCGTGGTGGCCGAAAATCGCGTCGCTGCTGGCGTTCATGGATGTCGAGCAGGCGCTGTTCTTGGCGCGTGCGTCAGAGCGTGCGATCGAGGAACTCGGAGACTTTTGCGAGCAGCACGCTATCGATGCGCATTTCCGGCGCGCCGGCTGGCTGTGGACGTCGACCTCGGAAGCGCAGGGCGACTCATGGACCGCGACGGTCGAAGCCTGCGCCAAACTGGGCGTGCGTCCCTTCGAACAGGTCGCTTCGGACGAAGTCGCCCGCAGAACGGGCTCCGGCATTCATCGGGCCGGCGTGTTCGAGCGCAGCAATGCCACGGTACAGCCGGCGGCGCTGGTTCGCGGCATGCGCAGGCTCGCATTGAAGCGCGGCATCCGCATTTATGAGAACACGCCCGTTCTGGAGATCAGCCGCGATTGTCCGTCCATCGTGCGCACCGACAAAGCTCAGGTGCGCGCGAACGCCGTTGTACTGGCAACGAATGCATGGGCGACGGCCATCCCCGAAATCGCACGCTTGATCGTGCCGGTCAACAGTTCCATCGTCGTGACCGAGCCGATCCCGGAACAACTGCGTGCCATCGGCTGGACGGGAGGCGAAGCGATCACCGATTCGCAACTGATGGTGAACTACTACCGGACGACGCGTGACGGGCGCATTGCCTTCGGCAAGGGAACCGGGGCGCTCTCCAGGGGCGGGATCATCGACGAAACGTTCAGCCGTCACGCCGAGAGTTGTGCGATGACGGAGCAAGACTTCCGGCGTACTTACCCGACACTTTCCAGCGTGCGCCTCACGCACGCGTGGTCCGGGCCGATCGATCGAACCTACGACAGCTTGCCGGTCTTCGGCACGCTCTCCGGCACGCAGCATATTCACTATGGCGTCGGCTGGAGCGGTAATGGCGTCGGACCCAGCCGGATCGGCGGAAAGATTCTCGCCAGTCTCGCGCTTGAGCGAAAAGACGAATGGAGCGGTTGTGCGCTCGTCGAGCGCCGGGCGCGGACGTTTCCGCCGGAGCCGATCAAATACATCGGCGGATCGCTGGTACGCGGCGCGGTGCGCAGAAAGGAATGCCGGGAAGCGGCGGGTGCGGTGCCAAGGACGTTCGACGTCGCGCTGGCAAAGCTTGCCCCGTCCGGATTGGAAGATAAATCATAAGGATATCGAAATATATGAAGCCCGTTGTTTATCGATATGAAGACAGCACGCGTTTTTCACCCTGGGTGGACGTTGCCGCGCCCGTTGGCGAGCCGGTTTCCCGAACGAGAACGGCGCTCGATGGTCGTTCAGAGGAAGAGGGAGTTGCATTCGGCATTTGGGAGTGCAGCCGTGGCGTGTGGCGTCGGCAAGTCACTAAGCGCGAGTTCAGCCATATTCTTGCCGGCCATTGCTTCTTCACGCCGGACGGCCAGGCGACGATCGAATTGCGCGCGGGAGACAGCGTCTATTTTCCCGCGAACTGCCACGGGATATGGGATATCCATGAGGACATCCGGAAGTCCTATCTGATCATCGACTGATCTCAACCAGCGCGATCGGCAACGCATCGGATCAAAACGCAGATATTTAGCAGTGCAACAGGAGATACCATGTCGAACTCCCATGACGGAACGCTCAAGGGCGGCCTTCAGTCACGTCATATGACCATGATTTCCATCGCGGGGGTCATTGGCGCCGCTCTGTTCATAGGATCGGGCAAACAAATCGCGCTCGCAGGGCCGTCGGTCATTCTCGCTTACCTGGCGGGCGGCATTCTCGTTTTTCTCGTCATGCGGATGTTGGGTGAGATGGCGATCGCCCAGCCCGATACCGGTTCGTTCTCGACCTATGCGGACCGCGCCATCGGCCGTTGGGCGGGCTTCACGATCGGCTGGCTGTACTGGTATTTCTGGGCGATGTTGATGGGCTGGGAAGCCTATGTCGCTGGCCAGATTCTGCATGCCTGGTTCGCTTCGATACCCGACTGGGCTTTCGCGCTGATGCTGACCCTCGCGTTCATCGGCACGAATCTCATGAACGTGAAGAACTACGGCGAGTTCGAGTTCTGGTTCGGCATGATCAAGGTGACGGCGATTATCTTGTTTCTGGTAATCGGCAGTCTCGCCGTCGTGCATCTCTGGCCTTTCGGACATGCCCGCGGTTTCTCCCATCTTAGCGATTCGGGTTTCATGCCGAACGGACCCAAATCGGTCGTCACCGCATTGCTCGGCGTGATGTTCGCCATGATCGGGGCCGAGGTCGTGACGGTGGCGGCGAGCGAGTCCGTCAATCCGGGAAGGGAGATTTTCAAGGCGATTCGTTCGGTCGTGTGGCGCATCATCCTGTTCTATGTCGGATCGATCTTTCTGGTCGTGTGCCTCGTGCCGTACAACGATCCCGCGCTGGTGGATCCTACGCGCGGAAGCTACACCGTCGCGCTCGGCGCCCTCGGTATTCCCCATGCCCGCTTGATCGTCAACTGCGTGGTGCTGACGTCGGTTTGCAGTTGCTTTAATTCGTCGCTCTATACGGCGTCGCGCATGCTCTTTTCGCTCGCCGGACGTGGCGATGCACACCGGATCATGGCCAGGACCGCAAACAGGACCGGTACGCCTTATGTGGCCGTTGTGATGTCGAGCGTCTTCGCCTTCACGGCGGTTTATATGATGGCAAGCTCCAAGATGGATCTCTACGACGTCCTGATGCAGACCACAGGTTGTGTCGCATTGCTCGTCTATCTGACGATAGCTTGCTGCCAGTTGCGTATGCGTCGGCAACTGGAGGCGCAAGGCGTCGAACTGAAGCTGAAGATGTGGTTGTTTCCGTGGCTGACCTGGGCCGTTATCGTTTTCGTGATCGGCGCGCTGGTTACCATGGCGGTGGAAGGAACCTACCGCACGGAAGTGCTGTCGACGGCGGGTCTCGCTGCCGTCATCGTGATGATGGGCCTGATAGCGCAGCGTTACGGGATCGGTAAGAGCGGGGCGCAGGGCAATCATGCGCGCACGGTATCGATGGATCGTGTTGAAGTCAGCTCGACGCACTGACCCGACGTTTTGTTAGGCAGTCGCGCTTCGGCCATAAAAGCTCGCGCGACTGTCGATGTAAGCACGCCGCCGCCTAGAAACTCTTCGGCGTGTTGACCCAGATAAGCACCGTTGCCTCGTCGCCCGTCGCCTTCCAGCTATGCGGATGCTGGCTCGGAAAAGCGATGCTATCGCCAGGCCCGAGGACGTGTTGCACATCGTCCACGGCGATATGAAATGCCCCGGATAGAACGTGGATAAACTCTTCGCCTTCGTGGGAGTAGAACCCGCTGCTTTCCGCGCCAGGCTGAAGCACCCACTTCTGGCAGTCGAGCAGGCTGAGCGACTCGGCCAGTTGAAGGATGCGGATGTTCTTGCCGAAGCCCGCGATACTGCGCTCTTGCCCGCGTCGAACGACCTCGCGGTGAGGCTTGCTGCGTAACGGTTGAGACAGATCCGTTACCGTCGTCCCGTAGCAGAGCGCCAGCGCCTGCATGCTCGCGACGGTGGCGCCTTGCGAAGTGCGTTCGAAAGTCGAGATAAAGGAAACGGCGAGCCCGGTCGATTCTGCCGCTTCGCGCAAGGACAACCCGGCTTTTCTTCTGGCGAGCCGGAAGCGGCTGCCCAGTCCGTTTTGTCCGCTTTCGTTGAGCCCCGCCGTTTCGGGCTCGCGCTCAAGAGTCTCAGGCGCAGTGTCGAGGTCTTTTTCCGCAAGCGCCTTGCGGATCGCGGACATGTTGAGTCCTTCGACTTTCCGCATGTGCTGTATAGCGCGAATCTTTTCGATATCGGCCTGATCGAAAACACGCTGCCCGACTGCCGAGCGTTTCGGCGATACCAGTCCGTGCTGTTCCCACAACCGGAGCGTGGATACGTTCGTTCCTGTCAGGCGCGCGACGTCGGTAATGCGGTGTAGTGTCACTTATGAACCTCGGCTTTCGCAGCGTGCCCTCAGACAGAATTGATCATGTGACTGCATTTTACAGAGTCCTTTTGCATCGGGCGGTCGCCCTATGATCGAGTGATGTCCTGCGTGCGCGCGCCGGCCGAGTCGCCGATCGGAAACGCGGTCGTCGAAAGAATCTCGCGCAGCACGACGAACGTGCGGATTTGGCGCACGCCGGGAAGATAAAGCAGCTTCTCGGCATGAAGCCGGTTGAAGCTCTCGCTGTCGCGCGTGCGGATCAGCATGAAGAAATCGAACTCGCCCGTCACGACATGGCACTCCATGCAGCCGGGCACCTTCTGCGCGGCCTTTTCGAAATCGGCGAAGGAATCCGGCGTCGAGCGATCGAGGATCACGCCGATCAGCACGAGCATGCCCGCGTCGAGCGCCTTCGGATTCAGCAGCGCGACGGTCGCGCGGATCAGTCCCGTCTCGCGCAGCCGCTCGACGCGCCGCAGACACGCGGGCGGGCTGAGATTGACCTTCTCCGCGAGCGCGACGTTCGAGATCGACGCGTCGCGCTGTAACTGACGCAAGATCGCGCGATCGACGCGATCGGTCTGAACGCCCGCCGGATGCGGGTTCGGCGCGGATGATGTTTTTTTCATTGCGTGTCTTCGTTGTCGGACGAAATAAAAATTTGCATCGGCATCAGTATCACCAGAAACGTTAGGCCGGGGGCATTTTTTTCGCAACCCGGCTGATCACGACAATCTCTACGATGGTGTTCCACCCTCACGAGGACGCCGATCATGAACCTGCAACGTTTTCCCCGTTATCCGCTCACTTTCGGACCGACGCCGATCCAGCCGCTCAAGCGCCTGTCCGCGCATCTCGGCGGCAAGGTCGAGTTGTATGCGAAGCGTGAGGACTGCAACAGCGGCCTCGCGTTCGGCGGCAACAAGACGCGCAAGCTCGAATATCTGATTCCCGAAGCGATTGCCGAAGGCTGCGACACGCTCGTGTCGATCGGCGGCGTGCAGTCGAACCAGACGCGCCAGGTCGCGGCGGTCGCGGCGCACCTCGGCATGAAATGCGTGCTCGTGCAGGAGAACTGGGTCAATTACTCCGATGCCGTCTATGACCGCGTCGGCAATATCCAGATGTCGCGGATGATGGGCGCGGACGTGCGGCTCGTCGCGGATGGCTTCGATATCGGCATCCGCAAAAGCTGGCAGGACGCGATGGACAGCGTGCGCGCGGCGGGCGGCAAGCCGTTTCCGGTGCCGGCAGGTTGCTCGGAGCATCCGCTGGGCGGTCTCGGCTTCGTCGGTTTCGCGGAGGAAGTGCGCGCGCAGGAAGCGCAACTCGGCTTCAGCTTCGATTACATCGTCGTGTGCTCGGTGACGGGCAGCACGCAGGCGGGCATGGTCGTCGGCTTCGCGGCGGACGGGCGCGCGCGGCGGGTGATCGGCATCGATGCATCGGCGAAACCGCAGCAGACACACGATCAGATTCTGCGCATCGCGAAGCACACGGCGGAGCTCGTCGATCTCGGCCAGGACATCACCCGCGAAGACGTGATTCTCGACACGCGCTTCGGCGGTCCCGAATACGGCCTGCCGAACGAAGGCACGCTCGAGGCGATCCGTCTGTGCGCGCGGCTCGAAGGCGTGCTGACCGATCCCGTCTACGAAGGCAAATCGATGGACGGCATGATCCAGATGGTGCGCAACGGCGAATTCCCCGAAGGCTCGAAGGTGCTGTACGCGCATCTCGGCGGCGTGCCCGCGCTCAACGCGTACAGTTATCTGTTCCGCAACGGCTGAGGCCTAAAACGCCTCGCGGAATGCGTAAAACAACGCGGCGACGCGTTCCGACGTGTCGGCTTCGAAGACCGCCATGCGTGAGCCGAGCATGTGCGTGAGGATCGGCGGCGCGGGATCGTCCGCGCGCAGGATCGCGAGAATCTGCGCGCGGATGTCGCTGTCATTCGCGATGGTCGCGGTGTCGCGGCCGAGCAGCGCCGCGCCCGCGATATCCGGATCGTGGCCGTGGCGCTCGACGAGATCGAAGGCGTCGGAATAGAGCCGGTCGAGATTGCCGGCCTGCGCGTAATGCGCCATCAGAAAGAGCAGATCGATCGCGTCCTTGCGATCCGCCGCGTGCCGGTCCTGCCACGCGACGATCTTGAGCATCGCCTGCGCGGGCAGCGATGCGACCGGCACGACGAGATCACGGTCGATGCGCACGGCGATCGCCGTATCGAGCGCCTGCCTGAACCCCGCGACGTTCATCCGCACCGACCCGTCCGGCGGCCACGCGATCTCGCCGTGCTCGTCCTGCACGCCGCCGAACGGCACGATATCGAGCCACGTGCGCTCGCCGGTTTGCGGCGCGCTGTAATTCAGGCGATGCGCCGAGCCCTTCGGCGCGGTGAAATTGCCCGACGCGAGCAGCGCGCGCCGCAATGCGTCGTGACCGGTCCAGCCTTGAATCGAAATGCCGATGTCGATGTCCGCGGTTGCGCGCGTCGCCTCGATGTCGTAGACGTGCGTGACCAGGATGTCGCGCGCGCTCGCGCCGCCGACGAACCACGCGATGCCGGTCGCCTTCGATGCGGCGACGACTTCGCGCAGCATCGTCGACATGACGCCGACGAGCGGGCGATGCGGCAGCAATTCAAGCGGCGAGGTAGCGTTCACGGAGCATCCTGGCGGTGTCGAGATTGCGCGGGTCGCCGCTCGCGACGAGATCGGCGTACACGATCAGCGGCGCGACGACGTTCGGCGGCAATCCGTCGATGGGCGCGAGCGCGACGGGCGCGCGCAGGAACTCGACGTTGCCGGCGGGATCGGGCCGCAAGCGCGCCTGCATGATCCACTCGCGCGGCACGGTGTCGGCGCAATAGGCGGTGACCGTCGCCGGTTTCAGATACTCCGTGAGTATCGCCGCGGCGGGCTCGCCGCCGAACTGGCATCGACCCGGCAGATCGGGCGCATCGCGCCACCAGTCGTTCGACTCCGCGCGATATCGCCCGATGACGAGCGATTCGCGCAATTGCCGCGGATACAGCGTGACCCATTCGTCGATGAGCCGTTCCTTGTCGGCGAATTGCAGGCCGCGGCCATCGGGCCGTTCGAACACATCGCGATGATCGATGAGCGCGCGCACGGCGTTCTGCACCGTGCCGTGACTGACGCCCGCGTTCTGCGCGATGTCGCGATAGCCGCGCTCCAGCAGCGAAGGCGTGATGAGCAGCGCCAGCGTGACGCGCAGTGTCGATTTGGTCCAGGTTCTGGACCGATGCGCCTTGCCTTTCGCCGCGCGCGGACGGCCCGAAACGATCACGACGCTATTGCCTTCGATGAGGCTCGCGTTGCCGGCGAGATCGAGCGCATCGATGCCCAGTTCGCGGCAGGCGCGGATCATGTCCGGCGACAGATGCAGGGTGACGAGCGTGGGATTCGAGCCGCCGTCGCGCGTGGCCGATGCGCCGAACGCCGACAGCGCGCTGAAGCGGTCGATGTTTTCCCGCACGACGACGGGACGCTTGACGCGCGCGCCGCCGATGCGGAATTCGATGGCGGCGTCGTATTCGCCGCGCGCAGGCGGTTTGACGCGGCGCGCGGCGAGGCCGGTCGCGTCGCTGAAGGCGGCGGCGGCGGCTTCGACGAGTTGCTCGGCGTTCGGCGGCATGAGTGCGGCTCGTTGTCCAGTTTCATGGAGTGTACACGAAACGTGGACATCGATAAAAATTGGACAATCGATTCGAATCGCTCAGAGGTAACTGCAAACGTAGTCGAGCGTTTCGACCACGTCGATATCGAAGCGGCTCTTGCCCGGCACCGAGAACGATTCGCCCGCGCCATACGTCTTCCACTCGTCGCTGCCGTCGAGGCGGATGCGGCATTGGCCGGCCTGCACTTCCATGAGTTCGGGCGCATCGGTGCCGAAGTTGAGCGTGCCGGGGAGGATCACGCCGAGCGTCTTTCTGGTGCCGTCGGCGAAGAGCACGGTGTGCGACACGCACTTGCCGTCGAAGTAGACGTTGGCGCGTTTGATGACGGAAACCTGATCGAATTGCGTTGCGGCGGTCATGGCGGTGGTCCTTTAGTCGTCGGGAATGGTTGGTCCGCCATCATACAAAAAAGGGCGATGCGGTTGCCACCGCATCGCCCGTTCCGAACGAAGCGTCGCCGGATCAGCGGTTCACGAGACGCCTGGGCATCAACAACACCAGCAAGCCACCGATCGCGAGACAGGCCGCGAGCGTGTACACGCCGAGATCCGTCGAATGCGTCTTGTCGATGATCCAGCCGATCACATACGGACTGATGAAGCCCGCGAGATTGCCGAACGAGTTCACGACCGCCACGCCGGTCGCCGCGGCCGCGCCGGCGAGAATCGCGGTCGGCAGGCACCAGAACTGGCACAGCGTGGTCATGACGCCCATCGTCGCGACGGTGAGGCCGATCATCGCGAGCGTGACGTTGCCGCTGCCCGCCATGACCGCGACGATCCAGCCCAGCGTGCCGATGAGACCCGGCACCGCGACGTGCCAGCGCCGCTCGCGCCGCGCATCCGAGCTGCGCCCAACGACGATCATCGAAATCGCGGCGGCGGCATATGGCAGCGTCGTCAGGAAGCCGATCGTCAGCGGGTCTTTCACGCCCGATCCCTTGATGAGCGTCGGCAGCCAGAAGCCCACGCCGTACAGGCCCATGATGAAGAACAGATAGATCACGGACAGCGCCCAGACCATCGGATTCGTGAAGCCGTCCTTGAACGAATGCGATTCGACGCCCTGCGCATCGGCTGCGACGTTGGCGGCGAGAATCTTCTTCTCGTCGTCGGTGAGCCACTTCGCCTGCTCGATGCCCTTGTCGAGCATGAAGATGATGGCGAAGCCCAGCACCAGCGACGGAATCGCTTCGAGCAGGAAGAGCCATTGCCAGCCCGCGAGTCCGTGCGTGCCGCTCATCGCGTGGAGAATCCAGCCCGACAGCGGACCGCCGATGACGCCCGAAATCGGAATGCCCGTCATGAAGAGCGCGATGATCCTGCCGCGTCGCGCCGACGGATACCAGTACGTCAGATACAGGATGACGCCCGGAAACAGGCCCGCTTCGGCGAGACCGAGCAGGAAGCGCAGCACATAGAACGTCGTGGGCGTTTGCACGAACATCATCGCGGCGGAGATGATGGCCCAGGTGATCATCACGCGTGCGATCCAGAGCCGCGCGCCGACCTTGTGAAGGATGATGTTGCTCGGCACTTCGAAAATGAAATAGCCGATGAAGAAGATGCCCGCGCCCAGACCGTAGACGGTTTCGCTGAAGCCGAGATCCTTCAGCATCTGCAGCTTGGCGAAGCCGACGTTCACGCGGTCCAGATAGGCTGCGACATAGCAGAGGAACAGCAGCGGAATGAGGCGCCACGTCACTTTCGCGTAGAGCGCGGACACCGGGGTGTCCACGCGCTCGAACTCGGGCGACGCCGGGAACGCTTGTCTCGACGTAGTCATGGGGATGTCTCCGAATCTTGTAAGGGGATCGCCTCGCCTTTCTCCGAAGGCGAGGTATTGCGGCAAAAACGATCGATCAGTCGAACATGTCAGGCTGCGTCGCAACCAGATCATTCCAGATGGTCTGAAAATGCAGCCAGCCGATGTAGTCGCTCCCCACGTGCTCGCGGCTATAGCGCGCGCGGTCTTCGGGCACGAGCTTCGGCGTGATGCCGGTCGCTTCGATCATCAGTTGCTGCTGGCAGCAGCGCTCCAGCGCGATGAACCAGAACGCCGCCGAATCGATGCTGTGACGGCTCGCGGTCAGCAGCCCGTGGTTCTGGTGAATCGCGGCCTTCACGCCCTTGAACGCATTCGCGACCTTGTTGCCGCCTTTCACTTCGACGGCGACCTTGCCCGCTTCGTCGCCGATCACGACGTGGTCCTCGAAGAACGCGCAGGCGTCCTGCGACATCGGGATGAGCGGCTTGCCGAGCGCCGCGAACGCGGTGCCGTAGACGGTATGCGCGTGGCACATCGCGACGATGTCCTGATGCTGCTCGTGCACGGCGGCGTGCAGCACGAAGCCCGCGCGATTGAGCGCGTAGTTGCCTTCGACCACGTTGCCCCGATGATCGGCGCAGATCAGGTTCGAGAGTTTGACTTGCGCGAAGTGAACGGCCATCGGGTTGGTCCAGTAGAGCGACGGATTTTCCGGATCGCGCACGGTGAGGTGGCCCGCGAAACCGTAATCGAAGCCTTGCAACGCAAACGCGCGGCAAGCGGCGACGAGGCGCTCCTTCAGATACTGGCGATGTTCGGCGTGGCTGGAAAACGTCGGCACCTCGGGGAAGATCAGACCTTCCTGTTCCGGCTGATAAATCGACACGCGGCCTTTGAGGTCGATTGCCGAATCGTTCTTTGCGGGAGTCTCCATGACGTCGCTCATCTTTTTCGCTCCATGCGGATCAAGTGGGTATGCCGTGCATGGTGCCGCGAGCGATGCTTGCGTACAAACGAAGGTTGTTCACGCAAGCATGAACCACATTCATGCATGGCCTTTTTTGAAGCCTCTGCGAAATTGCCAATACCCTTAGGTATAAGCAATGCAACGTTTTTCGCGCCGCCGCAAATCCGCCCCCAATCACGCGCGCCTCGAACCCGATACCTGGGCGATTCCCGCAGAGGCCCGCTGCATAAGGCTCGGCGCTGTCTTAACGCAGGGCCTTCAAAAGCGGCGCGCAAAGCCGTTAACCACGTTTGCAACATTTTGGGAGCGGAGCGCGTTTCCACCGCGACAAGGCTTTCAGGCGTGCAATCGGCAGCGTTTTGACAACAGCCGCTTTGCCGGAAGCCCGTTGCGACAAGGTATTAGCCAGACGAAAACGTTTGGCGTCAGTTGACCTTCCTGTGCGATCCGTATGAAGGACGCCTTTCACGATTGAATCAATTTTGTTCGTACTTGAGCGCACGTTGCCGCGCGCTACGTGCGGATTCGCGCAAACCCCAGTTGGTATAAGGATTGGCGTGCGCTGGCACACCTCTCGCTAATGTATGACCACGCACGAAGGTCACCGCGATCCTTCAACAACAGATAAGAGCGGTGAATTCGTGCTACGGGGCTGGTCGCAACAGGGTTCGATGTACGCCGACAGATGCATACACGAATCCTGTTGCGAGCCAGAAGAAATCAAAAGCGCGAAGCGCACACGCACGAGACTAATAAAATGTTGACTCTTCAATCAGACCTGCACGGCAATCATCTGTTGGGCGCGCTTCCGGCACAGGAATGGCAAGCCCTCGCGCCTCATCTCGAACTCGTTCAATTGCGCACGGAACAACTGCTGTGCGATTCGGGCCAGCGCATTCACCACGTGTATTTCCCGACCACGGCGATCATCTCGCTTCTGCATACGATGGAAGACGGCGGCTCTGTCGAAGTCGCGGCGGTCGGACGCGAAGGGATGTCGGGCGTTCCGGTGCTGACGGGCGGCGACACCATGCCGACGCGCGTACAAGTGCAATGCGCGGGCTTCGCATATCGCATGAGCGCCGGGGCGTTGCGTGAGCACTTCGGTCGCTCGGACTTCCTGCGTCGCGTGATGTTGCTGTACATGCAAGCCCTGCTGACGCAAGTCGCGCAGACGGCGGCGTGCAATCGTCATCACTCGCTGTCGAAGCAACTGTGCCGCTGGTTGCTGATCCAGACGGATCGCACGCCGTCGGATCAATTGCGCGTTACGCAGCAGATGATCGCCGATATGCTGGGCGTGCGACGTGAAGGTGTGACTGAAGCCGCTGGCAAGCTGCATGATGCGGGGCTTATTCATCACAGCCGTGGTTGCATCAAGATTCTCGATCGTGCGGGGCTCGAAGAGCGGGCTTGCGAGTGTTATGGCATCGTCAAGCGGGAGTTTGATCGGATGTTGCCGCGGCGGGCTGAAGCGGTGGTTTAAGGATGTCTCTTTCGCCGCGGGTCCCGTATTCGTGTCGGTCTATTAGCGCTGCCCCTGTGCGGGGCGGCAGTCACTTTCTTTGCTGCTGCAAAGAAAGTAACCAAAGAAAGCAGCTCGTTTAAGCCCGCGGTCACACGCACGTTGGCTATGCTTGCCAGCCGCCCGTGGCACTCGCCTAAGTGTCGCCCCCAAAGGCCCAATCGGGGCTTGGCTCGCGCACGGTCTGACGCGCTAGTTGTTTTAGGGCGCTGGTTCAGCACCAAATAGCTTCGGCACAGCGCTACGCGCTGCCGTTGGGTATGCGAGGGAAACCGAAGTAGAAGCACGCGCATACCCGATTGACCCATCGGCCGCGAAGCGGGCCGGAGCTATTTGGTGCTGAACCAATTTATTGAGTGGTGCGATGTATCAGACCGTGCGCGATCCAAGCCCTTATCTGCTTGTGAGGGCACTCTCTATTGCCGGGCCATTAGGCCAATCGTCTGTGCCGCGGCCGGTGTGAAGTACTTTGGATGGGGATAGCTGTTTCTTTGGTTACTTTCTTTGCAGCAGCAAAGAAAGTGACTGCCGCCCCGCACAGGGGCAGAGCTAATAGACCAAAAAGAAACCGGGATCCGGCGACAAAAAAAACCCCATCAAACGCCCCCACGACTAGCCGCAGCCGCCCTCCCTCGCAACCAATTGATGCTAGCAAAAAGCACCACAGCAAACACGATCAACATCGTCGCGACTGCGAGAATCGACGGATCGATCGAATCGCGGATACCGCTCCACATCTGCCGCGGCACGGTCCGCTGATCCGGCCCGCCGATAAACAGAATCACGATCACTTCATCGAACGAAGTCGCAAAAGCGAACACACTGCCCGTGGCGACCGCTGGCGTAATGAGCGGCAAAGTCACGCGCCGAAACGCAGTCCAAGGCTTCGCGCCGAGCCCGGAAGCCGCGCGCAAAAGACTCTGATCGAACGACAACAACGAAGCCGTCACGGTAATCACGACAAACGGCGTCCCCAGCGCCGCGTGCGCGAAAATCACGCCGGGATACGAATTCACGAGCCCGAGCGGCGCGAAGATCAGATAGAAGCCCGCCGCGACGACGACGATCGGCACGATTATCGGCGAGATGATGATCGGCATGATCACCGAGCGCAGCGGAAACTGCGAACGCGAAAGACCGAGCGCCGCGAGCGTGCCCAGACACGTGGCGATCAACGTCGATGCCGCGCCGATGCCGATGCTGTTCAATAACGAGCGCTGCCAGTCCGAACTAGTCAAAGCTTGCTCGTACCAGCGCAGCGAAAAGCCCTGCAAAGGATACGAAAAATACGATCCCGAGTTGAACGAAAGCGGGATGATCGCGAGAATCGGCGCGACGAGAAAGAACAGCACGATCGCGGTATGCACGCGCACCCAGCGCGATGCGATGCGTTCGGTCAGCACCTTGTTGCGTTGCTCTGTCATGGAAGAAAGACTCCTCAACCGAAGCGCAACCGGTCGATGCCAACGATGCGGTTGAACAGGAAATAGAAGATCGCCGTGAAGATCACGAGATACGCGGAAAGCGCGCCCGCAAGTCCCCAGTTGAGCTGCGTGTTCGTTTGCAGCGCGATGAGCTGACTGATCATTTCATCGCCAGCGCCGCCGAGCAGCGCGGGCGTGATGTAGTAACCGAGCGCGAGCACGAAGACGAGGAAGCAGCCCGCGCCGACGCCCGGCAGTGTCTGCGGAATATAGACGCGCACGAACGCGGTGAACGGATGCGCGCCGAGCGATTGCGCCGCGCGCACGTACACGGGCGATACGCCTTTCATCACCGAATAGATCGCGAGAATCATGTACGGCAGAAGCACATGCGTCATGCCGATCAACACGCCCGTGCGATTGAAGATGAGCGGCACCGGATGCGTCGCGAGGCCGAGACCCGCCAACAGACCGTTGATGACGCCGCCCGGTTGCAGCAGCACATACCACGCCGTCGTGCGCACGAGCAGCGAGGTCCAGAACGGCACGATCACGAAGAGCATCAGGCGGTTGCTGCTCTGCGCCGGAAGATTGGCGAGCAGCCACGCGACCGGATAGCCGAGCACGAGGCACAAGAGCGTGACGGACGCGCTGATCGATATCGTGCGAAGAAACGCCTGCCGATACACCGACGAGTTATCCGGCACGAAGGCGAGGTTGCCTTGCGGCGTCACTTGCGCATCGACGGCGGCGAGAAGATAGTCGGGCGTCGGCGATGTGGCCGCGCGCTTCAAAAGACGCCATATTTCAGGGGAATTCCAGCGTTCGTCCATCTCGATCAACGCCGGTTTCCACGCGGGCGGCGTGTCGTCGCGGACGCTGCGCGCGGTGCGCATCAACAGGCTGCGAAATTCGGGCTGCGCGAAGTTGAGCCTGCGCGCAACGGTGCCGAGCTGTCCGCTTTGCTGCGCATCCTTGAGGCCGGCCGCGAGCAGCGCGAACACATGTTCATCGGGCACGCCGCGCCCGTCCCACGCATCGAGCGCGCGAGTGAGCGCGGGCATGCTGCCCGGCGCTTCCCTGTTCTCGACACTGCGCGCGAGCAGGAGCGCGATCGGTGCGATGAACGTCGACAGCAGAAACACGATCAGCGGCAATGCAAGCAACAACGCCTGCACCGATGCGCGGCGGCGCGCTCTTTGAAACGAGGCGCGGCCATCGGCTCTCGTCGGAGAACCGGAGGCAGGCGCGTGGATCGATGCAGGCATGAGGTCCCTCTGGTCCTTGAACGGCGTTACTGCGTCAGCCACACCTGAAAGCGCTTGTTGATCTGGTCGGCGTTATCGGCCCAGAAATTCGCGTTGATCTGCACGGCGCGCTTGAAGTTATCCGGCGCGGTCGGCATGTCGGCGAGACGCTGCTTGTCGACGAGCGCAACCGCGTCCTTGCGCGGCGGCGCGTAAGCGATGTACTTCGACAGATCCGCCGATGCCTTCGGCTGCGCCTGCGACACGATGAACTTCGCGGCGGTGTCGGCGTGCTTCGCGCCCGTCGGAATCGCCCACCATTCGAAGTCGTAGACCTGCGCATCCCAGACCGCCTTGAACGGCTTGTTGTCCTTCTTCGCGGCATCGTCGATGCGGCCGTTATAGGCTTGCACCATCACGACCGCGCCGTCGGCGAGCAGTTGCGGCGCCTGCGCGCCCGACTCCCACCACACGATGTTCTTCTTGATCGTGTCGAGTTTCTTGAAGGCGCGATCGACGCCGGCGGGCGTGCCAAGCACCTTGTACACGTCTTTCGGATCGACGCCGTCGGCGATCAACGCCCATTCCATCGATACCTTCGGCGACTTGCGCAAGCCGCGCTTGCCGGGGTATTTCTGCAAGTCGAAGAAGTCGTTGACCGTGCTCGGCGCGGTCTTCAGCTTGCTCGCGTCGTAGGCATAGACGGTGGACCAGACCATGCTCGCGACCGCGCAATCGCTGATCGAACCGGGGATGAAATCGCTCGTCTTGCCGATCGACTTCTTGTCGAACTTCTGCAGCAGGCCTTCATCGCATGCGGTGATCGCGTCGTTGGTTTCGAGATCGATCAGATCCCACGTCGTGTTCTTCGCCTGCTCCATCGCGGATAGCTTGGCGAGGCCGCCGTCGTACGATTCGGTCGAGAAGTTCACGCCCGTAGCCTGTGTGAACGGTTCGAACCAGGCCTTCTTTGCCGCGGCTTCATACGCGCCGCCGAACGTCACGACAGAGAGCGTCTCCGCCGCGTGTGTCGGGATGGTTGCAAACGCAAATACTGCGAGTGCGGCGCATTGTGCTTTGATGTGGGTGCGCATGTCAGTTGGCTCCTGCGGGTGCGGTCGAGATGAGGGAAGGTGACGGCGGTGTGGTTGGGGCAATCGCGGGGGCGCTCTTTGGCGCCATCATCGCGAGAATCTTGCAGTCGTCGTGACGCCATGCAATTTCGATCGTGCTGCCGGCTGCGGGCAACGCATGACGCTGCGTGTTGGGCACTTTCACGACGAGAGAATCGCGCGAGCCCAGCTTCAGATGCACGCGATGATGATCGCCGCAATACACGAGTTCCTCGACGCAGGCGCGCACGACGTTGCTGTGCTCGTCGGCTTGTGCGCCGTCCGCGCCCGGAATGTGCGCGCGTTCGGGGCGCAGCGCGAGCATCGCTTCGTCGCCGGCGCGCAGGCCGTGTTCGCAGCGTCCGCGAATGACGCTGCCGTCCGAGAGCGCGAGCGTCGCCCATTCGTCGTTCACGCTGGTGACGCGCCCCGTAAGGCCGTTGTTCTCGCCGACGAAGTTCGCGACGAATGCGTTCTGCGCGTTCTCGTAAAGCTCGCTCGGCGTGGCGGCCTGCTGGATGCGGCCATCGGAAAAGACGGCGACGCGGTCGGACATCGTGAGCGCTTCGGCCTGATCGTGCGTTACATAGACGATCGTCAGCGAGAGTTCGCGATGCAGCCGCATGATTTCGTATTGCATCGTTTCGCGCAGGCGTTTATCCAGTGCGCCGAGCGGCTCGTCCATCAGCACGACGCTCGGCTCGAACACGAGTGCGCGCGCGAGCGCGACGCGCTGCTGCTGCCCGCCGGAAAGCTGCGAGGGACGCCGGTTCGCGAGATGCGGCAGCTCGATCATCTCCAGCGCGCGTTTGACGCGCGTCTTCTGCTCCGCGCGGCTCACGTGCCGCACGGAAAGCGGAAACGCGACGTTCTCCGCAATCGTCAGATGCGGAAAGAGCGCGTAGTTCTGGAACACCATGCCGATGTCGCGCTGATGCGGCGGCTTGTCGTCGAGACGCCGGCCATCGAGGCGAATCTCGCCTTGCGTCGGCGTTTCGAAGCCCGCGAGCATCATGAGCGTGGTCGTCTTGCCCGATCCCGACGGTCCGAGCAGCGAAAGAAACTCTCCCTTGCGCACGTCGAGGTTCAGGTCCTCCACGACATAATGCGCGCCGTCGTACGATTTGCTCACGCCCGAGAAGGAGATGAAGGAAGGGTCTGACATCGTGATCGCGTCCTGTCTTTCAGTGCTGTGCGAGCTTCGACGCGATATAGCGCGCGAAGTCGTAATTGGGCCGTTCGAGATGACTCAGGTTGCCGGGCTTTGCGAGCGGCGCATGTACGCCGCGAAACACTGCCTGCACGCCGCGCCTGTCTTCCGCGTTCACTTCGTCGAGCAGCTTCTTCAGTGTCGTCATGTGCGCGTTCGCTTGCGGATCGGCGATGAATTCAGGCGCGAGCCCGCCGCCGAAGCGGATATGCACCTGTCCGACGCCGCGCGGTTGCAGCACGAGATACCAGAAATAGCCGGGCGTGAGCGTCACGAGATGCGTCGGGTAGATCGCGAGCAGCGCGGTCGTCTTGCGCCAGTGACCCGACAAGCGCGTGTTGTCCGGATGCGCATTGCCGATCGGCAAGCTCGCTTCCTTTGTGATCCAGTGATAGTTGAACGCGGGATAGCCTGGCGGACATTCCATTTCTTCGAGCCTGGAATGCGGCCCTACGGTTGCGCGATGCAGCATCGGCAAGTGATAGCTTTCCATGAAATTTTCCGCGAGGATTTTCCAGTTCGTATCCCACACGTGCTCTTCATAGAAAGTTTCGATGTAGTCCGTCATGCCGTAAGCGCCGACGAGTTCGCTCAATTCGGCCAGTTGCTTTTGAACAGGCGGCGCGTTTTCATCGAGCGTCACATAGATCCAGCCTTGCCATTCTTCGCAGCGAATGGCGGGCAATTTATAGCTTTCCTTGCAGAAGCCTTCTTGCCGCTCCATGAGCGGCGCGCCCTTCAATTCGCCGTCGAGCCCATAGCTCCACGCGTGATACGGACACACGATGCGGCGCTTGTTGCCGCGCCCTTCGAGCAGCACCGACATGCGATGCAGGCACACGTTCGATATCGCCTTGAGCTGCATCTGCTCGTCGCGCAACACGGCGATCGGTTGTTCGCCGATTTGCGCCGTCAGATAGTCGCCGGGCTCTTTCAACGCGCTGGCACGGCCGACACACTGCCATTCGTGCGCGAAGATTTCGCTCTCTTCGAGAGCCAGAAACTCGGGCGATGTATAGACGCCGGGCGGCATGGCGCGCGCATCGCTGAATGGTCGTTCGCAATTCGACCGCAACTGGTCGATGAGCGTTTGCACCGCGATCGTCCTTGTCATGAGGCTCTCCATGTTCCTTCCCGTGGAAGCGCGTCGACGCGAGGTTTCAAGGCGTTGCGCTCGGCATGGACATCAATCTATCAAGCCAAATTGCCAGCCAAAATATTGTTTTCGGATACAAAGCAAAGCTTTTGCCTATGCAGCGCGGATAACTTCTCTATTCGATGCGCGCATCATGTGTCGATATGCAGTCGCCGGATATAAGTCTCGCAAAAGGACGAGAAGCGATGCACGACCTGCCTCGGGCGCATCGTGCGCGATTGCGCGATGCCCAGCGTCGTCGCGTTGACGTTGTCCTTGAAGCGCTTAATCACGAAGTCTTCGCCGTCCACCGTGCGATTCGATTTGAGCGGAAAATTGAGGATGCTATAGCCGAGACCGTTCGCCACCATGCCGCGCACGACCTCCGGCTGCGATGAACGAAACGCGGGCACGGGGCGGCTGCCGACCGCATCGAAGAGCGCGGCGAAATACTCGCGGCTATGCGGCAGATCCAGCATCACGTAAGGCTCCGGCAGCAAGTCGGCGAGCGATACCTTGCGCGCTCGGGCAAGGCGATGCGTCTTCGGCAGGATCGCGTACGGCGGCAAGGAAATCAGCGGCGTGAAGGCGATGTCTTCGGTCAGATCCAGGCTATAGGTCAGCGCGATATCGAGCGAGCCGTCATGCAGGCCGCGCAACAAGCCATCCTGATGCGCCTCGACCGTGCGAAACGAAATGCCCGCGTGCCCGGCCGTGAAGTGGCTGATGAGACCTGGCATCAACGGCGGCGCGAGCGAAACGAGGCAGCCGAGCGCGATGGAGCCGGTCATGCCGCCATCCATTTCCTTCGCGGCCATTTGCAGTTCTTCCGCGATCTTCAGCAGGTTGCGCGCTTGGCCGAGCAGATCGCGGCCCGCCTGCGTGAGCGACAGACCGCTCGCGTGACGTCGGATAAATAGCTGCACGCCGAACGATTCTTCGAGATCGGCGAGCGCGGTCGATATCGAAGGCTGCGAAATATGCAGTCTTTTTGCCGCCGCGGTGAACGACAACGCTTCCGCCGTGACGACAAAGTAGCGCAACTGCCGCAGCGAGTAGCGCAGGGGATGAATTTCCATCGACGATGCTCCAGAGATCATGCTTCGATGGGCCGCATTGTGAAGCGCTCAAAATTCACTGCATAGCCAAATCCGATGCTATGCATTTTTTAAATATATTTTTCAGATTTGGACGGGGCGCGTAGATTTTCACCAAGACATCACGGATACAACGGCCTTTCGGAAGGACATAGCCATGACAGTGGAAAGGAAATCAATCGACACGCTCGTGGTCGGCGCAGGACAAGCGGGCGTCGCGATGAGCGAACATCTGAGCAAGCTCGGCGTGCCGCATCTCGTGCTGGAACGCGATCGCATCGCGGAGCGCTGGCGCACGGGCCGATGGGATTCGCTCGTCGCCAATGGTCCCGCATGGCACGATCGTTTCCCTAATCTGGAATTCGCGAATTTCGATCCCAACGCGTTCGCATCGAAAGAGCAGGTCGCGGAATACTTCGTCGACTATGCGAAGAAGTTCGATGCGCCCATTCGCACGGGCGTTGAAGTAAAGAAAGTCGTGCGCAATGCAGGGCGGCCGGGTTTTACCGTCGATACATCTGAAGGAACGATCGAAGCGAATCGCGTCGTCGTGGCGACAGGGCCGTTCCAGCGCCCCGTGATTCCGCCGATCGCGCCGACGAGTGCAGCGCTCACGCAGATCCATTCCGCCGACTATCGCAATCCGCAGCAATTGCCCGAAGGCGGCGTGCTGGTCGTGGGCGCGGGATCGTCGGGCGTGCAGATCGCCGATGAACTGCAGCGCGCGGGCCGCCGCGTGTATTTGTCGGTCGGCGCGCACGATCGTCCGCCGCGCGGCTATCGCGGACGCGACTTCTGCTGGTGGCTCGGCGTGCTCGGCGAATGGGACGCGGAAGTGATGAAGCCCGGCCGCGAGCACGTGACGATTGCCGTGAGCGGCGCGCGCGGCGGTCATACGGTGGACTTCAGGCGTCTCGCGCATCAGGGCATCACGCTCGTCGGCCTGACGAAATCGTTCGACGATACCCGCGTCACGTTCGAAGCCGACCTCGCGGACAACATCCGCCGTGGCGACGAGAACTATCTGTCGCTGCTCGATGCCGCCGACGCCTATGCGCGCCGCAACGGACTCGATCTTCCCGAAGAGCCCGAAGCCCGCAACATTCCCGCCGATCCGGAATGCATGACGCATCCGCTTCTCGAACTCGATCTTGCGAAAGAGGGCGTGACGTCCATCATCTGGGCGACGGGTTATGCCGTCGATTTCACCTGGCTGCAAGTCGATGCATTCGACGACAAAGGCAAGCCGAAACATCAGCGCGGCGTCGCGAAAGAGCCGGGCATCTATTTCCTCGGCTTGCCGTGGCTGTCGCGCCGTGGCTCCGCGTTCATCTGGGGCGTGTGGCACGACGCGAAACATATCGCCGATCACATCGTCACGCAGCGCAAATACCTCGCGTATTACGACGCGCCGCAAGATCACGATGACGAAACGCGCGTCGAAAGCGTCGAGGCCGCACCGGACGAATCGCGCGTCCACAAGGTCAGCGAGATGGGCGTCAACTGATTTCAAACAATCCCGTATCAAGGTGCATTCGATGAGCCAACCCACGCATACCCGTATCCGCATGTTCAACACCAAGGATACGTATCCGAATCAGACGCTCGATAACGATCTTTGCCAGGCCGTGCGCGCGGGCAATACCGTTTATGTGCGCGGTCAGATCGGCACGGATTTCGACGGCAATCTGATCGGTCTCGGCGACCCGCGCGCGCAGGCCGAGCAGGCGATGAAGAACGTCAAGCAATTGCTCGAAGAGGCGGGCAGCGATCTCTCGCACATCGTCAAGACGACGACCTATCTCACCGATGTGCGCTATCGCGAGCCGGTGTATCGCGAAGTCGGCAAGTGGCTGAAAGGCGTGTTTCCGATTTCGACGGGCCTCACCGTGGTGGCGCTCGGTCAGCCCGAATGGCTGATGGAGATCGACGTGATCGCCGTCATTCCCGATGGATGGACGCCTCAGGCCTGAGCGACGCAAAAGGAGGGCACATGACTTTTTCTATCGTCGGACGATGCGAAGAGACCGGGCAGCTCGGCATCGCGATCAGTTCATCGAGCATCGCGGTGGGCGCGCGTTGTCCGTGGGTGCGCGCGGGCGTCGGTGCGGTCGCGACGCAGAACATCACGCTGCCCGCGCTCGGTTCGCAGATTCTCGACCACATGGAAAGCGCGAAGCTCGATCCCTCGGCGGCGCTGGATCGCGCGCTGGCCGCAAACGAATGGAGCGAGTATCGGCAAGTGACCGTAGTCGATGCGCAGGGCCGCACCGCGTTCTTCAGCGGCAAGCAGGCGCTCGGCACGTATCACGCGGTCGCGGGTTCGCAATGCGTCGCGGCGGGCAACATGCTCGCGGGCGTTCACGTGATCGAAGCGATGATTCCCGCGTTCGAGAACGCCTCCGGCCATCTCGCGGACCGGCTTCTCGCGGCGATGCATGCCGCGATTGCGGCGGGCGGAGAAGCGGGCCCCGTGCATTCGGCGGCGCTGAAGATCGCGGGCGAGCAAAGCTGGCCGTTGGTCGATCTGCGCGTGGACTGGGCGGATGACGATCCCATCGGCAAGCTCGATGGTCTCTGGCAGGCATACAAGCCGCAGATGCAGGACTACGTGACCCGTGCATTGAATCCGACCGCCGCGCCGAGTTACGGAGTGCCGGGCGATGAATGAGATGACGAGCCGCGATCTGCTCGAACGGCTGATCGGCTTCGCGACGGTCAGCCGCGATTCGAATCTCGAGTTGATCGAATTCATTCGTGACTACCTCGCGCAACATGACGTCGAAAGCGAGCTGTTCTACAACGCGGAGCGCACGAAGGCGAACCTGTTCGCGACGATCGGACCGCGCGATCGCGGCGGCATCGTGCTGTCGGGACATACGGATGTGGTGCCCGTCGATGGCCAGCCGTGGACCGTCGATGCATTCCGCCTCACAGAGAAGGATGGCCGCCTGTATGGCCGCGGCGCCGCCGACATGAAGGGCTTTCTCGCATCGGTGCTGGCCGCGGTGCCGATGCTGCTGAAGCGCGAACTCAGGTTGCCGGTGCATCTCGCATTCTCCTACGACGAGGAAGTCGGATGCCTCGGCGTGCGGCCGATGCTCGCGCAACTGACGCAACGCGCGCACAAGCCCGTGCTGTGTCTGATCGGCGAGCCGACGTCGTTGAAACCGGTGCTCGGGCACAAGGGCAAGCTCGCGATGCGCTGTCAGGTGAAGGGCGCGCCTTGTCATTCCGCGTACGCTCCGTATGGCGTCAATGCAATTCAATACGCGGCGCGCCTCATCAATCGTCTGGAAGAGATCGGCGAGAAGCTCGCGCAACCCGAGCATCACGACACGCGTTTCGATCCGCCGTATTCCACCGTGCAGACGGGCACGATCAAGGGCGGCCGCGCGCTCAATATCGTGCCGGCGGAATGCGAATTCGACTTCGAAGTGCGCGCGCTGCCGGGCTTCGACGCCAGCACGGTCGCCGACGATTTAGAGACATACGCGCAAGCCGAATTGCTGCCGAAGATGCGCGCCGTGAAGTCCGACACCGACATCACCCTCGAAGCGCTGTCCGCCTATCCCGGACTCGCGACGCCGCCCGACAGCGAAGCCGCGCGTCTGCTCGCGCTGCTCAGCGGTTCGTCGGAATTCGGCACGGTGGCGTTCGGCACGGAAGGCGGACTCTTCGATCACGCCGGCATTCCGACGATCGTATGCGGTCCCGGCAGCATGGATCAGGGACACAAGCCCGACGAGTTCGTGACCGTCGAACAACTCCGCGATTGCGACGCGATGCTGATACGGCTCGCGGACCATCTCTCGACCATAGCCTGATTACTCAAGCGCCTGAAGCGACCCCGACGCCCTGAGCGTCAGGGCATCGCTTTGCCGCGCGCATTAAGGAGACGACTTTGACTAACGCGCAACGCAATGCTGCTCCGCTGATTGAGAAGCACACCATCGGCTACGTGCCGCCCGAGGATCGTCACGGCAAGGTGCGCGATCTCTTCACGCTATGGTTCGGCGGAAACATCGCCCCCTTGCCGATCGTGACCGGCGCGCTCGGCGTGCAGATCTTCCATCTGAACCTGTTCTGGGGCATCGTCGCGATCATCGTCGGTCAGGCGGTCGGCGGCGTGCTGATGGCGCTGCATTCGGCGCAGGGTCCGCAAATGGGCATCCCGCAGATGATCCAGAGCCGCGCGCAGTTCGGCTCGTGGGGCGCGCTGCTCGTGACCGTCATAGCAGGCGTGATGTACGTGGGCTTCTTCGCGTCGAATATCGTGCTCGCGGGAAAATCGCTGCATGGGATCGAGTCGTCGGTGTCGGTGCCTGTCGGCATCGTGATCGGCGCGGTGGGATCGGGACTGATCGGCATCATCGGCTACAAGTTCATTCATATCCTGAACCGCATCGGGACATGGGTGCTCGGCATCGGTATCTGCGTCGGATTCGGCTACATCCTCACGCATATCTCGACGAACGATTTCCTCACGCGCGGCGGCTTCGACTTCGCCGGCTGGCTCGCGACGGTCTCGCTCTCGGCGCTGTGGCAGATCGCGTTCGCGCCCTACGTCTCCGATTATTCGCGCTACCTTCCGGCGAACGTGCGCGTCGCATCGACGTTCTGGGCGACGTATCTCGGCTGCACGATCGGCTCGACGCTGGCGTTCGTGTTCGGCGCGGTCGCGGTGCTGGCGGTGCCGCCCGGCGCCGACGCGATGGACGCCGTGAAGCTCGCCACCGGACCGCTCGGCCTGCCGATGCTCGTGTTGTTCCTGTTGAGCGTGATCAGCCACAACGCGCTGAATCTCTACGGCGCGGTGCTCGCGTCGATCACGTCGCTGCAAACCTTCGCGTATCGCTGGATTCCGACGGCGAAGGCGCGTGCGGTGTTGTCGGTCGTGATTCTGCTCGCGTGCTGCTACTTCGCGATCGGCGCATCGACGAACTTCGTTGCGAATCTCGTCGATCTCGTGCTCGCGCTGCTCGTCGTGCTGGTGCCGTGGACCGCGATCAATCTCATCGACTTCTATGTGATCCACAAAGGCAAGTACGACATCCAGTCGATCTTTCAGGTGGACGGCGGCATCTACGGGCGCTTCAATCCGCAGGCGCTGATTGCTTACGCGATCGGCATCGCCGTGCAGATTCCGTTCATGAATACGCCGATGTACGCGGGCCCGGTGCCGAAGTATCTCGATGGCGCCGATCTGTCATGGGTCGTCGGATTGCTGCTGACGTCGCCGGTTTATTACTGGCTCGCGTCGCGCGATACGGTCTATCGGCGTCGGCAGAACGGCGCGCAGGTGGCATCCGGTGCGTCGCGGTAACAAATGAAGCCATGTCGGGCGGGACTTTTTCCCGCCCGACAAAAGTGTTGTACGTCCGCCTGCGTTTACGGTTCATGTGCATATGCACATAATCGCGTCACCTGCTGCGAAAAACCCTTCGCGGCGCATCGAGGCGGTGACGATCCAGGGTTTGTCGGCATGCATCGCTCCTCCTCGCTCAAGTATTCAGGAGGTTTGTATGTCGAACGATATTTCTCTCGAAACGCCGTCGCGCCGTCACTTCATCGGCATCGCGGCGGCGACGCTCGCCGCGGGCGCATTGAGCAGCCTCGCCTTCGCCGAACCGGCATCAGGCAGCGCGGAAATCGTGCAGGTGAAGGGCGGCGACAAGACCGCCATTCGCCCGCTTCGTGTGCACGTTCCGGATGCGCAACTCGCCGATCTGAAGCGGCGCGTCAAATCCACGCGCTGGCCCGAACGCGAAACCGTCACCGATGCATCGCAAGGCGTGCAACTCGCGACGATGCAAAAGCTCGCGCGCCACTGGGCGACGGATTACGACTGGCGCAAGGTCGAAGCGCGGCTGAACGCGGTGCCGAACTTCGTCACCGAGATCGACGGTCTCGACATCCACTTCATCCACGTTCGCTCGAAACATGCGAACGCGTTGCCGGTTATCGTCACGCACGGCTGGCCCGGATCGATCATCGAGCAACTGAAGATCATCGATCCGCTGACCAATCCGACGGCACACGGCGGCCAGGCATCCGACGCGTTCGATGTGGTGATTCCGTCGCTGCCCGGCTACGGTTTCTCCGGCAAACCGGCGACCACCGGCTGGGACCCGCAGCGCATCGCACGCGCGTGGATCGCGTTGATGAAGCGTCTCGGCTATACGCGCTATGTCGCGCAGGGCGGCGACTGGGGCAACGCGGTGACCGAGCAGATGGCGCTCATCGCGCCGCCGGAACTCATCGGCATCCATACCAACATGCCGGCCACGGTGCCCGACGATATCGCGCATGCGCTCAAGTTCGGCGATCCCGCGCCCGCGGGTCTTTCGGCGGACGAGGCCCACGCGTTCGAGCAACTCGACTTCTTTTACAAGCACGGTCTCGGCTACGCGCAGGAAATGGCGAATCGGCCGCAGACGCTGTATGGCATCGAGGATTCGCCGATCGGCCTCGCCGCATGGATGATCGATCACGACGCGGCGAGCCAGGCGCTCATCGCACGCGTGTTCGACGGTCAAACGGAAGGTCTCTCGCGCGACGACATCCTCGATAACATCTCGCTCTACTGGTTCACGAACACGGGGATTTCATCGGCGCGGCTGTACTGGGAGAACAAGCTCAATTTCTTCGCGCCGAAGCACATCGCGATTCCGGTCGCGGTGAGCGTGTTCCCGGACGAGATCTATGCCGCGCCGAAAAGCTGGACGGAGAAGGCGTATCCGAAGCTGATTCACTACAACCGTCTGCCGAAAGGCGGGCACTTCGCGGCGTGGGAACAGCCGCAAGCGTTCTCGGACGAGGTTCGTGCGAGCTTCCGTTCGCTGCGTTCGGCGTAAGGAAATGCGCGATGCCTTCGCGGCATCGAGTGCTTTCGTTGGTCTGGCCGCGCGGCGCGTGCATCGGCGCGAGACCTGTCACAATCGCAATCTCCGACGTTCCTCGACGATGCGGTCGGGATTGCGATTTTGCCGGGCCGTGTCATCCGATTGCGGCGTGCCAGCCGCGCCGCGCGTGTTTCTCCCATGACAAGGAGCAAGCGATGCCAACGATGCAGGCAGTGCAGGTAGCGAAAGCGAACGGTCCGCTGGAAGTCGTCGAGCGCGACGTGCCCGAGCCGCCCGACGGACACGTGTTGATCAAGGTGCAGGCTTGCGGGATCTGCCACAGCGATTCCCTGACCGTCGAGGGTCTGTGGCCCGGCCTTCAGTTTCCGCGCGTGCCGGGCCATGAAATCGCGGGCGTGATCGAGAAGCTCGGCGCGGGCGTCGAAGGATGGGAGAAGGGGCAGCGCATCGGCGTGGGCTGGCACGGCGGGCATTGCGGACATTGCGAGCATTGCCGTCACGGCGACTTCGTGCTTTGCCAGCGCGCGCTGGTGCCGGGCATCAGCTACGACGGCGGCTACGCGGACTACATGGTCGCGCCGCAGGAAGCGCTCGCGCGTATGCCCGACGATCTCTCCGACGTCGATGCCGCGCCGCTCCTTTGCGCGGGCATCACGACCTTCAATGCGCTGCGCAACAGCGGCGCGCGCGCGGGCGATGTCGTCGCGATTCTCGGCATCGGCGGGCTCGGCCATCTGGGCGTGCAGTTCGCGCGCAAGATGGGCTTCGTGACGGCGGCGATCGCGCGAGGCAAGGACAAGGAGCCGCTCGCCAAGCAGCTCGGCGCGCATCACTACATCGACAGCGAATCGCAGAACGTGGCCGAGGCGCTCAAGGCGCTCGGCGGCGCGCGCGTCATTCTGGCGACGGCCACGAGCGGCAAGGCGATGAACGCGGCCATCGGCGGTCTGGGGCTCAACGGCAAGCTGATCATGGTCGGGATATCGGAAGAGCCGGTCGAGGTGCCGATCACCCAGTTCATCATGGGCCGCAACTCGGTGCAGGGCTGGCCGTCCGGCACGGCGGCGGATTCGCAGGAAACGCTCGCGTTCAGCGCGCTGTCGGGCGTGAAGCCGATGATCGAGGAATTTCCGCTCTCGCGCGCAGCCGAAGCGTATGCGCGGATGATGAGCGGCAAGGCGCGGTTCAGGGTGGTGTTGACGCCGGGGAAGTGAAGCGCATCACCGTAAGACAACCCGACGACCGTTTCGAATCGCAACGTTAAGAATCTTTCCACTCCTTCGATTCGCCGCATCCGCAAAACCCGCAAAGCCCCGCCAGCCGGGGCTTTGACGCATATGGCCCGCGCCTTGCATTGATTGCGCTCCAGACAACCCGGAGCCGCACATGATCGAACGAGGCCGAGCCGCCACGCTCACCCACACCGTCGCATCCGCCGATCTCGCATCCGCTCACGCGCAAGGCGCGGGCGAACGCTATCCCGACGTGCTGTCCACCCCCGCGCTGCTGTCGCTGATCGAGCGCGCGTGCGCCGAAACGCTGCGCGATGCCGTCGGCGATGGGCAACTGTCCGTCGGCGTGACGACGCATCTCAGTCATCTCGCGCCGACGCCGCTTGGCGCCGACGTCTCCGCAACCGCGACTTTCCGCGATCTCGAAGGCGCGCTGTACTGGTTCGACATCGTCGCTTCCGACGCGGGCGGACCGGTCGGCACGGCGAGCCACGCGCGCGCCATCGTCGAGCGATCCGCGATCGAAGCGCGCGCCGCGAAACGCCGCCGCACCGAATGACGCATCCACACGACGAGAGAAAAGCACATGGCTGATCATTCCCCGACGCACGGCGTCTACTTCGACGAAGCGTTCGAAACGCTTCCGCCCGCCGACGTGCGCCGTCATCAGGACGCGCTCTGGGCGTCGCACTGGCCGTATCTGCGCGCGATGTCCGCGTTCTACCGGACGAGGCTCGCGCACTGGATCGGCCGCGACGACGTCACGCTCGACACGCTTCAGGAGATGCCCTTCACCGAGAAGGACGAACTGCGCGTGAGCCAGGAGAGCGCGTCGCCCTACGGCGATTACGTCGCGTGCGCGGAAGGCGGCATCGCGCGGCTGCATCGCACGTCGGGCACGACCGGCCGGCCGCTGATTCTCGCGAACAGCGCGCGCGACGCCGCGGATATCGCTCGCGTCGGCGCGCGCTCGATGTGGGCCGCCGGCCTGCGCCCGGACGATCGCGTCGTGCATTGCCTCAACTACTGCATGTGGACCGGCGGCTTCACCGATCACACGATTCTCGAAGCCACCGGCGCGACGGTCGTGCCGTTCGGCGTCGGCAATACGCGGCTTTTGATCGACTCGATCCTCAATCTCGGCATCAACGCGATTTCCTGCACGCCGTCGTATCCCGCGCTGATCGAACAGGTGTTGCGCGAAACCGGCGGCCCCGCGCCGCGCGATCTCGGGCTGAAGCTCGGCCTGTTCGGCGGCGAAGCCGGACTCGACAATCCCGAGCTTCGCGCGGCGATGGAAGAGAAGTGGGGCTTCAAGGTGCGCAACGCGAACTTCGGTCTCTCCGAAGTGCTGAGCATTCTCGGCGGACAGACCGGCTGGACCAACGATCTGCTCTATCACGCGGGCGATGTCGTGTTCGCCGAGATCATCGATCCGCAGACGCTCGCGCGCTTGCCTGTCGAAGCGGGCACGACGGGCGAACTCGTCTGCACGCACTTGCGCAAGCAATGTCAGCCGCTCGTGCGCTATCGCACCCGCGATGTCGTCACGGTGACCGCCACCGATCTCGGCCCGGACGGCCGCAGCGCGTGGCGTTTCCGCGTGACGGGCCGCACCGACGACATGTTCAACGTGCGCGGCGTGAACGTGTTTCCGGGCGCGGTGCGGCTCGCGGTCGAGTCGCTGCCGCAATGGGCGTCGGGCATGTTCCGCATCGTGCTGAAAGGGCCGGGCCCGTATGACCGCATCGCGATGACGGTCGAGGCCGCGAACGGCTTGCCCGTGCCACGCTGGGACGATGCCGCGACGCGCATCGAAGCGGCCGTGCGCGAGCGTATCGGCGCGAGTGCGAGCGTAACGATGGTCCCGTTCGAACATTTTCCGCGCACCGAAGGCAAGACACGCTGGATCGACAAGGAGCCCGCATGAGCTACGTGAAGACACGCATGGATGGACCCGTTTGCATCGTGACGCTCGATCGTCCCGAGCGCATGAACGCGATCGGCGGGCCGCTGCTCGACGACCTGCACGACGCACTGCAACGCGCGAACGATGACGCCGCCTGCCGCGTGATCGTGCTGACGGGCGAAGGCCGCGCGTTCTGCGCGGGCGACGACCTGAAGGAATTCGGCGAGCAGAGCGCGAGCGATGCAAGCATCCGCAGCCATATCGAACGGATTCAGCGCATCACGCGCGACCTGATGTTCAACGCGAAACCGGTCGTCGGCGCGGTGCATGGCTTCGCCGTCGGCGGCGGTTTCGAGTGGCTGCTCAATTGCGACATGGTCGTAGCGTCCGACGATCTCGTCGCGTTCTTTCCGGAGATGGAGTGGGGGCAGTTCGTCACGGGCGGCGTCACGCATCTGTTGCCGCAGGCGATCGGCCATCAACGCGCGATGGAACTGTGGCTGCTCGGCGAACGGCAAAGCGCGCAATCGCTGTTGTCGATGGGCCTCGTCAATCGCGTCGTGCCTCGCGGCGCGATGCTCGACACAGCGATGACGCTCGCGGCGCGCATCGCGGATAAGTCGCCCACGTCGATCGCGCGGCTCAAGCGGCTCGTCGCCACGGAACTATCGGACACGCTTTCGCGCAGTCTCGACCTCGAATTCGCGGCGACCATCGCAGCCTTCGCGGACCCCGATGCCGCCGAGCGCGTGAAGGCCTTCGCGACGCGCAAGGAGAACGCACGATGAACCCGAAAGCCCTGACCTTCGATTACTTCGGCACGCTCGTCGATGTCGATCGCGGCGGCACGCTCGGCATGGCGGAAGTGCTGCGGCGGCTGTCCGTCGAAACCGGTGACGCGCCGTTCGACATCTATCTCGATTGGGACATCCGCAATGTGCGGCTCTATCGCGGCCAGGCGTACGCGCGTTATCGCGATGTCGCGCAGCAGGCGCTCGCGGCCGTGCTCGATGCGCGCTGGCCCGGCGCGCGCCGCGGCCACGCGATGGATGCGCTGACCGACGTGTTCCTCACGCATCTCGTGGAGGCATCGCCCGCGCACGAGGACGCAGCGCCGTTTCTCGACTGGGCCGCGTCGCGCTATCCGCTCATGCCGATCACCAACATGGATAGCGACCTGTGGCGACGCACGCAGCTCGCGCGCTACTTCGAGCACGTGACGACGGCGGAGATGGCGCAGGCGTACAAGCCGTCGCAGGCGATCTTCTCGCTCGCGCTCGACCGCCTCGCGCTGCCCGCCCAGGACGTGCTGCATTGCTCGCTCGCGAGCTGGGCCGATATCGATGGCGCGAAGCCGCTCGGCATGGCGGTCGCGTGGATCAATCGCGGCGGCGATACGCTCGGCACGTGGCAGCCGCGCCCGGATTTCGAGTTCGACACGTTGTCGCCGGTACGGGACGTTCTGGATAGTCTGTCATTCACAGCGACTGGGGAAACGATATGAAACCGATGAAGATGGCGATGGCGTGCGTCGCATCCGCTGCGATGCTATGCAACCTTGCACAGGCGCAGCAGGTGGTCAGGATCGGCGTGGCGGGGCCGCTGACGGGCAGCGCGGCGCAAAGCGGCAAGGACGACGAGCGCGGCGTGCGCCTCGCCATCGACGAGCTGAACGCGAAAGGCTTCACGATCGCCGGCAAGCCCGTGAAATTCGAGCTGATCTCGATGGACGATCAGGGCGATCCGAAAGTCGGCGTGAACGTCGCGCAGAAGCTCGTCGACGATGGCGTGTCGGCGGTGATCGGCCATTACAACTCGGGCGTGAGCATTCCGGCGGCGCGCATCTACAACGATGCGCATGTCGTGATGATGACGGGCGCATCGTCGAATCCGGATCTCACGCATCTCGGCTATCCCTACGTGTTTCGCCTCGCCACCAACGACAACGTGATGGGCGGGCGCATGGCGGTCTATGCATCGAAGGTGCTCGGCGCGCAGCGCGCCGCCGTGATCGACGACCGGACCGCGTACGGCACGGGTGTCGCCGACGTGTTCATCAAGACCGCGCAGAAGGAGGGCTTGCAGATCGTCGCGCGCGAATACAGCACCGACAAGTCGACCGACTTCAAGGCGATCCTCACGCAGATCAAGTCGCGCAATCCGCAGGTCGTGTTCTACGGCGGCTACTACGCGCAGGCCGCGACGCTCGCCCGGCAGATGGGCGAGCTCGGCGTGAATGCGACGCTCGTCGGCGGCGACGGCATCTGTTCGCCCGAGTTCGACAAGCTCTCGGCGGGCGTCGCGGACAAGCGCATGTTCTGCGCGCAAGGCGGCGCGCCGCTCGACACGCTGCCCGACGGCAAGACCTTCCGCGCGAAGTTCAAGAGCGCGTTCAGCGCCGATGTCGATACGTACGCGCCCGCGTTCTATGCAGCGACGCTCGTGGTCGCCGACGCGATGCAGAAGGCGGGATCGGCGAAACCCGAGGTGTTCGTGAAGACCTTGCGCGATCAGTCGTTCGCGAGCATCCTCGGCCCCGTGAAGTTCGATGCGAACGGCGACTGGATCGATGCACCGGTCACGGTGTACCGGCTGAACGGCGGCGCGCTGACCGCTATCGCGCAGAAGGACTGAAGCGCCACGCGGGCCCGGGCGGCGGGATTTTGTCCTGATATATTCGAAGCCGTTGCCCGACCGTTCGCAGGGAGACATGGCCACCGTCGCGCTCGATCCCGACATCGCCACGCTGGAGAGCGCGCTCGCGTCTCCGCGCTGGACTTTCGCGCGCCGTCTCGCGGCGCGCGAAGCGAAGGCGTGCATCTTCACGCTGGATCGCGGCGGCCATGTGCTCGAAGGCGCCGCGCATATCGCCGATGCCACGCTCGATGCGTTCTTCGCGCAGTGTCCGTCCGAGCGCCTCGCCGCGCTCGCGGAAGCGGCGACGGCGACATCGGATGGACGCTGCGTGATGCTGTCGCTGCAAGGCGCGGCCGCATCGGTGGCGCAGGCGTTCGCGCTGCGCGTCGATGCGCACGGGCGGCGTGTCTTTCTCGTCGCGTTGCGTCCGCCTTCATCCGACGATCCGACGCCCGCGCCGTGGATCGCACTGCTCGGCGCGACGCTCGACGTCCTGCTGCACAGCGCCTTCGATCTCGCCGCTTACGACACGCTCGTCGAGGAACAGCGCGCGATCATCGATCATATCGGCGATGGTCTGATGGTCTTCGGGCGAGGCCAGGTGCTGAGGCACGTCAATTCGGTCGCGGGGCGCATCCTCGGCATCGATCCGAAGACGAGCATCGGCAAGACGCTCAACGAGGTGATCGACTTCGAGCCGATCGTCGGACCGATTTATCGCACGGGCGTGGGCTATGTCGATCGCGAGCTGATCATCGATTCGCCGGCGCGGCATCTGCATCTGCTGGACACCGCCATTCCGATCAAGAACCGTTGCGGCGAAGTGGTGTCGGTCGTCAACACGTTTCGCGAGATGCGGCGCGTGCGCAAGATGGCCGGGCGCTACGCGGGCAATCACGCGCGCTTCACGTTCGGCAGCGTGATCGGATCGAGCGCGGGTCTGAAGCGCGCCGTCGATGCCGCGAAGAAGGCGGCGCGCGGCGCATCGAACGTGTTGCTGTCGGGCGAGAGCGGCGTCGGCAAGGAAGTCTTCGCGCAGGCGATCCACAATGCGAGCGCGCGCGCCGCGCAGCCGTTCATCGCGATCAACTGCGCGGCGTTACCCCATGCGCTGATCGAAAGCGAGTTGTTCGGCCATGCGCCCGGCAGCTTCACCGGCGCGGCGCGCGATGGCCGTCCCGGCAAGTTCGAATCCGCCGATGGCGGCACGGTGTTTCTCGACGAGATATCGGAGCTGCCCATCGACGTGCAGGCGAAGCTGCTGCGCGTGCTGCAGGAGCGCGAAGTCACGCGCATCGGCGATACGCGCGGCATTCCCGTCGATGTGCGCATCATCTGCGCGAGCAATCGCGATCTCGCGTCGATGGTGCTCGCGAAGACCTTCCGCGAAGACCTGTACTACCGCTGCAACGTGATCGAGATCACGATCCCGCCGCTTCGCGAGCGTCGCGAGGATATCCGCGCGATGGCGGCATTTTTTCTCGATCGATACTGCACGCGCATGCACAAGGCGACGCCCGAGATCGCGGAAGAGGCGTTGCGGCAGCTCGAAGCGCACGACTGGCCGGGTAATGTGCGCGAGATCGAGAATCTCGTCGAGAAGATCGTCAATTTCAACGAAGGCGAGCGGATCGCGGATGTGTCGTCGTTGCTTGGCGGTGCGTCAGTCACGCAGACGGGCGGCGGGGCGGCGGGGCGGCGGCGCATCGTGGCGCGCCGGTTTCGCTGAAGGAAGCGGAACGCATCGCGATTCAGGCCGCGCTCGAAGCGTGCAGCTTCAATGTGACGAACTGCGCGAAGCTGTTGCAGGTGTCGAAGCCCGCGCTGTACGCGAAGATGAAGCGGCATGGGATTCGTATCGAGAGGTCGATACGGCAGGCGATTCAGGACCCGGACTTCTTCTGATCGCGTTTCGGGATGAATACGCCATCGAGTCGAAGCTGTGCCATACGGCTATCGCTCGATACGCCGAGTGCGAGCGCTGATCCGATCGCGTGCCAGGCTACGGCCTCTCCCCACGAGAGATAGAGCGTACCGCGATTGGGTTCGTAGAAAATTTCCGGCGCGCCCAAAGTCTCGGCGTGCCCGTTCTCATCGAATGAAGCGTGCAGATGCGGTGTGCCCGATTCCGCTTCGATGAACGGGAATGCGCACTCGATCCATTGCGCGGGCATGGTGAAAATGTCCCAGTCCCTGATTCGCTTTTGCGAGTCGAGCACCAAGGAGAACGTCCCGCCCGTCAAGACGTAGTTTCGCGCGACGATATTGAAATCGCGATTCAATCTGTCGCTCAAGGTATCCGGATCGGCTTTCGCACCATGCGCGGCGGAATAGTCAACTTCGCACGATAGTGTCGATCCTTCGTCGTCCCAATGCGTGGTGACGCAGGGAAGATCAGTGTGCGCCACGTCGATAACAATCGAGGGCTTCATCGCTTGATGGACTCATAGACGAAATGCAATATCGTCTGGTCTTTTTCTCGGACAAGGATCTCGAGCATATAACTTCTCCCGTTGCGTAGAATAGGATATGTGTACATGTACAAACCCTCTCCAGCTCTGGGGTCCGGGGCACGCTTTCCGTATCTTATAGCAAGGCGAAGGATGTGGACCGGTACGTATCGGTCCGGATTCTGCATATGCATCAGGGGCCTGGCAGCAAATCTTAATTCTCGCTGCATCAATGCGTGATATCGCGAACGCAGACCGAAAAGTGTGCTTTGAGTGATAGAGAAGCCTACGCCTCTTATTCCGGAACTCGTGAAGCTTCGAAGTCCCGCTCGCCACAAGCTACCGACGATCAACAATAGATCGAACGGATCGATTAGCGGGCTTTCCAAAGGCTTCTCGCTCAGCGTCACTGTCCCGTCGATTGAATAGAGCCGCGATATGCCAGAGAGTTCTTCCTGATAGCCGATGATGCAATTGAGGTCCGCGTCGTAAATGGGCCTCGCATTCATCGACAGGCCGGGCGGACGTGCATCGAATAAGCCTGCCGTCTTCGGTGTTTGGCGCGGGTCCCATGAGAATGAGGGTTCATCCGAGGCAGTGCTATCTATTTGCCGCTTTATCGACATATCAACGATCCGTTCAGTAGAAGGGACAACCCGGCGCGCCGCATTGCGTCGCACCGGGCCATGCTCGTGGATATGCTGTGGACTGAAAATACGATAGGTCTTAAAGCGGATCGCCAGCGAGGCTTAATTCGGACGTGCCTTCGTTGCGCGTTACGTCGCCCGAGTCGAGACGCCTAGTCGCCGTCTTTCGTCAGCAGCGACCAGATCGCGAGAAACGGCACGGAACCCGATCGCATCGCATGCGGATTGTTGCGAACGTTATGAATGCCCCCGCCAATGCCCGGGTTCATCCATTCGCCGCCGTCCTGCCGGAATTCACCGGGCGTGAAGAGCACGTAGGCTTCCTCGGGCGGATGGATGTGGTCGGGATAGCGCGTGTGCGGCAACATCAGCGAGAAGCCCAGTTGCACGTCATAGCGGCTTTCCGCGCCACCGGGCCCGCAGATCATGCCGTGCACGTGCGCGTCGATGTAACCGTCGCTGCCATTCACGCCCGATGAGCGTCGCGACCATCCGAGATCGGGTTCGAGCGATTTGATCGCGCGTGCGGCGGCGCCGAATGGGGTGTCGTCGTCGATGAAGGGTGCAAGCGTGGCGTCGAGCCACTCGCACGCGGGATAGCGCGTGTGGTGCCGCACGCCGTCGTCGGATGGCGTCTGCAGCCGCTCGAACACGCGCGCGGCGACGGAACGCCCGCCCTCCAGCAGTCTCTCCGACTGGAACAGCTTTTCCGCGATGGCGATGAAAGCCGTCACATTCTCCGGACGACGATTCATAAGAGACTCCCTCGTAACCAGGTGCTTCGATTCTCCGTCACAACCAGTCCGTTTCAAAGCTGCATGTCGTGAGCGGCACACAGCCGTGCTGCGTGAGCACGACTTGCTGTTCCAGCTTGACGCCCTGACTGCCGCCTTCCGCGCCGATATAACTTTCCACGCAGAGCGTCATGCCGGTTTCGAAACGGCCGTCATAACCTGCGCTGTCCCAATCCATGCGATGCGCGATCGACGGATATTCATCGACCATGCCGATGCCATGCGCCACGCAGCTATACCGGTTCTTCAGATACCGCTCGGGAATCTTCCACGCTTTCTCGCTGAATTCGCGAAAGGTCATGCCGGGACGCAACACATCCATGTTGAAGTGGACTTGCGACCAGGCGAGTTCGTACAGCCTGCGCTGCTCGTCCGATGGCCGCGCGTCGCCCACGATCCACGTGCGCGATATGTCCGAGCAGTAGCCGTGCGGACCGACCATATCGGTGTCGAACGCGAGCAGCTCGCCGTTTTGCAGTACGCGCGACGAGCATTCGTGCATCCACGGATTGGTGCGCTCGCCGGAAGCGAGCAGCCGCGTCTCGATCCACTCGCCGCCGTGACGGATGTTCTCGAAGTGAAGATGCGCCCATAGCTCCTGCTCGGTCATGCCGGGCCGCAGCTCGCGTCGCATGCGCTCGATGCCCTTCTCGCAGGCACGCAGCGATTCTCCGATCAGCACGAGTTCGCCCGCCGACTTGATCGCGCGGGCGTCTTCCATCATCGCCTGACCGTCGAGCAGCGTGAGGCCGCCTTTCACGAGAAGCGCAGTGCCGATGGGATCGAGCCGATCGACCGCGAGCCGGCATTCACCGCGCGCGTGGGCGCGGATCACGTCGATGATTTCGTCCGCCCAGCGTTCGGCGCGACTTTCGGCTTCGTGGCCCGCATTGAAGTAGATCCAGCTCACCGCGCTGCGCAGTTCGACGCTCAGGTCCAGCGCGTCCCACACATGTTCGCAACTATGGAACTCCCACGCGACGATACGGCCATCGGCGAACACCATGATGTAGCGCGACGGATTGCGCGCCGTCCATATCTGCATGTTCGACGTGTCCGTTGCGTAACGGATGTTGACGGGGTCGTACAGCAGGATCGCGGGGCATCGATGCTGCTTCAACTGCTCCAGCACGCGCGCGAGACGGTACGTCCTCACGTCGCGCAGGGTTTGCGCCTTGTCTTCGGATTCGATCACGCTGCCTGACTCCTCACAGTTCCAGCACGAGGTCCGAAGTCGGACGGCTGCAGCACAACAGACGAAAGCCCTTCTGGACTTCCCTGTCGCGGATGCCGCCGTTGTGTTTCATGTCGACGGTGCCTTCCAGCACGCGGGTCTTGCATGTGCCGCACACGCCCTGACTGCACGACGACGCGACGGCGACGCCCGCCTTCTTCGCCGCCGACAGCACCGTCTGCGATGCGTTCATCGTGAACGACTTCGACGAGCGCGAGAGCCTGACCGTGAACGTGTCCGACGCAGCGGGCGCGGCTTCAGGCTCCGCCGCGACGCCCGCGCCGATGTCGAAGCTTTCCTGGTGATAGCGCGCCGGGTTGTGACCGCCTTCCAGAAGCAGCGTGCGCACCGCGCTCATGTATCCGGCCGGGCCGCACGTGAAGACTTCACGTTCCAGATAATCCGGTGCCCACTGCGACAGCAACTGAAGACTGAGGCGGCCTGTCGGAGCATTCCAGTGCGCTTCGTCGCCGATGCCCTCGCACACGAAATACACGCGCAGTCGTGGCGAAAGCTTCGCGAGCCGCGCGAGTTCATCGCGGAACACGATATCGGCGGGCGTGCGCGCGCTATGAATGAAGACGATGTCGCGGTCCAGACCGAGATCGATGCTGGCGCGCGTCATCGACATCAGCGGCGTGACGCCGGAGCCTGCGGACAGGTACAGCGATTTCGTCGCGGGCGCGGCCGTCGGCGTGAAGGCGCCGGAAGGACCGTACGCGCGTAAGGTGCTCCCGGGCTTCATGTTGTCGTGCAGCCAGTTCGACACGGTGCCGCCTGGAACGCGCTTGACCGTGATGGACAGCAGAAACGGACGCGTCGGCGCGGATGAGATCGTGTAGCAGCGCTCGACCGATTGTCCCCGCACGTTCGCCGATATCGTCATGAACTGACCCGGCTCGAACCGCACGGGCAATCCGTCTTCCGTGCGAAATTCGAAGCTCCTGACGTCGTGCGTTTCATCGATGACGCGGCAACATGTCAGCGTCTGCTGCTCGCCGCTCGGCCAGAGCCGGCCGCCGTGTTCCCAGGTGATGGCATCGGCGAGGCGGTCGTCGAGATCGAGAGCAGGGGCGAAGTTTCTGTCTACGGAGTTCATGGCGCTCAAAGTGCGTTTGCAATGAGCGCAGTATTGGAGCGCGCAAAAACACCGTCAACGCGCTTTATTTTCCGTTTTCCATAACTTCAAATTATGCGTAGTTTCGTGACGCTGGCTGGTCCGTTCAGCCGTCCACGGGTTGCGCGGGCGTCTCCAGATTGAGCTGATAGAACGCCGCGTCCAGCCAGCGGCCGAACTTGAAACCGGCTTCCCTGACGGTTCCGGAGTGCGTGAAGCCCAGGCGCGTATGCAGGCGGATGCTCCCTTCATTGGACGCGTCCACGCAACCGACGAGCACATGAACCTGTGCTTGCCTCGCGCGATGAATCAGCTCGCGCAACAGACGCTCGCCGAGCCCGAGTCCGCGGCAATCGCGATGCACGTAGACGCTGTGCTCCACCGTGTACTTGAACGCGGGAAATGCGCGGAACGTGCCCCAGCTCGCGAAGCCCATCAGCTTGCCCGATGCATCGAATGTGCCCACGACGGGGAAGCCGCCCGCGCGTTTCGCCGCGAACCATGTCGCCATGGCTTCGACGGGGCGCGGCTTGTAGTCGTACAGCGCGGTCGAATTGACGATGGCTTCGTTCAGGATCTCGAGGATGGCGAGCGCGTGATCGGCCTCGTTGCAGTCGATCAGGCGCACGTCGTCGTGCGGGGCGGTGGTGTTCATTCGGTATCCGTTCAGGCTGAGGATGAATCAGGTCGCGGGCGCGTCGCCGATGGCGAGGATATAGCGCGCTGCTTTCGAAGCGGGGTTGCTGAAGATCAGCGGGCGGTCCAGCCGCATCGCGAGGCAGTCGCCTTGCTGGAGCGCGTGAAGTTCGTCGCCGATCACGATGTCGATGCGTCCGCTCATCACCCAGACTTGCTGATGCATTGTCGATTCGCGTCCGCTCCGTTCGTAGGCGACGCGCGCGCCGGGTGGGAAATCCACTTCGACCAGTTGGAACGGGGAGGGCCACCCCGGAGGCGACAGGTTTCGGCGCGTGTAGCCGGATTCGGGATCGCGCCATTTGAGTTGCTTGTTGCGGCGGGCGAGTGGGTCCGCTGGTGTGCCTTCCTGTTCGCCGCCGAAGAGGCTGGCGAGGGATACGCCTAGGCCGGCGGCGAGCTTGTCGAGTACTACCGCCGTCGGGCTGGCGGCGCCGCGTTCGATCATCGAAATCATCGAGCGGCTTACGTTGCAGCGGGCCGCTAGCGCATCGAGGGTGTAGGCGCGGGCGGCGCGCAGCTCGCGGATGCGATCGGCAATGCGCTGGTTTATGTCGCCGCTGGCGGGGGGTTCTTCGGGCGTTGTATCTAGCATAGTGGATGTAGTGTCCAGTAAACTAGATGTTGATGTCAAGGTTTCGTCGCCGGATCCCGGTTTCTTTTTGGTCTATTAGCACTGCCCCTGTGCGGGGCGGCAGTCACTTTCTTTGCTGCTGCAAAGAAAGTAACCAAAGAAACAGCTTCTCACCTCCCGCGGTCACACGCACGTTGGCCACACTTGCCAGCCGCCAATGGCACTCGCCTAAGTGTCGCCCCCAAAGGCCCAACCGGGCTTGGCTCGCGCACGGTCTGACGCGTCGCACCGCTTCACTGACTGGTTCAGCACCAAATAGCTTCGGCACAGCGCTGCGCGCTGCCGTTGGGTATGCGAGGGAAACCGTCGAGGAAGAAGCGCACGCGGACCCGATTAACCGGTCGGCCGCGAAGCGGGCCGGAGCTATTTGGTGCTGAACCAGCGAGGCGAGTGGTGCGATGTGTCAGACCGTGCGCGGTCCAAGTCTTTGTCTGCTTGCGGAGGCACTCGCTACTGCCGGGCCATTAGGCCAATCGTCTGTGCCGCGGCCGGTGTGAAGTGCTTAGGCTGGGGAAAGCTGTTTCTTTGGTTACTTTCTTTGCAGCAGTGTATGGACCGGAGACATGGGTAACACCTGTTCCAGGACATGGGTAACACTTCGGACGAATGGTTCGTCCGGAGTAGATCATGACCTGGGATAGCAAAGACATCATGGAACTGAGGCTTGAATTCGTGGAATTCGCCACCCGAGAAGGGGCCAATCGACGCGCCTTATGTCGCCAGTACGGCATCAGCGCGAAGACCGGGTACAAGTGGATCAGGCGCTTCGACT
>JFHF01000009.1 GCA_000648925.1 Caballeronia jiangsuensis
CGGCACTCGCCTAAGTGTCGCCCTCAAAGGCCCACTCGGGCTTGGATCGCGCACGGTCTGACAAGCTAGTTGTTTTAGGGCGCTGGTTCAGCACGAAAGGGCTTCGGCACAGCGCTACGCGCTGCCGTTGGGTATGCAAGGGAAACCATCGAAGATGCGTGCGCAAACCCGATTGACCGGTCGGCCGCGAAGCGGGCCGGAGCTATTTGGTGCTGAACCAGTTTGTTCTGTGGTGCGATGAGTCAGACCGTGCGCGGTCCAAGCCGTTATCTGCTTGTGGGGCACTCGCTACTGCCGGGCCATTAGACCAATCGTCTGTGCCGCGGCCGGTGTGAAGTGCTTAGGCTGGGGATAGCTGTTTCTTTGGTTACTTTCTTTGCAGCAGCAAAGAAAGTGACTGCCGCCCCGCACAGGGGCAGTGCTAATAAACCAACACGAATACGGGATCCGGCGAAAAAAAAACCCCAAAAACCTAAGCAAAAACACTATTCCTGATAAACCGCCGACAACACACTTTGCGCATCAGCCAGTGCATTGTCGAGTTGCACGAGACTCGCATGCCGCGCCCCGAGCGGATCACGATTCGCGATAGCAGTGAGAATCGCCTTGTGCCGAGGCAATGAAAGCGCATGCGTATCGGGATGACGGCTCGTCAGCTTGATCGACTCCGACAGCGCCAGCGTCAGCATATGACCGATGTACATCAGCATATCGTTATGCGTCGCGGTCATGATCGCGCGATGAAACTCGAGATCGGGCGCGAGCAAAGCCTCCGGCGTGGCCGCATGCGACATGCGCTCGAACGCATCACGGATAAGCGCGACATCCTCCTCCGTCGCGTTCGACGCGGCGAGCGCAGCGGCCGCAGGCTCGACGATCCTGCGCACCACGAGCAGCGACTGAAAGAATTCGCCTTCGTGCACGCTGTTGATCGTCCAGAAAAGCACATCGGGATCGAGCGTGTGCCATTCATCGCGCGGACGCACGACACTGCCCAGACGCGGCTTCGACAGCACGAGACCTTTCGCGACCAGCACGCGCGTCGCTTCGCGCAGCACGGGCCGGCTCACGCCATACGCTTCGCACAGCTTCGCCTCGGCGGGCAGACGATCGCCCGGCTTGAGCTTGCCGCTCACGATCTCGATGCCGAGCTCCTGCACGATGCGCGCGTGCATGCTCTTGCGGGGCTGTGGATGGCGATAGTCCATATCGTCGTCAGCGCTTCGCCGCGCCGCGCTCACCGAACGCCCGCTGCGACAGACAGAACACGAGCAGCAGCGCGCCGACCGCGATCTTCGTCCACCACGAACTGAGCGAACCGTCGAAGGAAATAAGCGTCTGGATGATGCCGAGCAACAGCACGCCGAACAGCGTGCCGATCACATAGCCGACACCGCCCGTCAGCAACGTCCCGCCGATGACGACCGAAGCGATCGCGTCGAGTTCGAGGCCCATCGCGTGCAGGCCGTAACCCGAGAGCATGTAGAACGTGAACAGCACGCCGCCGAGCGCCGAGCAGAACCCCGACAGCGCATAAGCGCCGATGGTCGCCGCATTCACCGGCAAGCCCATCAGCAGCGCGGAATGCGGATTGCCGCCGACCGCGTAGATCGTGCGTCCGAATGGCGTGTAATGCGCGACGAAAACCGCGGCGGCAAGCACGACGAGTGCGATCACCGCGCCGAGCGATAGCGACGCGCCGCTCATCACGGGAATGCGAAGCTGCGAGACGGCCGCGTACCACGGGTCCGTGATGCTGATCGAATCGATGCTGATGAGATAGCACAGTCCGCGCGCGAGGAACATTCCCGCGAGCGTGACGATGAACGGCTGCAGCCGAAAACGCGCGATCAGCCAGCCCATCAGCGTGCCGAACGCGGTGCCCATCGCGAGCACGAGCGGAATCACCACGAGCGGATGCCAGCCCGCCTTTTCGACGAGCGCGGCGGAGACCATCGTCGTGAGCGCGATCACCGATCCCACCGACAGATCGATGCCGCCCGACAGAATCACGAAGGTCTCGCCCACCGCGACGACGATCAGAAACGCATTGTCGATCAGCAGATTGAGAAAGACCTGCGGCGAGAAGAAGCCGGTGTACATCACCGAGCCGAGCACCGATACGGCGATGAACAGCGATATCGTCGCGGCGAGCGGCAGGTAGCGGCTGCGCGAGGTCTTGCGCGGCGGCGTATCGCCCTTGCGATGCTGCGTGAGCGTGGGCAGGCCCGAATTCATCGGCGCACCTCGCGGTCGGAAAGAGCGGGGCGGCGCGCAAACTTCGCGACCGTCGCGCGGAACTCGCCCGACTGCAGCATCATCACCACGAACACCACGATCGCCTTCACGACGAGATTCACCTCCGGCGGCACGCCGAGCGAATAGATCAGATACGTGAGCGTCTGGATGATGAGCGCGCCGATCACGCTGCCCGCGAGCGTGAAGCGCCCGCCGGTCAGCGCGGTGCCGCCGAGCGTGACGGCGAGGATCGCGTCGAGTTCGAGCAGCAGGCCCGCGTTGTTGCCGTCGGCGCTTTTCACGTTCGAGCTGATCAGTATGCCCGCGACGCCCGCGCACAAGCCGCTGAACGCATACGCGCCGAGCGTGAGCCTGCGCGCCTGCACGCCCGCCACGCGCGCGGCGGTCGGATTGATGCCGATCGCCTGAAGGAACAGCCCGAGCGCGGTGCGTGTGATCGCGAGATAGAGCAGCACGAACACGAGCGCGACGATCAGGATCGACACCGGCACGCCGAGCATGTAACCGCCGCCGAAGAAGAAATAGGGCGAGTAGTAGATCGTGATGATCTGGCCGCTCGTGATGAGCTGCGCGATGCCGCGTCCGGCGACCATCAGAATGAGCGTCGCGATGATCGGCTGCATGCCCGCACGCGCGACGAGCACGCCGTTCCACAGCCCGCACAGCAACGCGACGCCGAGCGCGAGCACGATCACGACGGGCAGCGGAAAGCGCGTGACGGTGCCCGCGACCGACCCGCCGATCGCCCATGCGGCGACCGCGCCCGCGATGGCGACGACCGCGCCCACGGAGATATCGATGCCGCGCGTCGCGATCACGATGGTCATGCCGAGCGCGACGACCGCGAGCGGCGCAGCGCGATTGAGAATATCGACGAGGCTGCCGTAGAGGTGATGATCGCGCCATTCGACATGCAGGAAGCCCGGATTGAACGCCGCGTTCAACGCGAGCAACAGCGCGAGCGTGACGATCGGCCAGCCGAGCCGATGTTCCATCGCCGAGCGAAGCATTCCACGCCGCACGGTGTCATCCATGTTCGGCTCCGATCATTTCGCAGACGGTGTCCTCGCTCGTTCCCGCCGGAAGCTCGCCGACCTTGCGACGGTCGCGCAACACGACGATGCGGTTCGCGATGCGCACGATCTCCGAGATCTCCGACGAGATGAAGAGCACCGCCATGCCTGTCGATGCGAGGCGCATTATCTCGTCCATGATTTCCTGCTTCGCCGCGACGTCGATGCCGCGCGTGGGCTCGTCGAGTATCAGGAGGCGCGGCTCGGTCGCGAGCCATCGGGCGATGAGCGCCTTTTGCTGATTGCCGCCGGAGAGCAGGCCGATCGGCATGTCGAGCGTCGCGGCCTTGATGCCGAGCGCACGCACGAAGCGTTCGGCGAGCGCGTTCTGTTCGGCGCGCGTGAGGCAGCGTCGCGCGCCCATGCGCGCCTGCAACGCGAGCGCGATGTTCTCGCGCAACGACAGCTCCGCGACGATGCCATCCGCCTTGCGCTCCTCCGGACAGAACGCGATGCCGTGACGGATCGCCTGCGCGGGCGTCGCGAACGACACCGGTACGCCATCCATGCGCAGTTCGCCTTCGTCGGGCTTCTCCAGACCGAAGAGCAGCTTCGCAAGTTCGGTGCGCCCGGACCCGAGCAGCCCCGCGATGCCGACCACTTCGCCCGCGCGCACGCGCAGATCGAGCGGTTGCAATTGTCCTTTCTGGCCGAGCCGGATGGCGTCGAGCACGGCGTTATCCGCGACGCCTGCCTCGGACTCTTCGGGCGGCGCCTGACGCGCCTGCGCGGCGGCGAGCTCGCGCCCGAGCATCGCCGCGATGAGCGCCTGCGTGCCCAGCTCGCTCGCGCGCCATTCACCGACGCGCCGGCTGTTGCGCAGCACCGTGATGCGGTCGGAGATCGCGTAGACCTGATTCAGAAAGTGCGTGACGAACAGAATGGCGAGACCCTGTTCGCGCAGGCGGCGCAGCACGTCGAAGAGGCGGCGCACTTCGTCGTCGTCGAGACTGGAGGTCGGCTCGTCGAGGATCAGCACTTTCGACGACAGCTTCAACGCCCGCGCAATCGCGACCATCTGCTGCACGGCGACCGAATAACTCGTCAGCACGCGCGTCACGTCGATATCGAGGCCGATGCGCGCGAGCAGCTCACGCGCCTGCCGGTTCGTCGCGTCCCAGTCGATGCGATAGCCGGCAAGCGCGCCGCGTCGCGGAAAGTAGCCCGCGAAGATGTTCTCCGCCACCGAGAGATTGGGGCAGAGATTCACTTCCTGATAGACCGTGCTGATGCCGAGCTTCTGCGCGTCGAGCGGCGACTCCGGGCGAATCGCGCGGCCGTCGAGCAGGATTTCGCCGGCGTCGAGACTCACGACGCCGGTGAGCACCTTGATGAGCGTCGACTTGCCCGCGCCGTTCTGTCCCATCAGCGCGTGAACCTCGCCCGGATGAAGGACGAGGTTCACATCCTGCAACGCATGCACGCCGGCGAAGCGCTTGTCGATGCCTCGCAACTCCAGTACGGGTGATGTCATCGGAGATCAGTATTTGCGATTGGGGAATTCCTTCGCCGCGACCTCCATCGGGAAGATGCTTTCCTGCGTCACGATGCGCTTGGGCACGGACTTGCCCGCCTTGATGTCCTTCACGACCGACATCAGTTGCGGCCCGAGCAGCGGACTGCATTCGACCGATACATTGAGCTTGCCCGCCATCATCGCTTCGAACGCGCCCTTCACGCCATCGACGGAAATGATGATGATGTCCTTGCCCGGCTTCATGCCCGCTTCCTCGATAGCCTGGATCGCGCCGATCGCCATGTCGTCGTTGTGCGCGTAGAGCACGTTGATCTTCTTGCCCTCGGCCTTGAGGAACGCTTCCATCACTTCCTTGCCCTTCGCGCGCGTGAAGTCGCCGGTCTGCGAGCGGATGATCTTGAACTTCGGATCGGACTTGATGATTTCCTCGAAGCCCTTCTTGCGATCGATCGCGGGCGCGGAACCCACCGTCCCCTGCAATTCCACGATATTGATCGGCCCCGCGTTGCCTTTTTCCTTCTCGACGAGCCAGCGGCCCGCCTTGCGGCCTTCCTCGGTGAAGTCGGAGCCGATGAACGTCACATAGAGCGTGTCGTCCTTGCTGCTGATCGCGCGGTCGGTGAGCACGACGGGAATCTTCGCGTTCTTTGCTTCGACGAGCACGGTTTCCCAGCCGGTTTCGACGACCGGCGAGAACGCGATCACATCGACCTTTTGCGCGATATACGAGCGGATCGCCTTGATCTGGTTTTCCTGCTTCTGCTGGGCGTCGGAGAATTTCAGGTCGATGCCGGCTTCCTTCGCGCTCGACTTGATCGACTCGGTATTCGCGGTGCGCCATTCGCTTTCGGCGCCGACCTGCGCGAAGCCGAGCACGATGGGTTTCTGCGCGAAGGCGGGAAGCGGGAGCATTGCGCTCAAGGGCGCGGCGGCCATCGCGACTAACACGGTGCGGCGTTTCATGTCAGTGGTTCCTCCATCCGTTGGCTATTTATCGATCTTGTTCGAATGATTCTGGAATAACCTTTTAATTCGTTGTTCTATTTATCTCTTCGCCATTCCGGTATTTGGGTTTTCAACTGTCGATGCAACGGCGCCGAGATAGATTGACTATATGAAGCTATTCGCCTACTTTTAATTCACGTTAACCCGCTTTTTGCGCTTAACAGTCATACCATCTCGCCGTCTTCGCCGCGTTGCAGCAATAACTGGTAACAGCGGCGTAACGGCTCGTAAGCTCTCGCGAAAAGCGTGTTTTTCTCGTGCGATCGCCCTATCGCGCGCTCACGGAAGATTGCCGCGTTGCAATCCGCAACGGTCTTCCGCCTTCAAGGAGCGCGCAGCATGAACGTCACCAGCCCGAGCACCCAACACACAACACAAGCGTCGTCGCACACGCTGCCCATCAAGCGCGGCACCGACACCCCGACGGTGGAAACCGGCGCGCCGAACGCGAAGACGATGCCGAGCAATCCGGCGCATCTGGGCAATCACGTCGATACGACCGCGTGAATCATGGCGACATCTTTTCGTCTCGTACTGGCGTGCGTCGCGCTCGCGGCGTGCCCGATCGTGCTCGATGGCTGCGCGCTCGCCGCGTTGCCGTGCCGCGTGACATCGGCCGCGCTGAAGATCGTGCCGGTCGTCGGTCATGCGGCGTCCACGCCCTTCGATGCCTGCGCCACCGCCATCGACTGACATGAAGCGAACGTTCCTTGGTTGTGCCTTTCTCGTTTGCATGGCGATGCCTGCGTTCGCGGCGGCGCAAAAGCCTTTCGACTTCCGCGGCCTGCGGCTCGGCATCTCGCTCGATGCGTTTCGCCACGAGGAGCCCGCGCGCGCGACGCCGCCCGGCAGCGTCGCCGTGTGCGACACGGATCTCGAAGCGGCTTCGCTCGGCATGGTGCTGCGCGACGCGCACAGCCTGTCGATCGCGTGCAAGTGGGCGCATCGCACGCAAAACGGATGGAGCGAATCGCTGGCGGTCGTCGATGGCGCGCCCGCGCGCGATCACGTGCTGCGCTTCATGGCGATGCCGGGCGATGCGTCGCCGCGGCTCTATCGCATGTCGTTCGTGATCGACGCGCGTGTCGCCGATGATTTCGCGCAGGCGCTGTCGTCGAAATTCGGCACGAGCCGCGTCGAGCGCGCGAATGGCTATCAGACGCGGACATGGGAGAACGCGGCGAGCTCGATCACGCTGGAAGCGAACGGAGCGTCGGCGTCGGCGCGCGTGATCTATCGGCTGAAGGCATACGAGGCGTGGCTGCGCGATACGACCGACAGATGGCGTCTTGCCGCGGTGCACGACGCGCCCTGAATCGAAGGAGAGGATTGTTCATGAAACTGGCGTCATTGCCATGCGCGGCGTTCGTGCTCGCGCTCGCCGCGTGCTCGTCGTCCGGGTCGCGCTCGATCGTCGAGATGCCGACTTATGCGCCGGCCGTCGCGCAGCCGGTCAATGTCAACACCTTGGGCGCGATCTATCAGGCGGGCAGTTCGGTCTCGCTGTATGAGACCTCGCGCGCGCAGAAGGTCGGCGACGTGCTGACGATCCGGCTCGCGGAGTCGTATCAGGGCAGCAATTCCGCGGATGCCAGCGCGAGCCGCGCGAGCAGCATCAGCGCCGAGGCCGCCGACAAGTCGAGCGGAGCGGCGGCGCGGCTCGCGCGGCTCTTCAACGTCGGCTCGGCGGATACGTCGTTCAAGGGCAATGGCAGCACCAGCAACCTTTCCGCGATGAGCGGCACGCTGGCGGTATCGGTCATCGGCACCTTGCCGGGCGGCAATCTCGTGGTCGCGGGCGACAAGATCATCGCGATGAGCGGCAATCAGGACCGTCTGCGATTCTCGGGCATCGTCAATCCGAAGGATATCGAGGCGGGGAATTATGTGGCGTCGAACAAGGTGGCCAATGCGCGTATCGAACAGGCGGGCGTGGGGATGCTCGCCGATTCGACGACGATGGGGTGGTTGCAGCGGCTTTTTATGAGTGTGTTGACCTTCTGACGTCCTACACACCCATATCCGCCGCAATCCGTCCCGCCGCAGTCGGATCTCCATGCGGCACAAAAATATACCCCTGCCCCCAAACCGTCTGCACATAGCGCGGCTCCGACGGATCGACTTCAAGCAGCCGCCGCAGCCGCCATATCGCCACATCGAGACTGCGATCGCGATGCGCCCCATTCCCGCGCATCTTTTCGTTCAGCTCCGTGCGCGTGAGCACGATCATCGCGTTCTTGACGAGCGTCTTGAGCAGCGCAAACTCGCCCGAGCGCAGCGTGATGCGCTCGCCGTCGCGGCGCAACTCGCGCGCGCCGAAGTCCATTTCGAAGGGGCCGAAACGATAAGACGGCCGAATCTCCGGCGCGCTGGCCGTGATCGGCGGAGCGCTCTCGAAGCGCCTCAGGATCGAGCGGATGCGTGCGAGCAACTCGCGCGGATCGAAGGGTTTGCCGAGGTAATCGTCCGCGCCGAGTTCCAGCCCGATGACGCGATCGAGCACGTCCGAACGCGCGGTCAGCAGGATCACAGGGATATCGTCGCGCGCATTGCGCAATTCGCGCAGCGCGCTGATGCCGTCCTTGCCGGGCATCATCACGTCGAGCACGATCATCGAGGGACGCTCGGCCTGCACGCGGCGCTTGAGGTCCGTGCCGTCGCTGAGTACGGAGACATCGAAGCCGTGCTGCCGCAGATAGTCGCGAACGTGATCGCGCACGACGGGGTCGTCGTCGACCATCAGTACATGTGGTGTCATTCGCGGATTCTAAGCGCTAGACCGGCGCCGTCGCGATGGCCGCGAACTTTCCATTTCTTTCCGTTACGGCGTGTTTCAACGGCGTTGCGCGGCCCGGTCTCCGGCGTGCGCGGGTCCACGGGAATTAGCACGCACGTGCTCCGCGCGTTCATCGCGTCCGGGATGGCTTCCGTAAACATCCGTAATGTCGCGCCACACGCACGACGCGCGATTACGGATTAAGGCCGAATAAAATTTTGAGATGTCTACATCGGTTCTCATCGTCGACGACGATCCCGCGGTGCGCGACCTGCTGCGCCGCTTCTTCAACACGCAGGGCATCGACGTTTCCGTGCTGCACGACGGCGGCGGGCTGCGCCGGCGGCTGGAACTCGAACGTCCGTCCATCGTCGTGCTCGACATCATGATGCCGGACATCGACGGCCTGCGCGCGCTGCGCGATCTGCGCGCGGCGGGCGAGGACATTCCGGTGATCTTCGTGACCGGTTGCGATAGCGTGCCGCAAAAGATCGCCGGACTGCAGTCGGGCGCGGACGACTACCTCGCCAAGCCGTTCGATCCGCGTGAACTGCTCGCGCGCATCGAGGCGGTGCTCAGACGCCGCGCGAGCGCACCGAGCCGTCCCGAGCCCGCGCCGCGCGAACGCTTCGGGCGCTTCGAAGTGGACTTCGTGACGCGCTCGCTGTCGAGCGGCGGCGAACGCATCGCGCTGCGCGACAGCGAGTTCGCGCTGCTCAAGGTGTTCATCAAGCACCCGTACAAGGTGCTGTCGCGCGTGCTGATTCACGATCTCGTCCATCGCGACGATCTGCCTTTCCGCGATCGCGGCCTCGACGTGCCGATCTGGCGTTTGCGCCGCCTCATCGAGGACGATCCGTCGCATCCACGTCATGTGCAGACCGTGCGCGGGCAGGGCTACGTCTTCGTTCCCGACACGAACGCTCCGGCTTTCGACTGGACCGGGGCGTAACCACGATGCGTTCCGGTTTCTGGCAGTCCGCGCGCAGGCCGCGCGGTTTCATCGACACGCTGTTCGGCCGCATGGCGATCGTGTCGATCTGCGTGCTGCTCGCGCTGCAGGGCGGATGGTTCGCGATTCTCCACGTGCAAGGGCCGCACAAGGAAGCCGATGGCTACGCGCGCGCGTTGCTCATCGTGCTCGAAGCGGCGCATAACGATGTCGCGCTCGGCGGGCGGCTCATGCGCGAGACGCGCGTGCATATCGTGCCGGTGTGGAACATGCCCGAGCCGCTCACGCTGCGCGATCCCGCGAAGACGCGCCATGCACATCTCGCGCGCCAGCTCGCCGACCGCTTGCCGGAAGGCTCGCAGATCGCCATCGATATCGACGGCCACAACAAGTCGCGGCTCTGGGTGCGTTATCCGCAGAGCAACGTGTGGATCGTCGCGCCGATCGATCTGCCGCCGCCCGCGCCGTTCATCACCGAGGGCATCGTGCTGCTCGCGGGCGCGCTCGTGCTCTCGCTCATCGCGACATGGCAATTGCAGCGTCCGCTCGCACGCGTCGCGCAGGCGGCGCGCCGCTTCGGCGGCGGCGAGCGACCGGTGCCCGTCGAGGAAAACGGTCCGCGCGAATTGCGCGAACTGATCGGCGCGTTCAATCAGATGATGAAGAAGCTCACCGACGCCGACGACGATCGCGCCGTGATGCTCGCCGGCATCGCGCACGATCTGAAGGCGCCGCTCACGCGATTGTCGCTGCGCGCGAGCGTGCTTGCTAAGGACGAGCGCGAGCGCGCCCATTTCCTGCGCGATATCGATTCGATGACGCGCATCGTGCAGCAGTTTCTCGAATTCGCGGGGCGCTCGTCTTCGGATAACACGAAGACCGGCGTCGATGCGTTCATCGCGGAGCAGTTCGCATCGCCCGAAGATGGCGACGAGCCTTTGTTCGCGCTGTCGCTCGTAGCGGGCGATACGTTCAGACTGCCGCGGACTTTCATCGATCGTTTGATGACGAATCTCGTCGACAACGCGCTCGAGCACGGCGAGCCGCCCGTGGAGATCCGCACGGCGCGTCAGGGCGATGACTGGCTGATCGAAGTGCGCGACCACGGACCCGGCATTCCCGATGAGCGTCTCGACGACGTGTTGCGGCCCTTCGTGCGGCTCGACCCCGCGCGCAGCGGCAACGGCCATTGCGGGCTCGGGCTCACCATCGTCGAACGTCTTGCGCGCGAAGAGCGCGGCCGCTGCGAAATCGGCAATGCCGAAGGCGGCGGGTTAATCGTGCGCATCGTCATTCCCTGCGAAGAAACATGAAGCCCGTTTCGTCCATGCGTTCGATGCCTTTGTCGCGTCGTGCTTTCATCAGAGGCGGCGCACGCGTGGCGCTGCTTTCGAGCACGTTCGGCGCGAGCGCGCTGCTGTCGGCATGCGGCGGCGCGGGCGACGATCAGAGCGTCACCGAAACGCCGAAGCTATCCACCGTCGAAAACTTCCGAGATGTTGCGGCGGGTATGGGCGAAGGCTATCCGACCGTCGATGGCGCGCGCTTGCGGCGCGGCGTGTTCTATCGCTCGGGCGCGCTCACGCCCGACGATGCCGACGCGGCCGCGCTCGCGCGTTTGTCGCTGAGCGCGGTGCATGATCTTCGCGTGGTGGGCGAGGCGTCGCTTGCGCCGGATCGCGTGCCGTCGGGCGCGGTGCGTGAGACGCACGAGATCGCGCCGATCGACGTCGCCGCCGCGGCACCGGCCGACGCCGCGGCCGCGAGCGCATGGATCGTCGAGCGCCAGCGGCAACTCGTCACGGACCCGGTCGCGCGTTTGCAGTTCGGCCTGCTGCTGACGCGACTCGCGCGCGTGTCGGGCACGCAGGTGATTCACGGCACGGCGGGCAAGGATCGCACCGGCTGGGCGGCGGCGCTCCTGCTCTCCATCGCCGATGTGCCGCTCGACGTGATCATCCAGGACTATCTGCTGACGAACACGGTTGCGCAGACGCAGATCGATGCGCGCATGACCGCGCATGCGACGCGGCTCGGAACCGATACGCAGACCGTCGCGCCGCTGTATCAGGCGCAAGGCGCGACGATCGAAGCGGCGTTCGACGAGATGCATCGCGAATACGGGACGTTGAGCCGCTATCTCGCGCAGGGCTTGTCGATGACCAGTGCGGATGTGGCGATGCTGCGAGCGAAGTTGATCGCGTAGACAACGCGTTCAGGCTTCCGCCGCACGTTCCCGATACGCCGCGAATTTCGATGTCTTCCCGATCCCCGGATTGAAGCAATTGCACGGATCGAGTTGCTTGTAGAAGTCGGCAAGCTGCGGCTTCGCCTCGTAGAGATGCCCCACGTTGTGCTCGGCGGGATACTCGGCGCCGCGTTCATCGAGCAGTTCGAGCATCTCGTGTTCCAGCGTCATGCAGTCGTTGCCCTTGGCGACGATGTAGTCCTGATGGAACACGTGACACAGAAAGTGCCCGTAATACAGCTTCAAAACGATCGGACGCTCGATCTTTTCCGGCAGTCGCTCGAACCAGTCGCGGTCGTTGCGCCGTAACGCGATATCGAGCGCGACGATATCCTCGACCTCGCGATGATGCACCGCGCGATAGCGCACCGCCGCGCTCGCCGCCGCGAAGCGATGCAGAAAGGCCTTGCGGCCTTCTTCATCGGTGCATTCGAAAAACGCGCCGCCGCCGTCCGCGAATCGTTGCGCCAGAAACGCGCGTGCTTCCTCGATGCCCGCCGCCGGCACCTTCAGCATCAGATGATGCTCGTACTGTTCGCGATACCTCGTCAGACGCGCGGGCAGATGATCCGGCAGACGTTCGCTCAACCATTGCAGCACGCGATCGCTCATGTGCTTCGGCATGAAGCCGAGGCGCTCGAACCACGCATCGCAACGCGTCTTCAGATTGAAGAACAGGGGCAATCGATCCGTGCCGAACTTGTCGATGATGACGAAAAGGTCCTTGCCGTATTGCTTCGCGACATCGAACGCATCGCGATGCAGATACTCGCCCGCGATCGGCAGATGCGTGAAGTTCGCGAGCGCGTGGCGTCGAATGTCGGTCAGCACGTTCGTGTCGTTCGTGCCGATATAGAACACCTTCGCGCCTCGCTCGGCGGCGAACGTGTCGAGACGCACCGCGAACGTCATCACCTTGCCCGCCGAGCCGGATGCTTCGAACAGACGCCGCGGATCGGCGTTGAAGCGCGCGGGCGTGGCAGCGTCGATATCGCGGACATGTGTCGCGTATTCGTGATCCGAGGCGGCCGCGCCTTCGCGAACATCGGCATCGGTGAACGTGCCGTTTTCAATGCGCGCGAGAATCTCGTCGGGCGTGCTGCCGAGTTCGATGCCCAGATGATTCACGAGGCGCAGCACGCCCGATGCATCGACGGCGGCGAACACCGCCATCTCCGTATAAGCCGGCCCGCGATGCACGAGCGAGCCGCCCGAGTTGTTGCTGATGCCGCCCAGCACCGATGCGCCGATGCACGACGACCCGATCACCGAATGCGGCTCGCGTCCGAGCGGCTTAAGCGCGCGTTCGAGTTGATCGAGCGTCGTGCCGCCGATGCAGACCACCTGAGTTCCGCCCTTGAGCAGATGCACGCGTTTGATGCGCGTCGTGCTGACGATGACGATGTCGCGATCGTAGCTATCGCCATCGGGTGTCGAGCCGCCCGTCAGACCCGTGTTCGACGCCTGCGTGATGACGATCGCGCGCGCGGCGATGCATGAGGCAAGCACGCGCCATTGCTCGACGAGCGTGCCGGGCCGCACGACCGCCAGCACGCGGCCGCTGCCGAAGCGATAGCCGGTGCGATAGCGGCGCGTTTCGCCGTCGCCGGTGAGCACGTTGTGCGTGCCGACGATATCGCCGAGCGATGCGAGCAGGCTCGTGCGCGAAGCGCCGAACGACCGGGTGGAAGGGGCGGTGAAGGACATGATGGCCTCACGCGCGGCGCGGTTCCGAAGACGAAGACTCCGCCGATGATCCCGCCGTCGCGCGCTGCGTGAGCGTCAGCACCGCGCCGACGACGAGCGCACCCGCGACCACGACGAGACCTGCATTCGTGCTGTGCGTGACATCCTTCATCCAGCCGATGATCGACGGACTCACGAAGCCGGCGAGGTTGCCGATCGAGTTGATCATCGCGATGCCGGCTGCCGCGGCGGTGCCGGTCAGCACGCTGCTCGGATAGGTCCAGAAGACCGGCATCATCGACAGCACGCCGGCCGTGCCGACCGACAGCGTGACCAGCGCGAGCGTGAGGTTGCCCGTGTGAAGCGTGCTTGCATAGAAGCCCGCCGCAGCCGCGATACCCGCAAGCGCGAGATGCCAGCGGCGTTCGTTGCGCCGGTCGGAAGAGCGCGCGACGAGAATCATCGACACCATCGCGACCGCGTAGGGAATCGCGGTGAACAGGCCGACGTCGAGCGCGTCCTTCACGCCCGCCGTCTTGATGAGCGTCGGCAGATAGAAGCTCACGCCGTAGAGGCCCATCATGCAGCAGAAGTAGATCGCGGCGAGCCGCCACACACGGCCGTTCGACACGACGCTCTTCAGCGAATGATCCGCGCCGGCGGGTTCATCGCGTGCGATGTTGTCTTCGAGAAGCTGCTTCTCCTGCGCGTTGAGCCACGACGCGGCGCGGATGCCGTTCGGCAGCATGAACAAGGTGAGGATGCCGAGCACGAGCGACGGAACCGCTTCGAGCAGGAAAAGCCATTGCCAGTTCGACAGGCCGTGAACGCCGTTGAACGCCTGCATGATCCAGCCCGACAGCGGACCGCCGACCACGCCCGCGACCGGAATGCCGATCATGAAGAGCGCGTTCATGCGGCCGCGCCGCTTTCCCGGATACCAGTAGGTCAGATACAGCACGATGCCCGGAAAGAACCCGGCCTCGGCGACGCCGAGCAGAAAGCGCAGCGTGTAGAACATCGCGGGTGTCTTCACGAAGAGCGACGCCGCCGACACCAGCGCCCACGTCACCATGATGCGGCTGATCCACACGCGCGCGCCCACGCGATGCAGCAGGATGTTGCTCGGCACCTCGAACAGGAAATAGCCGATGAAGAAAATACCCGCGCCCAGCCCGTACACGGACTCGCTGAACTTCAGGTCGTTGAGCATCTGCAGCTTCGCGAATCCGACGTTGACGCGATCCAGATAGGCCGCGACGTAGCAGATGAAAAGGAAGGGCAGCAGACGCAAGGTCACTTTCGCATACGTCGCGCTTTCGAACTCGGTCGTGGCTGTCGGGCTGGTTGGGTTCATCGTGAGAGTCTCCTGAATCGTGCGGCTTCGTGCCGCTACTGGCTTTGCTGCAGCGCATTGTTCCGCGCCAGTAAGAGACTGTCGAGATGTCGAACCACTGGTCCTACCACTTCTTTTTCGCGTGCCAGATGTGCTTTTCCGCGTGAATCAATGGCGGCGAGGGCTCGCGGTCTTTCGCACGCTTGTGCGTGCACGCGCGGCGCGGGATCACGTCCAGCCCTTGAGCCGCAAGGTCGCGCGCACCAGACGCTGCTCTTCGGCCTCGATTTCCCGCATGCAGGCGGTCGTCGTCGCGATATGCGCGCTTGCGGCCTTGCGCGCCTGCTCCGGCTGTTTGCCGAGCACGGCCTTGTATAGACGGGCGTGCTGTTTGTCGATGACGCGCTTTTGCGCCTCGCGATGGTAGAGGTTGTTGACCGATGCGAACACCGAACTGAGCAGCAGATCCGTGAGCGAACTCAGCGTGTGCACCAGCACGGGATTGTGCGACGCCTCGCAGATCGAGAGATGGAAGTTATAGTCGAGCCGCGCGCGGGCCGATTCGCCCACGTCGCTCTCGTTCGCGGCGAGCATCTCTTCGTAGCGGCGGGTGATGAGCGCGAAATCGGCCTGCGTGCCGCGCAGCGCCGCCAGCCGCGCCGATTCGGCTTCGAGCATTTCGCGCACTTCGAAAATGTCGTACAGGGTGCGCGGCTGCGAACCGAGCAGATGCATCATCGGTGTGAGCGCGGGCTGCGTCGTCAGCGCGGCGACGAACGAGCCGCGTCCGTGCGAGGTCTCGATGATGCCGCGCGTGCGCAGCACCTTCAATCCTTCCCGCACCGCCGATCGCGACGCGCCCAGCTTCGCGGTCAGCCGTCGCTCGGAAGGCAGCGCCTGACCGGGTTTCAGCACGCCGTCGACGATCAGCGCTTCGATACGTCCGGCGACGACATCCGCGATCTGTAACGCCTCTTCCTGGTTGTCTTCGAGCATGCTGCGCCTCACTGGTCCGACCACTTGCAAAAGAATCTTCGTTCAGGGCGATGCTAGCATTCCTGAAGTCGGCGTGAGTGCTCGGCCATTCGAAGTAGTCGGACCAAAAAAAGACGGCTCGCCAGAAAACAAATGGCGAGCCGCAAGAGGGATCGGTCAACAACTACAGCGTGGGCAGATTAGCATTGCTTCGACGCGCGAAATCGCATCGGAAAGATGCCGTAAGGAAAGCGCGCCTTACTGTGTGCGGGAGACCACCATCCGGTCCACCAGCGCATCCACCTTCTGCCGCGCGCTCGCGAAACGGTCGATGTTCAGACCATTCGTGTCATACCGCGCGGTCACGAGAATCTGCCCATGCCGCACGAGCGTCAGATCGATCGCCGACAGATACGACACCGGCTCGCTCGTGAACGCGCGCCGATCCCAACTGGTCGTCGCGCCGTAGACGAGCATCGCCTCGCAACCGGGCGGCGACGTGCCGGGGTTGTAGACCACCGAATTCACGCCGCGCCGGCGCAATGCGACTTGCAGCACGGGTACGAAATCGCCCGTCGCCACGCTCTGATTCAATTCGATGCATACGGATTGCAGCGTGGCGGGCGGCCCCGTCACCGAAGTCGGCGAAGAATAGTTCGACGCAACCGTGAAGCCCGCCTGCACCAGCGAGCCCGCGGCATCGGCGGCGGTGATCAGCGTCCACGTGCAGCCGGAGAGCGCACCCGCGCCGACAGCAAGGAGTGCGCGAGAAACGTGCGTTCTGAACATGCTCTCGCCGTCGTCCGCGATCGGAACTCAGCGGACGATGCGCAGCCGGATCGTGTTCGGCGTTTCTATCGTGGCGGTCATCGTGATCACGTGCTTGCTGGTCACGTTGCGCAGCGCGAAGTGCTGGCGCGTGGCCGTGTTCACGTCGTGACGCACGTCGGGAAAGCAGGCGGCGATGTCCGCGCCGAGTTCCTGCAAGGGGTCGCCCACGACGCCGTCCGGGCCCCAATGCGCTCGCCAGCGGCAGTCATAGACATGCGCGCTGCCGCGGCATACGCCCTGGCCGGGCGAAGCGGCCGGCATCAGCGGGCGACCCTTGGCGAGCGTATCGAACGAGGGCGCATCGACGACGGTCTTCAGCGCGGAGCAGACGTCGGGGAGATCTTCGGCGGATGCGGAAAGCATCGGCGCCATGAGCGATACGGCGACGAGCGCGCGACGCATCGAGAGGAGACGGAGGTTGCCTGAAGGTTGAGCTTGCATGACTTGGCGTAATGTCGAAGGAAGATGGGCGTGATGTCCTCGGCGGACATCACGCATCGAGATCTTCCCGCTATGCGCCGCAATTCGATATGCGGAGCAAAGCGCCAATCGTGCAGGTTATTTCAAGCTATTAATTCGGCGGCAACTTTTTCGTTTCTTGCCGCCGGCCGACTTACATCGGGTGGCTCTGCACGAAGGCCTTGTACGCCCAGTACGCGGCCTTCTTCGTGACGCCGTCGCCTTCGAGAAGGCCGTAGGCGCCTTCGCCGTCGTCATAGAGCTGGAAGGCCTGAATCGACTGGATGTTGTACTTCGACGCGACGCTCGCGAATTGCGCCATCATCAGATTGCCGGTCATGTATGTCGCGATCTGATCGTATGAACCGAAGTCCGGGCGCACGCCGAACTCGTTGATCCAGATCGGCTTGCCCATGTCGTGGAGCATCTGGAGCACGTCATGGCATCCCGTGCCGCCGCATGCATGCGTGATGTCGCCTTCGTTCGAATACCAGTGCCACGACGTGACGTCCCAGCTCACGGCCGGATGACCCCAGGTGCCATCCGGTTGCGAGCCGTCCGCGAGCATCTGGAAGAACGCGGTGTGCATCCATGTGCCGCCCAGCACGATCTTCGCCGAGCCATCGACGGACTTCACGCCGGCAATCAGGCCGCGGATCGCGCCGCGCGCAAGCGTGTAAGACCAGTTGTTGTACTGATACCAGACAGTGCCATCGACATTGCCGATGAGCGCCTTCGCCTCCAGCTCGTTGCCGACCTCGTAGTACTTGTAGTGATAGCTGTTCGCGGTTTGCTGACCGAGTTTGAAGCCCGCGTTGTAGGCGTCGTCCTCGCTGTCGTAGTTGAGGTTCATGAGCATCACGGGATACACCGTCACGCCGCCTTCCTCCATCGTCTTCGCGACGCCGGCGACCATGTTCGCCGATGTCTGGCTGTAGACGTCATTGCGATAGATCGTCGCGCCGAGATCCTGCAACTGCGAGAGCTGCGTCTGCACGCTCGTGAAGTCGTATGCGCCGCCATTGCTGTTATGGCCGTTCGCGCCGTAGAAGATCGAGCCGCTGCCGCTGGCGGCTTTCGCGGTGGACTTCGGCGATGCGGCGCTCTTGCCGGTCGAGGCGGTGTCGGCGGGGCTGTCGCTGCCGCCGCAAGCGGCGAGCATCACGCTTGCGACGACCGCCGCTGCGATGGATTGGGAAAAAAAGGGAAGGGCAGAACTGTTCATATCGATGAGATTGACCAACCGGGATGCGCACAGCGATCGCGTGCGTTGCGCATCGGAAGCGATTGGTAAGTATCGTTAGTAACCCGAACGACTGCCTGATGTAGTTTGCTGCATCGGGCGCAGACGGTGCGCCAGAACATTCAGGGGCAGTGCAGAGATCGGATAGCGGGACCGACGCCAGAAATCTGGCGTGCTCGAAGATGACAGGCTCGATTCGAGCGCTTGGCATCGGTAACATGTGCTACGACTGCATGTCGGGGACGTCAAAATTGCTGACGATGACGCGAAGTACTTTCTACGCGGGACATGCGCTGCCGGTATCAACTCAGCGAGGCAAGATTACTTTGTTCTGATGTGGAAGTAAACCGGACATCAGAAAAAACATCTTGCCTGTAGTGAGATTTCGAATAGTCCCTTCTACGTTTTGTGTCTTTGAACGTAACCGTTTCTATGGGCGAAAGGGCGTGCAACGAACGTGAAGCCGCTACGACTTCCACAAAAACGCCACGAAGCTCCGCGTGACATCCGAATGACTTTCGGCGCGCGTCAATCGCAGGATTTGCGAAGGAAACGGATTGCGCGTGAGCGGCCTGAAGACGGCGCGTTGCGATTGCGTCTTCGCCAGCGCCTGTGGCACGAGCGCGACGCCCATGCCGAACTCGACCATCGTCACGACGGTCTGCCACAAGCGCGCTTCGTGACGAATGGTGGGACTGAAGCCCGCATCGACACACGTCGCGATGATCTGATCGTGATAGTGCGGAGAGACGGCGCGCGGAAAGAGAATGAACGGATCGCGCGATAACTGGCTCAGCTCGATTCGTCTTCGTTTCGCGAGCCGATGATCGACCGGCAGGCAACACAGAAACGCCTCCGACGACCATAGATGGCTTTCGACCTCCGCCGGAAAATGTCCCCAATGCGCGAAACCGAGATCGATATTCAATTGCTGCAACGCGCGCGCCTGTTCCGCCGTGTTCATCTCCTTCAACACGATTTCGACGGAAGGATGATCCGCTTCGAAGCGCTGCACGGCTTCGGGCAAGCCGCGATACAGCATCGAATTGACGAAGCCGATGCGCAGACGCCCCGCGAGTCCGTGCGCCGAACGCGTCGTCACTTGCGCGACTTCCTCGGCCTGCTGCAAGAGGCGCTGCGCTTCACCGAGCAATACGTGGCCCGCATTGGTCAGCGCCACGGACTTGTTGCTGCGCTCCAGAAGCTTCACGCCGAGGTGTTCTTCGAAACGACGGATATCGAAGCTCAATGCCGGCTGCGAAATGAAAAGCCGGCGCGCTGCGCGCCCGAAATGCAGTTCCTCCGCGACCGCGACGAAATAGCGAAGCTGCTTCAGTTCCATCGGCTCTCTCCGGCGCAACGATAAACGGATCTTATCGTACGTGCCAGCAATTGTATTGGACGGTTATCGAAAGCGAACGTAGTCTGGTTTCAAGGATGGCGCAGCGCGGGTTGCGCCACACAAAAGCCAGGAGACAAGTTCATGCAAGACATCCGTCCCGATGCGCGCACGTCCAACATTCCCGACAGCCGCGGCATCAACTTCTTCAACAAGGATGCGTCGTTCGGCGCGCTGCTGAAGAGTTATCTCGGCGAGACGGCGTATCGCGGCATCGAAGAACAACTCGTCGATCTCGGTCAGCGCGCATCCGATGAACTCGACGCATGGGCGACCAATGCCGATCATCATCCGCCGGAATTGCGTCAGCGCACGCGGCGGGGCGAAGCGTTGCAGCATATCGACAAGCATCCGGATTACGTCGCGCTCGAACGTGTCGCGTATGGCGAGCTCGGTCTCGCGGCGATGAGTCATCGTGAGAACGCGCCGCCGCCGCTCGTCAAATACGCGCTCACGTATCTTTTCGTGCAGGCGGAGTTCGGCCTGTGCTGTCCCGTCAGCATGACCGATTCGCTCACGCGCACCTTGCGCCGCTTCGGCACGAAGGCGTTGATCGAGCGCTATCTGCCGATGCTCGCATCGCAAGATTTCGACACGCTGTATCAAGGCGCGATGTTCATGACCGAGCAGGCGGCGGGCTCGGATGTCGGACGCATCGCGACACGCGCGACACGCAGCGTCGATGCGCACGGCAATGAAGTGTGGAAGCTCACGGGCGACAAATGGTTCTGCTCGAACGCCGACGCCGATCTCGCGATGGTCCTCGCACGCCCCGACGATGCGCCCGACGGCATCAAGGGTCTCGCGCTCTTCCTTCTGCCGAAGACGCGCGAAGACGGCACGCGCAACGCGTATCGCATCGTGCGGTTGAAGGACAAGCTCGGCAGCCGTTCGATGGCGAGCGGCGAGATCGTGCTGGAAGGCGCGCACGCGTATCTCATCGGCGAAGTAGGGCGCGGCTTTCATCAGATGGCGGACATGATCAACATGTCGCGGCTGTCGAACGGTGTGCGCGCGGCGGGGCTCATGCGTCGCGCGTTGACCGAAGCGCTGCACGTCGCGCGAAATCGCGAGGCGTTCGGCCGCAAGCTCATCGACATGCCGCTGATGCAGCGCCAGTTGCTCAAGCTGATGCTTCCCGCGGAACAGGCGCGCTCGATGTTCATGCAGATCGCGACGCTGCTCGCGCGCGCGGATCGCGGCGATGCGCTCGCGGCGAAGTGCGTGCGCATTCTCACGCCGCTTATCAAGTTCCGCGCTTGCCGCGATGCGCGCCGCGTGACGGGCGATGCGATGGAAGTGCGCGGCGGTGTCGGCTATATCGAGGAATGGGCCGATCCGCGTCTCGTGCGCGATGCGCATCTCGGCTCGATCTGGGAAGGCACGAGCAATATCGTCGCGCTCGATGTCGCGCGGGCCGCGCGTCGCGAAGGCGCGCTCGATGCGCTCGCGCACTACGCCGGCGCGATGCTCGACGATTGCGCGTTGCCATCGGCGAGCACCGCGATGCTGCGCGATGTGTTTGCACGCGCATGCAGCGCGCTCGACAGCGTCGCCGAATGCGGCCGCGACGAATCCGTGCGCGAGGCGGCGAGCGCCCTCTATCACGCGAGCACTGCCGTGCTCATGGCGGCAGAAGCCGCACGCGTCGCGCCCGATCATCGCAGACTCGCGCTCGCGCATCTGATCGTGCGTCACAAGCTGATGCCGCGCGATCCGCTCGCGCCGCATGACGTTTGCGACGACGCGCCGCTCTTGCGCAAGCTCGTCGATGAAACGCCCGTCACCATCGACGAGGCCATGACGCTTCTGCCGCGACGCGCAGGAGACGCACGATGACCACGGCACGTATTCATGGCGCGCTGCACGGCCTGCGCGTAATCGATCTGAGCCGCGTGCTCGGCGGCCCGTATTGCACGCAGGCGCTCGCGGATCACGGCGCCGAAGTCATCAAGCTGGAACCGCCAAGCGGCGACGAAACGCGCGGCTGGGGGCCGCCCTTCGTCGGCGAGACGGCGTCGTACTTCGTCGGCGTGAATCGCAACAAGCAGGGGATTTGCGTCGATCTGTCTTGCGACGAAGGGCGCGCGGTGCTGTGGCGACTGCTCGAAGGCGCTGATGTGCTCGTCGAGAATTTCAAGCCGGGGACGCTCGCACGCTGGGGCATGGATTACGAGCGCGATCTCTCGACGCGCTTTCCGCGCCTCATTCATTGCGCGGTGTCGGGTTTCGGACCCGATGGCCCGCTCGGGGGCCTGCCCGGATACGACGCCGCGATTCAGGCGATGGCGGGCCTCATGAGCGTGAACGGCGAACGCGATGGTCCGGCGCTGCGCGTCGGTCTGCCGGTCGTCGATATGGTGACGGGTCTCAACGCGCTGGCCGGTATTCTGCTCGCGCTCGCGGAACGCGAAGAGAGCGGACGCGGGCAGTCTCTCGATATCGCGCTGTATGACTGCGCCGTGTCGCTGTTGCATCCGCATCTGCCGAACTACTTCGGCAATGGACGCACGCCGCAGCGCAGCGGCAACGCGCATCCGAACATCGCACCGTACGACAGCTATCGCACGGGCACCGCGCCGATCTTTCTCGCGGTGGGCAACGATCGTCAGTTCGCGAAGCTCTGCGCGCATCTCGACGCGCCCGCACTCGCCGACGATCCGCGTTTCGTCGATAACAAGAGCCGCTGCGCGCATCGCCGCGAGTTGAAGGAAGCGCTCGAAGCATTGCTCGAAACGCATGAATGCGAGCCGCTCGCGGCGGCGCTGATTCGCGGCGGCGTGCCATGCGGCCCGGTGCATACCGTCGATGCCGTCGCGGCGCATCCGCATACGCTGCATCGCGAGTTGATCGTGGAACTCGGTGCGTATCGCGGCACCGGCACGCCGATCAAGCTGTCGCGCACGCCCGCGACGTATCGCACGCCGCCTCCCTCGCTGGGTGGCGATACGCGCAAGGTGCTCGATACGCTCGGCATCGATGCGGCCACGCAGCAGCGCCTTTTCGAAGCGGGCGTACTGAAGGGCTAGACAACCGAACGGACGAACCGGCACCCAGACCGGTCATCAACAGGAGACGATTCATGCACAGCAATGCTCACGGCGGCCCGGCCCGCCAGCCCGGCCGCGCGGCGTTCGCCGCGTTCATCGGCACGACGATCGAGTGGTACGACTTTTATATCTACGCGACCGCATCGGCGCTCGTGTTCGGCAAGCTGTTCTTTCCATCGGGCGATGTGTTCTACAGCACGCTCGCATCGTTCGGCACCTTCGCGGTGGGCTTCTTCGCGCGGCCTTTCGGCGGACTCGTGTTCGGGCATCTCGGCGATCGCGTGGGCCGCAAGAAGGCGCTCGTCGCCACGCTCGCGATCATGGGCGTCGGTACGGTAGGCATCGGCTTCCTGCCGACCTATGCGACCGCCGGCGCGCTCGCACCCGCGCTGCTCGTGTTGCTGCGGGTCGCGCAGGGCATCGCGATCGGCGGCGAGTGGGGCGGCGCGGTGCTGATGGCAGGCGAACATGCGCCGCAAGGCAAGCGGACGTTTCTCGCATCGTTTGCGCAGCTCGGCAGCCCCGCAGGTCTGATTCTCGCGTTGCTCGCGTTTCGTACGGTCGGACATCTGCCGCGCGAGACGCTGCTCGACTGGGGCTGGCGCGTGCCGTTCATGGCGAGCGCGCTGTTGCTTGTCGTCGGCGTATTCATTCGTGCGCGCGTCGCGGAATCGCCGGAGTTCACCGCGTATAGCGAGCGGCAGAAGCCCGCGCGCCTGCCTGTCGTCGATGTACTGCGCAACGCATGGCCCACGGTGCTGCTGTGTCTCGGCGCGAATGTGATCGGCGTGGCGGGCGCATGGTTCGTGAACACCTTCATGCTCAGCTTCACGACGGAAACGCTCGGGCTCGAACGCGCGCTGGTCCTCGATTGTCTCTTCGTCGTCGCGTTCATTCAGCTTTTCACGCAGCTCGCATCGGGATGGATCGCGCAGCGCGTCGGCGCGAATCGCTTTCTCGCATGGGCCGCAGGGCTCGCGATGCTGTCGCCTTATCCGATGTTCGTGCTCGTGTCGACGGGACGGCCTGTCGCGATCGTCGTCGGTATTGCGATCGCGGTGATGTGCATGTCGAGTTCGTATGCGGTGATGGCCGGACTCATGACCGACGCATTCGATGTCGGCGTGCGGTATTCGGCCATCTCGCTCTCGTATCAGTCGTGCGCGGCGCTGGCGGGTGGCTTGACGCCGCTCATCGGCACCGTGCTCGCGCATGCGTGGCCGGGGCAGTGGTGGCCGCTTGCGTTGTTTTATAGCTCGCTCGCGGCCGTATCGCTCGTGTGTCTGCTTGGGTTGCAGCGGCGCAGGGTGCATACGCGCGCCGCCGCAACAATGGCGATGATGGAGTGATGGCGTAGCCGCTTACGGCGCCGCGACCCCCTGCGTCTTCGGGCTATACGACGTATAGAAACTCGCCCCCGCCCACGCGGGCGCAGGATCGTTGTACAGCGGCGCACCCTGAGCCCAGTTCGCTCCGTCATGCCAGTCGCCGTTGCCGTTGAACTTCGCCACGGCCGGATACGGATAGACCGGACGCGATGCCGTCACCGCGTTCGTCGTCGCATCGGTCTGATAGGTCATGACGGCATTCGGCGCGGTGCTCTGCTCGACCCAACCGGTGATCTGCGATACGAGATCGATGTTCGGAAAGCCTTCGCCGCCGCCGCAGTGACCCACGCCCGGCACCAGATACAGGCGCGAGAATTCGTTCGCGCTGGCTTCGCCCATCGTGTCCTTCACGGCCTGGTAATAGCGGATCGTGAAGAGCGGCGAGATATGCTGATCGGCCCAGCCGTGCCACAGGATCAGCTTGCCGCCCGCATTCTTGAACGCCGACAGATCCGGGCTCGTCGCATCGTTGAGCGCATGGTTCGTCTGCAGATAGTTCGGATAGAAGCTCGCGTCGGTATAGCCGAAGGTGTCGATGTTCGGCATCGTGGGCGATCCCGTGAAGATCAGGTTATACGCGCCGGTCACGATCATGTAGCTGAAGAGGCTCGTCACGGGCACGGGCGCATCCGTCGAGTTCGATGTCGGCACCTCGACGCCGATCCAGTTCGCTTCCGAACCGTACAACGGCGAGCCGCCCAGCATGAGCATGTTCGTGTTCGCATCGGTCGGGCCGCTGTAGATCTTCTTCGCCGTCGCGACTTCCGCAGCGCTCAGGCAGTTGCTCGTGCTCGACGCGCTGGCCGCGCATTGAATGGTCGCGGGATCGAAATGACACGTGCGCGGATCGGCGATGAGGCCATCGGCCACGCTCGTCTGACCGCCGCATGCGGCGACGACGGCCTTGTGCAGCACCTGAGCCTTGTCGGCGTAGAGCACGGCTTTGCCGGCGCTCGTGCCCGTGGTGCTGTTCGATTCGACGTTCCAGCCGTGATAGAGCGAGTTCTGGATCTGGAAGTGCGCGGCAGGCGCGCCGGCGACGATGCCGTTGTAGTCCGACGGATAGCGTTGCGCGGCCATCAGCGCCTCGCGGCCGCCATCGGAGCAGCCGACGAAGTACGAGTACTTCTGTTCCTGTCCGTAGTACGCCTTGATCAGCTTCTTCGCGGCGAGTGTCGTGATGTGCTGGCCGCGATACGCGAAGTCGGCCTGCTTCTGCGGATCGGTCGTCCATGCGGAACTCTGTCCCGAGTGGCCCATGTCGGTAGCCGCCGTGACGAAACCGCCTTGCTGAACGAGCGGACAGGTATAGCTGAAGCTGAACGAGCTTTGCTTGGTCGGATCGCTGAGATTGCCGCACAGGCCGCCGCAGCCCAACTCGGCGAAACGCTGCGTCCACGAGTCGACCGGCAATGCGACCTCGAACGTGTTCGACGGTGCGAGCGTGCCTTTCACCGTGCAGAAGTTGACGGTCGCGCCGTTGACCGTCGCGGCCGTGACCGTCGCCGAACTGATCGTGCTGCCGCCGCCGCCGATATCGCTGAGATCGATCGATGCCAGCTTCGAACAATCGACGACAGGTTTCACGACGGCCAACGGTGTTTTCGTGGCGCTGTCGCTGCCCGTGCTGCTGCTGCTACCGCCGCCGCATGCCGCGACGGTGGCGGCCACGATGCACGCGGCCAGCAACGTCAGTAATCGCCTGGGATCCAGAGCTCTCATGCTTATCTCCTTGACTTCCTTTTGAATGGCGCGCGTGCGCATCGCCTGCACGACGGTGCGTGCAGGCGATCGGACGCTCGAAGCGAAATGTTTCGTTGCTGATCAGAAGCGGTGGATGATGCCCACGCCCGCTGCGAACATGCTGCGCGATGCCGATGGCGCGCCCTGGAAGCCATCGCCGATCGTCGCGATCGCTGCGCCCTGGCGCGGGGTCGTCGTCGCGTTGTTGTTCGGGTAGAACAACGTATTGCCGTTCGCGCGCTGGAACGCTTCCAGTGCGTAGAGACCCGTGCGCTTCGAGAGCGAGTAGTACTGGGACAGGTTGAACTGATGGTACGAAGCCGCGTCGTTGATGCCGTTCGCCTTGCTCGCCCACGTGTAGCTATAGCCCGCTGCGAAGTCCCATGCCGACGTCGCCTTCCAGTGCAGCACCGTGCCTGCCGTGTTGAACACGGCTTCGTCGGTAAAGCCGGAGTTCACGCCCGGGATGTACTGAACGTTGGTGTACGTGACCGAGATATCCCACGCGCTGTTGAACTGGTAGCCGCCCGCAACCGCGAAGCGCTGCTGAGCCTGTGCGCGCTGGTAACCCGCCGTCACCGCCGACACGCCGGCCTGGCCGCCGCCCGTCGTGCTCGTCGTATCGTTGATGGTGGTCGATTGACCGCTGTAGAAGCCGCCGCCGTTGGCCGCGTTGTTGATACGCGAGAACGCGACCGCACCGCCGATCGGACCTTGCTGGTACTGGATCGCAGCCGACCACGTCGAGCCTTGGTACACGCTGTCGGGCACGCCCGCGAACGAGTACGAACCGCTCACCGTCACGCCATAGAGCTTCGGTGACGTGTACACGACCGAGTTGTTCGCGCGGTAGATCGTGTCCAAACCGTCCAGATCACCCGGGTGCGCACCGAAGTAGCCGGTCAGCCAGTTCGTCGGGCTATACGGCGAAAGCAGCGTGTAGTACGAGGTGTACTGGCGACCCAACGTGACGGTACCGTAGCCCGGGTTCGTCAGACCGACCCATGCCTGGCGGCCGAACATCGCGTTGGTGAACTGCTGTTGCCCGCTGTTGATGTCGAAGCCCGATTCCAACTGGAAGATGGCCTTGTTGCCGCCGCCGAGGTCTTCCGCGCCCTTCAAGCCGAAACGGCTGCCCGCCCAGATGCCCGACGCCATCTTGACGTTCGAGCGGCCCGGGGTCGATCTGTTCAGGTTCGTCTGGCTGCTTTGGTAGACGATCGAATCGTCGACGATCCCGTACAGCGTGACGCTGCTTTGCGCGAATGCCGGCGTTGCGACGGCAGCCGCATACAACAGCACGCCCGCACTCAATGGCTTCCGTTGACCTTTCACTCTTGAACACCCCTCATCGTTGTCGTTCGATTGATGACGCGATGGCATAACGCGCAACGCGCCCAACTGCCCGCGGGTTCGAACGTACGCCGTTCACGGAGCGCAAAAAGAAAGGGTTAACCTGTGGATGAGGCTCGACCATCGATTGCAAGGCGGCGTCGCGATGACGCGGAACCCTTGCGTAGCGAGCGCGTCCACGCAATGTTCGATGGAACCGAAGCCGGAATCGCGATAAACAAAACTGATGACGGCGTTAAGCCTTTGAATTGGCCTGCCTGCGCTTCCTGTTCGGCGCCGCGCGCTTGCGATTCGCATCGGCATAGTCGCGGATCATGTCGATCAACGCGCGCAAGCCGGCGGGCACATGACGCCGGCCCGGATGGTAGAGGCATAGCCCGTCGAGCGGAGGCGTCCATTCTTCGAGCACGCGCACGAGCGTGCCTGCCACGAGATCCGCGCTCACATTCCATTCGGTCAAATAGGCGAGACCGAGCCCGGCGCGCGCCGCCGCCAGCATCATGCCCGGTTCGTCCAGCGTCAGCGCGCCGTCGCCGTCGATGCGCACCGTCTGACCGTGCCGCTCGAATTCCCACTGATAGATCGACCCGCTCGGCATCCGGCTGCGAATGCAGCGATGCGCGGCGAGATCGGCGGGCGTGCGCGGCGGCTTGTGCCCCGAGAAGTACGCGGGACTCCCGACGACGGCAAAACGCTGACGCTCGCCGAAGGGCACCGCGATCATGTCCTGCGGTACGGTTTCCAGCAAACGGATGCCCGCGTCGAAGCCTTCGACGACGATATCGATCAGACGTCCTTCGGTGACGATATCGAGCTTCATGTCGGGATAGCGCTGCAAAAACGCGACGAAGACCGGCATCGCCTGATGCGCCGCGCCCACCGACGTGTTGATGCGCAACGTGCCCGACGGCGTGTCGCGAAAGCTGCCGGCCTGTTCGAGCGCATCGCGGATGGTCGACAGCGCGGGCGCCACGTTCTGCACGAACTGCGCGCCGGCCTCGGACAGCGACACGCTTCGGGTCGTGCGATTGAAGAGCCGCACGCCGATGCGCGCTTCGAGTCCGGCGATCGAATGACTGAGCGCGGACGTCGATACGCTCAGTTCGCTCGCGGCGGCGCGGAAGCTGCGATGTCGCGAGACGGCCAGCACGGCTTCGAGTTCGGCGAGACCGGACGTTTTCATTATGCTAAATCGCTCAAGAGGTCATGCCGGATTGTACGTCTAGTCGAATCAATGCAAACGCCTTATCTTTGGGCTCACTACATCGAATCGGACCCATCGGACATGCACTATATCGACCAGATCTACATCGACGGCGCGTTCGTTACGCCGCACGGCAGCGAGCTTTTCGACCTCTACGATCCGTCCACCGAACAGGTCATCGGTCGCGTGCGTCTCGCCGATGCCGAGGACGCGCGCCATGCGATCGCGGCCGCGAAGCGCGCATTCCCCGCGTTCTCGCGGACCGACAAGCGCGAGCGCATCGACATGCTGAAGCGCATGCATGCCGCCGTGGTCGCGAAAGAGGACGAGCTTTTCGAGGCGATCGTCGCGGAATACGGAGCGCCGGTGTCGCGCGGACGCTGGATGGCGCAGCACGCAGGCAATGTGCTGCTCGAAGCGGCGAAGGTGCTCGAAACGTTTTCGTTCGTGCGCGAAGCCGGCACGGCGAAGGTCGTCATGCAGCCGCTCGGCGTCGCGGGACTGATCACGCCGTGGAACAGCGATGCCGGTTTCATTTGCGGCAAGCTCGCGGCCGCGCTTGCGGCGGGCTGCACGGCCGTCATCAAGCCGAGCGAGATGAGCGCGATGCAGACGCGCGTCGTCACCGAGGCGCTGCATGAAGCGGGGCTTCCCGCAGGCGTGTTCAATATCGTCACTGGACGTGGCGAAACCGTCGGCGCGGAGATCAGCGCGCATCCCGATATCGCGAAGCTGTCGTTCACCGGATCGACGGCTGTCGGCAAGACAATCCTGCGCACGGCCGCGGATACGCTCAAGCGCGTGACGCTGGAACTCGGCGGCAAGTCTCCGATGATCGTGCTCGACGACGCGAATTTCGACGCAGCCGTGCCGCTCGCGCTCGACGCGGGCTTCATGAACAGCGGGCAAGCGTGCATTGCCGGCACGCGCATTCTGGTGCCGCGCGCGCGGCTCGCGGAGTTCGAGGACAAGATCGTGAATGCGGTGGGCAAAATTCGATCAGGCGATCCGCGCGATCCGCAAACCAGCATCGGCCCGATGGTGAGCCGCAAGCAATGGGAGCGCGTGCAGCGCTATATCCGTATCGGCATCGACGAGGGCGCGCGGTTGATCGCGGGCGGCGAGGGACGTCCGGATAACGTCGATGCGGGCTGGTTCGTGCGTCCGACCATCTTCAGCGATGTGAAGAACGACATGACGATAGCGCGCGAGGAAATCTTTGGTCCGGTGCTGTCGATCATCGCTTACGGCGATACCGAGGATGCGATCGCGATCGCCAACGATACGCCGTACGGCCTGCAAGCCTACGTCGCTTCATCGGACGCCGCGCGCGCGAATGCGGTGGCGGAGCGTATCGACGCGGGGCGCGTGCTCGTCAATACGCTCGCGCACGAACCGGCCGCGCCGTTCGGCGGATTCAAGCAGTCGGGGATCGGGCGCGAATATGGCACCTTCGGAATCGAGGCGTTTCTCGAACCGAAGGCGTTGCTTGGCGTGCGCTAACCTCTCGTAAATCTCACGCAATCCGCGAGTCGAATCCGCCGGCGTCCGCGTTCCGATTGCGCCGAAGCGCCGTCGCGGGCGGGAAATAGCGCGCGACGCACAGCACGTAGGTAATCAGCGCCGAGACGGTGTACATCGCGGACCGCTCCATGAAGAACAAAAGGAGCACCGCAATCGCGAGAAGGAACAACTCGACACGCGGCGCGAGCGCGGACAGTTGCAGATCGCGTTGTTCCAGCGCCGTGCCGAGCAGAATCACCAGAGGAATCAGCGCGACGACCATGTGAATCGGTTCGAGGATCGGCGCGGCGAGCAGCATCGTCATGCAGGCGAGCGCGTAGTCCATGCGCCTTTCGCGACTGCGGCGGATCACGAGATAGCATGCGAACAGACAGATGATTACGGCGAAGATCGTCTGCGTCGTGTGAAGCGTTGCCTCGGATGCCGGCATGCCGAGCTTCTCCGATATCGTCTGCAAGGCGCCGCGTACGGAGCTATTGCCCGGCAGGCCGCCCGCGCTCAGGATCTGCGCCTGCGCGCGTGCGATCTCGACGGTCAGGTACTCCCAGATCACGCGAAAGCCCAGCTTGCTTGCGGTGAAGAGCGTGAGCGCGATCGCGCAGACGCCTGTCGATATCACCGTGCGCCATTCACGTCGCAACAGCAGCAGGCCGACGACCGCGAGCGGCGTCACTTTGAAGACGACCGCGAATGCGAGAAACAGGCCCGCCAGCCAGCGATTGCCGCGTTCGATCAGGAAGAACGGCGTCGCGAGCAGAAAGAACAGAAGCTGGTTCGACTGCCCGAGATAAGCGTCATGCAGCACCGGAAAGCTCAACAACGTCACCGCGATGAGCAGCGCGGTCACGCGCCTGTCTTCACCGCGATAAGACATCTTCGCAAGCAGAATCGAGCCGACGATGCACAGCACGACCGACATGGCGACCCAGACGAGTTTCGCGGTAAACGACGGCAACAACGCGAATGGAGAAAAGATCACCGCGAACTGCGGCGGATAACAATAGATGAGAATATCGTCCAGGTTGGCGCCGAGATTCGACAGATAGGCGACCAGATGCTCGTTGTTATAGATGAGCGATGGATCGTGCGGTGCGTTCAGCACGGTGCTGAACGCGTAATAGTAGAAATTGAAATCGCTGAAGGCCCGTGCATGATCGGACACATAGGTCAGCGAATAGTGATAGATGATGACCATGCGGATCGCGAGAAATCCCGCTGCGACCAGCATGAGAAAAGCCGCAATGATCCGGATGTTATCGGTGGATCTGGCGCCAGCCCGAGCGTTCAGCATGGACGTTCTCCCGTATGTCGGCTATCGCGTAGTAAGGACGCTGTAATCAGAGTCTTCGGGATCGATCTGCTATTCGTCTCATGAAAACAAGTAACCGAGAGATAGCAGATCCTTACGGCCTACGAATCGTGACAGCATCGCCGGGGCGGCGTCAATCGTGTTTTTGCGCACTGCAACGGTTGGATCATTATTGAAAAAGGGATGACGTGCATTTATTTTTATGCCTCATGCCCGTTGCAGGAATTTATTAAGTCCTTATGAGACGCGTCAATCGTTCGCTGCAAGATAACGCCACGCGAAACCATCCGCCGTGTCTTGGATTCTTCCGGCTGATGTCTGAGGAAAGTGCGCGGTGAACACAACGGCTTCGGATTCGACCGCGCGTTTCAGCAGCCGGTCGCGCGAAGCACGCGCGTGCTGCTGTTGCTGGCAGAACACGGAGTTCCAATGCGGCATGGCGACCTGAATCGGGCTATGCATCACGTCGCCGGAAAAAATTGCGGTCTCGCCGTTCGATTGCATCTCGATCGCCATATGTCCCGCGCTATGTCCAAATGTCGGCACGAAGCGAACGCCTTCGATGAGCGTCGCGCCCTCATCCGGAATCGTGCGCGCGAGGCCCGCATCGATGAGCGGCAGCACGCTGTCCGCATAGACCATGCGGCGCGGCTCGCCGCCGGGCGTATCGAAGAATGCGCGCTCGCGTTCGCCGAACACATGCGTCGCGTTCGGGAACACCGGCGCCCAATGTCCGTTCTCCCAGCGCGTATTCCAGCCGACATGATCGACATGAAGATGCGTGAGCAACACATAATCGACCGCGTGCCGATCGAAACCGGCGGCTGCGAAGCGTTCGAGCACGGGATTGTCGAGCTGGTCGAAGAGCGCGCTGAAGGGACGCGACTTGCCATTGCCGATGCCGGTATCTACGACGAACACGAGACCGTCACGCTCGATCACCCATAGATGCGTGCGCAGTTCGATTGCGTCCGTGCCCAGTTCATCGTCCCAATCGGGATAGAGCTTCTGCGGTGCGAGCGCGAATGCCGTTTCGTCGATGCGCGTTATCGTCATGTCGCCGATGCGGCAACTGAATGCGTGATGGTTCATCAGCAAGCCTCCTTTTGCGCCGTCGATATGCGAGCCGTCGCCAGCGCATAGAGCAACGCACTCGCGAGCGCCGCGCTTCCGCCGACGATCGCTAGCGCATGCGGGCCGCCGAGACGTTCGTTCAGATAGCCTACCGCGAGCGGTCCGAGACCGCCGCTGATCGCGTTGGTCATGAAGACGAGCAAGGCGATGGAGCGGCCGCGCATGCGGTTCGGCACGGCGATCTGCAACGGCACGGGCGCAAGCGCCATCGCGATGCTCGCGGCCAGTGCGCAAGCGCCATACAGGATGATCGCGAGCGTGCTGTCAGCGACGAGCGGCATCGCGATCGCGGCGGGCACAAGCGCGGCCACCGCGCCCGTCGATATCGTCAGCACTTTGCGCAGCGTGCGTTCATCGGTGACGCGGCCCGCGAGCAGTCCCGCCGCCGCGACGCCCATCATTCCGCCGATCATGTAGGCAGGCGCGGCCATCTTGCCGACCTCCGATGGCGCGAGATGAAAATGCCGCATCAGAAGCGTCGGAAACCACGCGGCATGCGAATAGAACAACGTGATGAGCGCGACATACGCGGCGAAGTAGGGCGCGCAGAAGCGATTGCGCACGAACAGTTCGACGAGCACTTCGCGCAGCGAGGGCAGTGCATCATCGCCGGCGTGCATGCGTTCATCGGCTTCATGTCTCGCGGGCTCGCGCACCGTGAATGCGACAAGCGCCGCCAGCACGAGACCCGGCAGACCGACGAGCACGAACACCGCCTGCCACGGCGTGAAGCCGTGCGCCGCGAGCCGCGCGCTCGTATCGCCGCCCGTCGCGGAAAGCAGCATGCCGCCGCCGAATAGCGCTAGCCCGCCGCCGATATACGGCCCGAGCATGAAGACGCTGCTCGCACGCGTGACCTTGCGCGGCGGAAAGATGTCGCTGAAGATGGAGAGCGCCGCGGGACTCAGCGCCGCTTCCGCGATCGCCGTGCCGGCGCGTGCCGCGAGCAGTTCCGCGAAGCTGGTCGCGAAGCCGCACAGCGCCGTCGATATCGCCCAGATCGCGACGCATGCCGCGATCAGGCGCACGCGGTTTGCGCGATCCACGAGACGCGCGACGAACACGCCTGCTGTCGCATAGCACATCGTGAACGAAAAGCCTTGCAGCAAGCCGATTTGCGTATCCGTGATGCCGAGCGTCAGCTTGATCGGCTGCACGAGAATGCTGACGATCTGGCGGTCGAGATACGAGAACGCGAAGCAGACGAAGAACAACAGCACGATATACGTCGGATGCCGCACGTCGATGGACGTGTCCGCGCGCGCGGGCAGGGGATGAGCGCTCATGCATGTGCTCCTTGAGTGTCAGTCGAGAGAAGTTTCGGCGGCGATGAGCGCGATGCAATCGCCCGCTTCGACGCGCGCGAAGGTGCGCGCGCACATCACGCGGCCCGCGCCGCGAAACGCGATCTCTCGCGGCGCGCGCCAGGGCTCGTGCGGATCGAAGAGACGGCCTGCGAGCTGGCCCGCGCGCACATCGTCATCGAGCAAAAAGGCGGCTTCGAACACGCCGGCATGCGGCGCGTAGACATAGTGCTGCGCGCCCTCGACGCGGAAATAGCGCGTCGCCGGTGCGGGCGTGATGCGCTCGTCGCGCAAGACGCCCAGACGCTGAAGCACGCGCTGCAAGCCATGTTCGACGATCGCGAGATTGGCCACATCGCAGCCCGCGTGACCGCCGAATTCGCCGCATAGAAAGAGCTTGCCGTGACGCTCGGCGGCCGCCGCGAACGTGCGGTCCTCGCCGAGCAGGTCCATCACCATCGTGTTCGGCGCACCGAACGCACGCACGAGATCGAGATAACGCGCGCGGCGTGCTTCATCGCTCGTCGATGGCGGCGAAGCGAGCAGCGTCGGCGCATGATCGAAGGACGCGCCGCCCGCGTGCAGATCGATGACGACATCCGCACGAGGCAGCAATTCGGTTTCGATGTAATGCGCAATCATCTCCGTCGGCTTGCCGTGACGCGCGCCCGGAAAGAGGCGGTTGAGGTTGCCGCCGTCGATGGGCGATGTGCGCGAGCCATTGAGAAACGCGGGCATATTCAGCGCGGGAATCACGATCAGCCGGCCGCGAATCGCGAGTTCCGGCATGCGCTGCATCAGCTTCATCAACGCGACGGGGCCTTCGTATTCGTCGCCATGATTGCCGCCCGTGAGCAGCACGGTGGGACCATCGCCCGCATTCAGGACGGCGAGCGGAATCGGGATATGACCGTAGGCGGAGCGGTCGTGCGACCACGGCAAACGCAGCGTGCCGGTTTGAAAACCGATGCGTTCGTAGTCGATATCGGTAGCGATGAGCGAGGGGAGCGTTGACATGAGCGGAGTTCGAGTCGAGTGAGTTCGACTCCACTATTGCCGACGATAAAGCGCGTGGCCAATGCCGTTTCATGCAGCGGGTGATGCCTCGCAGGCATCGCGGCTATTCGGACCGATGCGCTATCAGCAGATCGATGAAACGCTGCAAGGCCGCGTTGCCGTGTTGCGCGAGAAAGCAGAATTCCAGCGGCAGACGCACGGACAGATCCGTTACGTCGACGAATCGCACGCGGGCGGGCGGACGATCGCGATTGGCCGCATTGACGAGCGCCGCGCCGACGCCCGCCGCGACGAGCGAGAGAATCGCCGTTTCGGTGGAGGCTTCCTGACGGATATCGAGCGTGAGACCGCACTGTGCGCAAGCGGAGACGAGGCGGTCGTAATACGCGGCATATACATGACGTGGAAACGCGATGAAGGGCAGCCCGATCAAATCGACCGCTTTGACCGGCCCGTTCTTGCCGAGCGGACACGCATCGGGCACCGCGAGCACGACGCCCTGTTCCAGCAGCGGCACGCTCGCGAAGCCTTCGGGCAACGCGCCGAAGCGATAACAAAATCCGCCGTCGAGACGCTCGGCCGCGATGGCGTCGAGTTGCTCGGGCGTGTTCATCGGCTGCAATTCGAGGGCGACGTCGCTTGCGGACTGTTGAAACGCGCTGAGCGCCGACGAGACCAGCCCGCTCCACGATGCATTCTCGACGAAGCCGACGTGCAAATGCCCCTGCACGCCCGACGCGATGCGATGCGCAAGCCGGTTCGCCGCATCGACGCGCGCGAGGATATCGCGCGCTTCACTCAGATACGCGACGCCCGCGGGCGTCAGCTTCAGTCCGCGCGGTGTGCGCTCGAAAAGCGTTGCGCCGATGGCCTCTTCGAGATCCTGAATCTGCCGCGAGATGGCGGGCTGCGTGACATGCAGATGCTCAGACGCGGCGCGCACGCTGCGCAGTTCCGCGACCGCGATGAAGTAGCGCAGATGGCGCAGTTCCATGCGTCACTTTTCCGTGGCGACTTTGTCCTGTGTGCGCGTGGTGAAGTCGGACGCGTCATGGCGCTCGTGCAACTGGGTCGAAGGCTCGCCGAAGGTACGGTTGACCATGCGGCCGCGCTGCACGGCGGGACGCGCGCCGATCGTGTCGGCCCAGCGTCGCACATGCCTGTATTCGTGGACGGAAAGGAACTCGGCCGCATCGTATAGCCAACCGTTCACGAGGCCGCCGTACCACGGAAAGATTGCTATATCCGCGATGGTGTACGCGTCGCCGGCGATATACGCGCTGTCCGCGAGACGCTTGTCGAGCACATCGAGTTGACGCTTCACTTCCATCGCGAAGCGGTCGATCGGATACTCCATCTTGCTCGGCGCATAAGCATAGAAATGCCCGAAGCCGCCGCCGAGATACGGCGCGCTGCCCATTTGCCAGAAGAGCCACGACAGGCATTCCGCGCGCTGTGCGGGGTCCGTCGGCACCAATGCACGGAACTTTTCCGCGAGATAGAGCAGGATCGCGCCGGATTCGAATACGCGCACGGGCGTCGCGCCGCTGCGGTCCACCAGCGCCGGAATCTTCGAATTCGGATTGATGTCCACGAAGCCACTGCCGAACTGATCGCCATCGCCGATGCGAATGAGCCACGCATCGTACTCCGCGCCGCGATGACCGAGCGCGAGCAGCTCTTCGAGCATCACGGTGACCTTCACGCCATTGGGTGTTGCCAGCGAATAGAGCTGCAACGGATGACGGCCGACCGGCAACGCCTTCTCATGCGTCGATCCGGAGATCGGCCGGTTGATACTGGCAAAACGTCCGCCGCTTTCCTTGGTCCAGGTCCACACGGCCGGCGGCACGTACTCGGGCAATGCGCTCATGCTTCACGCTCCTCGTTGCAATTCGATTGGATTCGCCCGAGGTTAGCAGTTCGACGGCAAACGTGCTCGACCGCGCCTGGTACGATCGGCGCGTATCGCAGCATGACGCAGCGTCATCGGCCCGCTTCGCGCTTCTCCTGTTCTTCGACCGTGAGTATGGCTTCGGGCATCGCGTCGAGACGCGCTTTGGGAATGGGCACGCCGCTTTCGTCGGAGAGACCGTAGGTGCCGTCCGCGATCTTCGCCAATGCCCGCACGATGTCGCCGATGCGCCCGTCGTTCACGTTGCGCAATGCCTGATTCGCGATGTCCTGCTCCATGCGCTGGGCATCGTCCTCATACTCTTCGGCTTCGGAACCGCGCTCTTCCTGCAAGCGACGCTCAGCCGCGATGCCGCCTTCCTCGTTGCCCAGCAATTCGCGTTTCAGCGCCAGGAGACGCTCGCGTTGTTTCGCGATGAAGTCGTCGCTCAAGCCGCTTTGTTGGCTGGCCATGTTCATGCTCCATGAAAAGATGACTGGAAGCGATCAGCTTTCGCTCTTCGCGGATTCCTTCTTGCCTTCGGCCTTCGTCGCGCTTTTCTTCGCGGCGGGCCTGGCTTTCTTTTCCTTTTCCTTCGATTGCGCCGAGGCTTCGACCTTGGTGAACGCGACCTTGTCGGCTTCCTTGTCGAAGCTCACATCGACCGTATCGCCTGACTTCAGCTTGTCGCCGAGAATCTCCTTCGCGAGATGCGTTTCCAGTTCCTGACGAATCTGGCGTTTCAATTCGCGCGCGCCGAACTCGGGCCGATAACCCACCTCGGCGAGATGATCGATGACCGGTTCCTGAACCTTGAGCGTAATGTCCTGCGCCGCGGCGGTGCGCTTCACGCGATCGATCTGAATCCGCACGATCGAGCGGATGTTCTCGCGCGAAAGCCCATGAAATACGATGATTTCATCGATACGGTTCAGGAACTCCGGACGAAAGTGGCCTTTGAGCACGTCCATCAGCTTCGCGCGCATGGCCTTCTCCGAGTCGCGTTCCTTGTCGCTCTTCTCTAGGTTGTCCATGATGACGGACGCGCCGAGATTGCTCGTCGCGATGATGATCGTGTTGCTGAAATCGACCACGCGACCTTTGCCATCAGTGAGGCGGCCATCGTCGAAAACCTGTAGCAGCACGTTGTTCACGTCGGGATGCGCCTTTTCGATTTCATCGAGCAGGATCACGCTGTACGGACGGCGGCGCACGCGTTCGGTCAACTGACCGCCCTCGTCATAACCGACATATCCCGGCGGCGCGCCGATGAGTCTCGCCACCGCATGCCGCTCCATATACTCCGACATGTCGATGCGAATCACCGCCTGTTCGTCGCCGAACACGGTTTCCGCGAGCGCCTTCGCGAGTTCGGTCTTGCCGACGCCGGTCGGGCCGAGAAAGAGGAACGTCGCGATCGGCCGGTTCATCTGACCCATGCCCGCGCGCGAGAGACGCACTGCATCGCTGACGGCGACGACGGCTTCGTCCTGCCCGACGACGCGCTCGCGCAGCTTGTTTTCCATGTCGAGCAGCTTCTGACGCTCTTCCTGCGTGAGCTCGGTGACGGGAATGCCCGTGAGACGCGACACGACTTCCGCGACCGATGCGACCGTCACTTCGAGCGTCTCCGATCCGGTCTTGCGTTGCCACGCTTCGGTCAGTTCATCGAGCTTCGCCTGCTTCTCGTTGATGCGTTCCTCGAAGCCCTTCGCCTGATCGAAGCGCTTGCGCGAGGACGCGTAATCCTGCTCGCGCTTCAATTGCGCGATCTCCGCTTCGAGTTCCTGAATCTCGGGCGGACGCGACTTCGAACGGATGCGTACCCGCGCCGCCGCCTGATCGATAAGATCGATAGCCTTGTCCGGCAGATAACGCGACGTGATGTATCGATCCGATAACTCCGCCGCCGCGACGAACGCATCGTCGGCGAAAGTCACCTGATGATGTGCTTCGAGCTTGTCGCGCAAGCCGCGCAGAATGACGATGGTCTGCTCGACCGTCGGCTCGGGCACGAGCACCGGCTGAAAGCGCCGTTCCAGCGCGGCGTCCTTCTCGATGTACTTTTGATACTCGTTGAGCGTGGTCGCACCGATCAGGCTCAGCTCGCCGCGTGCGAGCGCGGGCTTCAGCACGTTTGCGATATCCAGTCCGCCTTCGCCGCCGCCCTGACCCGCGCCGACGATCGTATGCAGCTCGTCGATGAACACGATCAACTCGTGCTGCTTCGCGGAAATCTCGTCGATGAGCTGCTTGGCGCGCTCTTCGAATTCACCGCGATACTTCGCGCCCGCGACCATCGAATTGATGTTGATCTCGACGAGCCGCTTGTTGCGCAGGTCCTCGGGCACATCGTCATTGACGATGCGCTGCGCGAGTCCTTCGACGATCGCGGTCTTGCCGACACCCGGCTCGCCGATCAGGACAGGGTTGTTCTTCTTGCGCCGCGCGAGCACTTCGATCGTGCTCTCGATTTCCTGCGCGCGCCCGAGCACGGGATCGAGCTTGCCTTGCCGCGCCATCGCGGTGAGATCGCGGCCGAACTTGTCGAGTGTCGGCGTGCCGGTGGGTGTATCGACACGCCCGTCTTCCGCGCCCTTGCCGACGACTTTCACCACCTTCTGACGCAAGGCCTCGGACGTGACGCCGTATTTCTTCAGAAGCGTGCCCGCGATGCTGTCGGGCACGGAAGCGAGACCGATCAGCACATGCTCGGGACCGACATAAGAGTGACCGAGTTCGCGCGACGCCTGAAATGCGTACTGAAACGCCTTCTTGAGACGCGGCGAAATCGTCATCTTCTCGACCGGCGCGTCGGGTTCCGCTTTGCCTTTCTGCGCGTGCTCGTCGATATAGCGCTTGATGTCGTCGGGCGAAAGCTTCAACTCCTTGAACAGCGCCTGAACGACGTCGGTATCGGCGAGCACGTACAGCACCTGTTCGGTATCGAGTTCGGTCTTCTGCAGTTCGTGTGCCTTTTCAGCGGCACGCTGCAGCAGTTCCATCGTCTGCTCGCTGAAGGCATCGGTGACATCGACGGAATCGCGCGGCACCGAGGCCACCATGTCTTCATCGTCGTTCTCATCGCCGGCATCGGGCATGCCGCCCATCAGGCGCGACAGCCCGCCGCCGCCCAACAGCGAATCGAACGGGTTCAACATGCTTTGATGCCGCATCAACTGGCGGTAGTCGTATTCGCAGATCGACATCGACTTGCGTTGGCCGTTCTGCACGACGGTCACTTGTGCAACCGCGGGCCGGGCATGACAAATTTCGCAAAGGGCAGCCATGATCGTTATCTCCATGTTCAGGACGGTCGATGCCCGGCCCGAACGATCACGCGCCCTACGATGCAATCGTCAACTCAGGCCGCACCACCGCCAGAAAAGCAGTGCATTCCCCTCATAGGTTTTCTTATCGGCAATTCTTCTGATGCGGCTACTCGCCAGCCGCGATGGAAACGGAAGCCTCGCTCGTCAACATCAGAAACGTGAGCGTTTCGCGCAGATAGAGCTGTACGGCTGTGTCGGTATGGCTCGTATAGCCGATCGACAAATCCTGTCCGATATGCAGTTCGTAGTCGCCGCCGCGCGTGGACAGCACGCAGCCGCCCTGGAGCGCGGGCGCCCATACGAGATCGCCGCTCACGATGCGCTTGATATGCTGGATGACCGGATAACCCTGATCGCTCGCTTCGGCGAGCGCGGTATAGGCATCCGCGCCGAGCAGCACGGAGTAGGGGCCATCGACGCCGGCGAGACGCAGCTTTTCGAGCGCCTGGCTGATCGCGGCGGGATAGTCGGCGACGTCGGCGGGCAGAAACGTGGGCGCGTTCGAACTGCCTTCGCGAATGCCGGTGATGCCGGCGGCCGCGAAGCCGTCGAAGATCGCGCTGTCCTCGGCGAGCGCGAGCTCGTTCGCGGCGGTCTTGGCGGGCTGCCAGTCGCCATCGTTCGAGCCGCGCTCCACGCTGTCGATGGCTTCACGTTGCAGCGTGAACGGCACGGTGAGCTGCACGAGTTGCTTCACGTCGTACAGGTTCGCGAGGACGCCTTGCTTCGGCGCTGCGATCTTCGTCTGATGTCCCGTGCCGATACCCGACAGCGCGACGCCGCCGGGACTCGTCACGTCGACGACACGGCGGCCCGCAAGCGCGCGCTTGAAGGTGCGGGCGACTTCCGCTTCGATCTGCGACCATGCGGCGCCGGAGATCGGCGCAAGCTCTCGATGCAGGTTATTCATCTTGTGATGTTCCTTTGAGTGAGCCGATGTTCAATGTGCCTTCGCTTTCGTTCTCGTGCTGACTATCGCCGATGGAGGCCGGCGCCGCGTTCGGGTTCCGGTCGGGCAGCTGGTCGAGCAGATCGTTGGACGGCACGAAGAAGAGGCCGCCCGTTACCGCGCGGCTGTAGTCGAGCAGCCGGTCGTAGTTGCCCGGCGGCCTGCCGACGAACATGTTCTCCATCATCTGCTCGATCGGCGCGGGCGTGCGCGCATAGCCGATGAAATACGTGCCGAACTCCTTCGCGCCCGGACGGCCGAAAGCCATGTTGTGCCGGAGAATCTTCACTTCCTTGCCGTTATCGTCGATCGTCGTGAGCGAGCTGTGCGAACAGGAAGGCTTGATCGATTCGTCGAGCTCGACATCGGATAACTTTTCGCGCCCGATGATCTTCTCCTGCTGCTCGACGGTGAGGCCGTTCCACGCATCCAGGTTATGCAGATACTTCTGCACGATCACATAGCTGCCGCCCGCGAAATCCGGATCTTCTTCATCGATGATCGTGTAGCGTGCGGCGCTCTTGCCGCTCGGATTTTCAGTGCCGTCGACGAAGCCGACCATGTCGCGCAAATCGAAGTAGCGAAAGCCATGCACTTCATCGACGACCGTGACCGCATCGCCGAGCTTGTTGAGCATCTGCGATGCGAGCTCGAAGCACAGGTCCATGTGATCGGCGCGGATATGCAGGAGCATGTCGCCGGGCGTCGCGATCGCGCGGCGATCGCCCTGGCCGAACTCGCGAAACGGATGCAGCGAAGCGGGGCGCGGCGCGCCGAAGAGCCGATCCCACGCATCGGCGCCGAAGCCGCAAACGCAGGACAAGTTTGCTGTGGGCGCACGGGTGCCGACCGCGCGGACCAGCGCCGCGATATCGCCGCACCATGAGCGCACGACATCGGCTTTGTCTTCGCCGTGCGCCACGGTTGCGACGATGAAGATCGCGCTTCGAGAAATCGGATTACAGACTGCTTGTGGTTCGGGTGTGTTGTTGGGCATCTGAAGAGTTCGATTGCATGAAGCGGTTGATCGAATCGATCGACACATCACGGCGAATGCCCGCGCGTTTCAAAAGCGGCGCGCGAATGATCCCCGTGATATTCCGGGCGCGTTCCGGAAGCGACGAAATGGTCTATTTACCGGGCGTGAACGTGTGTCCGGAAAGTCGTTCCGTTTCGGTGGTGAACCACGTTGCGCGTGCCGCCGTGTTGCAACCCAGGAATGATTGGCGTGATCGGTGAGATGTTGCGTGATCACGCGCCGCGCCCGTTCGATGCCGTCGCGTATCGCCTCGTCCTGGGTGCGCCATTCCGGCTGAACGGTTTCGGGCCAGGGAGCGAGCGCGGCTTTGCCATCGCGATTCACGGAGAGGTCGGCCACCCATGCGCCGCGTTCATTGCGTCGCGTCGCGACCGAGATGTCGAATCCCGCATAAACGTCAAAGGCAGATTCCATCTGTTCCTCCGATGCGGATCAAGACTGGGATAAAGGCAACCCGAAGATTCATAGGATTATATTGCCGATGTATTCCACGCGCTTTGAGCGCAAGCAGTGGACTGACGATACACCAACTCGATGCAATGAATACTCCGGAACGCACGGTTTTGTAACATGACGGCGAGCGCGATGCCGTGATCCATATCATCCTTATCGACTGACAGGAGCGACTGTGAAACTGACCGACTTCGACACGCTGACGTTCGACTGCTACGGCACGCTGATCGACTGGGAAACAGGGATTTTCGAGGCGCTGCGCCCGTTGCTGGATCGCGTCGAACCTGCATTGACACGCGATCAGGTTCTGGAGGCGCACGCGCGTCACGAGTCGTCGCAGCAGAAGTACACGCCGGGCAAGCGCTATCAGGAGCTTCTGGCTATCGTCTATAAGCGGCTTGCGGAAGAGTGGGGCGTGTCCTTCACGCAGGACGATTGCATCGCTTATGGCCGCTCGATTCGCGATTGGCCGGCTTTCCCGGATTCCGTGGATGCACTCCGGTATCTGAAGCAGCATTACAAGCTCGTGATTCTGTCGAATGTCGATAACGAGAGCTTTGCCCATAGCAATGCAAGGCTACAGGTTGAATTCGACGCGATCATGACGGCGGAAGATATCGGATCGTACAAGCCTTCGCCGCGCAATTTCGAATACATGCTGGAAAAGCTGGGCGAGCGCGGTATCCGGAAAGAAACCATTCTGCATACGGCCGAAAGCCTTTTCCACGATCACAAGCCCGCGAATGGATTCGGCCTTGCATCGTGCTGGATTTATCGCCGTCATTCGCAGCCCGGTTTCGGCGCGACGATGGACCCGGGCGCTCAGCCGAAAATCGACTTCCGATTCAACAGCATGGCGGAATTGGCGAACGCGCATCGCGAGGCGTTGCTCGATAAGTAGCTTGCGTGTCGGATCGAATTGAATCGGATGACTAACTACTAATTTGATGCAACTAACCGTCCATGTTTTATCCGATCTTTCACGGCTTCGCCATCGAGTAACAGCCGTCAGTCGAAGTCCACCTTGTTGCCGCGCCGCAGTTCGTCCAGCCGTCGAATCTGCGCGGGCATGATCCGCCCCAGCGACAGCGACGGAAGGCGATCGAGATCGAAGAATGCGACGGCATCGGTTTCCGCGCCGATCACGTCGCCCGCTCGCACGATCTCACCGAGGAAAACGAGCTTCCAGATATGAAATACCGACGGCGGATGAGGATGCTTCGCCGTATCCCAGGCCGCGAGCAGGCGAACGATCTCGACCGTATAGCCGCTTTCCTCGCGCGCTTCCTTGGCGGCGTTCTCGGCGGGAGAGAGTCCCACATCGGCCCAGCCGCCGGGAAGGGACCACAGTCCATCGGCCGCCTCGCGCACGAGCAGGATCTGTCCGGCGTCGTTGAATACGGCGCATCGGACGTCGAGTTTCGGGTTCGCATAGCCCGACTCGAACGCGAAGAGTTCGGCCACCTTGCCTGTTTCCATCGAGGCGATATCGGCGATTTGCGCATGAGCGATCGCCGCTATTTCCTCGTAACGCTCCTTGTCGAAGACGCCGGTCGCGTAGTGCAGTCCTGTTTGCGCGAGTGCGAGCAGGCGGCGAGCCTGTTCGAGTCGTCGATTGGACGATGGCTTATCGGCTTGCATGATGACGCTCACTCCTCGGTCTCGATGTATGACTGCGCCGCGATCAGCAGCCAGTGTTCGAATGTTCGCAGCAGCGGAGAGTTCTGCTTGCGCTCGGGATAGACGAGGTAGTAGCCCTTGTCGCTCGGCAAGGACAACTCGAAAGGCCGCACCAGTTCGTGAGAACGGAGTTCATGCGCGACCAGGAACCTCGGCACCAGTGCGATGCCGAGACCCGCTTTCGCCGCTTCGACGAGCATCGAGAACAACTCGTATCGCTGACCCTTCATGCTGTCGACGTCATGCACGGCCGCCTGAGCCAGCCACTGCCGCCACGCATCCGGACGCGCCGACTGATGCAGCAACGTAAAGCCGGCGACGTCCCGCGGCGCGAGTTTCGCTCTGCCCGCAAGCAATCGCGGGCTGCACACGGCGGTGATCTCTTCTCCGAACAAATACTTCGCGACCGAACCGGGCCAGACCGGATCGCCGAAATGAATCGCGGCATCGAATGGCGTGTCCTTGAACAGAAACGGCGCGGCTCGCGTGGTCAGATTCACGACGATGTCATCGTGCGCCGCATAGAACTCGGGAAGCCTCGGGATCAGCCAGCGCGTGGCGAATGTCGGGATGACCGCGAGTTCGAGAATGCCGCCCGCGCTACGGTGCGCCATCGCGGCCAGCGTGTCGCGTTCGAGGCGCTCCAGGTTCTCCCGCACGCGCTTCGCGTAGATCTCGCCTGCTTCGGTGAGACTGATTCTTCGCTTGAAGCGGTTGAAAAGCGGCGTCCCGAGATATTCCTCCAGGCTCGCGACCTGACGTCCCACCGCACTCTGTGTCAGCGACAGCTCTTCGGCCGTGCGAGTGAAGCTCAGATGTCGGGCTGCCGCCTCGAAGGCGATCAAAGCATCGATGCTCGGTATCTTGCGTCTCACACATCCTTCCCGTTACGCACAACGTTGAGTATTTATTTCGTTTGCAGGCCATTAATGGTGCCATGAGAATCGATCCGACATCACCGCTTTATGAACCGGACGTTCTTATCCAAAACATGAACCACTATATCGACGACGACGCATTCTCTTTCCAGGCCTTCCTGAAAGGTCATTTTCCCACGTCGAAGCATGTCATCGACAAGGCGCGCAGTTCGTCATATTCGAAGCTGCTGGAAGGACCCGTTGCGATCATGGCCGGCAATGTCCCGGAACGCGCGGACGCCAATTCGGCCGCCATTCTGGGCTACAACTGAACGAGAGGGCAGCCGATGCATCGGATCGTAATCGTAGGGGGCGGCGCGGGCGGTCTCGAACTCGCCACCCGGCTCGGCAACCGGTTGGGCAAGGCGGGACGCGCGCACGTGACACTGGTCGATCGTTGCGCCGTGCATGTGTGGAAGCCGCTATTGCATGAAGTCGCCGCCGGCAGCCTCGATACGCACGCGCACGAAATTGCCTATGCGGCCCACGCCCACTGGAACGGCTTCACGTTCGTTCATGGCGAGATGACGGCGCTCAACCGCGCGAGCCGTTCCGTGAAGATCGGTCCGATGTTCGAATCCGATGACAGCGATGCCGAAGTGCTGCCGCCTCGTGGCCTCGAATACGATACCCTGGTACTCGCCCTCGGCAGCCGGACGCATTTCTTCGGCGTGCCGGGTGCGGAAGAACACGCCATCGCGCTCGATACGCTCGAACAGGCGGAGCGCTTGCGCAAGCGTCTGCTTCAGGTGTGCCTCAGAAAGCGCGCGCACGGCACGACGGAAACGAACGAGGCAGTGGACATCGCCATCATCGGCGGGGGCGCGACGGGCGTCGAGCTTGCGGCGGAACTCAGGCGCATGGAGCACACGTTGAAGCAGTTCAGGCTGCTCTCCGAAAGCCCTCGCGCGGCCATGCGCATCTCGCTGCTGGAACGAGGCGATCGCGTGTTGCCCGCGCTTGCGCAAAGGGTGTCCGATACCACGCACGACACGCTCGAAAAGATGAACATCGCGGTGAAGGTATCGACATCCGTGACGAGCGTGCGGCCGGAAAGCGTCGAGGTCGCAGGCGGCGTATCGATTCCCGCCGACATCACGATCTGGGCCGCCGGCATCAGGGCGCCGGGCGTTCTGGCATCGCTCGACGGCATCGCCGTGAATCACATCAACCAGGTCAAGGTCACGCCTTCGCTACAGAGCGAAAGCGACTCGAACATCTTCGCGCTGGGCGATTGCGCGAGTTGCGCGTGGACGGCGGACGTACTCGTGCCGCCGAGAGCGCAGGCCGCGCACCAGCAAGCGATGTTCTTATGCAAGGCGCTCGGCGGGCGCATCGAAGGGCGCGCGATCGGTGCGTTCATGTACAAGGATCACGGCTCACTCGTGTCGCTGGGTTCGCCGACAGCGGTAGGCAGCGTGGCCGGCATCACCAGCAGCGGGAAGTTCTTCGTCGAAGGATTCATCGCGAAGCTGATGTACGCCGCGCTTTATCGAAAGCATCTCGTTGCCGTATCGGGCTTGCGCCGGACTGTGTTCGGACTCGCGGCGCATGGACTCGGACGCTTGCTCGCGCCGCGAGTCAAGCTGCATTGACTGGCTTCATCGTTGTGTCGATTCGAGCATGGACAACTTGCGCTTCAGACGATCGATGCGTTGCGCGAGTGGCAATGCCAGGGTCGGCCGTCTGAGCGAATCGATGCGCGCATGCCAGTAGGCGAACGGGAACGTGCCGTCGCAAGCCTGTTCGACGACGCGCTCCAGATGCAGCAGGTCTCTTTCGATGATGAATTGAAGCATGACTGAGGCGCACGAACGCGTTCGGGTGGAAGGCACTATCAAGCAACCGCCGTGCCAGTGCATGTTGTCCGTGCGCCGCCCGATCCGTCGGCGCGGATAGAGGCGAAAAAGCGGTCAGTCGCGTCCGCGCGGACGAGCCGATGTGGACGATTCCGTCCAGTTCATCCGGCGCGAACGCGTCGGTCCGTGAGCACGGGCGAGGACGATTCCTCGCGAAGTTCGGCCAGCAGATCCATCGCGGCATCCACGCGCGGCGTTGCGCCCGGAACGAGCGTGCGCAATGCACGTTCGAGCGTGTCGATGCCCTCGTCGATACGCCCCGATGCACGCAGCAACCCGGCGAGATGGCGCGCGGCGTCCACGCGCGCGGGCACGGAACCGAGCGCGAGCGCTGTCGAAAGCGCCGTGCGCAATCCAGATTCCGCGGCGCTCAGATCGCCGAGCGCCCATTGCGCGCGCGCCTGCGTGACGAGCAGTTCGCCCATATAGACGCGCTCCTGGCGCGCCAATGTCTCTTCGATCGCGCCGGCGAGCATGGCTTTGCAATCCGCTGCGCGGCCCGCGCGCAATAGCAGTTCGCCGTGCTGCCAAGCCTTGAACGAGAAGAACAGCGCGCCGCCGTTGGACATCATGTGGTTGTCGAAGCCATCCAGCATGACGGCTTCGGCTTCGTCGATGCGGTCAAGCGACGCAACGTGACAGCCGCGCAGCACCTGTCCCACGCCGCGATAGAACGCGAAGCCGTGTCTGATCGAGATGCCTTCCAGTTCGCTCGCGAGCCGGCCGAGCCGTTCCATGTCGTCGAAGAGACACGCGAGCCACGCCGCGCCCTGCAGATTGATCGCGTGTGCGAACGCATGGCCGCCCGCATCGGATGCGCGCTCGATCAGCATGTCCATCGCGTGGCGCGCCCGTTCGAACGCGCCGGTGTGGAAGGCCGATAGCCCTTCGAACGTCAACGCCAGTGCAGCCAGATCGATGCCTTGCGACCCGGTGCGCGCATCGTGCCGTCCGATGCCGGAGAGATTGCCGCGCGAGAGGCAGGCCAGCGCTTCCTCGCTGTCGCCGAGCCAGAACAGCGTGTTGGTCAGCGCGACGTGCGCTTCGTCCAGCGCGACGGAATCGCCGCTGTTTTGCGCGCGTTGCAGCATGTCCTGCGCCGTCGCGCGCGCGTGCTTGAGTTGCAGCGTGGTGAGCTGCGTCGTCCAGATGCCGAACTGGATCATCGCGATTTCGCGCGTATCGCAGAGCCCTTCGCCGATCTTCAGCGCGGCCGCATAGCACGCGGTCGCTTCGGCGTGCAGCCAGCCGTGCACGCTGCGCAGACTCATGCCCAGCAGACGATACGCATCGAACTGCAGACGCCGCACGTCCTCCTGCTCGCCATTCGCCTGCAACGTTTCCAGACAGCGGCGCAGAAGCGGCGCGGCTTCCGCGAAACGGGCATCGTCGATGAGCGCGTTCGCGCGCGTCAGATCGATGCGCGCGTTTCGATGATGCTGCTCCCGCGCCTTGAGCCGGCGCTCGATGGTCTTTCGCCCGACCCCGAGCAGGACGGCCGCCGCGCTCTTGTTGCCGCCGCTGCGTTCGAGCGCATGGTCGACGAGCAGATCTTCGGCGGCCGCGAGCTTGTCGCGGCCCTCCAGTTGCAGAAGCATGTCGGCGAGATTCACACGCGAGACGCGCTCGGCCTTCTCGTTGGCGAGAAACGGCGCGAGTGCGTCGGCATCGATCGTCGTGCTTTCCGCGAGCACGCTCAACTGGCTGACGAGATTGCGCAACTGGCGAATGTGTCCGGGCCACGGATGCGCGCAGAGCTGCCTGATCGCGGCGGCGGAGAATTCGAGCTTGCGCGGATTTTGTCCGGCGAAGTGCGTGAGCAGCGACGGAATGTCCTCGACACGCTGATCGAGACCGGGCACGGCCAGCACGAAAACGGCGAGACGATAGTAGAGGTCTTCGCGAAAGCGTCCTTCGTTCGCGAGCTCGCGCAAATCGCGATGCGTCGCCGCGACGATACGCCCTTCGAAGCGCAGATTCGTCGACGAACCGACCGGGCGGAAGGTGCGCGTTTCCAGCGCGCGCAGCAGTTTCGGCTGCAATGCGAGCGGCAGTTCGCCGATTTCATCGAGCAGCAGCGTGCCTTTGCCGACTTGCTGAAAGAGGCCCTGACGCGTTTCGCCCGCGCCGGTGAATGCGCCTTTGACATGCCCGAACAATTCGGCTTCGACGAGATGCTCGGGAATCGCACCGCAATTGATATCGACGAACGGGTGATCGCGCTGCTCGCTGCCCGCGTGAACGCGGCGCGCAACCAGCTCCTTGCCGGAACCCGTAGGCCCGAAGATGAGCACGGGATGTCCGGTCGGCGCGATTCGGTCGATCATGCGCACGAGCTGACGGAACGCCGGCGACTTGCCGATGAAACTGCCATCCGCGTCGCCGTGGACAAACGCAACGATTGGGTTACGACTCATTGCTGAGCGCTCCAGGTCAGTGATGGCGGAAACGGTCTGTGCCGCAGTTAACGGCGTCTTTCCGCGATCCTTGAGCACGCTGGAGGCAGCGGCAGGCTATTTTGTCAGCGCTTCATTTTCTCGTCGTCAAGGCGGCAACAATGCCTATACTCGGAGCTAACCCCGCGCCTGTTACGGTCGGCATAATGTCAGACATCAATTAACAGTTGTAATTCGATCGGGGGCCGCAAACCATGAGCGAACAACGAGCAAAACGAGACCCGGAAGGCACGCGACGGCGCATTCTGGAAGCCGCCACCGAGCAGTTCACGAAGTTCGGCCTTGCCGGTGCACGGGTCGACGCCATCGCCACGGCGGCGGGCACGAACGAACGCATGCTGTACTACTACTTCGCAAGCAAGGAAGGGTTGTACGTCGCCGTGCTCGAATCCATGTACGCGCAGTTCGCGGAGCGCGAGCAGCGCCTCGACCTTTCCGGCCTTCAGCCCGCCGATGCAATCCGCGAACTGGCGAAGTCCATCTGGACGCATTTGCGGGAAAACCCCCAGTGGCTGAGTCTCATCAATAACGAGAATCTGCACGAGGGGCGCTATCTGGAGCGTTCGAGCCACCTGCGCGAAACCATCTCGCCGGTAGTCGACCTGCTGCGCGTCACGCTCGAACGCGGCGCGGCAGCGGGGCAGTTCCGTCAGGGCGTCGATCCGCTGGACTTCTACGTGACGCTCGTCGGCATGGGCTATTACATCGTGTCGAACCGCTACACCATCGATGTATTCGTCGGCCGCAATTACGTCGAGCAACGCCATCAGGCGTCGATTGCCGCCATGCAGCTCGACATGTTGCTCGCGTATCTGCGTCCGGCCAGCTAGGCGGCGCGCGGCTTACCTGATGAAGCCGAGCTGCGCGCTGATCCTGTCGAGAATGGGCTTCTTCTTCTCGTTGAACACGGCCTTGTTCTGCTGAATCAGGTTGTTGCCCTTCGTGTCGATGGAAATGATCAGCGGCCCGAACTCTCGCACGCGATTGATCCACAGGGTTTCCGGCATGCCGAGATCCTGCCATTCCGCGCCTTCGATTTCCTCGACGAGTGTCGCGGCCAGCACCGCGCAGCCGCCCGGAAAGATCGCGTGCACGGCCTTGTGCTCCTCGCAGCCCGCGGCCGTTTCCGGGCCCATTCCGCCTTTGCCGACGATCAGCTTCACGCCGGTCTGCTCGATGAACTCGCGCTCGAACTTTTCCATGCGCATGCTCGTCGTCGGGCCGATGGACACCATTTCGAAACCGCCGTCGTCCTTCTTGCGCACGATCGGACCCGCGTGAAAGATCGCGCCGCCTTCGAGATCGACAGGCAGTTGCCGCCCTTGTTCGATCAGCCGCCGATGCGCGACATCGCGGCACGTCACGAGGCGGCCCGTCAGATAGACGACGTCGCCGACCTTCAAATCCTCCAGGTCTTCGCTCTTGATGGGGGTCGTCAGAATCTTCTTCACAGCACCACTCCTTCGTGGGAAAGGACTTCGTAGGACAGGTCTGCATGGATGCGGATCTTGCCGCGCCGATGCGCCCAGCAGCCGGTATTGACAGCGACGCCGATGGTCGACGGATGCCGCGCCGACGACTCGATATTCACGCCCATCACGCTGTTGTTGCCCTTCAGACCTTGCGGGCCGATGCCAAGCTCGTTGAGCCCGTCCTCAAGCAGTTCTTCCATCAGCGCGGCGCGGGGGTTGTCGCTCTTCGAATCGACGGGGCGCAGGATCGCCAGCTTGGAAAGGCGCGCGGCGGTCTCGACCGACGTCGATACGCCGATACCGACCAGAAGCGGCGGACACGCATTGACGCCGCGCTCTGTGATCACGTCCATCACGAACTCGGCCACGCCCTCGTAGCCTTGTCCGGGCATCAGCACTTTGGCCGCGCCCGGCAGCGTGCAGCCGCCGCCGGCCATATAGACGTCGATGGTGCAGCTATCCTTTTCCGGAACGATGCGCCAGTCGAGCCACGGAATCTGCGTGCCCGTGTTGGTGCCGGTGTTCTTTTCGTCGAAGGTTTCCACGGCGTTGTGGCGCAGCGGTCCCATCCGGGTCGCGCCCGCGGTGGCTTCGCGCAGGATTTCCTCCAGCTCGCCGAGCAGCGGAAAGTTCGCGCCGGCCTCGACGAAGTACTGGATCACGCCGGTGTCCTGACAGCTCGGGCGATTCAGCTTGTCGGCGGCTTCCTGATTGCCGTCCATCGAGTCGTAGATCGACTTGGCGAGCGGGTTCGTTTCCATCGTGCGCAATTCCGCGAGCTTCGCCTTCACATCCCTGGGCAGACGTTTGCCGATGTAAGCGGTGAATTTGGCCATCGTATCCGTGACGGACTGAATGGCGAGTTCCTTATCCATGTTGCATTCCTCTGACGACGTGTCGTGGTGATTGGGGAGAGGCGTCGGGTTTCAGTGCACGGCCGCGTTGCCGGGCGTGACCGGCGCTTTCTGCGTGCGGGCCAGCAAGAGCGTGAGCACGGCGGACAGCACGAGCAGGCCCGCGACGAAATAGAGCCCGCCCGCGAAGCTGCCGGTCTGATCCTTCACCCAGCCGATCATCGCCGGGCCGGCGAAGCCGCCGAGATTGCCGATCGAATTGATCGTGGCGATGCCCGTCGCGGCTGCGGCGCCGGAGAGGAACATCGTCGGCATGGTCCACAGGGGCGGCTTCGCGCAACTGATGCCGATATTCACGAGCGTCAGCGCAGCGATCAGCCCGACGACGCTGTTGGCCATCGCGGCCACTACGAGGCCGATCGCCGCCGCGACACACGCCAGCACGACGTGCCAGGTGCGCTCGCCGGTGCGGTCGGAATGGCGCGACCAGAAGATCATCGCGACCACCGAGACGATCGGCGGAATCGCGTTGAGGAGGCCCGTCGTCATCGACGAAACGCCGAGCTGGCGGATGATCTGCGGCGCCCAGATGCCGAGCGTGTAGAGGCCCGCCGACGTGCCGAAGTAGATCAGCGAAAGCGCCAGCACGCGCGGATTCGCGAGGCCGCTGATGATGCCGTGCTTCGCGCCCGAGGTGGCGCGGCTGGCGGTTTCCACGTTCATCACGTTGACGAGCCATGCGCGCTCGTCGTCCTTCAGCCATTTCGCCTTTTCGGGCTTGTCGGTCATGTAGAAGAACACGACGACGCCCAGAATGAGCGCGGGAATGGCTTCGAGGATGAACATCCATTGCCAGCCGCGCAGACCCATCACGCCGTTCATTTCGAGCAATGCGGCGGAGAGCGGCGAGCCGAGCGCCGTGGAGATCGGCGCGGCGGCCATGAAGAATGCCGTCACGCCCGCCCGGTGCCGCGCCGGGAACCAGTAGCTGAGATACAGGATGATGCCGGGGAAGAAGCCCGCTTCCGCCGCGCCGAGCAGAAAGCGTATGACGTAGAAGCTCGTCGGCCCCTGAACGAAGGCCATCATCGCGGAAATGATGCCCCACGTGACCATCACGCGGGCTATCCACAGCCGCGCGCCGACCTTGTGAAGAACGATGTTGGAGGGCACTTCGAACATGAAGTAGCCCCAGAAGAAGATGCCCGCGCCGAAGCCGAGCATCGATGAGGTGAAGCCGAGATCGGTCTTCATCGTGATCGACGCGAAGCCGATGTTGACGCGGTCGATATAAGCGATGAAATACAGCAGCATGATGAACGGCACGATGCGCCAGCTTATTTTGCGCAGGGTGCGTTTTTCCAGATCCATGTCCATGGAATGTCTCCTTGTTCCGACGATCAATCGAAGGTGTCAGCCGTCTTGTGCGGCTTCGTACTAGCCAGGACCAAGGTTAAAACCGATGGAATCGCGTATGAATCGAACTAGACTTAATACATCGTTGCAAAAAATTCACGAATGAACATGGACTCGGAACTGGGTTTCTTCTGCCTGCTCGTGAAGCAGGGCAGTCTCGCCGCCACCGCACGCGAACTGAATCTGACGCCGCCGGCGGTTTCGCGCCGGCTTTCGGCGATGGAAGATCGTCTCGGCGTGCGCCTGCTCAACCGCACGACGCGGCGCATCAGCCTGACGAGCGAAGGCGAGGTGTACTTCTCGAATGCGCAGCGCATCCTGAGCGACATCGACGATATGGAACAGCTCGTCTCCAGCAGCCGGGCCGCGCCGAAGGGGCTGTTGCGCGTCAACGCGCCGCTTGGATTCGGGCGCTCGTATATCGGTCCGTCGATTTCGGTGTTCAGTCAGCGTTTCCCCGATGTCGAAGTGCAGTTGCTTCTCACCGACCGGCCCATCAGCCTGCCCGACGAGAGCATCGACGTCTCCGTGCGGTTCGGCGAGATGCCGGATTCGCGACTCATCGCGAAGAAGATCGCGTCCAACCGGCGGCTGCTGGTTTCGTCGCCGGGATATCTGCGTGGCGCGGGCCAGCCCGCTCATCCGCATGACCTGACGCATCATCAGTGCATCGTGCTGCGGCAGAACGATTCCGCCTATGGCAACTGGCGCCTGAGCCGCGGCGGGCGCACGGAGACGATCAAGGTGCACGGCAAGCTGAGCACCAACGACGGCGAAGTGGCGCTCAACTGGGCGCTCGAAGGCCACGGCATCCTGATGCGCGCGGAATGGGACATCGCGAAGTATTTGCGCAGCGGCCGTCTGGTGCAGGTTCTCGGCGATTACGACACGCCGCCCGCCGACATCTACGCCGTCTATCCCGAACGCCTGAACCTGTCCGCGAAGGTCGCGTGCTTCGTCGATCATCTGCGCGACTATCTGGGCCAGCATGCCGACGGCCCAACGCGCGTCAGTTCGAACTGGTAGCGCCATTCGTGCATAAAACTTAATAATGCTTTAAGTTTGACGCCGGTTTCCGCGCCGGGATGTGGTTAAAGTGCAGTCACACACACATCTGGAGGACGGAGACATGAAGACCTATCGCATCGCGACCATTCCCGGCGACGGCATCGGCAAGGAAGTCGTTCCGGCAGGACAGCAAGTGCTCGAAGCGCTGGCACGCAACACGCAAAATTTTGAATTCCAGTTCGAGAATTTCGACTGGGGCGCCGACTATTACCGTGAGCACGGCGTGATGATGCCCGCCGATGGCCTCGACGCGATCCGCGACAAGGACGCGATTCTGTTCGGCTCGGCGGGCGATCCGGACGTCCCCGATCACATCACGCTGTGGGGCCTGCGCCTGAAGATCTGCCAGGGATTCGACCAGTACGCCAACGTGCGCCCGACGCGCATCCTGCCGGGCATCGACGCGCCGCTCAAGCGCTGCAAGCCGGAAGACCTGAACTGGGTGATCGTGCGCGAGAACTCGGAAGGCGAGTATTCGGGCGTCGGCGGCCGCGTGCATCAGGGCCATCCGATCGAAGCCGCAACCGATGTATCGATCCTCACGCGTGCCGGTGTCGAACGCATTATGCGTTTTGCATTCAAACTTGCGCAGTCGCGTCCGCGCAAGCTGCTGACGGTCATCACGAAGAGCAACGCGCAGCGTCACGCGATGGTAATGTGGGACGAGATCGCGCTGGAAATCTCGAAGGAGTTTCCGGACGTGAAGTGGGACAAGGAACTCGTCGATGCGTCGACCGCGCGCATGGTCAATCGTCCCGAGACGCTGGATACGATCGTCGCGACCAACCTTCACGCCGACATTCTCAGCGACCTCGCCGCCGCGCTCGCGGGCAGTCTCGGCATCGCGCCGACGGGCAATATCGATCCCGAGCACCGTTATCCGTCGATGTTCGAGCCGATCCACGGCTCCGCGTTCGACATCATGGGCAAGGGGCTGGCGAATCCGGTCGGCACGTTCTGGTCGGTCGTGATGCTGCTCGAACATCTCGGCGAGTTCGACGCCGCGAAGCGCGTCATGCAGGCGATCGAAGCCGTGACCTCCGACAAGTCGCTGCACACCGGCGATCTCGGCGGCAAGGCGACCACCGCGCAAGTGACTGCCGCCGTGTGCGCGCTGATCGGCACGAAAGCCGCCCACGCCGCCTGAAAGGAGCTAAAAGCATGCGCCGCACTCGAAATGCAAAGATCGTCGCTACGCTGGGACCGGCGAGCACCAGCCGCGAGACCATCGAAGCGCTGTACAAGGCGGGCGCGGACGTGTTCCGGCTGAACTTCAGCCACGGCACGCACGAGGACCATCAACGGCGGCTCGAAGTCATTCGCGCCATCGAGAAGGACGCGGGCCGGCCCATCGGCGTATTGCTCGATCTGCAGGGCCCGAAACTGCGGATCGGCACCTTTGCGAATGGTCCGGTCACGCTGGAGAAGGGCGCGTCTTTTCGGCTCGATCTCGACGCGGCGACGCCCGGCGATCTCACGCGCGTCGCGCTTCCTCACCCTGAAATCTTCGCGGCGCTCGAAGCCCGCACGAACCTCTTGCTCGACGATGGCCGCGTGCAACTGCGCGTCGAGCGCTGCGGGCCCGACTTCGCGGAAACGACGGTCATCGTCGGCGGGCCGCTTTCCGAGCGCAAGGGCGTCAATGTCCCCGATGTCGTGCTGCCGCTCTCGGCCATGACGGAGAAGGATCGACGCGATCTCGAATTCGGCATGACGCTCGGCATCGACTGGCTCGCGCTGTCTTTCGTGCAGCGCGTCGAGGACATTCGCGACGTGCGAAAGATCGTCGGGGATCGCGTGGGCATCGTCGCGAAGCTGGAGAAGCCCGCCGCGATCGGCAGTCTGGATGCGATCGTCGATGAAGCCGATGCCGTGATGGTCGCGCGCGGCGATCTCGGCGTCGAGATGCCAGCGGAACAGGTGCCCGCCATTCAGAAGCGCATCGTGCGCGCGTGCCGCAAGGCCGGCAAGCCGGTGATCGTCGCCACGCAGATGCTCGAATCGATGGTGAGCGCGCCGGTGCCCACGCGCGCCGAAGCATCGGACGTCGCGACCGCCATCTACGACGGCGCGGACGCGGTGATGCTGTCGGCGGAGTCGGCGAGCGGCAAGTATCCCGTGGAAGCCGTGCGCACGATGGACCTCATCATCGCGCAGACCGAACGCGACCCGTACTACCGCGAAGTGATCGCCGCGTCGCACGCCGCGCCGCGCGCGAATACATCGGATGCGATCGGCTACGCGATGCGCCACGTGTCGGGCCTGCTCGATGCCGCGGCCACCGTCGCGTATACATGCTCCGGTTATTCGGCGCTGCGCATGGCGCGCGAACGGCCGGGCGCGCCGATCGTCGGCATGACGCCGCAGATCGGCACGGCACGCCGTCTCGCGCTCGTCTGGGGCGTGCATCCGGTCGTGTGCAAGGAAGTGGTCGACGTGCTCGAAGTGAGCGAGCTTGCATGCGAAACCGTGCGCGCGGAAGGCTTCGGCACGACAGGCGATACGGTCGTGATTTCAGCGGGCATGCCGTTCGGCACGCCCGGCACGACCAATCTGCTGCGCATCGCGCAGATCGAATGACCGGATGACGCAAGGCCGAGCGTAGAATCTCCGGCGCGTGGCGGCGAGCCCATTCGTCGCCTGACCGGAGACGGATGGCTCATGGAAATCAAGTGGATCGAGGATTTCATCGCGCTCGCCCGCTATCAAAGCTTTTCGCGCGCGGCGGAGTTTCGCAACGTCACGCAGTCCGGGTTCAGCAGGCGCATCCAGTCGCTCGAACAATGGGTCGGTGCCGATCTCGTCGATCGCAGCGGCTTTCCGCCGACGCTCACACCCGCAGGGCAACTCTTTCGCGACGCGGCCGAAGACATTCTCGACAAGCTCTTCGATACGCGCGCGATCATCCGCACCGAGCAGCGCATCGCGGGCAAGAGCCTTCAGATCGCGGCGGGCCACACCATCGCGCTCAACTTCTTGCCCGCGTGGCTGCGAACGCTGGCGAAGCATGTCGGCGAAGTGCGCGCGCGGGTGATTCCGGCGAACGTCCACGATTCGATTCTCATGCTCGTCAACGGCAATTGCGAACTGATGTTCGCCTATCATCATCCGCAGTTGCCGCTGCATCTCGATCCGCAGAAGTACGAGTACGTGACCGTCGGCGTCGATACCTTCATGCCGGTCTGCAAGCCCAATCAAAGGCTCGCGCCGACGCACCGCCTGCCCGGCGCGAAAGATCGTCCGATGCCGTACATCGCGTACACGGACACGAGTTACTTCGGACGCTGCTTCGCGTTGTTGATGGCGCAATCGAAAGCATCGCCCGCTTTACGTCTGCATTACGAGTCCGATATGGCCGAAGTCGTGAAGAAGCTCGTACTCGAAGGCGAGGGCGTGGCGTGGCTGCCGAAGAGCTCGATCGTCGCCGAACTGGATGCCGGCGAACTCGTGGCCGCCGGCCAGTCCGAATGGCAACTGGCGCTGGAGTTGCGCGTGTATCGCGATCTCGCCAATCGCAGCGAATTGCTCGACACGCTCTGGCGTCATCTTCGCGCGTCGTTCGGACCCGCCGAGTAGCGTTCTTCGACGCTATGCGAAAATTGCATAGCCATATGCAGCACTAGCATTCACGTTTTTTCTGCCTTCCCTAAGATTCCGTCCTGACACAAGAAAGCGCGGCGCTTCGATCTTCGATGCGCCTGCCATTGCCCGAGCGCACGCCGGTCGCGACCGACCGTTCGTGCGTCATCCCAGGACGGAGACACATGAAGAATCGCCTCACCCTCTATATCCTCGCCGGCATGGTGCTCGGCGTGGCCGTCGGCTATGTCTGCCATCGCATGGCGGCGGATGCCGAGCAAGCGAAGGTCATCGCCGGCTACTTTTCCATCGTCACGGATATCTTCCTGCGGCTCGTGAAGATGATCATCGCGCCGCTCGTCTTCGCGACGCTCGTGTCGGGGCTCGCCGGCATGGAAGGCACGAGCGACGTGCGCAGAATCGGCCTGCGCTCGATCGCGTGGTTCGTGTGCGCATCGCTCTTTTCGCTCGCGCTCGGACTCGTGCTCGCAAACCTGTTTCAACCGGGCGCGGGCCTGCACATGACCCAGACGAGCGCCGACGTCGCCACCGGCCTCAACACTGCGGGCCTGAATTTCAAGGACTTCGTGACGCACGCGTTTCCCACGAGCCTGCTCGATGCGATGGCGCGCAACGACATCCTCCAGATTCTCGTGTTCTCCGTGATGTTCGGCATCGTGCTCAGCGTGATCAAGTCGGACCCGCGCGTAACGCCGCTGATCGCCGGCGTAGAAGGTCTCGTGCCCGCGATGCTCAAGCTGACCGACTACGTGATGCGCCTCGCGCCCATCGGCGTGTTCGGCGCGCTCGCATCCGCGATCACGGTGCACGGGCTCGATGTCCTCACCACGTACGGCAAGCTCGTCGCGAGCTTCTATGCCGGGCTCGCGCTCCTGTGGGCCGCGCTGATCCTCGCCGGATACGCGTTTCTCGGCAAGCCGATCTGGGCGTTGCTCAAGGCGATCCGCGAGCCCGCGATGCTGGCCTTTTCCACCGCGAGCAGCGAGGCCGCGTATCCGCGTCTGACGGAGAAGCTGGAGGAATTCGGCGTCGATAAAAAAGTGGTCGGCTTCACGTTGCCGCTCGGTTACGCGTTCAATCTCGACGGCTCGATGATGTATCAGGCTTTCGCGGCGATCTTCATCGCGCAGGCATTCGGCATCGACATGCCGATCGGCACGCAGATCGTGATGCTGCTCGTGCTCATGCTGAGCAGCAAGGGCATGGCCGGCGTCGCGCGCGGCTCGGTGGTGGTCGTCGCCGCCGTGGCCCCGATGTTTCATCTGCCGCCCTCGGGCGTCGTGCTGGTGCTCGCGATCGACCAGATTCTCGACATGGGGCGCACGGCGACCAACGTGATCGGCAACAGCATCGCGACGGCGGCCATCGCGAAGTGGGAAGGCAAACGCGTTGCACGGCAGGAACGCCGCGCGGCGATGAGCACGCCTTCGTTCGGCCAACTCGAAGGCGACACGAAATGAATGGCAAGGACACGGCGCCCGCTCGCAAGTTCGGCGTGGTCGGCGGGCTCGGTCCGCTCGCGAGCGCGGACGTCTTCTTCAAGCTGATCAAGTCGACGCCCGCCACGCGCGACGCCGAGCACTTCGACGCGATCTTCGAGCAGCAGCCGTTTCGCAGCGCGGACGCGGACAGCGAGACGCTGACGCAGCGCAAGCTCTATATCTTCGATCTGATCGCGAGCTTCGAAAAGCGCGGCGTCACGACGGTCGTGCTGCCGTGCTTTCTGAGCCACACATTCATCGACGAACTGAAGGCCAACTCGCCGCTGCAGATCGTCGACATGATCGAAGCCGTGCGCAGTCATGTGCGCAGAAAGTTTCCGGCGGTTCGGCGTGTCGGCGTGCTCGCGTCCGCTCATACGCGGCGCAAGCAGTTGTTCGAGAAGTATTTCGCGGCGCCCGAGTTCGAAGTGATTCATCCGCGCGCGAGCGAAGGCGTCGATCTTGTCACCGAAGCCATCTACGGCACGGACGGCGTGAAGAGCGGCAACCTTCGCGGCCGTCCGGTCGAGTTGCTGCGCGAAGCTTGCGACGATCTCATCGCGCAGGGCGTCAACGTCATCGTGCCGGGGCTCACGGAGATCGCGCTCGTCGCCGAGGAGCTGGGCGCATTGCGCGTGCCGCTCGTCGATTCGAATCTCGCTTACGCGCAGTATGTCGTGTCGGGCCAGTACCATTCGCCCGAGACGATCTTCAAGGTGGGCGTAGTGGGCGGCGTCGGGCCGGCGGCCACCGTCGATTTCATTCACAAGATCGTGCGCGCGACACCCGCGACGCGCGATCAGGACCATATCAAGCTGCTCGTCGAACAGAACCCGCAGATTCCGGACCGCACGGAGAATCTGATCGGCGATGGACCCGATCCGACCATCTCGCTCTATGCGACCTGCAAGAAGCTGGAGACGGGCGGCGCCGATCTCATCGCGATTCCGTGCAACACGGCACATGCGTTCGTCGAGCGCATTCAGCCTTATCTCGGCATACCCATCGTGAACATGCTGACGACAACCGTGCGCCATCTGCGTGAAGCGTTTCCGTCGGTGCGTTCCGTGGGCGTGCTCGCGACATCCGGCACGATCGCGAGCGGCGTCTACGAGAAGGCGCTCGAATCGCAAGGGTTGCGGCAGGTCGTGCCCGAACCTGCATTGCAGGCGCGCGTGATGGAAGCGATCTACGGCAAGGAAGGCGTGAAAGCCGGTTTCACGACCGGGCGATGCCAAGAGGACATCGCCGCCGCCATCGACGGGCTGATTGCCGCGGGCGTCGAGGTCGTCATCCTCGGCTGCACGGAATTGCCGCTTCTGTTGCGCGAGGCGCACGTGATCGGCACGAACGGCGCGCGCGTGAGCATCATCGATCCGACCGATGTGCTCGCGAAGGAATGCGTCGCCCACGCGATGAAGCCGCCGCAGTAACCCGAACCGCATCAACTCATCCACGCGACGAACCCGCACACGACGTGTGCCGGATGACTTCGTTCGCCCGTCATATTAGAACCTGAAGAGGAACACATGCTCGCACCTACCGAACGCATCGAACACGACCTTCTCGGCGATCTCGCCGTGCCCGCCACCGCGTACTACGGCGTGCACACGCTGCGCGCGCTGGAGAACTTTCCCATCACCGGCATTCCGATCTCCGCTTACCCGAATCTCGTCAACGCACTGGCGAGCGTCAAGGAAGCGGCGGCGCTCGCGAACCACGGCCTCGGCCTGCTGAACGAAGTGAAGACGCAGGCTATCGTGCAGGCATGCAGGCAAGTGCGCTCGGGCACGGCGCACGAGCACTTTGTTGTCGATGTGATTCAGGGCGGCGCGGGCACATCGACCAACATGAACGCGAACGAAGTCATCGCCAATCTCGCGCTCGAACATCTCGGGCATCAGCGCGGAGAATACGGCGTGCTGCATCCGAACGAAGACGTGAATCTCGGCCAGAGCACCAACGATGTCTATCCGACCGCGCTGAAGATCGCCACGTACGCGGGCATCATGCAATTGATCGACGCGATGGGCGTGCTGCGCGCGTCGTTCGAACGCAAGGCGCTGGAGTTCGGCAACGATCTGAAGATGGGCCGCACGCAGCTCCAGGACGCCGTACCGATGACGCTCGGTCAGGAATTCAGCACCTTCGCGGTGATGCTCGGCGAGGATGAAGAACGCCTCAGGGAAGCGGCCCGGCTGATCTGCGAGATCAACCTCGGCGCGACGGCGATCGGCACGGGCATCAACACGCATCCGGAATACGCGCAACTGGCGTGCAGGCATCTGAGCGAGGTGACCGGCATCGCGCTCACGACATCGCCGAATCTCGTCGAGGCAACGCAGGATGTCGGCGCGTTCGTGCAGCTTTCCGGCGTGCTGAAGCGCGTCGCGGTCAAGCTCTCGAAGACCTGCAACGATCTCCGGCTGCTCTCCAGCGGGCCGCGCGCGGGCCTCGGCGAAATCAACCTGCCGCCGGTGCAGGCCGGTTCGAGCATCATGCCGGGCAAGGTGAATCCGGTGATTCCGGAGGTCGTCAATCAGATTGCGTTCGAGGTCATCGGCAACGACGTGACCGTGACCTTCGCCGCCGAGGCAGGCCAGCTTCAGATCAACGCGTTCGAACCGATCATCGCGCATAGCCTGTTCAAGAGCGTCGCTCATTTGCGCGCGGGGTGCCTTACGCTCGCGTCGAAATGTGTCGATGGCATCACCGCGAATCGCGAGCGCCTGCGCATGATCGTCGAAAGCTCGATTGGCATCGTCACGGCGCTCAATCCGTATATCGGTTACACGCACTCGACGGAAGTCGCGAAGGAAGCGCTCGCGTCGGGCAAGAGCGTCGCGCAGATCGTCATCGAAAAGGGGCTCCTGAGCCAGTTGCAGCTCGACGAAATCCTGCAACCGGCGATGCTGACGCAGCCGAGACACACGGCATCGGCGACATGAAAGGCCGTGCCGCGAAGCGCCAGCCGGAGTAGACTATTTTTGCGGTGTGCTAGCCGCGAAAGGAGGTTGCGATGAGATTCGCCGAAATGTTCAAGCGCCCGAAACGCGGCGCCACGGCTGCTCATGCCGGTGACACGGAGCCTCACCACGAGGAACACGCGAAGTCGGTGCAGAAGCAGGCGCGCAAGCTGTGGGACACGATCGGACGCAATCGCCACAAGAGCGCGAAGTGGTAGCAGCAAGGCGGGCCCGGGAACGAAAGTCCCGGGCCCGAATCGTTTCAGGACGTGACCCAGTTGGTGTGCGTGGTGAAGGCCGGGCCGAGAACGGTCGGCAAATACGGATTGGGAACGGGCACCGGCCTTCCGTCCACGGTCACGAGACCGAGGCGCTGAGCGACTGAAACATGCGCGCCGATATCCTGCGGAAAGGCGAACGGCCCGCGCGGGCCGGACGGGCGCAGCGAGAAGGGCGGTTCCTTCCACGGCGAATGCGCCGCGCCGAGAAAATCCGGCTGCAAGGTCCACGGCTGCGCCTTGAGACGCACACCGATGGCCGGATCGGCAAGACGGTTCAGCATCCATTCGCAGGCGATATCCGAGAGGCCCGATTCATCGTTCGAATAGCCGCCGCCGACATCGGCATGAGCGCCAGCGAACAGCACCTGCGTGACGCCCGCGCGGCTGTCCCAGAGCGTCGGCGTGAAATCGCCGCGCTGCTCGTCGAGACTGATCGCGTGAACGCCGAATTTCACCTTCGGGTTGAGCGCGGTGTCGGCGAAACGGAACAGATCGACCGTCGAGTCCTCGCTGTCGAGATAGAGCGGAATGCCGAGCGCGCCGACCGTATCCCATACGCCGATAGCCCGGATTTCATCGACAGCAAACGTGTCTCCGGGCTGCAACCTCGTGAACGCGAGCGACGGCTCGAAATTGACGATCTTCTCCAGCAGGCCTTTCAAGCCGCCGCCGCTCGCGCTTGCCGGCGGCCTCGACTCGCGATACTTGCGCCACGCGAGAATGCCCATGCGATACGCGAGCGCCTTGTCGTTGCTGTCGTATTTGCTGGTGTCGAGCAGGCCGACGTTCGCGATCATTCCGCCGAGCGCACGCGCCGTGTACGCGCCGCGGCTGAAGCCCATCAGAACGATGTGATCGCCCGGCTTGTAGTTGCGCGATATGAAGGTATAGCCGCGCACGATGCGCGCGATGATGCCGTCGCCGAATGCGCCGCCCACCAGCTTCCTGATGACGTTGCGCGAATCGCCCACACCATGCAGATACTTGGCGACCTGTCCGTCGGGTCCGGGCTCCGCGATCTCCTGCTCGGAGGCGAGGAGCGTCGAGGCGGGGTCCGGCTCGCCGGATAACAGAAGGAACGCCTTCAGTACGTTGGTGGTGTCCGGAATGCCGTCGTTGTCGTGGTCGGTGTTCGGACCGTTCCATGTTCCGTCCGCGCAGAAAACGATGTTCTTGCCCATGATGCACCCCTTCCGTCGTGACGCCGCAAGTGCTCGCTCAGTATGTCTTAGTTTCTTGCGGGGCACTCGGCAAGGCGCGCGTCTTATGCGGACGACGCTTTGGCTGAAAGTGCCTATTCGTCGAGGGCGCTTCGTTGCATCGCATCAAACCGCGCTTCAGTCCCACATCGGCGCGAGGCCTTCCGGACTGACCTCACGGCCATTGCGTTCGAGTTCCGCGATCTGCGCCATGTCTTCGGCGGTCAGCCTGAGTTGCTGCGAGAGCAGATTGCTCGCGAGGTTCTCGCGTTTCGTCGATGACGGAATCACCGCATAGCCGAGTTGCAGCGCCCATGCGAGCGTGACTTGCGCGGGCGTCGCGTGATGCCGCTTCGCGATCTCGCCGATGACCGGGTCCTTCAGCACCTTGCCGTAGGCGAGCGTCATATACGACGTGACCTGAATGCCTTGCTCGCGCAGGAACGCGACGAGCTTGCGATTCTGCAGATAAGGGCTCAGTTCGATCTGATTGGTCGCGATGTTCTCGCGGCCGACCACATCGATCGCCTGCTTCGTCAATTCGATGTTGAAGTTGGAGATGCCGATCTGCTTAGTGAGACCTTGCGTCTTCGCATCGGCGAGCGCGCTCATGAATTCTTCGAGCGGCGTGCCGCTGTCCGGCGCGGGCCAGTGAATCAGCGTGAGATCCACTTCATCGACGCGCAGCTTCGTCAGGCTCTCTTTGAGGCTCGGAACGAGCTTGCCGCGCGAGGCGTTCTCGGTCCAGATTTTCGTGGTCAGAAAGATATCGGAGCGGGGCACGCCCGATGCGGCGATCGCTTCGCCGACTTCGGCTTCGTTGCCGTAGATCTGCGCGGTATCGATGGCGCCGTAGCCGAGTTCGAGGCCGTTGCGCACCGAATCCATGACGACCTGATCTTTCAGGCGGAACGTGCCGAGGCCGAAAGCGGGAATGCGATTCATGGAATGTGTTCTCCAATGGCTGAGTTGACGAACACAGTATGCCGGCTTTACTCTTGCGCAAAAACCAGGCTATAAAGGAAATACTCTTGAATTAAAGTCAACTATGAAAATCACTCTCGACGAGCTTCAGACCTTCGCGACCGTAGTCGACACAGGCTCTATCACCAAGGCGGCGGAACAACTGGACCAGACGGTGTCGGGCGCGAGCCGCACGCTCGGACGGCTCGAAGAGAAGCTCCAGACGACGCTGTTGCGCAGGACCACGCGACGTCTGGAGCTGACGGAGGAGGGCAAGAGCTTTCTGCAGAACGCGCGCGAGATCATCGGCGCGGTGGAAAGCGCGGAGGAACAGATCGCGGCCCGGCGCGAGCGGCCTTCCGGGCTATTGCGCGTGGATGCCGCGACGCCCTTCATGCTGCACGTGATCGTGCCGCTCGTCGCGGGATATCGGGAGCGCTATCCGCATGTCGAGCTCGAATTGAACAGCAACGAAGGCGTGATCGACCTGCTGGAGCGCCGCACGGATGTCGCGATTCGCATCGGCAGGCTGAAGGATTCGACGCTGCACAGCCGCCCGATCGGCAGCAGCCGCATTCGCGTGCTCGCGACGCCGCAGTATCTGGAGACACACGGACTTCCGAAGCGCATCGACGAACTCGCGAATCACTCGCTGCTCGGCTTCACGCAGCCGGAATCGCTCAATCTCTGGCCGCTTGCGGGGCGCGACGACGAGCCGTACCGGATCAAGCCGAGCATCGCTTCGTCGAGCGGCGAGACGCTGCGGCATCTCGCGCTGGAAAGCGCGGGCATCGTGTGTCTGTCCGATTTCATGACGCTGCGGGACCGGCGCGAGGGCACGCTCGTGCAGATTCTTGCGCGCCACACGCAGGAAGTGCGGCAACCGATCAACGCCGTCTACTATCGCAACACGGCGATCTCCGCGCGCATCGCATCGTTCGTCGACTATCTTGCCGAAGCCGTGAAGTCCACTGAATTCGCGCTGACGGGCCGCCGATAAGGCGTCAGCCGATGCCCAGCACGTTCGCGCCGATGCACGGATCGATCGCGCGTTCGAGCCGCTTCTGGTGAACGATCAGCGTGATTTCCATCGAGCCGGTGCCCACTTCGAGATTCAATAGATGGCCGCCGTAAGCGTTGAAGTTGCTGTCGCCCGCCATGCCGTGCATATGGATCGACGGCTTGCCTTCCTTCCATGCGACCGATCCGGTCAGGCTGCCCATCTCGACATTGCGGAAGGTCTTCGCATCGAAGTCCTTCTTCGCGGCGTTCCAGAAGCCGAACGTCGGATGGCCGAAGCCGATGCCCGTCAGACTGACCGCGGGGATGTTTTCCGCCAGCGCGAACGTCGTCAGTTGCTCGAAGACGTTATCGCCCATGCGCAGCACCATGAAATAGCCCGTGGGCGTTCTGATGTATCTGCGCTGCACATCGGGGCCGCCTGCCGCGATCACGCCCGCTTCGCACTCAGCAGGCGATTGCGTCTGCGCCGACACGCCGCCTGGGATGATGGATGTCGCCAGCGCGCCGGCCGACAGCGCCGCGATGTTCTTGAAGAAGTGCCTGCGCAGATAAGTCTCGTCCATGAAGCTGTCTCCGTTGATGTTATCGGCCGTTCGATTCGGCTGCGGCGGAGTGTAGACAAGACGTTCACGACGGAATACTGAGAGTTGCGACTACGCTTATAACCCGCGCTCATGTCTCACGATAAGTCCCCGGCCTGATCGTGCTGCAAGAGCAGTTCTTCCATCAGCACGCGTGCGCCCGCGGACACCGGCGCGCCTCGGCGTGTGACGAGTTCATAAGGCTCGCTCTTCGATGACAGTTTGAGCGGAAGCATGCCCGTCATGCCATGTCGCGTGAAGAACTCGGCGACATCGATCGACACGAGCGCGACGAACGTCGGATTGCTTTGCAACAGCGAAAGCGTGGCGAACGCCGACGTGGTTTCGACGAGATGCCGTGGAAAGCGTATCTCGGCTTCGCGGAACTCGCGTTCGAGCAGCATGCGCATCGGCATGTTGGCGCGATAGACGACCCATCGCACATCGGCCAGATCTTTCAGCCGCAGCTTGCGCGCGTTCTGAAACGGATGACTCAGATTCGCGATAACCGCAAGCGTCTCTTCTTGCAGATTGACGCTGTCGTAGAGAAACGGCGTCTGACTGATCGTCGTTCTGCACACGGCGAGGTCGAGCCGTCCTGCGTCGATCAGGCTCAGCAACGCGGCGCTCGTGTCTTCCACGATTTCTATCGACATCTCCGGATGCTTCGTGACGAGCGAAGAAATCGCTTCGATCACGCGTGGCACCGCGCCCATGATGACGCCCACGGACACGCGTCCTCCATGACCTCGCATGATGCCGACGATTTCCTCCCGCAAATGCGCGACGTCGGTATGAATGAGCCGCGCATAGCGGATCACGCAATGCCCGATGTCGTTCGGTTCGAGCCCCCGGCTCGTCCGGTTGAAAAGCGCCGTGCCGAAGGTCGTTTCGATTTCGTGCAACGCCTTGCTCGCGCCCGGCTGCGTGAGCGAAACCTGTTTGGCCGCACTGAGAAGCGAACCATGATCCGCGAGCGCGATGAGCAAACGCAACTGCTTCAGGTGCAGCCGGGAAATGATCGAATTGAGAGAAGGAGTCATCGCGCGAGTTGAGGAATAGTTATACCCGTATTCATTATTGTCAATTCCGGCCGTTTCGGCCGCTGCCTATACTGCCCCATCAAACCCGCATTGCGCAAAGCTCCGGGCCTAACGTTAACCCGCAGCGATCAGGGTTCCTGCTGTTCGGGTTTTCATGAATCTATAACTGTCGATCAACATGGCTCTCATCAATTACATCACGCAGATACAGTTCGAATTCGGCGCCTTGCGGTTGCTGAAGAGCGAATGCGAAAGGGTTGGAATCAGGCGGCCGCTCGTCGTGACGGATCGCGGCATCAAGGCGGCGGGCATCGTCGACAAGGTGCTTTCGGCATTGGGTGCGGACTACGACGTGCCGGTCTATGACGGCACGCCGTCCAATCCGAACGAAGCGGCGGTGCGCGATGCGGTCGCCGTGTTCGTCGCTGAACGATGCGATGGAATCATCGCGGTGGGCGGAGGATCGTCGATCGATCTTGCGAAGGGCGTCGCGGTATGCGCGACGCACGACGGCCCGTTGCAGAGCTTCGCCGTGATCGAAGGCGGCGCGACGCGCATCACGTCGGCGACCGCGCCCGTCATCGCAATTCCGACGACGGCGGGCACCGGCAGCGAGGTCGGACGCGGCGCGATCCTGATTCTCGACGACGGCAGAAAGGTCGGCGTGATATCGCCCTACGTAGTGCCGAAGTCCGCGATCTGTGACCCCGAACTCACGCTGAAACTGCCCGCGACGATGACGGCCGCAACCGGCATGGACGCGATCGCGCACTGCATAGAAACGTTCATGGCGCCCGCGTTCAACCCCGCGGCCGACGGCATCGCGCTCGACGGCCTGTGGCGCGCGTGGCGTCACATCGAGCGCGCGACGACGCATCCCGACGACAAGACCGCGCGCCTGAACATGATGAGCGCATCGATGCAGGGCGCGCTTGCGTTTCAGAAGGGTTTGGGATGCGTGCACAGCCTCAGTCATTCGCTCGGCGGCATCAATCCGCGCCTGCATCACGGAACGCTCAACGCGATCTTTCTGCCCGCCGTAATCGCGTTCAACGAGGATGCGCCGACGGTTCGGGAAGAAGGCAAGCTCGCGCGGCTCGCGCAGGCGATGGGCCTCGAAAATCCCGCGAACGTCGGACCTTCGATCAAAGAGATGACCCAGCGCCTGGGCCTTCCCGCGACGCTATCCGGCGTGGGCGTCACGCACGACATGTTCCCCGGCATCGTGAAGGGCGCGTTGAAGGACCACAGTCATAAAACCAATCCGCGCGACGCATCCGAAAGCGACTATTACGCGATGCTCGAAGCGTCGTTCTGAACTGAGGAAGACATGGGAGACAAGATCACGATCGAGCGTAATGGCGATATCGCCATCGTCACGCTCGATAACCCCGAGAAGATGAACGCGCTCACGCTCTCGATGTGGCGCGATCTCGGCGATGCAATGACGCAGCTATCGGACGATGACGGCGTTCGATGCGTCATCCTGCGTGGCGCGGGAACGAAAGCGTTCGCGGCGGGCGCGGATATCGGCGAGTTCGCGACGCTTCGATCGAATCGCGAGCAGGCGCGCGCTTATGCGGAAGTCACGACCAATGCGATGGATGCTATCGAGCATTGCCGTCATCCCGTTGTCGCGATGATTCATGGCGTATGCGTCGGCGGCGGGCTCGAAATCGCGTCGCTTTGCGATATCCGCATTTGCGGCGAATCGAGCCGCTTCGGCGCGCCCGTCGGACAACTCGGTCTCACGATGTCCTGCGCCGAACTCGGCGCGCTGATTCGTCTCGCGGGCCGACCGGTCGCGATGGAGATCGTGCTCGAAGGACGCATCTTCGATGCACGGGAAGCGCTTGCAAAGGGACTGACGTCACGCGTCGTCGCCGACGATGCCGTCGAGGAAGAAGCCATCGCCACCGCGCGACGCATCGCACGCGGCGCGCCGCTCGTCGCGCGCTGGCACAAGGCGGCGTCGAACAAGCTGACGCCATCGCCCGCGCTCAGCGACGCCGATATCGAATCCGCCTTCGATTGCTTCGACACCGAGGACTTTCGCATCGGCGCCGATGCATTCAATGCAAAACAGAAGCCAGTCTTCAAGGGAAAGTGAAATGGGTCCGCTGAGTGGAATGAAAGTGGTTGAACTGGCGCATATCATGTCCGGCCCGGTGTGCGGCATGATGCTCGCCGACATGGGCGCGGATGTCGTCAAGGTGGAGAAAGTGCCCGACGGCGACGATTCCCGCCGCTTTTCGCCGATCCTGCCGAGCGGCGAGTCCGCGTCGTTCATGATCGTCAATCGCAACAAGCGCGGCATCGGCCTCAATCTGAAGAGCGAAGGCGGCCGCGAAGTATTGAAGCGATTGTTATCGGATGCGGATGTCGTCACCGAAAACTATCGCGCCGGAACGATGGAGAAGTTCGGTCTCGGCTATGACACGCTCAAGGAACTCAATCCGGGACTCATCTACTGCGCGATCTCGGGCTTCGGCCGCACGGGTCCGTTCGGCGAGAAGGGCGGTTTCGATCTCATCGCGCAAGGCATGAGCGGCATGATGAGCATGACGGGCGAAGAGGGACGCGAGCCCGTCAAGGCCGGTTCGCCCGTGGCCGACATCAACTCGGGCATTCTCGCGGCACTCGGCATCGCGGCGGCATATGTGCAGAAGCTGCGCACCGGACGCGGCCAGATGGTCGACACGTCGCTCTTCGAAGCGGGCCTTCAGCAGATGTTCTGGCCCGCCGCGAGCTATCTCGCCGACGGGACCATTCTGCCGAAGATGGGTTCCGCGAACTCGACGAGCGCGCCGTATCAGGTCTTCAAGACGAGCGATGGCTGGATCAACATCGGCGCTGCCAATCAGAGCAATTACGAGCGCCTGCTCGACGTGCTCGATGCGCCGCAACTCGCGAGCGACCCGCGCTTCGCGACGAACGCGCTGCGGCTTCAGCATCGCGAGGCGCTGGTTGCGATCCTCAATGAACTGCTCGTGCGCCGAAGCACGGATGAATGGATGGCGCAGTTCGACCGCATCGGTCTGCCCGCCGGCCCGGTGCTCGATATCGCGGCGGCGCTCGCGCATCCGCAGACGATCGCACGCGAGATGGTCGTCGAAACCGATCATCCGCTGGCCGGCAAGGTCAGAGGTCTCGGTCTGCCGATTCATTTCTCCGATGCGAAGCGCGCCGGAAATCGTCCCGCGCCGTTGCTCGGCGAGCATACGAGAGAAGTGTTGATGGAGTCGGGCTACTCGACAACGGATGTCGATCGGCTGATCGAAGAGAAGGCCGTCGTAGCGCTGGCGCAATGAAGACGCGATCAATCGCGCATGACAGAGTTCAGGAGACAAACATGAGTGGAATCATCACGCGTCGGGACTTCCTGACGACGGCGGGACTCGCCGTAGCTGCGACCGCGACGGGCCTGAGCCTGCCGAAGCGCGCATTCGCGCAAACCGCGCCCATCGTCCTCAAATACGCGAGCAGCCTGCCGGACAGTCATCCGCTCAACGCGCACATGCGCGAGGCCTCGGCGGCGATCAAGAAGGAGACGAACGGCCGCGTCGATCTCCAGGTTTTCGCGAACGCGCAAATGGGCGGCGACACCGACATGCTCTCGCAGGTCCGCGCGGGCGGCGTCGATTTCATTCCGTTGCCGGGTGCGATCCTGTCGACGCTCGTGCCGGTTGCGTCGATCGAAAGCGTGCCCTTCGCGTTCAAGAACTACGACGCGGTCTGGGCCGCGATGGACGGCGATCTCGGCAGGCACGTGCGCGAGCAGGCCGCGAAAGCCGGCCTCATTGCGATGGACAAGGTCTGGAACAACGGCTTCAGGCAGATCACCAGTTCGACGCGTCCCATCATGACACCCGCTGATCTCAAGGGCTTCAAGATTCGCGTGCTGGTCAGTCCGCTATGGACCTCGATGTTCAAGACCTTCGGCGCGGCGCCCACGGGCATCAGCATCAACGAGACGTACTCCGCGTTGCAGACGAAGGTCGTCGAAGGTCAGGAGAATCCGCTCGTCGTGGTGCAGTCGGCGCGCTTCTACGAAGTGCAGAAGTACTGCTCGCTGACGGGTCATATCTGGAATGGCTTCTGGCTGCTCGCGAGCGGCAAGACCTGGCCGAAGCTGCCGAAAGATGTGCAGGACATCGTCTCGCGCAACATCAACGAAGCGGCGCTGAAGCAGCGCGAGGAAGTTATCCGCCTGAACCAGAGTCTCGAACCGATGCTCACGGCCAAAGGCGTCACGTTCAACAAGGTGGATCAGCAGGCATTCCGCGCCGACCTGCAGCAAAAGGGCTTCTACGCCGAATGGAAGAAGAAGTACGGCGATGCGGCATGGGGACTTCTCGAGAAGTATTCCGGGCAGCTTTCGTGAGCAAGGAGCGGATCATGAGCACTGACGTTTCTCTCGGGACCATGCCTGTAGCAGTCGCGAGCAAGCCTTCCGGCCCGGTTGCGAAAGCGGGTCATGTCCTCGATACGTGCATCCGCTGGTCGACTGAACTGTGCGCGGCGGCGCTGGTGGTCGCCGAAGTGATCCTGCTGTTCGCCAACGTATTCTTTCGATACGTGCTGCACGATCCGCTCATCTGGGGCGACGAACTGGCGACGCTGCTGTTCATCTGGCTCGCGATGCTCGGTGCGGTCATCGCGTTGCGACGCCACGAGCATATGAGACTCACGACGTTCATCGCGCATCTGAATCCGTCGAGGCGCGCTTTCGTCGATACCTTCGGGGCCGTGATCGTCATCGCGTTCATCATGGTGCTGTTGTCGCCGGCGTGGGAGTACGTGTCGGAGGAGTGGGCCATCACGAGCGCGGCGCTGGAAATCTCCAATGGCTATCGCGTTGCCGCGCTCGCCGTCGGCCTCACGCTGATGCTCGCGATTTCCGTCGCGCGTCTCATGGAGCAGGCGCGCCCGTCGCACTTCGTGATCTCGGCAGCGGTGGTCGGCGGCATCGCGACCGTGCTGATGACGTTCAAGGTCGCGATGACCGCGCTCGGCAACTGGAACCTCGTGATCTTCTTCGTCGTCGCGGTCGTGTTCATGGTGGTGATCGGCGTGCCGATCATGGTCGCGTTCGGGCTCTCGACCGTCGCGTACCTGAGCACGGTGACGCTGACGCCGATGCTCGTCGTGATGGGCCGTATCGACGAAGGCATGTCGAGTCTGATCCTGCTCGCCATTCCGTTGTTCGTGTTTCTCGGCGCGCTGATCGAGGCGATGGGCATGGCGCAGGCGATGATCCGCTTTCTCGCATCGCTGATCGGGCATTTCAAGGGCGGGCTGTCGTATGTGCTGATCGGCGCGATCTATCTCGTCAGCGGCATCTCGGGTTCCAAGGCCGCGGATATGGCCGCCGTCGCGCCGGCGCTCTTTCCGGAGATGAAGAAGCGCGGCGAGGACGAGAACGAGCTGGTCGCGATGTTGAGCGCATCGGGCGCGATGTCGGAGACCATTCCGCCGAGTCTCGTGCTGATCACCATCGGCTCGGTGACGGGCGTATCGATTTCCGCGTTGTTCACGGGCGGCTTCATGCCGGCGGTCGTGGGCGCGCTCGCGATGATCGCGGTCATCTGGATGAAGAACCGCAAGCGCGAGTTGAAGGAAGTCGAACGCGCGAAACCGCGTGAAGTCGGCAGGGCGTTTCTGTTCGCGCTGCCCGCGCTCGCGTTGCCCTTCGTGATTCGCGCGGCGGTCGTCGAGGGAATTGCGACGGCAACCGAAGTGGCATCGGTCGGAGTGGCTTATACACTCGTCGTCGGCCTCGTGTTTTATCGCTCGTTCAAATGGAATCGCCTCTATCCGATCATCGTCGGCACGGCTTCGCTGTCGGGGGCGATTCTGATCATTATCGGCTGCGCTACCGCGATGGCCTGGGCGTTGACGCAATCGGGCTTCTCGCGTCAGCTCGCGCAACTGATGTCGACGGCGCCCGGCGGATCGATGGGCTTTCTGCTGATATCGGCGGCGGCGTTCGTGTTGCTCGGCAGCTTCCTGGAAGGCATTCCCGCGATCGTGTTGTTCGGTCCGCTGCTCTTTCCTGTGGCGCGTTCGCTCGGCATCAACGAGGTCCATTACGCGATGGTCGCCATCTTCGCGATGGGACTCGGCCTCTTCGCGCCGCCTTTTGGCGTGGGCTTTTATGCAGCGTGCGCGATTGCGAAGGTCGATCCGGATGGCGCGATGAAACGCGTGTGGCCGTATCTCGGCGCGCTCGTCGTTGCGCTGCTGGTGCTCGTCGCCGTGCCGTGGATTTCCACGGGCTTTCTTCCCGCGAATTGACTAATGATCGACGTATGCACATGAAAGACATCGCGCCGGACGAGATTCCGATCATCGATGCGCATCATCATCTGTGGGATCTTTCAGCGGGGCGCTATCCGTGGTTGCAGGACGATTATCACGAAGCATTTTTTCTTGGCGACTATCGCGGCATTTGCCGCGACTTTCTGCCCGAGGACTATCTTGCGACGGTCAGCGCGCAACCGGTAATTGGCACGGTGCATGTCGAGGCGGAACGGGCGCGCGATGAGCAGGTCGCGGAAACGCGCTGGCTTCACGAAGTGCACGACAGATACGGTTTTCCGGACGCCGTGATCGCGCACGCGTGGTTCGATCGGCCCGACACGGAGGAGATCCTCGCGCAACACGCCGCCTATCCGCTGGTGCGTGGCATTCGCTCGAAGCCTGTGACATCACGCGCTCCGCACGAGCGGCTCGACGATCTTCGCGGAACGATGCGAGACCCGGCGTGGCTGCGAGGATTCTCGCTGCTCGACAGATTCGACTTTTCGTGGGACTTGCGCGTGCCGCCGTGGCATCTCGCCGATGCGGCTGAAGTGGCGAACGCGTTTCCGAATACGAAGATCGCGTTGAATCACACGGGCTTTCCATGGGATCGCAGCGAGGAAGGACTTGCGCGCTGGCGACGGGGCATGGAACTGCTCGCGAGGCAGCCGAACGTGTTCGTGAAGTTATCGGAATTCGGCCTGAAGGATGCGCCCTGGAACTACGACGACAATCGACATATCGTCCTCGATGCGGTGTCGATCTTTGGCATCGACCGCTGCATGTTCGCGAGCAATTTTCCTGTGGCGGGTTTGCGAGTGAGCTATGACGTTCTCGTCGATAGCATGAGAAGGATGCTCGAACCGCTCGGGCGCGAAGCGTTGGAAAAGATCTTCTATCGCAACGCGTTGCAGTTCTATCGCATGATCGTTTAGAGACTCGCCTATGTCAGATGCTATGGAACTTCGCCGCCGATTCCTCGAGAGCGGTGCGGACGATGATTTGCCTATCGCGGATGCGCATCAACATTTCTTCGATGTCGAGCGCAATTACTATCCCTGGCTTGCGGACAAGCCGGTGAAGAATTTTCGCTATGGCAATTACGACAACATTCGGCGCACGTTTCTGCCTGATGACTACTTTCGTGCGGCGGGGCATCACAAGGTCGTGAAGACGGTGCTTATCGAAGGCGAATGGAATCCGGCCGATCCGCTGGGCGAATTGCATTGGGTCGAAACGCTGCAGCGCGAACAGGGCTTTCCGCACGCGATGAGCGCTCAGGCGTGGCTCGATCGCGAAGACGTCGATGAAGTCCTAGCTGTCTATGGCCGTCATCCGCTGGTCAGAGGCATCCGGCACAAGCCTGCCGCCGTGCAGCGCGCCGAGCATACGGACGACTTCGTTGCGCCGGGGTCGATGCGCGATCCGAAATGGCGCGATGGTTACGCGAAGCTGCACGCTCATGGATTGCTGTTCGAGTTGCAGGTGTTCTGGTGGCATCTGATCGAAGCCGAGGAACTGGCGCGCGATTTTCCGGACACGCGGATCGTGATCAATCACACGGGATTGCCGTCCGATCGATCGGAAGAGGGCTTACACGCATGGCGCAAGGCACTCGAACGCGTCGCGCGCGAGCCGAATGTGCATCTCAAGATTTCGGGAATCTGCATTCCGGGGAAGCGCTGGAGTGTCGAGTCGAATGGGGCAGTGGTGCGTACTGCCATCGACGTGTTCGGTGCGCAGCGTTGCTCGTTTGCCAGCAACTATCCGGTCGATGGTGTCGTGGATCGCATGACCGATATCTTCGATGGATTCAAGGCGATCGTGCGGGGGTATTCGGTCGAGGATCGGTTACGGCTTTTTTATGACAATGCGGTTCGGGTTTATGGGATTTGAGGGCGGTGACTGGAATCTTCCTGGTGAACGTCAGTGTTTGTGTTCTTCTCTGGGACGATGACGTAGATCGGCATGATGCGTCACTCGTCCTAACCGTGAGCTCGGATGGGGTGCCGGCGTGAACATGCGGCGCGCGGTGGGGATTGAGGCTTACGGACATCCTGTCTCAGTCCCGCACTCGACGACGTATGTTTAGAGGGCGGCGCCCGGCGAATATCGGCGCTTTACTGCGCTGGCGTGCCTGTCCTGAATTGGACTATGCGTTTGGCCGTCGTGTCCGCCCAATAATCCATGACGTGCTCTGCGTCGCCCCATTTCCCGGCACCCGCATTCTCGACGCTCATTCCGCCGGCACGGCCGTCCACAGCTTCGGCGATAACCTGTCCGGTTTCGCCGTCCGTGATCTCGCCTTCGCCCTGTGCCGAACCGGCGAAGGCATAGGTGTCCGTTCCGAGGCTCTGCACCATATTCAGCAATCGGGCCTGCGGGATGATCACCGAGATCGTGCGCAATCCCGGCGTCCCGCTCGTGACGTTAGTCAGCGCGGCGCGAACGACCAAAACGTGTGTGCCCTGCAGTTCGACGATCGGCATCACGCTCGACAGGCGAGTCTTTAACTTGGTGTAGAAATAACTCGTCAATATCTGCTGCTCCCGCGCGTCGATAGGTTTGGTGGCATCGTTGATGAACACCACAGGCTCGAGGAAGATGCCCGTGTAGGAATTCCAGTTTATATTCGGATTGACATAGCGAAGCCGTGCCTCACCTTCCTTGCCCGGGTGCAGCAGGGAATACTTGGTTAGAAATCCTGTCTTAGACGCGTTTTCGACATCGGAAAGCGGTTGCTCGTTCGTGACAGCGCAGGCGACCAATGCCATCGTCGCCAGTAGAGGACCTATGTTTTTCAACATCTTCTCACCCTCCTTTCAGCCCGCTTGCGCGGGCAGCATTAAGCGGTTACCTACCGCAAAAAAAGGAATGAAAGAGACAGCTTCTGTGCCCAACACTCGCGCCCGGACACGTCAAACATCAACGTGAGGCGCCAAACATCTGTCTGAGTATCGGAATCTGGTTTGCCAATCAGCATGCGCGTTGGCGCGTGGCGGCAACGTCGACTTGCTGACGTCAATATTGTTAGCGCTTCAATCGGAAGGCTATTGGACTTTGGCTTTATTCTGATACCTTATTCTTAAGGGGAGCTTATGCGTCCACGTCTCGGCTATAGAAACAAGTGTCCTGCTAGATCTGTTTTCATTTAAAGCTTCCTATAAATTGCACTATCCAGTGCGAAGTTAGCGAGCAACGGCAGGTCACCACGGCGTCCGACACATGTTTGTCAGCGATCGTCAGGCTCCCTTAAGGTGAGATTGCTATCTTTTATTCTTAGCGCTGCTTTTTCCGATTGTCGAGGTTCGATGACTGGGCGTTTCATCAATCCAATCGAATGGTGAAAGCGTTCAGTGGAGGCAGAGGCATCATGCGCAGAAGAAGCTTCATACAATCTGGGACGGCCGCGCTCAGCGTTGTGGGCCTTGCGCTGGCGGGTTTCCCGGCGATGATGAGTGACACGCTTGCCGCCGAATCCACCTCGCTGCTGCGGCAACAAATCAACGCTAATGTCCGCGAGGCTTTAATGCGGCTTTACGATGTGGTCAATCGTTCGAAGGAACTCATCGCCAGGGCGAACGGCGTTCTCGTGTTCCCAGAAGTTCTGCTGGACCCCTTCATAGTCGAGGAATACGGCGAAGGCGCATTGCACGTAGGCGGGAAGAACGCCGGCTACTACAGCATGACGTCGGGTTCGATAGGCTTGCAAAATGAAAAGTCGAAAGACATCATCTTTTTATTTATGACGCGTGACGCGCTCAACAGCTTTCGCAATTCAAAAGGGTGGTCGGTTGGTGAATCGGTGCCGCTGCTGAAGCTTGACGTGGACAAAGAGATTCACAGGAGAATGGTCACGGCACCTGTTGAAGCAATCGTCCTGACCAATAGCGGCGTGATGGGTGACGTGTCGGTCTCAGGCATCAATGTTTCACGCATGAAGATATGATGACAAGCTTGCTGTTGAAAGGGCGCGGGGGTGAAGCGGCCGAGTGGAGCAAACAGCACAGCCTCTACGCACCCATCCAGCTCACATGCGCGCTCACCACGCGCCAGCCGTCCGGCATCTTCACCCACGTCTGACTCTGTCGTCCAATGCGCGGATCGCCATCGCGCCGAAACTCGATATTGGCGACGGCGAACGCGTCGCCGTATGTCGTCACGACGCGCGCCGTGATCTCGCGTGCGAGGCCTTTCCCCGGCCGCGCAGCGCGAAATGCGCGGATCGCATCGTAGCCGTAGAGGTTTTCCGTCGCGCCATAGCGCAGGGTATGCGGCGAATCGAAGAACAGCGTGTCGAGCATGGCGACGTCATTGGTGACGAGCGCTTGCTCGTACGCGTCGAAAGCCGCATCGACTTCGGCAAGCACGTCGGGCCGATTGATCTCGTTCATGCGTTCGCTCCCGGCAAAAGAAGCGCCTCGTCGAACACCGGCGGCGGCGGGCAATGCGCGACCTGGGCCGTCTCCAGCCTGCGCGCCGCTTCGAACGCGAGATCCTCGCGCCACGGCGGCGCGATCAGTTGCACGGCGATAGGCATGCCGCTTCTCGTGCGCATCGGCGCGGCGACGACCGGCAGCCCGAGGCACGACACCGGCTGAGTCAAGAGACCCAGATTCGGCCGCACGGCGAGCCGCTCGCCGTTGATGTCCATGAACTCGTCGCCGATGCACGGCGCGACCATCGGCGTGGCCGGCGCGACGAGCACGTCGTACCGTTCGAACAATTCGAGCACGCGCGTTCTCAATGCCGCGCGCACGCGCTGCGCCTGCACGACCCACGCCGCGGGCAGCAGCGCGCCTGCAATCAGACGATCGCGCGACAGCGGTTCGCGTTCGTCGTATCGCGCACGCAGGTTCGCCAGATGCAACTGACCGCCCTCGGCCGCCGTGATGAGAAACGCCGCGCCACGAGCGGCATCGGCATCGGGATACTCGACGGTCTCCGACGCGCCCAGCGCCTCCGCCGCCGCATGCGATGCATGGCGCGCGTCGTCGTTAGCGTGTTCGTCGAAATAGCCTCCCAGCCGCGCGACTCGCAATCCGCCGTGCTTCGCATTCGCGGATTCGAAGGCCCGCTGCGCGCACGCGGGATCGAGCGGATCGGCGAACTGCAATGCGTCATAGGTGGCCGCGAGGTCATCGACGCTACGCGCAAAAGCGCCCATGTGATCCAGGCTCGCGACGAACGGATAGGTGCCGTGGCGCGAAAGACGTCCATAAGTCGGCTTCACGCCGAACACGCCGCACAGCGACGCGGGCACGCGCACCGAGCCGTTCGTGTCCGTGCCGAGCGTAATGGGTACGAAGCCCGCCGCGACCGCCGCTGCGCTGCCGCCCGACGATCCGCCCGCCGAGCGCGTCAGATCGTGCGGATTGCGGCACGGCCCTGCATGATGATTCTCGGTCGTGAAGCCATAGGCGAACTCGTCCATGTTGAGTGCGCCGATCGTGATCGCGCCCTGACCGGTGAGACGCGTCACGAGCGCCGCATCGCAGGCGGCGGCCGGTGCGTCCCTGAGCACGCGCGAACCGGCCAACGTTGCGATGCCTTCGATATCGAAGAGATTCTTCGCGGCGAACGGCACGCCCGCGAGCGGCGGCAACGTGTCGCCACGCGCGCGGCGGGCATCGAGCGCGTCCGCTTCGACGAGCGCACGTTCGCGTGTGACGGCAGTGAATGCGTTGATCTGTGCGTCGTAGGCGTCGATGCGCGCAAGCGTCGCCTCGATCAGTTCGCGTGCGCTGAAGTCGCCATTGGCATAGGCGCGCGCGATGGCGAGTGCGCCATACGGAAAATGGTTCGATGTAGTCATGGGCGATATACCGGCGCGGGTTCGTCGTCGGCATCGACGTGATACGCGAGCACGGGCGCGGCGAGTTGCGCGATGCGCGCGAATTGCGCTTTCACGCGCGCGGCGGCTTCGTCGGATAGCGACGGAAAATGCAACGCGAGCGCGGCTTCGACATAAGCGTCGATGGAAGGGGACATGGCGTTCATGCTCACGAAACAGTGGGAAAGAGTTGGCGCACGCGGGCGATCAGCGCGCGATCGCTACCGCGCGGACCGATGAACGACAGCGCGAGCGGCCTGTCGGGTCCGTTCACGACCGGCACGGTGACTTGCGGCAAGCCGCCGAACGCGGCGACCGCGTTCATCGTGAGCGCATCGCGATAGAACGCGCCGATGCCGTCAGGCGGCTCGTTCTTGTCGAGCAGCGCGCGTGGCGTCGTCGGCAGCACGATCAGCGCTTTCGCCACGATGTTTTCGACGTGCGCAGCGAGTGTCGTACGCATCGCGCGACAGCGTTCGACCTCCGCATCGTCGAGCGACTTCATCCGCGCAAAACGCGTTGCGATGTCCGCGCCGAAGCGCGGCGCATGGGCATCGATCCATGCGCCGAGCGAGGCGCGAATCGCATCGTCCTGCAAGTGCTGATATACGTGCAGCCAGCGTGCGCGATCGCCTGCGAAGATCTCGATCTCGTCGTGCGACATAGACAGTTCGCGCAGGCGCTGCGCATCGTCCGGCTCGCGCTCGGCGCGCGTATCGAATGCTTCCTTGAAGAGCACGAACGATGCGGGCGCGTCGAGTGCGGCGACGTCATCGAGCATGACGTCGGCGACGCGCGCGAGCAATTCGCCCGAACGCGCGAACCAGCCCACGGTATCGAAGCAGGGCGCGAAGGGCAGCACGCCGTCGAGCGCGGCGTCGTCGTGCGTCGGGCGGATGCCCCACAGGCCGCAGAACGCGGCGGGCACGCGAACGGAGCCGCCGGTATCGGTGCCGAGCGCGAAATCGACATCGCCATTCGCAACCGCCGATGCCGAGCCGCTCGACGATCCACCCGGCAACGCGTGCGGCCAGCGCGGATTGACCGGCGTGCCGTAATGCGCGTTCACGCCTTCGAGGCTGTAGGCGAGTTCATCGGTGATGGTCTTGCCGTCCACGCTCGCGCCGGCGGCGAGCAGTTTCGCGACACAAGGCGCGTGGCGCGCGGCGGGTCCGTGCGTGGCGAGCCAGTCGGGATTGCCGCCGCCCGTCGTGATGCCGGCCACGTCGATCAGATCCTTCACAGCAAACCGCAGACCATCGAGCGGACCGCCCGAAGTGGCGGCGACGCGCACGCGCGGGCCGGAAATGAAGGCGCTCATTGATTTGCTCCCCTCAACGCATCGGCGAACTGAAGCGAGTCCGCGACGAAGCCATAGCACTTCTTCACGTTCCAGATGCTCGCCTCGGTGCAGAACGCGGGCGATGACGTCGCGCAGCAATCGGTCAGCATCACGCAGCCGTAGCCGAGGAAGTTGGCGTCGGTGAGCGTGTGCATCACGCATTGATCGGTGTTCACGCCCGCGAAGAAGAGCGTGCGCGCGCCGAGATTGCGCAGGATGCTGTCGAGCGGCGTGTCCCAGAAGCCGCTGATGCGGTACTTGTCCACGCGAATGTCCTGCGGCTCGATCATCAGTTCATCGACGACGGCGGCCGCCCACGAGTCCTTTTCCAGCACGCGCGCGCCGTGTTCCGGCAGCGCCTCGCCGAGCCCGATGCCCGTGCCCTTCGGCTTGTACAGATGAAGCTGGTTCGGCGGCATGTTGGCGAGATCGGGCCGGTTGCCCCAGTTGACCCAGATCACCGGCACGCCGCTCTTACGCGCGATCGGCAGCAGGCGCTGCAGTGGTGCAATCGGCGCGCGGTCCGCACCGTAATCGCCCCCGATATGGTCCACCCACCCGCCTTTGGTGCAGAAGTCGTTCTGCATGTCGATGATGACGAGGGCCGCTTTTTCGATATCGAAGCGCACTTTCTGCGGCGCGGAATCGAGTATCGCGATGCGCGGCGCGGGCGCTTGCACGGCCATGTCGACGAGCGAATCCGTCGCGTGCCAGCGGGTCTGCGCAAAGGCGCCGAGCGGGCCGCCCGGCGTTGTCCGGTCTGGGTTTGAAGCGTGGTCCATCGGTTTCTCCGAAGCGTTGGATCAGTGTAGTGCGAGTGCATCGGAGACGCAGCGCAAGCGCGTCATCCGCCGGTGTTCTGCGTGGCATCGAGGAAGCGGTTCTTCATCGCACCGAAGGCGCATTGGCATCGAAGTTGCAATGAGCGTTTCAGTCATGAATAACCTACTTACCGAAAGTCAACGCAAAAGGAGTGCCAGTGATGTTCAGCTTGCAACAGGCTTCTCGCGAAAAATTGCGCCGTCGTCTCGTGTCGCGCCTTGTCGTGACGGCCGGTGTCGTCGCGCTCGCCGCGCCCGCGTTCCTTCTCTCCGATGCGCACGCCGCCGATGACGCGATGCGCGTCGGCGTGCTGATTCCCGGCTCGAAGACGGACAAGGGCTGGATGGAATCGGGCTACGACGGCGTGCTCGCCGCGCAGAAGGAGTTCGGGCCGAAGCTCAAGACGCAGATCATCGAGAACATCAACTACGCGGACATGGAGCAGGCGCTCACCAATCTCGCGACGAAGAATCAACTCGTGATCGGTATCGGCGGACAGACGCAGGCGGCCGTGCTCAAGATCGCTAAGCGCTTTCCGAACGTGAAGTTCTCCGTCGTCGGCGGCAACAAGGGCGAGAACATGCCGGCCAATGTCGCTGGCTATGACGTGAAGCAGGCCGAGATCGCGTTCGTCGCGGGCGCGGCGGCCGCGATGCTGTCGAAGAACGGCGCGGTGAGTTATGTCGGCGGCATGGAGATTCCGTCGATCGTCAACGCGGGCAAAGAGTTCGGCAACGGCGCGCGCTACGTCAATCCGAAGATCAAATACTTCGAGAGCTATACCGGCGACTTCGATAACGTCGCGAAGTCGCGCGAAGCGACGGCGGCGGCCATCGCGCAGGGCGCGGATGTCCACTATCACATCCTGAACCTCGGCTTGCGCGGACTCGAACAGGCCGCCAAGGAGAAGGACACGCATATCATCGGCAGCTATACGGACCGCTGCGGAAGCGATCCGCTCTATATCGCGTACAGCATCACGGGCGTTGGTTATCAGGCGCAGTACGCGATCGAGCAACTGGAGAAAGGGCAGTGGCAGCCCGGCTACAAGGCGTTCGGCCTCGCGATGGGACCGAAGGCGTCGGGCATGGTCGTCTGCAAGTCGACGCCCGCGATGGACGCGAAGCTCAAGCAGATCGAAGACGACATCCTGAGCGGCAAGATCAAGGTGTCCGAGGGATGAGCACGCTGCCTTCTCCTTCGTTCGATGCCGCGCCGATCCTCGCGCTCACGGACATCGGCAAGCGCTTCGGCACGTTCACCGCGCTCGAAGGCGTCTCGCTCGACCTGATGCCGGGCGATGTGCATTGCCTGCTCGGCGAAAACGGCGCAGGCAAATCGACGCTATGCAACGTGATCTTCGGCGTGCATCAGCCGGACTCCGGCGCCATGCGCGTGAACGGCGCGCCGTATCGGCCGCGCAATCCGCGCGAGGCGCTCGCACGCGGCATCGCGATGGTGCATCAGCATTTCAGTCTCGTCGACGATGCCAGCGTGCTCGACAATCTGTTGCTCGGACAGGCGCGCGGATGGCTTCATCGGCAGCGCGAAGCCGAACGCGTGCACGCCGTGCTCGCGAGCGTCGGCCTCGAACTGGCGCTCGAAGCGAAGGTGGCGGATCTATCGGTCGGCGAGCGGCAGCGCGTGGAGATCGTGAAGTGCCTGATGCGCGAGCCGCGTCTCCTGCTGCTCGATGAACCGACCGCCGTGCTCCTGCCCGCCGAAATCGACGCGCTGCTCGACACCTGCGAGCGCGTGGCCGCACGCGGCTGTGCAGTGGTGCTCGTCACGCACAAGCTGAAGGAGATCAGCCGCATCGCCACCCATGCGACCGTGCTGCAATCGGGCCGCGTGGTGGCGCGCTCGGCATCGCCCGCGACGGAGATCGACCGGCTCGTACACGCTATGATTCATCGCGAAGGCGACGACACCCCCGACGATCTCGCCGGGCGTCTGTCGCTCGTGAAAAGCGCCTCGCCGTACTCGCGCCCGTTGCAGGACGAAGTGCTGCAGATCGATGGACTCAGCGCGCGCGATGCCGAAGGCGTCGCGCGCCTCAGCGACTGCACGCTCGTCGTGAATCGCGGCGAGATCGTCGGCATTGCGGGCGTGGAAGGCAATGGCCAGAGCGAACTCGGCGCGGTGCTCGCGGGCATGTCGGGCGCATCGGCGGGGCGCTTTTTCATCGCGGGGCGCGACATGACGCAGGCCAGTCCGCGCGAACTCACGCAAGCGGGCGTCGGCATCGTGCCTGAAGACCGGCACGCGGTCGGCTGCGTCACCGGCATGAGCCTCGCCGACAATCTGCTGCTCAATCATCTCGATCGCTACACGCGCGGCGGCTTTCTGAAACGCCGCGCGATGCGCGCCGCCGCGCTCGAACTGATGCAGCGTTTCGATGTGCGCGCGAGCGGTCCCGATGCGCTCTTCGGCGGGCTGTCGGGCGGCAATCAGCAAAAGGCCGTGCTCGCGCGCGAACTGACGCTCGATCCGCTGATCTTTCTGCTCGCCGCGCAGCCGACGCGCGGTCTCGATGTCGGCGCGGTCGCCGCCGTGTATTCGCATATCCGCGCGGCGCGCGATCGCGGCGTGGGCGTGCTGCTTATTTCCTCCGAACTCGACGAGCTGATGAGCGTCGCCGATCGCATCGTCGTGCTGTATCGCGGCCGCATCATGGGCACGTGCACGCCCGATGCGAGCAATCGCGGACGCATCGGCGCGTGGATGGCGGGCGCGGGAGAGACTGCATGAATCCGCACATGAAGTTGCAAACGCCGCTCGCGTCCGAGCACGGTACGCAAAGCTGGCGCGCGCGCTGGCCGCACTTGCGCGTGGCCTGCGTGATCGCGGCGGCCGTCGCGTTCGCGATGCTCGCCGCGCTCGCGTTGATCGCGCTGATGCACGTTTCCATCGCCGAGGCGCTCGCCGCATTCGCCGATGGCGCGTGGGGCTCGCCGTACGCAATCGGCGCGTCGATCAATCGCAGTCTCGCGTTCGCGCTCGTCGGCACGGGCTTCGTCATCGCGAACCGCGCGAAGCTCACGAACGTCGGCGGAGAAGGGCAACTCGCGATCGGCGGCATCGTCGCGACCGCGATGAGTCTCTATGGCGGTTGCGCGCATCTGCCCTTCGGTCTGTCGTTCATCGTGCCGATGCTGTGCGCGGCTGCGGCGGGCGCGGTGTGGGGCGGCGTGCCCGGCGTGCTGAAGGCGAAGGCCGGCACCAACGAAGTCATCAGCACGTTGCTGCTCTCGTTCATCGCGGTATGGCTGCTCTACTGGTGCGTGCAGAGCGAAGCGCTGCTGCGCCAGCCGATGACCAACGGCGCCACGTTGCCCGAATCGCTCGAAATTCCCGATCCGACGAAGCTGCCCGCGATCCTCGCCGCGAGCGGCATGAACCTGAACATCGGCTTGCCGGTGACGATCGTGCTCGCCGTCGCATCCGCGATCCTGCTCGCGCGCACGCGCTTCGGTCTCGCGCTGCGCGCCGCCGGGCTCAACGCCATCGCGGCGAAACGCGCGGGCTTGCCGATCACGTCATCGCTGGTCGGCGCGCTCGCGCTCGCGGGCGCGTTCAGCGGACTCGCCGGCGCGCTGATGCTGCAAGGCGATCAATACTCGCTCAAGGCAGGCTTCTCGTCGGGCTATGGTTTCGATGGTCTCGTGGTCGGCCTCCTGGCGCGCGGCTCGATCACCGGCGTGTTCGCCGCGGCGCTGCTGTTCGGCTTTCTGCGCTCGGGCGGCATCAACATGGAGATGGTCGCGCAGGTGCCTTCGGCGCTCGTGCTGATCGTGCAAGGCATCGTCACGATAGCGCTTGCGGGCGGCGCGTTGTGGCTCGACAAGGGAGAGGCACGCCGATGAATCTCGAACTTCTCGCGGTATTCGCGGGCGCGTCCATTCGTCTCTCAGCGCCGATGATGCTCGCCGCAACCGGCGAGCTCGTGAGCGAGCGCGCGGGCGTGCTCAACATGAGCGTCGAAGGCATGATGCTCACCGGCGCGTTCCTCGGCGCGACGTTTTCGTGGCTGACCGGCAATCCGTCGATCGGTCTGCTGTGCGGCATGCTCGGCGTGATTCCGCTCGCGCTGCTGCAGGCATTCCTGAGCGTGACCTTGCGCGCTAATCAGATCGTGACGGGCATCGGCATCAACATACTCGCGCTCGGCGGCACGACGCTCGCTTACCGCGAGATATTCGGCGAACGATCGAGCGCCGCGATTCCGGGACTCGCGCACTGGTCGCCGCCCGTGCTCGGAAAATTGCCGCTGATCGGCGAACCGGTGTTCGGGCAAGTGTGGTTGTTGTATGCGGGGCTCGCGGTGCTGCTCGCGACCTCGGTCATCATGCGCCGCACGGCGCTCGGCGTCGCGCTGCATGCAACAGGCGTCGCGCCGCGCGCGGTCGATCAGTCGGGCCTGCCTGTCGCGCGCATTCGCTACGGGGCGGTGCTGTTCTCCGGCGTGATGTCGGCGGCGGCGGGATGCTTCATCTCCATCGGCGATATTCACACGTTCACCGAAGGCATGACCAACGGCACCGGTTATCTCGCGATCGCGGCGATCATCTTCGGCAACTGGAAGATCGGCCGCACAGCGCTCGCGTGCCTGCTGTTCGGCGCGGCCACCGCCATGCAGTTTCAGTTGCCGATGTTCGGCCTGCACGTGCCGACGGCGCTGCTCATCATGCTGCCGTACCTGCTCGCGCTGATCGCGGTAGCGGGGCTGATCGGCCGGCAGACCGCGCCGCCCGCGCTCACGCAGCCTTTCAAACGCTAGCTGCGGCGGCGCGACGGAGTACCATCGTGTTTCGTCGCGCCGTGTTCAACTCATCGATCGAATTCATGCCACGTACCGCTGTTCCCGCGAAGAACAAGAAAGACGAGCCCACACGCCGCCAGCAGCTCGCCGCCAAAACGCGCGAGCGCATCTTCAGGATCGCCATCAGGGAGTTCGCCGACAAGGGCTTCAGCGGCGCGCGCGTCGAGACGATCGCGAGCCGCGCGAAGGTGAATATCCGCATGATCTACCACTACTTCGGCGGCAAGGAAGCGCTCTATGTCGAAGTGCTCGAACATGTGCTCGCGCGGCTGCGCGAAGCGGAACTCGCGGTGACGCTCGACGTGCGGAGCGTCGATCCCGCGGCCGGCATTTTGCAGCTCTACGATTTCACCGAAGGCCATTTCGCCGCGCATCCGGAATTGCTGTGCCTGCTGTCGTGGGAGAACCTGAATCGCGCGCGCTTTCTGAAGCGCTCGAAAGTGATTCAGGCGATGTCATCGCCCGTGCTCGACAAGCTGCGCACGCTCATCCGGCGCGGCGAAACCGCGGGCACCTTGCGTCGCGGCATCGATCCCCTGCATCTGTACGTGACGCTCGTGAGCCTCGCTTATTTTCACAAGTCGAACGCGTACACGATCTCGCGGATGTTCGATACCGACATGCTCGCGCCTTCATGGCAGGCCGCGCACAAGGCGCAGGCGCATGAACTGGTGCGCGCGTTCCTCGCCGGAGAGCGGGTGCTCGAACTGACGTAGGCGCTTCAGTCGACGAGCTTTCGGCGCCTGGCAATCGATCTCACGATCAACAGGCCGCCGACCATCACCGCAAGCGACATCAGCGTCGTCACCGTGCCGAGCGCGTAGATGACAGGCGTCGTCACCGATGTCGTCAAGCCCTGCAATTCGAGCGGCAGCGTGTTCTGATCGCCTATCGCCTGCGAGGTTCGCGCGATCTCATCCCACGAGAGCGTGAAGCCGAACATGCCGACGCCGATCACGGAAGGCCCGATGATCGGCAGCACCACATGTTTGAACGACTGCCACGGCGAAGCGCCGAGATCGCGCGCCGCTTCCTCGTACGCCGGATTGAATCGGTTGAACACGGCGAACATCACGAGCAGGCCGAACGGCAAGGTCCACGTGAGATGCGCGCCGAGCGCCGAGGTGAAGAGGCCCATCGACGTGGTCCAGCCATCCGCGAACGACTGGAAGCCCCATTCGTTCGCCAGATATTTGATGAGCGTATCGAGCAGGCGAAACGTGAGGCCGATACCGAGCGACACGATGATCGACGGCATGATGAGGCTCGCCACGGAAACATAGAACACCGCGGTATCGCCGCGAAAGCGCCGCCTGAACGCAAGGCCCGCGCTCAGTGAAAACAGCACGGTCAGCACCGTCACCGCGAGCGCGAGTTTCACGGAGCGTCCGAACGCGGCCCAGATGTCGATATCGCCGACGCCGTCGCGCAACGCGGCGAACCAGTGCAGCGAGACGCCGCGCATCGGGAAGGTGAGACCGCCTTCCGGGCCCTGAAAGGAGAGAATGAAGATCGTGATGACCGGCCCGTACAGGAACAGCACGAATAGCCCGAAGAGGAGCGCGAGCCAGTAGAAGCTCGCGGGCCGATGTTCCCGATGCGCGATTGCACCCGCCATGTCACAACTCCTTTCTGATATCGACGACGCGTGTGAGCGCCCATACGATCATCAGCACGACGGCGAGCAGGATGATCGCGTTGGCCGCCGCGGCGGGAAACTGCAGATAGCCGGTCTGCACCTGGATGATCTTGCCCACCGACGCGATTTGCTGCCCGCCCATCACGCCGACGGTGAGGAAGTCGCCCATCACGATCGTGACGACGAAGATCGAGCCGATCACGATGCCCGTCTTCGAGAGCGGCAACACCACGTCGCGGATCACCTGCCAGCCGCTTGCGCCGGCGTCGCGCGCCGCTTCGAGCAAAGCACGGTCGATGCGCATCATCGCGTTGAAGATCGGCACGATCATGAAGAACGTATAGAGATGCACGAACGCGAGCACGACCGAGAAGTTCGAGTACAGCAGCCAATCGATGGGCCGCTCGACGAGATGCGCCGATATCAGCGCCTGATTCACGAGTCCGTTGCGCCCGAGAAGCGGAATCCACGAGATCATGCGGATCACGTTCGAGGTCCAGAACGGAATGGTGCAGACGAGGAACAGCACGGTCTGCATCGCGGTGGTGCGCACGTGAAAGGCGAGGAAGTACGCGATCGCGAAGCCGAGCACGAGCGTGACGGCCCACACGATCGCGCAGAACCTGAGTGTCGACCAGTACGTCTTGAAGGTCACGCAGACCTCCGTGAACGAACCGCAGCCGTCGAATATCGCCGCGTAATTCTTCAGCGTGAACGCGGGGATGATCTGATATTCGTTGAAGTCCCAGAAGCTCACGATCAGCGTGATCACGAGCGGCACGATGAAGAACAGCAGGAAGGTCAGCGTGAGCGGCGTCGCTTGCAGCCACGCGCTCACACGCCGGTGACGCACCGGCGTCTGCTTTGCCTGCTGAAGATATTCGACCGAAGCCATCGTGAGCGGCGCTCCCTTATGCGGCGATGAACTCGTTCCATTTCTGGACCATGTAGATGTTCTCGTCCATCACCGCGTTCCAGCAGGCGATCGCGCCCATGCGCTGGGTGTACGAGCCGCCGTCGCGCACGGTGCCGGCTTTCTCCAGCAACTGGCCGTCGGGCGCCTTGATGTCCTGCGCGGCGGGCTTGCCTTCCATCCAGTAGTCCCACTCGTAGGCCTGCATGTGCGACTTGGCCGTTTCGGTCACGCCGGGGTAATAACCCTGGCGCATCAGATACGCGCCCGCCCAGCCGTCCTGGAACCAGTTGACGAATTCATACGCGGCATCGAGTTTCCTGCCCTGCAACGAGCGCGGAAAGCCGAAGCCCGAGGCCCACGAGCGATAGCCTTCCTTAAGCGGCTGGAACTTGCACGCGATGCCCATCGTGCGGACCTTGGTGACGGCGGGCGACCACATCGACTGGATCACCACTTCGCCCGAGGCCATCAGGTTCACGCTCTCGTTGAAGTCGCGCCAGAACGCCCGGAACTGTCCGGCGCGTTTCGCTTCGATCAGCACCTTGATGGTCTGGTCGATCTCCGCCTTCGTCATGTTGCCCTTGTCGCCGTACTTGACGTGACCCGTCGCCTCGATCGCCATGGCCGCATCCATGATGCCGATGGCCGGAATGTTGAGCAGCGCCGCCTTGCCCTTGAATTGCGGATCGAGCAGGTCGGCCCATGTCGTCACCGGCCGCGAGATCAGGTCCGGGCGGATGCCGAGCGTGTCCGCGTTGTACGTCGTGGGGATGAGCGTCATCCATTCGGTGGGCGTCGCGCTGAACTCGGTCGAGCGCGCGCCCTTCAAGAACATCACCTTCTTCGGCGCGGTGCCTTGATCGCCGATCTTCTTGCCGTTCACTTCGCCCTTGGTCAATACGGGCGTGATCTTGTCCGCGAGCTTGATGCGCTTCGCATCCATGCCCGCGAGCGTGCCGGCGGGAATCAGCTTCTTGAGCGAGAAGTATTCGGTATCGACGATATCGAACGAATTGGGTTGCGTGATGATGCGCTTGGTCACATCGTCGGTGGTGACGGGAATGTATTGAATCTCGATGCCCGTATCTTCCTTGAACTTCTTCGCGATCTCCGCGCTCTGGTTCACCGCGGTGCCGAGATAGCGCAATGTGATCTTCTCCTGCGCGTGCACATACGGAAACCCGGCGATGCCCGCCGCCGCCACCGCGCCCTTGATGAAAGTGCGGCGTGAAATGCCTGCGTTCGTGGTGTCTGCTTCGCGTGCGTTGGCTTGTTCGTCGTTCATGGACTCTCCTCGAATTTGAAGTTGTGATTGCCTGATCTCACGCGGCGAGCGGATGCGCGTTCTGCTCGTCCCACCACACCGTCACGCGCGCGCCGGGGCCGGCGCGTTGCGCGTCGTAGTCGGCGTCGCTGATCATCGAGACGAGCTCGGGGGAGCCGTCGAGCGGATCGAGCGTCATGCGCAGATGCGTGCCCTGATACTCGGCTTCGCGCACCGTGCACGCGAGTCCGCCGATGCGCAGAAGACCGCTGTCGCCCGCGCTCGTGCCGGGCGCGACGCCCTGCGGCGCGATGCGCAGATGATCCGCGCGCACCGTGAAAAGCCGTCCGTTCGAGCCGAGCACGTTGTGGCCGCCCAGAAAGCGCGCGACGAATTCCGTGCGCGGCCGGTTGAATACGTCGAAGGGCGTGCCGCTCTGCTCGATATGACCGTGACTCATCACGACGACGAGATCGGCGAGCGCCATCGCTTCCTCCTGCGAATGCGTGACGTGCACGAAGGTGATGCCGAGCTCCTTCTGCCAGCGCTTGAGTTCGGCGCGCATCTGCACGCGCAGGAACGGATCGAGCGCGGAGAGCGGCTCGTCGAGCAGCAGACAGCGCGGCTCGTTGAGAAGGGCGCGCGCAAGCGCAACGCGCTGCTGCTGTCCGCCCGAGAGTTGCGCGGGCTTGCGGTTCGCATAGGCCGACATCGCGACGAGGTCCAGCAGTTCGCCCGCGCGCTTCCTGCGCGCATCCTTCGCGACGCCGCGCACCTTGAGGCTGAACGCGACGTTGTCGAGCGCCGAGAGATGCGGAAAGAGCGCGTAGCTCTGAAACACCATGGCCGTTCCGCGCGCGACCGGCTGCTCGCGCGTGACATTGCGCCCGCCGATCAGCACATCGCCTTCGGAGACCCACTCGTGGCCCGCGATCATGCGCAGCGTCGACGTCTTGCCGCAGCCGGACGGCCCGAGCAGACAGCAATACGCTCCGCCGGGAATGCGCAGGTCGATGGCGTCGACGGCGAGCGCATCGCCATAGCGCTTCGAAACATGCACGAGCTCGATATCGGCCGGGCTCGCGCGAACCACCGTGGATGCCGGTTGAACCATGAAGGCTTGTCCTGTTGAAGACGCTGATGGAATACAGCGGGCAAGCCATTGCAAGACATATGCCATTCGTGCGCGGGCGCACGGCCGAGTCGCATGACCGGAGCGCTACCACATACGCTGACAGCAGGCGTCGACGAATTGGCGCGCATATTGCACACGATCGCGGACCCCGATCGTCAGCATTTCTAGACGCCTGACGTGTGCGATGGAGGTGCGGATCACGTCCGCTATGGGGCATGACCTAACCAAACCGGTTCATCACAATCGACAATGAATGACTTCGCTCCGTTGAAGACGCATGGACGCTTCGACTATCGGCCGATCCACGAAAGCGATGGTTATCGCTGGCCGAACGGCGCGGGCCTCGCGGTCTATCTCGGCTTCAACCTCGAACACTTCGCGTTCGGCGAGGGGCTGGGCGCGGCGCTCGGGCCGTTGTCGCCGCAACCCGATGTGCTCAACTACAGTTGGCGCGAGTACGGCAATCGCGTGGGCGCGTGGCGCTGCATCGAACTGTTCGATGCGCTCGATTTGCCCGCGGGCACGCTCATCAATACGTCGCTCTATGATCACTGTCCCGCGCTCGTCGAAGCATGCGCCGCGCGTGGCGACGAACTCATCGCGCACGGTCACACGAACGCGCAGCGCCAGAGCGATCTCGACGAAGACGGCGAACGGGCGCTGCTCGCGCACTGCCGCGCGCGCATCCTCGAATGTTCGGGCGCAGCGCCTTCGGGATGGCTCTCGCCGTGGATCTCCGAATCGCATCGCACGCCGGACCTGCTTGCCGAGACGGGCTTCCGCTACACGCTCAACTGGTGTCACGACGACCGGCCCGTGCGCATGAACACGCGCGGCGGCCCGCTCTGGTCGATTCCCTATCCGCAGGAGCTGAACGATCTGCCGATGATCATGGCGCGTCACATGGACATGCGCGATTTCGCGGACATGATCATCGACCAGTTCGACGAGATGCTCGAACAGACGCTGCGCGCGCGCACGCCGCAAGCACTCGTGATGGGCATCGCGCTGCATCCGTATATCGTCGGGCAGCCGTACCGGTTGCGGCATTTGCGGCGTGCGCTCGCGCATATCGCAGCGGCGCGCGAGGATATCTGGCTCGCGACGCCCGGCGCGATCGCGCGTCATGCCGAAGAAGCCGTGCCCGTTCCGGCGCAGGCCGCATGAAGAGCGGCAAGGAGAGCGCGGACGCGCGCGTCTATCGGTCGATCTTCGAAGGCGTGCTCAATCGCAGGCTCGCGCCCGGCACGAAGCTGCCCGAGCCCGAGCTATGCGCGCTGTTCGGTGTCGGCCGCGCGGCCGTGCGGCGCGCGCTGGAAAAGCTCGCGTACGACGGCATCGTCGTGCTGCGTCCGAACAAGGGCGCGGTGATCGCGCAGCCGACCCGCGAGGAGACGCGCGCGATTTTCGAGGCACGGCGCTCGGTCGAGCGTGCGCTCGTCGAACTCGCGGCGGAGCGCGCGAGCGCCGCCGATATCGCCGCGTTGCGCGGACAGCTCGACGAGGAACACGAGGCGATGCATCGCTTCGATCAGCCATCGTGGGCGCGGCTTGCGAGCGCGTTTCATCTGCGTATCGCGGCGCTCGCGGGCAATGCGATCCTCGAACACTATCTCAGCGAACTGATCTCGCGCTGCTCGCTGATCGTCGGCGCTTACGAGCCGGCCGGCAACGCGCCGTGCGAGCACGACGAGCACACCGCCATCCTCGATTGCCTCGAAGCGCGCGATGCCGATGGCGCGATCGCGCACATGACGGCGCATCTGCGCAGCCTGGAGGCGCGCATCGAGACATCGCGCATGCCGGGCGCAAACGGGCTCGCGCATCTGCTCGGCATCGATCCCGCGCAACGAACCGCAGTGGAGTGACATGGAAATCGATTTCGAAGCGATTACCGAGTACCAGCGTTACAAGCTGATGGCGAGTCTCATTGTGCCGCGCCCCATTGCGCTCGTCACCACGCTCGGCGCGGACGGCACCGTGAATGCCGCGCCGTTCTCGATGTTCAATATGCTGGGCGAAGAGCCGCCCATTGTCATGATCAGCATCAACCGGCTGGCGGACGGCACGTTGAAGGACACTGCGGTGAATGTTCCGCGCGAAAAGGAGTTCGTCGTGCATCTCGCCGATGAAGCCATCGCGCAGCAGATGCATCGCTGCGGCGAACGCTTCGCCGCGGATGTCTCCGAGCTCGAACAGGTGGGTTTGAGCACGCTTGCTTCGACGCGCGTGAAGCCGCCGCGCATCGCCGAGGCGCCCGTCGCGTTCGAGTGCGCGTTATGGGAGACGCTCGAAACGGCGAGCCGCCACATATTCATCGGCCGCGTGCTGATGCTTCATGCGCGTGACGAACTCATCGATATCGATACTTGGCGCGTGCGCCTGGAGCATTACTTTCCGGTAGGCCGCTTCGGCGCGAGCGACTATGTGACGACGCGTGACCGCTTTCAGATGTGATGGCGGCCGTTCGCGAGCAGAGTCAGCCCTCGCCGTCCTTCATCGTGCTCGCAACGTACTCGTATTCTTCGGTATTGATATGCGTCAGGCGGTATTCGACCGGCATCTGATTGAAGGAATATGCGACGCGTTCGACCTCCAGAACCGGACTGGCAACGTCTATCTTCAGTAGTTCGCTTTCGAGCTCGCTCGCGCGTGCGATGCGCAGGCGCTCGTCCGTGCCGGTCACGTTGATGCCGAAAGCGTCCTGATAGAAGTTGTACAGCGTATCCGTCCGGTCGCGCAACATGGTCTCGGTGAGATCGGGGAATTTCGCCTCGGGGAGCATGACCGTGTCGATGAGCACGACCTTGCCGTGCAAGGACAGCGCATTCGTAAACACGAACAGCCGTGCGCCGCTCTCGATCCCAAGTTTGGCCGCAATGAGCGCCGACGCCTTCGCCTTCTTGAAGTTGACGAGCGTGACCGCGGGATAGGTGCGCTCGCCGTCGCGCCGTACGACGCGAAAAAATCGGAAGAAGTGGCGATCCCGCCGATGCTGGGCAACGAAGGTGCCGAGCCCCTGGTGACGGATCAGGATCTTTTCCGCGCACAGCTCGTCGATCGCCTTGCGCAACGTGCCTATCGACACGCCGAAACGTTCGGCCAGACGCTTCTCTGACGGAATCACCTCGCCGCCTTTCCATTCCCGCGCCGTCAAGGCGGCCAGCATCGCTTCCTTCACTTCCTTGTACCGCGTGCCACCGGGACTGGTTGGCATGACCGTGACTGTGCTCATCACGTCTCCCTGGCTTGATTGTTCCATGACGCCGATTGTACCGTTCCCCGCGAGACATTCAACACATATAGATGAGCTAGTTGACATGTATGAGATGTGCGCCTACTATGCACTCAACGGACGGCGCCAAGTGAACTGGCCTCCGATTCATCAACCAGGAGGAGCAAATGAACCAAGCAGCAGCGGGAGCAAGCAGTGCGGCGAAGGGAGAGGCGGGCGAGCGCAAGACGATTCATATCGTGCTGCATGAAGCGAAGGACACGGTGGGCGTCGCTGTGATCGAGGGCATCAAGGCGGGTTCGCAGTTGAACGCGTGGATCATGGACGAGGACGAGATCGTCACGGTGAACGCGAAGCAGGACATTCCCATCGGCCACAAGGTGGCGCTGAAGGACATGAAAGTGGGCGATACGGTGTTCAAGTACGGCGTGGATATCGGCAAGGTGGTCGCGCCCATCACGGCGGGCGAGCACGCGCACGTGCACAACATCAAGACGAAGCGCTGGTAATCGGCCGACACGCAGCCAGGCTTTTTCCACCCCATATCGAGAGAGACATCATGAGCGTGATTCAACTGGACACTACCTTCCGCGGCTATCGCCGTGAAAACGGCCGCGTCGGCGTGCGCAACCACGTCATCATCCTGCCCGTGGACGATCTGTCCAATGCCGCGGCACTGGCCGTGGAGTCGGCGATCAAAGGCACGATGGCCGTTCCGCATCCGTACGGCCGCCTGCAGTTCGGCGCCGACCTGGACCTGCACTTCCGCACGCTGATCGGCGCGGGCAGCAATCCGAACGTCGCGGCGGTGATCGTGATCGGCATCGAGGAAGGCTGGACCAAGCGCGTGGTCGACGGCATCGCCAAATCGGGCAAGCCGGTGATGGGCTTCGGCATCGAACTGCACGGCGACCATGACACGATCATGCGTGCATCGAAGGCCGCGAAGGAAATGGTGCAGTACGCGACCGCGCTCGAACGCGAGGAATGCCCGATCAGCGAGCTGTGGGTATCGACCAAATGCGGCGAGTCGGATACGACCTCGGGCTGCGGCGCGAATCCGACCGTCGGCAATGCGTTCGACAAGCTCTACGGCCTCGGCAACACGCTCGTGTTCGGCGAGACATCGGAGTTGACAGGCGGCGAGCAGATCGTCGCGGCACGCTGCGCGAACGACGGCGTGCGCGAGCGCTTCCAGTTCATGTTCGACCGCTATCAGGACATGATCAACCGCTGGAAAACCGACGACCTCTCCGAGTCGCAGCCGACCAAAGGCAACATTGCGGGCGGCCTGACGACCATCGAGGAAAAGGCGCTGGGCAACATTCAGAAGATCGGCAAGAAGTGCATGGTCGATGGCGTGCTCGACAAGGCCGAGGAGCCGACGCATTCGGGTCTGTGGTTCATGGACTCGTCGTCGGCGGCGGCGGAAATGGTGACGCTGTGCGCGGCATCGGGCTTCGCGGTGCACTTCTTCCCGACGGGGCAAGGCAATGTGATCGGCAATGCAATCGTGCCGGTCATCAAGATTTGCGCGAATCCGCGCACGGTTCGCACGATGGGCGAGCACATCGACGTGGATGTGTCCGGCATCCTGCAACGCGAACAGAACCTCGATCAAAGCGGCGACAAGCTGCTCGAATGCATGCTCGCGACGGCCAACGGTCGCTGGACCGCCGCCGAAACGCTCGGCCATCGCGAGTTCGTGCTGACGCGTCTGTTCGAAAGCGCGTAAGCCCGCGACGACGCAGCTTCGTCGCCACGCAGAAGCAGACAACCAGCAGTCCCCGCCCGGTGCGCGCACCGGTTCGACAGCCATCACAGAGGCGGCGCGAACCGGGTTCGCGCGCCCGTCGTCACATCTTGCAGCAGCGAGTGGAGGAGACACCATCTTGCGCGTGCTCAAGCATCTCTATGTCCAGGTCCTGATCGGACTGGCAGCCGGCATTCTCGTCGGCTACTTCGCGCCCAGCCTCGGCGTGCAATTCAAGCCTCTCGGCGATACCTTCATCCGTCTGATCAAGATGCTCATCACGCTCCTGATCTTCTGCACGGTATCCGTGGGCATCGCGCGCATGGAAAGCCTCAAGCAGGTAGGGCGCGTGGGCTTCAAGACGATCCTGTACTTCGAAGTCGTCACGACGATCGCGCTCGTCATCGGACTCGTCGTCGCGAACGTCGTGCATCCGGGCGCGGGCCTCGACATCGATCCGAAGACGCTCGATCCCGGCGCGGTCTCGCATTTCGTCACCGAGGTGCATTCGGCGGAACACAAGAGCCTGCTCGAAGAACTCGTGCCGAACTCGGTGGTCGGCGCGTTCGCGCGTGGCGATCTGCTGCAGGTGCTGCTCTTTTCGGTTCTGTTCGGCGTCGCGTTGTCGCTGATGTCCGAGCGCAGCAAGTTCCTCTCGCAATGCATCGAACAACTCGGCGACGCGTTGATGCGCATCGTCGAAATGATCATGCGGCTCGCGCCGCTCGGCGCGTTCGGCGCGATCGCGTTCACGGTCGGAAAATACGGCATCGGCACCTTGCAGCAACTCGGCCTGCTGATTCTCTGCTTCTATGTGACCAGCATTCTGTTCGTCGTGCTCGTGCTGGGCACCGCATGCCGATGGGCGGGCGTGAGTCTGTGGTCTCTGCTGCGTTATCTGCGCGAGGAACTGCTGATCGTGCTCGGCACATCGACGACGGAGTCCGTGCTGCCGCGTCTGATGGAGAAGCTCGAACGGCTCGGCTGCCCGAAGTCGGTCGTGGGTCTCGTACTGCCGACCGGGTACTCGTTCAATCTCGACGGCGCGGCCATCTATCTGACGATGACCTCGCTCTTCATCGCGCAGGCGACCAACACGCATCTCACGCTGATGCAGCAACTCGGCCTGCTCGCGATCCTGCTGCTCACGTCGAAGGGCGGGGCCGGCGTGGCGGGCGCGGCGCTGGTCGCGCTGACGGCCACGCTGTCGTCGCACAACATCATTCCGGTGGCGGGCATCACGCTGATCATCGGTATCGACCGCGTGCTCAACGAGATTCGCGCGCTCGTCAACATGATCGGCAATGCAGTGGCGACGCTGGTGGTCGCGCGCTGGGAGGGCGTGTTAGATGTCGAGGCAGCGCGTGCCATACTCGCCGATCCGCGTGCTGCCCTCGAAGAGGACGCGCGCATGTTGATCGAACCCGCGCAGGACATGCAGAAATGACCGCATCCGAAAACATCGCCATCACGCCCGCCGCGCTGCACGCGCTGGCGCGCCTCGCCCTGCTCGAAGCGGGCGCCACCGAAGCCACTGCCGAAGCCACCGCGAAGGCGCTCGTCTACGCCGATGCGCGCGGCCTCTCGTCGCACGGCGTCGCGCGCCTGCCGATGTATCTCGCGCAATTGCGCAACGGCCGCGTCGATGCGGCGGCGGTGCCCGGCATCGTGCGCGACAAGGGCGCGGCGTTTCTCGTCGATGCCGCCGATGGCCTCGCGTTCGACGCCTGCGCGCTCGCGATCTCGACCGGCATCGAACGGGCGCGCACGTTCGGCACCGCAGCGGCGAGCGTGACGCGCAGTCATCACTTCGGCGCGGGTGCGTACCATCTCGAAGCGGTCGGCCGCGCGGGTCTCGTCGGCCTTGCATTCAGCAACGCGCCGGGTTCGATGCCCGTGTGGGGCGGCAAGCATCCTCTGCTCGGCACCAATCCGATTGCCGCCGTGTTTCCGCGCGCAAAGGCCGAGCCGTTGATGATCGACCTTTCGCTGTCGCAGGTGGCGCGCGGCAAGATCATGGTCGCGGCGCGCGACGGCAAGCCCATTCCGCAAGGCTGGGCGACGACCATCGACGGCGAGCCGACCACCGATGCCCAAGCCGCGCTCGGCGGCATGATGCTGCCCTTCGGCGGTGCGAAGGGGGCGGTGCTGGCGCTCATGGTCGAACTGCTCGCGGCCGCGCTTTCCGGCGCGCAATTCGGCTCGGAAGCCGGTTCGTTTCTGACCGAAGAGGGTCCGCGTTCGCGCGTCGGGCATCTGTTCTGGCTGCTCGACCCCGATGCGCTCGCGGGCTCGCGCGTCTATCAGCAACGCATCGAGACGCTCATCGAACTGATGCTCGTGGATGACGACGTGCGCCTGCCCGGCTATCGACGCCATGAGATCGCGGCGGCGAGCGAGAGCACGGGCATCGTGCTGAATCGCAAGCTGTTCGAGCAGCTTCGCGCGCTCGCGAACGACAGCGCCGACGCGCATTGACGCGAGCCGGCACGCGCATTCATCACGACGACACCGACAGGAACAGAACCCCGCATCCGGCTTCATTCCACAGCGATACAAATGCAGGCGTCGGCAGGACGCCCGGAGACAAGCATGCGAAAGATCTTTCGTCAGATTTACGTGCAGGTTCTCATCGCAATCGTAGCCGGCGCGTTGCTCGGCCATTACTTTCCCAATGCCGGGCAAAGCGTCGCGCCGCTCAGCACGGCGTTCATCAAGCTCGTGAAGATGGTGACCGCGCCGCTCATCTTCGTGACGATCGTGCTCGGCGCGAAAGAGATGGGCGGGGCGGGCGCGCTCGGGCGCATCGGCGGCAAGTCGATCATCCTGTTCGAACTGACGACGACCATCGCCTTGCTGATCGGACTGTGGGCGGTCAACACCATCCAGCCCGGCGTGGGGATGAACCTCACGCCCAGTTCGATCGATGCGAGCGTGCTGAACGGCTACGAGCGATCGCTGCATGCTTCTTCCGGCGGCGTGATGGGATTTCTGCTCGGCATCATTCCCGATAGCGCGGTGTCGGCCTTCGCGAACGCGGACATGCTTCAGGTCGTGCTGTTCTCGACGCTCTTCGCGATCGGCCTGTCGCATTCGGGCAAGACAGGGGAGACGGCCTACAAGTTCTTCGAAGGCGTGGGCAGCGCGCTGTTCGGCATCGTGCGTATCGTGATGCGGCTCGCGCCCATCGGTGCATTCGGTGCGATGGCGTATGCGGTCGGCAAGTTCGGCTTCGGCACGATGAACTCGCTGTTCATGCTGCTCGTCACGGTGTATGCGGCGACGCTCGCGTATATCGTGCTGATACTCGGCGGCATCTGCCTAATGTGTGACGTGAGCCTGTGGCGTCTGCTCAAATACATTCGTGGCGAGATCCTGCTGGTGATCGCCACCGTGTCGTCCGAAGCCGCGTTTCCGCAACTCGTGAAGAAACTCGAAGCGCTCGGATGCCCGACCGGCGTGGTCGGTATCGTTATGCCGATGGGCTACACGTTCAATCTCGCGGGGACGTGCGTGGCGCAGGTCATTTGCGCGGTGTTCATCGCGCAGGCGTTCGGCATTCAGTTGTCGGTCGCGGAACAGGCGGTGCTCGTCGGCATTTCGATGCTGACCTCGCGAGGCATGGCGGGTGTCGCTGGCGCGAGCTTCATCTGCCTGCTCGCGACGCTCGCCGCGTTCAAGCATATCCCTATCGAGGGCGCGGCCATCGTGCTGGGCGTCGATCGCTTCATCGCCGAAATCCGCGCAACGACGAACATGATCGGCAACGCGGTGGCCACCGTGGCCGTCGCGCACTGGGAGCGTCAGCGTGACGACGTGTGTATGCGGGAAACGCTCGGGATGCCTCCCAAGGCTGTGACCCGCTGAACGGGAACTCAAACGGGCGCGGGGCCGCTGGTTCCGCGCACGACGAGTTCGATCGGCAGACATACATCCGCGGGAGCGCGCTGAGTGGTCAGCCAGTCGAGCAACGTAAGCGCGGCCCGCTGCCCGAGTTCATAGGTCGGTAGCAATACGGTCGTGAGCCCGGGCGTGATTTGCGACGAGATGGGCAGGTTGTCGCAACCGACGATCGACAGCTCGTCCGGAATCTTTATGTTCAGCGATTGCGCTTCGAACAGCGCACCGAGCGCGAGAACGTCGTTGCCGCAGAACACGGCCGTGGGGCGAGGGCGCAGTTGCATCAGATGCTTGAGGCCGGTACGGCCGCCGTCGAAGCCGAAAGGCTGCTCGATCACGTTCGCCTCGGGCAGTCGTATGCCCGCCTCGGCGAGCGCGCTGCGAAAGCCATCGACCCGATGACGCGCGCGATCGTTCTGGCGCATCATCCCCGAGATCATGCCGAAGGTCCGATGACCGAGACCGAGCAGATGCTCGGCCGCGAGCTTTCCGATCAACCTGTTGTCGAAACCGATGAGCGGCGCTGTCGTCGTCAAAATCTCGCTTGCGGCAGCGGCATTGGTCCATGTGATGAGCACAGGAATCCGGCTGGCTCGCATCATTTCCCATGTTTCATGCGCGTGCTCCGCGCCAACGAGCACGAGCGCATCCACCGCCCGTTCGAGCAGCGCGCGCGCCGCTTCTGTCTCGGCCGCAAGGCTGTATTCGTGCGCGGAGATCAGCAACTGGTATCCCGCGTTCGAAAGCGTGCTCTGAAGGCCCTGAACGGCGCGCGCAAAGATGGCGTTGTCGAGCGTCGGGACGATAGCGCCGACCATGCGGGCGCGCCCTGACGCCAGCGCCCGCGCGGCGCCGTCCGGAACATAGCCCAGACGCGCAATCGCTTGCAAAATGCGCTCGCGCGTGTTGCTTTTCACCATGTCCGGATTCGAAAGCGCCCGCGACACCGTTGCTGTCGATACGCCCGCCAGTGCTGCCACATCGGACAGTCGCGGTCGATCTACGGTACTCGTTTCAATTGCGTCGTTCATAGTCGTTCTGCTTGGTCGGGCTCTGCGTCAGCATCCCACCGACGTGACGCGAGGCTTATAGGTATCAATACTGATTCAAAGTGAAACTGCTTCTTTTATTATAGATGCAAGCGCTTGCATTTCCATGCGAGCGATCAGATCGCCGGAACCCATGCCGGCTTATTTTTCCCCTTGAAATGCAAGCGCTTGCATTCAGGCGCGACCGAGAATCTTCCACATCAGGAGCGGACCATGACGGTTTTTTATCTGAAGAAGGCCACCAAAACCCCGGAGACCGAAACTGCTACGGCGCAGCGCGTCGTCACGGAGATGCTCGCTGAAATCGAGGCCAACGGCGAAGCGGCCGTGCGGGCGTACGCGAAGAAGCTCGATCACTGGGACGGCGACATCATCGTGCCGCGCGAGGAGATCGAGCGGCGCGCGCGCGAAGTGCCGCAGCATATCCGCGATGACATCGATTTCGCCGTGAAGCAGGTTCACGACTTCGCCGTCGCGCAGCGTCGCTCGATCGAAGATTTCTCCGTGGAACTGCATCCGGGCGTGACGGCCGGCCAGCGTGTCATCCCGGTCAATGTGGTCGGCTGCTACGCGCCGGCGGGTCGTTATGCGCATATCGCCTCGGCTTATATGGGCGTCGCGACCGCCAAGGCAGCGGGTGTGAAGACCGTGATCGCGTGCTCGAGCCCGTTCCGTGGCGGCGGCATTCATCCTTATGTGCTCTATGGCTTCAAGGCGGCGGGCGCCGATGTGGTGATGACGCTCGGTGGCGTGCAGGCGATCGCTTCGATGGCCTACGGGCTGTTCACGGGCAAGCCTGCCGATGTGGTCGTCGGGCCTGGCAACAAATTCGTCGCGGAAGCGAAGCGCACTCTGTTCGGCAAGGTGGGCATCGATGTATTCGCGGGTCCGTCGGAAGTCGCGGTCATTGCCGACGACACCGCCGATCCGGCAATCGTCGCAAGCGATCTCGTGGGGCAAGCCGAACACGGACATGAATCGCCTGCATGGCTGTTCACGACATCGAAGGCGCTCGCTGCCGAAGTCATGGCGCTCGTGCCGCGCCTGATCGACGATTTGCCGCCGACCGCACGCGACGCAGCCGCGAGTGCGTGGCGCGACTACGGCGAAGTGATCGTCTGTGATACGCGTGAAGAAGTGGTCGAAGTGTCGGACCGTTATGCGTCGGAGCACCTCGAAGTCCATACGGCAGATCTCGAATGGTGGCTCGATAACCTGACGTGTTACGGCTCGCTGTTCCTCGGCGAGGAAACGACTGTCGCGTTCGGCGACAAGACCAGCGGCCCTAATCACGTCCTGCCGACCAAGGGCGCGGCGCGCTACTCGGGCGGCCTGTCCGTGCACAAGTTCGTCAAGACGCTCACCTGGCAGCGCATGACGCGCGACGCAGCGCGTCGTATCGGCGAAGTGACCGCGCGCATCTCGCGGCTCGAAGGCATGGAAGCGCATGCGCGTACGGCGGACGATCGTCTGAAGAAGTACTTTCCGAACGAGCAGTTCGAAAAGGGCGACGCTGTGCAGGTTTGAGTCCCGAAACGCACTTACGACGGAGTGACGATGGAACTTGCCAGTATGTTCAGCCTTAAAGGACGCGTCGCGCTCGTGACCGGAGGAAATGCCGGCATTGGTCTCGCGATCGCGAGCGCGTTGGGACGTGCGGGTGCGCGCGTGGTGCTCGCGGCCCGACGCGAAGGCGCATTGCGCGACGCAACGGAAACCCTCGCGACCCAGGGCATCGAAGCGGGTTTCATCGCCGCCGACATAAGCTCGCCTCAGGCCGCGATCGGCTGCGCGCAAGAGGCGCTCGCGCAGAGCGGACGCATCGATATTCTCGTCAATGCCGCTGGCGTCAACTTGCGTCAGCCGTTCGCCGAGGTCACACCAGAAACCTGGCAAACGCAACTGGCGCTTCATCTGGGCGCGCCGTTCTTCCTCACTCAGAAACTCGCGCCGCTCATGCGGGCGCAGGGCTGGGGACGAATCATCAATATCGCGTCCTTGCAGTCGTATCGGGCGTTCGCAAATAGCGCGCCCTATGGCGCAGGCAAAGGCGGCGTGGTCCAGCTCACCCGCGCGATCGCGCAGGAGTGGGGCCGGCATGGGATCACGTGCAATGCCATCGGTCCTGGCTTTTTCCCTACAGCGCTCACCGCGTCCGTGTTCGCCGATGAAACGCTCGCGAGCAAGCATGCCGAACAGACGTGCATCGGCCGTAACGGCAAACTGGAGGACATCGACGGCCTCGCCGTGTTTCTTGCAAGCGATGCATCCAGCTATATCAGCGGTCAAACAATCATGATCGACGGCGGATATACCGCACGTTGATTAACAATGGTGGAGACAACCATGTTGATACAGGACAGGCATAGTCAGGGGCGGGGCCTTCCCGGAGCGCCCCCGTCCGCACAGGAAGCAATGCAAAGCCGCGCCGCCGCAGGTTCCGACAATCTGAGAGCGGTCACGATCTCCAGCGTGCTCGGTGCCGTCATCGAGTGGTACGACTTCTTCCTCTATGGTGTCGTTGCAGGACTCGTTTTGAATCGGCTGTATTTTCCGCAGGCGGACGCTGTCGTCTCGACCATGCTCGCGTATTCCACGTTTGCGCTCGGCTTCGTCGCAAGACCAATAGGCGGTGTGATTTTCGGCCATTTCGGCGACCGGCTCGGCCGAAAGAAAATGCTCATGCTCACGCTGCTTCTGATGGGCGGCGCAACAGTCATGATCGGCCTGATTCCGACCTACTCGTCCATCGGTATCGCAGCGCCGCTGCTTCTGTTGGTATGCCGCATCGTGCAAGGCATCGGGCTGGGTGGCGAGTGGGGCGGCGCAGTGCTGATGACATACGAATCCGCGCCCGTCGAGAAGCGCGGCTTCTATGCGAGCCTGCCGCAGATCGGGATGTCGCTCGGACTCGTGCTGGCATCGGGCGTGGTCGCCATCCTGTCCTACACACTCGACGATGCTCAATTCCTCGCATGGGGCTGGCGCTCGGCGTTCGTCGCAAGCGGCGTGCTCGTGATCCTCACTTTCTACATGCGAAAGCACGTGGCAGAGACTGACGATTTCAACAAGGCCAAGAAAACGAAGCACGATGCGCTGCCGATCATCGATGTGTTCCGCAAGTATCCGCGCACGGTACTCGCCTGTATGGGCGCGCGTGTCATCGACGGTGTGTTCTTCAATGTATTCGGCGTCTTCTCGATCCACTATCTCACCGAGACGCTGCACTTCCCGCGAATGACCGCGCTGCTCGGCGTCGTGTTCGGCGCGGCGGTGATGACGTTCTTCATCCCTTTCTGGGGCCGTGTGTCGGATAAGGTCGGACAGCCGCTCGTCTACGGCATGGGTGCATTGCTCGCGGGTCTTTCGGCTTATCCGGCGTTCATGCTGATGCAGAACGCCAGCCATTCCGCGTTGCCCGTGTGGATCGCGATCGTCATCCCGTTCGGCGTGTTTCATGCGGCGGTGTTCGGCACCATGTCGTCGCTGTTCTCCGAGGCTTTCGAACCCGATGTTCGCTATAGCGGTATTTCCTTCGTCTATCAGTTCGCCGGTGTATTCGCAGGAGGCTTGACGCCTGTAGCGGCGACTTATCTCACTGGCCTTCAGTCCGGCAAGCCGTGGTATCTGTGCGCTTATGTACTGGGCGCGGGAACCTTGAGCGCGCTGTGTTGCGCCTGGCTCGCGCGCCACCGCAAATCCCCACGATGCGAACGCATTCGCGCGCGCACACTGAATGCCACTCAACGTCTGGAGACTTTGTGATGCAAGCGCTCGTCTATACACAGCCTAACGAGATGCAATTGCTCGAACGCCCTGTACCAGTGGCAGACGACGGCGAGGTCGTATTGAAGATCGATGCTGTCGGTATCTGCGGGTCCGACATGCATGCCTATCACGGCCATGATCCTCGCCGTAAGCCAGGCCTGGTTCTCGGCCATGAATTTGCAGGCACCATCGCGCAAAGCCGCGACGCGAAATGGAAGGAAGGCACACGCGTGACTGGCAATCCGCTGATTACGTGCGGCACTTGCGAGTATTGCGTGCAAGGACGGGATAACCTGTGCGCCAATCGCACGATGGTGGGCATGACGCGGCCGGGAGCCTTCGCCGAATACATGTCGATTCCGGCCGCCAGTCTCGTCGCCATTCCGCCGGAAATGCCGGCGCACGTCGCTGCCGCGACGGAGCCAGCGGCTACCGCACTGCATGCCGTGAATCTGACCATGCGTGCGTTGAGCCGGCCGATTCCGGAGTGCAGCGTGCTGATCATCGGAGGAGGGGCCATCGGACTGTTCTGTGCGCTACTGCTTCGATCGTATGGATGTCGCGACCTGACCGTCGCCGAGACGAACGCTGGCCGACGTGCATCGGCGGAGCACGAAGCGAAGTGCAGAACCTACAATCCGCTGGAGCATGAGGGGGAGCCGAACCGCTTCGATTGCGTGATCGACGCAGTGGGCGCGAAAGCGACACGGAACAGCGCGCTCGTCGCGCTCAAACCGGGCGGCGTCATGATGCATATCGGCCTGCAAGACTGGGCGAGCGAGATCGATATGCGAAAGCTCACGCTCGCTGAAATCACGTTGCTGGGCACTTACACCTACACGATGGCCGACCTTCGAGCGACGGTCAGCGCGTTGCACGAAGGCGCGTTCGGTACGTTGACGTGGCTTGAGCAACGGCCGCTTTCGGAAGGCGCGCAAGCCTTTGCCGATCTCCACGCCGGGTTGGCGAAGTCCAGCAAGGTCTTGCTCATTCCCGAATCGATCTGACCGGCCTGGCGTCTCTCGTTTAGCGCCTTCGCATTGCAAGCCGATAGATCCGGGACTGTGCGCGCAGTCGCGGATCGAGGCTGCGCGGTTCATTTCACTTCGAAGTGAACCCGGCATTGCGGCTTCGCCACGGCCGCTATTCGCGCGTGAGCATCAGGTTCAGGTTCTGAACCGCAGCGCCGGATGCGCCTTTGCCGAGATTGTCGAAGACCGCGGACAGCAGGACATGCCCGTGTTCCATGTTAGAAAAAACGCTCAAGCGCATGTCGTTCGAACCGTTCAGCGCTTGCGGATCGAGGTGCTTCGACACATCCGCTTCATGCATCGGCAAGACACGCACGTGCGCTGCGTCCGCATAGTGGCGTGCAAGACATGCGTGCAACGTGGCGCCATCCACGTCGGGAGCGAGCAGCCGCAACGCCAGCGGCACCGTCAACACAATGCCCTGACGAAACGCACCATACGCAGGGACGAAAATGGGCCGCTGCGCGAGCCCTGCGTGCGATTGAATTTCCGGGGCGTGCTTGTGCGCGAGTTCCAGACCATATACCTGAAATGAAGGTGCGTTGACGGCATCTTGCCCTTCGTGTTCCTCCACGCCGGCACGACCGCGTCCGGAATAGCCGGACACCGCATGAATGCTGACGGGATAGCTGCCCGGTATGAGCCCAGCCTGCAACAGGGGACGCAGCAAGCCGATCGCCCCCGTCGGATAGCAGCCGGGATTCGTGACCCGACGCGCGCTCGCGATGCGCTCACTTTGTCCCGGCGTCATTTCCGGAAAGCCATATGTCCAGCCCGGCTGTGTGCGGTGGGCCGAACTTGCGTCGATGACTCTGACGGCAGGATTGACGATAGCGTCTACTGCCTCGCGTGCGGCGGCATCGGGCAAACAGAGAATCGCGATATCGCAGGCGTTGATGGCTTCTGCGCGACGACGCGCATCCTTGCGTGCTGCGGCGGGAAGCGTGAGCACCGTGATGTCGGTCCGATTGCGCAGCCGTTCGTGGATTTGCAGTCCGGTGGTGCCTTGATCGCCATCGATGAAAACAACGGGAGCGCTCATACGCTGATCCTCCGAATGGTTGTACCGGGTTGAAAGAGCTCCCATGTTCACCGAACCGCTAGAATAGAGAAAGTTGAATTTCATAACCTGAACATTCAGTTTTTCTGAATTTGGACGCCGACATGCGAGAGATCAGCCTGGACCGCTTGCGCACTCTGATCGCGATTACCGAGCGTGGCTCATTCGCCGATGCAGCGCGCGCGTTGAATCTCGCGCCTCCGACGGTCAGCCTTCATATCGCCGAACTCGAAGACCGCATTGGGGCGCCGCTTCTTTCGCGGAAGCGCGGGCAGGTAAAGCCGTCGGCGATAGGAGAGGTGCTGGTGGAGCGCGCGCGTCGCCTGCTGGCCGATGCGGAGCAGGCGTTGGACGATATTCAACGCCAGGTGCAGGGGCTCGAAGGACGCGTGCGGCTCGGTGCGTCGACCGGTGTGATCGCGTACTTGTTGCCGCAAGCGCTCGAAGTGTTGCGTCAGCGCAATCCCGCAATCGATATTCAGCTTGCGGTGCTCACGTCGCATGAAACGCTGTCCCGATTGGCGGATGGGACGCTGGATGTCGGGCTGGTCGCGCTGCCTCAGCCGCCAGTGGCTGGACTCGTGATAAAGCCTTGGCGTCGCGATCCCGTGATGGCCTTCGTGCCGGCGGATTGGCGATGCCCGGCTCGTGTAACGCCTCAATGGCTCGCCGCTCAGCCTCTCATCCTCAACGACGCCACCACGCGTCTCTCGCGCCTGACGACGGAGTGGTTTGCGACCGCGGGGCATCATCCTGCGCCGCGCATTCAGCTCAACTACAACGACGCGATCAAGAGTCTGGTAGCGGCAGGTTACGGCGCGGCGCTTTTGCCCCATGAAGCCACGACGCCGTTACCCGACAGCCGCGTCGTCATGCGTCCGCTGCGCCCGGCGCTGTGGCGTCGACTAGGCATTGCACACCGTGCAGGGCACGTCGAGCGTGCCACTCAACACGTACTCGATGTGTTGTGGGATCTGCGATTGGCGTAGGGGTTGCCGGTTGCACGTTCAAGCACTGGAATCCCAGCGCGCGTGCCGAGTTCCGTGAAATTGTTGCGACTGTCTCAAGGGATACGACGGGCTTTCGAACGCTCGATCGTTGCGAATCGTTGTTAACAACGGTCGCAGGCCCATCCAACACCACAACGTACCTTCTGTTGCCGATCCATCGTGACCGCGACGGGCAACGTCGACGCTCCCACGACCTTTTCACTAAGGACTTTGCTTTTCGCGCCGTAAACCAAACAAGCGCCGAAACGATTCGCTCGTCGCCTGACGCTTCACGTTCCTGAGGCGCAAATCAATCCGACTCCGCCCGGTCGCGCACTTGTCATTCGAGGGAACCCTTCATGGCCTCGACACGCTCCGATATTTCCAGCACGATGCGTCGCAAAGTGCTTTCGACGCTGGTCTTCGGCGCTGGCTCCCTCGTGCTGTCCGCTTGTGGAGGCGGCGGCGCGAGTTCGTCGAATGCGGCCGGATCGTCGAGCAAGACGAGCCCGAGCCCGAGCCCGAGCCCAAGCACAACCACGACCACCGGCTCGCAGGACACAAGCGAACCCGGTCCAGTCACGGCCACCAGTCCGCAAGGCGCGAGCGAAACCAGTTCAGGCACATCCACCGGCGTTCAAAGCGCGAGCGACACCAGCCCGAACGGCGTCCTGCTCGACGTATCCTTCGGCGTGAAAGGCGACGGAACCACGAACGATCGCGTTGCACTCCAGGCCGCGATCGACGGATCGGTGGGGCAGATTCTCCTGATCACCGGGCAAAGCCGGATCGACACCACGGGACTCACGCTGCGCTCGAACACCCACATACGCTTCGCTCAGGGCGCTTCGATCAAGCTGCTGGCTCACAATACCGACTCGTATCAGATGATGCGCATCTGGGATGCGAGCAACGTGAACATCGAGTCGCCGTACCTCGACGGCAGCAAGGCGCTCAATGCGGCTACGTCGGGGGAGTGGGGCATGGGCATCTCGATCGCCGGCAGCTCGAACGTCACGATTACGTCGCCGACGACCATCAACTGCTGGGGTGACGGCATCTACATCACCAACAGCTATGTCGAGGACGGCGTGACGAGCAAGGCCGTGACGATCACCAATCATCTCGCGGACGGCTGTCGTCGCCAGGGTGTGACGATCATTTCGGGCGACACCATCACCTTCGACCATCCTGTCTGGCAGAACATAGGTGGAACCGCGCCGCAGGCAGGGCTCGACATCGAGCCGAATGACAACACGGCGGTGTTCCGGGCGATCAGGATCGTGAGCCCGAAGACGCTGGGCTGCGCGGGCCCGGGCATCCAGATCGATCTGGGCTCGCTCGCGGGACCGGTCGCCAAGACCGTCGATATTCAGATCACGAACCATATCGACAACAGCGAGACCGATGGTCCGTTCAGTGTCGGCGGTCTGGAACCGAGCGGCTACATCGTGACGGGCGCGATCACGAGCACGAATCCGGTCTGGAAGGAGAACTGGTATCTGGGCGACTGGATGCCGTCAGGCCCGAACGTCTCGGTGGTGAACCCGAGAATCGGATAAGGTCGCGACCGGGCGTCAAAAGCGCGCTGGGCCAGAGACGTGTCCGGACGAATTCAGCCTTCGCGTACTTCCGTGTTCAGCCATAAGCAGCCAATCGACATCGGCGCGCAAATCGTCAACAATTGCCCGGCGTATGCGCTATGGGAGAATGCGAGTCACCGCAGCGTCATCATGCGCAAAACGATCTCGACATAAGCAATCGACGTTAAACATGACCGCCAAAAAACTGTTCTATTACCCCGGCAACGCAAGCATGGCCCCCCACATCGTTCTGGAGGAAATCGGCCAGCCTTTCGAGTTAGTACTTGTAGATCGCGCGCAGGATGAGCATAAGTCGGCAGACTATCTACGATTGAATCCCAATGGATTGATTCCGGTATTGGTTGATGGCGACACGGTGCTGTACGAGACGGCGGCCATTTGCCTGCATTTGGCCGATACGCATCCGGAAAGCGGAATGGCGCCTGCACTGGCAACAGCAGAGCGGGCCAAGTTCTACAAGTGGCTCATGTGGTTGACGAACACACTGCAAGCGGCGTTGATTGTCTATTTCTATCCCGAGCGTTGGGTGGATGCCGGCAACGCGCCGGCCGCGAAGCAAGTGCAGACTCATGCTGAATCGAAGATCGGCATATTGCTTGAACAGTTGGAGTTGCAACTTCAATCGAGCGAAGGCCCTTGGTTACTGGGGGACCAATACACGATCCTCGATCCCTACGCATTCATGCTCTGCCGGTGGACAAGAGGTTTCACGAAACCCGCACGCGAATGGCCACTGCTCGGTCAGTATCTGCAACGGATGCTAGCGCGACCTGCGATCCAGCGCGTGATCAAAGCTGAAGGGCTTGCAGCTCCATTGGTCTAATACGATGTGGCCTCGTCGCCCGTGATCGACCGAGAAGCAATGGACATCGATACCCGGATGGCCGAAAATCGGCGCACGTGCATCGACGATCTGACCGAGCCTGGATTACGTAAGTTGTCCAAGAAAGGAGCGCATCATGCCGAGCCAGTCCCTTTCGAGCGGTACAACAATCGACGAGATTGCGGAACGCATCTATCGCATCTCCACGCCGGTCGAGATCCCCGGTGGGGGTGGCTTTTCGTTCAACCAGTATCTGATCGACGACGACGAGCCCCTGCTATTTCATACCGGTCTGCGCAGGCTGTTTCCGGTCGTCCGTGAAGCAGTCGAACGCATCATATCGATTGATCGTCTGCGCTATATCGGCTTCTCTCATTTCGAGTCCGACGAATGCGGTGCACTCAACGAGTTTCTCGCGGTCGCGCCGCATGCGGAGCCGTTGTGCGGCCAAGTCGCGGCCATGGTCTCGGTCAGCGATTATGCCGACCGCCCGCCACGCGCGATGGATGATGACGAGACGATCTCGCTAGGCCAGCACAGCGTCCGCTGGCTCGATACGCCGCATCTACCGCACGCGTGGGAATGCGGCTTTCTCATGGAGACCACGTCAGCGACGCTGCTCTGTGGGGACTTATTTACCCAAGGCGGTTCGCACCTTCCGCCGCTTACCGAGGGCGATATCCTCGAACCAAGCGAGGCGTTCCGTCACGAGATGGATTACTTCTCGCACACCAGAAACGCTCGCTCAATGCTGGAACGCCTTGCCGCATTGCAGCCGACAACGCTGGCCTGCATGCACGGCAGCGCCTGGCATGGCGATGGCGCGGCCTTGTTGCGCGCGCTCGCCGACAGCGTCGAACGCGTCTAGTCTCGACGCTGAGCGGCTGAACCCGCAGGCGATGCTCGGCGAGTACCCGAAGCGACGGTTGGAGACTCAGCGCGACGCACCCGGCGCCACCAGACCGCGACGCGGAATGGGGGTAGAGAAAACGATCGAGGTCCGCGTCTCGCCATAGGAGTTGATGGTGGCGAGAAAACGCTCCAGTTGTTCGAGACTGGGGGATACCACGGTCACGATGTAGGAATCGGCACCAGCGACGTGATGGCATTCCAGCACCTCGGGTGCGCGGCGCAGCTTGTCGAGAAAGGTCTTTTTGCCGGGCTGCTGCACGGTGATGCCGACAATGGCGCGCACGGCGTAGCCGAGCTGCACGGGATCCAGGTCGGCGCCTACGGAGCGCACCACGCCGGCGTCCTTCAGGCGCTTGAGTCGCTCCACCGTTGCAGGCACCGACAAGCCCGCGGCAAGGGCCAGCGCCTTCAAGGGCGCGCGCCCATCGTCCTGTAGCGCCATCAGAAGCGCCCATGCTTTGGCGTCGAGTTGCAGTGCTTCGGTCATGACGGGCTTCCACCTGAAAAATCGAAGATGAACTGGATTTTCGATTGGTGTTTTATTCTGTGCAAGCCTTCGATGCCGCCGGATAATCCTCGACATGGATCTCATCTCGTCGTCACCCATTCCCGTGCTGTTCGGCCAGTCGCTACTGATCGGGCTGTCGATCGCTGCGCCGGTCGGGCAGATAGGATTGCTGGCCATCCAGCGCACGCTGGATCATGGCCGCCCTGCGGGGCTCGCCACTGGATTGGGGGCGGCATTCGCCGACGCGGTGTACGGCGCCATCGGCGCGTTTGGCGTCAGCGGACTGATCGGCTGGCTGTTGAGCCTGAGGCTATGGCTGGGCCTGTTCGGTGGCGGCTTCCTGCTGTGGCTTGCCTGGCGCATCGCCACGAAGCCGGCGGTGCGCAGCGCGAATGCCGCCCCGCCGACCAGCACGCTGCTGCGCTATATGGCCGGCACGTTCGTGCTGACGATGTCGAACCCGACGACCATCCTCTCGTTCATGGCGGTGTTCGGTGCACTGGCAGGCCGCTCGCCTTCGGCGTCGCCCTGGGTGATGGTGGTCGGCGTACTGGTGGGCTCGGCGCTATGGTGGTTGATCCTGTCGGCCGGCGTGGCTCAGTTGCGCCACCGTTTCGACGAACGTTGGCAACGCGCCGTCAACCTGTGCTCTGCCGCGCTGCTGGCTGGGCTCGGGCTATGGCAGCTTGGCCAGCTCATCGTATGACCATCGGAGGTTAATCCATGGCGCACCGGCTGAACGTCAGTCACAGGATCGTGGTCGACGCCGCGGTCGATCAGGCCTTCATGTTCTTCACGCCGGCCGGTGAGGAACTGTGGGTCGACGGCTGGACGCCAGTCTACGTCTACCCCCGCGATGGCCGCACAGAGGCCGGTATGGTGTTCATCACCGGTCAGGGTGATGAGCGGACTATCTGGACCCTGACGGACTTCGACCGCGAGGCACACCGATCGTGCTATTTGCGCTGCACGCCGGCCTCGCGCACCGGTCGTGTCGAGGTGCGTTGTGTCGCACTCGACGAAGCGCGCACCGAGGTATGGGTGAGCTACGAACTCACAGCGCTGAACGCTGCGGGCGAACAGGCGCTCGAAGGTTACGAAGGCGAGCGCTTCGCTGCGATGATTGATGATTGGGCACGTAAGATCGCTGCTTGCCGCGAGTTGCTGCTGGCAGCTTCAATCTGTTGAGGCGCTCGGCTCGTGGCTGCTGGCAATCACATCCGCGGATCAACTGGCCGATGCACCGCGTGCGCCGAAGCGAAGTCACTATTGGCGCGGCGGAACCATCGTGGGCGGGACGACCCAGGCTGCCGTCGGCACCATGTAGTAGGGCGGTGCGCTCCGTCGCATCAGCATGCCGGTGACCGAGAGCGTCACGCCGGTCGGAAGCGGTGGTCCGATGATCAGCACCCGCGGGACCATGACCCGACCTTGCGCGTCCTGAGAATAACGCTTGTCGATCACGCACAGCGGTGGGTCCATCGCCAGCAGCGAGACGGGTTGTCGGGAGCCGCCGTCCGTTTCCATCACGTCCTGCACGGGCGTGCCGCGAAGCGTCATGGTCGTTCCGACCGGGAAGCAGACAGGGGCGGCGGCCCAGGCGGCGCTAGCCCACATGAAGGACAGCACGCAGAGAAGGCGGTTCTTCACGAAACAACTCTCCTGTTCGGCATCCGATTTCGAACCGTGCACTTCGTGCAGATCAACGTCTGCGCTTTCCTCCTTACCTTTCCATGGCAAAGGGGGATCGGCTTCTGGAACATGAGTCTAGCAAGGTCGCCGGCAATAGCGAAGTTTGTCCCTGCCTGATGCGCACACCCGCGTCACCGAAAAATCTCCGAACAATCAAGCGGCCTATAATGGTCGCACGATCTTCAACAACGTCTCTGAAATATCGAGTTAACGGGAGAAACGAGAGGCCTCGGCTCCCGAGCACCGGTCCCGACCTCCATTGGTTTGTCGACGAGTCGAGTGTGAGCATATCGCCGGTACTTGCGTGGCAAATCGAACAGTAACGTCCGTGCAGGGCCAGGAGTAGCCTGGAGCAGGTGTCGTTCCTTCGATCGATGACAACCAAGGAGAAGTTCAATGGGAGACGCGTATATCGGTGAAATCCGCATGTTCAGCTTCGGCTGGGCGCCCAAGGGCTGGATGCTGTGTCAGGGCCAGACGCTGCACATCGCGCAATTCCAGGCGCTGTTCGCATTGATTGGCAATTTCTACGGTGGCGACGGGACAAGTACGTTCCAGTTGCCCAATCTACCGCCAATGCCGGTGGCCGGTGGCCAGGCAAACGAAAAGCCTTACCCGCCGATGAACTTTGCAATCTGCATAAACGGCATCTTCCCAAGCAGGGACTGAGCGAAGCCGGCGCGGCGATTCATGTTTTCAGTCGCCGCGCCGAGGCTGAGCCTATCAGTGGTTGCGGTCATCTTGTGTCAGAAGTGTTTAAACAATTAAGGATGACTGATATTTATCGCTGCGTGGATAGGCTCTTCTTCCTCTATTCGCGCGGCTAGACAACGCAGGCCAGGACGTCCATCGCGTTCCCCGGCGAAATCGGATCGGAGCCATGGACTCGTCTCTGCAACGGATTCTGCAAGCGATCGATGCCGACAAGGCGAAACTGGACGCGGTGCGTCCGCTTTCGCCTCCGGCTCTGGCTTCACTGCATAAAAGACTGAGGCTGGAATGGACGCTTGATGCGCGAGCGATCGAGTACCACACACGCTCGCTGCACGAGACTCAGGTCGTGCTCGACAGCATGACGATGGACGGCAAATCGCTTTCGCAGCACTGCGAGACCATGGGCCGTCGCGGCGCGATGCTTTACCTCGATACGATCGTCGCGGAGAACGAGCCTCTGTCCGCATGGCAGATCCGGAACATCCACAACGTCGTGCTGACAGGCCGTGTCGGTGAGGAAGCCTGCCGCTATCGACATGTGAACGTAACGATCGCCGGCGCGCGTACAACTCCGCCGGACTTTCTGGATCTGCCGGCCGAATTGGCTGCGCTCATCAAGTGGCATGCGAGAGGGGAGAACATGCATCCTGTCGCACGCGCCGCGGAACTTCATACGCGGTTCGTCAAGATCCATCCCTTTGTGGATGGAAACGGCAGGACGGGGCGCTTGCTCTTAAACGTCGAGCAATTCGGCTTCGACCGAAACTAACGAGGTGCTAGTCCTGGATCTGATGCAAATAGGTAAACCGGCTGAGATGCTTCGTATAGGAAGGATACCTTATCGATATGAATTTACGGTATTCCATATGGCGGGCGCAGCAGCGCCCTTGAGGCCGAGCTTCGATAGATCGAACTGACCCTCGCGAATGCGATGCGCCAACTCGATGCCTAAAATCGTCGTCGCAGCACTGCTGAACCGTTTGAGGCCGAGCATCACGTTCGTTCTCGATTTGATGGGGCGATGGTCCTGTTCGATCAAGTTGTTCAGATATTTCGAGGATCGGACCATCGTGTCTTCAGGTAGCAGACCCACAACTCTGACCGATTCCCCGACCCTACTAGCACCAGAGCCATTTCCGGGCCCGTAATCGGAGTTGGATGGTCGCTTCTCGCCTCAGGCAATTTGCAATAAATCGTCCACTCCATCTTTTCTCTCGGAAGCTCGGCACCATTGTGAATAGTCTTGAGCATCTTGACCTCGTCCGTATCGATCGGCAGCCAGAAAAAGCACTCCAGCGCGGCGCGCGATCACGCATTCGACCGCGATGTTCTATCCCACAACGCAAGCGATCTCTGCATGTTGTCGCACGATTTGCGAAACGTGTCGCTCGACTATTTACAACACCGCTGTGCTTCTAAAATCGGTCACCAATCGATGCGATGCTCTCGTCGGTTTCACGATGGCGTCGGTCATCATCGACGTGAAGGCAGAGGCTTGTCATATGGGAGCCGAGGCCTTTTACAACAGATCAGCACCTGCGACAGAGTACGGATCGTGCTCGCAAAGTCTCGCCGCCGCGCCCGCGAACACTCTTTGACGATTGCGTACAGGGCGGCTCGAGTCAAACGCGAACAGCTCTCTGTGCCTTGATTGACGGCGGTTCCACCGATCCGCAAGACGCGTAGCGAAACTGAGACGAATGCTGATCAGCAGGTTATTTATGCTGCTTTCAGTCGCAATCGCCGGTAAAATCCGGCGCTACCGTTTCAATGGCCGGACGGCGCGCCAGATTCGCGCGTTTGACTCCTAAATATTCCGGCCGTCATGCCGTTAACCTGATCTTATTCAACGTACTCGATATATAAGCGCCGGGTGTGTCCATGCCTGGTGGGCGCCTTATGGCGTACCTCCGTCGGTCCTCTCTGCCCGGTTAAAAGAATTCTCACGCGAACACCGACATGCCCGATACGCGCTGGACTATTCCGGTTGCTCGCTGGTCATTGTGGCCTGCCGCTGCATCCGCCGCCCCCGACTTAGGCTTCATCGAGCCTTTGACACGACGCCGGCTCAGCACGCTGTCGCGGGCCGCGCTGAAGGTGGCGCACGACTGCGTCGCACATGTGCCTGCAGTGCGTCTGGTCTTCGCTTCGCGTCATGGCGAACTGGGCCGCACGACCGAGATCCTGCACACCATCGATGCGGGCAAGACCGTCTCGCCCACATCGTTCAGTCTTTCCGTGCTCAACACGATGACCGGCGTTTTCGGCATCGTGCGCGGCGACCGCGCCCCGGCCAGCGCCCTGTCCGCGGGCACTGAAACTCTCGGCTATGCCTTGCTCGAAGCGTACACGCAGTACGTAACGGACCCTTCGGGTCCGGTGCTGCTCGTCTATGCCGACGAACCCGCCGATCCCGCATACGGCACTGTCGAAGATGAAGTCGATGGCGGGGCGCTCGCGATATTGCTCGACTCATCCGCGCAAACGGGTCGCCTGGAATGCGCGCGCGCGACAATCAGCGACAAGACGGATGCCGCTCTCCCAGTCACGACGTTCTCGTCCCAGAGCCATGCCGTGCAGCACTGTCTCGACACGCGCACGGCGAGCGAATGGCGCGGCAAGAACTCGACCTGGCAATGGTCCTGGCATGAAGGCGCTTGATTACTACTGGCGCCTCGTTGCGACGGCTCTCGCATTCGCCTCGTTCGGCGTCTGCGGGCTGGGCTTCTCGCTGATCGTGTTCCCGCTCGCTTCGATCTGGCCGCATCGCGACTCGAAGCAGCGCATTATCGTCGCCATCATTCACGCTTTCTTTCGCGCGCTCGTCGCCGTGCTCGTGCGCGTCGGCGTGATGAAGCTCGACGTGCATGGCGCCCGCGCGCTCAGACGCGACTCGCCGCGCGCGGCCATCGTCGTTGCGAATCACCCGACGTGGATCGACGTGGTGGTGCTGCTCTCGCTCACGCCGCGCGCATGTTGCGTCGTGAAGAGCGCGCACTGGAGCAACCCCTTCTTCTGGGGCGTGATGCGCGCGGCCGAATACGTGAGCAATGCGAACCCCGTCGAGCTCGTCGAAGCAGGCGCACGGCAACTCGCGCGCGGCTACACGATGATCATCTTCCCCGAAGGCTCGCGCAGTCCGACACGCAACCGCATGCACGCGTTCTCACGCGGGTTCGCCCACATGGCCTTGCAGTCGGGCGCGCCCATTCTGCCCGTGCTGATGGACTGTGATCCACCCGCGTTCACGAAAGACATGCGCTGGCACGACGTACCCGAACGTGCATTCCACATGCAGGTGAACGTGCTCGAGCCCCTGCGTGCCGACGAACTCGCCGCACGCGACGAGACACCCGCGCTCGCCGCACGCACGGTGACGAGCGCGATCGAAGCCCACATTACCCGGCATCTGATCGACTATGGATTCTTTAAAGCTTGAAATCAAACGGCTTCTGATCGAAGCGCTTGATCTCGAAGACATGCAGCCCGATGACATCGACGACGACGCGCCGCTTTTCGAGACCGACGGCGTCGGTCTCGATTCGATCGATGCGCTCGAAATCGGCATCGTGCTGCGCGAACACTATCAACTGAACATCGCGGCCAACGACGAGCATACGCGAGAACATTTCCGCTCGATCAACACGCTCGTCGCGCTGGTGGCGAGCCAGCGCGAGCTTGCGCACGCTGCGGACGAAGCCGAGAAACAAGGGGAATGACCGTGACCGAGAATGAAATTCTTGAGCGCATCCGCGCCATCTTCGAAGAGAACTTCGGCATTGCGCCGGAGCGCGTGACGCCCGAGGCCTCCCTGTTCGAAGAGCTCGATCTGGACAGCATCGACGCCGTCGATCTCGCGATCAAGCTGCAGGAAATGACGGGCCGCCGTATCAAACCCGAAGAATTCAAGTCGGTGCGCACGGTCGCGGACGTGGTCGCCGCCGTCGAGTCATTGCTCGTCGAGCAGGAATGATGCAGTCGCAGACCGCGCACGCGCCAAGCAGTCAGACCACCGATGCAAAGGCGCGAGGCTGGACCGGATTCGCGCTGAACGTCGCGTTCAAGCTCGCTTATCCGGCCGTGATCCTGGGCGCGTGGTTCTGGAACGCGCCGCGCTACGCCGGCTGCGTGCTGTTCGCGCTGATCTGGCTGCAGCGCTGCATTGGCACGGGTGTCGTCAGCGTGTCGCTGCGCAGGCTCACGCGCGTCGACTGGATCGTCGCCTTCATGCTGAGCGCCGCGTCCGCCGCGATCGTGTGGACCGATAGCGAACGCCTGTTGCATATCTATCCGTCGCTCGTGAACCTCGGGCTGCTGATCGCGTTCGGCGCGACGCTCGTGCGCGGCCCGTCGATGATCGAAAAATTCGCGCGCATCGGCACGCCCGATCTGAGCGCCGCCGCCGTGCGTCACACACGCCGCGTCACGCAAATCTGGTGCGTGTTCTTTGCCGCGAACGGCCTGTTCGCGCTCTATACGGCGTTGTACTGGCAGCGCGAGGCATGGTCGCTCTACAACGGCGCGATCTCGTATGGACTCGTCGGCGTGCTGCTCGTGGGTGAAATCGTGTGGCGCTATCTCGTGATCCTGCCGCGCGCGCGGCGAGCGGAGGCGGCATGATCGCGCTGCACGATTTGCTGTGCGCGCCGAGCGATGCGCAGAGACCCGTCTGCCGCGACGATCGCGCCGCAAGCGCGAACACGATCATCACGCACGCGGCTTTCCGCACGCGCACGGCGGTCCTCGCGTGGTGGCTGCGCGAGCAGTCGGCGCGCCGCTACGCGTTGTGCATCGACGATCCGTTCGACTTCGCCTGCGCGCTCTTCGCGCTGTTCGCGTGCGGCAAGGAGCCGGTGATTCCCGCAAGCTCGGCGCCGGGCTACCTCGCCGATCTCGCCCACGCGTACGACGCCATGCTGACCGACGACGACATCCGCGCGCTGGCGGCGACCGAATCGATCGGAATCGCCGCGCCGCCGAAGCCGATGCCGATCGACCCGCACGCACCGCTCACGCTCTACACATCGGGCAGCAGCGGCAGCCCGAAGCCGATCCGCAAGACCCTCGCACAGTTCGATGCCGAAGTGCGCACGCTCGAACGCGAATGGGGCGCGCTCATCGGCGACGCGACGATGCTCTCGAGCGTGGCGCACCGGCACATTTACGGGCTGCTGTTTCGCGTGATGTGGCCGCTCGCAGCGGGCCGCGCATTCGATCGCGCGTTGTGCGCGGAACCGCGGCAAGTGCAGTTGCGCATCGCGTGCTGCGGCGCGACCGTGATGGTGTCGTCGCCGGCGCAACTCGTGCGCTGGGCCGCGCTGGCCGGTTTCGATGAACTGACGCCCGCGTCGCGCGTGTTCTTTTCCTCGGGCGGCCCGCTCGCGGCGGACGCCGCGCACGACTACGCGCGCGTGTTCGGCGACGCGCCCGTCGAAATCTACGGCAGCACGGAAACCGGCGGCATCGCGTGGCGCAGGCAGAACGTAACGCCAGCGTGGCAGCCGCTCGCCGGCGTCGATGTGCGTCGCGCGGACGACGGCGCGCTCGAAGTGCGCTCGCCGCATCTGGGCCACGGCGATTGGCATCGCACCGACGATGCGATTGCCTTCGACGATGACGGCCGCTTCAGCCTGCAAGGCCGTCTCGATCGCGTGATCAAGCTCGACGGCAAGCGCGTGTCGCTACCGGAAATGGAGGCGCGGCTCGCGCTGCATCCGTATGTGACGCAGGCGTGCGTCGTGCCGCTCGCGGGCGCATCGCGCGAGCGCGTGGGCGCCGTCGTCGCGTTGAGCGACGCGGGCAGCGCCGCGCTGCGCGACGAAGGCCGAGTCGCGCTCGCGAAAGCGCTGCGCCGTCATCTCGCCGCGTATTTCGACGTCGTTCTCTTGCCGCGCCGCTGGCGTTTTCGCATCGCACTGCCGTTCGATGCGCGCGGCAAGCTGCCCGTCGCGACAGTCGCGGCGTCGTTCGGCACGCGCGCCGAAGGCTTTGAAGTGCTCTCCGAAACGCGCGACGGCGACAATCTGCACTATGAGTTGCGCGTGCCTTCCACGCTCGCTCACTTCGACGGACATTTCCCCAATCTGCCGATCCTGCCAGGCGTCGTACAAGTCGACTGGGCGATCCGGCTCGCGTCGGAGCACATCGCGGGCACGCGCGACGCGGCATCCGTCGATCGTCTCAAGTTCATGGCGCCCGTGCCGCCCGGCGCGCTGCTCGATCTGCGGCTCGCGCACGATGCGGCGCGCCGCCGCGTGCAGTTCGCGTATCGGCTGAATGGACGCGACTGTTCGTCGGGCGTTGTCGTGTACCGGGAGCGCGCATGAGCGGCGCGAACCTGCGGACGTGCATCGTCATTCCGATCTACAACCACAAGGATGCGATCGGCGGCACCGTCGCGCGCCTGGCCGTGCACGGCCTGCCGATGTTCGTCGTCGACGACGGCAGCGACGAGGCCACGCAAGCCGTCCTCGCGCAGCTCGGCGGGCAGTACGGCGAACAGATGACGCTGCTGCGCCTGCCCGTCAACGGCGGCAAGGGCGCAGCCGTGATGGCGGGTTTGCGCGCGGCGCGGCGCGCGGGCCACACGCACGCGTTGCAGATCGACGCCGACGGCCAGCATGACGCGAACGACGTGCCGCGCTTTCTCGCGGCCGCGCGGGCCGAACCCGGCGCGGTGATTCTCGGGCGTCCCGTCTACGACGAAAGCGTGCCGAAGTCGCGTCTCTATGGCCGCTACCTGACGCACGTGTGGGTCTGGATCGAGACGCTCTCCTTCACGATCCGCGATTCGATGTGCGGCTTTCGTCTGTATCCGCTCGATGCGGTCTGCGCGCTGATCGACAGCGTGCGGCTCGGCACGCGCATGGACTTCGACATCGAAATTCTGGTGCGCCTGCACTGGCGGCGTCTTGCGTTCCGCACCGTGCCGACGCGCGTCGTCTACGCGACGGATGGCGTGTCGCACTTCGACGTACTGTGGGACAACGTGCGCATCAGCGCGAGTCATACGCGGCTCGTGTGCGGCATGCTGCTGCGTCTGCCGATGCTCCTCGCGCACAAGGCGATGCCGCGCAAGACCTCCGCCGCCACGCGCGCCGAAAGCGGCTGGTGGCGCGTCGCCGAGCGCGGCAGCCGGCTCGGCATGGCGTTGCTCGCAATCAGTTGCCGTCTGTTCGGCGTGCGCTTCACGGGGCTGTGGCTGCATCCCGTCGTCGGCTATTTTCTGCTGACGGGACGCGATGCGCGCGCCGCATCGCATCGATACTTCGCGCATCTGGAGCACGCCGCGCCGGGCGAGGGCACGCCGCGTCCTGGCTGGCGTTCCGCGTATCGGCAGATGCTCGCGTTCGCGCAGTCGGGGCTGGACCGGTTCGCCGCGTGGTCGGGCCGGATCGCCGAAGACGACGTCGTGTTCGACGATCCCGCCGCGTTCGAAGCGCTCGTCGAGAGCGGGCGCGGCGCGCTCGTCATCGGCGCGCATCTCGGCAATCTCGAGATGACGCGCGCGCTCGCGGTGCGCAATGGCCGCGCAAAAGTAACGGCCGTCGTCTACACGGAGCACGCAAAGCGCTTCAACAGCGTGCTGTCGACGGCCAACGCCGACTTCGCCCGGCGGCTCATGCCGGTGAGCGGCTTCGGTCCCGATACATCGATGATGATGAAGGAACGCATCGACGCGGGCGAATTGCTCGTGATCGTCGGCGATCGCGTGCCCGCGCACGAGTCGGGCCGCACGACGGAGGCGCACTTCCTCGGCGCGTCAGCGCCGTTCGCGCAAGGGCCGTATGTGCTGGCGCATGCGCTCGGCTGTCCCGTCTATCTGTTTTTCTGCCTGAAAGAGCGCGACGCGGAAGGCGGCACGCGCCATCGGCTGTATTTCGAGCCGTTCGCGGAGCGCATCGCATTGCCGCGCCGTGAACGCGCACAGCACATCGCGGCGTGGGCGCAGCGCTACGCGTCGCGGCTCGAACACTATTGCCGCAAGGCTCCATATCAATGGTTCAATTTCTTCGATTTCTGGGCGCGTCCCGGCAAAACGATGACGGAAGGCTCCGCGCCCAGAGGAAACGATGTCCGAGCATGATCTGATCGACGAGGTGCGCGCGCCGCGCAAAGCGACCGCGGTAACCTTCGGTGGGCGGCACTTGAGCATCGAAGAGGTTGTATCGATTGCGACGCGCCGCACGCCCGTGGCCCTGAACGGCGACGCCGGCTGGCGCGCGCGCATCGAGCGCGGCGCGGACTTTCTGCGCCGGCATCTCGCGGCGGGCAAGACCGTGTATGGCGTGAACACCGGCTATGGCGATGCGTGCGTCGTCGATGTGCCGATGGAACTCGTCGAGGCGCTGCCGCTGCAACTCACGCGCTATCACGGCTGCGGCATGGGCGCGTATCTCGATGACGAAGCGACGCTCGCCGTGATCGCCGCGCGTCTGAATTCGCTGGCGTACGGGTTTTCCGGCGTGCGTCTCGTGCTGCTCGAACGGCTCGCGGACCTGATCAATCATCGCGTGCTGCCGCGCATTCCGTCGGAAGGCTCGGTTGGCGCGAGCGGCGATCTGACGCCGCTGTCGTATGTGGCGGCGGCTTTGGTCGGCGAGCGCGACGTGATGTTCGACGGCAGCTTGCGCGATGCCGCCGGCGTGTGGTCCACGCTCGGCGTGACGCCGCTCACGCTCGCACCGAAGGAAGGGCTCGCGCTGATGAATGGCACGGCCGTGATGACCGGCCTCGCGTGTCTCGCGTTTGCGCGCGCGCGTCATCTGACGCGCCTTGCCGCGCGTCTCACGGCGCTCTCCACGGTGGCGCTCGATGGCCGCGCCGCGCACTTCGACGCGACGATCTTCACAGTCAAGCCGCACGCGGGCCAGGCCGAAGCCGCCGCATGGATTCGCGCCGATCTCGCCGGCCGCAACGACACGCCGGGCCATCGTCTACAGGACCGCTATTCGATCCGCTGCGCGCCGCACGTGATCGGCGTGGCCACCGACGCGCTCACGTGGATGCGCCGCGACATCGAGAACGAACTCAACAGCGCAAACGACAATCCGCTGATCGATCCCGACGAAGAGCGCGTGCTGCACGGCGGCAACTTCTACGGCGGCCATATCGCGTTCGCGATGGACGCGCTGAAGACGGCCGTCGCCAATCTCGCGGATTTGATGGATCGCCAGCTCGCGCTGATCGTCGACGACAAGTTCAACAACGGCCTGCCGCGCAATCTGACCGGCGCAACGCATGGGCGCGCGCCGATCAATCACGGCTTCAAGGCCGTGCAGATTTCGGCGTCCGCGTGGACCGCCGAGGCGCTCAAGCACACGATGCCCGCGAGCGTGTTCTCGCGCTCGACCGAAGCGCACAACCAGGACAAGGTCAGCATGGGCACGATCGCCGCGCGCGACTGTCTGCGCGTGCTCGAACTGACGGAGCAGGTCGCGGCCGCGCACACGCTCGCCGCCGTGCAGGCGTTGAATCTGCGTCTGCGTCTCGATCCGGAAACGCCCGTGCCCGCGCCGCTGCGCGAGTTCGCGGCGACGATCGCATCGGTTTCGCCGTTCGTCGCCGAAGACCGTGCGCTGGAGCGCGATCTGCGCGCGTTGACGGCGCGCATCGCGGCGTGCGCTCTGGTCGATGCCGATGCAAAGGAAGCGCGTCATGGCTGAAGTCGCGCAGGCTCGCACGCTCAAGGCGAGCGCGATCGTCGAAGTGCCGTTTCACGATGTCGATGCGATGAACGTGTGCTGGCACGGCCACTATCTGAAGTATTTCGAAGCAGGACGCTCGACGCTGCAGCGCGCGTTCGACTACGACTATCGCGAAATGCAGGCGTCGGGCTATGTGTGGCCGGTCGTCGAGGCGCATCTGAAGTACGTGCGGCCCGCGACCTACGGACAGCGCATCGAAGTGCGCACGGAACTGCTCGAATACGAGAACCGCCTGAAGATCGGCTATGAGATCGTCGATTGCGAAACAGGCCAGCGTCTGACCAAGGGCTATACGATCCAGGTCGCCGTCGATGCGGCCACGCAGGAATTGCAGTTCGTGTCGCCGCCTGTCTTGTTCGAAAAGCTGGAGCGCGTATGGGCGGTTTGAAGATGCTCCGTGCATTGCTCGTCTTGTTGCTGTTCACGGCGGCGCCATTGCATGCCGCATCCGGCAATCAGGCGCTCGTCTCGCAGGTGACATCGCGGCTCGCGCAGATGAAAGGCGTGCGCGCACAGTTCACGCAGACGCAGACGCTCTCAGCGATGAAGCAGCCGCTCGTGAGCACGGGCACGCTGGTGTTCATGCGCGATCGAGGCGTGATCTGGCGCGTGGAAACGCCTTACGCGGCGACGTTCGTCATCACCGATGCAGGCGTCACCGAAGTCGACGCGAACGGCAAGCGCATCCGCACGAAGAGCGCGCAGGGCGTGCGCGGCGTCGCGCAGGTCTCGAAGATGATGCGCGCGATGCTCGGCGGCGATCTCTCCGCGCTGTACTCGCAGTTCGATGTCGATGCGCAAGGCTCGGCATCGGACTGGACGCTCGACCTTGCTCCGAACCAGCCGCAACTCGCGCAGGCGATTCGCGGCCTGCACATGACGGGGAGCGCTTTCCTGCGCAGCCTGCGGATCGATCTCGCGAGCGGCGATACCACGCGCATCGAGTTCACGAAGAGCGAAGCGGCCGACGATCTGCCATCCGCCGAACGCACCTTGTTGGGCGCGCCATGAGCCTGGCGCACGGGCAGCGCACGAGGATGTCGCTGTGGGGCGTTCGCGCCGCATGGATCGCGCTCGCGCTCGTCGCGGTGCTGTATTGCGTGCATCGTTTCAGCGGACCGTCGCCGCTGGAGACGAATCTGCTCGCGCTGCTGCCCGCGACCGAAGCGAATCCCGTCGCCGAAAAGGCCGTCGATCAGCTCGCGAACGCGCTCGGCGACCGCACGGTGTTCCTCGTGTCGAGCCGCGACGCGGATCACGCGAAAGCCGCCGCGAAACGGCTCGGCGCGACGCTGCAGGCGCGCGGCGCGTTCGCATCCGTGACGGCGGAACTGCCGCCATTCGATATCGCGCGGATCGGCGCGCTCTACACGCCATATCGCTTCGGCCTGCTGACGCGCGACGACCGCGATGCTCTCACGCACTCGTCCGAAAAAGGCGCTGCATCGCTGCACGACGCGCTGATGCAGCGCATCTACAACCCCGTGCGCGGCCCGCTCGCAACGCAGCTCGCCGTCGATCCGTTCGGGTGGCTCGAACACTGGCTGTCCGACCTGCCGCTCGCGACGTCGAACCTCGATCTCGAAGACAACATGCTCGTCGCGCATCGCGGCGACACGACGAGCGTGCTCGTCGTCACGACGCTCAATGGCTCCGCCTACGAATCGCGCGTGCAGCGTGCGGTGCTGTCGGCGGCGTCGCAGGCGGAAACGTCGTTGCTCGCCGCATGGCCTGATGCGTCCGTCGCGCGCGCGGGCGCCGTGTTCTACGCGGAATCGGCGCGGCGTGCATCGGAGCGCGAAGTGCATCTGATCGGCATCGCGTCGGCATGCGGCATCGCGTTGCTGATGCTGTGGGTGTTCCGCTCGCCGCGTCTGTTGCTGCTCGGATTCATGTCCACCGCGGTCGGCATCGTGTTCGCACTGGCCGTTACGATGGCCGTGTTCGGCAAGCTGCATCTGCTCACGCTCGTGTTCGGCGCGAGCCTGATCGGCGAGGCCGTCGATTATTCGATTCAATACTTCGTCGTCTATCTCGGCGCGCCGCGCAACTGGGATGCGAAGCACGGCGCGCGTTCGGTGCGCCCCGCGCTTTGCGTGGCGCTCGCCACGAGCCTGCTCGGCTATGCGATTCTCGCGTGGGCGCCGTTTCCCGCGCTCAAGCAGATCGCCTGCTTCGCGATGACGGGTATCTGCATCGCGTTCGCGTCGGTCATGTGGCTGCTGCCCGCGATGTTGTCGAACGGGCCGAAGGCCACTCAGCGGCGTCTCTTTGCGCGCGCGGCCGTGCTGCTGCAACGCTGGCAGCGTGCGATCGGCGGGAAGCGTTCGTGGGCCGTCGCCGTCGCGCTCGTCGTCGTTTGCGCGCCGGGCTGGCTGCTGCTCAAGAGCGACGACGATATCCATTTGCTGATCCAGCGCGATCCGGCGCTCGTCGCGCAGGAGAATCAGGTGCGCGACGCGGTCGGCATCGACAATACCGCGCAGTTTTTCGTGGTGCAGGGCGCGACGCAGGACGTCGTGCTGGAACGTGCCGAAGCGCTGGGCGCGAAACTCGATGCGCTTTCGGGCGATCAGTCGGTGGACGGATGGCGCTCGATCACGCAGTTCGTGCCATCGGCGCGGCGTCAGGCCGAAGACCGTGCGCTGCTCGCGCAACATGTCTTCGCCGATCCGGCCGCGTTGCGCGCGACGCTGCTGCAAGCGGGCTTCCGTGACGACGTCGCGGATGAGTGGATCGACTCGTTCGCGCAAGCGCAAACGCAGCCGCTGACGGTCGAGCGCTGGCTCGCCGCGAGTTGGTCGAAGCCGTTTTCTCATCTGTGGCTCGGCGCCGTCGATGCCAACGGACATCGCGGCTACGCGGCCATCGTGATGCCGCGCCGCGTGACGCCGCAGAACCTGCACGCGCTGATCGCAACGGCGCGCGCGACCGAAGGCGTCGTGTTCGTCGACAAAGCCGCGAGCGTGTCGACGCTGTTCGGCCAATATCGCGTCGATAGCGCCATCTGGCTCGCCGGCGCGCTGCTGCTCGTGCTCGTGCTGGTGATGACGCGCTATCGGCTGCGCGGCGGCATCGCGACGACGTTGCCCGTGCTGCTCGCCATCGGCGTGACGCTCGCGGCGTTCGGCTATGCGCGCGTGCCGCTCAATCTGTTCAACTGCCTCGCACTGATGCTGGTGCTCGGCGTCGGCGCGAACTACGCGGTGTTCCTGCGCGAAGGATGCCTGCGCGACGGTGCAGATCTCGGCGCGGTCTGGACGGGCGTGCTGCTGTCGGCTGCGACGACGCTGCTGTCGTTCGGCATGCTCGGCATGAGCGGCATGCCCGCGCTGAAGAGCTTCGGCATCACGCTCACGCTCGGCATTCTGGTGGCGGTGCTGCTCGCACCGATGGCCTTGCCAAACGAAGGGAGACACCACGCATGACACTGCCGCCTGTCTATCTGCATGCGCTCGGCATGATCAACGCACTCGGCGACGACACCGCTGCAATCGCGTCCGCGCTCGCTGCATCGCAATCGCCCGGCATGGGACCGATGTCCATGAAAGACGGCGATGCGTTCGTCGGCCGCGTGCTCGCGCCGCTCGATATCGCACCGCCCGCCGGGCTCGAACGCTTCGATTGCCGCAACAATCGCTTGCTGCTCGCGGCGCTCGAACGGATTCGTCCGGAGATCGAAACGGCGCGTCAACGCTATGGCTCGGCGCGCATCGGCGTGGTGCTCGGCACCAGCACGTCGGGCGTCGGCGCAGCGGAAGAAGCGTTCGCTCATCGCACGAAAACGGGCGCGTTGCCGGCGCACTTCGACTACCGGCAGATGGAAATCGGCACGGCCGCGCCGTTCGCGGCGGCCGCGCTGAACCTGCAAGGCCCGGCGTTCACGATCTCGACGGCCTGCACTTCGAGCGCGAAAGCGTTCGCGTCGGCGCGGCGTCTGCTGCAACTGAACCTGTGCGACGCGGTGATCGTCGGCGGCGTCGATACATTGTGCGAGCTGACCGTGCAGGGCTTCGCCTCGCTCGATTCGGTCAGCCCCGTGCGCACCAATCCGATGAGCCGCAACCGCAACGGGATCAACATCGGCGAAGGTGCGGCCGTGTTTCTGATGACGCGCGACGAAAGCGCCGTGCGTCTTGCCGGCGTGGGCGAATCCAGCGACGCACATCATGTATCGGCACCCGATCCGCAAGGCGTCGGCGGCGAAATGGCGCTGCGTGGGGCGTTTGCGGATGCAGGCGTGATGCCCGGCGACATCGGCTATGTGAACATGCACGCGACGGCCACGCGCAAGAACGATGAAATGGAAGCGCGTCTGATGGCGCGCGTGTTCCCGGACGGCGTGCCCGCGAGCGGCACCAAGCCGTTCACCGGGCATCTGCTCGGCGCGGCGGGCGCGACGGAACTCGGCTTTGCATGGCTCACGCTCGCACGCGACGACGTCCCGTTGCCGCTGCATGCGTGGGACGGCGAAGCCGACACCGCGTTGCCCGCGCTCGATCTCGTGCAGACGAAGCGCCGCCTTTCGCGCGCATCGGGCACGCGCCATGTCATGAGCAATTCGTTCGCATTCGGCGGCAGCAATGTCAGCCTGATTCTGGCGGGCTGACGACGATGAACGACGAAACCATGTACCTCAGCGACGCGCTAACCGGCACCTTTCCGCCAATCGAATCGATCATTCCTCATCGCGGCACGATGCTGCTCGTCGACGCGGTGACGTCATGCAGCGACGAAACGCTGACGGCCCGCGCGAGCGTGCGCCCTGACGCGTGGTACGCGGACGAACACGGCGCGATGCCCGCGTGGATCGGCATCGAGTTGATGGCGCAGTGCATCGCGGCGCATATCTCGTTGCTCGCGATGCGCGCGGGCGAACAGGCGCGCCCCGGCGTGCTGCTCGGCTCGCGCAGCTATCAGGCGCACGTGAGCACGTTCACGCGTGATGCGCAACTCGACATCGCCGTGCGCGAAGTGCTGCGCGGCGAAGAGGGCCACGGCGCGTACGAATGCACGATCGGGCATGACGGCGAACGTTATGCCGAGGCCATCATCAAGGTATATCAACCCCATGATTTTCAGACGTTCATCGAAGGGAGCGTGAGCGCATGAGCCGTCGAGTTCTCGTAACGGGCGCGAGCCGCGGCATCGGCCGTGCGATCGCGTATCAACTTGCCGGCGACGGCTTCGCTGTTTCCGTGCATTGCCGCACGGGCCGCACGGAAGCCGAGGCCGTGACCGCGGGCATCGCCGCGCAGGGCGGTTCGGCAAGCGTCATCCAGTTCGACGTGCGCGACCGCGCCGCGTGCCGCGCGGCGCTCGAAACCGATGTTGCCGCGCACGGCCCTTACTACGGCATCGTGTGCAGTGCCGGCGTGACGCGCGACGCCGCGTTCCCCGCGCTCACGGAAGAAGACTGGGACGTCGTGATCGAAACCGGCCTCGACGCGTTCTACAACGTGATCCATCCGCTGACGATGCCGATGGTCCGCGCGAAGCAGGGCGGCCGCATCGTGACGATCGCATCGGTGTCGGGCGTGATCGGCAATCGCGGGCAGGTGAACTACAGCGCCGCGAAGGCCGGGCTGATCGGCGCGACCAAGGCGCTCGCCGTCGAGCTTGCGTCGCGCAACGTCACGGTGAACTGCGTGGCGCCGGGGCTGATCGAGACGGGGATGCTGGAGAACGCGCCCGTCGAGCATGCACTGAAGACCATCCCGATGAACCGCGTCGGCCAGCCGGGCGAAGTGGCCGCGGTCGTCGGCTTCCTGATGTCCGATGCGGCGTCGTATGTGACGCGTCAGGTGATCGGCGTGAACGGCGGGATGATCTGATGAAACGAGTCGTCATTACAGGCATGGGCGGCGTCACGGCGCTCGGCGATCGCTGGAGCGATGTCGAGGCCGCGCTGAAGACCGGCCGCAACGCGGTGCGCCGCATCGACGAATGGGACTTTTTTCAGGCGCTGCATACGCGTCTCGCGTGTCCGCTGCCCGCGTTCGAACAGCCCGCCGGCTGGCCGCGCAAGAAGACCCGTTCGATGGGCATCGTCTCGATGTACGCCGTGCGCGCGAGCGAACTCGCACTCGCGGATGCAGGGCTTGCCGGCGACACATCGATCAGCGACGGGCGCATGGGCGTGGCGTACGGATCGTCGTCCGGTTCCGTCGAGCCGATCCGCGCGTTCGGCACGATGCTCAACACCGGCTCGATGACCGAGGTCACATCGAACAGCTACGTGCAGATGATGCCGCACACGACCGCCGTCAACGTGAGCCTGTTCTGGGATCTGAAGGGGCGCGTGATTCCGTCGTCGTCCGCGTGCGCGTCGGGCAGCCAGGCGATCGGCTTCGCGTACGAAGCCATCGCGACAGGCAAGCAGACGATGATGCTCGCGGGCGGCGCGGAAGAACTCTCGGGGCCGGCAGTCGCCGTATTCGACACGCTCTACGCGACGAGCACGCGCAACGACGAGCCGCAGCTCACGCCGCGTCCGTTCGATGCGAAGCGCGACGGTCTCGTGGTTGGCGAGGGCGCGGCCACGCTCGTGCTCGAAGAGTATGAACACGCGAAGGCGCGTGGCGCGACGATTCACGCGGAGATCGTCGGCTTCGGCTGCAACTCGGACGGCGCGCACATCACGCAGCCGACCGCGAGCACGATGGCGCGCGCGATGCAGCTTGCACTCGATGATGCACGGCTCGACCCGCAGGCCATCGCCTATGTGAATGCGCACGGAACATCGACGGATCGCGGCGATGTCGCGGAAAGTCAGGCGACTGCCCAGACCTTCGGCGAGCGCATGCCGATCAGTTCGCTCAAGAGCTACATCGGCCACACGCTCGGTGCGTGCGGCGCGATCGAGGCGTGGTGGACCATCGAGATGATGAAGCGCAACTGGTATGCGCCGACGCTCAATCTCACCGACGTCGATCCCGCGTGCGCGCCGCTCGATTACATCATCGGCGATGCGCGCGCCATCGAGGCCGAATACGTGATGAGCAACAACTTCGCGTTCGGCGGCATCAATACGTCGCTGATTTTCCGGAAGGTTCGATGAACTCAGCGCGGGTCATGCAGCGCGTCGTCGTGACGGGCATGGGCATCGTCTCGTGTCTCGGCAATTCGCTCGATGCGGTGAGCCACGCGTTGCGCGAAGGCAAGCGCGGCGTGACGCGTATCGACGCGTGGCGCGAGCGCGGCTTTCATTCGCAAGTCGCGGCGGTAGCATCCGTCGCTGACGAGCCGCCGTTCGACCGCAAGCTCGAGCGCTTCATGGGCGACACCGCACGTTTTGCGTGCCACGCGGCGAGGAAGGCTATCGACGATGCGCGGCTCGACGAAGCCTTGCTGCGCTCGCCGAAGACGGGGGCCGTGATCGGATCGGGCGTCGGCGCGATGGCGGAGTACGACGCGGCGCTCGCCGCGGCGCACGCGCATGGCGTCGACAGAACGCCGCCCTATACGGTGCCGCGCGCGATGAGCAGCACGGCCTCGGCGAACGTCGCGCAGACCTTCGGCATCGAGGGCGTCGCGTACTCGCCTTCGTCGGCGTGCACGACATCCGCGCTCGCGATCGGGCAGGCGCTGCAATTGATACGCACCGGACGGCAACACGTCGTGCTCGCGGGCGGCAGCGAAGCGTTGCACGACAACATGACGTTGATGTTCGACGCGATGCACGCGTTGTCGCGCGGCTTCAACGAGACGCCGGCGCGCGCTTCGCGTCCTTACGACACCGCGCGCGACGGCTTCGTGATCGGCTCCGGTGCGGGCGTGCTGGTGCTCGAATCGCTGGATCACGCGCTCGCACGCGGCGCACGCATCTACGCCGAGCTGACCGGCTTCGGCGAGAGTACGGACAGCACGGGCATGGTGACGCCGCACAGCGGCGGCATCGCGCGCGCATTGCGCATGACGCTCGACGATGCGGGCGATATCGACGAAGGGCCCGAGTACATCAACACGCAGGCGCCTTCCACGCCGCTCGGCGATGCCGAAGAACTGCGCGCATTGCGCGAAGTGTTCGGTGCGCACGTGCCGCCGTTCTCATCGACCAAGGGCATGACGGGGCATTCGATCGGCGCATGCGGCGCGCACGAAGCGATCTACACGCTGCTGATGATGCGTGACGGGTTCATCGCGGGGACGGGAGCGGTCGAATCGCCGGACCCGCTCGTGCACGGCATGCCGCTCGTGCAAACCACGTGCGAGACGCGCATCGACCGCGCGATGTCGGTGTCGTTCGGCTTCGGCGGAAGCTGCGCGGGTCTGATGTTCAGGAGTGTTTGACCGGTGCCCGTCGGTGCAATGACGGGCGTGATTCGAAAATCAAAACAAGAGTGACCAAAGTATGAAAACCAAGATTGTCCTCGGCATGGTAGCCGCCATCGTGATATCGCAAGCCGGATGCACGACGCAGATCCGCTCACTGCCGATGCCCGCCGAGGTGCAGGCGCAAAGCAAGCAGGGCGTGCCGCTGTATTTCGGCGACGAGGCCCATCCGAACGTGAAGAAGTTGATCGAGACCAAGGAAGTGCGCGCGCGTGTCTCGCGCGAGATGACCGGTCAGGAAGCGACGTGCAACATCGCGCTGGGCAAGGCGCTGCAGCAATTGCGCGACTATGCGGGCGCACACAAGGCGAACGCCGTCGTCAACGTGACGACGCGCTTCCAGCACACGGAAACATCGTCATCGAAGGAGTTTTCGTGCGGATCGAGCAACAACGGTTCGACGATAGCCGTGCGGGGCGACCTCGTGCAGTTCGACGCGCAATAAGCACACCACGAGTTCGCAACGAACAAGAAGACCAACTCGTTCGGCAAGAGCGATGAAACCGCGTGTCAGCACGTGTTCTTGTCGGCGGTAATGGCGCTGCAGGATCGCGTGCGCAAGGAAGGCGGCAATGCGGTCATCAACATCAAGAGCAACTACCGGAACGTCGAACGTGAGAGTGCGACGGAGTTCACCTGTGGCGCGGGTGCAGTGGTTGCGGGCGTGGCGCTGAAGGGCGAAGTGGTGACGCTGAAGAAGTAACGCGGAAAGGACGTGCGGCGCGCGTGTTCGAAGGCGCGCCGCGCTTCGCTGTCAGATGGGCTTGACGGCCGCAACGTTCACGAGCGTCTCGCGCCGCTTGCCCGGCTTCGGGGCATAGAGACCGATGCGCTCCAGCAGTCCGAAGTCTTTTGCACGGCTCCACCACAGGTAGGGCAGCGACACGTTTCGGGGTTCGAAACTGAAGCCACCGTTGCGGATCATCTCGAGATACCCGTCCGCGCTCTTTTGCACTTGCATTGGATGACGGAACAGCAGGCGAATGACCCACGATTTGATATATGCATCGGTGGATTCGGCGAACAGCAGCAAGCCGCCGGGCTTGAGCACGCGGCGGAACTCGGCGAGCGCGCGTTCCTGCTCGACGAGGTGATGGAAGGTCTGGTGACAGAAGACGATATCCGCGCTGGCGTCGCCTAGCGGCAAATGCGCGCAGTCGCCGTGCAACACTTCGATGCGCGTAACGGCGGTTTCAGAATCGCGTTCGCAGGCGAGCGCGGCATTCGTGGCGAGCGCGAGCGATGGCTCGTGGAAGTCGATGCCGACGATCCGCTGCGGCGAGAACGCTTTTGCAAGCAGTCGAAACGAAACGCCCTGCCCGCAGCCGACATCGACGATCGTGGGACGAACGGGCAGCGGGACGTCGATCAGGCCTTTGAGGTCGTTGATGGCGACACGCAGTACGTGGTGTTCCCACGTATGCGTGCGCAGGAACCAGACGCCGAACGCAGTTTCAGAAACGAACGGCACGCTGGATGTTTCGGTATTCTGCACAATTAAATCCGGTAAAGAAATAGTAGTCGAATCTTTGACAATTGGGTGGCTCGATTGTAATCGCTGATCCGTCGCGCAAGCGTCGTATTCGCCCTCTGGTTTGCAGCCGCCTTCATGGGAATTAACGATGAACAATGAATGTTGTATGAATACCTCCGTCGATGTCGCCATCATCGGAGCCGGCCCTTCAGGTGCGGTCGCCGCGGCGTTGCTCCGGAAGGCCGGACGTTCGGTGCTGGTGCTGGAGCGGCAACACTTTCCGCGCTTTTCGATCGGCGAAAGTCTGCTGCCGCAAAGCATGGCGTATCTCGAAGAAGCGGGCATGTTGCAGGACGTCGTGGAAGCCGGCTTTCAGTACAAGAACGGCGCGCACTTCGTCTATCGCGATCAGGTGTCCGCTTACGATTTTCGCGACAAGCATTCCGACGGCTGGGGCACGACATTCCAGGTCGAGCGTGCCGTGTTCGACGATCTGTTGATTCGTCGCGCGGCGAAGGAGGGCGCCGAAGTGCGTTTCGGCCATACGGTCCTCGAAATGAAAACAGGCGATGCACCCGCGCTCGAAGTCGCTGACGAGGCGGGCACGCGATATCAGGTACATGCGCGTTTCGTGCTCGATGCAAGCGGCTTCGGCCGCGTGCTGCCACGTCTCCTGAACCTCGAAGCGCCTACGCGCATGCCCACGCGCGCCGCGATCTTCACTCACGTGCGCGACGACATTCCGATCGGTGCGCACGATCGCAACAAGATCACGGTCGCCGTGCATCCCGAGCATCGCGATATCTGGTACTGGATGATTCCGTTGGCGAACGGACGCTCGTCCGTCGGATGTGTCGCCGAAGCGCCGTTTCTCGATGCGCCCGAAGCGGAGCGTGAAGCGAAGTTGCGTTCGTTGATTCGCAGCGAGCCGACGCTGAGCCGGCTGATCGGCGATGCGCCTTTCTTGATGCCCGTGCGGCATATCGGTGGGTATTCGGCGAATGTCGAGCGGCTGCATGGTCCGGGTTACGCGCTGCTTGGCAATGCGGGCGAATTCCTGGACCCCGTGTTTTCTTCGGGCGTGACGATCGCGCTGCGATCCGCGCATCTCGCTGTGGAAACGCTGGAGCGTCAGTTGAACGGCGAGGCCATCGACTGGCAAACGCAATACGATATGCCGCTGCGCAAGGGCATCGACACGTTTCGGGCGTTCGTCGAGAACTGGTATACGGGGAAGCTGCAGGACATCATCTTCGCGCGTGAGCAGGCGCCGACGATACGTCGAATGATCAGCGCCGTGCTTGCCGGGTACGCGTGGGATGAGACGAATCCTTATGTTGTCGAGCCGGTTCGGCGGTTGAATAGGTTGCATGAAATGTGTGTGCGACGTGGGTGACGGATTTGGTTGGGATGGGCGTTGGTGATGACGCCTGGTTGGGCGGTCGCGCAGGTGATCGGGGCTTGCGGATGAGTGAGGCCGGCTGGCAGGACGGCGCTTCGTTGATTCGACACTGTGTCGGCCGAGTGGTGCATGATCGGAGTGGCCGTCTGTTCTTCGATTTCCGAGTCGCAGACTAGCGGGCGGATTCAACCGGTCATGCAATACCTCTGTTCCAATTGGGATCAGAGGAAAAAGGCGAATGAAACGACAGAGAAAGCCGTGGTTGAACAGCAAGGAGTCGAAGGCTTCAAGGCATGGCGCAACGCACAGTATGAGATTTCGAGCGAGCGCTTGTCTCGCTATCGAATTTCGCAGCCCTATGGACAGACATATGAAGTAGATTACTGACTTGGTACGAGCTGGTGCCGGCTAACGGGAAAGGAGCCGACGGGGGCGAGCTTGCTCGACTGGGCATATCAATTCGACTCTATGCCCGACGACCAGCGCGGAAAGTTCAGGAGCGAACGCGATCGCTGTCTTCAAGGGGTGAGGGACAAGCCGCAGATGGTGCAGATTCTCGCAACAGGCCGGGCGACGGCGCGCGTCGAGGGCAAGATCTACTATGTCGCGGGCCAACGCGATGGCGGCGGTCTCGACGCGCCGCCTTTGAACGTCACGAAACCCTTGCCCGTCGAGGCGTACGCGGCGCGCATATTTCCACGCGCGAGGCTCGAAGATGCCCGGGCCGCGACGTCGCAGCGCGTTCCAGGCGCCACGATTGTGTATGCTTCCGGCCGCTTCGTCATTGCCAGCCTCTCGCCGCACCATACCGCATCGCAACTAGCGCAAATCTCGGCGCGCCTTGAACATTTCCTGAGCTACCTTCAAGACGAATATGGCATTCGGATGCCCGATTCGGTTATTACGGTCTATCTGGTGCCCGACCCGCAAGCAATGATCAAGCTTGCGAGTACGCTACATGGGATTTCCGCGCCGCCCACAACGCTGGGGTACGCCTTCCAGAATGACTTGTCGGTGGTGTGTTCGCTGACCGGGACCGCCACCGGCACGGTACTTCACGAGCTCTTTCACCTCGCCGCGCACGCGAGTTTTGGCGATATTCCGCAGTTCCTGGACGAAGGGATGGCGCGACTCTACGAAACGTCGACGGTCGTGGATGGACGATATTACGGCGCGCCCAACTGGCGCGGCAAGGTGCTGAAAGCGGGGCGCGAAATGGGCTCCGCGGTTCCGCTGCCGGCGGTGATTACTTCTCCGTGGTTCGCCGACGAGCCGACGTTCAGCGCCGGGAACTTTCCTCACTTCAACATGGAGCAGCAGGCCTATGTCCTTGCGGCGGCTCGCTACTTCACGATATGGCTTCAACAGCAACACAAGCTGGCGGCGCTATTCGACGCGATGCGGGATCGGCCGATGTCGGATCAGTATGTTTCCGCCGACAAGCAAGCCCTGCAGATCGTGGAGAAAGTGGCGGCCAAGCCGATGGATCAACTCGAACGCGACTTCGGAACATGGCTGATGATGGCGGAAAGGGTCGAGCCTGGCCAGCCGTTTCCCGGCGTAAAGACGATTGCGTCTCACACGGAGACGATAGAGAAAGAAATTCCTCGCGAGTTCATCGATCGCGAGGTGCCGACGCAGTCGGGGCACTGATGCAAGGCAGCGATGCTTCGTCTTTCCAGGATCCATGGCCGCTCGAGCGCGAACGCCTCTCACTCACGGCTTGCGCGACAGACCGGAGAAAGCCGCTCCAACGCGATCGAGCAGGGAAGGCGCGAACTTCTCGCTGAATCCACACAGGAAGGCGATGGTGAATGTCATTCCAGACCTGCTCGTGCTCGGAAGATTCAAGGGGATCAGATTCGTGGCAATGATAACGTACGCTACTGACATGAATCCCGCGCTATGAGCATAGGCGGCGCTGGCCTTGTCGTATTGCTTGCGCGCCTGTTCGAGATCGGCTTCATTCGATGCAAGCCTTGTCACGCCGACTAGCAGAATGATGATTTCGAGTGAACGACGGGGCTTTCGAGCCTTTATTCTTTCGAGCAGCGCCCGAGAAGCGATGAGAAGTGCTCTGCACGCCGCATTCCTATAAGGCGCGCGATCCAGCGCCTGCTCGCATTGCTCGATCGCAGACCATAATGCTGCGCTTCTCTCATGTTCCTCGCTACGAGACTCTGCGCGAACATTCATCGTCGTCTCTCCTTCGGTGAGCGCCTGGCGGAGCTAGAAATTACCAGCGCAAAATTCACCTGCGGTCATTGGAGGTTTCACCTCCACCTTAGCGCGCGGTCGGACGACATATTCAGATACGCCGACATGGTCGCGAGACGAGGGATTCCAGTTGTACGTCCAGCCCATTCCAGTGAACGGATAACCGATCTCGGTGAATCCGTTTTTGTGCGCGCCCCACAATTGCGTGTTCACGAACCGCCGGTCGTCGTTATCGGTCTGCTGTCCCAGTTGAGCCTCGGGAGGAGACAACTCGCATGCGGGCGCGCTGACGTCCGTGCCGCTCACGCATGGTCGAAAGAGGTCAGCTTTCCTGACCAAGAGTACGTAAGCCTTGGAGTTCTGCATTTCGTTGGCGGACCGGTAGGGCGGCAAGCCTAAAGCCTGCTGGACGGTGAGGAGCGGATCCAGCGAGCGGCGGCAGAAAGCGATCAGTTCGGCGGGTTGCGACACCCACACGTAGTTGACGATCCGATTCTGAGCGTCCACGGGCGACCTGCTTGAAAACGTCACGACCTGAACCGGATCATCCACGATCGGCATGAGGGGCACGCGCATTCCCGGTTTGCGTACAGCAGCCTGCTCGATGGAACGCGCGTAGCGCGCCTGCAACTCCTCAAGTTCCTGGTTTGCCGACCCGGCAGCCTGTGCATCGGCGTTCGACGCGGCGGCGAGCGCCGGGCTCGGATCTCGTTGTGCATCGCGGGCGATGAGCCAGTGCACGTCACTCACGAACATGCCAAGCAACAATGTAACGACGAGCCCGATGCCGCGCCTCTCCGTGCTCGGTGGACGTAGTCTCTGGGCCTCCTTCGGCTTCGGTCCGCCATTCGTCTGAACCGCCTGAAGATCGGACAGCTGAACGTTCGGGGGTCCGGATAGTCGCGCCTTGGTGAACGCGCCCTTTACTGCCAACACAATCGTGTCGGCCAATGCGCGATATGCCGCTTCGGATATTCCATGCTCAGAAATTCGAAGAAGGACCGTTCCCCTGAGCGATGAACCATCGCCAGGAAATTCTAGTTCACACCGGACCGTGACGCTCGAGCCCAGCATAGAGCGAATGTCGGTCTCGCTGAGATGGCTCACTTCGCGGGCATAGGCGTCGTAAGGCAGGAACGGGCCGCTCGCATCGAGCGTGCCTCGCAAGGTGAAGACGAGCACTTCGGGATTCGATGCCATAGAGCCTCCGGCCGAAACGAACCCGCTGACGGCAACGCCGCTGATGCGCTGCCATCATACGGTGTTGCCCGATCCAAACGCGACACTAATAATGGGTGGCGAACTGGAAATGCATCGGATCCTTTCGCCCTTTGAAGTCGCCGCCATAGAGGAATCCGCATTCTGTGAACGTATCCACAACCTCTGGAGGGAAACGCTCCTTGCTGCCCAGCGGATACTTTTCAGGCTCCAGGTCGATTGCAATTCCCCAGGAATGTGTCGACGCATGAGACGTCTGTCCACGTATGGGGCGTCGTGCGTAAATGCCGCCATAGTTTTGAACGAAGCGGTCCAGTTTTCTTTCCTGCAAAAGCGAAAATGCCTTGATGAAGTTATCGCACAGCAGGTAGTGACAGCGCGCGCGCAAGACCTTCTTGCCCTCGAAGTAGAGCGGATAGGGAAGTTCGAACGGAACGATATAACGCGCCTGGAAGTCCGGAACATCAAGGCTTCCAAACGTATCGATGATTTCGTCGAGACCTGCGGGTGTGTGGTTCAACATGATGACCTCCGGCACGTTTGAAGTCGTATCGTGACGGCCGCATTCGATCCGGACTTCCCGCTGCCTGGATTGTGTCCGAATGAACGTCGGCCATCGACATACGATGAACTGATGGAATGGATCGTCCGTCAGCTTGTAACTCCGAACCCCTCTATTCGCATTTATCTATTCGTAGTGGCCGTATTATTTCGATTGCGAGTCCTAGCGGGGCTCGCTGTTGCCATCGATCGCCTTGTCCCCGGCGCCGATCTTGTTGTCGGGCTTTCCGCCAAACGTCGGTTTTGCTGCCTTCGGCTGAAGTCCTTCGACAATCGATCGAATCTGCAGCAAGATCAATTCGGAAGAGAATCCCGACATGAACGAAAGTGCAATGGCGGTACTCATCGAGTTCGGCGAGAGTGCGTAGAACGCAACCACCGCTATGAATCCCGCGCTGATCAACTGCATGATCTGGAAGACCACGACCTCGCGCGTTTCGAGCTGGGAAAGCGCCGTGACGGCGCCGTCGGGAACGAAGTTATCCTCGCTGCGCTTTTGATATTCAGGAATACGGCGCGTTAGACTCACAGCTCCTCCCACCAGCGCCAGCAACACGACATAGAACGGTACGACGAAGCCCCCCTTGACCACGTTGTATCGGGCACGGCCACCCGGAGGGTAGGTATCCACCACGACACCGTTGAATCCGCCAATGGTGACAAGCCACGGATATGCGGCGCCGTCGTTCGCTTCGCGCACCTGCTTTATCGTCGGGGGCCCAGCCGGTTCGGCCGGCGTTTGTATATTGCCTCGCCGATCCGGAGCGGAGGCGCTCGCCTGCGCCGCTGGGAAATACGACTGTTCACCACGGACGCAACTCACTGCGCGCGGCACGGAGTTGTCGGTGGGAGATTCTGGCACGACGCAACCACGAATCAGGCTGATGGGACCCAGTATCTCGGGCTGCCACGGATTGGCAACCGGAAGCATGAGCACGACGAATGATGTGATGGTGAACGCGTAGGCGAATCGGAAGCTCTGCTTTCTTTTATCGTCGTTCGGCTCACCAGTGAAGCAGGCGATGAACCACGTTGAGAAGGCAAGCGTAAGAAGTATGAAGACCACGAACGGAATGATGGTCACAAAGCTCTGCCAAAACGGCGCGTCGTTTTGTTTGGCGGCGCCGTAGATGGCCGAAATGGATGACGCGATGATAAAAAGGAAGAGCAGCCCGAAAACGAAGAGCGGTATGTTGGACTCCCAATTATCGAAAAAGGAAACCCAGCGAGGTTCGTGCTCTTCCTGCATGTCCGGATCGAGTTCGCCCATTTCCGTCTCCACAGTAACTGACCGACTCGTCCCGTTCCACGCTTCGGATCCACGCGAAGTGCCTCGCGGAGATGTCCAGACTGCTTTGTCAAAATATTTTTTCTGCTCACAATTGACTGCTTTATAGGATAGTTTCAGCGCAGCAATCAAGAGCGATGCACGTCCGTGTTTACACGGTGGTGAAACGGATATGCGACCACCTTATGAGGCATCCTGATCAGGATCTTGATGACCTGTTCATGCACCTCTATAGGACGAACGAAGCCCCGGCGAATTTAAGTCTGAATCAAAAATTATGAGGCGATGTTCGGGAAGATTGCCAAGGCGCGGAAGCGAAGCTCGGCTCGATCTTGGTCACGCGTAACGCGAAGATCTTACGGGTCTGACCGAAACACGAACGACATGTCTGCGTGTACGCGCAGCTCGCAAAATTCGGTATCCGAGCAGTAGCGCTCCTTCCCCATCGGGCAGGCTGGAAGAAACAATTCGGAAGTATTAACCAGGTAAGGCGATGATTGCGGGTCGCTCAATCTTTTAATTTTCCGGCGGCGCATCGAAATCGATTTTCCATTCGTCTCCATGCACCCATCCGTGGCCGATTGCCAGCGTCCCTTTCCGGTTCATCACATCGACGCGCCATTGCGCCCGCGCGGTCTGCGAACGAAGATATGACGCAGCGAATAGCTTTTTCGAGTTCGGTAGTACGCCCCCGGACCACAATGGCGCATTGCGCATTGCGTCTTTATAGCCCGAGTCGGCTTTGGTGCGGCTAAGAAGCCATTGGATCACGAGAGCGAAGCTCGAAGGCGTCTGTGCGAAGTCGACTACCTGCTGAGCTGTCAGCGTGCCGACGCCGCCGTTCTGGGTGTAGACGTCGAAGAACCAGCAAAAGGCATGGGTGTCCGCTTGCATGCCCCATACGTGGCACCACTCGTCGCACTTCTGATAGGCCCGGCTGGCCACGTGATTGGCTGCGATGACCTGCTCGCGGACGAAAGCGTCGCTTTCCGCCAGCGCTTGCAGTTCCGACTTATACGCAGGCGGTAGCGTTCCGCCTGGCTGCCAGCGCCTCACGATATCAAGGCCGTCCGCCGGAGACTCATTCGCCGCCTGAATCAACTCGATCCCACATTTGGGGCAGAGCTCGCGGATGGTGTCGCGCGGCACTGCCTTTAGCAACGGTTGCAGCGAATTCGATCCGATGTTCCACTGCAACACGCCCAGCGAGATCCCCATGCCGTCGAAGTTGCCGGACACCGCGCCAAACGGATTCTCGGAGTCCTCGAAGCGTCCCGTGACGGAAAGCGCTTTCTTGATCATTTGATCGGACGGTGAGTTAGGCATGGAAGACCTCATTCGGTTGCGTCTAAGGCAAATTGGAACGACTCTCGCGCGATTTCCAGATCGGCGGGGCGTCTGTTCGGACATGGATACGCACCGTTCGGGCCTATCCCGAAACGCACGTCATGGAAGATCGAAGATGTCCGCTGTGTAATGAGTTCCGCCGTTCAGGCGCTCCGCGCTCGGGCTGTCGAATACCACGATCATTTGTGTCGGCCCGGCTTGTTTGAAAAGCGCGATGCCTTCCGCATGATCGTGCCCCTCCTGCGTACCTATACCGAAGAGGAACTTGATGGAAGCAGTATCGACCAGGCCGCTTGCGTTGCTTTTAAGTGCGCCTGTCCATCGATATACACGGATCGGGCCGTCGAGCTTCATTGTGGGACCTGCGAGCACGAAGAGATCGTCCCCGTGTGCGCACAGATCTCGTATCCCGAGGCCCGCGAGGTCGAGCAGGAAATGCCGATACGGTTGACTTCCATCGGCCGACTCCAGCACGACATGCTTCGCCTCCCTGACGTCGAATTGAAGCACGCTTGCGAGACCGCGAATGACTGGCCCGCGCAAGCCGAGGAACAGCCGGTCCTTTGCGACCGCTAATCCTTCGATGTCGAAGCCGTTCTCTTTCGATGGGATCTTCATGAACGGATCGAGCACGGGGTTCCTTTTCAATAGCGTGAATAGGCTGCTCGAGTCTTGGTCGAACTTGACCACGCTCCAGCTATCCGCAACCGGTTCGGAATGTGGCCCGGCTGGCCCCGGACCGAGTTCGACCGAGCCGAGAACATAGCGATTTTCCTGTCGATCAAGCCTGCCGAGCGCGCGTAACGCCGCATCGGCAGGTGCGTGGTCCATCTCGTCCCAGTCTTTGCGGCGCAAGCTATGCGAGCCGACAAACCAGAGCCGATGTTTTTCCACGTCCCACGACAGCGCTTCGAGGTCCAGTTCCTGTTTGATTTTTCGCTGCAGCGCCGGAAACTGCTCGCTTAGTTCGAAATCCTTCTGGTCGCCAAAATCGGCGTCCGATCGTCGCGTGACGCGAACGAGCGATCGCGATTCGTCGCCGGCGAGCCAGATCGAATCGTCGATCTTTTCGATCGCGGAAAGACTGGTGGATAGTTTCTTGACGGACGGGTCGCCGATATGAAGAGAGATCGTCGACGCGCGAGTTGCGTCACTCAGGGAGTCGGACATTCGGACCTCCAGCATCGCAGTCGAGCAAATTGCACGCGATCAAAATCAAGTCAGGGGCGCCGGATCGCCAACCGTCCGACTTCGCGTGTCGGTGGTGTGGCTATCCTGACGAGCGAAACTCAATGCTCAATCGATCGTCGCCGATTCGTATGAATTCGACTAGCCGGGCCGCGTCATTCTGGCATGCCCTCGGTTGAGTGTAGTCAGTCGCCAGGAAAATGAAAGGTGTTCTGCAGCATGCAATGAGGGAAATATCACACAAGCTGATTGACTATTTAAGTTAGATAGGCGTACGGACTTGATCATGGAAGTGATGAAAAGCTCTGATCCTTCTTGGACGCTACGCAATCAAGAGCACTGCGATCTACACATCGGAAGACATCCAGTTCATCGTGCTCCCGCGACGCGGGCGCGCGTTTTAAGTAGTCGGTGAACGGCCAGGATTGCCGCACTTGGCCAGCTGATCCAGCGGTGCTGTGGCGATTTGTTCGGCCGAGGTCCTTCACATCACGCGGTACAGCATCACAAACGCTTGCGCCTGATGGTATTTCGAATCCTGTCGTGTCCCGCGTTTCGCTCACCTTGCCCCTGCCATCCACTTCGGAAAGAATTATCGGTCTGCTAATGAGCTATCGAATTGAGCGCACGTTTTCATGTTGAAATCGCCGAAAACCGCGTCTATAACCGGGATGGGAAGCGTGGGAAACACTTAAGAAAAAGGAAACGAAAGCATGTGCAAGACATGGTTCGCTATGCAAAATCGGATTCGTGGGGTAACGACGAGAGGGAAAGAAGTGATTGTCGCGCAGGCTAGTTCGCTTTGAGGCGGGCAGTCGCCTGCTCCCGATTTAAAAGGACGTTGTCTGGGGACTGACGAGAAATTCCGGTGTGCATCGGCATGTCGATGCTTCGCGATGCGTGGGGCTGCCGTATGGCGCACGGTATATTCCCATAACGAAGATTCTTGAGTATCGGAAGAACGGGGCCGGGCGGTATGCGGTTCAGTTAGCGCTGAACGGCATTTTGGTTTAAGCGGCAAGAAGTGGTTGTAAGCGAAGCGCCGGGCTGTTAGCTTTCCGGTGCGATGCTTGCCGAACACCTCACTTACCTGATCGAAGCACAAGAGCCGGCCGATCTGTGAAGGTTGGCCGAGCATCTGCCCCAAAAGTGGGTCGAACGCGCAGTCCAGGCGACCGGGACGGCGAGCATTCGGCGCCGTCGCCTTCCGGCAGAACAGGCGGTGTGGCTGGTCATTGCGCTGGCGATGTACCACCACTGGTCGATCAGCGAGGTACTCGATAGCCTCGAGCTGGCCTTGCCCAACGAGGCTGCCCCCTTCTGTCAGCAAGAGCGCTGCGGCGCAGGCGCGCCAACGCATTGGCGAAGCGCCGATGGCGTGGCCGTTTGAACAGACCGCGCGAGGGTGGACCACTCAGGACGCGGCCCGCCATGCGTTCAATGGCTCAAGTCTGTGAGCACCGATACGATCTCGGAAATCTTCTGGCTCAAGTGCCGCGCGCTGTGAGGAAACTCCGCAGGCGGCTGCCCGCGATCGACGATGAAAGCGCGCGCGTCGTGGATCGTGAAACCTTGCCGCGCACCAGGCACTTGTTGCGCGTCCGATCAAAGGCTTTCAGTTCAACAGCTTGATCAATGCGGCGTTGACGTCCTCGCTGCCAGTTAGTGTGGTGGTGACGTCATCGACCATCTGCTGAAATTGCGGGTCATTGCGAAGTGCGCGGCCGAACTCCCTATCGAGTACGAGTTCGACAACCATGCGATTCAACTGACGCTGATCGACCATGTCCAGGCGCTTGAGTTCGTCGACCTTGTGTAAGAGCGCGACAACGTCCTCGGCGTTTGTATCGGCGTGCGGCAAGTCGCTGCTCTTGCTCGCAGCCTTGGTCCGGTTGTCACGAACGGAATGCCGCTCGGTGCTTGTCAACTGCTGGCGCAGCATCGCGAGCGCCTGATTCAATGTCGAGACAGGATCCATCACTGAGATTAATGACGCGTTGAGTTGGCGAGGTATCCCGTCATCAGGAAGTGCTGTTCGCCCGGTTCCACCGGAGCGGATGTGTCGTTGCGGGTCTCGATGGCAGCGAGCAGGTTCTTGATGAAAGAACTGAGTTCAGGATAGTGGACGTTCGATTCGAGCGTGGCATAGAGCTCAGCACCTGCGCGCTCAAACTGATCTTCGACAAGAAGGTCCAGTCCGTGAGCCAGCCTCCGCAAGGTGTCATCGGTAGGAAGCTCGCTCAACTTTGCCCAATAGTGCCTTGCTTCTTCGAGTTGTCCGTGAAGAAGCACAATGGAGCCGAGCATAAACCAGCTTGCGTGGAACAAGGGGTCGATCGAGATGCATCGCTGAAGTTCGTACTGTGCCTCATCATAACGCGCGAGGCTTGCGAGCACCGCGCCTCGCAAGAAGCGCAGCCGCGGGTCCCCCGGATATACGGTAACGAGTTCATCAAGCGCCGTCAGCGACGCTTCTTCGGAAGAGGACAGGGCGCGGGTAACGGTATCGAGCGTATCTTGATCTACATACTCGAGGGATTGCTGAGATTGATCGGTGCGCTTCATATCAGGTTTTCATATAGATTCGGTCGGGCTTGCCGATATGGTCTCGCAATTGCGTCAAGGCATCGCGATGCATCTGCGAGATGCGGGCCTTGCTCAGTTCCAGAATGCTTGCGATCTGATCGAACTGAAGTCCGTTGAAGTAATGGTAATGAATGATCTTGCGATGTCGCTCGGGCATGGATGAAACCGCAGCGAGAAGACGCTCTTTGGTCTGACGCCACGCAATTCCCTGCCATGGCGAGGGCTCTGGGCTCGGCGCGTTGTCAGATGGCGCAAGCATGCTCGTTTCGTCGAGCATGTAGCCGATAGCGAGTCCCGCGGCAAGGTGGGCGACGGCATGGAGGGTCTGATGTTTGTCGGCGTCCTCCATCACTTCGCCCGCTTTGAGCGAATTGAGCCGTTCGCGCTGCATGCGTCGCATGAAGGATATCTGTTCCTGACCGTCGGTGAGCTTCTGCACGCCATCGAGCACGGCCCCTTTCACACGCGGCGTGCAGAAGGTTTCGAACGTGACTCGATGTTCGGGATCGTACCGATCGATGGCCTCGAGCAGTCCGATAAGCGCGAATTGCCTGAAGTCGTTGAACTCGACATCGTCCCGATGTCGCTGCGCGAAGAGCTGCGCGGCCAAGGCGCGAGCATAAGGCAGATAGTGCAGAAAGAGCGCCTCCCGCGCAGCGGTTGCGCGCGTCGAAACGAAGCTTTTCCAAAGCCTGTCTCGCGTAGCGTCGTGCGAATCCCGGTCTTGTGTCTGCGTCTGTGGACCCTCGTCGTCCCGCATCGAGGTCATCTGAAACTACCGAGCACGCCTCGCAGCACGAGCCCCCAGCCATCGATCAGCACGAACAACAGGACCTTCAAAGGCAGAGCGATGGAAGCGGGCGGGACCATCAGCATGCCAAGCGACAAGAGGACGCTCGAGACCACCAGGTCGATCAGTAAAAATGGCAGCAGCACGACGAAGCCAATCTGGAATGCAACGCGCAACTCGTTCAGGATGAATGCGGGCGTGAGCTGGAGCAGACTGACCTCCGCGGGAGCATTAGGCACGGGCTTGCCCGATAACTCATACGTCAGCCGGAGTTCGTCATCGCGAACCTGTCGCAGCATGAAATCCCGCAGGGGCGCAGATGCTTTGTCCAACGCCTCTTCGATACCGATGGCGCCATTCATGAACGGCTGAAACGCATCGTGATTGATGGATTCAAGCGTTGGCAACATTGCGAAGGCTGTTAGAAACAGCGCCAGGCTGATCAGCACGGGGGTGGGCGGCGTTTCCGGCATCCCGAAGGCATGGCGGATCATTGAGAGCACGATGATGATCCGTATGAAAGCGGTCATCGAGATCACGAGCGCGGGGCCGATGCTCAGCACGGTGAGCAGTGTGGCAGTGCGAACGGCAGTGGATGTCGCCGCGCCGGCGCGCGCAGGCTCCCCGAAGGCGTCGGCGACGGAAACGCGCACGGTGGGAGCGGGACTCGCCGGCGTGCGCGCAAGCGTCGGCTCAGCAGCCAGGAACGTGAGCACGGCGATCATCCCGAGCACGAAGATACGAATCATGACGATGAAGCGAGGCATCGGAATCATGGCTCCTGTGCCAAGGAGCGAGTGTGCAGCGAGGTGATGCCTTCGGGGCCGCAGCCGAGCAGCAGCTGCGTGTTGCCATACTCGATCAGATGGAGCGTGGCGCGCGCGTCGAGGCGCAGCGTCTGAAGCAGTCTGAGCTGACCCGTTGAGCGCGGCATGAATGCGCTTCCGCGAATATTCCAACGTCGCATCAGGAAGATGATCGCGACGCCGAGCAAAAGACAAAAGACCAGTGCGGCGACGATTCGAAGGGGACTGATGTCGGAGGCGATCAACGCGTTCGAGACGGACATGCCGCTATGCACGGCGTCCGATGCCGGCAGTTGCGGTATGCCCGGGCTGCCGTCAAACATTGCCATGGGTCGTGTCCAGAATCTCACTGATGCGCACGCCAAAATTCTCGCCAACGGCGACAATCGATCCCCGCGCGATGAGTCGGTTATTCAGCATGAGGTCGACGGCGTCCTCCAGGTGTCGGTCAAGTTCAACCACCGTTCCGGGCACGAAATTCATCAGTCGTTCGATCGATGTGAGCGCTGCGCCAAGTTTCGCCTCGAGCCTGACTTCGACCTCGCCAACGAGGTCTAAAGCGTTGAAACGTGACGTCGTGGACGCCGAATCGGCCGCGCCATGATCGAGCACGGGCAGGGGAGCACCGTGCACCAGGGTTTTCTCCGAAGCCGTTGCGTTTCCGGCGGCGGATGGGGGAGCTTTGAATTGTTTGGTCATTTGGAGTCGTGTGCGGCGAGAGAGTCCAGTTGGACGGAAAAGCGATCCCGGGTCTGCCCCAGGCGACCTGTCGCGACCACGGAAGAAGCAAGGCTCCCGTCACCCTGGACAAACAGTTCGACGCCTTCGTCGACCTTGCGATCGAGGCGAATCACGTCACCCGGTGCAAGTTCGAGTACATCGCGGATCGCGAGATCGGCGCGGCCCAGTCGTGCATGAAGTCGCACGTTAGTAGCCGCGAGCGCGTGAGGACGCGAGGCGAGCGAAGGGCGGGATGCTGTCTTCGAGCGAGGAACCGTGGATTTTTGCAGGATCAGCCCTGTGGCATATACGACGGAGCACAGCGCGTGACCTTGCTGTGCCGTCAACTGCACAAGCACGCCGTTCTGCCGCGCGTCGAACGCCGACTCGATGAGCTGTGGGATGCGGCCCTGTACGCTCGCAAGCGCGAGCGCCAACTCTTGAACGATCCGCTCACCCAGCATGGCAAAGGGCGCACAAGTTGCGTCAGATACGGATTTCGCCTCGCTCTGCGTCAGATCGAGCGCCATGCCGGCCAGCGTGCGCGCGGCCTCTTTCTCGACATGCCACCACACGCCGTCGCTGTTTTGTATCCGCGACAGTTGCGGGCCCGACCACGGGTCAGTCTCGCTGACGATCCGAACCGGTGTGACGCAGACGCGCGCGGCGCCTGACGAGCCGAACCAATCGTCACGCCACTGCGCAATCGACTCTTCCATCATCGTGCATGCCGCGTCCAGATCCGACTGAGCCAGCGGACGCCAGCGTACGGGCGCATTCATCAACCCTGACCTCGCATCTGGAACAGTTGCATGATCATTTCATTGGCCGTGGTGACGACTTGGGACGATGCCTGAAAGCCGCGCTGGATCAGGATCATCTGCCCGAATTCATTGGAAAGATCGACGTTGGAGGCTTCGGTGGCGCCAGCGAGCAAATGACCCAATCCGCCACTGCCGCTCTTGCCATAGGTCGGCGCAGGCACATGCGAGGCATCGAAGAGGCCATGTCCGAGTTGGGTGAGTCGCAGCGGATCAGTGAAGTTCGCAAGTGCGACGATTGGCGTGTGATCCTTTTGGCCGTTCGAGTACGCCAGTTCGATCTGCCCACCGTCGTTGATCGACATGGCGGTCAGTGTGCCGGACGCATAGCCGTCCGTTTTGGTGACACGCAGGCTGGAGGTGCTGCCAGCCGAGAAGTTTGTGACGCCCTGCGAAAAATCGAGCTTGATCGTCAGTGGCGGAGCAGCGGCTGAAGTCAGCGTGACGTCGATGCTGTTCGCGCCCGACTGCGGCACGCCCCCGAAGAACTGCAGATGGTCCTCCGCTACGGGTATGCCCTGTTCATCGGTGACGGTCACTTTCCAGCGTCCGGGCATGATGGTCGAGTCCGGCGCGAAAGCAACCGTGAGCGTGTGTTTGCCTCCGTTGGCATCGTAGACGTCGATCTTGGGGACGGAAAAATTCGTCGATCCCGACGAGAGGTTGTCGGTGAACGTGACCACGGTCGTGGCCCGTGGCGGGTTCATTTGCCTGCCCGCTAGCGAGATCGGTTCGAGGTTTCCCGACGCGTTCAGAGCCGCGAGTTTCAGACCGCTTACCTTGTCGACCACGAAACCGTCATCGCCGATCGTGAATTGCCCGGTGCGCGCGTACCGTACAGCGCTCCCATCGAGCAATGTCAGAAAACCATCTCCTTGAATTGCCAGGTCGAGCTTTCCATCGCTGCTGCGCACGTCGCCCTGGGACATGTTCAACGATGCGTAGCCGTATTCGACGCCGCTGCCGTACTGCATGCGCGCGGGAGTCGTCGGCGTGTCACGCGCGAATTGTTGTCCGTAGTAGACGTCTTCGAACCGCGGCGCAGAGGCCTTGAAGCCCTGAGTGTTCATGTTCGCGACGTTATTGCTGATGGTCTGCAAACCTTTCGAGTAGGCCGTCAGCCCGCTCATTCCGATGTAGATACTGTCCAGCATGGAGTGATTGCCTCTTCGTAATGGCGATCGGCCGGGCGCTGCCTAGCGCACCGCGGCGATTTGCGAAAGCGTGGCGTTGGTCAGGAACTGACCGTCGGCCGTCTCGATCGTGAGCTGAGGTTGCGCGCCCTGAAGCGAGACGCTCTTGACGACGCCCGACACCGTGGAGGTGTCCGTTGTCACGTCGACCGTGCGCCCGAGTAGTCCAACGGTCTGATTCGATGATTGCAGCGACAGGAGACTGTCGAGCTTGTCGGTCATTTGACGCGACTGCTCCATCGAGGTGAACTGGGCGAGTTGAGAGACGAACTCGAAGTTGTCGACCGGCTTGAGCGGATCCTGATAGGTCAGTTGCGTGAGAATGATCTTGAGCAGCGACTGAAGATCGAGACCCATCGATTCCATATTTCTATTGGCCGTGCCGACGTTTGGTGTCGAGCCGATGGAACTAATTGCCATAAGTTTCTCCGTGGAAAGCGGGGTAAGGCGGCGTGCGCAGATTCATTTCTTCATGCTGAGCGCCGTTCACGACGACCCGCACAGGGCCCGTCATGCGCCGGCGAAGGGCGTCAGCGGTCTGACGGGAGATCGCCAGCGCTTCGTCCCGTGACGCGCCCTGTACACGCATGACGAGTTGCATGCCGTCATCGCCGACGTGAACCGTCATGCGGCTTTCCGTAGAGGGCGGCGTCTGTTCTCGATGTTCACGTGCCGAGGACGATGATGGATCGTACGGATCGATCTCGCGGAAGGGCTTTAATGCATGCTCCCTTTCGCATAGCCTCGTCGCCGGACGCTCCGGTAACAACGCGGCAGTTGGCGCAGGCACTTCGGCCTGAAGAAGACGCTCGAGAAGGGGATGCGCAACGGCTGTGCGGTCGGTGTCTGATCGAGTGCGGACGAGCCGAGTGTTATCCCGCGCGCTGAAATGTTCGCCGATGCCAATGACGCTGCGTTCATTCACTTTTTGCGCATTCGTCTCCTCGAATCCTTTCTGAGGAACGATGCGAGGCGCATTGGTCAACGGTCCGCATTTGACAGCATGTGCGTGCGATTCTCCCGCAGCAGCGCCGGCCCACATGTCGCGTTCCAGCGCGCGGAGCGTCTGTTCGAACGCACCACCTCATGCTGGTCTGGAGACGCCTTTAAGGAGCAAGGAATCGGTGGACGCGGTCTGGATTTTCATAGGGCCAATCTCCTTGCGCTATACGTATCCTCGACCAGGTTGCTGTGGCGTTTCTCATCGGCTCTTGCGCACGCCGAAGAAGCCTGATCAGCGAGCGTCTCGGCGGCTTCATGAAGGCGTTCCTTGTCGGCGAAGATTGCGTGCTTCGCCTTCGCTTCGCGGTCTGCCTGCGCAGCATGCATCTGAGCTGCGAGCATGCTGCTGTGAGCCGATTCGACTGACGCGCGCACATTGGCGGCAAGTTCGATCGGAAGAATTGAACCGGTCATGGTCAGAATCTCGCGCATGAGCGCGTGCTGTGCATCGAGGCGAGCGCGTGCGTCATCGGATGAAGCGAGCGAACGTTGATGCTCATGCGCGGCGCGCTTCGCATCGTGCAGCGCCCGCTCGCGCTGTAGATCGCGGATCAACACGATCTCTCTGGTCATCTTCATGAGCCGACGCTTGTTCATGACCTGGCCCCGACGAGCCTATCGAGCGTGGCGAGTGCATCTTCGCGCGACTGTCGGGACGAGAGATCCTGCCGCAGGAACTCGACGATGCGTGCTCGTTGTGCCAGCGCGCGGTCAAGGGACGGCACGGTTCCGGCAACGTAGAGCCCGGATTCGATCAAGGTCTTAGATTCCTCGTAGGCCGAAAGCTGCGCGATCACATCGGTTGCGAGTGCGCGCTCTGCCGGACTCGTCACGTGCTGAAACACGCGGCTGATGCTTCGCGGAACATCGATGGCGGGGTAGTGTCCTTGTTCCGCAAGCGCGCGGGTCAATACGATGTGGCCGTCGAGCAAAGCTCGCATCGTTTCGGCCATCGGATCATCGATCTCGTCAGTCTCGGCGAGCACCGTCATCAGGGCCGTGATTGCCCCGCCTGAGCGCAAACCGCCACAACGCTCGACCACTTTCGGAAGCGCGGCGAAAACGCTTGGCGTGTATCCCCGAATCATCGGAGGTTCACCGGCAGCCAAGCCGATTTCACGAAGGGCCAGTGCATAGCGCGTAATCGAGTCCAGCAATAGAAGCACATGCGCGCCTTGCGTGCGGAAGTACTCGGCGACACATAGCGCATACAACACGCTGCGCGCGCGCAGGATAGCTGGCTGGTCGGAGGTCGCCACGATCATCGTCGAGCGTGCTCGCGCCGTGTCGGACAGCGTGCGGTGCCAGAATTCTTCGGCTTCGCGACCACGTTCGCCGACCAGGCAAAGCACGCAAACATCGGCCTCGATGTTGCGTGCGAGACTGCCCATCAGCGTGGTTTTTCCGACGCCGCTGCCGGCGAAGATCCCGGCGCGCTGACCGGCGCCCAGCGTGAGCAGCGTGTCGAGTACACGAATGCCGGTTGGCAGCGCAATGGAGGGAGAAGCGCGTTCGAGCGGACCAACGGCGACACCTTCCAAAGGCCACGACGTATCGAGCCCCGTGAGCGATTCGATGCCATCGAGCGGACGCCCAAGCGGATCGATGACACGGCCAAGCAGTCCTCGTCCGACTGCAATGTCCGCTTTCGCTCGTGTGGCGCATACCGGATCGCCGATGCGCACGCTGGAAACTGGCGTAAAAGGTGCAAGCGTCACTTTCCCAATTTCGATGCCGACGACTTCTGCCAACGCGGGGGCGGCCGTGCCGATTTCGCATAGCGAGCCGATCGGCACGGCGGGACCATCCGCTTCGACAAAGGTCGGCATGACGCGCGTGACCGAGCCGATACGTCGAAGCGTATCGACATCCGAAATGGCCTGAAGCAACCGCCGGGAGAAAGGGCTCACTGTCGACGTCATGCGGTGGCTTCTAGCAATGCGGTCCGGATGCGAGCGAGTTGCTCATCGAGGCTGGCATCGAGCGCGCCAAGGGTCAGGTCGATCCTGCACTCGCCAGTCTTCAGCGTTGGCGACACGTTCAATGCGATGCCGTTGTCAGCAGTGGGCCTCAACAGATCCGAAGCATCGGTATCGGCGGCAAAGTCCTCGCTCGATACATCGACCGCCACGATTGAGGCCGCAGCTAACTGCGCGAGGTGGTGACGGACCGTCTCGCGAACAAGCGTGGTGCGTTGTGACGGATCGCCAATGATGCGCTGAAGCGCCGCGAGCGCGATCGCCGCGCAGAGCTCTTCGAGTGTTTGCAACTGCGCACTGAACTGTTTGACTGCCGTGTCGATCCCGGAGCGCAACGCCGCGTCGCGCGCATTCGTTTCGGCGACGGTGCGAGCGCGTTCGACTGTCTCACCCTCGGCGAATCCGCTTTCGTAAGCGGAAGCGACCCGGCGTTGCAGTTCATCTTCATGCTCCGTGCTTGCCTGCTGTAGCTTTGCGAGGCTCGCCCGCAACGCTTCGAGTTCGACTGCGTGTGGATCGCCTCGCAGTTGCTCCTTCGAAGTCGAGCAGGACATGCCGTGCGCTTCGTCCCCAAGTTCGTTAGCGGACGAATGGAATGGATCGCCCAACCGGGGGCGCGCGGCGTGATACTGCACCCTGGCTGCCTTGATCAGCGTCGTCATGCGTATCTCCTGATCCGGCTTTGCGCGAGGCCGCGCACGTGACGAAGGATTCGGGAAAAGAGGGGAGCACGTGCCGCTGACGCTATCGGATCGAATTCGCGAGCGACAGGTTCGAGGCTTGCCGCATGGTCGAGACATAACTCGAGCCACGCAGTGCGTGTGTGACGGGTCAGCGCATTCGCGCGGGCAAACTGCTCCGTCTGCTCGCGCAAAGGTTCTAGCAACTTCGCGCTGATCGCGCGCTGAGCGTGAACGTCGAGGCTTGCGAACAGACGCATCGTCAGCGCGGCTGGCATGTGTTGGGTCAGGGCAATGATGTGGTCGATACGAACGGTGCCCGCGTCGCCGCCTGCATCGCTGGAATGCGCTTCATGCGCGATCAGTGCCGACGCTTTTTCATTGATGCCGGATGCAGCCTCGATCACCGGGCGCAATCGCGCGCGCTCCTCTTGGGAGAGCGAATTCCAGATGAATTCGATGTCCTCGATCGAATTTTCCAGCAGGGTCGCGACGGCCCTGCGCAATTCGCGTGGAGAGTCAGCGTTGTTCACGACGACCTTATTCATGAACGCGTCCCTCGCTGGCGAGCAGGGTTCTCAGGCGGGACAATTGTTCGTCGCGCTGCAGCGCGGACATCCGCGGAGCAGGCGCACGGCTAGTTCTCGCACTGCGTCGAATCAGCAACGCAAGGGCGAGGCCAATGCACATCACGACCGCCAAGGCCGCGCATACGATAGCCGTGAGAGACGCCGCGGATGATTGCAGCTGGCGACCAGTGCGTTCATCGGTTGGGCGATTGTGTGTGCGAGCCAAAGGTGCCGATGCACCCGACGTTGAGGAGCCCACATTCGCTGGCGGCAAACCGGCGTCTTGCTCCACGCTGCCGCCCTGGGCATTGCGCACGAACGTCGTCAACACATCTCCACGCGCGGCGTCCAGTCCGATGGACGCGGAAATCACTGCCCTGAGCCGGGCGAGCACGTCCGGATCCAGTTCCCGATTGAAGACGATACCGACCGACAGCTTGCTCACCGCCCCGGGCGCTTTGACGATTTGCTCGACATTGCGCATCGTGCGAGCTTCCTGGGTCATCTGCTGCGTGCCGGAGCCGGTGGTTTGCGGCGGCAGCGGCGGCTTCCCGGCTTCCGGGAGCGAGCGCGACGAAGGCAACGGCACGCGCGATTCCTTTGTGGATTCGGAATCGTTCGGCAGCGATCGCGTCTCGGTCACTTCGCGCGTGGAGCGCGCCTGATCGCCGTTCACGGTCGCCTCGACGCTGACCGAAGCCACATCAGCGCCAACGACGCTGGCGATCAAAGCACTGATCTTCTGCTCGTAGCCACGCTCGATCGCGTGCTTGAGTTGCAAGGCCGGATCGTCGACCTCGGTGGTCGTCGAGCCTGCCGGTGCGCCGCGCGCGTCCAGCACGGACACCTCGGCCGGGGCGAGCTCGGGCACCGATGCGGATACGAGTCTTTGAATGCCTCGGATCGTATCAGCCGACAGCGTCTCGCCTTCGCGAACGAAAAGTGCGACGGAGGCTTTGGGCTTGGCGCCGTCTCGCCTGAAAATCGACGCCTCCGGCAGCGTGATGTGCACACGGGCCAGTTCGATCTCGTCGAGCGCCATGATCGTTCGGGCCAGTTCGCCCTGAAGTGCGCGCTGATAGTTGACCTTCTGGGCAAAGTCCGTCAGGCCGAGATCCGAGTTGTTGAACAGTTCGAGCCCCACAGATCCGGAGAGCTTCAGATCGCGGCTCATCAATTTCAGTCGTAGCGCACGCGTATCGTCCTTCGGAACGAGAATGGCCGAACTCGCGTCGTCATAGCGGTACGGAATCTTTTCTTTCTCGAGTGCAGCGGCGATCGTCGCTGCGTCCTGGCGCTTAAGATCGCTGAAGAGTATCTCGTAGGAAGGGCGCAGCACGAGCCATCCGGCGAAGGCGACCATCGCCAGGATCGTGACGAGTCCGGCGACGAGCGCGACCAGACGAGCACGCGGCACGTCGGAGAGAAATGCGCCGAGGCGCGAAGCAGCGGCGTTCATTCTAGATTTGCATCCGCATCAATTCCTGGTATCCCTCGACCAGTTTCGAGCGCACCTGAAGTGCGAACTGCAATTGCAGGCGTGCATCTTCGAGCGCGAGCATGACCTGATGCGGCGGCACGTCCGCATTGAGCGCGAACGCCGAGACCGCGGCGCTGCTCGTGCGCACAGCTTGGTCGACGTGCTCGGCGCCTTCCACGAGCATCGCCCCGAATGAGGCCGAGGGCGAAGCGCCTTGCGTCGTGGACGCCCAGACCGGACTGGCGGAATCGTAAGCGCCGATCGACTCGATATTCATGCCTTGCTCCCGAGATCGAGCGCGCGCATGTACATGGCGTGCCCTGCATTGAACATGATCGCGTTGGCTTCATAGACGCGTAGCGTCTGAACCATGAGCGCCATCTCGCCAGCCTGGTCGAGGGCTGGGTACTGCACGAAGCCTTGCGCGTTCGCATGCGGATGGGCGGGGTCGTAGACCAGACGCGGCGGGGCATCGGTGGTTTCGATACCAAAGGCTTGAACCCCGGCGAAGGGCTTCGTCAGATCGGCGCCGTCTGAGCCGGATCGGGCTGTCGGCGTCATTGCGTTCATCTGCATATCGAAGCTTGCACCGTGCGCGGCAGGCGTGCGCGGACCCGAGACGAGCCGCATCGGTTGATAAGCGCCGCCGCTCGCCGTTCGCGTCGTGCCTGCGTTGGCCAGATTCTGCGCGATGATTTCCATGCGCTGATGCTCGACGTCCATACCCGAGCGGGCGATTGCGAAAATTGCATTCGACATGACGCGTCACGCTCCCTTCACGGCGAGCGATTGCATCTGCAGCGTGCGATCCAGCATGCCAGTGAGTAATGCATATCGCACGGATGTCTCCGACGCGGTCGCGATCTCCTGATCGAGTTTCACACCGTCCAGCGCATCGGATTGCGCAGGGTCCACCGACCAGTTCACGCTGGACACACGGCTCGACCACCGGCTCGCGTTGTCGCCTGGCTGTACGCCGGCGGCATCGCGCAGTGCTTCTTCAAACGAAACGCGCGACGGCACGAATCCTTCCGAACTGGCGTTCGCGATGTTGTTGGCGGTGGCGGCTTGCCGGGCGAACAGGCCATCGAGCGCTTTGCTCGCGATCAATGAAAGAGGTTCCAGATACATATTCGGTAACTCGGAGAAGCGATTATTGGACGATGAGATCGGCGTATAGCGCGCCTGCTGCCTTGATAGCCTGAAGGATCGAGATCACGTCTCTCGTGCTTACGCGCGCCTTGGCGAGTGCGCGAACCAGATCGCCGACGGTCCCATTTGGAAAAGATGCGGCGACGGACTGCCCCGATTCCTCCACCGACAAGTCGGTGTTGCCGATGACGAGGCTGCGCACTTCAGGCCCTGTCAACTCGACGTATTGCGGCTGCGATGCCTCGTACTGCGTGACGACGGAGACGCGGATGTCGCCGTGAGAAATCGTGATGGGAGAGATGCGCGTGTCGCCGCCCGACACGACCGTGCCCGTGCGCTCGTTGATCACGACCCGCGATGCCTGGTCAGGCGAAACCGCCAGATCTTCGATCCTTGCGACGTAATCGTTCATCGCCGATGCGCCTTGCGGCGCACGCACCGCGATCGTTTTGGCATCGAGCGAACGCGCCGCACCTTCGCCCATGCTCTGGTTGATCCGCTGAGCAATGCGGCGCGCGGTGCCCGAGTCCGCGTCCTTGAGCACAAAGTGCAGTCGACCGTCATCGGTGACGAGTTCCGCTCTCACGGGCACCTCGACGCTCGCGCCGAGTGGCACGACACCGGCGGTCGGATGGTTCTTCTGCCGGGAGTTGCCGTTGGCGTCGTACCGGTATCCACCGACCGACAACGGCCCCTGGGCGAGTGCGTAGGTCTTCTTATCGGGGCCACGCAGCGGCGTCATGATGAGCGTGCCGCCGGCCAGACTCCGCGCATCGCCCATCGACGTCACATTGATGTCGATGCGGTCGCCCACGTCCGCAGTCGGCGGCAAGGTGGCCGTCACCATGACCATGGCGACGTTTCGGCTTTGAATCTGGTCTTGCGTCACAGCCATATCGAACTGCGAGAGCATGTTCGACAGAGCCTGGCGTGTCGCCTGCGAGCGCGGCGAGTCGCCGGAGTTCGCAAGACCGGTGACGACGCCGTAGCCCACCAGCATGTTCTCCCGCCAGCCGAGAAAGCGCCCCAGATCCTTGAGCCGGACCTCGGAGGTCGCCGCACGCGCTTCCGGGGCGAGCCAAACGTGGCTTGCGATCACCAGGCCGAGAGTCGCTGCGATCAATCTTCGAGTCGTAATCTTCACCATAATCCGAGCCATGCAAACAAACGCGGGATCAGACCCGGACGTGAGCGATCAGTGATGAACCCTTCGCCGGTGTAATCGATTTGCACATCGGCCATGCGGTTGGACAACACCGTGTTGTTCTGTGCGACGTCCACGGGACGCACGCGTCCCTTCAGGCGAATCTTGGTCTTTTCGCCATTGACATCGATGCTTTGATCGCCGGCGACGATCAGATCGCCGTTCGCTTGCACGTCGATCACCGTGGCGCCGATTTGTGCGAGCAAGCGCCCCGTGCGCTCGATCTTGCCCTTGCCGCCGTAGTTGTCGCCCGCGCCCACCTGCGCCATGTTCGAGCCGGCATACAGCGTCGATACCTTGCCGTTGACCGCGAACCCGGTGTTGGTCGACGTGTCGGCACTGTTACTTGCCGATGAGGTCTCATAGACCAGCACGGTGATGATGTCGCCCGGCTTCGCAGCGCGCCGGTCGGCCGTCATGGACTGAAACCCGTCTGCGTCGAACAGATTGGCGGCGAGCACGTGAGCCGACGCGAGGAGAGTGACGAGAAGCGCCGCACCAGAAAGCAAGCGTGAATATCGCGTCATGGCTGACTCACGAAGGCAGGCGCGGCGATGTCTCGAAGGGGCTGATCGACCTGAGCAATCACGCGGTGCGAAATAGTGATGCCGCCCGACGACGCGACGAGCGTCATCGGTTCCCCGCGGCGGACTCGTGCCAGTTTCGACACGGGCAGCGCGGGAACGAGATCGCCGGGAGCAAGCTCATCGACCGCCCGAACCAGGCGCGTGTCACGCGCGTAAGCGATTCGGCGGATGCTGTCGGCGCTGCAGGGCACGATGGCGGACTCGACATCCGCGAGGCGAATGGCGCTTGCGGCCTTGACGCCTTCCTTCACGCGCATGCACGCGTGGTCCTGTCGTGATGCCGTTCGTTCGCCGCCCGGTGCGTCGGATTGCGCAAGGTAAGGCGCGCGCAATATGACTACGAAACCGGAAGCATCCGGGTTCGGTTGAAACCATGGAGTAAGCCCTGGCATTTCGCGTCGCACGGTCCGGGCCAGTGCTTGCACGCCGATTTTCAGGCGGCCAGCGCGTTCGGGTAGCGTGGCGACGACCAGCGACGCCGCAACCTCTTGCGATTCCAGAGGCAAGGCCAGGACATTCGCTACGTTGCGCAAGCGCACCGCGTCCTCGGTCACGTACGCTTTTTCGAAGAACTCGACCTGACGGCTCTGAGCGTACCGTTCCGGGGATGCGAGGGCGGACAACGCCAGGACCGCGCAGCGCATCGCGACCAGATGTCTGTGGCTCGTGTCATGCCTTGAAGAGCGTCGGCCCTCGCGCGGACACCGTTTCATTGTGCGCGCCATCACCGCTTCAATCCGTTGGCGATCGACATCAGTTCATCGCCTACCTGAACGAGCCGGGCATTGGCCGCATAGGCACGCTGAAAGAGCATGAGGCTCACGAGTTCATCGGATAGCGAGACGTTCGATCCCTCGCTGTAGCCCTGCACGATCGTGCTGCTAATATCGTCGCCGGGCTTTGCCCGCGTGAGCGTCAGACTGTCGTCCGGCACGCGAAATACGCCATCGCTTTCAGACTGGAGCGCGCGCGTGTCCGACACGGTCACGATTTCGATCTGACCGAGTTCGAGCGGCTCGCTTTGATTGGGCACGACAGCGGTGACCTGCCCCTCGGTGCCGATGGTGATGTCGGTCGCATCGCGGGGCACGGAGATCATCGCTTTGAGCGGTTGACCGTTGGGCGCGGCGAGGAAGCCGTCCGCGCCCACGTGCAGGGTGCCACCGCGCCACAGCCGGGTTTCGCCCGCGATCGAGTCGGCGCCGAGTTCGATGAATCCGTCGCCCTTGATCGCGACGTCGAGTGCGTTGCCCGTCGCGTGCAGTGATCCTGGCATGAAGCTATGTAAAGTCGAGTCGGCCACGACGCCGGACGCCGTGGTTACGCCACCGTTTTTCCTGAGGTCCGGGGAGCGCACATCCGCGCGTTGAGCAGTTCCGGTCAGCAATTCGGAAAACGACACGACACCGCGTTTGAACGAAGCGGTATTCATGTTCGCGAGATTGTTCGCGGTGATGTCGACAGCGGTCTGCTGAGCGTTGAGCCCCGTCGCACCGATATAGAAGACGTTATTCACGATTACATGTCTCCGAGACGTTGCAGCACGGTGCCAATCATGTCGTCGTATGCGTGCACGATCTTCTGGCCGGACTCCACACGGCGCATCGCTGCCATCATCTGAATCATGTCGTTGGCGAGGGTGACATTCGATGTCTCGACGAACCCCTGACGGATCTGCGGATCATCGACGTTCACAGGGTTCGCTGCGTCGGCGACGAAGAAGCCGCCATCCAGACGCCGAAGTTTCGACGGATCGTCAAACGCAACCACCTTCACGGTCGCCACCGGATTGCCGGCGTCGATGACCGTTCCATCGGGTTCGACGTGCCAGTCGGCCGAGGTCACGACGACGTCGCCCGCCGAGCCTTGAAGCGGCCAACCGTTGCGGGCGAGCAGGCGGCCCGAGTCGTCGCGCGTCAGTGCGCCCAGTCGCGTGTAGGCAGGGCCGTTCGGCGAAGCGACCTCGAAGAATCCGTTTCCGTTTATCGACAAGTCGAACGGATCGCCCGTGTGAACGAGCTTGCCCGCGGAGAAGTCCGTGCCGACCTTGAGGGCGGGTGTTCCGAGTCTTGTCGGGGCGACCGAGTCCATCAGGTCGTCGAAGGCGACTTCCCGCTTGAATCCGGATGTGGCGGCGTTCGCCACGTTGTGACCTGCAGTCTCCACACGGCGTGTCTCCAGTGCGATGAGATTGGCGCCGAGTGCCATGATCTTGTCCATATGACCTGTTATGTCGTTCGAAACGTGATTCGGAAACCTGAGCGAGTTCATGCCGCAGCCGTCGCGGAAGGTGGGTTCGAATGCTGTGCGGGTGCTTGCGGAGCGCCGCGTGGCGCGCTGGGCGAGTTGCCATTCAGCGCGACCATCGCGAACGAGCGCAGGTTGATTTGATGCGGCACTTCGTTCATCGACAGAACCACGAGGCGTGGCACGGTGCGCCGAGTGAAGGTCTTGAGGTGCCGGCGGATGTCAGGTCGACAAAGCAGTACGGGCGTCATACCTTGCCGCATCATGACGTCCGACTGCGTCAGAAGACGCGACAGGAAAGCCTCCGCCGAGCGCGGATCGAGCAGAAACGAGGCGTTTCCATCGGCACTGTTCAGATTCTGAGCGATGCTTACCTCGAGCGCGGGGTCGAGCGTGAGCACGGCGAGTGTGTCGTGCTCGCCTTGCGCAGTCTGACAGATCACATGCCCCAGTTTCTGCCGCACCGTTTCCGTGAGCAGCACGGGATTTTTCTCGTGGCGTCCGTAGTTGGCGAGCGTTTCGACGACGAGATCGATGTTTCGTATCGGCACATGCTCGGAGAGGAGGCCCTGCAGGACTTGCTGCACATCTCCGACCGAGAGCATGTTCGGCACAAGTTCCTCGACAAGACCGGGCTGCCGCGTGCGCACGCCTTCGAGTATTGTCATGAGCACCGCGCGTGAGAGCAATTGAGGCGCGTTTGCACGAATCACTTCGGTGACGTGGGTGATCAAGACGGTAATCGGGTCGACGTTGGTGTAGCCGCGCGTTCTTGCCTCGGCTTGTTGTGCCTGCTCGATCCAGACGGCGGCCATGCCGAAAGCCGGATCGCGCGTGGCGATACCTGCGATCGGAGCCGCGTCGGCGCGTGCGTGGATCGCGAGCGTGCGCTCGGGATAGAGCGCCGATTGACCGAAGCGGCTGCCGAAAATGCTGACGCGATAGTCGTTGACCGGTAATTCAGGTCCGTCGCGAAACACCACCGAAGGCACGACCAGGCCGATCTCCTCCAGGAACTGGGCGCGAAATGCGGCAATGCGATCGGCCAAGACCGTTTGCATTGGCATCCAGGCGGCGCTGATAGCGGTGCCGAAGCGAACTTCGATTGCTGCAAGAGCTGTCGATGCGGTGTCGGTTTCATTCGCGCCTGCGGTGCCTTCCCCGGATTCCGCTGCCGCGGCTGAGCCCTCGCCCGAATCGGATGCGCGTTTGATCGCGAAGCGTCCGGCAAGCGCGAGCGCCGCAAGCAGCACCAACGGCCACTTGGGCATGCCCGGCAGCAGGAGCAATGCTGCGACCGCGCCGATAACGAGAAACTGAATCTTGGGGAACCTGACAAGCTGGCGCAAGACCTCGTTGCTCAACTTCCCGTCAGCCGAGGAGCGCGTCACGATGATGCCGGTGGCCACCGAGATCACGAGCGCCGGCACCTGGGTAACGATGCCATCGCCGATGGTCAACAGCGTGAAGGTGCGCATCGCCTCGCCGAGCGACATGCCCATCTGAGCGACGCCCACCGCCCAGCCACCGAGAATATCGATGAGCAGGATGACGATGCCGGCGATGGCATCGCCCTTGACGAACTTGCTTGCGCCGTCCATGGAGCCGTAGAAACCGGCCTCCTTTTCGAGCTCCTTGCGCCGCCGCTTGGCTTCATCCTGATCGATGAGACCCATGTTCAGGTCGGCGTCGATGCTCATTTGCTGTCCAGGCATGGCGTCTAGCACGAAGCGCGCGGCCACTTCGGAGACGCGCTGCGCACCGGCGGTCACCACCACGTACTGCACGACGATCAAGATGAAGAATACGATCAGACCGATGACGAAATTGCCCTGCACGACGAACTCGCCGATCGCCGCGATCACCTGGCCTGCGGAGGCGCCAGACAGAATGAGCCGGGTTGCGGCGATATTGAGCGACAGTCTGAAAAGCGTTGCGATCAGCAGCAACGAAGGGAATGTCGAAAAGTCGACCGGGCGCAGCACGTAGAACGTGAGCAGCAGAATCGTGAACGCGAAGGCGAAATTCACGATGATGAAAAAATCCAACGCGCCAGCGGGGATCGGCGTGAACAGGATCAGCAGGATCACGACTACGCCGAGCACCAGGGCGAGATCCGACTGATGACGCAAGCGCACCAGCAAGCCGTTCATGCTTCACCTCGCTGGGAAGGCGCGCGCTTCGCGCGCAGATATACGGCCGCCGCGTCACGAAACAGATGCGCGGGGATTTCGCGTTCGAAGGCTGCATCGCGATAGAGCTGACGAGCGAGCATCTTCGATTCGATCACGGGCACGCTATAGACGAATGCAAGACGCTTCAGTCGCAGTGCGAAGTCACCCGCGCCGCGTGCGGTGAGCTTTGGCGCGGCCATCGTTGCAGGGTCATACTTGAGCGCGACGGCGAAGTGCGTTGGATTCGTGACGAGCAGATCGGCCTGGCGGATGCTTCTCATGCTGGCCGAGCGTTGCAGCAATTCACGCTGAAGTTGTCTGCGCCGTTGCCTGATGCGCGGATCCCCTTCGCGCTGCTTGTGCTCCTGACGAATCTCATGACGGCTCATGCGCATCTTCTTGGCGAATGCACGGCGCACAATGACCTGGTCGATCAGCGCGAATATCACAGCGGCACTAAGCAGTGCGACGCCCAGGCGCAGACTTTGGTGCAGCAACGCGACGCACAGGGCCGAGGCGGATAGCGGGGTATGAACCGATGTCGTGACGATCGACACGATGAAGCGCCAGATGATGACCCCATACACGAACATCTTGATGCAGGCTTTCGCGGCCTCGATCAAGGTTTGCATGGAGAAGATGCGCTTGAACCCTTGTGCGGGGTTCAAGCGACTCATATCCGCCTTCAGCGCGTTCGGTGCAAACAGGAGCCCTGTCTGCATGACCGATCCGAGCACTGCGGCTCCGATCGAGACGCCGACGAGCGGGGCGACGAGGTGCGCTGTATGCATGGCGAGAGAACCCGCCAGTGTCAGGACAGCCTGTCCGTTCATCGCCAGATAGGCTGCATCGTGCAAAGCGCGTGCATCGAGCGCGCCGAGCTGGGCAGCCAGTCGATCGCCGCGCGCCCACAAATATCCTCCAAACCCTGCCAGACCCAAAACGACACCTGGATCCGGGCTGCGCGCGAGCATGCCCTTTTTTCGGGCTTGCTCGAGCTTGTATGCGGTGGCCTGTTCGGACTTGTTTTGTTCGTCAGCCGACATCATTCGCTCCAGCGACGAAACGAAGCGCCGAATCGAGCAGGCGCAGGGTGACGGGCGCAATCAGTCCCAGAGACATCGAGGCGACCACGAGCGTGACGACGGTCTTGACCTGAAGTCCCAGCATCAGCGCGTTCATCTGCGGCAGCGCGCGCGAGAGAAACGCGATCGACGAGTCGACCAGGAACAGGCACAAGATCACCGCGGAGGCGGCGGCGAGCCCCAGACTCATTGCCGTGCCGAAATACGCGATGATTTTCTGCGGCTCGACGTTGAATTGGAGCTGGCCTGGCGGCAAGAGATGGTTGAGCGTGGCGAGCAGCCGGAGCAGATCGCCGAGTCCATTGACCGAAAGGAAGATCACGCCCGCGACGAGCGTGAAAATCGTGCCGAACAAGGGCGCCTGTTGACGGGAGCCTGGATCGATGACCATCGCGAGCCCAAAGCCCGCTTGTACGTCGATGACGCGGCCGGCAAACGAAAGCGACGCGAACATCGCCTGGAATGCGAAGGCGAGCACGAGTCCGAACATCATTTCCACGCACGCAGCGAGCACCAGTTCACCGTTGCTCAGCGTGAGGAGCGTGGTCGATGAATTCGCATCGGCCATGCAGGCAGCAAGCGAGAGTGCAATCAACACCCGTACGCGCACGGGTACCCGCAACTGCGACATCGGCGGCGCAATAACGAATAGTGATCCTAATCGAAGTGAAAGAAGAAGTCCGCACAGGGCCCAGTTCGTGGTGACTTGGATCGCCATTGCTCAGCCCAGGGAAGGGATGACGTTAAAAAGCGAAGTCGCAAAACGACCGAGCCGGCTCAGCATCCACGGCGCCATGACCCCGATCACGATGGCGACGACCACCAGCTTAGGCACATAGCTCAGGCTCATTTCCTGAAGCTGCGTAACCACCTGGAATACGCTGACGGCGAGACCCACGATCAGGCAAGCTGCAAGAACGGGCCCCGCGATCACGAGACCCGCCCACATCATTTGGGCCATGAATTGCAGCGCCTGATCGGCAGACATTATTGGACTTGTGGCAGCGATTTGAAAAGATGGATGCGAGTTTAGCGAACGGTCTAACTGTCAGGGATTTTGTCGTTAAAAATATTACGAATTTCAATAAGTATTGCTACCGTTCAGATCGATCGCAACGATATCAGCTCTGCAAGCGTCCTTCCATCGGCGTCAACTGGACTGCTGAGTGCACGCTGCATGATCGCTTCCGACCGAGCCTTATCGCCTGCGCCGGCGGCGAGCATGCTTGACGCGAGCGCCGCTGCGAGACAGTTGCGATCTAGCCTGAGTGCGATAGTGATTAGTCTTCCTGCTTCTTCCGTGCGTCCTTCCCGGCACGCAATCACTGCAAGTCCGCCCGGCGCCTCGGCCAGTCCCCGATCCATGACTGCGGCATGCTCAAACCGCGCGCGCGCAGTGACCAGATCCGAGTTGAACAGATGAGCCCATGCTGCTGCCACCCACGATCCCGCGTGACGTTTCAAAATGGATGCGGCCGAATCGAGGGTAACCGCCGCGCGCTCGAAATCGCGCTGTTCGAAGTGACACAGACCTATACCGAGCATGGCGCGTCCGCTTGTCGGGCAGGCGGTAAGTGCCTGGTGGAGCAGGGTTTGCGCCTCGGCTTGTTCGCCATCGCGAAGCGCGAGCAAACCCAGAACGGTCTGGCTCTCGGGTGCATCGGGTGCGAGAAGCGCAAAACGTCGGGCGTCCTCGAGACGCTCTGCGTCGAAACATACCGAAGCGAGTGCACCGGGAAGCTCGGCATCGATCTCGGCGCCTCGCGCGTAACGCTCTCCCAAGTCCCGAGCCTGATCAAGTTCGCCTCGATGATGGGCCACGCGTACGGCGAGCGTCACGGCTGTTGGCATGGCGTTGAGTACGGTCTCGTCCAGTAGCGCGGCGGCTGCATCGTATTGCTCCAGCATCGCATGGGCATAAGCCATGTTGTAGCGGAGCACCGGATCGTGATGGCTGGCTTTCAGAGAGGTGAGATGTTTCAACGCGCTCTCAAAATCTCCTTCAGACAGCGATAGCAGCGCTTGAAGATTGACAAGCGCGGGTGGCAAGGAATCGCGCGAAGCGTATTGCTCGATCAGGCTCTTGCACAGCGTCGGCTGACCGGCGTCGAAGGCGCTTGATGCTGCTTGATGCAGCAGGTTCTGATTGTGGGGGTCCTGTTCAAGATAACCCAGCCATTTGGCGAGCTGTTCGGCGGCGTTAGATGAGGCATATGCGGGATTGGTTGGCATGGAGGTCTCCGTGAAAGCAGCTCGATTATCGGCGCAACGTGAAGGAGCGTCCATCGCTGCAGCACGGTTCAGAAAGTATATGTAAAGGATTGCAAAATCCATGACTCAACTCTTAACTCGCGCCAAAAAGCGCGGACAACCTGTTCATACAGCGGGCACTTTCGTTGAGTGTCTCCGGCATAACCTGATTCAGGTAGAGGTGAGAATTGGTAGCGATCTTCGCAGGCAACGGGCAAGGCACGCATTCGTCATCGGCAGTGGGACTGGGTAAGCGAGGTCAGGTAGGCGATGCTGCCTTCGGGCAGAGCGGTGAGCGAATTTACGTCAATGCCGCCAATGGCAACCTTCTGATTCAGGACCGGGACCAGATGCTTCTTGGTCTGGGCGGAAACAGCAGTGTCTATCGGGCCTACAACAGTCTCGGACAGGCTTCGGGCGATCACTGGAAGCCGGGAGGGGCGCGAACCGTGAACCAACTCACGGGCACCCTGAGCGCGATGGGCAGCACGGTAACACTGACTGACTGGGACGGATCCAGCACGCTGTATGCCTACGACGTAGTGCGCAAAGTCTATGTATCGACGACGTCCTTCGCGGACGTGGGGCCGTCCCCGGACGCTGGGCCTGCGATGGTGGTCACAGCCGCGCGTGACACATTGTCGTTCGACCCGGCGTCGCAAAGTTGGATATGGAAAGACGGTGCGCACGGGCAAACGCAGCGTTTCGATGCGGCATATGATGGCCGGCTGATGTCAGTCGTCGACCGCGACGACAATGCGGCAAGCTACGCCTACAACGCGAAAGGGCTGCTTTCTGAAGTCACGACCTCAAATGGAGATATTACTCATCTGGACTATAACGCGGCGGGTCAACTCGTTACCCTGCGCGCGGAATACTGCCAGGCGAATGGTCAAAGGGAAACGGCAACGACGACGCGTTATACCTATGATGCGCAAGGACGCCTGTCGGAGGTTTTTGTCGATTTGAGTCCGCTTGATAGCAACATTGCCGACGGCAATGCCTTCAAGACGACTTACACATATGACGACACCAGTAGCCGGATCGCGTCGATCGCGCAATCCGACGGTTCGCGGATTGCCTTCACCTATGTACTCGTGGGCGGTGACTATCGAGTTGCGACCATGGCGCAGACGGCGGATGACGGTGTCACGCGCGTATCGTCCTTCAGTTACGACACGGCCAACCGAAAAACCGCGATCACCGACCCACTTGGCTTTAAACAGGTATTGACCTACGACGCAGCGGGGCGTCTGACAAACATTGCTACGAGCGGTGCGGGGGACACGAGCAGTCGCTCATTCAATTATGACGCGAACGGCAACTTGCACGAAATTCACGATCCCCTGCTTGGCAGCGTTTATTTCAGCTACGACGACGCCGGTAACCTTCTGCGACAAACGGGTGGGGGATGCGATCTGACCCGGACCTATGGCGCAAGCAACGAGGTGCTGACTGAGCGGGTGTCGGGCAGCAGCCCGACCACGGCCGTGGGCAACCAGACGACGCGTTATGCGTACGACAGTCGGGGCCATCTTCGTTTCGGCGTCAGCGGTGAGGGCCGCGTCACGGAGTATCGCTACAACGAGCAGGGCCAGCGGATCGCCGAGATTCGATATGCGGGCAGCGTATTCAATGTGAGTGACCTTGGCGCTGATACGAGCATTTCGACTGCGGCTCTGGATGCATGGGTGACGAACCTCACTGATCGAAGCAATGCCGTCCGGATCGACACGACCTGGGACTACCGGAATCAAATCGCCAGCGAGACTCGCTATGAGCGTCTGCTGCCCGATGGCACGGCGGACCTCAGTGCGGGAATTGTTCAGACACGCTACGTCTACGACGCCTTTGGTCGTCTGCTCCAGCATTTCGTGGGCGCGCCAGGTCAGGAAAAAGTCGAGCAGTTTGCCTATGACGGGTTGGGACGCTTGCTGGCTGCGACGAGCTTTGATGGCGTGGTCACGTTATATCAGTACGACGACGCTCATCGTGCAGTCGCCGTAACGTTCAGTAGCGGCCTCACGCGCACGTCGACCTTCAACGCGGCTGGCGAGCTGATTTCGGTGGCCGATACGGTGCAGGGACGGTTGCTTTCCCGTACCTCCAACGCGTACGACGCCGATGGCCGGTTGCGTATGAGCACTGACGCCGACGGCAGGATGACGCACTATCTCTACAACGGGCGTGGTCAGAAGGTGGCGGAAATCTCGTCCGACGGCACGCTCGCAGAGTATGGCTACGATTCGCAGACCGGCTATCAGAATACCACCACTACTTACGCGACCCGTCTTAATGGTGCTCAAACGAGCGCGCTCGTGGACGGCGCTGGGAAACCGATCGAGCGGCTGCCGTCAGGTGTTGCGCTGACGCTCGAAAACTCGGGACTTCGGCCCAAAGCTACTGCCGTTGATCGGAAGCAATGGCTAGTGCACAACGAAAGCGGATGGGTGATTGGCACCATCGACTCTGATGGAACGGCCGTGAAATATACCTATGACACCCGTGGCAATGTCATCAGGAAAGCGACGTTTGCCAATCGGGTGGACGTCGCCGAGCTATCCGGCGCTAGCCTGCAGAGCGACAGCTTCCCGCAAATCGACGGCACGCGCGACCGGGTCACCAACTACTACTACGACCGTGATGGTCTTCTCCAAGGCGAAGTCGACGCCGAAGGCAGTGTCACCGAATATCGCTACAACGGGGCAGGTAAGCGCACGGAAACGGTTCGCTATGCCAAGGCGATCGACGTTCAAACACGCGATGGCGTCGATTTCCGAACGCTCATTCCCGTAGGTAGCGCGCAGGACATGTCTGAGCGCTTCGTCTACGACTCGCGAGGTCTGCTCGCCGCTCAAGTCGACGCCGAAGGATATGTCACGCGCTATCGCTACGACGACCGCGGCAACGTCATCGAAAGAGTGCGCGGCGCGCGCATCGATCCTGGCATGCTCAGTCGGCCGCAACTCGTGCCCGTTACATTTATGGCGACGGGGAAAACGGGCGCTACCTTCGACATCTGGATCGATGGCGTCAAGGCCGTGGGCCTGAGCCTAAGCTCTCCGAGCGGGTCGTACACGGTGATGGCGAACAACGCCATACCGCTTGCGAGCCATACGATCGAGTTTCGGAGCGTGAAAACAAATCCCGTCACCTTCGGAGCGATGTCCTTCGGTGAGCGCGCTTTCACGCCCATCGTCACGAACACAGTCACGTTCGACGGCAATCCGCCACAAATCGGGGTGCGTTTTGCGGCCGATGCGGCGTCGCTGCTTTCCTCGCTTGCGACGGACACTCAGACAGAGCGCACGATCTACGCCTATGACTCGGTGGGACGGGTCGTCGAGCGCGCGACCTACGATGTCACAGGAAGGCGCACGGATCGCTACACCTATGACAAACAGGGGCGGTTGACGAGCGAAACAACCGGCGATCGTACCCAAACTTATCGATACGATGCACAAGGGCGTCTGACCGGTCAGCTCACTGGCGAAGGCAGCGCCGCGCTGTCAGCCCTGGGAGTGAATCCTTCCCAGGCACAGGTCGACGACGTATGGAACAAGTGGGGCGTGTGTTATGCCTATGACGCGGCAGGCGTGCGCACGTCGATGACTGATGCAAACGGTCGTGTCACGCGGTATTACTACGATGACGCGGGCCGTCTGGGCGCCGTCGTCAATGCGTTGGGCGGGGTGACGCACTACGCTTATGACGCCTTTGGTGACGTAATGCAATCAACGGTGTATTCGACTCGACTCGATGCAGGTGTCCTGTCGAACCTGACCGGCGGAAAACTGACGGATTCGTTGTCGCAGATCTTCACTGCGTTGGGGGCTGATGGACAAGCATCGCGCACATCCTTCAGCTACAGTTCGATGGGTCGTTTGTCGAGCCGCGACGATGCGATGGGGGCCCGCACGGACTATTCGTACGATGCGTTTGGAGAGATCGCGTCCAAAACGGAGGACGTAGGCGCCGGCGTGCGTACTGCGACCACGTTCGCTTACGATCGCACGGGTCGTTTGGTGCAGCAGGTGAGCGACGCCAACGGCCTGAAAGTCATGACACGCGCGATTCACGATGCATTCGGACGTGTCGTGCAAACGATCGACGCGAACGGCGCGAGCCGACGTACCGACTATGACCGCAACGGCAACGTCGTGGTTGTGACAGACGCAATGGCGAGTACGACGACGATGACGTACGACGCGTTCGGCCATCTGCTCACTCTGACGGACCGCACGGACAACACCACAAAGTACGCCTACAGCGCTACGGATCGTCAACTGAGTATGACGACACCCGAAGGCCTTCGCACGGTTACGACCTACAACGAAAGCGGGCAGATCATCCGAATCACGGACGGTCGGGGAAATTCGACTTCCTATACCTACGATCTTGATGGCAATCTGATCCAGACGGAGAGCCCCGCTGCAACCACGAAACAGGCGTTTGACCACACAGGCCACCTGATCGAGACCACGGACGCGCGCGGCGTGAAGACAGCGTTCTCCTACGACGCGGTCGGTCGCATGCTCACACGCACGGTCGATCCCTGCGGCCTGGCGCTCGTGACCCGCTACGAATACGATGCAAAGGGCGCGCTGGTGTGCACGACCGACCCGTCCGGCATGGTGACGCAGACGCAATATGACCTCGACGGACGAGCCGTGTCGGTCACCGCCGATGCGGCTAAATCGAAACTGCGCACCGAGTTCGCGTATGACAGTGCGGGACGGGTGGTGACGGTCACCGAAGGCGCGGGAACGGCATCGTCTCGGGTCACGCAAAAGATCTACGACAACCTCGGACGCCTTGTCTCATCGACGGTCGATCCGGCGGGACTGAAACTGACGACGACGTACGCCTACGATGCCAACGGCAACGTCGTCGGCGTGACGGATGCAGCGGGTGGCGTGACTCGCTATGCCTATGACGCACAAGGGCGGCAAATCTGGTCGGTCGGTCCGACTGGCGCGGCTGTTGAGTCGATGTATGACAAGGAAGGCAGGCTCACGTTGCAGAAGCGGTTTGCGACGCCGGTGTCGTTGAGCGGCTTGTCACCGGCACCGAGTGATGTCGAGATTGCCGCCAGTGTCTCAGAGTGGTCGCAGCGCGATGAGGTGAACCGGTACGCTTACGACTCCGATGGTCGCCTGCGCTTTACCATCGATGCCTTGGGCTACGTCACCGAGCAGATTTGCGACGCGAACGGCAGCGTCATCTCGCGCACGGCGTATGCGACGGCCATTGCGCTCAGCAGTGCGCCCGACGTCAAAGCAATTTCGAACGCATTACAGGCGCAGAGCGGCGCCATGCATGCCGGCGACCGGACCGTGCGGCTAGTCTATGACACAGCGAATCGCCTTGTGTTCGTAATTGATGCTTCAGGGTTCGTCACGCGTAACCGTTACGACGAAGCGGGTAATCGTGTCGAGCAGACAAGCTTCACGACCCGATACACAACTGCTGGAAGCCGAACGCAGGCCGAGCTGGAGACGTGGGCGGTAGCGGCGCAATCGACCTCGACAGATCAAACAACGACGACATTCTTTGACGCCGTTGGTCGCCCAGTATACGTCGTGGACGCAGAAGGATATGTCACGGAGAAGCGTTACGATGCCGCGGGAAGAATTCTGAAATTTATCCGCTATGCGGAATCGTATGCTAACGCGCGAAGCGCGACGAATGCGACGCTGAAGAACTTACTACCGGTTGATATTCCCAATTCGGCCTCTGTTGTCGAGACGCGCTACGACCAAGCCGGACGAATCACCGATGTAATAGACGGACTGAATAACGTCACGCATTTCGAACTCGATTCACTGGGCCACGCTATCGTGACGTGGATCGCCTATCAGAATACGCAAGCACGAACGGCGGTTCACCGGTCTTATGATGCAGCTGGTCGAATGCTGGATGAAACTCGGGCTTACAACACATCCAGTGCATCGATCACGCGTTACGAGTATGACGCAATGGGGCGACTTACCCGTGTCGTCGATCCGCGCGCGGAAGCGCTGACTACGTCGAACGCCGATTGGGCGATCTCGCAGAGAAAGCTTCTGGGTGTCATCGATAGTACAAAGCAAGGCAAGCTCGCGTCTGGATTGACTGATGCAGACAAGGAATTTCTGCGTCAGAGCTATTCGATGAGCTACGAATACGATGCACAGGGAAACCAGATTCGGGTCATTGATGCGCTGGGGCATGTCACTTCCACAAGTTATGACGCGTTCGGCAACGCGGTCAGACTGACTGACCCGCTCGGTAACAGCACACTCTTTTTCTTCGACCAACTCAATCGTTGTACGGTCGTGGTAAATGCGCTTAACTACGTGGTGCGTACAGAGTTCAGCCCGAGCGGAAAGCCGATTAAAGTCACTCAGTATGCGAATGCATATGCCGGGGCGACTAGCATCAACATGGATGCTTCTGCGATCAATCCCGTCGCAGCGCCCGCCAGAGATGCCGTGACGAGACTGGAGTACGATGCGCTCGACCGGCTCGTCGTATCTGTGGATGCCGAAAACAACACGGAGAGATGGGCGTATGACGGTCTTGGAAACAAGACGAGCCATACAAACAAAATCGGCGGTTTGACATCGTACACATACGATCGTCGCGGCCTAGTGCTCTCCGAATCGCTGCCGATCACATCGAGTGAAAAGATGGTCGTGAATCGGTACGAATACGATGCACGTGGCAATCGCGTGAAGATGACAGAGGCTGCTGGACTGGCGGAACAGCGCATCACTCAATACCAGTTTGACCTGCTCGATCGTCGGGTGAAAGTCGTACCGGAGGCGATTCAGACCTATTCTTCGAGCAGTGGGTCATGGACGTCAAACAGTCCTACTGATCAATATACATACGATGTCCGTGGCAATCTCACCAGCCACACAAACGCGAGCGGAAAAACCGAATATTGGTATTACGATGCCGCTGGACGGAAGATTGCGGAAGTCAATGTTCTTGGAACGATGACGCGCTGGGACTTCGACGCCGCGGGAAATGTTATGACACAAAAAAATGTACGGTGATGCTGTCAGTGGATCGATGGACCTGACTCCGCCGTCGCCGAAGAACCTCACGAACGCACGTGAAACCAGATTCGCCTACGACGCGAACAACCAACTCGTGGAAACTCGCGTTCTGAACATCGCCGTAGGCCGGTATAACATCGACGCAAAACCTCCTCAATATGAGTACGGTGTACAGGACATCGTTTCGTCAGTTCACTATGACGCGCTGGGTCATGCCGCAGTTACCGTAGACGGCAATAACAATTCCACATACACCTACTATGACCGCACCGGCCAGAAGATCCTTCAGATCGATCCGGAAGGGTACGCTGTCTCGTGGCAGCGAGACGCCATGGGCCACGTTATACGCGAGGTGAGATTTGCTGCGCGCGGCGTTGCGAAACCGGACGCGAGTGCGGAGCCTCTGGAATTGATCTCCAAATGGCCGACGGGGGCGGACGACCGAACGACGGACTACACATACGATCGCAACGGACGCTTGACCAGCGATTCGCGGCTCAACGTGCGATATGCGAGTATCGACTCCAACGGGCGCGTCACTGAGTTGACCGGCTCGGCGATCAACAGTTACACCTATGACGGAGAGGGGCATCTGCTTCGCCGTGTAGATGCCAACGGAAGTCAGTATGACTGGACCTACGACCAGATCGGCCGCGAGACGTCCGAGCAACTGCCAGCATTCACCGATTACCTTGGTCGGCAAGTACGGATCAAGACGACGCACGTGCGCGACGGCCTCGGCAATCTGATTCGCGAAACCAAGTGCAGTGCGGACGGCAATGCAGCAAACGACCATGTAACGATCTACGCCTACAACACTAGGGGGATGATTACGTCATCGACCAATGCCAATGGCGTCACCACGGCCTTCGGGCACGATGCCATGGGCAACGTCACCCTGAGCACTTTCCAACGTGCCGATGCTGACGGCAAGGTCATTAACGAGTCCAATAACTTCACCTACGACTCAGCAGGCCATCAGACGGCACGTTGGACAGTCTCAAACGGGAACAATGGTCCACAGACGCAGACGCGGTATAACGCGTATGGCGAAGTGGTCGCTCAGGGAATGCCGAACGGTACCGACTTGCCATATTTCGCCGAGTACGACGGTATGGGCCGGGTGATCAAGAGTAATGTCGATCGTGGCATTACACATGCATACGTCTACGATGCAAATGGCAATGCGACGCTAAAGATGGAGTCGCAGACGAGAGACCTGAAAGGCCTGACCATTGATCAGATCTTCGGCTACTCTGACATTTCGCAAACCTTCACGCAGTATGACAAACGCAACTTCGTTGTGGATGTCATTCAACCGACCATGAGTTCGTCCGCGAATCACATGGGGTTGAGCGCGACGAAAATAGCGATCGTGGGAGCCTCGGATATTCCGGTTTCCGTTGGCGGAGGACTACTCGCGCCCAATACCGGAGTGGGAAGTCCGAACCCTGCACTGTCGGTTGGAACCACAGCGTTCTTTGGCGGAATGCAGGTTAAGTCCACTTTCTCACTGTATGGGAACTATTCCGCTCCCTATACCGGCAGCGGGTTCAAGGGAGGTTTCATCCTTGAGTTGCCAGCGGCAGCTTCTCTGCGAGGTTTGTACGGCGCGTTCGATACGCATGCGACCATAGACTATTCCGCGTCCGGCGTCGATGTACAGTCCCTTGGATTGGTGGATAGCCCTGTGATCGGAGTGGCCCCTTCGACGGGGCGCTTAGAATATTACTCGTCGGAGAGTGATCCATCATCGATTAGCGCTCGGGTGCCAATCCAACTAAAGAACCAGGTTGGCCACGGAGGGGCGCTCGCCTATACGACGCGCATTTACATTCGTATCAAAAGTACGGGACAGGAAATCTGCGTGGCGACGCTCAACGGATCGCTGGATATGCCTGCAGACGCATCACCGTTTTCCAGCTTTTCATCCACTCGAACTGGCTCATTTGGGCCAGCCGCATGGATCTCGCTCAATAACATTGCCCTCACCACATCCAGCGTCAACACGCTTTACTTTCGTGTCAAAGGATCGACAGGTGCTTTCCAGACAGTTCCGGTGACGAATTATCCTGGTGTCGGTACGCCGGGCGCGGACCTGTCAGGGCTTTCGGCGGGTAACTATGAGATGGTGTTTGTCTCTGTCCAGTCGAACGGAGCCGTGCTTCAGCGATCCAGTTTCAATGTCAGTATGCCTGGCGGATCGGTCACGAGCGGAATCACCTACTTCGATAACAGTGCGTATAGTGCGAATGCCATTGGGACCTTTGTGGTTCAACAAGGCTTCATCGATATGTACGACCTTCTCTCAAAATCGGGCGCCCGCATCTCCCAAGCTTCCGTACAGTATCGCGTGAAGGGATCGACTGGCTCCTACTCGACGGGGATTCTTGCGTCTCTTGGAGCGACCGGGGCATTCAGATGGGATACGCGCGGACTCGCGTCCGGCAGCTACGAGTTCCTGATTACGCTAAAGGACAGCAAAGGCGCGGCTCTCGACACGGTCACAGGCAATGCAAACACAAGTTCTGCCGCAGGCGTGTCTCCCCGATACCAGACGGGAGATACGACACGTTATGTCGTCTTCCGAAATCTGCCGGAGAACATTTTTTATGGGAGGATTCTGGAATACTCATCGCCACAGGCGTACAACGGCGCCGTTCAGAACGGGTCCGGGTCCACCTATGTTGCGGCGTCCATATCCAGTTCAGGATTCAGTTCCACAGACTACTCCACGGTTGTCTGGAACGCACCCGCCTTTCCCGATACCGCCAACAAGACGTGGACTGTCAAGTTGACGCTGAAGTCTCAGGATGGCGCGGTAGTCTATCAGGGAACGTGCTCCATCACCTTGGGGGCAACCGGCCAGCCAATTGTCGCGATGCATAGCCAGACCCCGAATCACTCGATTACATTCACTCCTGACGTTCCGAATGTAAACAAGATGACGCTTTATTATCGTCCGAAGGGAAGCACGGGCGATTTCAAGGCGGTCGTTGGCGGTCCATACGGATCAGGATACAGCCTGCATCAAAATCAGAATGGCACGTGGACATGGGATGAGTGTGGATCTCTTGATCCTTCCGTCGAATACGAGTACTACTACAAAGTATTTAACGGCCCGTACAAGGGTAGTTATGCGGGTGCCGAAAGCGAATTTCTCGCCAAGATAAACGGAACGTTCCGGATGGCGAGTCCGCAAGAGAGTTCCCAGATCAAATGGGTCATTGGCGGGCTGAATCAGACTGACATCACGGTTCATCGCAGTCAGACACACAATGCCTTCGGCGAGGTGTCGAGCGAGACCGACGGCAACGGCAACGTCACGACCCTTTCCTACAACACGAAAGGGTACCTGACTAGCAAAGCGGATCCATTGACGATTGTGACGCTGGCTAACGGCTACGTAACGTCGATGGCCCCTGAGACTCATTACTTCTATGACCGGACGGGCAACGTCATTGGAGTACGCGACGCAAACGGAAATCTGAACTCGCAAGTCTGGAACTATGGCCTTGACGCACCCGCGATTGCCACGGAATGGCAGGGCATTCGTACTAGCGGACAGGCAGACGGTGGTACGCACGCGATGTCGTATGATGAGTTCGGCAACAACAGGATCATGGTGGAGCAGGTCGACGGAAATACTTCGCGTCGCACCGACTACACTTACGACCGCGTCGGAAATCTCATCGAGATCGATCGGCCGCAACTGTCGAATGGTCAACGCAGCGTCGATCGATACGAATTGGACAGCCTCGGTCATCGCGTAGCCCATATCAACTCGTTGGGATTGCGTGACCGGACGTACTACGACTATGAAAGCCGAGTAACGCAGACGACAAGTGCCGCCGGTCGCATCACCACATACACCTATATCGCGAAGGACTCTGGTTGGGCGGTCACGACACGGGACGCCAACGGACGCACTGTGGTTGACGTGCTCGACGCCTACGGCCGGACGGTCAATCACACCGATCTCGGAGGTCACGTCTATACCTATGCGTACAACTATGCGGGCTTGATAGCGAAGCAGACGTCGACGGCTGGGCAGAACATCACCTATGAGTATTACGCGAACGGATTGATTCGAAGGATCTTGGACGCGGGGGTGAAGACTGACGCGCGTTTCGAATACGATCGGAATGGCAATCGAACGTTCGAGGGATACGCCTCGACCGTCGGCGCGTACGCGTTCCAGCAGTCGGAGGCGACGTACGACGCGCTGAACCGACTGGTGCTGGTGAAAGATCCGAGGTACACGATCCAATACGAGTATGACGCTGTGGGCAACCGCATTCATATGTCGGCTCAATACAACGACGGAATGACGGGCGCGAAGGCGAATCAGGACTATTGGTACCAGTACGACGCGATGAACCGGTTCACCGTGACGATGGGCATGCTCAAGGACGGCCGTCGCGGCACCAGTGCAACCGATACGACTACCTGGGTGTGCGCGGGCACCTCTGGCGACGGGGTGGCGCTCATGTACGACTTGGCAGGTCAGCGACGTCAGGCGACCTACGCCTCTGATGGTCATACGGAAAGCTACCTGTACGACGCAAACGGCTTGCTCACGGATACGCTCATCAACAACATATTGCGTGCACGCCGCACCAACGACTTAGCGGGTCGCGTTACGGTCTATGGGGAATGGAACCCGAGTGGGGCGGCGACGAGCTCGCTCACTCGAACGTGGGATGGGGACAACCTCCTGCTGGACGAGTACGACAATCAAAAGAAGGTCGGCACGCGCTACGAGCTGATGACCGATGGCACGATTGCCGCAGCTCAGACATATGGTGAGCCGACGACCATGCGCACTACCTACACCTATGAGTGGTGGGATGCGGCAAAACAAAAGGAAGTAAAAGCACAGGCGTCGAATCAACAGATCGCGAGTTGGTCTCCGGGTTTTTCTCAGCTTACCTACGATGTCAACGGCCATTTGAAGAGCGCGTTCGACGCGTCGGGGAATCGTTCATTCAGCTATTGGACGGACGCGGATGGTCACGTTTTGCAACGCGATGAGCTCAGCTATGGAGGCGCTGCGCGAGCCTCGCACGCCTATTACTACTTTGCCGACAATCAGATTGGCAACGTTGGCAATGACGGTGTCGACCGGATTGACTACGTCAAGCAAATGGCAACCGCCGGCGTTAGCCAGATCGGGCTAGACGATCGCTACAAGCGTTTCAAGCCGGCAAATTCGGCCGACTTCGATGTGAACTATCAGCCGATTAACAGCTTGTATCCGGGGAGTGCGCCGGGTCGCTACACGGTTAAGGCAGGAGATACTTTGCGGGGTCTGGCTGCCGCCTATTACGGCGATGCAACGTTGTGGTACGTAATAGCGGACGCGAATGGGTTGAGCGCGTCAGACGTGTTGACGCCCGGAAGTGTGTTGAGTATTCCGAACAAGGTCGAGAACATTCACAACTCTGCGACGACGTTCAAACCTTACGACGCCGGGAAGGCGATAGGCGATACGCGGCCCACGCTGCTTGAGCCGCCGCCTCAAGCGCGCGAGCTCGTCATCGCGCCGCTTAACATGAGTCGGCACTCGGGCAATAGTTGCGGATCGATCTTCGTGGTCGTGGTGGCGGTTATTGTCGCAGTCGTCGTGACAGTCGTGACGGAAGGAGCAGCTTCACCTGTGCTGGCCGAAGCATTGGAGGGCTTGGGAATGTCAATGGGGGCAGCGGAAGCCGCGGGCGGTGTCGGTGGAGTAATAGTTGGTGCGGCCGCTGGATCGGCGGCGAGCCAAGGCATTCTTATCTCAGCGGGGCAGCAGGGAAGCTTCAGTTTCGGGCAGATGGGTGTGGCCGCCGTTGCAGCAGGTGTGACGGCTGGAGTGGGCATCGGAATAGGCGGTGCTGGTGCTGCGGGAGGCAGCGCCGCAGGTTCGTCCGGCTCCGAAAGCATGTGGGGCGCGGTGGCGGCAGGCGGGGCCCGATCTGTTGCGACGCAAGGGATGGAGATCGCGCTGGGAATGCAGCACGGATTCGACTGGAAAGGACTGGCTGCATCTGTGATCGCGTCAGGCGTGGGCTATGGTGTTGGTCAGACACGGCTGGGCGAGGTACCATACACTGGTGCGATGGCGTCTAGTTTGGCGGCGGGCACTGCGAGCACGCTCGTGCGTTGCGGCAGCCTTCAACGGGATGCGGCGGGAATCGTTGGCGACACGATCGGTGCGATGGTGACGGCGCAGATGGCGCAGCGTTCGGAGGACGTGGCAAGAGCTAAGACCGAGCAGATCATCAACGGCAACAGTGCTAACCCGCAGTTTATCCCTGCTGATGCAGCCTCGTTCGATGCGACAGCGACGAGTTTGGGTCTGACGCCAGCGCAGGCGCGAGGGCTGTTAGCGGGCGATAGCGGTGCATCGCTTGTTAGCGATCCGTATTCGCCGTACACGCGGGGCGTAGATGCGCGCGCAGTGCCGTATCCGCAGATCACGGTACGCGAGTTGCCCCCGATCGACATACCTGTGATGGGCACGGTGCGTCCTTTGAGCGGATGGGAGTCGTTCAAAGCGTTCAATCCGGTTGGTCAGTTCGCGGAGGGCATGTACGACCGTGGCGCTGCGATGGCGAGCGGCGTGTGGAATGCCGTGACACATCCTGTAGATACGGCCACTGCGATTGGCCAACACTACACGAATGCGTATGATGCTGGCCACCTTGGTGACACGATACTCAACGACGTCGGCAGTGCTATAACAGGAAGCGTGAGTTCACTGCCCCCGCTTGCGGCAGTGAACGGGCTTTATCGGCAGGACACGGCCGGTGCAGCGTACGTATTTGGTGGATCTGCGATGGATGCGGCGTTGTTCGCTGCGCCAGAACTTGCAGGGCCAACAATGGCTCTCGGTGGAGCAGCGCTTGAACGCGGCGTTGCGATCTTCGGGCCGAAACTGGCTGATATGTTTGAGACGGGTTTAGCTCAAATGGGGGCGATCTCCTATGTCGTGGAGAAGAGCCCGACGTTCCAAAATAGTGCACTAGAAACAATGAGTCGCATAGAGTCTAGATTTGGAGGGGCAACTCGGGAGGTAGGTTTTATCGTCGATTCTGAATTCGGCAATATACTGACGGTTGCTCGTCAGCCCTATGGGCAATTGGATTCAAGCTTCCGATTTGATTCTGCACAGTGGGATATGGCTGCGGGAAATTGGATTACACACAATCATCCGAGTGGTTTAACGCTAGGTCTTGAAGACATGGCGGGAGCCGTATCAAGTGGAGCAAGGGGTATCCGAGCTTCGACTGCAGGTGGAACTTATGAGCTTGCGTTTGATGGAACCTTTGCGTCAGCCTATCGCGGAGATTACGCCGGCGCGTATGGTTACCTTCATGCTCAGACCGGTGAAATCGGGCGTGGAATCATGACGGATATTCGTAGTGGTTCATTGACCGTTCCAAGCGGCTTGCAAGGAGTCCAATACAAGGGATTCTTGGCTAATGAAATGTGGGCTCGATTCGCTACCCAGGCGTCTGGCCTTCAGTATAGATTCATTCAGAGATAATCGATTATGAAAGGAAATCTCCCAACAACGTTGGATGCTGGTGTTGAATTCGGACTGACTCTACTGGATGAGAAGGGCCGTAGTGAACTCGCAACGATGGGTTTGTTCAATCCGCATATGAAGTATGAGACTGACTTCGTAAAAATTATTGGTTCTAGATTGGGGATCATCGATGGAAGCAATCAGGAGTTGTTGCGGGACATTGCTATCAAACAAGGAGATAAGCTGCATTTTTTGGAGATTGAGGGAGGTTCAATAGAGCCCGCGGCAGCGATGCGAATATTGCTTACAGCAATGTCAGAAAAAGCTGCTAAAGCGGGATAGTCCGAACTGATGCAAGCTTGAATAGCTCAAGGGCCGCAAACGCGGCCCTTGGTGTTCTTACTCGCAGGTGATGGTGAGCTTGCCGTGCTCGACGGCGACTCTCACGCGCTGCCCGGGAGCGAATCCGGCGTGCTCGATCCATCGTCCTGCGAGCCTGATCCACGGAAACAGGGGCGGCTCGGTGCGCAGATGGGCGGGCTAGTGCCAGTTACGCTGGAAGCGCCGTGAATCCTGAATGGTCGCGAATCGTTCGATGAAGCGTCGCAGCAAGAGAGCGAGGGGCAGCGGGCGATCGCGTGTGGTTCGCTGGCAAAAAGTACGCGTCGAGGGTAAAAATCGGTCGGTGCGAGAGCAAGTCGGCAAAAGCCTTGTACCATAAGCGTTTGCAGGCGTCGGGAAGGGCGAATTTGCGGCCCCGCTCGGTTTGCGCAAAAGCGTCGAGCGCCACGGCCGCCTCGGCTGTGGCCGCCTGGTAGATCGGCTTGATGGCGCCCACCAGCGGCTTGCGATCTTTCCAGGTCGCCAGACTCAGCAAATTGCGGATCAGATGCACGATGCAGGTCTGGATCTGGGTGGCAGGATAAACGGTTCTGTCGCGCTAACGCGGTCAAGTAGAATCTGTCAGACCGTAACGCATGACGAGCACGATGGCAAAGACAAAGACGCCGCGCAAGACGCTGCCTGCTGGCATTGGCAAGGTATTAAAGCGGCTGCATTATCCACTGGACGTGATCCTGCTGTGCGTCTGATGGTATGTGGCGTATTCGG